>NZ_QOVY01000022.1 GCF_003932955.1 Chryseobacterium sp. SC28
ATTTAAGAAAGAAAGTTGCCTGAGAAGGACAACTTTTTATTTTTTTACTAAAGAATATGAATAGATAAAAATTAAAAATCCGACTCACTTTTTGTTGTGAGACGGATTCTTTGTTTTGTAAATTCGTACAAGTCGGAACTGTTTTTTAGGAACCGATTCCATCATAAGTCATACTTGCGATAGATCTGCTTAAAAAGGTCGTTGCCGCCATAAAATATTCATCATTTTTCACTTTTCTGATCGTTTTTCACGGAGAAATTCTAATTTTTGCAATTGCGTTTTGATATTTCATAAATTAGATTCCTGTAAAACCAATGTTCCAAATTTAAGTTATTGCATTGAAAATTCCCCTCCTTTGGAGGGGTGGCAAAAATTCAAAGAATTTTTGACGGGGTGGTAAATCAAAAAACTAATAAATGAATGAAATCCTTACCCAAATCCACGGCATCCCGATCCGCAGGAATTTCGTGGAAAACATACCCTACAATCCGCATCTAAAAAAATTATTAAGCGGTAAACGCAAAGCAGGAATCCTGAGCGAAGTGCTTTTCTGGAAACAAGTTCGGGCAAGAACATTTCACAATATAGATTTCGACAGACAAAGAATTATCGGAAACTACATTGTCGATTTTTATGTCAAAACCCTTGGACTAATTATTGAAATCGATGGTTCGAGTCACGCCGAAAAAGAAGTTGATGATGGAATACGGCAAACTTATTTGGAATCTTTGAATTTAAAAATATTCAGAATGACTGATTTTGATGTGAAGAATAATTTGGCTTTGGTGATGAAGGATTTAGAAGCGTTTATCATCGAAAATTATAGATTTTAAAATTCCCATGCTCCGGAGGGGTGGATTCTACCAAAGGGAGAAGACGGGTGGTTCAGCATAATTGACCACCCCGCCAATTTGCTATGCAAATTGTCACCCCTCCCGAGGAGGGGAATTTTTGCGCAATTCGTTACGATATATTTTCCAAATTAAATATCTTTAAACCCACAAAAAAATCCATCAACTATCAACAATCAACCATCAACTACATAATGACTTTCCAGCAACAAATCCATCAAGGCATTCCGACGGAATTACCTCAGCCAAAACCATACGACTCCAATATCAATCACGCTCCTAAACGTAAAGAAATTCTAACAGAAGAAGAGAAAAAACTCGCTCTGAAAAATGCTTTACGCTACTTCGAGCCAAAATTTCACGCAGAATTGTTGCCGGAATTCAAGGAAGAACTGGAAAAATACGGACGAATTTATATGTACCGCTTCCGTCCGGATTACGAGATGAAAGCGAGAGATATTGCAGAATATCCCGGAAAATCTGAGCAGGCAAAAGCGATCATGCTGATGATTCAGAACAACTTGGATCCTGCGGTGGCACAACATCCGCACGAACTGATAACTTATGGCGGAAACGGTGCCGTTTTCCAGAACTGGGCGCAGTATCTTTTGACGATGAAATATCTGTCGGAAATGACGGACGAACAAACTTTGACGATGTATTCTGGTCATCCGATGGGATTATTTCCTTCGCACAAAGATGCACCGAGAGTGGTGGTGACGAACGGAATGGTGATTCCAAACTATTCCAAGCCGGATGATTGGGAAAAGTTTAATGCGCTGGGTGTTTCGCAGTATGGGCAAATGACGGCGGGAAGTTATATGTACATCGGTCCACAGGGAATTGTTCACGGAACGACGATTACGGTTTTGAATGCGTTCAGAAAAATCAATAAAGAGCCAAAAGGCGGATTATTCGTCACGTCAGGTTTGGGCGGAATGTCGGGAGCGCAGCCAAAAGCTGGAAATATCGCCGGTTGCATCACCGTTTGTGCGGATGTGAATCCTAAGGTTACAAAAATACGTCACGAACAGAAATGGGTAGACGAAATCCACGAAAATCTGGATGAATTGGTGATAAGAGTGAGAAAAGCTCAGGAAAACCAGGAAACGGTTTCTCTCGCTTATCTTGGAAATGTGGTGTATGTCTGGGAGAAATTTGATGAAGAAAATTTGAAAATCGATATTGGTTCAGACCAGACTTCGCTTCACAATCCCTGGGCGGGCGGTTATTATCCGGCGGGCCAAACTTTTGAAGAATCCAATAAAATGATGGCAGAAAACCCCGAATTATTCAAAGAAAAAGTTCAGGAAAGCCTGCGAAGACACGCTGCTGCCATCAACAAACATACCGCAAAAGGAACCTATTTCTTCGATTACGGCAATGCCTTTTTACTCGAAGCCTCAAGAGCCGGAGCCGATGTAATGTCGGAAAATCCTACCATTGGCAGAGAATTTAAATATCCATCTTACGTTCAGGATATTATGGGACCGATGTGTTTTGATTATGGATTCGGGCCGTTCCGTTGGGTTTGTACCAGCGGAAAACCGGAAGATTTACAGAAAACGGATGATATGGCTTGTGCCGTTTTGGAAGAAATGATCAAAACCTCGCCAAAGGAAATCCAACAGCAGATGAAAGACAATATCACGTGGATCAAAGGCGCTCAGGAAAACAATCTGGTCGTTGGTTCGGAGGCGAGAATTTTATACGCCGATGCCGAAGGAAGAATGAAAATCGCTGAAGCCTTCAACAAAGCCATTGCCAACGGAGAAATCGGGGCGGTGGTTTTGGGAAGAGACCATCACGATGTTTCGGGGACGGATTCTCCATACCGAGAGACCTCCAATATTTATGACGGCTCAAGATTTACGGCCGATATGGCGATCCAGAATGTGATTGGCGACAGTTTCCGTGGGGCGACTTGGGTGAGCATCCACAACGGTGGCGGCGTTGGCTGGGGCGAAGTCATCAACGGTGGTTTCGGGATGTTGCTCGATGGAAGCGATGATGCCGACAGAAGATTAAAATCTATGCTTTTCTGGGACGTGAACAACGGAATTTCCCGACGAAGCTGGGCCAGAAATGAAGGTGCAGTTTTTGCGATTAAAAGAGCAATGGAAGCTGAGCCGAATTTAAAGGTGACGCTGCCTAATTTTGTGGATGAGGGATTGTTTTAATCCTTGGAATGAATTCCAAGGTTGGAAAATCGGTCGTCGCTTTGCGACTTTTTACGTTTTTTTTAAGAGAGTTCTGTAGGAACGAACGATATTATAGTGTTGGAATTTATTCCGACAACAATTTGAAAGGACGCTACCGAAGGTTGGAAAATCGGTCGTCGCTTTGCGACTTTTTACGTTTTTTTAAGAGAGTTCTGTAGGAACGAACGATATTATAGTGTTGGAATTTATTCCGACAACAATTTTAGGATGCTCTCTTTATCAAATTAAAAGTGTCTTTAATAGAATAAATCTATGTCAAAATCTTCCCATACTCAATCTTTATCGGTAAATTTATTATTGCCAAATTAACAAATCTAACATCAAAAAATATCTTATGAGTTCAGAAAACCCCACTTTCCAAGACCTTTTCAAAAGCGAAAACGATATCCCAGAAGAATATAAAGTCCCAACCATCCACCAAAGAGAATATCTGCTAAACGGAGAACTAATCCAATGGAACGGCGACGTGACAGAGATCTACTCCCCCATCTGCATCCCCACTGAAAATGGATTGCAAAGAAAATTGCTGGGAAGCATCCCAAACATTACCGCAAAAGAAGCGATGGACGTGTTGGAAGCCTCGGTAAAAGCCTACGACAACGGACTTGGAGAATGGCCAACAATGTCGGTTGAAGCACGAATCAAATGTATGCAGAAATTTGTTTATCTGATGATTCAGCAGCGCGATCTCGTCATCAAGCTTTTGATGTGGGAAATCGGAAAAACTTTGCCCGACTCCACCAAAGAATTCGACCGAACCGTCGATTACATCAACCTTACCATTGATGCCTTGAAAGATCTCGACCGCGAGTCCTCCAGATTCAAAGAAGCGGAAGGCACGATTGCGCAAATCCGACGGGCGCCGCTCGGCGTTGTCCTAAGTATGGGGCCGTTTAATTATCCCTTGAACGAGATTTTTACTACATTGATTCCTGCCTTGATTATGGGAAATACCATTCTTTTCAAACTGCCGAAACACGGCGTTCTCGCCCATTATCCTTTGCTAAAAGCTTTTCAAGAAGCGTTTCCCAAAGGAACTGTGAACACACTTTACGGCAAAGGTTCCGAGATCATCACCCCGATTATGGAAAGCGGAAAAGTGAATGTTTTGGCTTTCATCGGATCCAGCAAAGTGGCAAACGGACTTAAAAAACTGCATCCAAAAGTGAATAGACTGCGGGCAATCTTGAGCCTCGACGCCAAAAATGCAGCCATCGTGACAAAACATGCCAACATCGATGTGGCGGTGAGTGAATGCATCTTGGGCGCCCTTTCCTTCAATGGGCAACGATGCACTGCTTTGAAACTAATCTTCGTCCAAAAAGAGGTTGCTGAAGAATTTACACAGAAATTAAGCACCGCCGTTTCTGCCATGAAAGCCGGTTTGCCGTGGGAAAAAGATGTGAAAATAACGCCACTTCCCGAAGTCAACAAGCCGCCTTATCTTAAAGAATGTATCGAAGACGCCTTGGCGAAAGGTGCTAAGGTTTTAAACGAAAACGGAGGTTACAACGAAGCTTCCTTCGTCTTTCCGGCAGTCGTCTATCCCGTGAACGACCAAATGAAACTCTACCACGAGGAGCAGTTTGGCCCCATCATTCCTATTGTTCCGTTTGATGATATTTCGGAACCAATCGACTATCAGGTAAATGCCAATCACGGGATGCAAGTCAGTATTTTCAGCGAAGATCCGGTGGAAACCTCCAAATTGATTGACGCATTTGTGAACTTGGTAAGCCGTGTGAATATCAATTGCCAAGCGCAGCGCGGCCCGGACGTTTTCCCATTTACGGGTAGAAAAGACAGCGCCGAGGGAACGCTTTCCGTTTTTGATGCTTTGAGGTCGTTTTCTATTCGTTCTTTGGTGGCTGCAAAAATCACGGAGTCCAACAAAACTTTATTGAACTCGATTGTAAGAGACCACGATTCCAATTTCTTGAGTACAGATTATATTTTTTAAGAATTTAATGCAATAAGCAGGTTTCCCGATTAAAAGCGAGTTGGGAGTCTTTTCCTCTTTAATTCTTCTGAAGTTCCGGATCTTGCTTTCCGGAACTTTTTGAAATGGAAAAGTATGCTAAGTTAAAAGACGATGTACGCCATCATCTGTCAATCATTACGTTATTCTGCACTTCGATACTTTCCTCGTGGATCGCTTTGAAGACTTTCTCGATGAAACCCTGAGACATGCCCGTCTCTATCGCTTTTTGATTGGCATATTCCGCAATCACTTTCCACCGTTCGGGCTGGAAGATGGCGATGTTATTTTCTTTCTTCAGTGCGCCTATTTTTTCGGAAATTTTCATTCTTTGCGACAGCATTTCGATTAGCTGAAAATCTATGTCGCTGATGAGGGTTCTGTGCTTTCCCATCTCGTCTTCGTAGCCGGAGATATCGGTATTGCGGACTTTCAGGTTTTTGATCATCTCGGCCAGCACTTCCGGCGTAATCTGCTGCGAAGCGTCGCTCCAGGCGTTATCCGGATCGGGATGGGTTTCTATGATTGCTCCCTGATAACCCACGTTGAACGCTTCTTGAGCAATGCCTTCCAGGCAAGTCCTATTTCCACAAATATGGGAAGGATCTATGAAAAGCGGAATATTTGGAAATTGATTTTTGAAATCCAAAGCTATTTGCCAGTTCGGGATGTTTCTGTATTTTGTTTTCTGATAAGTAGAAAAACCGCGATGGATCGCTCCGACATTCTCGATACCCTGCCCAAGCAATCTTTCCAATGCACCGATCCAAAGCGCCAAATCTGGATTCACGGGGTTCTTGACCAAGATCGGTTTCTGCGTTCCCCGCAAGGCCTGCGCAATTTCCTGTACCGTAAACGGATTGACTGTGGAACGGGCGCCAATCCAGAGAATATCGACATCTGCTTCCAGCGCTGCGAAAACGTGGTGTGCATTGGCCACCTCGGTAGCCGTTTTGAAACCATATTCGTCTTTGACTTTTTTCAGCCAGTTGAGACCGATGACGCCTACGCCTTCGAAGCCGTTTGGTTTGGTCCTCGGCTTCCAAATTCCGGCTCGGAACGCCGATATTTCTGCACCGCTTTCCCTCAGCCTTCTCGCAGTTTCCAGCATTTGGGTTTCGCTTTCTGCGCTGCACGGTCCGGCGATGATCATTGGATTGGCGAAGTCTTGGATCCAATCGTTCTTCAATTCGTTTAGGTTCATATTTGTAATGATATTTTTTAAATTAATGCAATACTATTTCTGTTATAAATTTTGATTTATAATTCTTTTCCAAAAAATAAAAGGTTTCAAACTTTAGATGATTTACGGGAACAGGCCGTCTTTTGTAGTTTTTTTGAGAAAGAAATTTTAATCAGCTAAACCAATAAAATCGGTAATAGACCGGGAAATTCTTACGCTCGGCGTCAAAAAAACCAAATAATTTCCCCAAATACTTGGCAGATTTATCAGCTGTGAAATATGGAAAGCAAGTTAAGTCCATTCGTCGATGCCTTGTCGGCGTTCTTTGTAGAAACATTGTGTTATTATACCAATTTGCGGGAGAAATCCTGAACAAATATATAAATTTATGTCAAATCAAACTTCATCAGATCATCTAAATCTTTCAAAAGAGGATTGATTTTCACAAACTTCTCGAACATCTTTTTCTTGGTCATCATTTCTTTCTTAATCGTGGAATCGGTCATATATTCTACTTCGATCGCGAAATTGTTGACTTTGTGCTTGAAATGGTTGAAGAATTCTGTACTTAATTTGTCGAATTCTGCCTTTGCTGTGGACGAAGAATATTTGACCGTAATGAGGTGTTCATCGGACTTTTCCAATTTGAAACTGCTCACGGCATTGAAAGCGACGGTATTGGTTTTGGCAAGATCTTTTAGGAAAGTGCTCCAAGCATTATCGACGTCGGTTTGTGAAAAATGATGGGCAGGAAGATTTTGATCTCCGGCGTCGGTAATTTCATTTTTTTCCGTGTCTTCTTTTTTTTGAAGAACCGCTTTGATGCTGAATTTGGAATTAGAAGAGCTTTTGCCGATAGGTTCAGTTGCCTTTTGAATCCCATTTTTTGGTTCCGCAAGGGAAATATTGGTTGCGGGTGGCTGTCCTTCGACGTCGCTCAGGATAGCGCTTTTGTTGGTTTTTGGTTCTTTAGATTCTGGTTTCGACTCTTCAGTCTTGGTTGACTTCGTCGAATCGTTCTGATTTCTTGGCTCTTGTAAAAGATTAGCTTCAAGAAATGGTGCTAATATTAAGAACTTTTTTTTTTAGTTTCTGAGTGTGCCGTGAGACTGGATAATTGCATCAAGGCAATCTCAACAGTCAATCGTGGGTTTTTGGAGTTTTTGTAATTGATGTCCGCAAAATTACAAATTTCGATACCGTCGATTAGTTCTTGTGCTATCCATTTTTGGGATTGTTCTGCATATTTGGACTTCGTTTTCTCGCCTACTTCGATAAGTTTAAGCGTTTGCGGATTTTGCGCCATCATCAGGTCACGGAAATGATTGCCCAATCCCGCAATGAAAATATGCGGATCAAACCCTTTTTTTACAATCTCATCGAAGGTGCTCAAAACGCCCGGAATATCATTATTCTTAGCCAGATCAACGATTTTCAAATATTGGTCATAATCTAGGACGTTGAGAATTTCTGCCGCTTTTTTTAGCGTAATATTTTTCTGAGAAAAGGTGCTCAATCTATCAAAAATGGACAAAGCATCTCTCAACGCGCCATCCGCTTTCTGAGCAATGAGGTAAAGTGCATCCTCTTCGAAAGCGATATTTTCATTCTCAGCAATTTTTATCAGATGGTTCTGAATATCCTCAATCGTGATTCTTTTGAAGTCATAAATCTGACATCTGGACAGAATTGTAGGGATGATTTTGTGTTTTTCTGTGGTCGCTAAAATAAAAATAGCGTGTGCCGGCGGTTCTTCCAAGGTTTTCAGAAATGCGTTGAATGCTGATGCAGACAACATGTGAACCTCATCAATAATATAAATTTTATAATTCCCAACTTGAGGGGCAAATCTCACCTGATCTATCAATTCACGGATGTCTTCAACAGAGTTGTTGGAGGCGGCATCCAATTCATAGATATTAAATGCGAAACCATCCTCATCGGAAGCGCCGGATTTTTCATTGATTTTTCTGGCAAGGATTCTGGCGCAGGTAGTTTTCCCCACGCCTCTCGGTCCGCAGAACAGCATAGCCTGAGCCAGCTGGTTTTCCTCGATGGCGTGCTCCAAAGTATCGGTAACGTGGGACTGGCCTACAACAGTGTCAAACTCTTGCGGGCGATACTTGCGTGCGGATACAACGAAATTTTCCATTAGTCAAAAGTAAGGATTAATTGCGAATTTTGGAAATGGTTTTCGTATTTGCGGTAATATTTTTTAAACGCAAGTTCGCAAAGTTTGGTTGCTTTAATAGAAAACATTGTGAGGTTAGCAAAGGCATAGAACTCAGCAAAGAGTGAAGTTGATTGTTTTACGAAAACGTTGGTCTTCCATAGAAAACTATATTTTTAACGCTATTGTACGATAAAAATAAATAAAAAAGAAGCCAAATGAATGGCTTCCTAAAAGTTACCGTAATTTTGAGTTGCAAACATCAAATAACGATGAGTAAACGTAAATATTTTAACTGAAAATTTTACAATTCCAACGCTTTTTTCTCGTCGCCTTCCATTAGGAATTCTACCGGATTATCGATGGCTTCTTTGACGGCAACTAAGAAACCGACAGATTCCTTACCGTCGATGATTCGGTGGTCGTAAGACAGTGCCACGTACATCATTGGGCGGATCACCACTGCGCCGTCTACGGCAACAGGTCTTTGGAGAATGTTGTGCATTCCTAAAATAGCAGACTGTGGCGGATTGATAATCGGGGTTGACATCATTGATCCGAAAGTTCCCCCATTGGTAATGGTGAATGTCCCGCCCGTCATCTCATCCACTGTAATTTTTCCGTCTCTTACTTTGGTAGCCAGATCTTTAATATTAGCTTCTATACCTCTAAAAGACATACTTTCGGCATTTCTAAGCACCGGAACCATCAAACCTTTTGGCCCCGACACCGCTATCGAGATATCCGCAAAGTCGTAATTAACTTTGAAATCTCCGTCGATAGAGGCGTTGACGTCCGGGTACATTTTCAGCGCTCTGGTAACAGCTTTGGTAAAGAAAGACATAAAACCAAGTCCTACGCCGTGCTTGGCAGCAAATTCTTCTTTGTATTGTTTTCGGATTCTGAAAATCTCCGACATATCCACCTCGTTGAAAGTCGTCAGCATGGCGGTTTCATTCTTTACGGAAACGAGTCTGGCAGCGACTTTTCTGCGAAGAACAGAAAGTTTGGTCGTAGATTGTGCTCTGCTACCGGCACCGGCACTGCCCATCGCAGGGACGGAAGCCGAGACGGCATCCTCTTTTGTAATTCTGCCATCTCTGCCGGAACCTTGGACTTGCGAAGGCTGAATCCCTTTTTCGTCGAGAATTTTTTTGGCAGCGGGAGAAGGCGTTTGCGAAGCATAACTTGTTGCTTTCGCGGTCTCCGCTTTTGGAGCGGAGGCTGCGGGTTCTTCTTTCTTAGTTTCAGGTTTTGGTTCTTCTTTTTTTGGTTCGGAAGCAGGCTCCTCTTTTGGCTTTTCTGGTGCAGGAGCAGCAGCGCCACCTTCCGGTTTTGGAGCATCCATATCGATGAGACAAACTACTTGACCCACCTGAACCACCTCTCCTTCTTCAGCTTTCAAAGTGATGACACCACTCTGCTCAGCGGGGAGTTCCAAAGTTGCTTTATCAGAATCTACCTCTGCAATGGGTTGATCTTTTTCTACATAATCACCGTCTTGCACCAACCAAGTCGCAATTTCTACTTCTGTGATGGACTCTCCCGGGGAGGGAACTTTCATTTCTAATACTGACATATTCTTTTTGTTTTTTTAAATTCAGAACAATCCGCGAAGATTTTATTCTCTATAGAGTTTATGATTTTTATTAGGCTGTGACAGGTCTTTTTGCAGGTGCATCTTCTGTTTGGAAAACCGCATTAATAATTTTGGTCTGATTTTTTTCAAACATCTTGTGGCTTCCGGGCGCCGGCGTGCCGCTTGCCACCGGAGAAATCAATTGGATATTGGTATCGCGGAAGTTTCTCAGGATAAAGCTCCAGGCTCCCATATTCTCCGGCTCTTCTTGAGCCCAGATGAGATCTTTTTTGTTGTTGTATCGGTCAATTATTGAAGTGATTTTTTCAAAATTTAAAGGATAAATCTGTTCCAATCTTACCAACGCTACTTTGTCGTCCTTCAGTTCCTCTTTCTTGGCTAAAAGTTCGTAATACAGTTTACCGGTGCAAAGTACTAATCTTTCCACTTTCGCCGGATCAGCTGTGGGATCGTCCAAAATGGGCTGGAAAGTTCCTGTGGCAAGATCTTCCATCTTAGAAACCACTTTTGGATGTCTCAATAGAGATTTCGGAGTCATAATGACCAGTGGTTTTCGGAATCCGAATTTCATTTGGCGCCTTAGCAAGTGGAAATAGTTGGCCGGGGAAGTGATATTGGCCACGATGATATTTTCGTTTGCAGCAAGGGTGAGGAATCTTTCCAATCTTGCAGAAGAATGTTCCGCGCCTTGGCCTTCCGAACCGTGAGGGAGCATCATCACCAATCCATCTTGGATTTTCCATTTCTCCTCGGCAGCCACCAAATATTGATCCACAATGATCTGGGCACCGTTGGTAAAATCACCGAACTGAGCTTCCCAAATCGTCAAGGTTTTTGGCGCAGCCATCGCATAGCCGTAATCGAATCCTAAAACGCCATATTCTGATAAATGAGAATTGTACACATCGAATCTTTGTTCGTTCACGTGGCGCAGCGGGATATATTCTTCTTCTGTATCTTCTGTTTTCAGCACGGCGTGGCGGTGAGAGAATGTGCCTCTCTCTACATCCTCACCGGAGAGCCTCACGTTGTATCCTTCGGTAAGGAGTGTTGCGTAGGCCAACAATTCGCCCATTGCCCAATCCAAAGAATTGTTTTCTATCATTTTCAGTCGGCCCTCGAACAGCCTTGTAATTTTGCTGATAAACTTTTTGTCAGAAGGTAGGGTAGAAATTTTAACAGCAAGTTCCTTTAATTTGTCAAGATTATAAGTAGTGTCCACTTTGGCATTGGCAACTGCACCTTTGGCTCCAAGGGGGAAATCGATCCAGTCGTCCTTCATAAAGACATCCATGGTATTGCGTTCTATTTCTTTGGATGCATCAAAATTCTCATCGAGTAATGCCTTGAATTCTTTTTCCATTTTATCCAGAACTTCGTTTGAAACCACATTTTCTTTAATTAAAAGATCTTTGTAGATTTCTCTCGGATTGGGATGTTTTGAGATGATTTTATAAAGATTAGGCTGGGTGAATCGGGGCTCGTCGCCCTCGTTGTGACCATATTTTCTATACCCTAAAAGATCGATGTATACGTCTTTGCCAAATTTTGCACGGAAATCTGCCGCAAATCTGATAGCGTGAACGACGGCTTCTACATCGTCTGCATTGATATGCATCACGGGAGAATCTGTCACTTTGGCAATATCTGTACAATAGACGGAGGATCTTGCATCCAGATAATTGGTGGTGAAAGAAACCTGATTGTTGACCACGATATGAACTGTGCCGCCCGTTTTGTACCCTTCTAGATTCATCATTTGGGCGATTTCATAAACAATTCCTTGTGCGGCAATGGCACCATCGCCGTGGATGATAATGGGCAAAACCTTGGAATAATCACCTTTGTACGTGTTGTCCACCTTTGCTCTGCAGATGCCTTCTACAAGCGCTCCGACTGTTTCCAAGTGTGATGGATTTGGCGTCAGATTGATTTTTACTTCTTCGCCATTGGCGGTTGTGATTTTTTTAGAAGATCCCAAGTGATATTTTACATCGCCGGAGAATACATCTTCTTCAAACTCTTTCCCTTCGAATTCTGAAAAGATTTGCTTATAAGATTTCTGGAAGATATTTGTCAAAACATTTAGCCGACCGCGGTGTGCCATTCCCAGAACCACTTCATCCACTCCCAATTGGGAAGATCTGGTAATCAACTGATCCAACGCGGGAATCAGAGATTCGCCTCCTTCGAGGGAAAAGCGCTTTTGACCTACAAATTTGGTATGAAGATAGTTTTCAAAAGCCACTGCTTGATTAAGTTTGAAAAGGATTTCGGTTTTCTCATCAGCTGAAAGCGTAGGATGGTTTTCGTTCACATTGACCCATTCCATGATCCATTTCTTTTCCTCCACATTCTGGATATGCATATACTCTACTCCTATAGAATCGCAATAGATATTCCGGAGATGATTAATAATCTCTTGCAGCGTTGCGGGTCCCTGCATCCCGGTTTGTGTAGCGGAATTGAATTTCTTATTGAGGTCCTCCTTCGTCAAACCGAAGTTTTCGATATCCAGTGTCGGGAAGTAATGTCTTCGTTCTCTCACAGGATTTGTCTTGGTAAAAAGATGTCCTCTGGATCGGTAAGCTTCGATGAGATTGACTACTTTGAATTCCTTAGTAATATCTTCCGAAACCGCATTATCTGCAACGGCTTGCTGAGCGTACTGCACCGGAGAAGAAGCGGCAGATTCCGAATGATCATCGCTGTAATTTTCTAAAGCGAAATCGAAACCTTGGAAAAAAGCTTTCCAAGATGGTTCTACAGAATCCGGGTATTTTTGATATTGCGCATACATGTCGTCGATCAACTGCGCATGCACGGCATTTAGAAATGAAAATTTATCCATTATTACAGATTATCTGTTAATTTTTTTTAATAAAACAATTGCCTACAAATTTACTAAATTTTTGTCGAATGGCATATAATGTACCGGCATATTCCCATCAGATATGCGCGATAGA
Organism: Chryseobacterium sp. SC28; assembly: GCF_003932955.1. GTDB lineage: Bacteria > Bacteroidota > Bacteroidia > Flavobacteriales > Weeksellaceae > Epilithonimonas. The sequence goes on from NZ_QOVY01000022.1 coordinate 12,971, forward strand.
TTAAATTTATTATCGGTAAACGGGAAGCGATAATTTTAGCTTCACGGCTTCCACATCCGAGGGTTCTTCCAAAAATTCTTCCAATAGCGGACCATTTCGGAGGGTGTCTTTTTTCGCTTTTTTCATCAATTCCTGAATGTGTTTGATCCGATTATTATAATTTCCTTGGTAAAAAACAACATACACTTTGGCGGCGTTCAATGTTTGAAAAGTGAAATTATTATCACTAATCCCGATCCGTTTGGAAATCGGAACCCCGTAGAAATAAGAGATTTCTTTATCTTTGAGATTAGCAGGGTTAGTAATCAACACGGGAGTGCCGATTTCATCGTCCTTTTTTCCGAGGTCTGCTTTCACAAAATTGAGAACTTTATTCCGGTTCATCAAGATGTTCTTGAAGAGGATCTCTTTTGTATTTCTCGTGCTTACATTGACACCCAAAAGTATGCCGCCCTCGCGGTTTTGGACCATAATACTGTCATACTTCACCGAGGCCAGTTGAAGATCTTTATCCACTTTGTTTCCCAGAAGTTGATAGAGATTCTGTGTGCTTTTATCAATAGTCTTCACAAAAAAATCTTCGGCGGTGAGATTCAAGGATCTTTCCAGCAATTTTCTTTTAGGCGTATGAATGTACCATATTACTTTGGTGCTTTGCCCTGCCGGAATAATTTTGACATCAATGAGGTAAGGATTTTCACTTTTGCCTTCGAAAAGCTGATATCGCAAGGTTCGATTGGGATTGGAATAGCGAATGAAAAGATCTCCGAAGTCGCTATTGTTTTTGTTGGAGAATTTCATCGAGCTTCCCAGCCCTTCATAAGGTGTAAAATAGCTGTAGCTCAAATTTTCTTTGGAGAGAAAGTAATCGTTCCAAGTCGTGAAATTTTGAAGATTATTGAATTGAGGGAAGACCTTTTCGACGGGATAGTCGATCTCGGAATGGTACACAAAACTTTTGCTCTCATCCACAAATGTCATCGCGAGAGAATAAATCCCGAACAAGCAAATAAAAATAATAATGATAAGTTTGAGAATACGCATCTGCAATTGAATTTAGAATGGATATCCGATGGCGAAATTAACGGTTGGCTGCAAAGGTGTTATTTTGTCGATAACCCATCTGCTGCCTTTAGGCTCGTTGGGATCGTGAATTTTGTAGGCCATATCCAGCCTCAGATTGACATAGGCGATATTGACTCGAATACCAAAACCACTCCCAATCCCAAGCTGGCTGACGAACTTTGTGAATTTGAACTGATCGCCATAGCCATTATCCTTGAGCCCCCAGATGTTTCCGGCATCTGTGAAGAGTGCCGCTTCAAAAGTATTATTCAGGGGTAGGCGGTACTCGATGCTCGTGGTCAATTTTACATTGTCCATTGCGTACGAGCGGACCTTTTCATCCAGCTGAGAATCGGCGGGTCCCAGACCGCCAAAAGCTACCCAAGCTCTGATATCGTTGGCGCCGCCGTTGAAATAGGATCTTATGAAAGGCATCGTCGACGAGTTGCCATACGGGATGCCGATGCCCACCAATTGCCTTATGGCCAAAGTATGCGGTTTTGCCCGATCGTTGAAGAATGTAAAATATTTTCTGAAATCGAAATCAAATTTGACAAATTGAGAAATAGGAATCTTAAAAATCGTTTTGGAATTGCCGGAAACCACACCATCTTCTTTTTCTTTGCTCGAAATGAGATTCAGAGCATTGCCTGCTATTTCTATTTTGCCACTGAAGAAGATGGGGTTGCGGTACTCCTTTTTTCCCATCTCATTATAAGAATAGTTATAAATCAAAGAAGAAATAATCACATCCTGCGTCTGGCGATCTTTATTGATCAACGATTGCCTGAAACTGTTGATCGTATCCTGACTTTCGGGCGGAATAGAGGATAGAAAGGCTTGATCATTAATTATCATTCTGGAAATCTCGTCAAAAGAATAGTTATCGGTATTTACATCGGGATAGACAGCTTGGTACCAATCAAAAACCGTCTGCCGAATCTCGTTTTCTGCGGGGAAATATTCGTAATATCTATCTTTATTTTGCGTCAAGCTCAGTTGGGTATTGAATAGGGTCAATCGGTGCTGCACTTTCCCGTCGTTCACATTCGCATTGTACGAAAGGCCGGTATTAAAGTTGATCCTTCCCAAGCCGATATTGTTTTGAACCGATGCGCCCAGTGTGAGACTGGTGGTTGGCGAATATCTTTTCGGAATCAATTTCCAATAATTATTAAACGGCACCACGAGTCTCGGAAACAGAAGAGAAGTTTGTGCAGAGAGTTCGTAGGCATTGAAAAAAGCGTTGGGATTTTTGGGATCCTTGGTGGTACCGATGATCCCGGAGAAACTCGTCACTAAGTTTTCGGCTCCGCCAAAGATGTTTCTCGTCGTGAGATCTACCGACGGAGAGAAGCCAAAATTGAGAATCTGGGAATAATGGATATCTGTGGCTATATTGAATTCGTATTTTGGCAAGGGCTTCAGGACATATTCTACATCTATGATACTGTCTCTCTCTGCCGCAGTTCCTTCTTTCCGAAGCTCGTCCGAGGCTTTTAGGATCGTAAAGTTATTCATCGCGATCAGATTCCTTCTGGTCAAATCCAAATCTGTCTGTTTATAAATCTGACCCGGCTTTATGGTAATCGGCAACCAGAGCGCTCTCGCTTTGTACGCGCTATCTCTTCGGTAGATATTGATCCCTCGGATGCTGTCTCGGAGCGGCAATTTATTCGGATCTTGATCTATATTTTTTCTTAGATTGGCACTGTCTCTTTTACGAGGTATTCTGGTCAATTCATTCATATTTCTGGCCACCGAAACCGTTATGTTTCCGATGGTTGCTTTCCGGTAAGGACTGTCGACCGAATCTTTATGAATATTGAGTGTGAGCGGGACATTTTTTCTGCTGGTCAAAGAATCGGCTACGAAGTAAATATCCTGGTTGTCATTATTGAATTTATAATAACCATTTTCTTTCATCAGCTCATTGATTCGGGTAATTTCTTTTTCCAAAACACCTTCATCGAGTATTTTGCCTTTTTTTACAAGACTTTTATCGCTTGTGGACTCGTACAAAGCCCTGATATTCGGATCGGGTATGTTATAAAAATATTCTTTTATTTTGGTGGGATCTTTGTGGGTAATGATGTATGCCACCTCTGCTTTTTTGGCAGCCGAATCTTTATCGATTTTGGTTTTGACGGTTGCATCCCAATATCCTCTGTTGATAAGTCTGTTGTTAATGCTTTCGGCGCTTTGCTTGGTTTTAGCTTCGCTAAAAATGACCGGCGGGCTGCCCACGGAATGAAAAAAACGGTTCCAAAAAAGATTTCTCCCTATGTATTCCGGGTGATTGTATTTCACGAATAAGGAATCCCTGAGTTTTTGATTTCTCATTTCGCTCGGGTAGGTCATATATTCTTTAAGAATTGTATCGTACTTAGGATTGGCAGCATTGTAGAGATAAACTCCCACCGGTGCAAGGAATAGTGTTTTTTTATTTGGCTTTTGGGCGACCATGTCGGGAAGCTCGTTGCCCAAGACTTTGCCGTCGGTGTACTCAAATTTATTTTTGGTCAGGAGAAATTCTCCATCAGGGACTTTTTTCGTTACGTTACAAGCGTTTAAAACGACACTAACCATTGCGACGTAATAAAAAATATGATATTTTTGAAAATATTTGTGACTATGCTTACGGCTCATACTATCAAGACTCTCCAATCTCTAGACAAAAAGAAATACAGGCAAAAATACAATTTGTTTTTAGTCGAGGGTAATAAAATTATAAAAGAACTGGCCGATTCCGGCTACGAAATTGAAACCATATATTCCATAAATCCTCAGAATATAGATTTTAGAACGACGGCAATTGAAGAGATATTGCCAACCGAATTGAAAAAAATAAGTTTTCTGCAGCGTCCGAAAGATTCTGTGGCGGTTTGCAAACTTCCGGAGAACAAACATTTAGAAGATACGCCGATCCAATTGATCTTAGATGGGATTCAGGATCCGGGAAATTTTGGAACGATAATCCGATTGGCCGACTGGTTCGGTATTGAGCAAATCATTTGCAGTAGCGATACCGTGGATCTGTATAACCCGAAAGTCATCCAAGCAACGATGGGTTCCTTCGCAAGAGTGAATGTGTTTTATACCAATCTGGAAGCATATTTGGCAACTTACAACAATCCTATTTTCGGAACGGATATGACCGGACAAAACCTATATAAAACTTCGTTTCCCGAAAAATTTTCCTTAGTTTTCGGAAATGAAGGAAACGGCATAAGACCTGCCACAGAAAGTTTTATTGCTCAAATGATTAGCATCCCAAGATTCGGAGAAATACAATCTACCGAGAGCCTGAACGTTTCGATGTCTGCAAGCATCATCCTCGGAGAGATTTTTTCCAAAAAATCAGTTGGAATGCGATAAGTTTATCAAAGTATAGAAAAAACTTAGATCAATTTTTCCATACTGGCCGTGGTCTTATTCCTCTGATACTCATCCAGTTTTTTCCTGATATACCTCAGTGCATAAGGCGCAAGATAGACCAGAGCCAATCCCAGGATTCTTCTTTTCCAGTTTTTATTCATCATATTTTTTTTTGCGAAATTGCTTACCAACGCGACTGTTCCTACCTGAGCTGCCGTCCCCAGCAATCCGGATTGCACGCCGTCGTTTGCCAAATTCAGAAGATTGTTCTTAGAGGATTTTTCTTTTATTTCGGAAGCAATTTTTTTCATTAAATTTTGAGTGTCCAAGGCGAGCGATTTTTTACCCTCCTTGTTTACTGTTTCTTTCAGAAATTGATCTGTAAATCCGTTAGTAATGGCACTCAGACTTTCTTTTTTATCCTTGAAAGTGAGAAGATCTTCCAAACTTTCAATTTCCTGTTTCAACAGTATTTTTTTAGTTTGTAATGCACTCAGGTTCTTGTATTTGGCTGCCATATTTTTATTTTTTTAGAAAACCGATTAGCTTATTGGCAATAGATTTTATAATTAATTTTTTGAATAACAGTACTATGATCGTCAATAGCAAATAAAATCCGGCAACAATCAGAAAACCATAGGCATCGCTGTCCAACGATTCGCCAATAAGAAATGCTATGCCGAAATTAAAGAAAAGAACGAAGAACGAGCACACCACGGCTATCAAAAACACAAATACAATCGTACCAGCCGACAACGATGATTTCTCCTGGATCTGTATCTTCAGAAGTTCTACCCTTTTAGCCGCATAATCTTTTATAATTTCAATCATAAGCTGTCTTTATTTAATATAAATTGCACGTTGCATTATAAAAAAAGGAATTTAGAAACTAAATTCCTTTCGAAAACTTAAAATTTTAGGTCTATTTCAGCTCCTCCAATTCGGTTTCTACGTCTTTGATCACATCACTCGTTTTAGACACGATTTGATCTTTATATTTGTCGTAGCTGTCCTTCACTGTAGAAGCAACATTTTGGGCAGTATCTTTGAAAGTTGAAGATAATTGATTATATTTATCTTTCACGTTATGCGAAACTTCAGAATATTTATCTTTCAGTACCTCTGTAGTTTTAGCATATTCGTCCGCTGCTTTTTCTTTAAGGTCATTAGCCTTATCTCTGATTTTTTTTCGGGTTTCTTTACCTTCTTCCGGTGCGTAGAGCAATCCTAAAACTACTCCGGTCGCTGCGCCTGCAAGCAATGCAGCAAGCACCGCTGCTGAGTTTGATCTTTTTGACATTGTTATAATATATTTGGGTTAATTTAAAGTAAAATGTGTTTTTTATGGTAATTAAATTTACAACTAAAATGCCAAAGAGACAAAAAATGTCTTAAAATTTGTTAAAACTTTTTTAGATAGGACAAAATCAGCTGCACGGTCTGCTCTTTTGTTAGATTGGTATTATCGATCAAAATTGCATCTTCGGCTTGTTTCAAAGGAGAAATCTCTCTCTCGCTGTCTATTTTGTCGCGCGAGAGCAGATTTTGCTTCACGGTTTCGAAATCCGTTTTTTCGCCGGCAGTTTGCAGCTCTGTGAAACGCCTTTTGGCACGTTCCTCTTGGCCGGCAGTCATAAAAAATTTGTAATCTGCATGGGGCAGAACCACCGTGCCAATATCTCTGCCATCCATGATCACGCCCCCTTTCGCGGCCAAGTCTCTTTGCATCTGCAATAAGAAGTTTCGGACTGCTGCTTCTTTCGCCACGCGACTTACGTTGTCCGAAACCTGCGGAAAACGAATTTCTTTGTTGATGTTTTTACCATTGAGAAACAGCTCCAGTTCTCCATCCACATTCTGAAATTCCAACTGAATATGGGGCAGACAGGTTATTAACTTTTCGATGTCAATTGTTTGCTCTTCATCTAAGCAATTTTGAAGCGCATAATAGGTGATGCCTCTGTACAGCGCACCGGTATCCAGATGAATAAAACCAAGATTTTTTGCAATGATTTTGGAAATAGAACTTTTCCCTGTTGAGGAAAACCCGTCGATCGCGATAACCGGTTTTTTTGTCATAGCACAAAATTAAAAAATTCTGAGCTTTTGACATTATGAAATTGAAAGATTTAGATTTAAAAATGCTTCCGCCTTTTGTAATATTGGTAAACCTTTTACCTTGTTTCTTTATTCTTGTTTCTTTATTCTTTATTCTTTATTCTTTATTCTTTATTCTTTATTCTTTATTCTTTATTCTTGTCTCTTTATTCGTGTCTCCTGTTTCCTGATTTTATCGCCTGTTTCCACCCAATTCCACGAGATCCATCGTAAGACCAAACATATTGACATTGGAAGAATTGTGATAACGCAAGTGAGAATAATCGAAACGGAACGATGAAATCTTAATACTCAGTCCGGCAGACAATCCCGTGAAACTTCTTTGATCCAAAACCGCCAGTTCGCCGCCTCTTTTCACATTGTATCCAAATCTGAGATTAAATGCCTCGCCGGGAAACAGTTCTGCGCCGAAAGAAAAATGATCCAAAACCTTTCTTCCAAATTTTGTCGGCTGCCCGTTGATATCGGTCGTGGCAGAAATATCGGGCTCTTGGAGATCGTGAACCGTAACGGTAATGGCAGCCGGAAACTCATCCAATATCTTGGTATATCCCAAATCCACTCGGAAAGGCAATTTCTCCTTCACGCCATTATAAGCTTTGATCTGATAACCAAAATTCCTGAAAACAAGCGAAAGTGTTTCTTTGCTTTTATCAAAATAATAAGTGACCCCGGCATTCGCAGTAATAGCTGAAGAGGAGTAGGTGTCGATTTTGGAAGTCACAAAATTACCGTTGATGCCGATGGTCCAGTTATCCTCGAACTGATAAGCATAGCCAATTCCCACGGCAGCATCCATCGCCGAAAAATCCCCGTTGATGACGGAGTTTTCATCGGTTCTCGGCATAGAACCGTAGTCCAAATATTTCGCATTGAAGGAGACCAAATGTCCGTATTCCAAATCGCGGACATAGCTGATACTCCCGATTTTGGTATCTGCCAAATAGGCAGCATAATTTACAGACAGCATCTTATCCATCTCAAGATTCATCAATGCAGGATTGGCAGCGGTAAAGTTCACATCATAATCCCGAACCGAAATGGCATCGCCCAAAACGGCCTGTCTTGGAGACATCGGGATATTAAGAAACTGATAAACCGTGGTTCCCGTTTGAGAAAAAACCACATTGCAAATTACGATAAAAAAAAGAGGGTAAAACTTCTTCAACACTATTTCTAAGCTTTGCAAAAATAATCTATTTTCAATCGTATCAAAATTTCGCTGCACTATCTTTTTCATTAACGTAATTCTATTCCTTTCATTATATTTGCACAGTCAAAAATCAAAATAAAAAGTGAATATCAAGCACTGACAGTTCACTTGAGTGATAAAACGATAATTAGCAAAGTTCATGAAATACAAAAGAATCCTTCTGAAACTCAGCGGCGAAGCACTGATGGGTCAACGCCAATATGGGATCGACAACGACAGGCTGAAAGAATACGCTATTGAAATCAAAAAAGTGGTCGATAAAGGCTGCCAAGTTGCCATCGTAATCGGTGGTGGCAACATTTTCAGAGGATTGGCAGGCGCCGCTTCGGGGATGGACAGGGTACAGGGAGATTATATGGGAATGCTCGCAACCGTGATCAACGGAATGGCTCTGCAAGGCGCTCTGGAGGATGCCGGAATCATTACCAGATTGCAATCTGCCATAGAAATGGACAAAGTTGCCGAACCATTTATCAAAAGAAAAGCCGTGCGCCATCTGGAAAAAGGCCGCGTGGTCATCTTCGGCGCCGGCACAGGAAATCCTTATTTCACGACTGATACTGCCGCAACATTGCGAGCCATAGAAATCGATGCAGACGTGATCTTAAAAGGAACCAGAGTTGACGGCATCTACGACAGCGATCCTGAGAAGAATTCGGAGGCAATAAAATTCAACAGCCTATCCTTCGACGAGGTGTTTGAAAAAAACCTCAAAGTAATGGATATGACTGCCTTCACACTCAGCCAGGAAAACAAATTGCCGATTATAGTCTTCGATATGAACAAGGAAGGAAATCTGGAAAAATTGGTAAACGGCGAAATGGTGGGAACGCTCGTCAGCGTATAAATGGTTAATTGTTAATTGTTAATTGTTAATGGTTAATGGTTAATTGTTAATTGTTAATTGTTAATTGTTAATTGTTAATGGTTTAATTGTTAATTGTTAGCTGTCTTTTATCTTTTATCTTTTATCTTTTATCTTTTATCTTTTATCTTTTATCTTTTATAAGTCAATTATCAAAATTTTAAATATACAATGGAAGAATTAGAACGCATTGTAGCCTCCGCAAAGGAAGAGATGGATGCTGCAATCAAGCATTTGGATCACGCATTTCAAAAAATAAGAGCCGGCCGCGCTTCCACCTCGATGGTGCAGGATGTAATGGTAGAATATTACGGCTCACCGACGCCTCTGAACCAAGTGGCCAACGTTTCTGTGGTAGATGCGATGACGCTTTCCATTCAGCCGTGGGACAGAACCGCCATTGGTGCGATTGCAAAAGGAATTATCAACTCTAATCTTGGATTTGCCCCGTCCAACAATGGCGATGTGATCATCATCAATGTTCCACCATTGACCGAGGAACGCCGACGAGACCTTGCCAAGCTGGCCAAAAGCGAAGCCGATCAAACGAAAGTGGTCATCCGAACTGCCCGACAGGAAGCCAACAAAGAACTGAAAAAGTTGGAAGGCATCGCAGAAGACGTCATCAAAGCAGTAGAAAAAGACATCCAAGATCTTACAGACGCCTATGTGAAAAAATGCGACGATGCTTACAAAGTAAAAGAAGCTGAAATCCTAAAAGTCTAAACTTTTTGTTCCAAGACTTGCGGGGTTTTTAGGTTTATAAGGCAATAAGGACTCGTTTTAAAAAAAGTTTTACTACAAAAACAGCGTGCCAATTTAAAAAAAGCGTGGTAGCGCGAAGAAATAAAAAAAATTTGGCAGGGCAAAAACTAAGAGCTGGCAAGATTTTTGTCAATTCCTTTCGAAGGAACTTGGGGATTGTTCTTTTAGAAATTCCGTAAAAATCCAAATTCTCTTATTAATTTTCAGTAAAATTATTAAAATGCCTAAAAAAATTATAGTCGTAGATGATAGTCCTGCCATTTTGGATTCTGTAAAAATAATGCTCAATATGGAAGGCTTTGAGGTTGATAATTATGAAAAAGGTTCTGAGATGTTCAACGCGCTTACAACCTCATCAAAACCAGATTTGATTCTGATGGATATGTGGCTTTCCGGAGAGGATGGTCGGGATATTTGCAAAATGATTAAGGCACATCAAGATTTCAAAAATATTCCGGTTGTTATTATGTCTGCCAGCCGAGGTTTGGGAGATACTGCCATTGAAAGCGGGGCAATAGATTTCATCCCAAAACCGTTTGATCTGGGCGAGATTGTAGAAAAAATTAGATATTACTCCGGGAGGTAATTTATGAGGAACCGCCTCCCTGCTTTTCTGCTTAGAAATCCACTTTAGCGGGATGCATGCCGGAAAAACCGCTTTCCTTTAAATTTTTCAGCGCTTTCATATCACTGTGCGAAATGTGGAATCTCTCGAAGTGAAGATTATTTTTAATATGCTCCGGATTTTCCGATTTCGCCAAAACGACCGCTCCGGCTTGCAGACAAAACTGAATGCAAAGAATGGCTGGTGAAACACCATATCTATCCGCCATTGCCTTCAGCTCCGGATCTTTCAGCAATCTGCCAGAGCCTATCGGACTCCAAGCTTCTATGACGATGCCTTCTTCCCGACAAAACTCGACCGTTTCCGATTGTGTGTAGCCCGGATGAAATTCAATTTGATCTACGGCAGGTACTACTTCTGCGGTTTCTAAAAGCGCCGTCAGATGGGGTACAAGAAAATTGCTGACACCGATGGATCTCACAGTCCCGCATTTAGTCAGTTTTTCCATCGCTTTCCAAGTTTCTGCATTGATGTCTTTCCAGTTCGTAAACTGCTTTTCATTCGCCGGCCAATGGATCAAAAGCAAATCTATATAATCCGTCCTCAGTTTCTTAAGAGATTGCTCCACAGATTGTTGCACGCCTGCGGCACTTCTGTTGCTGTTCCAGATTTTGGTGGTAAGATACAAGGTTTTTCTGTCGATTCCGGATTCCTCGATTGCTTCCCCTATTTGCGCTTCGTTTCCGTAGATATCGGCAGTGTCGATATGCGTATAGCCCGCTTTCAGAGCCGTCTTGACAGTTTTTTTTACGCCTTCTGTCATCTGCCAAGTGCCAAATCCTATTTCGGGAATTTCGGTGCCGTTGTTTAGAAATACTTGTTTCATATCTGTTTACCCTTTTAGTTTATTTTAACAGCTAAATTTACGCCATTCAAAAATCTGCTGCAAAAAATGATATGATTTATTTCTTGAAACGATCTTCCGACAAATCACAGAGAAACAATTCTCATAAAAAATTCTCTGAAAGACTTTATGACCCCAAAAAACTAAAGGTTGTTTCCTATTTCAAAAAATTTTTGCCATTCGTTTTTTAATATTTTATACATTTGAAAGATGCAAGAAAAAGTTTTCGGATTGCTGGGAAAAAATATTTCCTATTCCTTTTCCAAAAAATATTTTGAAGAAAAATTCAAGAAATTATTGCTAATAGATTATCGATATGAGCTCTTCGACATTCCCGAAATCGAAGCCGTAGATCTTTTATTAGAAACCCCAAATCTTAGGGGCTTGAATGTTACAATTCCTTACAAGCAGGCGATCATTCCTCTTCTGGACCAGCTAAGTGGCGAGGCTTCTGAAATCGGCGCAGTCAATTGCATTAGTTTCGAACACGGAAAAAAAATTGGTTACAATACCGACGCTTTCGGCTTTGAAAAATCTTTGCTTATCCATAAAAAAGAGCATCACCGAAAAGCCCTGATCCTCGGCGACGGCGGCGCTGCAAAAGCGGTGAAATATATTTTGGACAAACATCATATCGAGCATACAACCGTTTCGAGAAAATCCGAAATTAATTTTGAAAACATTTCAGAAGAATTGGTTAAAGATTCCTTACTCATTATCCAGACTACCCCAGTTGGCACTTACCCTAACGTCGAGGACTCGGTGCCGTTTCCTTTTGATGCCATTACGGATCGACATTACGTCATCGATTTGATTTACAATCCTTCCGAAACTGCTTTCCTTAGAAAATCTGCAGAAAAAGGAGCCACAACTTTGAATGGATTTTATATGCTGGAACAGCAGGCGGAGAAGGCTTGGGAGATTTGGAAGAGCTGATTTATAAATAGTCTCGAATTACCCTCCAACTTTCTAATTTCTCCTCAAACTTCACCGTATGAAGCGGACTTGTGGAAGGTAGAACTATAATCGGCAATCTGAAATCTTTGCCTACGATTTTGAGAAGGTTTTTGTAAGATTTTTGTCCGTTGCAGAAAATCGTCTGGATATTGGGATGGTTTTCAATCAATTTTGGAATATTATTATCAATTTCATCCTTGATTTCAGTATCCCGACTACCCTTTCTTTCACAACTTTCGATGACGTCCCACAGCGCGATATGATGTCTTTTAAGCAAGCGGAGTTTCTCGGTGTAATTGGAAGAAAATTCTTCATCGAAAAGGTAGAACATCAATTTCCAAAACTGATTTTGCGGATGCGCATAATACTGTTGCATTTCCAAAGATTTTATGCCCGGAACAGAGCCTAAAATCAGGATTTTCGAATGATTATCTACGACCGGCGCAAAGGAACTGATTCTGTTCATATTTTTTATTTCAGATTATCCAAAACTTTGAAAAGTGCATTGCTGATACTTCCACCTTGATAATTGTTCAAAATAATAGAAAACACATAATTCTTACCGCTTTTGGAAGTCTGATAACCCGCAAACGACTTGCTGTCCTTTATCGTTCCGCTTTTCATTTTGATGCCGTTCTGGGTGGGAAAACCGTCGTAAAAAGCATCAAACCAGTTTTGCTTTTTGGAATATATCAGGGCCAGAACCTGAGCTTTTGCCGAAACATAATTCTGCGGCGAAAGTCCGCTGCCGTCAGCGAAATTAATCATATTCGGATGGATTCCTTTAGATTTCCAAAAGTCTTTTAGGAAGTTGATGCCGGTTTCAAAACTTGGGTTGTTTCGCTTTTCTTTTGCCATTGTTTTTATCAATGTTTCGGCGTAGAGATTGATGCTTTTGCGCATCAGCCAATAAACGATTTTGTCCAACGTTGGCGATCTGTATTCGAAAATTTGATGCTGAGCTGGCACTTTTGACACGGCTATTCCTTGCAGTTTTTCATTGTAAAAAGTCGTCGCTTTTCCCGAAACTAAAATTCCGTTTTCATCTAAGAGTTTTTTAATTTCTACGGCGAGCTGTAATGGCGGATTTGGCGTAGCTCCCGACACAGTGCTTAGTTTTCCGGCTGGCAAAGTGCCATTAATCAAGGCTGTTTCGGAATGTGGCGCTGTGAAAATCAGACTTTGATCGGAGTTTCCGCCAGTTTTCAACTCATTGATCCAAAATACGTTTTCTAGATTGTACGAGAAATTTTTGATTTGATTGCCATTAATATTTATATCAAATTGATTCTCTCTCCAGTTGACTCCAAAGGTTCCCGCGCCATAATAATTCCCGAGATCGTTCCACGGCCAACCGCCCGGCGTGCTTTGAAAATCAAAATAAGAATCATCGACAATGAGGTTTCCTGATATTTTTTTGATCCCCGATTTTTTTATGGCTTCTAATAATTTTTGTTTGAATTTTTCCGGTTTATAATCTTCGTATCGCCAGCTTCCCAAAGTCGGGTCTCCGTTGGAAGCGATGTAAAAATCGCCATCCAGATTACCATTCGAAATATTCCCGGAATAGGATGCGGTGGTTTTGAACTGATAATCTTTCCCCAATGTTTCCAAAGCTGCAGCAGAAGTAAAAATCTTCTGTGTGCTCGCGGTGGACAAGCCTTTGTTGCCATTATATTCATAAATCAGATTACCATTGTCATCCGAAACATAAAATGAAAGGCTGGCCGCCAACGCATTGGGAGAAGCCATCATCTCTTTGACCGATTTTTCCAATGCTGCCGAAACGGATTGAGAAAAAAGATTTTGAAAGATGAATAGCGGAATTATAAGGAAAATCTTCATCGATAATTTTTATCAAAACTAAGGATTTTTGAGTTTCCTATCAAGGATTAATCAATAGCCTGCATCCAAGAGCTTACATTTCGGGCAAAATCTGCACTAATATTTTTGCTTTAAAAATGTAATGATTAACTTTGTTAAAATTAAGTTCATTATTGTAATGCCAAAAAAGAATCGCAAAAAAGAAGAATTTTACAACGTGGTGACGCACGGTCTTGGTGCGGTGCTGTCCGTTGTGGCTTTGGTTGTGATGCTTTACTATTCCGTCCGCAGCGGGAATCGGATTGCGCTCATTTCTTCTCTTGTTTTTGGAATTAGTCTGATTCTTTTGTACTCGGCATCCACCATCTACCACGCCGCTTACCGGTTGAAATGGAAAAAAATTTTTCAGCGGATAGATCATCTTTGCATCTACCTTTTGATTGCCGGAACTTACACGCCCGTTGCGTTGCTCGGTCTGAAAGGCGTTTGGGGCTGGAGTATGTTTGGCGTCATCTGGGGAATGGCGTTGATTGGCTTTATCTTCAAATTTTCGCCGCTGCGGCAGAATGAAAAAATCTCGCTTTCAATCTATGCCCTAATGGGCTGGACGGCCATTATCGCCATCAAACCGATGATCGACAACCTCTCGAGCGGCGCATTACTTTTTATTATTCTTGGTGGATTATGCTATAGTTTGGGCATTTATTTTTATGCAAAAGACAGCAAACCGTTTTATCATCCCATTTGGCATCTGTTTGTTTTAGGCGGTAGCATTCTGCATTTCTGCGCCATTTTCTTTTTTATCCTTCCTTAAGTTTTAAAAAAAATATTCAATAATCCTAAACCAAACCGCCGTCGTTGCAAATCCGACAGCGATACTGATGCCGATAATAAGATTGATAAGTTTGGTATTCAGCCGAAACTGCTCTGCAATGATACTAGACGTGACGACGGTTGGCATCGCCGCTTCGAAGATGGTGATTTTCGCCATATTGCCTTTGATCCCAAAAATTAATGCGATGCACAAAATCATCATCGGTGCCAAAATCAATTTGTACAACAAAGCGGTAGAAATCTGCGGAATCAGTTTTTGCCATCCATTAAATTTCAACTGCAATCCAACGGAAAATAGGGCTAACGGGATCACGGTAGCGGCCAACTTATCAAATAAAGGATTGGCAAAATCAAGATTGAAAAATCGGGACAAAACGAGCGCAGCGATGCAACCTAAAAATGGCGGAAATGTGAATAGGCGTTTCAGTATGAATTTAGAACTCACTTTTCCCGATTTGCTTCCGCCTTTCACGGCTGCGACAATTCCCATCGTAGAGAGCATTAGAAACATCGTCTGATCGCAGATGATGGCGATGCTGAGGTACTGCTCTCCAAAAAAAGCAGTAACCAACGGAAAGCCGATAAACGAAGTATTGCTGTAGCCACTCGCAAGTTCCAAAGTGCTTCTGGATCTTTGCGAATAGTTTTTGGATCGAGAATAGATCATCATAAAAATCCAACTTCCGGCTGCTGCGACAACGGCACTTAAGATAGGAAAGAATATTTCCGGAGACCAATCTACTTTTGGCAAATATTTGAAGGAAACAGCGGGTAAACCCAAGTAGATGATCCAAGTATTGATGCCTTTGTGAGCGTCGGGATGAATCGATTTTGTCGATTTGAAAATCATTCCGGCGGCAATACAGATTATTATCAGAACAAAATTGATCATTTGGAAAACAAAATATTCCACAAATGTAAACAAGTGAAGGACAATCGGAATACAAAATCCGTAAAAATATATTCTAAAATTTATTAATTATTGATCAATTTCTGAGTTATTAAAGTTTGTACAAACCAATCATATTTGGTTGATTATTAGTGATTTAATATATAAAAATAATATCAAAACTAAATCATTACCATTCAATTGCTGTTTTAAAATGCTTATTGTAAATTTGTAAAAAATAAAATATTAATTATGTCCAAAGCCATTTCTCAGGTGCCTTTTGCTCAAAACGAACCTGTAAACGCATATTCTCCAGGTTCTGACGAGGTAAAAAGCCTAATTTCTACCTACAAAAAAATGTGGAAAGAAAAAACAGAAATCCCAATGATTATCGGAGGGAAAGAAATCAAAACGGAAACTAAAATACAGTTGACATCGCCCCACGACCATCATCACGATTTCGGATTCTATTACCAAGGCGATATGTCCCACGTCGATATGGCAATAGAAGCTGCGCTTGCTGCAAAAGCCAAATGGAATGCTTTGGGCTGGGAGCAGCGCGCATCCATTTTTCTCAAAGCGGCAGATCTCTTGGCAGGACCTTACAGAGACGTCATCAACGCCGCCACGATGATTGGGCAATCCAAAAATGTCCATCAGGCAGAGATCGATTCGGCTTGCGAATTCATAGATTTCTTACGTTATAATGTAGAATTTATGACAGAACTATATGCAGAGCAACCCGTTTCCGACCCGGGCGTTTGGAACCGTGTGGAGTACCGTCCTTTGGAAGGTTTTTGTTTTGCAGTCACGCCTTTCAACTTTACCGCCATCTCGGGCAACTTGCCGACTTCTATGGCTTTGATGGGCAATGTGGTCGTTTGGAAACCATCGGACAAACAAATCTATGCAGCAAAAGTGACAATGGATGTTTTGAAAGAAGCCGGCTTGCCAGACGGCGTGATCAATATGATCTTTACCGACGGAAAAGAAACGGCGGAGAGAGTGCTGGCGCATCCGGATTTTGCAGGATTGCATTTCACAGGTTCTACGAAAGTCTTCCAAGGGATGTGGAAAATGATTGGCGACAATATTCATCACTATAAATCTTACCCAAGAATTGTAGGCGAAACCGGCGGAAAAGATTTCGTAATGGTGCATCATTCTGCGAATATCGAAGCCGTTGCAACGGCTTTGGTGAGAGGCGCTTTCGAATATCAAGGGCAAAAATGCAGCGCGGCATCCCGAGCTTACATCCCCAAATCGATTTGGAACCAAGTGAAAGATTTGATGGCATCGCAAATCAAAACCATCAAAATCGGTTCTCCGGAAGACCCTTCTAATTATGTCAATGCGGTGATCGACAAGAATTCTTTCGAAAAATGCAAAGCTTATATTGACAGAGCCGAAGCGTCGAATGATGCAAACGTTATAATCGGCGGAAAATACGACGACAAAAAAGGCTGGTTTGTGCATCCGACGGTTATCGAAACCATCAATCCTTATTACGAAAGTATGGTGGAAGAAATCTTTGGCCCCATCCTCACCGTTTTTGTTTATGAAGATGAAAATTGGGAAAGTACTTTGAAACTGGTGGACACTTCCACGCCTTATTCTTTGACCGGATCGATCTTTGCGCAAGACAGATATGCCATAGATGAGGCTTACAAAGCGTTGGAAAATGCTGCCGGGAATTTCTATATCAACGATAAACCTACGGGTGCAGTCGTGGGTCAGCAGCCATTTGGCGGCTCGCGAGCCTCCGGCACCAATGACAAAGCAGGTTCTAAAATGAACTTGATGCGTTGGGTTTCTGCGCGGAGCATCAAAGAGACTTTTGTCCCGGCCAAGGATTATAAATATCCATATTTGGGATAATTAATTCTAAAGTTTAAAATAATAAAACCACAAAAGTCACACAAGTTTTTTGATTTTAGATTTTCAAAAGGGCAAAAAAGAGTGAAATAAAAACATTTTGAACTTCTCAAGATTTTTAATTCACATATCATATTCTGTGAGACTTTTCTTTTAAATATTAATTATTTTCCATGAAAAAAGCATTAATAATAGTTGACGTTCAGAATGATTTTTGCGAAGGTGGTGCTTTGGAAGTACCCGGCGCCAACAGCATCATTCCATACATCAATCTACTTACAGAAAAAAATATCTATGACGAAATCGTCCTCACCCAAGATTGGCATCCGGCCAACCACAAAAGTTTCGCTTCCAACAACGGGAGAAAAGTGGGCGAAACCATCAATCTTAATGGCGTTTCACAATTTATGTGGCCGGACCATTGTGTTCAGGGAACTTTCGGCGCAGAGTTTCATAAAGATCTGAACCGCGAAAAAGTGACGCATATCATTCAAAAGGGAAAAAATCCGGACATCGACAGCTACAGTGGTTTCCAAGACAACAACCATTTTATGAAAACCGGATTGGAGGATTATTTGAAACAGCACGATATTCAGTTGGTAGAAATAGCCGGGTTGGCATTGGATTATTGTGTAAAGTTCACAGCCACCGACGCCGCCAATGCCGGATTTATCACTTGTTTACATTTCAACGGAACGAAGGCGGTGAACGCAAAGCCGGACAGTGCGAAGAATACGATTTATGAATTGATTGAAAAGGGTGTCACGGTGTTGGCTTAACATTTTAACATTCAAAAAGGTAGAGATTGATTTTATTAATTCCCCGAAATTTCTAAAGATTTCTGAGCTTCCTTTTGAGCTTTGTTTTATGTCTGGAATAATGCGTTTGGTTGCTATTTTTATCGATGGAGATTACGCTAATATTACCATCGACTTCCAAAATAGCGAGCTTTACAGCAGAAACAGATTCGATGCCGTGCTCGTGGATGGCTTCTTCCAGCTCATCCTCTGATATTTGGACTTTCCTCAGAATATCCGGAAAAACGTGACCGTCTTTTACCAAAATATGCGGCTGATCTTCTATTAATTCTTTAAGTTTCTGATTTTTGAAAATCAATTTCTTCACGATAAAGTTGGCTACAAATAATACTAAAGCTGCAATAATTCCGCCCTCCAAAGTATTATTCGAACCAACCATTGCATTTTGAACGGCATTGCTTATCAATAAAAGAAGAATGACATCGCCCGCATTGAGCTGTGACAGTTGGTTCTTCCCGAAAACCCGAACGGCAATTACCATAAAAAAATAAACGGCAAGCGAGCGAACGACGATATCTAGGATTGGATTCAAATCCATATTATTTATGCAATAAAGATAGAAAATTATTTATCAAAAGACGAAGACACTTTGGGACTGAATAAAACTAAAAAATCCGCCTTGCAGCGGACTTTTTTCTATGTCAAAATAAAAAGTTATTCTTTTATCATTTTGGTAACTTTTGTTAAATCATTGCTTTTGATTTTCAGCATATAAGTTCCTTTTGCAAGACCAGAAACGTCAAACTCATCCGCGCCATTCAAAATTTTCACTATTCTTCCGGATATATCCAACACTTCTACAGTCGTAATCTGCAATTTTTCTGGATTGTTGATTCGGAATGTCGACTTTACAGGATTTGGATAGACTTGCATTCTGTTGTCATATTGCAACGTTTCCGTTACTCCCAAGGTAGTTTTGGTATATGTAATAACAAAGGGCATATCCAAATTATAATCCGGTGCAGAGGCTGGATTACCCGCATCAAGCAAATCTGTCCAACTCTCGGCAATTACGTTGTTTTGTTTTGCGTTGAAAGCGGGGAGACCGCGCGAGCCTTTAATAGTAACAGGCGGCAGAAATCCCGCATTTCCCTGCACAACATTTTGCAACTGATATTTGATCCAGTAAGTCCCTCCCATCAACGTTGTGGGTGTGCTGGCGGTCACTTGCCAAATTTTTCGACTGGTGGTCGGCGCAACTACAATAGGCACCATTGTATTTCCGGTTCGGTACATTTGCGCATTCGCACTGGAGGAGAATCTGTTCGTCGTATCATCTCCGTATACGCTGACCGCGCCGGGTATCGACGGATCTGAACTATAAATATTAACTCTCACCGTATTGAAAGGTGATGTTGTGCCAGTATAGTTCGTTTGGTAGGCAAAAAAATCTATTGTACTGATTTCCCATTTTTCGTTCGCGGGAATGGTAAAATCATCTGCAAGAAAGTAATTAGCTGTCACAGATGAATAGGTTCCTCCTAAGCCTAATGTTGTATTAGATTCGGTAGTATTTCCCGTATTGTTCTGCAATTCGGACCAGGTATAGCCAGCCGGTGCATTAGTTCCCCCGTTCGTTGTTGAGCCGGTCGATAATCCCCCATTCACATAGGATTGGGCAAAGTTGGTAGCTGCCATTAAAGATGCAACAAGTAGTAAAGTTTTTTTCATAATGTTTATATTTTTAAAAATTTGATAAACAAAAATACAAATTTTTAGATATAAAACAAAAGAAAATCAAGAAATGTATTATATTCTGAATCTATAATATTTCTCAATAGAATTCAAAACGGGAAAACCGCTGCCCAACAGTTTTTTGATAATTTTCAGATATTTTTTCGTCGCTTGAGTTCTCTTGCAATCAATGTCAATTCCCGGCCGGTTTGGCCCGCAACGGAGGTATTTTCCTGAGCCCGGCGCGTTAGGTAAGGTACCACGTCTTTCACCGGACCATACGGGAGATATTTGGCGACATTGTAATGTTTATCTGCAAGATAATACGTGATATTGTCGCTCATTCCGTAAAGCTGTCCGAAATAAATATGCGGATTGTTGTGCTCAAATTGATTGCTTCTCATTCGATCGATAATCAATTCAGAAGATTTCTCGTTGTGCGTTCCGAAAAACCCGGAAACCCTGTCGATATTAGTTATCACAAAATCAATGGCAGCATTGTAGTTGTCATCCGTCGCTTCTTTGCTGGGCTGGATGGGGTCGGGATAATTCATTTTAGCAGCACGTTCTCTTTCTTTCTCCATATAGGCACCACGAACGATCTTATAACCAATGAAATAGCCATTTTTATTAGCTCTTTCAAGATGAGCATTCATATAATCGAGGCGGCCGGTTCTGTACATTTGCAGGGTGTTCCAGACGATGGGTTTTTCACGATTGTATTTTTCCATCATCTCTTCGCAAAGCTGGTCGGCTGCGTCTTGCATCCACGATTCTTCAGCATCCACCATCACTTTTTTGTCGTGCTCAAAGCAAAGTCTGCAAACTTCGTCAAAACGCTTTTCCACCCTGCTCCACTCTTCTTTTTGGCTCGCTGTAAGTTCTTTTCCTTTCCCGACTTCTTCATAAATACCAATTCTACCGAACGCCGTAGGCTTGAAAACGATAAATGGAATGGCCGGATTGCCAACTGAAAATTTTACAATATTTTTGATCTCATTGCAAACCGCGTCAAAGGTTTCCTCCTCTTCTTTTCCTTCAATAGAGTAATCGAAGATGCTGCCCACGCCCCGCCGGAACATCTGCTGCACCACAGCCATACTTTCTTCTCTGGTTTCGCCGCCGCAAAACTGTTCGAACAGCGTCTGCTTCACGATCTTGTCAACAAAAGGGAAATTATTTTTTATCGTAAAATTAAGGAGAGACACCCCAATATTCGTGAGCGCAGGCCGCTCGATCGCTTTGAACATCCAATATGCTTTTCTGAGCTGAGCGTCGGTTTTATCGGCAAATGCCAGCTTTGTATCATCGAAAATACCCATTCTTTAAATTTTGTCCCAAAAGTAAATATAATTTGAAAGCCGACCGATTTTATGAAGCTCATTCTGTCCGGATTTTCCAAAAAATATTCGATATTTTTTTAAGAATTTTCACTTCAAGAAGAATCAATAATTAAAGGATTGATTTAAAATCAATGCAGAAAATGTCTCATTCCTGTGAACAGCATTGGGATTTGATGTTCGTTTGCGGCTTCTATCGAATCGTTGTCTCTCATACTTCCGCCCGGCTGAATGATCGCTTTGATGCCTTCCTGCGCACAAAAATCGACCACATCTCGGAACGGGAAAAACGCGTCTGAAGCCAGCACCAGCTCGCCGTCAAACTTCTCTTTTGCCCTTTCTATCGCTTGCTGCGTTGCCCAAATCCTGTTCACTTGTCCGCCACCGATTCCGATTGCCTGAACGCCGTTTGAAACCACGATGGCATTGGATTTTACATATTTCACCACTCTTTGCGAGAATAGCAAGGCTTTTTTTTGTGCTTCTGTGGGAGCGGTTTTGGTCATTAGCCTGATATCTTCGGAGAACTGGTTGTCCGCGCTCTGCACCAGCATTCCACCGTCTATTTTTACCCAAGTTTGCTTGTCTGTGACCGGATTTTTGATTTTAATGATTCGCAGATTTTTCTTTTTTCTTAAGATTTCCAAAGCTTCATCATCGAAGTCGGTTGCCATTACGATTTCGAGGAAGGTTTTGTTCAGTTCCTCAGCCGTCTCGGCATCTACTTTATAATTCATCCCGATGATGCCGCCAAAAATCGAAATCGGATCGCATTCAAACGTTTTTACATAAGTTTCCAGTGCCGAACTTCCAACCGCAACGCCGCAAGGCGTCGAATGTTTTACGGCGCAACAAGCCAGTTCCTCTTTGAATTCATTCACCACTTTCCAACACAAATCCATATCTCTCAAGTTATTGAAAGACAGTTCCTTGCCTCCCAAAATGTCGAAATCTTTCATCGCGCCATTTTCGAAAGTCGAAGTGTAGTATGCCGCCGTCTGATGCGGATTTTCGCCGTAACGTAAATCTGAAACCTTTTTGAAAGAGGCATTCAGATACGTTGGATATTCTTCATCCAAAAGCATTTTGGAAATCGCCGCGTCATACGCCGACGTCAGATTGAAGACTTTCCCTGCGAGTTTTTTTCTGGTTTCAAGCGTTGATTCGCCGTTTTCTGATATTTCTTTTTTCACTATTTCGTAGTCATCAACCTCGGTAAGAACCACAACGGATTTGAAATTCTTGGCGGCAGAGCGCAACATCGAAGGGCCGCCGATGTCGATGAATTCTACTTTTTCGTCGAGCGAAATATTTTTGTTTACATTTTCAAAAAACGGATAAAGATTCACGATCACCATATCGATCAGACCAATCCCGTGCTCTCGAACCGTTTTCATATGTGCTTCGTTGGAACGCAGAGCCAGCAATCCGCCGTGAACTTTCGGGTGGAGGGTTTTCACTCTGCCATCCAGCATTTCGGGAAAATCGGTTATTTCATCAATTTGAATCGGACTTAATCCGGCGTCTTTCAGATGCTTGAAGGTGCCGCCGGTGGAGATCAATTCGTAGTTTCGTGCTTCGAGAAATCTTGCGAAATCTACCAGACCATTTTTATCAGAAACGCTGATAAGTGCTCTCTTTTTGCTCATACTTTTTTCTTTCGATTTTTACTTTTTACAGCTTATTCAAACTGTGACTCACCGGTTCTTTCACCTCCGGATTTCTACTTTTATTGACTTAGATTTTATTTTTAATCTTTTGATATCATTTATTCAAAACCAAATCTATGGCCTTGGGGAAAATATCGTATTCTACTTGATGAACTTTTTCAGCTAAAGTTTCTGGCGTGTCATTCTCATCGATTTCAAATTTTCTTTGTAGAATAATCTCGCCCTCATCGATGCCCGACGTCACAAAATGGACCGTTGCGCCACTTTCTTTTTCACCAGACTCGATAACGGCTTGGTGAACGTGATGCCCCCACATTCCTTTTCCACCAAATTTTGGCAATAAGGCCGGATGAATATTGATGATTTTGCCCTTCCATTTTTCGCAGAATTCTGGTTTCAGAATGGATAAAAAACCGGCAAGCACAATCAAATCGGTATTTTGCGGGATGGCTTTATCAAGTTCTTCAGAAAAATTTTTTCCTCTTTTTATCAATCGGGTCGGAATGCGATGCTTTTCGGCTCTTTGCAGTCCGTAACATTCTCGGTCTGCAATCACTTGGATGATTCTTGCATTTCGGATTTCGCCACTATCAATACAATCGATAATGCGTTGAAGGTTGGTTCCCGAGCCTGAAATTAAAATGGTGATGTTCTTCATTAATTAATGTAACAATGTATCAGTTTAACAATTTAACCAATGAATTAATGGGTACCCTGATACAATATTAAATTGCTAGATTGATAATTTTATTTTCTCTCTTCCTTCTGTAATTTCTCCTACTTCATAGGCATCTTCTAAAAGATCGAGAATTTTTTCGCTATGCTCGGCGTCTGCTACCAAAACCATTCCCACACCCATATTGAAGGTGCCAAACATCTCTTGACGGTCGATATTTCCACGTTTTTCCAGTTCCAGCATTATGGTCGGGATTTTTATTTTAGAAGCATCGATAGTTGCGCAAAGGCCTTCCGGAATGATTCTCGGAACGTTTTCGTACAATCCGCCACCGGTGATATGCGCTATTCCGCAGAGGGGCGTCTCTTCCAGAACTTTGTGGATGTCCTGATAATACAATCTGGTAGGCACCAAGAGTGTTTCGTACAAAGGCTTTCCTTCAAATTCTTCTTCAAAATCTGAGAATATTTTCCTGACCAAAGAAAATCCGTTGGAATGAAAGCCTGAACTTGGAATCACGATGATTTTATTTCCTTTTTGGATCTTGGAGCCGTCGATGATTTGGTCTTTTTCCACAATCCCCACGCAGAATCCCGCAACATCATAATCACCGGGTTGATACATTCCCGGCATTTCAGCCGTTTCGCCACCGATCAAGGCACAATTGTTGTCTTTGCAGGCTTTTACCATTCCTAAAACGATCTCGGCCGCAATTTCTGAATCGAGTTTTCCGCAAGCCAAATAATCCAAAAAAAACAAGGGTTTTGCGCCGTGGCAGAGAATATCGTTGGCGCACATCGCGAAACAATCGATGCCAATAGAATCATACCGTTTGGTGTCCAAAGCGATTTTCAGCTTGGTGCCAACGCCATCGGTTCCGGAAACCAAAACTGGGTTTTTGTAGCCCGCAATTTCGTAGAAAGCGCCAAAGCTGCCCAGCGAATTGAGGACGTTTTTATTATGCGTTTCGGCCACGGCAGATTTTATTTTATCTACGGTTTTGTAGCCTTCTTCTTTATCGACTCCGGCAGATTTGTAGGTATTGCTCATTTTAATTTTTGATCGGATTAAAGGCCGATAGTATTCATTTTTCAGTAGTCAATAGTCAAACAAAAAAAGCCGACAATCGTAGAGATTATCGGCCGCTATTTTTTTTCACAAATTCAGAGGTGTTTTTGCAATTCTCTTGGCAAGAATTAGGAAATTTCCCTATCTGAACTTGTTGAATTTTCATTATCCTTATTTGATGACAAAGTTATGCATTCTGACAATAACATTCCAAAGGCTTACCGAAAAAAGTTTTTAACAAGCTCCAATTTTTCTTCGAATTCGGTTTTCTTGTCAGCATTCACAATGCCTTTTTTCGGTTCGAAATTTTCATTAAATTTTGCTAAACTAAAACTTTGGATGATGTGGGCGCCGCTGAAAGGCGCGCGTGCTTCGAAAGTAGCAAGTACGTGCTTTCCGCCGCCAGGACCGGGAGCCGTCGCCAAGAGGAAAACCGGTTTGTCTCCAAAATGCTTACGGTCTTTGATTCGGGAAATCCAATCAAAAATATTTTTGAAAGCAGCGGTATAGCTGCTGTTGTGCTCCGCCAAAGAAATGATCAGTAGATCCGCTGTATCTATTTTTGCTGCAAATCTCAGTGCCAACTCCGGAATGCCGTGGTGCTTCTCCCTGTCCACGCTGAAAATGGGCATTTCGTAGTCATTCAAATCCACAACTTCTACTTCTGCATCCGAAAACTGATTTGCAGCATAAGTAGCTAATATTTTATTGATGGACGACTTGGAATTGCTGGCACCGAAAGCTATTATTCTCATAATTATTTTTATTTTGAACTGCAAATTTAAAAAACCCGTTGTCAGATAGAATTAACATAGGATAGTAACCTGTTGTGCATTTAGGATAAATTCATTTTAATTTTGTTCAAACTTCTTTTGAAAACAAAGAAATTGAGATATTGAATCATTGTAAAAGATGTGATTTTGGAGGTAATT
>NZ_QOVY01000023.1 GCF_003932955.1 Chryseobacterium sp. SC28
CCGGGAACAATGCAGTGCAGGTGCGGATGAAGGCTCAGGTTCTGTCCCCAGGTGTGCAAAACCGCAATCATTCCCAGTTGTATTCCTTCGGTGTTACCGAATTGGTTTAAAGTTGCCCAGGCGGCTTCAAATAAGGTTTTGTAAACGAGGGTGGGATTGGCAATGGACAAACCATTCAGTTCTTCCGGAAGTGTAAAAACCAGATGGTAATAGCTGCACGGCAGCAAGTCCGCTTCACGTTTCCGGATCCATTCTTCCTTTTTGTGTCCCTGACACTGGGGACAGTGACGGTTTCTGCAGGAGTTATAGCTGATGGAAAGATTTCCGCATTCGTCGCACGCATCGATATGACCACCCAAAGCTGAAGTGCGGCAATAGGACAGAGCCCGAAGCGTTTTTTCCTGATGAGCCGTAAAATTCCGGGCTGATAGATTTATTTTACGAAGAACATCTGCAACGCTTCCGTTTTGATGCTTTGCCTTACTTCAGGATTCCATTTTTGCGGCATAAAGCGAAAACGGTATCCAGAGGGCTGTGCGGCTGCTGATCCGATAGCTGGCAGACATGGAGGTATTCCATCGTCGATTCAATTCTTTCATGACCCATAAGTTTCTGAACCATGATGATCGGAACGCCGTCTTCCAGCAGATGCGTGGCGTAGCTGTGGCGCAAAGTGTGGGTGTGAACCTCTTTGGTGATGCCGGCTTTTTTTGAGATGGTCTTGATCACCCACTGAACGCCGCGCTGGCTGTAGCGGGAGTCAAAATCAGGTTTCTGTAAAGCGTTTTGATGTGTTTTTAAATCAATCTCCTCAATATTCCTGTTATGGTTTCCATTGAATAAATACTGAACCGGATTCTCAATACTGATGAAGGTTTTCAGTCCCCGGATCAAATGTTCCGACAAGGGAACGTAACGGTCTTTGCTCCCTTTACCCTGAACAACATGCAACATCTTCCGGTCAAAATCCAGATGCTGAAGTTCGATATTCCGCACTTCCATGCAGCGCAGTCCGCAACCGTAAATCAGCCCGATGAGCAGTTTGTGTTTCAGGAGTTCAGCACTTTGAAGCATGCACCAGATTTCTTCACGGCTTAAAATAGTGGGAAGTTTTTTGACTTTTGGAATCGCGGGAAGATGGAGGTAGCTGTAAGGCAAGCCTTCGGTTTTCAGCAAAAACCGCAGTCCGTAAACGGTATGTTTAAAGTACGACTGAGAAGGGGTTTTTGATCGCTTTTGAAGTTCAAAAAGGTAATCTTTGATGTCTTCCGGGTTTAATTCGGTAGGGACTTTACCGAAATGAAGCGCCAAGGCTGCAACGTGACGGGAATAATTGTCTAAGGTACGTTTGCTTCTGCCCAGGATGGAGATATTTCTTTCGAAGCGTTGCAGAAGTTCGGCAAAACCGTTAACTTCGCTCGAGGCACGATTCAGGAATTTGTTGGTCCTTAAATCCTCCGGAGATTTTTTTTTGTAGCCATTTTATATGTTTTTTAAGGGTTAATAAAAACAAAGTTACTAAAACAGCGAATGGGAAAAGCTACCGGAGGTTTAGTTCAACATGGTATTTGCAAAAAGCGGAACTGAGTTCATAATACTACTATTTCACCTTTTTTGTCGCAAAAACGCTTTTCCTTTTCGTAATTTGTTTATATTTACAAAAACAAAAAGCGTTTTTGCTTAGTTCTGGTTTTATTGGAAGTTTTGTCCGTAAAAGTCCGCTCTTCGCAAATACCCGCTCGTTGTACGCAATTTTACAAAAAAAGTGTCATAAATATTAATTTTAAAAAAAAAACAAATGAAAAAAAGAAAATTACTTTTTACCTGTCTTTTATTCAGCTCTATTTTTTCTTTTTCACAAGTAAAAGAAAACGAAATTATATCCAAGGATAAAAATGGCAGTCCTGACCTTATTAATTTTATTGAAACTAAAGTTAAAGCAGATGATAAATCTGTAAATGCTTTTTTGAAAAAGCAATTTGAAGAATCTGATATTGAATTTAAACAAATAACTTTCAATGATAACAAAAATAATACAGCATCAGAAAAATATCAGCAATATTATAAAGGAATTAAGGTTGAATTTGGGGTTCAAAATATTGTTTCTGAAGATGGTTTTTTGAAAGTTGCTAACGGTAATTTTATCTCAATAAAAAACTTATCAATTATTCCTACCATCTCTGAAGGGGAAGCTTTAAAATTTGCCTTAAATGAAATTGGAGCAAAAGAATATATGTGGAAAAATACAGAAAGTGAAAAGCTTCTAAAGAAAGAAGAAAATAATGAAATGATAAGTTATTTCCCAAAGGGTGAATTAGTAATTATTGAAAAAAATTTATTTAGCAAAAATCCAATTCCAAGATTAGCATATAAATTTGACATTTATGCAAAATATCCAATAAGTCGCAATTACGTATATGTTGATGCACAGAATGGCGAAATTCTTTTTAAAGATCCAATTATAAAACATATTCTTGGTATCGGAAATACTAGGTATAGTGGTCAAAGAAATTTCGAAACTCAACAACTTTCTTCCAACCAATTCAGATTAAGAGAATATTCTAGAGGAAATGGAATAGAAACTCTAAATATGAATAATGGAACAAATTATTCAGCTGCTACCGATTTTATTGACAATGATAATAATTGGACTTCTGCTGAATATAATAATTCTAACTATGATAACGCAGCTATAGATGCACATTGGGGAACACAAAAAACTTATGATTATTTTTTGCAGAAGCACAATAGAAATAGTTATAATGGAAATGGAGGAATATTGAGGAATTATGTCCATGCAAATTTAATTGGTATGGGTTATTCAAACAATTTCAATGCTTTTTGGGACGGTCAACGAATGACCTATGGTGATGGATATGCAAACCCTTTGACTACTTTAGATATTACAGGACACGAAATAGGCCATGGTGTTTGTTCTAGTAGTGCTGGACTGGTATATTCATATGAATCGGGAGCTATTAATGAATCTTTGAGTGATATTTGGGGAGCAATGATAGAGTATTTTGCAGAACCTACAAAACAAACTTATTTAATTGGAGAAGATGTTGGAGCAATAAGGTCAATGTCAAATCCAAAAACATATAACCATCCTGATACTTATCAAGGACAATATTGGTATAGTGGATCTGGTGATAATGGTGGGGTTCATTATAATAGTGGAGTTTTTAATCATTGGTTTTATATTTTGGCTGAAGGAAAGTCTGGGACAAATGATTTGGGAAACACATACAATATTTCAGGAATAGGAAAAGAGAATGCAGCTAAAATAGTTTATAGAGCAGAAACTGTATATTTCACTTCTACTACTAATTATTCGCAAGCAAGAAATTTAACTATTCAAGCAGCAAAAGATTTATTTGGCAATAACTCGTTAGAGTCTGCAACCGTTTGTCAAGCCTGGTATGCAGTTGGAGTTGGCAGTTCTTGTATAGTCCCTATTACGATTGATGGCAATAACAATATCTGTAGTCAATCCAATTACACATATACAATCAGCAATTTACCTCCAAATTCTAGTGTAAGTTGGTCATACTCTACCTCCTCACTAAATTTTATTAGTTCTACAAATACTAGCATTATGGTTTCTCCAAAGTCTAATTATAATGGTATTGCGAGTGTTACAGCAACAATAAACGGTCAATCTTACACAAAAGAAATTTGGGTAGGTAAACCTCTTATTAATGTTTCTTTAACTCCACAAGGTATTAATTATGTTTCTGTGGAAATGATTGGAGCTAATGGAACAGATATAAATAAACAAGCAATAACATCAACAACATGGGAAAAAGTTTCAGGTGGTGGTGGATGTTCATCTAGTTTCTCTGGTAGTGGCTTTCAAGCGTTAGGTCATGGAACATGTAATTCTTGGACTGTTTATGCAAAGATCACAGCTACAAATATTTGTGGTACAACAACAATATATAAGACAATTACTCCTCCAGCTCCTGAAGAGTGCAACGATAATTACACTCTAGTAAACAATAATGGAATAATGAGTATTATAATTGATCCTTGTGACAACTCAATTGCACCTTTTGTCAGTAATGAAATTTATCACTTCATTGTTTATAATACAAGTGGTTATGAAGTTCTTAATCAAACAAACACATCTCTTAATATTACTACTCTTCAAATGGGAGTGTATTATGTAAAAGTCTTTAAAAATAATAAACTGATTTTAAATTCAAAAATTGTAAAATAAAGCATATGAAAAATTTAATTTATTTACTAGGAGTCTTATTTTTGCTATTAAGTTGCGACAGAAAGGATGAGGAAAATACTTATCCTAATTGTCTAAATGATAAAATAGAAAGTATCTTACAAAAACCTGTTCAAACCCCAAAAGTATCTTTGAAAAAGTACAATTATAAAAATACAGTAGTGTATGCTTTTTTTGATTTAAAAAATACTGATGGTACAGATATGGAAGTCTATGATGAAAATTGTAATTTAATATGTGCAAAAGGTACAACCATAGACGGAAATGATTTTGATTCCTGTATAGATTGGGAAGATGCAACTTATGTTTCAACAGTTTGGACTGACCCAAGATAAAAAACTGCGTACAATAACTAAGCTTTCGTCTTGTCCGCAGGACAGAAGATGAAAGCCCGTTGAACGGAAGCTCCGTTAGCTTTTCAGCAGTATGATGGTCCTCTTATGGGGATGTCGTTTTAAGAATTTAGAGGTGCAAAGCAGTTTTTTCAGAAGAACTGCTTTTTTTGTGGCGTTGGGTAGCCTTTGGAAGTGGTTTTCTGCGGGGTTTTATTGGCTGTAGAGCACAGCTTCCCTTACCCGCAAAGGTTATTTCGCAGACAAAGGTTGGGTGACGAAAAGAAAGTCCTGCGGCGAACCGCGCTGCCCGAAAACGGCAATGGTTACCAGGTTTCCCTCCTTGCAGCACCGGCATTTATTGAGCAGCGTTTTGGGTGTGAAGCTTGATATTCCTTACTTCCATACAGCGCAGTCCGCAACCGTAGATCAGGCCGATGAGCAGTTTGTGTTTCAGGAGTTCAGCACTTTGAAGCATTCGCCAGATTTCTTCACGGCTTAAAATAGTGGGAAGTTTTTTCACTTTTGGAATCGCGGGAAGATGGAGGTAGCTGTAAGGCAAGCCTTCAGTTTTCAGCAAAAACCGCAGGCCGTAAACGGTATGTTTAAAGTACGACTGAGAAGGGGTTTTTGATCGATTTTGAAGGTCAAAAAGGTAATCTTTAACCTGCTCAGGATCCAGTTCAGTAGGCAAAGTTTTAAAATGCAGCGCTACAGCGGCAACGTGCCTGGAATAATTGTCGAAGGTACGTTTGCTTCTGCCCAGGATGGAGATATTTCTTTCGAAGCGTTGCAGAAGTTCGGCAAAACCGTTAACTTCGCCCGAGGCACGGTTCAGGAATTTGTTCGTCCTTAAATCCTCCGGAGATTTTTTTTTGTAGCCATTTCATGAGTTTTTTAAAGGTTAATAAAAACAAAGTTACTAAAACGGCGAATGGGAAAAGCTACCGGAGGTTTAGTTCAACAAGGGTTTTGCAATAGTGGGGCGAAACTGCAAAATTCAACGGCAGTTCTTCGATTGAACTTTTGTACAAAATTGAAGAATTGTGCTTCGATTGCCCCACCATCGCAAAGCCCCGAAACGTTGTGCGTCACCCTAAAAACCCACCGCACATTTAGCACATTTGGTTTTTCCGACACTCAAAGCCAACGCTAAAAAACCAAAAGAGCTAAATCACCCACCGCTGACAAAGAAGAATTGTTAAAAACTATAATTAAGTATTTGCTTAAATAAGAAAACTATTTGTATTTTTGCTGCGTTATTAAATCCTAAACAAGGAAATTATGGAAAACAATCAATCGTGTATCCGTGTGTTTGCCGACAAGGTTCAAATAGACAATTGTAGAGTAATACTTCAAACCAACGACAAGGCATTCAGCCAACTGAGTGGACTTTTAGCATTGGCAGGAAACGAAGTAAGGTTGAAAATCTTATTTCTCTTAGAAGAAGAAAACGAACTCTGCCCTTGCGACCTTTCAGACATTCTCGGAATGAGCATTCCTGCCGTTTCGCAACACCTCAGAAAACTAAAAGACGGAAACGTCATTGAAGGGAGAAGAGAAGGACAAACCATTTTCTACTCTTTGAAACAAGAGCAACTGACTTTACTTCGTCCATTTTTTAAACACATCATAAACAATTCAAAAAAGGAAACAGTATGAACAAGAAAAACAACAGATTTGTCGGAGCGGGAGTGCTTTCGGCAGTAGCAGCATCACTTTGCTGCATTACACCTGTATTGGCTCTTATTTCAGGAGCGTCAGGAGTGGCATCTACATTTTCGTGGATGGAACCAGCAAGACCTTATCTAATCGGTATCACTGTTTTGGTGTTGGGTTTTGCTTGGTATCAGAAACTTAAACCACGAACAGCCGAAGAAATTCAATGTGATTGCGAAGAAGACGAAAAGAAACCCTTTATGCAGACCAAAACATTCTTGGGAATTGTAACCGTATTTGCAGCCTTGATGCTCGCTTTTCCGAACTACGCACACATTTTCTATCCTTCAAACGACAACAAGGAAGTTGTAATCGTCAATGCTTCTGACATCCAAACGGTAACTTTTGATGTAAAAGGAATGACTTGCAATGGTTGTGCTTCACACGTAGAAAATGATGTGAACAAATTGCCAGGCATTGTTAAGGTAGATGCGATTTATGAAGAAGCGACTGCCAAAGTAGAATTTGACCAAACCAAAGTGAGTCTTGCTCAAATTGAAGAAGCCATCAACGGTACAGGTTACAAAGTGGTTGGCAAGAAATAGTATTTTTTTGCCCCTCGTATTTAAGAACTTAATTAAATAATTATACTATGAAAAAGAATTTAATTCTATTGAGTGCTTTGTTCCTAATTGGAATTGCTCAGCTTAATGCTCAATGTTGCAAACCGACTGACAGTAAAGCACAAACAGCAAATACAAACCAGCAAGAAGGTAAGACCCTGCAACTGAAAATCACGGGAATGACTTGTGCAGGTTGTTCCAACCATATTTCAAATGCCCTCAAAGAAGTGGACGGCATTATTGAACACAAAGTGGAATATCCGGGCGATTTGGCAACTATCCAGTACGACCCAAGCAAAACAAATCCTGAAGCTATCATAAAAGTAATTGAAAAAACAGGTTATAAAGCCGAAATCATTAAAGAAAATTCTAAATAATATGAAAACTGTAAAATTAATTTTAGGCATTGTTACTATCGGGATGATAGTAGCTAGTTGTAATAAAGAAGTACAGGAACCGGAAGTAAAACCAACAAATTCTTCAACTCCCGGTACTAATTCTTCCACCCCAACAGGTACTTCGACCATTTCTTACACAGATTTGAGTGCGGAACAAAGCACCATTGCGATTGGGGCAACCACAAAAGTAACAGCTACAGCAACAGGAGATGGTCTTTCTTATATCTGGAGTGCATCAGATGGCGATATTATAGGAAGTAAAGCATGTTTGCAGTAAAACCCAAAATAGAAAACTTATGAAAAATCAACGAAAATATATTGACGGTCAATTAAACGACATTCTTTTTTCTGAATTTAAGATAAAGAATAGCGATTTTATTTTACGAATATTTCAAGAATTGATGCAAGGCAGTTCTATATCTAAAAACAGATTTTATAAACTAATAAAAGTGTCCAAAGATAAAGCGGACGCTATTTTGAATAAACTGGGCGAAACCGATGTACAAGGAAATATTATTGCATTTTCTGGTCTATCTACAGTTCCTACCAAACATCGCTTTATTGTAAATGGTAAGATGTTATACACATGGTGTGTAGTAGATGCCATTCTGTTTGCTGAATGGTTAGATGTGGAAGTCAATGTTCATTCGTCCGACCCAATTGATAGTTCTCTCATAGAATTACAAATAAACGGAGGTCAGCTATTATGGACAACTCCTTATCCTTTATTTATTTCTTGGGTAGAATCTGTTGACACCTGCAATATTAAAGGGTCGCTATGTAATCACGTTTCATTTTTTGCAAGCGAAAGAACAGCAAAACAATGGTTAAAAAATAATCCTGATGGAAAAATATTGACGCTTGAGGATTTCTTTGAGCCTAAAAACATAGGAATGAAATGTTGTTAAGTATAGTCCTAAATAAATTAAAAAAATAAGATGAAAGAAGAAAAAATAAAATTGGAAATTGCAGGTATGACCTGCGACCATTGTGCCACAGGAATAAAAAAAATGCTTTCACAAAATGAGGGTGTTAAAGAAGCCAATGTGAGCTACCCAAAAGCTACTTGTGAATGTTCTTTTGACCCTACCAAAACAAGTAAAGAAGAAATCATCAATACCATTAACGGCACAAAAAACTATCGTGTAAAAAGTGAAATTTCTGAAAATGGAAATAGTAGGAATAATCAATTTGATTTAATAATTATCGGTGGTGGTGCGGCTGCATTTTCGGCAGCTATCAAAGCCGAAAGTTTAGGATTATCGACCTTAATGGTAAACGGTGGTTTGGACTTTGGCGGTACTTGTGTCAACGTGGGTTGTGTGCCTTCTAAAAATCTTATTCGTGCAGGCGAGTCGGCTTATCACGCTACACATTCCAACTTTGAAGGCATCAAGCCAAAAGGAGTTGATATTGATTTCGCTCAAATCATCAAAGACAAGAAAAAATTAGTAGCCACACTTCAAGAGAAAAAATATATGGATGTGGTAAGCGATTTTGAAAACCTGACTATGCT
Organism: Chryseobacterium sp. SC28; assembly: GCF_003932955.1. GTDB lineage: Bacteria > Bacteroidota > Bacteroidia > Flavobacteriales > Weeksellaceae > Epilithonimonas. The sequence continues at coordinate 8,769 of NZ_QOVY01000023.1, forward strand.
AAAAGGTTGGGCAAAATTCAAAGACAACAAAACCATTTTGGTTGATGGCAAGGAATACAAAGCCTTCAAATTTTTAATTGCTGCGGGAGCTACGACCAACATTCCGAATATTGAAGGATTGGACAAAATTGACTACTTGACCAACGTTTCCCTTTTCGACTTGGAAGAAAAACCTGAAAGTCTGACTATTATGGGAGCAGGTTACATCGGATTGGAAATTGCAATGGCTTATAATCGTTTGGGTGTAAAGGTTCGTATCATAGAATTTACCGACCGAGTATTGCGAACACAAACACCTGACATCAGCGAAGCATTGGAAATCCAAATGCGAAAAGAAGGCATTGAAATATTACCCAATTTCAGAGCCGTGAAATTCGAGAAGAACGGAAACGAAACGATAATTCATTGTAAATGCCCTGATGGTTCATTTACGCAAATTGTAGAGAAAGGAAAGGTAGTAATTGCCACAGGAACAAAACCCCATACAAGTCAATTGGGATTAGATAACATTGGTTTGAAACTCACCCAAAGTGGTCATATTGCAGTAAATGAGAAGATGGAGACCAATCTATCCAACATTTACGCAGCAGGAGACGTAGCTAACACCCCCGCATTTGTTTATACAGCAGCCTTTGAAGGTAAAATTGCCGTTGAAAATGCGTTCTCAGGAACAGATAATAAAGCCGATTATTCTTCTTTACCTTGGGTGGTGTTTACTGACCCACAAATTGCAGGGGCAGGTTTAGATGAAGCACAGGCAGAATCAAAAGGCATTCCGTTTGAAGTGTCAAAATTGGAATTGAAAGACGTACCGAGAGCCATAGCAGCCAACGACACAAGGGGTTTCATCAAACTCATTCGTAACACGGAAACTGACAAACTTATAGGTGCAAGAGTAGTCGCACCCGAAGGTGGAGAACTCATACAACAATTAAGTATGGCAATCAAATACGGAATAATGGTGAAAGACTTAGCAGACAGTTTCTACCCTTATTTGACTTTGGGAGAAGGTATAAAATTAGCAGCAATAACTTTCGGAAAAGACGTATCAAAATTAAGTTGCTGTGCCAGTTAATCCGCCCCAAAGGCACACACTCTTGCAAGTCGCACCAGCCAACGCTTGACCAAAACTTGCAAGAGAGAGTGCCTTCCCTACCCCAAAAAATCCTACCTTTGAAAATTGACTAAACCGACTGAAAATAAAGGGCGAACGCACAACATTGTGTATAAGCAATAGCGGGTGAAGTGGTAAAATCAAGGTCTGTGCTTTTAATAAGCTTTGTGCTAAACTGAAAGGTTTGTACTTTCAAATCCGCTACTGCTCATACACGAAACCGTTATGTGCAACCAAAAGTAGAAAGAACAAACATTAAAAAGCAATAAAATGAATGTAAAATTAAAACTAGGAGTAGCATTATTTATTCTTGGACTATTTGGTGTATTTACAATGCTGACAATTACAATACCACTTGATAGTTTACCAAAGGAAGTTTTAGAAAAAATATCACCGTCAACTCTTAAATATCTGGTATTAATCAACCCGACAATTTTGTTGCTTATTGCGGTTGTAATTGGAACGCTACTCTTTGACAAGGTTGGCTTTTCAGTTCCGACAATTTCGACAATATTGAAAATTGAGCAACCTAAAATAAAATTTATAGAGCAAATTAAGTTTGGTATTTTACTTGGCTTGCTGACAGGCATTTTGACAACAGTAACTGGACTTATTTTCAAAACTTCACTTCCTCAAGAGTTTATTGACATAGGAAACAAAATCAAAATAACGACTATTGCAAGGTTTGGTTATGGTGGAATTACAGAAGAACTCTTAATGCGATTTGGTTTTATGACTTTAGTTGTTTGGATAATTTTCAAAATAACCAAGAAATTAGGCAATTCGACTTATTGGACAGGGATTATTTTAGCAAGTATTATCTTTGCTGTTGGACATTTTCCTGTGGTTTTTAATGCAGTTCAAAATCCAACAATATCATTACTAACTTATGTACTAATTGGAAATTCAATCGCAGGGCTATTTTTTGGCTGGTTATATTGGAAAAAAGGACTTGAAGCAGCGTTTATAGGTCACATTTTTGCACACGTTGCAATGATAATCGGAGAACAACTATTTCAACTTCAATGAAAAAATTGGCAGCCTATAATAACTAAGCTTTCGTCTTGTCCGCAGGACAGAAGATGAAAGCCCGTTGAACGGAAGCTCCGGTAGCTTTTCAGCAGTATGATGGTCCTCTTATGGGGATGTCGTTTTTAGAATTTAGAGGTGCAAAGCAGTTTTTCAGAAGGACTGCTTTTTTTGTGGTGTTGGGTAGCCTTTGGCAGTGGTTTCTGCGGGGTTTTACTGGCTGTAGGGCACAGCTTCCCTTACCCGCAAAGATTATTTCGCAGACAAAGGTTGGGTGGCGAAAAGAAAATCCTGCGGCGGACCGCGCTGTCCGAAAACAGCAATGGTTACCAGGTTTCCCTCCTTGCAGCACCGGCATTTATTGAGCAGCGTTTTGGGTGTGAAGCTTGATATTCCTTACTTCCATACACCGGAGTCCACACCCGTAGATCAGGCCGATGAGCAGTTTGTGTTTCAGGAGTTCAGCACTTTGAAGCATCCGCCAGATTTCTTCACGGCTTAAAATAGTGGGAAGTTTTTTGACTTTTGGAATCGCGGGAAGATGGAGGTAGCTGTAAGGTAGGCCTTCGGTTTTCAGCAGGAAACGCAGCCCGTAAACAGTATGTTTAAAGTACGACTGGGAAGGGGTTTTTGATCGCTTTTGAAGTTCAAAAAGGTAATCTTTGATGTCTTCCGGGTCTAATTCGGTAGGGACTTTACCGAAATGAAGCGCTAAGGCTGCAACGTGACGGGAATAATTGTCGAAGGTACGCCTGCTTCTGCCCAGGATGGAGATATTTCTTTCGAAGCGTTGCAGAAGTTCGGCAAAACCGTTAACTTCGCTCGAGGCACGGTTCAGGAATTTGTTAGTCCTTAACTCCTCCGGAGATTTTTTTTTGTAGCCATTTTATATGTTTTTTAAAAGGTTAATAAAAACAAAATTACTAAAACGGCGAATGGGAAAAGCTACCGGAGGTTTAGTTCAACATCGTATTGCTAAAATGCGGGATTGAAGGCTCTTGCGTTGAAGATTTTGTGAAATTTAGTCGCAAAAAATGTTTCCGCCTCCATTTTTTTATTAATTTAGTCAGCGGAAAACATTTTTTGCTTCGTGCAGTTTTTAGTAGAAATTTCAGGTGTAAAAGCCCGCACTTCAGCAATACGTTTCCCGTTATACGACATTTTATCCAAACTCCCGCATAAAATTAAAATACTGATTTACAAATAGATATTTGAAATTAATATATTTTTTAACTATATACTTTGTTATACTATGTATTTTGTTTTACATTTGCAAAATGAATAAGGAATTTATTGACAAATGGCAATCACAAGTTAAGAAAGGAACTTTATCCTTTGTTGTATTGCTTGTGCTAAAAGAGAATGAACTTTATGGTTATGAACTTATTGAAAAAATAAAAACATTAACCAATATTGAAATTGCAGAAGGAACACTTTATCCATTAATGAACAGATTGAAAACTGATAATCTTCTGGAATCTAAATGGATTGAGCAAGAAACTGGAATTCCAAGAAAATATTACTTCTTGACTGAAACCGGAAAACAAACTCTTGAAGAAATGAAAATTCAATGGTCAAACTTACAAATTGGTATAAACAAAATAATCTAAAAATGGAATTCAAAAAAATACAATTCAAAAATGCTGATTCACAAAAGATTTACGAAAATTATTTAAAACAAATTCAATCAGCAATTAAAAAACTCAATCAAGAAGATCAAAATGATATTCTGATGGAAATGAATAGCCATATTTATGAAAGTATGTCTAAAAACGAAGATGAAAATGATGAGTTGAAAAACTTGATTAATACTCTGGATAAAATAGGAATTCCGAACGATGTTCTAAAACCGCTTGTTGCAGAAAAAAAACTCAATCAAGCGACAAAAACGTTTAATCCAATTCACATTTTTGAAGCGTTGATTTTAAACTTTTCCTATGGAATAATTTATTTCATATTCTTCATTTTATATTTATTTCTCTTTTCGTTTGTTGTTCTAATTTTCGCGAAATTGTTCTATCCAAATAATGTTGGTTTCTTTTACAAAAAAGGAGAAATTTTTCAATACGGAGGTTTTATTGAAAATGAAAAACTACAGAATTACGAAATTCTTGGAAATTGGTTTATTCCAGTTACAATATTACTTGCAATATTATTCTATTTTTTAATAACGCTCTTATTGAAACTAAAAAAATCAATGAGGAAAAAGAAAAACGTCGTATAATAACTAAGCTTTCGTCTTGTCCGCAGGACAGAAGATGAAAGCCCGTTGAACGGAAGCTCCGGTAGCTTTTCAGCAGTATGATGATCCTTTTATGGAGTTGTCGTTTTTAGAATTTATTTACACAAAGCAGTTTTTTCGGAAGGACTGCTTTTTTTGTGGCGTTGGGTAGCCTTGGGAAGTGGTTTCTGCGGGGTTTTACTGGCTGTAGGTCACAGCTTCCCTTACCCGCAAAGGTTATTCCGCAGAGAAAGGTTGGGTGAGGAAAAGAAAGTCCTGCGGCGGACCGCGCTGCCCGAAAACGGCAATGGTCACCAGGTTTCCCTCCCTGCAGCACCGGCATTTATTGAGCAGCGTCTTGGGTGGTGCCTCCGGGATACTGATCTTTACATCGGATTGCAGAGCCTGGAGTTTCCCACGTTTCCAGCTGCTGCTCAAAATACCGTAATGGCGGATCCGCACAAACCTTTTCGGCAGAATATGCAGGGAGAATCTTCGCGCAAACTCTTCGTTGCTGAGGGTCATTTCCTTTTTTTCGCCGCCCTTTCGGTAATCCCTGTAGGCAAAACGCACTTCCTTATCCGTTACTTCTTGGATGCGGTGGTTGCTGATGGCGACTTTGTGGGTGTACCTGCCTAAATATTCGATCACCTGTTTCGGGCCGCCAAAAGGTCTTTTGGCATACACGACCCAGTTTTTGGCGAAGAGCCTGTCCATGAGTTCAGCATCTTTAATTCCACAAGCCTTCAATGAAGCCGCAAACTTCGCCCGAAATACCCTGCTCAAAGCCTTTACCGGAAAAAGGTATTTATCGGTTCGTACTTTGCCTTTCCATTTTCCCTGTTTATTAGTGCCGCCACCGGGAACAATGCAGTGCAGGTGCGGATGAAGGCTCAGGTTCTGTCCCCAGGTGTGCAAAACCGCAATCATTCCCAGCTGTATTCCTTCGGTGTGACCGAATTGATTTAAAGTCGCCCAGGCGGCTTCAAATAAGGTTTTGTAAACAAGGGTGGGATGGGCAACGGACAAACCGTTCAGTTCTTCAGGAAGCGTAAAAACCAGATGATAATAGCTGCACGGCAGCAAGTCCGCTTCACGCTTCCGGATCCATTCTTCCTTTTTGTGTCCCTGGCACTGGGGACAGTGACGGTTTCTGCAGGAGTTGTAACTGATGCTCATATTTCCGCATTCGTCGCACGCATCGATATGGCCCCCCAAAGCTGAAGTGCGGCAATATGAGAGAGCCCGAAGCGTTTTTTCCTGATGAACCGTAAAATTCCGGGCCGATAGATTTATTTTACGAAGAACATCTGCAACGCTTCCGTTTTGATGCTTTGCCTTACTTCGGGATTCCATTTTTGCGGCATAAAGCGAAAACTGTGTCCAGAGGGCTGTGCGGCTGCTGATCCGATAGCTGGCAGACATGGAGGTATTCCATCGTCGATTCAATTCTTTCATGACCCATAAGTTTCTGAACCATGATGATCGGAACGCCGTCTTCCAGCAGATGCGTGGCGTAGCTGTGGCGCAAAGTATGGGTGTGAACTTCTTTGGTGATGCCGGCTTTTTTGGAAATGGTTTTAATCACCCACTGTACGCCGCGCTGGCTGTAGCGGGAATCAAAATCAGGTTTCTGTAAAGCGTTTTGATGTGTTTTTAAATCAATCTCCTCAATATTCCTGTTATGGTTCCCATTGAATAAATACTGAATTGGGTTTTCAACTTTAATAAAGGTTTTCAAGCCTCTGATTAAATGTTCCGACAGGGGAACATAGCGGTCTTTGCTGCCTTTACCCTGCACGATATGCAGCATCTTCCGGTCGAAATCCAAATGCTGAAGCTTGATATTCCTTACTTCCATACAGCGCAGTCCGCACCCGTAGATCAGGCCGATGAGCAGTTTGTGTTTCAGGAGTTCAGCACTTTGAAGCATTCGCCAGATTTCTTCACGGCTTAAAATAGTGGGAAGTTTTTTCACCTTTGGAATCGCGGGAAGATGGAGGTAGCTGTAAGGTAAGCCTTCGGTTTTCAGCAAAAACCGCAGTCCATAAACGGTATGTTTGAAGTACGTTTGTGACGGAGTTTTGGAGCGCTGTTGAAGTTCGTAGAGATAATCTTTAACCTGCTCAGGATCCAGTTCAGTAGGCAAAGTTTTAAAATGCAGCGCTACAGCGGCAACGTGCCTGGAATAATTGTCGAAGGTACGTTTGCTTCTGCCCAGGATGGAAATATTTCTTTCAAAGCGTTGCAGGAGTTCGGCAAAACCATTAACTTCGCTCGAGGCACGGTTCAGGAATTTGTTGGTCCTTAAATCCTCCGGAGATTTTTTTTTGTAGCCATTTGATGAGTTTTTAAAAGGTTAATAAAAACAAAGTTACTAAAACGGCGAATGGGAAAAGCTACCGGAGGTTTAGTTCAACATAGTATTGCCAAAAGCGGGGCTTCGGTGCTTTAAATAAGCATTTGGAATTTCTATAAGCTTTTGTACATTTACCGAACGGAAGTGCAGATAAAACCCCGCCTTCGGCAATACTTTGACGTTATCGGCTATTCTGCGACCGACCCTGCAACTGTAATCTTCCCATTCTTAGTAACATTCAAAAGTAGAGTTTTTTGTTAATGTACCTCTAGCTTTATATAAGGATGCTGCTTTAAGGCACTTTTAATTGATGTATCTTTTTGTAAACCATCTATCGAGAAAATTGACACTAATATAAAGCATATGATAATTTTCTTTCACTGCAATATTTTCGAATGCGCCACGCGCCCCATAACCATATCCGACATTCAAGACAATTTTGTTCAAAGGAATGCCGACGCCCCAAGTTGCTTCTACCTGATTGACTGGCCTGCCGTCTACTTTAAAATATCCTGTGTCATAATTGAGTCCGAAACGATATATCAAAGCCTCTCCCACGTTTTTAGGATTTTTGCTTCGTGGAAGCAGTTCAAAGCCTAGACCGTAGTTATTTTGGTTGTAGTACTTCTCCGTAGTGACTGTGTTTTTGACATCTTTCCACTGCCTGTATGTGTAATCAAAACTTAGAAGGTATCGGTCATTTTTCAGGATGCTCATTCCTATTCCAATTTCCAACGGGAGGGTGGTATCCTTGGAAGAAAGTGTTGTTGTAATGCTGTTGTTGTAATCTTTATTTTCTGTGTAAACAGTTTCTCCTGATGCGTTCAGATTACTTTTAAAATTCAAGATTGTGCCCATTGTGAGTTGTAATCTTTGTTTAGAAAAAAATTGATTAAACTGTACCCCTAAACCATAGCTGAAACCTGTGTACCGAATATTCCTGCTGATTTCCAGTTGGGTGGTTGTCGTGATAGTTTCTATTCTGCTAACGGTTCCGAAATTATTTTTCACTTTACCACCAACGCTCCAATTGTTATTAAATTTGTAACCGGCTGTGATGCCCAGATTTGAGATCCCTCCGCTACCTTCGTAGGTAATAGGGTAGTTTGCGGAGGTTCCTTCCACGGGTATTGTCGAAACAAATTTATAGTCTGTGGATGTGGTTGGTTGCACGCTGGCGCCGATGGAAACCTTATTGGCAATCCTCATTGCTAAACCTAAATTTGTGAAATTTCCATTCGTCCTTTTATCGGAGCCTTGGTTGCTGGAAATATTATCGTATTTCAAACTTCCGCCAACATCGAAGATCACATTCTGCGTCCCAATGCTGGTGATGGACGCCGGATTTTTAATATTTATATAATCCGGGGCTAGCAATGCAATCCCCGTATTCCCGAGAGAAATATTCCTAGCATTGTCTACATTATTAAAAGTTCCTATGCCGAAGTAGGAATAAGGCGAAGAGTCCTGAGCCTTTACGTTCTGCATACAACATAATGCAACAATCAGGGGGATTTTTATTTTTTGATTCATAAATTATCGTTAATAACCGACTAAGTAAAGATTAAATTTTGCAGGATTTGTAGGATTTTTTTGATCTCCGACGACGGTCTTTGCTGGCAGAGCATCTCCGTAAGAAGAGGGATATATCAGAACTGCATTATTAGAAGTGGCTGTTTCGTAGAGAATACTGTTTACATAACTCAAAAAAGAAAAAGTATATCCGTAATTGGTCTGGAACTCGCTGTTATCGGAGAGGGTGGACGTTATTTCAGTCACTCCGTCAGCTTGTAAAAAAGCAGAAACAATGTTGTTTTTTTTGTCGCCTAAATAGTAATAAAGCGTTGTTGGATTGTAAAATATTTTAGAATAATATCCTGCGACGGGACTAAGAGACAGCTCTGCACTAATGATTTTATAATTAGAATATAGATTTTTTATCGATTTTAAGTATGGAAATTCGACTTTTGTGAATACCCCTATGCCCGACATCATATAATTTCGGTTTCCCAGATTTTTTGACTCCAATGGATTGCTAGGAGAAAGTCCCGCAAGATCCGAGCCTGTAAAATCGCTTTTTATTTTATTGTATTGGTATGTCGCACTTGGATTTAGATCTAGTGTGTATTTTACTTCTTCAGTTCCATTTACAGAGGCTGTGTGGTAGTAAATCCGGACAAGGTTTGAAGCTTTCTCTTTGGTAACATTGTCAATCTGAACCTTATACGAAGAGTTGATGCCAAAACGTAGCATTGCATTGTTGTCGGAGGAAGCTACCAATGCTAAACCTTTGTAAAAATTAAGAAAGTATTCCTGACTGGTGACATCCTTACTTTTAAGAAGATTGAAGATCTCCAAACCATAGGAATTTTCCAGCTTTATGGTTACAAAACTGCTGTCTGTTTTCGGCCTTGGAAGAAATTCTTTACTGCCGACTGTATTTGAAGAATAATCGAAGTCACTATTATTGTACAGATAGCCATCGCTGTTAAGTTTTAACCGATCTATTAAGGGATGTACTTCCATCTTGAAAGTCTGCAATGTATCCCCATAATAAAAATTAATATTCGTTAGATACATGACGATAGAATCAAAAACCACGTTGCTGGTTGTAGCTAACGAATAGCTTTCTGGCGTAAGCTCAAACATAGATGTAGAGTTTACTTTCCCGAAAGTGTGATCTTTGATATTTCCCACTAAGATGGAGCTTTCTCCCGAAGTTATAACAGAATCTTTCATGATCGTCGACATCCTCATCGTGAGCGTATCGATCAGTACTACTTCGGATTGGGCAGATACCCATGTGTTTCCTACTTCATAAGTGTTGCTTTCTCTTTCACACGAAAATAATAGAACACTTGCCACACAGAGCAATAAATATTTGTACATTTTTTATGTAAACATACGGTGCGTATGAGGCACAGCTAAAATATTTTCTTCCTTTACTTCTTATTAATCGACATTTAAGGAATATAGACAGATAGATGATACATCAGAGGAAAATATATAAACTATCGATTACAGACATTAAATTGTCGAAGAAAAAAGGTATTTAGTCTAAATTATTTTTACATCCGTTCTAAATACAATTCATTTGTAAGCAAAAATTAAGAATGGACAAAAAATTTTCGGTTTTAGTTCTTGCGCTGGCAAGTACGTTTTTTTTATCAAACTGTAGCAATGATGATAATGAAGAAGAATTGGTAGGAAACTGGGTAAGGGTTTCGGATCTGGATGGAAAACCTCGCTCAAACGCTTCTGCCTTTGTGGTAAACGGGAAAGGCTATTTAACCGGAGGATACGATGGCGAATATTATTATAACGATCTCTGGAGTTATGATCCTGAAGCTAATTCTTGGACACAGAAAGCAGATTTCCCCGGTGTGAAGAGAAGTTCGGCGGTCGGCTTTGCGACGACTTCCTATGGATACGTGGGAACAGGCTACGACGGCGTGAATAAATTAAATGATTTTTATAAATACGATCCCTTGGCGAACGCGTGGAGTCCCATAGAAAATTTTCCCGGAACCGGACGGTACGCAGCCATTGCGTTTGGCGTGGGCAACAAGGGATTTGTAGGCACTGGCTATGATGGCAGCGAACTGAAAGATTTTTATAAATATGACGAATCTACCAGCACTTGGACCAACATTGTAAGTCTTGGCGGTTCCAAAAGAAGAGACGGTGCTGCCTTTGTGATCAATGGGATAGCCTATGTAGGATTCGGAACCAATAATGGGAGTCTTGTTTCAGACTTTTGGTCATTCGATCCTTCTGCAGAAACGTGGATGAGGAAAGGAGATACAAGTAATGACGACGAATCTCAAAACAGCTCTTCTCCAGCAGCATTCTCTGCAGGCGGTCTTGGATATGTTTCCACAGGATCCGCAAGCGGAGTTTCTAAAACAACGTGGGAATACAATCCTTCTACAGATGACTGGACAGAGAGAACCGCGTTCCAAGGAGCTGCCAGAGAAAGTGCCTGCGCATTTTCATTTGAAAATTATGGGTATGTTTTAACTGGTAATAGTGGATCGTCTTATTTCGATGACATCTGGGTCTTCCACCCAACCGAAAGTGACAATGAGGATGACTAAGCCATTTTGGAAATTATTGGTAGCCACAGGACTATTTTTGATGGCGTGTCAGAAAACGAATAATTTGCTTTACATTCGGATTACAAAACAAAAAACAGGTTATGGTTATCAGATTTTAAAAGATAAAAATAAACTGATTGATCAGCCTTTTATTCCGGCCATTCAGGGTGAGATAGCGTTCAAAGACAGTTTGCAAGCCCGCAGAACTGCTGAACTGGTTCTGAAAAAAATCGAGAAATCAAGCATTCCTAGGATCTCTGTAAATGAATTAGACTCAATGAATATCGATTGTGACATCCCAAAATTACCTTAACCTTAATCCCTCTGTTTATCCTTTTTCGGGGCGACAATTAGGAAACACATTTTTTAATGCCTCAGAAAAGATCGACGGTCATAAAATAATTAATCATAAATTTGCTTGACGTAATAAATATTAAGAATTATAAACCAAAGAATTATTACATATTCAATGCGTTCGGAATCAAGTTCGAATAAAAGTGTATTTAAATAAAATTCCAATCGCAACCTAATCAGCCACCAGAGCAATCCAAGTTATAAAACTTTGAAGTGTAATGAATAAAATTGGAATGATTCTAATCGATATTATAACGTCTGATGTTTACGTAAAAAAGTTACCACGAATGTGGATAATCATGAAAATAATTTCTGATTAAATTCTTATGAGTAATTATATTTATCATTGTGTCATTTGGATGATTCTCATTTTCTTTAAACTCATCATGGATTATTCTGTATTTGGTGACGTGATGTTTTTGATGAATCTACAACTATTTGCAGTTTTTATGACCATTTTTTATATCTTCTATGGTTTATTTCTTCCATTTATTGTCAGGCAGAACTCAAAGAGAAGACTCGCAATCGTCATTGCGCTAATTATGATATATGTAGGACTTCTTTTTTTCTTCTTACCGTCTCATTCGCCACTTCCTTCGCAAGATTTTATTGCCTCCAACAAAATGAGCAACGCCATTCAGCGCAATCTTCAGTTCCCCGACATACTATTTAAAGTGGGTCTTTTTTCTGTCATTTTTAGCACACTACTTTTCTTTGTAGATAAGTGGCTAGACAATCAAAAAATGATAAAAAGTCTAGAGCTGGAAAGACAATCCACTGAACTGAAGATTCTGCGAGAACAACTCAACCCGCACTTCTTCTTCAATGCATTGAATAGCATTTATTCTCTTTCCCTTATTCAATCCAAAGACACGCCGAGAGTAATATTAATTCTTTCAGACATTATGAGGTACGTTCTTAATGACAAAAATCAAGAGAAAAATAATATGAATGATGAGATTATTAATATTAAAAAATATATCGAGATTCAATCTATAAGGTTTAACAAATTCAACAATATCAATTTTCATTACAATGGAAATTTCCAAGCATATAAAATCGAGCCTCTCCTGTTGCTGACTTTTATAGAAAATGCATTCAAATATGCCGATTTCCAGAAAGGATCTTTGGATATCCTTATTACACTAAAGGAAAATAAACTGCACTTCTATGTCAAGAACTTCTATGAAGCGCATCTTTTAGAAACAACTAAGCACAATCAGTTGGGGATTAAAAATACAAAAATGAAACTTGATTTGCTATATCCTCAAAAATATGATCTGCAAATTAACGATAACGGATCGGAATATGAAATAATTCTTAACCTACAACTGGATCAAAATGAATTGTATAATTGTAGATGACGAAGAATTAGCACACCATGTGATGGAAGAGTATATCTCCAGAGTTCCTTTCCTGAATCTCGTTGCACATTGCTATGATATACAGGAAAGCGTCACTGTATTGCATAACAACAAGGTTGATTTGATTTTTTTGGATCTCAATCTTCCCAATATTTCCGGGATCGAATTTCTTAAAACCTTCAATAAACTTCCAGATGTTATTATCACTACAGCATCCGATGATTGTGCGATTCAAGGATTTGAGATGGATGTTAAAGATTATTTGTTGAAACCTTTTTCTTTCGAAAGATTTCTAAATGCAGCATATAAAAGTTACAATTTTACAAATAATAAAAAGCTTTTGAATGAATCAGCATCGCCACTCAAAGAAGCTTTTATCTTCGTAAGATCCAATAATGAAGATGTAAAGCTTAATCTGAACGAAATCACCAGAATCAATGCACTAAAAGACTATATTATCATACATACTACAAATAGAAAACTAATAGTACATCAAACCATGAAATCTATAATGGAGAAAATTAATGATGAGCAATTCATCAGGGTACATAATTCTCATATCGTCTCACTTAGCCACCTGCAAAGTGTGAGCAAGAACAGCATTATGGTAGGTGATGAAAGAATACCTGTAAGCGAAAAATACAAGCCATATTTGCAGGAATTAATTGACAGATATAAGTAACATCCGTAGATAATCAATTAGGTTCCCGCGGGACAATTTGTATTAGAATAAGGCCAGCAAAAAATGTGAGAGATTGTTGTCTAAACATTTAGAACATTATAGCCCCTTCACATTCACTCCGCAGATTTGTTTGCCAATTGTCCGCAGGCCGCGTCGATATCTCCGCCACGGCTCTTTCTTACCATAATGGTGATGCCGGCTTTTTCCAATTCGCGCACATATTTCTCCTCGGCGGCTATACTTCGGTGGTCAAATTTCCCCTCGCCAATCGGATTGTATTGGATCAGATTGACTTTGCTCGGAACATGCCGGCAGTATCGGATCAGCGCTTTGATATCCTCGTCGCCATCGTTGATGCCTTTCCAAACGCAATATTCAAACGTGATGGGATTGCCGGTTTTCTGATACCAATATTGCAAAGCATCCATAATGTCTGTCAAAGGAAATTTTTCCGAAAACGGCATAATGTCATTGCGCTTATGCTCGATTGCGGAGTGGAGCGACAAAGCGAGTTTCACTTTCAAGTCTTCATCGGCCAGCATTTTGATCATCTTCGGGATCCCGGAGGTCGAAACCGTAATTCTTCGCGGCGACATCCCCAAGCCCTCGGGTTTCGTGATTTTCCGGATGGCCTCCACCACGTTTTTGTAGTTCATCATCGGTTCGCCCATTCCCATAAACACAATGTTGGTGAGGGGTCTGCCAAAGTATTCTTTGCTTTGTCGATCGATCAGCGCTACTTGATCCACGATCTCCGCCACTTCCAGATTTCGCATTCTTTTCAGCTTGGCCGTGGCGCAGAACTCGCAGTTTAGAGAGCAGCCGACTTGCGAAGAAACGCAGGCTGTGCTGCGGCTTTCTGTGGGAATCAGCACCGATTCTACCATCAGTCCGTCGTGCAGTTTCACCCCATTTTTTATCGTCCCATCCTTTGATTTTTGCAAAAGATCTACGGCAATCGGATTAATAAAAAAATCGCGGGCAAGATTCTCCCGCAGATCTTTGGAAAGATTGCTCATCTCATCAAAAGAATGCAAATTTTTGCTCCAAATCCAGTCATACACCTGTTTCGCACGAAACGGCTTTTCGCCAATCGCAGCAAAATAGTCTTGGAGTGCCTGCAGATCTAATGTTCGGATGTCTTTCAAAGTGATGATAAAATATTTTGCAAAGATACGTTTAAAGTGATAAATTGAAAATCGGTCGTTTGTATATCGAAACCTGAGTTTTTATTTCTAAAAAAGAGGGTACAGTTCTCACGCTCCGGAATGCGGATGGTTTACTCTTGTTTTTTTGGATATATTTCTATAATTATACCAAAATAATACTATGCATTTTGAAAAAATCTAAGTATTTTTGAATCGGCCAACTCTTAGCGGTATTTTACCTTATATTTTATTATGATTTTAATTGTTGATGACAATCGGAACAACATCTATTCTCTACAAAAATTACTGGAATCCAAAGATTTTCAAGTGGATACTGCGGAGTCTGGCGAAGAGGCGCTGAGAAAAGCCCTTAAAAACGATTATGCACTGATTATTTTGGATGTTCAGATGCCGGGCATGGACGGTTTCGAAGTCGCAGAATCTTTTGGCGGATACAGCAAAACCAAAGACATCCCAATCATATTTCTCTCCGCCGTCAATACAGAAAAGGAATTTATTACCCGAGGTTACGCGTCGGGAGCCATAGATTATGTCACCAAGCCCATTGATCCCGATATTCTCCTGCTGAAAGTGAAGACTTTTTACAATCTTCAGGAGAACAGTCTGGCAATGAAGAAGACGCAGCAAAGCCTGGAGCTGGAAGTGCAGGGGAGGCGCGAGGCCCAAGTGATGATGAAATCCGAAATTGATCATTTCCACCTGATGCTAGAGGCATTGCCCCAGATCGCTTTTACTTTGGATTCCCGAGGACGGGTCACGTTTGTGAACAGCAAATGGTATGACTATTCGGCATCGGAAAAAGTATTTCCGGAAACCCATCCCGATGATTATTGTATTCCCCTGGAATTTGAACGATGCCGGAAAAAACGCAAAGCTCTGGACCTAGAACTGCGGATAAAAAACAGAAATACCGGACATTTCAGGTTTCATTTGCTTAGAATGACGCCTGTATTCGAGGGTAAATCTATTAAAAACTGGGTCGGAACTTTTACAGATATTGATGACCAGAAAAAAATAGAAAAAGAAAAAGACGAATTCCTCAGTATCGCGAGCCACGAACTCAAGACTCCCTTGACGAGCATCAAAGCCTATATGCAATTGCTGGAGCGAAAACTGAAAATAAATGAAGAAAATGCGGAAGCCTCGTACGTCACGAAGGCCTTATCCCAGGTGGAAAAACTCAACAGCCTCATCACAGATCTCTTGGATGTCTCGAAGATAGACAACGGGAAACTGAAGATCAACAAAAAAAGATCCAATTTGGACAATGTCATCAATAGCGCGATCGATACCATTCTCCAGACGCACGACAACAATGTAAAAATATCCCGGCACGGCACCATTCCCAATATTCTCATTCCGCTCGACGAGATCAGGATAGAGCAGGTTCTTATCAATTTCTTGACCAATGCCATCAAATATTCGCCTAAAAATAATCAGGTGATAGTTTCCACTTTTGTAGATGATAACGAAGTCAAAGTCAGTGTCACAGATTTCGGAATCGGCATTCCGGAGTTCAAGCAAGACGCCGTTTTCAAGAAATTTTACAGAGTCGAAGAATCATCTCTTCACTTTCAGGGGATGGGCATCGGTCTGTATATTTGCGCCGAAATAATCCAGCAGCACGATGGCACGATAGGCCTGTCTAGTGTCGTAGGCGAAGGATCTACATTTTATTTCACCTTACCTTTAAATTAATTTTTTATGCCTAAAAAAGTTGTCAGAAATCTACAAGTAGGGATAGGATTTTCTTTGCTCATGCTGATCGCAAGTTCGGCTGCCTCTTACTGGAGCATTCGGAAACAGATAGAAAATCGCGAAGATGTTTCGAAAAGCCGAAGGTCTGTGACAGCCGTGAAAGACGTCTTGATCGCACTGCTGGACGCAGAGACAGGTAATAGGGGATTTCAGCTCACAGGCAATGAAAGTTTTCTGGAGCCGTACTATCGCAGCCTCGAGGAATATACCAAAGCCATCAATCTTACCAAAAAAATTGATACAGAGGACAAAGACCAACAAATGCGCCTGAAAAGTCTTGAAACAAATGCCGCCGCCAATATGCGCAATCTGAGTCAATTGGTCCAAAATAAGCGCAACGGGATTGCTATGACGCGGGAGCAGATGATGCAAAGCAAAGCCTATATGGACAATTGCAGAATGCTCGTGCAAAATTTTATCAAAACTGAAGAAACGCAGCTCGCCCAACAAAGTGCCGAACTGAACCAGTCCTCGCGCAGAACTATATTATTCATCATATTTTCCTCCTTGATTGCCATAGCGGTCACGGTATTTTTCTACCTCAGACTGCGCAATGATCTTATTCGCAGGGTGAAGCTGGAGAAAGAACTTAAGGCCAAAGATCAAGAAATGACCCAGCGTGTCAACGTTATTCAGCAGATTGCGAGCAGGGTCTCAAGCGGCGATTACACCGTAAAAGTCGAGGATAGCTATGAAGGAGACTTGGGCGTGCTTGTGGCTTCGCTCAATCATATGACAGATTCTTTAAGAGAATCTTTTGACAAAATCAGTAGAAGCGATTGGCATCAGAAAGGTTTGGCCTTGATAAATGAAGCATTGATGGGAAACAAATCCGTGAGCCAAGTGGCGAAAGATTCCCTGATCCAGTTGGTTGAATACGGCAGTTGTGCCAACGGCGCCACCTATTTGGCCGACGATTCCCAATTGAGACTTGCAGCAGCTTTCGGATTTGAAAACAGGATGAAGCAGTCTTTTGAAATTGGCGAAGGAATGGTGGGCCAAGCTTTCAGCCAGCAGACGCCGAGAGTGTATAATGATTTGGATGAGGACGACTTTGCAGTTTCGTTTGCCAGCGGAAAGGTGAAGATTGGTGCTATTGCGCAGATCCCGATCGTCCTGAATCAGGAAACGCTCGGCATCGTAGAATTAAGCTCGCAAAAGAATTTTAATCAGGATCAAATCGATTTCTTTGTCGAAAGTTGCCGCAACATCGGCATCGCACTCAACGCTGCAAAAAGCCGGGAAAAAGAACAGCGACTGCTGGAGGAAACGCAGGCACAGTCCGAAGAATTGCAGGTGCAGCACTCCGAACTGGAAAATCTGAACACCGAATTAGAAGCACAAACCCAGAAACTGCAAGCATCGGAAGAAGAGCTGAAAGTGCAGCAGGAGGAACTGATGCAGACCAATGCCGAGCTGGAAGAACGCTCCAAGTTGCTGGAGGAGAAAAACCATCTGATTGCGGAACGAAATTCTGAAATTCAGAAAAAAGCAGAAGAACTGGAGCTGAGTACCCGATATAAATCCGAATTCCTCGCCAATATGTCCCACGAATTGAGAACGCCCCTCAACTCAATTTTACTCCTTTCAAGATTGATGGTAGAAAATCCGGACGAAAATCTCAATGAAGATCAAATAGAATCGGCCAAAGTAATCCAAAGTTCCGGAACCAGCCTCCTGACCTTGATAGACGAGATTCTGGATCTGGCAAAAATAGAATCCGGTAAAATGTCTTTGGAGTATGATTGGGTCTCCTTGGATCACGTGGTGAAGGATATCAAAAATCTAATGGAACCACAAGCACAAAATAAAGGAATCGGCTTCAGCATCCATATCGAAAGCGATCTAGAGCATACCATCCAGACAGATCGGCTGCGCCTCGATCAGGTACTTCGGAATCTACTGTCCAACGCTATAAAGTTTACAAGCCAAGGCAGCGTGGAACTAAATATTCGCCAAGATCCGGACAATGAGAACCAAATCATTTTCGCAGTCAAAGATACCGGAATCGGTATTCCTAAAGATAAGCAATTGCTGATCTTCGAAGCTTTTCAGCAGGCCGACGGCTCTACGCAACGCAAATATGGCGGAACAGGTTTGGGATTGTCCATCAGCCGCGAAATTGCAAAATTGCTTGGTGGCGAGCTCATACTTCACAGCGAAGTCAATGTTGGAAGCGAGTTCTCATTGATCATTCCAAAAGATGAAAAATCGAAATTAAATAAAATTGAGAAAAACGAAATCGTTCAAGTCCTTGCGGAAGCTGCCGAAGACGGTACAGAGATCGCCGATGAGGATGAAAATGGTGTGGCGGTGCCTATTTATGATTTACAAATCCCAGATGATGTAGAAGACGACCGCGATCAAATCTCAGAAGGAGATAAAGTGATACTCATCGTCGAAGACGATACCAATTTTGCCAGAGCGCTGCTGAAATTTGCCCGTTTGCAAGGCTACAAAGGTATCGTTGTTGTACGCGGCGATTACGCACTGTCGGCCGCACTTCAGTACCGGCCTGCTGCCATTTTGCTGGATGTGCAACTTCCCGTGAAAGACGGTTGGCAAGTGATGGACGAGCTCAAATCCAATTCCAAAACTAAACCGATCCCGGTGCATATCATGTCGGCCATGCAAGTGCGGAAAGAAAGCCTGATGAAAGGTGCCATAGACTTTATCAACAAGCCGATTGCCATGGATCAGATGAATGATGTTTTCAAAAAGATTGAGGAAGCGCTGCAAAAATCGCCTCAGAAAGTGCTCATCGTAGAAGAAAATGAGAAACATGCCAATGCCTTGTCTTATTTCCTAAGCAATTTCCACATCGCACTGTCCGTAGAAAATACGGTGGAAGATAGTGTCGCAGCCTTTACTTCCGGCGGTGCCGATTGTGTGATTTTAGATATCGGTGCCGACCGGCGAAACGGCTACAAGATTTTGGAATCTATCAAATCTTATGAAGGTTTGGAAAATTTGCCAATCATCATTTTTACAGAACGTAATCTGTCAAAATCCGAGGAACTGAAAATCAAACAATATGCAGATTCCATCGTCGTAAAGACCGCCCATTCCTATCAAAGAATCTTGGACGAGGTGGGGTTATTCCTGCACCTTGTGGAAGAAAAAAACAACTCGATAGAAAACATACGCAGCAAAACACTCGGATCGCTAACCGAAGTCTTGAGTGGTAAAAAAATTCTCGTGACAGATGATGACGTCCGCAACATCTTCTCATTATCCAAAGCTTTGGAGAAATACAAAGTAGAAGTCATTCTGGCGATGGACGGCAAGCAGGCTTTGGAGCAGATCAAACTACATCCCGATATAGATGTCGTCCTGATGGATATGATGATGCCCGAAATGGACGGCTACGAAACCATACAGGAGATCAGGAAAATGCAGGAGTACAAAAAATTGCCCATCATTGCCATCACCGCAAAATCTATGATGGGCGACCGCGAACGATGTCTGCAGGCCGGAGCCTCGGATTATATCACCAAGCCGGTAGATACGGATCAGCTCCTGTCTCTGTTGCGTGTCTGGCTGTACGAAAATTAAAAAACTATTTGAAACTTTATATGAATAACAAAATTTTAATCGTGGATGATGATCCCCATAATATTTTTGCCTTAAAACTAACCCTGAAAGCCCGAAAATATGAGCTCGAAAGTTGCATGATGGCCGAAGAAGCAATCCAAAAATTAAAAGAGGATAAAGACTTCTGTGTCGTGCTAATGGATATGATGATGCCAGAAATAGATGGTTACGAAGCCATCAGGATCATCCGCAACACGCCGGGAATAAGCGATACGCCAATCATTGCCGTTACTGCACAGGCGATGGAGGAAGACCGCATCAAGTGTCTGGAAGCAGGCGCTCAGGACTACATTACAAAACCGATAGACGTGGATCTGTTAATATCTGCTATAGAAAAACACTGCTAATGCTGGAACCCGATATCGTAAAAGATCACGAAATAGATCATCTCATAAAAGATATCTACGAATCTTACGGTTATGACTTTTCTCTGTACAGCCGGGCATCTTTCAAAAGAAGGATCAACCGGCTATGCATGCTAGACAGATTTACGAGCTATGCCGAGTTGCGATATCAGGTTCTAAACGATTCGGAATATTTCAAGCATTTTATAGAAGAGATTACGGTGAATGTGACGGAGATGTTTCGGGATCCTTTTTTTTTCAAAGCGCTTCGCGAGAAGGTCTTGCCGCAGTTGGGGACCTTCCCGCTCATCAGGATTTGGGTGGCAGGCTGCTCTACAGGCGAGGAGGCATATTCTATTGCCATACTTCTCCGGGAAGCCGGCCTCTATCACAAATCGCTGATCTATGGTACCGATATCAATCCTTCTGTCTTGGAAACGGCGAGGGCAGGGGTTTTCCCTTTGCATCAGATGAAAACCTATTCCGAGAATTATATGCTTTCCGGCGGGAAAAACGATTTTTCTGATTATTATACAGCCAATTATGACAGCGCAAAATTTGACAAAAGACTGCAGGAAAAACTGATTCTATCTACGCACAATTTAGTTTCCGACAGCTCTTTCAATAGTTTTCAACTGATTATCTGCCGCAATGTTTTGATCTATTTTGAAAAAGAATTGCAAGAACGCGTCTTTCAGTTGTTTGATGCCAGTTTGGAAAATTTTGGATATTTAGGTTTGGGAGCCAAAGAAACATTGAGATTTTCTAACTTGAACAGAACTTACCAACAGATAGAGGATCAGAAAATTTGGAAAAAAGCGGATTATAAATTAACGCATGGAAACGAAAACTGAAAAAACCGAAATGGTTGTTATTGGCGGTTCTGCAGGCAGCCTGCAGGTCATCCTGGAAACTTTGAAGAAGCTGAGCAGGCATCTTGGTTTCCCTGTGGTTTTCGTGCTGCATCGCAAGCCCCAGGCAGTTAGCCTCCTTCCCCATCTGTTGCAACAATTTGCCGGGACGGAAGTCATCGAAATTGAGGATAAAACCGACTTAAGAAAAAATAAAATTTACCTCGTACCGCCGGATTACCATCTGTTATTTGAAAATAAAACAATAGTGTCGCTGGATAGTTCGGAAAAAATGAATTACTCCCGCCCGTCTATAGACGTCACTTTCAGCTCTGCATCCCGGATTTTTGGAAAAAACTTGGTGGCTATTCTTTTGTCCGGCGCCAGTTCCGACGGCGTAGAGGGTTTAGATTACATCAAAAAAAACGGCGGAAAAGTTTGGATTCAAGATCCCGATACTGCCGAAGTAAGCTATATGCCCACGCAAGCCATGCAGAATGTAGAATATGACCTTTTGGTAAGCCCCGATAATCTGGCGGAACATATCAATCACCTAAAAATAACCTAACAAGAACACTTATATGAACAAAATTTTAATTTTTGACGATGACGCCAGCATTCTCGAGGTCATCACTCTTATCTTCGAAGAAAACGGATACAAGGTCGAAATTTCCGAAACCTCGCACGATATTATTGATAAAGTTTCCCAATCCCGGCCGGATGTAATTCTGATGGATAATTGGATTCCTAATATTGGCGGCGTGGAAGCTACAAAACTGCTGAAAAGTCACGAGCAATTCAAACATATTCCGGTAATTTACGTGACGGCCAACAACGATATCGCGGCACTGGCGGAGATTGCGGGAGCCGATGACTACGTTGCGAAACCCTTCAATCTGGAAGATCTAGAAGAAAAAGTGGCTTTCTATCTGAAGAAATAAAACTCAGATATGCTTGGCATTTCTCCTGTCAAAAATCGATCAAATTATCGGCCAGAACTTGCCATTGTATTTTGGAAATTCCGAGCATTGCTCCCAAGGCAATCAGTATATTTCTCAGTTTATCCGGAAAATTTGTTTTAAAATTAGGTCTCTCGTTCCGGCCATGAATGCCTGCTTTTATGTATAAAGATCCTCTTGATATTTTAAATGTCGAAGTCGATTTTTCTGAATAAAAATGGTTGATGTGGTTGTTTTGTGAATTTCCGGGAGCACCTGCTGGTGCGCAGATCATGATGATGTTTTCGGTTTCCTCTCCTGTAAGAAATTGGTTGATGCTGATTTTCTTTACTTTTACCCAGTCGTAGCCTTTGGATTCCAAGGATCCAGGCCCGGGTATGTCGATTCTTATAAAATCATTTTCCTCCGGATTTCGCGCAACAGGATTTCCGGCGTTATCATAAAGTTTAAACTCGGCAAACGCTTCTCCACAATACTCCTGCCAACGATTGACAGACCAAAATCTGGACTTCAGGATTTCATAATTCTTAGAAGTTTCTTCTTCATTTTGAAATGTGCGGCAACTTTCGGTATCGTGGAAACTTCCCGTTTTATGAGGTGGAATTCCGGATATAATTTTAGGTTTTGGATTCATAGTGTCGGGTCAATTTTCATCATACGCGGCATCCACGGGCTTGGACTGGGGAGACCCTTTCTCCCTGAACCAGATGGACAAGATCACTATCGATGCCACAGCCAGAAATTCGCTTTGCCAATTTTGAAAGGATTCAAACCAAAATTGAGAATTAAAAAAATAATCATTCCATTGCACGGTTGGCAAATGTTTTTCTAGTTGCTCTTCATTATAACTATTGAGACTTCCGATAAAATGAAGAGCGAAACTCACCAAAAACAATAGCAGAAAGGAAATGGACAAAGAATGTTTGTATATCGACAAAATGATTCCGCCTTTCTTCACGGGCCAAGGGGCATTTTTATGAGCCACAGGCTCCCGATCGACCTCCTCTTTACCAGACAGGGATTTTGATTCCGCCGAACCTTTTTGTCTTAATGCCACAGTAAAAAGTACGTAGATCCCCATTTGCAAAAATTCGCTTTCCCAATTTTCAAATGTAGCTTGCATAAAGTGCGGACTTCCCAAGTAGCGGAAATAGCTCAGCTGGGGCAAATGATTTTCAGCGAGTTCATCGTTCTTTACCTTCCAGCCGGTTAGGGATTGGAAAAAAATAAACAATACGAATAGACTTATAACCGCGATGCTGAGACCATTTCTGTAGAAAAAACTATGTTTGTTCGTTGCCATCTTGTGTTGTGTTTTTGATATTATTTTGTTTTGAGAAATTTTCGTAATAGACGTGCAGTTTATCGAGATCGGCTTCGGTAAGATCTTCAATATCAACAATTTGATTTCTGGCATTTTCTTGCGCTGCCAGCAATTCATTTAGTTTGATTTGGATTGCTTTGGAGTCTTTATTTTGTGCTTTCTGAATCAAGAATACCATCAAAAAAGTAATGATGGTAGTACCTGTATTGATCACCATCTGCCACGCTTCCGAATAATTAAAAAAAGGACCGGAAATAGCCCAGACAATAACCAAAATACTTGCTCCGGCAAAAGCACCTGCGCTTCCCGTAAACCATACAATCTTATCCGCAAAATGGTCGAAAAAATTTTCTCTGTTTTTCATAAAAAATAAATTTTAAAATAAAAGGCTGTGAGTAGTTTAGAATCAAAATGGTCTTCAAATAATAATCACTATTATTCAATCTTCTCTTGATAAAAAGATTTTTCCCCTATCAAAAATCTGTGTCCAAGTTATATGCCAAATTATATTTCAGTTAATTAGGAAAAAAATTTCATTTTATAAAATCTTATGGCTTGCTTTTTGACTCGCTTCTTCACAATACCCAAATAAAATATTATGGAAAATAACAATCTCTCCGACGACAAAATGGAGCAATTAGACTTATTCAAAACCGACAATTCGGAGCAAGCTCTCACAACCAATCAAGGCCTTAAAATCAGCAATAATCAGGACACTCTGAAGTCGGGCGAAAGAGGACCCAGTTTGCTGGAAGATTTCATCCTTCGCGAAAAAATAACGCACTTCGATCACGAAAGGATTCCGGAGAGAATTGTACATGCCAGAGGATCCGGGGCTCACGGAGTCTTTACATTGAACAAAAGTTTAGCAAAATATACCAAGGCCAAATTCTTATCCGAAGAAGGGAAAGAAACGCCGGTCTTTGTTAGATTTTCTACAGTCGCGGGCAGCGCAGGCAGCACAGATTTAGCTAGAGATGTGCGCGGGTTTGCAATCAAGTTCTATACAGATGAAGGAAATTATGATTTGGTGGGCAACAATATTCCGGTATTTTTTATTCAGGATGCAATCAAATTTCCGGATCTAATTCATGCGGTAAAACCGGAACCGGATAATCAAATTCCTCAAGCAGCATCGGCTCACGACACTTTTTGGGATTTTATTTCTTTGATGCCCGAGAGTATGCACATGATTATGTGGATCATGAGCGACCGAGCTATTCCAAGAAGCTACAGAATGATGGAGGGCTTTGGTGTACACACCTTCAAATTTATTAACGACGAGGGGAAAATGCATTTTGTCAAATTTCATTTTAAACCTAAATTAGGCGTCCATTCCGTAGCTTGGGACGAGGCTACCAAGATTTCTGGTAAAGATCCCGATTTTCATCGAAGAGATCTGTGGGAAGCAATAGAAAACGGTATTTTCCCGGAATGGGACTTCGGCGTACAAATCGTGCCTGAGGAGGATGAAGACCGATTTGACTTCGATCTGCTGGACCCTACAAAACTCATTCCTGAGGAAGAAGTGCCGGTCGAGATCGTAGGAACTCTGACGCTAAATAGAAATCCGGACAACTTTTTCGCGGAAACCGAGCAGATCGCTTTTCATCCTGGAAATCTCGTTCCCGGTATAGATTTTTCCAACGATCCTTTGCTACAGGGCAGATTGTTTTCTTATACAGATACACAACTGTCCCGATTGGGTTCTCCAAATTTCCACGAGATTCCGATAAACAAATCCGTTAAAACGGTTCATAATAATCAGCGCGACGGTCAAATGCGCCAGCAGATTGCAAAAGGAAAAGTAAGCTATGAACCCAACTCAATTGGCGGCGGATGCCCGTTCCAATCGATGATGAAAGATGGCGGCTTTGCATCGCACCAAGAAAGAGTAGAAGGACCAAAAATCAGAGCCAGAAGCCAAAGTTTTGTAGATCATTATTCTCAGGCAAAATTATTCTACAATAGCCAATCGGATCCGGAAAAAAGACATCTCCAAAATGCAATCATTTTCGAACTTTCGAAAGTTACTATTCCGGCCATTCGCGAAAGAGTAGTAGCGCAATTAAATTTTATCAATAAAGATTTGGCAGCAAATGTCGCCAAAAAAGTTGGTGTGGAGGTGACAAAACTTTCACAGCCCAACGGCAGTATTCCTGCAGACGCAGATCCAAAATCTCTACAAAGTTCTGAAAAAGAGCCTTCTACACAAAAATCCGACGCTTTAAGTATGCAAAATACAATCAAGGATTCTATTGAAAGTCGAGTGATCGGTTTCATTATGGAAGACGGCGTAAAAGCAGCAGAGGTCGATGCATTAAAATCAAAACTGGAAGCCAGTGGAGCAATTGTTCAGATCATTGCGGCAAGCCTGTCGCCGGTAACTGCTGATGACGGCTCAAAGTACACGCCGAAACATTCTCTTACCAGCACAGCCAGCGTATGTTTTGATGCTTTATACATTGCAGGCGGTAAGAAATCCGCCGAGATACTTTTGAATATCGAAAACAAACCTGGTACAATTCATTTTGTCAACGAAGCTTACAAACATTGCAAAGCTATCTATTTCGGCAACGAAACCGACGAAATTTACAAAGCGAGTAACGTGGGCAGCAAGTCCCATGACGATCCGGCGATTGTGAGAGCAGAGGGCGAGAACTCCGACGAATCGTTTATCAAAGCAGTGGCTAACCACCGCATTTGGGAACTGGAATTGGAAAGAAATAATCCGGCATAATCAATTATGATATTAAAAGGATCTCCCAACAGAACGGAGATCTTTTTTATATTGCCGGAAGGCTGATTTTTTTGCAATAGAGCAAACCAATTAATTGTCTTATCTTTGTATTTATTATTGTGAGGCTGCTGATATTAAGCTTTTAATTCATTTGCCATCCGTTTCACATTCATTCCTGCTGCACAGATGGCTTGCAGCAAATTATTACTCATTTTTATGGATGCAATAGCATTAAATTTACCAACAGATTCCTTTTCAGATTTTCTGGATCGTTTCACCACATCGATCTCGTCTCTCTTTCAAAGGGAAAATATAGATCAGCTCAGTCTTTCGCGAGGTTTGCCGCCCAACGTGTGGAAAGAGATTTTCAATTTGAAACCTTTATCGGTGGCCATTCCCAAAGAGTTTGGTGGGAGAGGCGTGAAGGTCAAAGAGTGTCTAGGGCTTCTCTCCGCTGCGTCTTACCAGTCGCTACCTTTGTCATTGACGTTTGGGATCAATATTGCTCTTTTTTTGGAACCTTTGGCCAAATATGGCAATCAATTAATCAAAGGCGATATTTTCAAACATTTCCTCGATTATGGAGCGATGGGCGGGCTCATGATTACCGAGCCGGACTACGGAAGTGATGCACTTAGTATGCGTACGCAGAACGAATTGGAAGAAGGGCAGTATCACATCAAAGGAACAAAACACTGGCAGGGGCTCACCGGATTGGCCAATTATTGGTTAATCACTTCCAGAAATATGAATGCCGACGGTAATCTTGGTCGCGATGTCGATTTTTTCATAGCCGATACCCATCAGCCCGATCAAAATATCGAAGTTTTGGAATATTATGATAATGCAGGTTTATATATGATCCCCTATGGTCTTAATAAAATCGATATCAAAGTACCGCCAGAAAACAAATTGATCTCCGAATCTACAGGACTCAAATTGATGTTGGATATGCTGCACCGAAGCAGATTCCAATTCCCGGGAATGGGAATGGGCTTTCTAAAACGAATGATGGACGAGGCTATGACGCATTGCAAAGAAAGAATCGTGGGCGCCTCCAATCTTTTTGCTTTGGATCAAGTCCAGTTTCAATTGGCGAAAATGCAGTCGTTCTTTACCTTATGCTCCGCAATGTGCGCAAAGAGTTGCAAAGTAAGTGGCATCGATCACGATGTGTCGGGCAGCGGCGTTCACGCCAATAGTATGAAAGCCTTGGTAACGGATATGATGCACGAATCTGCCCAGATGCTCGTCCAACTGTCAGGTGGGAAAGGCTACAGATTGAGCCACATCGGCGGCCGCGGCATTATGGACAGCCGCCCGTTCCAGATTTTCGAAGGTTCCAACGAAATGCTTTATACGCAGATCTCGGAAGGAATCCTGAAAGACATGAAGAAGAAAAAGACCGAAAACTTCGGCGAATATCTTACGATGAATGAGCTGACGGCAAATGCTGCAAAAATTTATAAAAGAGAATTCGATTTTACAATAGCGAGCCCCATTTCCCAACGAAAAATGATAGACCTGGGGAAAGCGGTTGCGAGAGTGATTACCGTCAATGATCTTTTGGAACTTACTAACGAAGGCTTCAGCCAAGAGCTGACCGATAACTCTATTGAAATGGTAAGGCAGGAAATTGTGATGCTCGTAGCCTCGCTACAGCACCATAAGGACATCAAAGCACTTGACGAAATTGGCGACAAGTCCGATTGGATGATGTTCGCTTAGTCAATTTTAAGTATAAAAAAACAGACAAATTTAAAACCTCAATACCTGCTTGGTGTTGGTTTTTTTTCTTTGATAACTTATAATGATGCGAGGAGATCTGTATTAATTTCTTTATCAAATATTTCAAAAAAGTGAAAGTTTCATAAATTTGTTGTATATTTGCATTGTAATTTATAACAAAAGGTAGTTGCCTTGCTTTTCTGTCACAGTTTAGAATTCTCAAAAATTTTTCACTTTCCAGTTTTCGCGTAGAGTTCCAACTTTTAAAGGTGATTCTTTTTATTTAAGTTAAAAAAAGGAAGTCTTTTGGAATGATTACCTTTACAGAAAACAAAATATTAATATAACAGTCAATAATTTATGGCAGATTCTTTCTCCAAAAAAGAAAATTTCAAGAAAAAAATCGCAAAACAAAAAGAAAAGGCTATTCGTCGGGAAGAGCGCAAAAACAATAATGACAAAGGCAAGGAAGCAGAATTTATGTATGTGGACGCCTACGGAAGATTGACCGCAACACCACCGGAAGAACGGGTGGAAGTAAACTTAGACGATATACAACTGGGTGCAGCGCCAATAGAAGCGGAACAAGCTGTGAAAACGGGAATCGTGACTTTCTTCAGTGAGAAAGGCTACGGCTTCATAACGGAGGATGGCAACAAGGAAAATGTTTTCTTCCATAGCAACAATTGTGTGCATCTTGTTAAAAAAGGAAACAAAGTTTCTTTCGAAAAAGAAAGATCGCCCAAAGGTTACTCCGCTATCAACATTCAACTTATCAAATAGATAATAATAACAACAATTTTTTAACACCATTACAATGCAAGAAGGCACAGTAAAATTTTTCAACGAAACAAAAGGTTTCGGATTTATTTCTCCATCAGCTGGAGGAGACGACATCTTTGTACACTCATCAGGATTAGTTAGCAGAAACATTCGCGAGAATGATAAAGTAACTTTCGAAGTACAAAAAGGACAAAAAGGATTAAACGCAGTGAATGTAAAACTCGCGTAAGCATAAAAGTTTTTCCTATTGAAATTGTGAATCCGTCTCACAACTAGAGGCGGATTTTTTTGGTAATTAATGTGGAATTTTGTATATTTATACCTGATAATCAGATAATTGTTTATGAATTTCAAATATTATAACCAAAAT
>NZ_QOVY01000024.1 GCF_003932955.1 Chryseobacterium sp. SC28
TAAATCCTCCGGAGATTTTTTTTTGTAGCCATTTTATATGTTTTTTAAGGGTTAATAAAAACAAAGTTACTAAAACGGCGAATAGGAAAAGCTACCGGAGGTTTAGTTCAACAGCCGTTTTGCAAAAGCGGGGGTTTCGTGCTTCTATGACAGTGAAGTGCTAAATTCAAGCTTTGTGCATCTAATGAAGTTTAGTGCTGAAAATCCCCGCCTTCGCAAAGCGGCGAACCGTTAACGGTCAGCTTAGAACGACACACCTATGAACATAACAGCATTTAAAACATTAATCTCAAACTTGCCAGTCAGACAACAAAGTTTTTCGACAAAACGGACAACTTGGGAGAAAGCAGAAAACCAAATTGAGTGGTTAAAAAAGTTGAACGACAACTTATTTAACGGCAAGAAAAATCTTGTAATTAGTCGACAAGACATTTTTGAAACTACCGATTTACGTGAATTAATTATCAAGACAATTTATTGGGGTTACCCAGGCGGAATGCGAGGAAATCACTTTATGAATATTCTAAAACACATTGACTTACTTGAAAGCACATTTAGTAAATTAAAGCAAACTCAAAACTCAACTTCTAACGACTTTAATGAACTAAGTCAAACATTTAAAAACATTTCAGGACTTGGACTTTCGACTTATAGTAAGTTGCTTTATTTTCTTCAAATTACTTTTAACGACAATCCGTGCTTAATTTTAGACAAAAGACTGATAGACGTTTTTGCAACAGAAACATATTCAGAATTTAATTCCATAAAAAAAATTAGGTATGACAATGCAGAGAAAAAATATCTTGACTTTTTGCAACTAACAAACGAAATATCTAAAAATTTGGTAACAAGTGGAGAAAATATTGAACAGTTTCTTTTCATATTTGGCAACAATCTAAAGCCAAAATCGGCAGACCAAGAAATTTCAAATATGTGGAACGGCAAATGTCCAGAAAGTCTATTAAGTGGTAAAACTGTTCGTATGCGACTTAACCAACAAGACTTTTTTGAAAGCGAAGAAACAGGTTTGCAAATTTGTATAATTCCAGGCGTTCAGGCTGTAATTTTGAATTTTAGAGGTAAGGGTAAATTTCGGACGACACCAAGCTATGCAGACGAAATTGAAAATGGAGAAATACTAAGTCCACAAAACACAGACAGACCGCCATTTAACAATCCAACGGTTGCTTTTGGTAACAGCGAAGAAATTGAAAATTACATCTCAACAATTAAATAAGACAATGCTACTAAACTTGACACCGACCGCCCGAGAAGAAAGCCGAACCGCTAACAAGGGTTTTGCAATAGTGGGCGGAAAGTACAAAGTTCACGTTTTGTGCTTCGATTGAAATTTGTATTTTAGTTGAAGGTTTCGGCTTCGATTTGCCCGCCATCGCCAAGCCCCGAAACGTGACCAACCAATTTAAAAACCAATAAACAGACAGAATATGGCAATATGGAAATCAAACAGAATTTCAGATATAATAACTGAAATTGAGGACGGAAAATTTGTTCTTCCGGTAATTCAAAGACGATTAGTCTGGGACGAAGAAAAAATGGAAATGCTTTTTGACACTCTACTAAAAGGTGATTCATTTGGAGGTATTATGGTTATTGAAGAAGAAAAAGAAACAAAACCATTATTTAATTTCCGCCCTTTTACAAAAGATGGAGAACCAATACCGTCAAGACAAATTGACAAATTAACACAACTTCAAAACTTTGTAATTGATGGACAGCAACGGCTTCAAACATTTTACATTGGATTGAAAGGAAGTATAAATGGAAGAGTTCTATATTTTGACTTATTCAGTGATTATAATACTGAATTTGAGTTCAAGTTTGAAAACGATGAAAGTAAACTCCCGAAACAATCAAAAGATAATAACGGCAGACCAATTTCAGAGCATAATTGGTATTTAGCAAGTAACCTATTGAGTCGGTTAAAGGAAACGAATGATGAGGATCAAGTTGCAAATGAGATTATTAAATCCCAAAATCAAACAGACGACACAAAAAAAACTCACATAATAAAGAATGTAAAAGCGTTTTACAAAAATATAATAACTGCTGAAACACTTGGCGTTTCGAAGGTTGTAGTGAATAAAACATTGAATGAAACGAATAATCGACAGAAGATTGTTGAACTTTTTAGGCGTTTAAATGATGGAGGCACAAAACTATCGCCATTTGATTTGGTTGCATCCATTCTAAAGGGTTATGAATGGAAAATGGAAGCATTTCTTGATGAGATATTAGATGAGTTTAAGGATATTGGTTTAAATCAAGATAACTTAATAAAACTTGTATTTATATTGCAAGACAATAACAGCAAAGAAATGGCTGACATTTCTGCTGCTGATGCTGAATTTGCTATTGAGAAAAAAGATAGAATTTGGAATGCACTTTTATGTTTGAGAAAGTTTTTAATCTATTCTGACTTGTATAATTATTACAAAGAAGGAAATAGGTCATTTATCCCTTTATTTTTTGTTGCTTATCATATATTCCATAAACAGATCACTGACAAAGAAGTTGAAACATACTTTGACGATTATGATGCTAATAATCCTGAATTTCCAAGAATAAAAAAATGGATTAATTACTCTCTTGTGAATGGCGTTTTTCGCAGTAAGGGAGCGGGATGGATTCCGTATAAAACAGGAATTAAAAAAATACTTGAAAAACTCAAGACATTCAAGAATCAGGATTTTCCAACTCAAGAAATGTTTAAAGTTTACTATGACCACGGAATAACATTTACAGAGGTAATTGATTTAAGTAAACTTGACGTTTTTGAAAGTCAATTTATGTACTACTTGATTTACGATAAAAAGCAAACAGTAAGAGTTCAAGACATTGACCATATTATGCCTAAAAATATTCTGGGAAATCTGAATTATGATTGGGCGAAAATTAATAGCATTAGAAATTTTCAACTGCTTGATTATGGTACTAACCGAGGTGAAAAGAATGGTAAACCTTTTAAAAATTGGATTGACAAAAATGTAACAGACAAGGCAGCATACGTATTGAAACACCTAATTCCAACTGATGAAAGCATTTGGACAGAAGATAAATTTGAAGATTTTATTGAAAAAAGGGCGGAATTAATTTTAGACAAGATAAGAAAAAATTTAAACTAAAATCGGTGGGTAACAAAGTGTAAGTGCCATAAGGGTTTCAGAGGTATGCGAAGGTCAGAAGTTCGGTTTAACTTTTTGTGTAACCTTATAGGAAATCACCCGCAATCCCTTACTGGCCATACCGCCGACCATTACCAGCAAGCATAAAACGACACGACACCAATGGAACAACAGGACATAAAAAATAAAATTTGGAGCAACCTTGACAGACTTCGGACTGACCGAAATTTTATAGGTTTTCGTGACACCAAATTATTAGAACTCATTGGAACGACACTTGGAGCGGAAAAACTTGACAGCATTTTTCAAGACAAAGAATTACTTACTTTATTGACAAATTCCTATTCAATTACAGCACCGAAGTATGTTTTTAAATTCATAGAAGAACTAATAAAAGCAGATAACCATAAATCTGTTCTTGACCCTTGGTTGACATTATCTTCACCGTTGCTTTATATTCAAGCTGACAATCTAAATGGTACTTGTATAAATCAATCAGAATTTGAAGCAATAAAAACTTTGTTTAAAGACAAAAGCAAAAACTTTAAACTTGGCGACACATTAAATCAACTTTCACAATCAAACGACAAATTTGATTTAATTCTTTCTTTTCCACCTTTTGGAATGTGGACACAAAGTATCAATGGAACTAAAAGTCCGTTTGATTTTGCGACAACATTACTTCTGAAATGTGGAGAGAAAATTGAAAATACTGGAAAAATGATTTTTCTTGTTTCTAATTCTTTTCTAATGGACGACAAAGTAAAAGAAGCATTAAAAAAAGAAGGTCTTTTTGTTGAAGCAGTTTTTGCTATTCCTTCTGGTGCGTTTGCACCAATGACAAATATATCTTCAAACTTAATTCTTGTTTCTAAAAACTCAAAAGAAAAAACATTTGTTGCCGAAGTCTCACAAGATGAAACAACTAACAAAACTATAATACAAAATTTCAAATCACAAAAAGAAGGAAAAGCGGTTCAACTTGGTACTTTAATAGATTTATCAGAATTCAAATCCTTAAACGCATTGGTTTCTGAAAAAGAAATGCAAGAATTGGTTAAAAGAATTGGCTATCCGCCAATTCTTTTAACTGACATTTCTGTTTCAATTAATGCACTTAAAGGCGATAATTCCGAAGATGTTGAACATTTGGCAAATTCAATCTATTTACCAAAAGTGGGAAATAGTCCAGTTGTTGCAAGTTTGTCTGAACTGAAAATAAAACCTAAAAACTATTATCAAATTCAGCTTGACGAAACAAAAGCTAATTCAATTTACGTTGCCAACTATTTCAATACACCAGTTGGAAAAAAATTGAGAGAGAGTTTAGAAGCAGGAGTTGTCATTCCACAAATTTCAAAATCGCAACTTTCAAAATGTATATTCTTTTTACCCGATTTGACAACACAAGCGGATTTAATAGAAGTTGATAACAAAATCCAGCAGTTTTCATTTAGACTTGCAGAACTAAAAAGAAATCTTTGGAAACAGCCTAAAAGCTACAAATCAATAGCAAAAGAACTAAAAACAATAAATCAAGAAGAGAAATTAGAAAATTGGATTGACAAATTACCTTTCCCTATTTCTTCCATTCTTTGGCGTTATTATGCAACCAAAGACAACAGTAAAAAAATTGAACACCTATTTCACTTTTTTGAAGCATTTTCTGAATTCCTATCAATGCTGATGTTAAGTGCTTTGGTTCAAGACAAAGAATTTTATAAAGAAGAAAGTCATAAATGGATTGGAAAGGACGAAAAATTTCAAAATTGGTATTTAAGAGCAACTTTTGGAAATTGGAATAACCTAACTTCAAATCTTTCAAAAGCAATCAGAACATACTTGACAGAGAATGACAAAAAAGAATATTGTAAAAATCTTTTTGGAAATCCGAGTGAAGCTTTTCTATCAATGATTACAAGCAAGGGAATTGTAAATGTTCTATTTGAGGTTGCAAACCTTCGAAATAAATGGAAAGGACACGGAGGAATAACAAACGAAGAAGAAAACAACCAAAGAGTTCTAACACTTGAACAACAACTAAACGAATTTAGAAAATACATTGCTGATGCATTTGAGGACACAAGAATGCTTTCACCAACAACAAGCAGTTTTGAAGACGGAATTTTCACTTTCAACGCAAAAGAATTAATTGGAGCAAGAACACCTTTTAATGAAATAACAATCAAGAGTTTAATTCCGCTTGACAGAAAGAAACTTTATTTAAGTAACTCACAACAAACAAAACCTTTGGAGTTGCTACCTTTTATTAAATTTATTGAAGCATCAGACGCAATTTACTTTTATACAAGTATTGAAAGTAAAGACGTTCGTTGGGTTTCATATCATTTTGACAAAGAAGCAGAACTAAAACAACCAGCAGACAATGAACTATTTAAAGCGTTCGATTTCCTTAAACCATAACGGACAGACAGAAATGCAAGCTGGTAATATCGGTTTGGCAATATGGCGGGTTTCGTACTTCTATGAAACATTTGTGCAAGGTTCAACAGTAGTAATTCTATTTAACTTTTGTGCTAAAAATCCGCCACATCGCCAAGCCGAAAAAAGTTGGCAGCACACTTCTGAAAGAAAAGGCTTTTTTATTGGGTTTTAATCGCCGAAAAATGGAATGTTGGAAAAGAGGATTTCCAGCGTTTTTTTCTTCTCCTTTTTCGGGTTTTCTTTGAGTTTTCTTTCACACTTCTTCGAGAGCGCTTCGAAAAAAGTACCGTTTTTTCGAACAAGAGTCGAACACTTCTCGAACACTTCTGCAAGAAAAGGCTTTTTTTGGTCTGTTTAATCGCCGGAAAATGGAATGTTGGAAAAGAGAATTTCCAGCGTTTTTTTCTGCTCCTTTTTTGGGTTTTCTTCGACTCTTGTTGCAGGTTTCTTCGAGAGCGCTTCGAAAAAAGTACCCTTTTTCCGAACAAGAGTCGAACATTTCTCGAACACTTCTGCAAGAAAAGGGTTTTCTTTGGTCGGAATAATTGCTGAAAATTGGAATGTTGCGAAAGAGGATTTCCAGTGTTTTTTTTCGCTCTTTTTTCGGGTTTACTTCGACTCTTGTTGCAGGTTTCTTCGAGAGCGCTTCGAAAAAAGTACTGTTTTTCCGAACAAGAGTCGAACACTTCTCGAACACTTCTGCAAGAAAAGGGTTTTTTTGGTGGGTTTAATCGCCGGAAAATGGTATGTTGGAAAAGAGGATTTCCAGCTTTTTTTTTTGCTCCTTTTTCGCGTTTTCTTCGAGCGGAACAGATTGAGGTATATTCAATAGTTATTGGGATATAGCAGTAGTAAAACCACTGAAATATACACCCACGTGAGTACTAAAAGTATTCAACAAATTAAAAGTCAGTTTGATGATTTGTAGGATTATAAATAAATACTATATTTGATAAAAATACGCTACCGAGTAGCGAGTATCCTCCCATTTTGGGTGTATAGTCGCTAGTTTATAGCGAGTATAAACAAGTNAAGGCATTTTAAAAGACGACAGGACAATGACAATAACCAAGGAACAACAGAAAGAACTGATTGAAATTAAAAATCAAATTGCTAAGCATTTTACAAAATCTGATTGGCTAGACTTGGGCTATACTTTAGGTGCATATGAAGTAATTGAAGGACACTCAAGATTGTTGAGAAGTCTTAGCTTCGGAGATGAAGATTATGAAGGCAATATTCTTGAAGTTTTGACTGAAATAATAAAAAAAGACCCTAAAAACTTCAATGAAATTAAATCGCATTTAGCTGAAAAGTTTGCAACTCCATTGGT
Source organism: Chryseobacterium sp. SC28 (assembly GCF_003932955.1). Taxonomy (GTDB): domain Bacteria; phylum Bacteroidota; class Bacteroidia; order Flavobacteriales; family Weeksellaceae; genus Epilithonimonas. Next base: position 6,925 of record NZ_QOVY01000024.1, read on the forward strand.
ATCAGATTTAATATCAACTGCACACACTGAGACCCCCAAACGAATTGTCACATTTTCACCGCAAGTATTTACAATTCCTAATAAACAACAGAACGACAAATTGGTAACTGTAATGTTACCTTTTAAATTACAAAAATCATTTGAAGCAGTAAAACAAGCTTGTAACAATTTAAGTCTTGACTGTGCAAAAGCAGATGACATTTGGGAAAATCCAACATTTATTCAAGACATTTTTGAGTTAATTTTCACTTGTCGAGTTGTCGTTGCTGACTTTTCAGGAAAAAATCCAAATGTATTTTATGAAGTAGGCATTGCTCATACTTTAGGAAAGACAGTAGTTCCTATAACTCAATCAATGGCTGACGTTCCTTCCGATTTGGGACACCACCGAGCCTTACTTTATTATCCAAATGAACAAGGATATAAAGACTTGACAACAGAAATTGAGAAGAGATTAAAAACCCTATTCCCTGACCCTTTTGACTTTTAACAATTAAAATTAAATACAATGGAAACGAAATCAAAAAACATTTCACTTAAAGCAATACTGATTGCAATTGGACTTGGTATTTGGGTAATGGTGCTTCAAAATGCAGGCGTTATACCAACCAAACAAAACGTTTACGTCAAAGGTGGTTATATAAATGCAGACATTGATCGAACAGTGGATGTTCGTGGTTCTGTTGACGTTAGTGGCTCTGTTGACGTAGATAATACAGTTTCAGTATCAATTGACGAAGTTTTAGGTAGAAATGGACAGAAATACTACTACAATAACAACTAGAAAAAACGCCCTATAACAGCACCTACCCAAAAGTGGCGGTTCAGTGGTTAAATCAAGCTTTGTGCTTCTATCAAAGTTTGTACTTGACAGATAGTGAATCGCTTCGAAATCGCCACCTTCGGGTAGCTGCAAAACGTTCTGCGTCAGGTTACGAGAACCGAAAGTGATAGAAAAATTGAATTATTAACATATCCTAAAATTTAAAATTATGAAATTAGATTTGTATTCAAAAAGTGTTTTAACTGTTATTGCAATATGCTTAACGATTAATGTTTTAAAGGATTTTGATATTATGCCAAAAGCATACGCAAATGAACCTTTAAAAAATGAAATAAGATTACTTCCTAACAAAAATTATGGTTTAATACCTGTAAATCCTGATGGTTCAATTGATGTAAATATTAAATCTTCAACAACTATGGATGTTAACATTGAATCTTGTGATTCTTATGCTTTACAATATGCAGGTCCAATGAAAGTAGATATTAGAAGAAATGATGACAAATAATTATCACTACTTAAATGTACAAATTGTCCATTTTAAAAAAATGTATTATGAATATTTACAAAACGTCTAAAATAAAACTTTCAATATTATTTATATTATTATCATCTTTAATTTATTCACAAGAAGAAACTGAATGGTCTTATCTTGGAGATACGAGTGATGGAGAAGGAATTTATTTAAAATTAGAACAAGATAACTCGTATTCAAAAAAAGCTTGGGTTAAATTTTTAAAACCAATTACAACTAAAAAGAATAAACAAGGAAAATTTATAAAAGTTGGTGGAGGTTATACAATTGGATTGTGGACAGTTGATTGTGATGATAAAGTTTACAGTATAAATAGCCGTTTAACATATAACAGTAAAGGAATAGTAATATTTGAGGGAGAAAGATATAATGATCCAGAAAGGGAAAATATTATCCCAGATACAGTTGGAGAATTTATTTTTAAAAACATTTGTACGAAATAAAATAAACCCGAACGCACAACAGCGGTTTGCAAAAATTGGGGGTTTTAGTCTTGATTTTAAACATTGTTTTGTACTTTTGTGTTCAGTGATTTACTCAAAGTTCGGGCTTACCAAATCCCCAACTTCTTAAAGCCGCGAAACGTTGTAGGAAATTTTATAAAAACCCCCGTAAATAAATAAACCCCAAATAAATAAACTTAAAAATGAAAAAAATTTTTATTTTCTCGATGATTTCTTTAACATCAATGCTTTATTCACAAGAAAATGTGAATGTAACTGAAAATCAGGCTTCAACTGAACTATTTAAAAAACCACAATTGAAGAGGGAACTCTAGTAAAAGCGGCACTTAAAAATGAAATTCGAGGTGGTAAAATGAAAGTTGGAGACCAAGTAGAATTTTATTTAAAACAACCGATTTCAGTTGGGGATCAAGTTGTAATTGCAGAAGGAAAGAAAATTATTGGAACTGTCACGGAAGCCAGAGCAAGTGGAATTGTATGAAGAAAAGGAAAACTTGCATTCAATATTGAGTTTCTATATCTTGATAATGGACAAATTATAAAATTGACTGGTCAAAATTCAAAAAATTTAAAAGGTTCAGGTGCAGTTGTTGCTGCTACTGCAGTTCTTTTAACCCCTTTATCTTTATTTATACCAGGAAAAGGTGCGAAATTTGAAAAGGATACAGTGTTTGAAGCATATGTTGCGAAAGATACCGAATTAAGATAAAAAAAACTTCTTATAAAAGCAGTTTGGCAAAATGGCGGGTTCAGTGCTAAACTCAACGGCAGTTCTTCGATTGAACTTTTGTGCAAAATTGAAGATTTGTGCTTCGGTTGCCCCACCATCGCAAAGCCCCGAAACGTTATCAGCAATATTTTAACCAAACCACTAAACATGAAAAAATCAATTTTACTATTATCAATTTTATTTCTATTGTCTTGTGGCGACAATAATAAAAAAACAAGCGTTGAAACTTCTGAAAAGCCTACAACATCTAAAATCCAAAAAATTGACGCCAAAAAAGAAGATAGAAACGATGGCACATTTAATCAAATGATTTTGTTTTCGGTCGACAGTACTGCTACGATTGGAGAACTAAAACGGTTTTGTTCGGAAAATAAGTCAGAATACTCTACTGGATATTTTGAGATACTTGTGTTCTTTACAGACAAAAGTTCGGCAAAATTCCCAGAAAATCCTGTGACTGGAGGCTTTATGGAAGATAGCGATTTGAAAAAAATTAAAGCAATTTATACCATCAATAATACTAACGGTTATAGTAAACTTGATTTTTATGAAAAGAATGCTTTTGAAAGTAGACCAAATTCAATTGACATAGACTAATAAGGCTGGTAACAGCGAATTCACGCAATTGAAGGTTTTTTCTAAGTTGAACTAGTTTTTCATTAACTTCGTTTTGCGCTAATTGAAACATCTCGCAAGTCAAGCCGCAACTGCGCAACTTTTGTGCTTCGATTTCCGCCACTTCTCCCCCGGTGTCGCGGGCTAAAAGCCCGTTCCTATTGATCCACCTTTTAATTCATTAATAATTTCCAAATAAGAAGATAGGATTTTCTCCTTTTCTTCTTAGTTTTCTTCGACTCTTGTTGCAGGTTTCTTCGAGAGCGCTTCGAAAAAAGTACTGTTTTTCGGAACAAGAGTCGAAGAGTTCTCGAACAGTTCTGAAAGAAAAGGCTTTTTTTGGTCGGAATAATCGTTACCCGATTTTTAAATGTTACAAAGCCTTTGTCAGGCAGGCGGACTAAAAACTATTCCTTATATTTGCAGCTATTATAGACTACTTAAAAAAATAAAAATGGATTTCAAAAACTACCAGATGCCCTACAGCATCAATCCAAATTACACAAAAAAAACCGCCTATTTTTCAATGGAATTTGCCATAGACCAAGCCCTGAAAATCTACAGTGGCGGCCTGGGATTCCTCGCCGGTTCTCACATGCGAAGCGCCTACAACCTAAAGCAAGACTTAGTTGGCATAGGCATTCTCTGGAAATATGGCTACTACGACCAAAGCCGAAATATAGATCAAACCCTGAACCCCATCTGGACCAAGAAGATGTACAGCTTTCTGGAAGATACGGGCATCAAATTCCAAATCGAGATCCACAACGCTCCCGTGTGGGTGAAAGTCTGGTATCTGGATCCGGAAACCTTCAAGACCTGTCCGATGTTCTTCCTGAGTACCGACGTCCCCGAAAACGATCACATCTCGAAAACCATCTGCCACAAACTGTATGACGCCAACGAATCTACCAAAATTGCACAGTACATTCTCCTGGGCAAAGGCGGCGCAAAACTGCTGGACGAAATGAACTTCGAGAGAGAAGTCTATCACCTCAACGAAGCACACGGGCTGCCGGCAGCTTTCTATCTGCTAAAAAAATATGGCGGCGACCTTGCCAAAGTGAAGGAAAAATTGGTCTTCACAACGCATACGCCCGAAGAGGCAGGAAACGAAAAACACAACATCTACCTTTGCCACGAGATGTCGTACTTCTCCGGTTTGTCCATAGAGGAAGTTAATAATATTGAGGGCGTTCGGGACGACATATTCAACCATTCGCTGTGTGCTTTGAAGATGGCAAGAGTAGCCAATGGCGTTTCGAAGCTTCACGGCGTGGTCTCCAGGGAAATGTGGACCAAATATGATGGCATCTGCGAAATCAAATCTATTACCAATGCACAGGAATTCAAATATTGGGCAGATAAACCCCTCTACGATTCTAAGGACGAGAGCGACGACTCCACCTTTAATTACAGAAAACATCACCTCAAAAAAAGAACCTTCAAAATAGTCGCAGATCAAACGGGGAAATTATTTGATCCTAAAGTCTTGACCATCGTGTGGGCCAGACGTTTCGCGGGTTACAAACGGCCGGATCTGCTCTTGGCGGACAAAGAACGTTTCAGAAAATTGCTGGAAAACAAGGAGCATCCGGTGCAGATCATCTGGGCAGGCAAGCCCTACCCGATGGACTACGGCGCCATCTCTACTTTCAATAATTTGGTGGAAGAAAGCAAGCATTACAAAAATATGGCCGTGCTGACGGGATATGAACTGGCACTAAGCAAATCTTTGAAACAAGGGTCGGACATCTGGCTCAACAATCCGCGGGTTCCGAGAGAAGCCTCAGGCACCAGCGGGATGTCTGCGGCGATGAACGGATCTGTCAACCTCTCGACAGACGACGGCTGGATACCGGAATTTGCAAGACATGGCGAAAACTCGTTCATTGTCCCTATGGCCGATTATGCGCACTGGCCCATCGTAGAACAGGATCATTTTGATCTCAACAACCTCTATGACGTGCTGGAAAAAGAAATCATCCCGACCTATTACGACGATCCCAATAAATGGAGAAAAATCGTCCAAACCGCGATGGATGACGTAAAATTACAATTCAACAGCGATAGACTGGCCGACGAATATTATAAGTTGATGTATTAGCCACCGGCTACTTTCCAAAAAAGCAACCCCTCCAGAGAAAGCTCCGAAGGGGTTTTTTGTTGACATATTTCGAAAAGTCCAACAAATTATAATTTAAGGAATGAATATTTTTAATGAAATTGCGCCGACTCGGTAGAATCCTTCATCGCGACCGTTGCAGAGGTGCCGCTCATCACCACGTTTTGGATCTCGTCGAAATAACCGGTCCCTACAAAACTCTGATGTTTCACCGCCCGGAATCCCTTGTTTTGCAAAGCAAATTCGCGCTCCTGCAATTCCGAATAGCCGGCCATTCCGCGCTCTTTGTAGGCTAAAGCCAACTCGAACATCGCCGTATTCAAGGCGTGGAAACCTGCCAAAGTGATGAATTGGAATTTGTAGCCCATCTTCGCCAATTCTTCGCGGAAGTTTTCCATTTCTCCGACACTTAGTTTTGCAGCCCAGTTGAAAGAAGGCGAACAGTTGTAAGCCAGCATTTTTCCCGGATATTTGGCGTGGATACCTTCCGCAAATCGTCTGGCATAGTCTAGGTCGGGGTTCGAGGTTTCCATCCAGAGCATATCGGCGTACGGTGCATAAGACAAGCCCCTATCGATCCCCTGCTCTACGCCGTTTCGCACGGCAAAGAAACCTTCGGAAGTTCGTTCTCCTGTGATGAATTTGCGGTCTCTTTCGTCGATATCCGAGGTCAAAAGATCTGCCGCATCGGCATCGGTTCTTGCCACGATTAAGGTTGGCACGCCACAAACATCTGCCGCCAATCTGGCTGCAATCAGTTTATTAATCGCTTCCTGAGTCGGTACCAAAACTTTTCCGCCCAGGTGGCCACATTTCTTGGCCGAGGACAATTGATCTTCGAAATGAACGCCTGCAGCACCTGCTTCGATCATTTGTTTCATCAGTTCATACGCATTCAGGTTTCCGCCGAAGCCGGCTTCTGCATCGGCAACGATGGGAACGAGATATTCTTTTTCGCCGCCACCACTGACCGATTGGATCTGATCTGCTCTCAGCAAGGCGTTATTGATTTTCTTGACCACAGTCGGAACCGAATTGGCAGGATACAGCGACTGGTCGGGATACATTTCTCCGGAAAGATTGGCATCGGCTGCCACCTGCCAGCCGGAAAGATAGATGGCTTCCAAGCCTGCATCCACTTCCTGAACGGCTTGATTGCCCGTCAAAGCGCCCAAAGCGGCGATCCAATCCTGATTGTTGAGTTTGTCCCAAAGTTTTTTGGACATTTCTGTCGCGATGGTGTAATCCAATTTGTAGGAACCCCTTAGTTTCAGCACTTCTTCTGCGGAGTAAGGTCTTTGCACGCCGATCCATCTCGGATTTGTGATCCAGTCTTGCTCCAAAGCTTGGATCTCTTCTTGTTTTGATTTCATAATGATATAATTTGTGATTGGTTGTAATTAATTTGAATGTTTTTGCAAAAAAGCTTTCACTACTTCCCGCTTTTGTCTATTATCTTTTCAAATAAAAGGATAAGCTTTTAAGGTAAGGAATTCCTCGAATTTTTCGGAGAAAACCAACTCATTGAAAAGTTCTTTGGCCAGATTGAATCTTCCTTTTTTATACCGCTCTTCTCCCACATATTTTTGAATTTTGATGAGTTCTTCCTGTTCCCATTGCAAGAGCAATGCTCTGGTCAAAGTTCTTTCGTCATCCAAAACGGCTTCATTTCGCAGCCATTGCCACACTTGCGACCTAGAGATCTCGGCCGTTGCGGCATCTTCCATCAAGTTGTACAGTGCTGCTGCGCCCACGCCCATCAGCCAAGATTCGATATAGAGGATTCCGACGTTGATGTTTTTTCGGACGCCGTTTTCGGTAATCGTTCCGTGAGGAACTTCCAGCAATTGCGATTCTTTGATTTTGTAATCGAATTTCTTATCGATTTGATTGGCTTCGGGCATATATTGATCGAAGATTTCTTTTGCAACCGCCACCAGACCGGGATGCGCCACCCAAGTGCCATCGTGTCCGTTTCTCACCTCTCGCTCTTTGTCATTTCGCACCTTTTCGAAGGCGGCTTCATTGGCTTCATCATCATTTTTCACGGGAATCTGTGCGGCCATACCGCCCATTGCGTGGACATTTCTTTTGTGACAAATCTCTATGACCCGTTTGGAGTATGCACTCATAAAAGGAGAGCTCATCGTTACCTGATCTCTGTCCGGCACTAAAAAGTGCGGTAGATTCCTGAATTTTTTGATGTACGAGAAGATGTAATCCCAGCGGCCACAGTTGAGACCTGCGCTGTGATCTTTCAGCTCAAATAGAATTTCATCTAACTGAAATGATGCCGTGATCGTCTCTATCAGCACAGTCGCTTTGATCGTTCCTTGCGGAATTCCCAGATAATCCTGAGCAAATATAAAAACATCGTTCCACCAGCGCGCTTCCTTGTAATGTTCCAATTTAGGAAGATAAAAATAGGGACCGCTTCCGTTTTCGATTAGTTTTTTAGCATTTCTGAAGAAGTACATTCCAAAATCTACGAGCGATCCGGAGGCTAATTCAGCATTGATTTCAATATTTTTCTCAGGCAGATGCAGACCTCGGGGCCTCACGATCAGCGTTGCAGTTTTATCATTAAGCTGATAAGATTTCCCTTCTTCATTTACGAAATCGATCTTTCTGCTGATGGCATCGGTCAAATTAATTTGCCCGAGAATGCAGTTTTCCCAAGTTGGCGAATTGCTGTCTTCAAAATCTGCCATAAAGGTACTCGCGCCGGAATTCAGCGCATTGATAATCATTTTGCGATCCACAGGTCCGGTGATTTCTACACGCCTATCCAAAAGATCTTCCGGAAGTTTTGCACAGGTCCAACTGCTACTTCGCACAGTTTCGGTTTCTTCCGGAAAAGTGGGCAAGATGCCCCTGTCAAATTTCTTTTGTGTTTGCTTCCTTTGCTCTAAAAGGTCTATTCTCCTTTGATTAAATTTCTGATGAAGCGCTGTCAAAAAAGCTGTCAAATCCGGAGTGAAAACATTCCTATAACTCTTGTTTGCAGTGATTTTCAAACGATTTATGGTTTCCATAGTGATGATATTTTGTGATTTGGTTGGACAAAAATATAAAAAATATTTTCACATACAGCGAACGTTCGCTAATATTTTATAAAAATTATTATGCGAATACTCGCTTTTTTTATATCTTTGATTTTATGATAGCAGAAAGCGACTACATCCGCGTGGTTTTCGGACTGAAACTGAAACAGCAGCGGCAGAAGAGAAATTGGTCCTTGCAAGATCTGGCAAGCAAAACCGGACTGTCCAAATCCTACCTGAACGAAATAGAAAACGGGAAAAAATATCCGAAGCACGACAAGATCATCCAGCTCTCCAATGCGCTGGGTTGCACTTTTCACGATTTGGTTTCTTCGAAATTGGACAAAACTCTGACCCCGATTAACGAGATTTTGCAGTCGGATTTTTTCAAAGAAATACCCTTGGAACTTTTTGGAATCAATAAGAATTATCTGATCAGCATCATCAGCGATGCGCCCAAAAAAGTGATGGCTTTCATTAATGCATTGATAGAAATTTCGAAAAATTACAATTTGGGAAAAGAGCGATTTTATTTCGCGGTGATGCGCTCCTTCCAAGAACTGTACGACAATTATTTCCCGGAAATCGAAGAAAAATCTGCTGAATTTGCGGACGAAAATGGTCTTGAACTCAACAAAAATCTCAAAATAGAAACGCTTGCAAGCTTACTCCAAGACAAATTCGGATACGAAATAAGGTCAGAAAAATTTGACGATAATGAAGCCCTCAACAAATTGCGATCCCTCTACGTTCCCGAAAAAAAACTGCTTTTATTAAATGAAAGATTGAATAGCAATCAGGAAATATTCATCTTGGCAAAGGAAATCGGCTTCAACGTCCTGAATCTCATTCCACGCCCCAATACTTACTCGTGGCTGGATTTCGGAAGTTTTGAAGAAATATTAAACAATTTTTACGCCTCTTATTTTGCCGGCTGCCTTTTGATTTCCAAGAAAGATCTCATCGAGCAAATGTCCGATTTTTTTTATAAGAAAGAATGGAGTCCCAAAGATTTCGAAGAGTTGATCCATCATTTTACAGACTCGCCGGAAACGTTCTATTACAGATTGACCAATATTTTGTCTTCGGAGTTTGGACTGAAAGATCTTTTCTACCTTTGTTTTGTGAAAAAAGACAGCTCCGAAAAAATTAATATTTTGAAGGAATTGCACCTCAATCATCAGCAAGCGCCACACGCCAACGCGACCAACGAACACTACTGCAGGCGTTGGATCGCGGTGAAAAATATTTATCATCTGAAGGAAAATGAATCGTTGACGGATGCGCAGATTTCTCATTACAAAGATCTGGGAATGAGCTATCTGGTGGTTTCTACTTCGCAGAAAAATCCCTTTTCCGACGGCAGCAATAGAAGCTATTGCCTGGGAATCTTGCTCAATAATCAGACGATTAAGAAGATCAATTTTGCAAGATCATCCTCCTTGAAAACCATCGACGTCGGCGTGACCTGCGAAAGCTGCAGCATAAAAGATTGCGAAGTACGACAGGCGCCGCCGGTACGGCTGGAAAAAGAGCAGTTCAATCTGGAAATGAAAAAATCGATTGAGAAGATCAGAAAAAATGTAATTTTAGGCAAGTGATTCTCGATTTCCTTTTCCCCAACCGTTGCTTGGGTTGCAATCAGTTGATTGACAACAGCGAGATCGTCTGCGAAATTTGCCAAGACAAAATCCACTTTACCCACCACCGGTTTTCGGAAAACAACAGCTTGAAAGAAAAAGCGGCGCTCCTGTTTCCGGTAGAAAATGCATTTTCGCTGATGTTCTACGAGCAGGAAAGTCTGGCTCAGAAAATTATCCAACAATTAAAATACAATCATCGGGAAAAAATTGGGAAAAATTTGGCACAATGGACGATCGAAAAACTAAACTTCGAAGACCGAAAACCGGATCTGATCGCCACCGTCCCACTCCACCCCAAAAAGCTGAAAAAGCGTGGCTACAACCAGCTTCATATTTTCGGAAACATCCTTTCCCAACATTATCAAATTCCAATTAATCATCATCTGCTTCTGCGCACCCGGCATTCTAAAGCGCAAGCCAAAAAGGGACAAAGCGAGCGCCTGAAAACAAAAAATACTTTCCGACTGAATGAAAAAATCCGTGATAAGCATATTTTATTGATCGATGACGTCTTCACGACCGGCAATACGAGCGCAAATATCGCTTGGGAAATCCTAAAAAACGCTGAAAATGTGAAGGTTAGTTTGCTGGTGATGGCGATGGACGCTTGATAATTGTTAATTGTTAATGGTTAATGGTTAATGGTTAATTGTTAATGGTTAATTGTTAATGGTTAATGGTTAATGGTTAATGGTTAATTGTTAATGGTTAATGGTTAATGGTTAATGGTTAATTGTTGATTGTTAGCGTTGTAATTTTTCGCCGTAGCTCAGATCGCCGGCGTCGCCTAATCCCGGCGTGATGTAGCCTTTGGAAGTCAGATTTTGATCTAATGCTCCAATCCATAATTTGGCGTTTGGATAAGCATTTTGGATGGTTTCTACACCTTGGTGGCTGGCGATGGCTGCAACGATGTGAATGTCGGTCGGTTTCCCGTTGGTCAATAGATCTTTGATGGCCTCGATGAGCGACGCGCCAGTTGCAAGCATTGGATCTGCAACGATGAGTGGGCGAAGGTCGAGATTGGGGCAGGTCAAGTAATCTTGTTTGATGGAGAAATAATCGTTGGCATCGTGCTTCCTATAAGCCGCTACGAAACCGCAATCGGCTTTGTCGAAATAATTCAGAATCCCCTGAAAGAGTGGCACTCCGGCTCGGAGAATGGTGGTGATCACGGGCTGCGTTTGGATTTCTTTGACCACGATTTTGTCGAGCGGCGTGGTGATTTCGATTTCCTTGTATTCCAAAGTTTTACTGATTTCGAAAGCGGCAATCTCGCCGATGCGTTCCATATTTCTGCGGAATCTAAGGCGGTCGGTTTGCACGTCCACATTTCGAAGTTCATTGATCCAGGCGTTTACCAATGAAATTTCTTCTGATAAAACTTTTAGCATTTGGTTTATTTTGGGGTAAATATCGTAAAAATTTGGAAACGGTTTAAATTTGCTTCTTATTTATTTTAAACGAAATTCCCTATTTCAAGGAGATTTTGATTTTTACAAGTCGCTTTTTATAGAACTTTTTCGATGCTGTTTAATTTTATTAATAATAATTTTTCGTTAAAGCACTTTCTCTCAGCTTAAATGTGCTCTGAAAGGTTTTTTCCGACGTTGAAAGATGGTTGTCGCCACAACATAGCCCCGATAGGAACGGCATCCTTTTTCTTTTTTGTTGAGGAACTGCGATGGCGGACAGATGCGTTCTAAAAAAAGAAAAAGATATAGTGGATAGCGGGTTGGACCGGTGAAAAGAAGTAAAAAACGAGATGCTCCTAAAAAATAAACCCTCCCAAAGCACGAACTAAGGAAGGGTCGATTGTTATTTTTGCCGGAAGTAAACCTCGATGGGAACACCGGTGAAACCGAAGTTTTTGCGAAGCTGATTCTCCGTGAAGCGTTTGTAGGGTTCCTTGACATATTGCGGAAGATTGCAGAAAAATACGAACTGAGGCGACGGCGTTGGCAACTGCACACAATATTTGATTTTGATGTATTTTCCTTTGTTTGACGGCGGTGGTATCGCTTCGAAGATGGGCAGCATCACTTCATTCAGTTTGGAGGTTTTGATTTTTTTCTTGCGATTTTCGTAGACCGTCATTGCCATTTCTACAGCTTTCAAAATTCTCTGTTTCGTAAGCGCAGAGACGAAAAGAATCGGAACATCGTGGAACTGCCCGATTTTGTCTCGGATGGATTGCTCGAAATCTCGGATCGTGTTAGTTTGCTTGTCCTCGATCAAATCCCATTTGTTGACCAAGATCACGATGCCTTTTCTGTTTTTCTGCGCCAGCCCGAAGATGTTCATATCCTGCGATTCCCAACCTTGCGTGGCATCCACCATCAAAATGACGACATCACAATACTCGATGGAGCGGATGGACCGCATCACGGAGTAGAACTCCAGATCTTCGGAGACCTTCGCTTTGCGCCGCATTCCGGCCGTATCTACCAGCACAAACTCGTGTCCGAATTTTTTGTACAAAGTCTGAATACTGTCTCTTGTGGTGCCTGCCACATCGGTGACGATATTTCTCTCGACATCCAGCAGTGCGTTGGTCAATGTAGATTTCCCAACATTTGGGCGGCCGGCGATGGTGATTTTTGGCAAGCCTTCGAACGGGTCTTTATACTCGGTTGTGGGGAAATCTCGCACCACGGCATCCAACAATTCTCCCGTTCCGGAGCCGGTTGCGGACGATAGTGTATAATATTTTTCCACGCCCAATTGGTAAAACTCGGTGGCAGGAAGTTCTTCCTTGGATGAATCCACTTTGTTTACGACCAGATATATGGGTTTGTTGGATTTTCGTAATAGTTCGTAGATTTCCTGATCGGTGTCCGTCAGCCCTTCTTCCACGTTGACCATAAAGATGATAGAAGTGGCCTCGTCCACAGCCAATTGCACTTGCTTGCGGATCTCGACTTCGAAAACGTCGTCCGTTCCTACGTCGTAGCCGCCGGTATCGATGACGGTAAACTCGACGCCGTTCCAGTCAGATTTGCCGTAATGGCGGTCTCTGGTGACGCCGGCTGTAGAATCTACGATGGCTTCTCTTCTTTCTAATAATCGGTTGAATAAAGTGGATTTTCCGACGTTGGGACGCCCAACGATGGCAACGATATTTGACATAAAATTTGTTTCTTGGTCTCCGCTCATCTTTTCGAATATTGAGCAAAAGACTTGATTAAGAATGGGTAACTCCGACTTTCGAAGCCCAAAATTTTTGCAAATGTACGAAATTTGTTTTGGGTTCAAAGCTGTGAAATCAATACTGTTTTTTATCTGAAAGCGCCACCAAATGTATGACTTATTGTAAATTTTTGAAAAGTCAAAAAGATTTCGATGAAGACCGATCTATTTTAAATAACTTGGGCATATTTCGGCTATTCCATTCCTTTTTTTATTGCTAAATTTGCAAGTTCAATTTTTAATAGATGCGTACGAAATCAACAGGTAAGAAAACAATAAATATCGTCACTCTCGGATGTTCGAAGAATATCTATGACTCGGAAGTGCTGATGGGGCAACTGGAAGCCAACGGCAAAAAGGTAGTCCACGAAGAGAAAGGCGATATTGTGGTCATCAATACTTGCGGCTTCATTGATAATGCAAAAGAGGAAAGCATCAATACGATCTTGGAATATGTAGAGCTTAAAAACAAAGGTCTCGTAGAAAAAGTGTTCGTAACGGGTTGTCTTTCCGAGCGATACAAGCCGGATCTTATCCGCGAGATTCCGGATGTAGACCAGTATTTCGGGACCCGCGATCTGCCGATTTTACTGAAGCATCTGGGTGCAGACTACAAGCACGAATTGGTGGGCGAACGGCTCACGACGACACCGAAACATTATGCCTACCTCAAGATTTCCGAAGGATGCGACCGGCCTTGCTCTTTTTGCGCTATCCCGCTGATGAGGGGTAAGCACATTTCTACGCCCATCGAAAAATTGATTACCGAAGCGCAGAAATTAGCCAAAAAAGGAGTCAAAGAATTGATACTCATCGCCCAAGATCTTACGTTTTACGGTCTCGATATTTATAAACGAAGAGCGCTGGGAGATCTGCTGCAGGAATTGATAAAAGTCGAAGGTATCGAGTGGATCAGGCTTCACTATGCCTTTCCGACGGGTTTTCCGGAGGATGTGCTGGATATTATCAAGACAGAACCAAAGATTTGCAATTACATAGACATCCCGCTGCAGCACATCAATACAGAATTGTTGAAAGCTATGAAACGGGGGACAACTTTTGAAAAGACCAATGCCCTTCTCGACAAATTTCGGGAAAAAGTACCGGATATGGCTATCAGAACCACTTTGATCGTGGGATTTCCGGGGGAAACGGAAGAGAAATTTGAGGAGCTAAAACAATGGGTCAAGGATCAACGTTTCGATCGGCTGGGATGTTTTGCTTACTCTCACGAAGAAAATACAAGCGCTTATGCCTTGGCAGATGATGTGCCGGAGGCTGTGAAGCAAAACAGAGTCGAACAGATTATGGCAATCCAGCAGCAGATTTCTTGGGAAAAAAACCAAGAGAAAGTGGGTCGCGTTTTTAAATGTATTTTCGACCGAAAGGAAGGCGAATATTTCGTAGGAAGAACGGAGCACGACTCCCCAGATGTGGACAATACCGTTTTGGTTGCAGCCAAAAATGTTTATGTCCCGATTGGAGAATTTGCAGACGTCAGGATCACGTCGGCGGAGGATTACGACTTGATAGGTGAATTGATCTGAAGACCCTTTCGTCAAAATATTTAAGCCTTTGATTTATTTCAAAGGCTTTTTTTGTTAAAATTTTTATTCAATTCATTTAATGAATTGTAAATCAATATATTATATAAATACTTATAAGCAATTACGCTAAACTATCTTTATACTCTATCAATTTTTCAATACAATAAGCCTCTTTATTAAAAATAGAATGAATATTTTGCAAAACTTATGAATTATTTTAGCCAAAATAGTCTTTAAAGCTTTATTAAATTCAATATTTAAAAAATTGAAAGATTTTCTAATTTGCTTTAAAACAACTACTTATATTTGGAAGTAGCAGGTGACTTCCCTTGATTGATTAACAAAACACGTATAAATTTAACGTTTATTAACACCATCCGCCATCAAGTTACAGTAGGCAGTTAGCGGAACATGGAATTGTCATCTTTGCTCTGATTGTGCCTCAACGGCTTAGAAATCGCGAATCGGAAAGTCATTCCGGATATCTTTGTAAAGTCAAAACCCAAAAATATTCAAGTATGACCAAAAGAATTTTTCTTGTAATCATCATGATGATTTCAACACTTGGTATTTTTTCTTTCAAGAATAATGCCACAGATGTAAAAACAAGTTTTGCATCCTTCTACCACGACAAATTTAATGGTAGAAAAACAGCGAGCGGCGAAATCTTTAGTAACAAAGAGCTTACCGCTGCCAATAGGACACTTCCCTTCGGAACTCAGGTGAAAATTACCAATTTGATTTCCGGAAAAAGTGTTGTCGTAAGAGTGAACGACAGAGGACCATACCACTCTTCCAGAGCTTTTGATCTCACAAAAGCGGCATTTAGTTCAATCGGCGATACAAGACGTGGTACCATCGCCATTGAATATGAAGTGATGGACTAAAAAAGCATTTTGGTTTTAATATCAAAATAATCTCGTAAAAGTTAGAACAAAAGTAATATTTTGAAGGAAAAGAGTTCGGTGCCGAACTCTTTTTCTTTGCGATCCCGGTAATAAAGCTGAGATTTTTATGTTATCAGAAAAGCGCTTGCGGTGACTTCTCAATCGTGCTTTCATAGTCTTGAGAAAACTATCTATTCATATACCTTCGGCAACCGAAAAGTTTCTAAAAAACCAAAGTCAATTCTCCTCAGCCAACCATTCGCCATAGGAAGTTTCGGTCTCGTGAAGTTTGAGATAAGATAAATGGACGCGTGGCGGAAGTTTGGGTTGTATTTTGGAAGCAATGTCGTACAGCATATTTTCGCAAGTGGGTTGGTAATCGCAGAAAATAACCTTATGCCCTTGATTTTGCAAGCTTTCTCCAAGAAGGATATGCGGAGAAGCAGCATTCACCAAAACCGCATGATCCCAAACATCTACGATTTCCTCTTTCACAATCCTTTTGATATCGCCAAAATCAGCGACCATTCCGTTCTTGTGATTGTCCAGATCGTTGATGGGATTCCCTTTCACGGTTACGAATAATTTGTAGGAATGGCCGT
This sequence comes from Chryseobacterium sp. SC28, assembly GCF_003932955.1. Classification (GTDB taxonomy): domain Bacteria; phylum Bacteroidota; class Bacteroidia; order Flavobacteriales; family Weeksellaceae; genus Epilithonimonas. Next base: position 23,090 of record NZ_QOVY01000024.1, read on the forward strand.
GCATATTCCTGCATTTACCATCATAATTATAAAGGACGTGAGCCGTCTCGAAAGTAAAAATCTTGGTTATCCTTATCATCTTGCAAATATAATCAAAAATCCTGTTGATTATTTCTGCAAAAGACAGTGGCCGTCTTTTCAAAATGCTTAATTTTGTACCGAAAACACATACCTTAAAATGAAAAGAATCCTACTGCTACTGAGCTTAATTTCCGGCGTTTACTTCTATTCTCAAGATTTTGGAGAGATTAACAAAATATTGGAAAAAATCGAGAAAAAAAGCAAAAAAATGAAGGACGCTTCGGACTATGATATCAAAGGTAAAAAATTTGTGCTCGTAGAAGATTTCGAAGATCACGCTGAGCGCCACATCTTAGAATTCAATGCAGACGGCACTTTGACACTTATCGAACTCATTGACGACAAAGCCAGCGGACAGAGCTTTTCCAATATCTTCAGCGGCGATTATATCCGCAACAAAAACGCCATCTCTGCCCGAGCCGGTTATCTTGAAGGCAAGCAAATCTCCATCCCCATTTCTTATAATCTCTACATTATGAACGCCGGAGATATTTGGTATTTGAAAGATATCAACAGCAGCAAACGGTGGATTGAGAATAACAATCTGACAAAAAAGAAGAAGTAAACACTTTCTTCAACTATATTTTTTGGGTTAAACTAAGTCTTATTTAGATTTTAAAAATTCTATACAATTCCTGACGGCTTCATCTAATTCTTTTGGCAAAAAGTCGTGAGGCCAAGGTTCTTTTGCACCAAATGTATGATTGGCATTTTCTATGATGCTCTGCTCAGAATTCTTCGTCCAATTGTGAAGTTTGTCGCAATGTTGTCTATCCACCGACTCGTCATTGGAACCGTGAATGAACAAAGCAGGAATCGTCAAATTTCTACAAGCTCTTTCCACATCCAATCGTTCTCTATTGTCTATAAAATCCTGATAAAATTGATAATAATGTGGCATTTTTTGCTTGGTACGTGCATTTTCCACGTAAAAGACGCCCTGCTTTTTCCAGTTTTCTAAGGCCTCTCCTTTTGGGAAACGATCCAGCGTCGAAACGGAAGCTAAAGTAGCCAATTTGCGAATATTTCGACTTTCCGAGGCCTCGATGACGGCGATTCCGCCCCCTCGGCTGTGACCAAGCAACATCACATTCTGAGAATCTACTTCTTTTTGATTTTGGAAATAATCCAGCACCACTTCCAAATCTTCCAATTCTTTGGTGTAATTATTTTGCCCAAATGCTTCCAGATCGCTAAAATTATTCGGGTCGTCAATCGTGGTTCCGTTGTGGGAAAAATTGAATTTTACAAAGTAAAAACCGGCATTCGCAAATGCTTCGCCCATCAATTCCCAAGCGCCCCAATCTTTGTAGCCTTTGTAGCCATGAATAAAAATCAGCAATGGAAAAGCTTTGCCGGCAATATCCGGATAAAAAGCGTCGACCAGAAAATCTTTCTTTCCTTTTAAAACAATATTTTTAACTTTAATCAAGTTCATCTATCTTAGTGGTATCAAATTTACTGAAATAAAAAAATAGACCATGAAAAAAATACTCCTTTTATTGTCTTGTTTGCTCAGCATTGCGTTTTTTTCTCAGAACATCCGCTTCGACAAAGCAAAAATCGACGGGCTCAACACTTATAACGAGGAGCATAAAAGCCGGGCATTCATCATCTATCAAGATGGAAAAATCATCAATGAAAAATATTTTGGAAAAAAACTGATCGGGAGACAAGCCTTCGACCAGGAGACCAATTGGTACTGGGCCTCGGCAGGAAAATCTTTGACGGCCGTCCTCATCGGGATTGCGCAGCAAGAGAATCTTTTGAATATCGAGGATTCTGTATCAAAATATCTGGGAAAATGGACTTCGATGGCCAGCGAAGACGAGGATAAAATCACAATCAAACATCTCCTTACGATGACCTCCGGACTCGATTATAAAAAAGATTTTTTCTGCAGCTCCAAGAACTGTCTGGTCTTCAAAAATCCACCCGGAACATTTTGGTATTATGATACAGCGGCCTACTCGCAGCTGGCAAAAATAATCGAAAAAGTATCGAAAAAAAACATCGATGATTATACATCCGAAAAATTGTCGGGAGCGGGAATCATAGGAAAATGGCATAAATACAAGGGTGGACTTGTATTCTTCAGCACCGCAAAAAGCTTCTTACAGTTCGGAAAATTAGTCTTAAACAAAGGCACACTAGACGGTAAAATCTATTATAAAAATGATCTCTATTTCCAAAATATGTTGCAATCTTCTCAAGACCTGAATCCTTCCTACGGCTATCTTTGGTGGCTGAATGGCAAAGAAAAAATCAAAGTTCCTGGTGTAGAAACGGCGTTTAACCAATCATTGGTACCCAACGCACCGAAAGATATGTTTTGTGCATTGGGCAAAAACGGACAATTTTTGGACATCGTTCCAAGCGAGAACCTGATCATCGTCCGAATGGGTGCGAGTCCTACCGCTGTGGAAAATACCGTCAAATTCCATAGGGAACTTTGGGATAAAATCCTCGAGTGAAAATGCAGAAGACTGGCTAAACAAGGTCTACAAAAAATCAGACGGTCATCGAAAAAATACGAGTCTCCGGTTTGTTCCTCAGCATTCTGAGGTCAAAAACCATCGCTACATTTCTGGTAAACGCGCGTCCTTTTTCTGTGATCTTTATGTGATTGCGGGAGATTTCTACAAGCCCGTCGGCTTCCATCTCTCTCAGTTTTTCGAGTGAATCTTCGATTTCGGGGAAGGAATGTTGAAGATCCCAACTCGTCTCCAGCTGGCACATCAGATTGAGAATGTGCCGGCGGATTTTCAGATCTTCATCGTCCAAAAGGTGACCTTTAAAAACCGGAATCTCGCCCTGCTCTACCAATTTCTGATATTCCTCCACCGTTTTCACATTTTGAGCAAAGGCATACCACGAATCCGAAATGGCAGACATTCCCAAACCGATCATCAGGTGAGTCTTGCTGGAGGTATAGCCCATAAAATTGCGATGCAGTTTTTTGTGAATCAATGCTTGGTAGAGATCATCGTGCTCCAAAGCAAAATGATCCATCCCGATTTCTATGTAACCGAGCTCCTGAAGCAATTTTTTTCCGTCTTCGTAAAGCCGCCTTTTTTCATCGCCGGTGGGCAGATCGTTCTCATCAAAGCCGCGCTGGCCCACGCCTTTCACCCACGGAACGTGCGCATAAGAATAGAATGCCAATCGGTCCGGCTTCAGTTCCAATGTTTTTCGGATGGTGAATTCCATCGCGTCCCAAGTCTGGTGCGGCAGGCCAAAAACCAAATCGTGGCTCACGCTTTTGAAACCGATCTCCCGCGCCCATTCGGTGACCTTCTTCACATTTCCGAACGGCTGAATCCTGTTGATGGCTTTTTGAACTTTGGGATCATAATCTTGAACACCGAAGCTGACTCTGGTAAAGCCCAAATCGAACAGGGTTTGCAAATGATCTCTGCTGGTATTATTCGGATGGCCTTCAAAACTGAATTCCGGATGATCTGCGATTTCTACTGTATCGAAAATCCCAAGTAATAGTGTTTTAAGGTTTTGGGGCGAGAAAAAAGTTGGGGTTCCGCCGCCCAAATGAAGTTCTTTTAAAATGGGTTTACCATTGAGGTTTGCTGCTTGCTGGTTGATCAAGTCTAAGTACAACTTCCATTCTTTCAAAACGCTTTCCAGATAAGGAATTTCTACAGAATGTTGCTTTGTAATCCGCTTGTGACAGGCGCAAAACGTGCAAAGTGCTTCGCAAAACGGCAGATGAATGTAGATGGAAATGCCTTCTTCCGCATTGCTTTCGGAGAAAGATCGGATGATAGATTGCTTCCAAAGGTCTGCCGAAAAATCGGCCTCGCTCCAGTACGGAACGGTTGGGTAGGACGTGTATCGCGGGCCGGGAATATTGTATTTGTCAATTAAAGAATTCATCATTGCAAAGTTACAAAAATTGAGTTGGGAATGCACTCGACTTGAAATGACTTTTGATTGGTAGCGTCTATAATTATGGATTCAACTTCTATAAAATGACCAAACCCATAGCCCCGATTGCAGTGGAAATCCTTTTTCTTTTTTTTTGGAAAAAAGATTAATATAGCCCAAAGTGGCTAATAAAGAGTAGTTTACAAGAACCGAAAGTGCTATCGGTAACGATTTAGTAATGGTGCTTACTGCACTCGCTTTCATCTGATTACCTTGTAAATCATTATTGCAAATTTAATAAAAAAAGGGTTAAGTCGTAGTGTACTTAACCCTTTTTCTGCTTTTCCAATATACATCAAAAAGCGTAATTGGAAATAAATCTTTCCCAATATGGGGACACAATGTGATAATGGTTTACATATTATTTCCAAGTTTTGGTATATCAATTAAAATGTGGTTCCGAAACAAGTAGTGATAACTTTTAACAGACTAAGCTATGGAAATCGTGTTGAGTAAAATATTATCGCAAATTCAGCATCAGGAAGATAATCTTTCTTCTCAAATTATGCAAACTGCTGATGAGGCTTACCAAATGACCTTATTCCTGAAGGAAATGCTATTTACCATAAAGATGAAAGTCTTACAAACCGGATTTAAGGATGAACAGCAGGAAATCAATTTTTTCAAGAACATTAAACCGCAGATTTTAGGAAAACTAATTTATTACAATAAAGTATTCCGTATTGAAACCACCTGTCCTGTAAGTACCGGGAGAATACATCAAAGCTATTTTGAAAACCAACTGAAAATCCTGAAATCCGAATATAAGGAAAGCATATCCAATGAAGATTTTTACAGGTACTACCGTGCAGGCAGAACAGACCGTGACCACAGTTATTTCAGGCTCGGAAAAGTCAATTACCACGATGGTTTAAAGAGTGCCGTATTTGAAATTGACCTTAGCTTTTCAACCTACTACGATAACAAAGTTGCCCACATTATAGCCAATGAATTACTCTATACTTTTTTGCTTACCAAAATCAATCCTGAAAAAAATCCCGATACCATTTTAATGAACGGGGATGCAAGCAAAGACATTTCGTGGACTAATTCACAAAATGCACTGATAGAATTGATTTACGCCCTGTATGCTTCCAATTCTATTGCATACGGTAAAATAGGCATCAGAAAATTAGCTCTGATTTTTCAAATCTTATTCCGAACGCCCTTGAACGATATACACCATTCTTTCCACCGAATGAAAACAAGGGCAGGCTCTCGGACGGCGTTTTTAGACCAACTCAAAATTTCCCTCGAAGAGTATATGGATAAAGACCTTTAGCCGTAACAGCAAAAGTGTTTCAAAGCAGTACATTTTGTGTACTGCTTTTTTTGTCCATATCTGCCAATTGGCAAAAGTTGGCAAAAAGCTACAACAAAATAACTGAAACACGCTAAAACCCTTATTAAACAAGGGTTTTTCTCATTGCAAAAAATTTGAAAAAAAGTGCCAAACCAATGGGTACGCATTGGCAGACAAACACTGCCACACTTCTGAATTTTGTACTGTGAATATTAAACAATAGTGCAATGAACATTATAACAGTTGACGAAGAAGTGTGGAAGCACCTCAACGAACGGTTGAAAGCCATTAGCGAATATATCCTCAAACTGGAAGATACAAGCTACGATAGCTTATGGCTCAACAACCACGAAGTCTGCCAGTATCTCCACATCAGCGAAAAAACGTTGTGGCGTATGCGCACCAACGGGCAGATAGCTTTTTCAAAAATGTACGGGCAGTATTACTATACGATTGGTGCTATCAAGGAAATGCTCAACGCTAACGCCGTGCAGACGACCGATGAATATGTGGAGCAGCTTATGGCGAAAGGCAAAAGCTATATCGAGAAAGGCAGAAAGCTGAAATCAGGTAATCATTAAAAGCGTACCCGTATGAATATCGACAAAATGGAATTTGTGGCGTGGATGGAACGCATAATGGACAGGCTGGACATTCTTGGCAACCACATAGACGATTTACAAAAGAAGCGCAACAGCATAGACGGCGAAGAGTTACTGGATAATCAGGATTTATTGCAAATGCTGAAAATCAGTAACCGTTCCCTGCAACGGTATCGCTCCATAGGTAAGCTCCCTTATTATACCATTAGCGGAAAACTGTATTACAAGCTATCCGATGTGCATCAGTTCATCAGGGAAAGTTTTAACCCTCCGTTACCTAAACTGGATGCCAATAAGTGACAAACGCTGCCTTTGAGTGCCACATAAAGCAAATCAGTGAAGGCTTCCTTTACATTCGATCGTGAAATTTTGAAATTTTCAGATTATGAGCGAAGAAACAACTAATAAACAGGAAATGCCCGAACAGCTTTCGGACATCTTACTCGTACTGGATAAAGAGAAAATGAAAATCCAGGCAGTAAAGAGTATAGACGAAAACGGGAAAATGGAAACCGTTGACCCCACGAAGAAAAATCAAAACCAGTTTATGCGTGTGGATAAAAGCGGTGATTTCTTTTCCAACTTCTTTTCCAATTTTTTCAGCCAGTTAAAGAACCCTACAAACTTTACTTTCTTCAAAGTGCCTGCCTCGGTTGCTGCTGAAAAAGCAGAGGAATTACAAAAGCACGTAGATAAGCCCACTCCACAGGGCGAAAAAGTGCTGAAAGAACACGAAGTGAAAGCAGAACCCCAACCCGATAAAAAACAAGAAAATCAAAATAATATGGCAACAGCACAAACAACAACGGAAACAAGCGAATATCGCTACAAGCCGGAGCAGATTGATTGGGACACAATGAAAAACCTCGGATTGAGCAAAGAGTATCTTGAAAAAAGGAACCTGCTCGACCCTTTGTTACGAGGTTATAAAACCAATGAGCTTTTACCGATAGGTATCAACCTCGGGGGCTCGATCCTCCGCACGGATGCCCGCCTGTCTTTACAGCAAGCGGAAGACGGCAATGTTATCGTGGCAATACACGGTATCAAAAGAGAACCTAACCTCCACTTTGAATTTTTCGGTCACAAGTTTACGGACGAAGACAAGAAAAACCTGCTCGAAACGGGTAATATGGGGCGTGTCGTCAATTTGGTAAACTCCAAAACAGGCGACCTGATGCCGTCTATTATCAGCATTGACAGGCTGACCAATGATGTGATTGCGCTACGCACGGAGTTTATCAAAATTCCCGATGAAATTAAGGGCGTAAAGCTGAATGACGAACAAAAACAAACTTTAATGGAGGGTAAACCACTCTATTTAGAGGGTATGACTTCCACGAAAGGAACGGAGTTTTCGGCAACGGTACAATTCAATGCGGACAAACGATATGTTGAGTTCCTGTTTGACAGAAGCAACAACAATCAGCAAGCGCAAACGAACCAACAGAACACCCAACAAAGCAACCAGCAAAGCCAACCGCAGGAGGCTCCAAGAACTTTCAGGGGCAAAGAACTTGATGATGAGCAGTACAACAAGTTCAAAGCCGGACAAACCATCTATGTTGAACTGAAAGACAAAAAAGACCAACTCTATAAGGGTTATATCACTTTCGACAAAGATACCGGAAAGACCAATTTTGAGTTTCCCGGTCAGTACAAAGCACGGGTAGAACCTGCTGAAACCCATAAAACACAAACTGCCGTCAATTCGGAGGGTAAAACCAACGAAGCGACCAAGAACGTCCAAGAGCCTTTGAAGTCCGGGCAGCAAAGACCGAAAAACGAGAAGCAGCAGGAGCAACAGGATAACAAGCCTGCAAAATCCAAAGGCAGAAAAATGTAATACAGTATGAAAACAATCATTGCAGAAAAACCAAGCGTAGCAAGGGAAATAGCCGGACTTGTGGGAGCATCCGATAAAAAGGATGGCTACCTGACAGGTAACGGCTATTTTGTTACGTGGGCATTCGGTCATTTAATAGGACTGGGAATGCCCGAAGATTACGGCATTTCGGGATTTGATAAAGCATCCCTGCCGATATTGCCCAACCCGTTTTTATTGACCGTCCGCAAGGTCAAAAAAGACAAAGGGTACACCGCCGATACTGGCGCATTAAAGCAACTGAAAGTCATTGAGCAGCTTTTTAAGCAAAGCAACAGCATCATCGTTGCTACCGATGCAGGTCGTGAGGGCGAACTCATTTTCAGGTACATTTATGAATACCTGAAATGCAACAAACCTTTTGAACGCCTTTGGATAAGTTCGCTTACCGAAAAGGCAATAAAGCAAGGCTTCAACAACCTAAAAGACGGGGCAGCATTTGACGGACTGTATCAGGCAGCGCAAGGCAGAAGCCGTGCCGACTGGCTTGTAGGCATCAATGCTACACAGGCATTGAGCATTGCCGCAGGCAACGGTATCTATTCGCTCGGAAGAGTGCAAACGCCCACACTGGCTTTGATATGTAAACGCTACCTCGATAATAAGAATTTCACGGTAAAGAAATACTGGCAGATACAATTATCGCACAACAAAGCACAGGTTGATTTCAAAAGTATTTCCGCAATCAAATGGGACGAAAAGCAGCTTGCCGATGATACCCTTAAAGCTATTCAGCGTGGCGCAATGGCAACCGTTACTTCGGTAGAAACCAAAAGTGTTACGGAACAACCGCCCTTGCTTTTCGACCTGACTGGCTTGCAAAAGGAAGCCAATAAAAGGCTGAAATTATCTGCTGAAGCAACGCTTAATATCGCACAAAGCCTGTACGAAAAGAAGTTTATTACGTACCCACGTACCGGAAGCAAATACATTCCTGAAGATATGTGGGCAGAAATTCCAAACCTTGTGCGGGCATTGCAGAACCGTGAGGATTGCAAGCAAGCACTTACCAAAATTAAATGGGGAAGGTTCAACAAACGTATCGTGAATGACCTCCGTGTAACGGACCATCACGGTTTGTTGATTACAGATAAAGTGCCGTCGGTACTAAACGCAGACGAAAACAAGATATACAATATGATTGCGCTTCGGTTGCTCGAAGCCATATCGCAAGCCTGTGTCAAAGAAATAACCGATGTATCGTTACAGGTATTGCATTACGACTTTACGGCAAAAGGCTGTAAAATTCAGGAAGCGGGTTGGCGTTCCATCAAAGGAAGTTTTACAGACGATGGCGAAGAGCCAGAGCAGGAATTACCTGAACTGCGTAAAGGCGACGAACTTGCCATAAAGGAAGCTGCCGTTTTGGAAAAGCAGACCAAACCGCCAGTGCTTTACACCGAAGCCGGGCTTTTGTCGGCTATGGAAACCGCAGGGAAAGAAATTGAGAACGAAGAAGAGCGGAAAGCCCTCAAAAATATCGGTATCGGTACGCCTGCAACAAGAGCCGCTATTATCGAAACCCTGTTTACCCGTAATTATATCCAACGGGATAAACGTTCTTTAATCCCTACCGAAAAAGGATTACAGGTGTATGGGCTTGTCAAAGACCGGAAAATTGCAGACGTGGCAATGACTGCCGAATGGGAATTGGCGTTACAGAAAATCGAGAACAACGAAGCGGATGCGGGAACGTTCCAAAAGGAAATGGAAACCTATGCCAAATCCATTACCGATGAATTGCTGCAAACTTCTATTGCAAGCACCAACCAACCCAAACTGAACTGCCCGAAATGCAAAAGTCAGCAACTCATCATCCGTGATAAGATTGTGAAATGCCCTGATGAGGCTTGTAACTGGGTACAGTTCCGCACCGTCTGCGGTGTACAAATCAGTATTGAAAATGTAACAAGCCTTGTCAATAAAGGCAAAACTTCTTTAATCAAAGGGATGACGAGCAAAGCCGGAAAGAAATTCGATGCTTACATCGTACTGAAAGAAAATGCCGAAAGTTCCTTTGAGTTTGAGAAAAACAAAAGCAGTAAACGCAATGGAAAATAAACCGTCAATCGTACCCAAAGAAATCAGGAACCTGATTTATACTATCCGGGGCAAACAGGTAATGTTGGATAGCGACCTCGCTGCCTTATATCAGGTGGAAACAAAGAACCTGAACAAAGCCGTTAAACGGAATATTGAGCGTTTTCCTGTATCATTCTGCTTTCAACTGACCGAAGAGGAAGTTGAAAACTTGAGGTTCCAAATTGGAACCTCAAGTTTAAATTACGGCGGCAGGCGTTATTTGCCCTATGTTTTTACCGAACAGGGCGTTGCAATGGCATCTGCCATACTCCGTTCTGATATAGCCGTTAAAATGAGTGTGGAAATAATGAATGCTTTTGTTGAAATGCGAAAAATGCTCATTAGCAACGCTTCTTTGTTCCATCGTTTGGATAATATCGAATTAAAGCAACTGGAAGCCGACCAAAAATTTGAAGAGATTTTTAAGGCTTTGGAAAGCGACAAGCTGTACAGCGAGAAAGGTATTTTCTACAATGGGCAGGTATTTGATGCCTACGCCTTTGTTTCCGATATTATCCGAAGTGCCAAAAGCTCAATTATCTTGCTTGATAATTATGTGGATGATACGGTGCTTACTTTGTTGGGTAAGCGTAAGACTACTGTAACCGCTACAATCCTTACCAAAAGCATCAGTAATCAGCTACGATTAGATTTACAACGCTACAATAGCCAATATCCTCCGATAGACATTGAAGTGTTTTCTGATGCCCACGACCGTTTTTTGATTATTGACCATTCAGAACTCTACCATATCGGGGCATCGCTCAAAGACCTGGGCAAAAATTGGTTTGCCTTTTCAAGAATGGATATTGAACTTGGTAGAGTTTTGCAGATTTTAAACAAGTAAAAAAATCCCCTCCGATATTTCGGAGGGGAATGGTGCATAATCCTTAATAATTTAGTGACAGCCCTATACCCAAGCCCATATCACTATCATAGTGTGTACGAATACCTATATTCTTATTGATGATATACTTCAAGTCTGCCATATATTCCATATCGGTATTGACCATAAAACCAGCTCTTAATCTTTTTGAAATTGGTATATCTTCTCGCATTAAAGACAGGCGAACGATACCATCGTGATATACTTCTGCCTGAAAATTGACTAACATTGGCAAGGTGTACATAAAACCTAAACTAAAGGCTCTACGTGTATCTTTTTCGTTTTTCTGCCCGAATAAATTGGTTTCGTGTTCATCTATTCCCATTTTACGGTAACGCCAGTCAAAGCCTATAAATGGCATAAACCACTGCATTTTTCCGATGTATCTTCCTAAATGTGTTTCTACTTCGTAACCGTGCATATCATTGTAACCTAAACGCCATTCTGTGCCTAAACTCCATCTTGCATTTTGAAACATTGCCTCGCCATCATTACCATTGGTTGCAAAATCGTTCTGTGCCATAAAATGTGGCATATTGCTCTCTCTCTGTAATTTATTGTATGCTTGTTTCTTGTTGGGTAAGTTTGGATTTTTATAGTCATCCACAGCAAAAACCCTGTTCATCCCCGACATCATATGATATAGGATATGGCAATGGAAAAACCAATCTCCTTCTTCGTTTGCCAAAAATTCAATGGTATCTGTTTCCATTGGCATTATATCTAACACATTTTTCAGTGGTGATTTTTCGCCTTTTCTATTAATTACTCTAAAGTCGAAACCGTGCAGGTGCATTGGGTGTCGCATCATTGAGTTATTGTAAATGGTGATGCGTAAAATTTCTCCTTTCTTTACAGGAATTTTATCAACTTCTGAAAGAATTTTGTTATCCATACTCCACACATAGCGGTTCATATTTCCGGTAAGTGTAAATTTTAGTTCTTTTACGGGTGCATCTTTGGGAAGTGAAGTATTGTAGGGCGATTGCAACATTGCATAGTTTAGGGTTTTAATTTCTCCTAAAGCATTTGCATTGTAACGATTGGGGTCGTTATCCATATTCATATTGTGTTGGCTATGGTCTTGCTTTTGATTGGCTTCTCCTGTAATTTCGGGATACATTACCACGTTCATATCCATTTGGTTCAGGCTCATTTTCATTCCCATATCGTCCAAATCACCATTCATCTTCATCATATCGTTCATCATCTTCATCCCTTCAAAATATTTTAATTTGGGCAGTGGGGAAATTAATTGTTTGATACCATTACCTAAAAAATAACTGGCTGATTGTGTTCGGTCTTCAGTAGTGGCTAAAAATTCATAAGAAACACCTTCTTCGGGGATTGTTACAACGACATCGTATGTTTCAGAAACTCCTATAATTAACCTATCTACTTCAACAGGTTCTACATCGTTACCATCATTGGCTACTACGGTAATTTTACCTCCGGCATACCGTAACCAAAAGTAAGAGGATGCGCCACCATTTGAAACTCTTAACCTTACTTTATCACCTGCTTTTAGTATTTTGCCGTCAACGGTTTTTAAATCGGTAGTATGATTTCCGTTAATTAATATTTTGTCATAATACACATCGCTTACGTCCATTGCCAACATACGTTTCCATTCGTTGGTTAATTTGGTTTTGAAATGCCCTTCTCTAATAGCTTCTGCATAAGATTGTGTTGCACCTTTTTTGATAGCTGCCCAATCATTGGCGTTGTGCAACATTCGGTTAATGTTGTTGGGGTTATAATTTGTCCATTCGCTTAAAATAATGGGTACGGTAGGCAAATCATCAATGCCCTTTCTAAAGGTTTTGTCGTCATCCCGCTTTTTCATTACAAAACTGCCATACATTCCAATCTGTTCCTGCAAACCTGAATGGGAATGATACCAGTGCGTTCCGTGTTGGATAATTGGAAAACGATAGGTGTATGTTGCTCCGGCTTCAATAGGCTTTTGTGTAAGCCAGGGCACACCGTCCTCTTTGTTGGGCAAAAATACGCCGTGCCAATGCAGTGATGTACTTTCTTTTAACTGGTTATGCACTACAATCTCGGCAGTGTCGCCCTCTGTAAATGTGAGCGTGGGCATAGGTATTTGCCCATTTACGGCAATGGCTCTTTTTGTTTTTCCTGCATAGTTGACAAGCGTATCTTTTACATACAAGTCGTAATGCACTACTTTCTGTGCAAATAGGGATTGCGAACATAACAGTATAAATACTGCTTGCAGCAACCTTATTTTACTATTTATGGGTATATTCATTTTGATATTTTTTTTTGAAACTCATTCCTGTTCTTTTAGCCAATTGATTAATGTTTTGATTTGCTCATTATTCAATTTTGCATTTTTGTGCATCAGTGTATATGAGGACAGAGGCATTTGCTTCGTTTCTATTTGTTCTTTAATTGAGTTTAGTAATCTTTCCTGCTTTCTATTTGAGTATGTACCCCATTCATTGAAATTCAAATCTTCTTTTGCATTTTTGATATGGGTTCCTACCAATGTTCTTGCAGGCTGTACATAGTCGTACCAAACATAATTGGTATTGTTGCTATGACAATCGTAGCAAGACGTTTGAAACATCGCTTTTATTTCAATAGGCATTTTATAGACTTGTGTAAAATCGGTTGTGTAAACCTGCCCTTTATCTACATTAAGGGCAGGCTGATAAAATTGGATTGCAATAAAAATAAACAGCACTGTTGCTAAAATTATCTTTAATACTTTCTTCATTCTAAAATTCTTTTTCACTGTTGTCCGATAAAAACCAGATAAAAAAAGAAGCCAAATTAATGGCTTCTAAAAACTTATCGTAATTTTGAGTTGCAAAAATCAAATAACGATGAGCAAAAGTACATA
>NZ_QOVY01000025.1 GCF_003932955.1 Chryseobacterium sp. SC28
ATTACCTCCAAAATCACATCTTTTACAATGATTCAATATCTCAATTTCTTTGTTTTCAAAAGAAGTTTGAACAAAATTAAAATGAATTTATTCTAAATGCACAACAGGTTATTCTTCATTAAATGTACAAAAAATTGCAACGTTATCGGGAAATTAATCTACAGATTCTCTGTCTTGATTTCTTCAACAGAATGTTTGTGTTTAAAGAACACGGCAAAAAGCACAGCCACCACGAGCGCATAAGCCGCAAAATAAAGCCAGATTTGATGCCAATCTTTTACCAAGACGGGGTACGATAATGTGCCATCCGGATTGACAGCGGAACGGAACGATTTTTTAAGAATTTGAAGAAAGGTAGAATTGTCGGGCGTTGTCTGCAAAAATGCCGCCAAGTCTTGCACCGTTGTGAACCTGATGGTAAAAAACCGGTCAATGGCCCAGCCTGCGATATTGCTTCCCAACACGGCTCCAAAACCATTCGTCATCATCATAAACAAACCTTGTGCAGAGGAGCGGATCTTTTTGTCGGTGGTAGTTTCTACAAATAATGATCCGGAAATATTGAAAAAATCGAAGGCCATTCCGTAAACTATGCACGAGAGGATAATCATCCAAAGGCCGTCTACAGGATCTCCATAAGCAAATAATCCGAAACGCAGTACCCATGCAAGCATGCTCATGAGCATTACTTTTTTGACCCCGAATTTTCTTAGAAAAAATGGAATCGCCAAGATAAACAAAGTCTCAGAAACTTGTGAAATAGACATAATGAGTGTCGATTTTTCCACAACAATCGAGTCGGCATATTTGGGATAATTCGCAAATTCGCTAAGGAAAACGTCGCCGTAAGCATTTGTCAATTGCAAAGCTGCACCCAGCAACATCGAAAACAAAAAGAAAAGCGCCATCTTGTAATTACCGAACAGTTTGAAAGCATTAAGACCCAACTGCTCGGAAAGTGGCGCATTCTTGTCGATTAATTTTTGGGGAGGACATTTCGGCAGCGTCAATGCATATAAACCTAAAAGAATAGCAGCACCGCCAGCGATATAAAACTGTCCTTCCGTCGCTTTATTTCCAGTAAGATTCGTAATCCACATTGCGACTATAAATCCTATGGTTCCCCAAACTCTGATCGGGGGAAAATCTTTTATGACGTCCAAATGGCTGTTTTTCAGGATCGTATAGGAAATGGAATTGGTCAATGCGATCGTTGGCATATAAAAACACATGGCCAGCAACATGATATAAAAGAAAGAAGTGGGCGTCTCCGAATGTGGCAAAATGAAAAGCACCACACCATACAGAATCTGCAATACAGAATAAATCTTTTCGGCATTCACCCAGCGATCCGCGATAATTCCGATGAGGGTTGGCATAAAAATCGAGGCAATGCCCATCGTACCGAAGACCGCGCCAAACTGTGTGCCATCCCAATGTTTGGTTCCAAACCAAAAGTTTGCTATCGTAATCAGCCAAGCTCCCCAGATAAAGAACTGCAGAAAGCTAAGGATTGTCAATCGTAATTTTAGACTCATTTATCGTCAAGGATGTTGGTACAGATTATTCTATTTTTTTGTTTCTTCGCTTGATTTCTTCTTGCAGCCTTAGAGCGGTGTCGTAATCTTCTTCCTTCACGGCATCTGCCAACAACTGATCCAGTTCTTCCGAAGAGAGTCCGGACAGATCGTTGAATGCGCCCACCTCTCCAGCTTCGGCTTCATCTCCCATCTTTGGCGTTTCATCAAGTTCTAAAAGAATTCCGGCTTCGTTCAAGACCTCGGCCGTTGTAAAAATAGGAGCATCAAAGCGAACCGCCATCGCAACAGCGTCCGAAGTTCTGGCATCCAAAATGAGTTCTTCGTCTGACAATGGATTTTTGAAATTAATATTGGAAAAGAAAACCCCGTCTTTAATTTGATAAATAATAACCGACTCTATTTTGAAGTGTGTACTTTTTACAAACTGTGTGAACAAGTCGTGCGTGAGCGGACGTGGCGGATGGATATCTTTTTCTAATCCCAACGAAATGGACTGTGCTTCGAAATTACCAATCACGACTGGCAGTTTCACCGATGTTTCTTCATGTTCCAACAGCAGTGCATAAGCACCCGACTGGGTTTGGCTGTAGGATATTCCTCGTATGATTAATCTTTTATAATCCATTTAGCAAATATAAAATATTTTGGTAATTTTTTATCGAGAAATTGTGGATTTTTGCATATCACAAATTGTGTTTATCTTGCATTGAAAGTTCCAAAACGTCGCAAGCCCGAAACATATAAAAGCCTTAGTGCTACATCTTTTCTGAATGGTCGCCAAAATTTCATGATGATTCCATAAAAAAACCCGAGCCAATCACTCAGGTTTTTGATTTTTATTTAAAGGGATTTCAGGCGCCTTTCAACGCTTTGATTTTCTCCGTCAACGCAGGTACCACTTGGAAAGCGTCGCCTACGACACCATAATCTGCCGCTTTAAAAAATGGCGCTTCGGGATCATTGTTGATCACAACAATGGTCTTGGAACCGTTGACACCCGCCAAATGCTGAATAGCGCCGGAGATACCAACTGCGATATAAAGATTGGGCGCGATGGCTTTCCCGGTCTGCCCCACGTGCTCTGTGTGCGGTCGCCAGCCGATATCGGAAACGGGTTTGGAACAGGCAGTTGCCGCCCCCAAGACATTGGCCAGTTCTTCGATCATTCCCCAGTTTTCCGGCCCTTTCAGACCTCTTCCTGCGGAAACAACGATTTCGGCTTCTTTAAGATCTAATTTCCCGGAGGACTGCTCGTGGTTGATGACTTTGGTATCGTCGTTGGTGATGCTCAGTTCTTTCACTTCCTCCGAACCGGATGCCGGATTTTCTTTAACACCAAAAGCATTTTGAGAAACCGTGACGACTACCCCGTCTGCATTGGCCTTGGCGTGCATAAATCCTTTTCCGGAGAAGGATTTTCTCCTTACTTGGAAGGGCGATGTACTTTCGGGAACGTCAACCGCATTGGTAATCAACGCGTAATTTTTCTGAATCGCCAGCATTGGCGCAACGGAAGAAGCGTCGGTGGTATGAGGAAAAACGATGATTTTGCCGTCAAAAACCTGTGCTACGGCCTCTGCATAAGCTTTTGAACTGAAATTTTTCAGACCCGCATCTTTTACATGAACAACTTTGTCCGCGCCACATTTGTAAAGTAAATCCGAAGAATCGGTGGGATTGATGGAAATTGCGGTTACTGAATCTCCTAATTTTGCTGCGATTGCCTTGGCATAGGAAACGGCTTCGAAGGCCGCTTTTTTGTAGATGCCGTTTATATTTTCTGCGTAAACGAATACTGCCATTTTTGTTTGATTTAATGATTGAAAATTAAAATATGTATGTATTTTGAATCCGATTAGATTACTTTTGCTTCTTCGTGAAGCAATCTTACCAGCTCGTCCAAGTTATCTGGGGAAACCAGTTTCACCGCCGCTCTGGGCGCCACGCTGTCGAACGAAACCGCTTCCACTTTCACTTCGGCATTCGAAGGTTCTGCCACGTGAAGAGGCTTGGTCCTTGCAGACATAATCCCTCTCATATTGGGAATGATGAGATCTTTCTCATCCACCAAGCCTTTTTGTCCTGCGACTACGGCCGGCAACTTCACGGAAATGGTTTCTTTTCCACCTTCAATTTCTCGTACAGCCGTAGCTTCCGAACCGCTAACTTCTAAGCCCACGCAAGCGTTGACAAAAGGGAAATTCAGCAACTGCGCTACCATACCCGGGACTGCGCCGCCGTTGTAATCGATGGATTCCTTGCCCATTAAAATCAGATCGTAACCGCCGTCTTGGGCAACTTTTGCAATTTCTTTAGCGACAGAAAAACTATCTTTTGCTTCTGCATTAACTCTTATCGCGTCGTTGGCACCGATGGCCAAAGCCTTTCTGATAACCGCTTCTGTTCCGGCATCTCCCACATTCACTACGGTGACGGTTGCGCCTTGAGACTCTTGCAATTTGATCGCTTTTGTCAATGCAAATTCGTCCAATGGATTGATGACCCACTGGATTCCGGTTTTGTCGAAGGCAGACTTATCTGCCGTAAAGTTAATTTTACTCGTTGTGTCCGGAACACTGCTGATACAAACTAATATTTTCATCGTAATACAATTATATTTTTGTTATTATGAACTCGGCTAATTTATATAAAAAATGCTATGCATGCATAATTTATTATTATTTGATAAATAGTAATGGGGGAAGCCTATATTAATCGGATTTTTAACATATTTTCCCAAATGTCATTGAAGATAATGGACAAATTTGCGAAGAAAATTCTTCCATTTTTTGGCATTTCAATTAATAAAAAACAGGTAAAACCCCATTTATTTCTTCACTTGGCTTGGTCTGAACTCGATTTTGCTTGGCAAAACTCGCGGATTCATATTCAGCATATCGAGGACGAGCTGTCCCATATCTTCCGGCTGGATTTTCCAATCGTCTTTATCCGAAGGCACATTTCCATCAAAATAAGTCGCGACAGAACCGGGAAGTATGGTGGAAACTTTGATTTTGTATTTTCTAAGATCAATCATCGCAGCCTGCGTGAAGCCTACCACGCCAAACTTGGAGGCGTTGTAACCCGCGCCGTTTTCGAAGAAGTAGGCTCCTGCCAAGCTTGCAATTGTGATATAATATCCTTCTGATTTTTTCAGTTCTTCTACCGAGGCTTTCAAGGTGTAGAAGCATCCGGTAAGGTTGGTTTCCAGCATGGCGTTCCAATCTTCGATGCCGAGTTCATCCACCGGTTTTAAAATCCCCAAACCGGCATTGGCGATCACAACATCCAGCTTACCAAATCGTTGTATGATTTTGGAAACTGCATTTTCTTCATCGGCAAAATTGCGAACATCAGATATGACTCCAAAAATACTTTCCGAAATCTCCTTAAGTTCCGAAACCGCTCTATCTAAATCTTCTTGTTTTCTGCCGCAGATGGCAACTTGGTAACCATTTTTCAGCAATACTTCTGCAATTCCGTATCCGATGCCTTTGCTTCCGCCTGTGATATATACTACTTTCGACATAATTTTTTTATTTTAATATTAACAAAAAAGACCACGTAATCTGTCTTAATATTTTATCCTTTTGTATAGAATTCAAAGAAATACGGGATGCTCTCGATGCCTTTGTAATAATTGTAAAGTCCGTAATGCTCGTTGGGCGAATGGATGGCGTCGGAATCCAGACCGAATCCCATCAGGACAGATTTTGCGCCCAACACTTTCTCAAACAACGACGTAATCGGAATACTGCCGCCGCTTCTGTACGGCAGAACTTCTTTTCCGAAGGCTTTTTCCATCGCTTTTTTTGCGGCTCGGAATTCTTTGGTGTCGCTTTCCAGAACGTAAGGCATCCCGCCGTGGTGCGGCGTCACTTTTATTTTCACGCTTTTGGGCGCTATTTTTTCGAAATATTTTGTGAATTTTTCCACGATTTCTTCTGGTGTTTGATTTGGAACCAGTCTCATTGATATTTTAGCAAAAGCTTTGGAAGCAATCACCGTTTTGGCTCCCTCGCCGATGTAGCCGCCCCAAATCCCGTTCACGTCCAAACTGGGTCGGATCGATGCTCTTTCCAAAGTCGTATAGCCTTCCTCGCCTTGAATATCCTGAAGACCAATTGATTTTTTGTATGCTTCCGGATCGTCTTTCAGTTTGTTCATTTCTTTTCGGTCTTCCTCGGAAACGGTCAAAACATTGCCGTAGAAACCATCGATGGTGATGTGGCCTTTGTCGTCAATCAGGTCGCCAATCATCTTAGCCAATACATTGATGGGATTAGGAACGGCGCCGCCATACAGCCCTGAATGCAGATCACGATTCGGACCTTCGACTTCAACTTCTACATAGCACAGCCCTCGCAAACCCGTTGTCACTGTCGGTTGTTCGTTAGAATAAATGTGTGTGTCGGAAATCAGGATGACGTTGCAGCTTAGTTTTTCTTTGTGATCTTCCAGAAAATCTGCCAGACTTGCCGAACCAACCTCCTCCTCACCTTCTATCAAAAACTTGATATTGCAAGGTAGCGAATTGGTTTTCATCATTGCTTCGAACGCTTTGACGTGCATAAAGAATTGACCTTTGTCGTCTGCAGAACCTCGTGCGAAGATGGCACCGTCTGGATGAAGTTCCGTTTTTTTCACCACGGGTTCAAAGGGATCGCTGATCCATAAATCCAAAGGATCCGCAGGCTGGACATCGTAATGACCGTAAACCAAAACAGTCGGCAAATTCTTATCGATAATTTTCTCTCCGAAAACTATGGGATAGCCTTTGGTTTCAAGGATTTCGACGTTGTCTGCTCCAGCAATTTTCAGATGTTTTGCCACTTCGTCGGCACATTTCAGGACTTCTGATTTGTAGGCCGGATCTGCGCTGATGGAAGCGATTCTTAGGATGTCGAAAAGTTCGTCGAGAAAACGTTGTTTGTTTTCGTTGATGTATGTTTGGGTGGTGCTCATTTTTTATATTTATTTTTTGAAATGCAAAGTGCGCAAAGATTTTTTTAAATTATTGAAATGATTATTAGTTTCAAACTCATCAAAGAACAATCAATGGTGATGATTATTAGAATGGCTGGTTTTAACTTATTGCGGTTTGTAAAAATAAAAAATGTCCTGCAAAGGCAAGACATACTTTTTGATAATATTTTTATAAAATCGGATTAATGTTCAGATTTTGGAGTTTCTGCGGTTGCAGTTTTGACTTCCGGAGCCATCGCGGTTTTTGCGGTGTCGGAGGCTACGGATTGAGCTGTTGTCGCGGTGTCAGCGGCTGGTTTGTACGTTCCTTTTGGGGCATTGGGGTCATCATATCGCACGACGTCGTCTGTTTTTTTCAGACGGCCTTTGTTGCCGCCGGCAGGAATGTCGCAAGAAACAACAATAAGAGCAGAAGCCAATAATATCACTGATTTTTTCATGAAATTAAATTTGATGCGTCAAAAGTAGTGAAATTGAGATTTTCTGCAAAATGTTTTTATTACTTATTAATGGTTAATTGTTAATTATTAATTTGATCGGCAAATCTGCTCTGTTGCGAAGCGCGCCCCGACCTGAGTGGAGCTCTTTTTCTTTTTTTTCAAAAAAGAAAAAAGCGGGAACGGAGGGCGGATAAAGGCGCCCAAATAAAAAAAACCTGACTCAAAATGAATCAAGTTTCCTTGTTTAAAATTACTGCTTATTATGCTTTTCTTTCGAGCACTTCATCTACCATTCCGTGTTCTTTAGCTTCGGTAGAGGTCATCCAATAATCTCTGTCGGAGGCTTTTTCTACCCATTCGTAGGTTTTTCCGGAATGCTCGGAAATGATGTCGTAGAGTTCTTTTTTGAGTTTCAGCATTTCTCTCAAATTGATTTCCATATCCGAGGCTACGCCTTGCGCACCGCCGCTGGGCTGGTGGATCATCACACGGGCGTGTTTCAGTGCGGAACGTTTTCCTTTCTCCCCTGCTACCAGAAGCACGGCGCCCATAGAGGCGGCCATTCCGGTGCAGATGGTGGCGACGCTTGGTTTGATGATCTGCATCGTGTCGTAGATTCCCAATCCTGCGTAAACGCTTCCGCCCGGAGAATTGATGTAGATCTGAATGTCTTTGGTGGAGTCGGAACTTTCTAAAAACAGCAATTGCGCTGTCACGATATTCGCCACCTGATCGTCGATTCCTGTTCCAAGGAAGATGATTCTATCCATCATCAGTCGGGAGAAAACGTCCATCTGTGCCACGTTCATTCTGCGCTCTTCCATAATGTAGGGCGTAAGGTTCGTCGGGTTAAACATTCCCATATATTGATCTGTTGCCAGGCCGTTGTTTCCCAAATGTTTTACGGAGAAATCTCTAAATTCTTTTTTAATGTCCATATTCTATGTGCTTGTTTTTAAATCTCTATTGAGTTTGCAATTTTTATTCCTTTGCTAAAGTAGGACTTTCTGTCACAAAATCCGAAACAATTCGCTATCTAATTTGTTTTTCAGTTGCGTCAGCAAGAGAATTTGACGATAGATGGGCGCGCCGTTTTGATCCTCTTTCAGCGAATTTTTGAGATCGTTGATTATCTTCACCACATATTCTCTTTTGTGCCTTAGGATAACGTCGGACACGATTTTCGGGACGACGTCTTCCTCGGTGCTGAAATAGATATTGTGCTGCTTCCAGTTGCTGGTTTGATAATTGTCGATGAGTGCATTGGCGAGTTTGCCGGAAACTTCTTCGTCCATAAAATTGAAGAAAAAATCGCCGGAACGCAACTCGTTCTTCTCAATTCCCTCTTTGATCTCGGAAATAATTTTTTTATTGATGTTGAGTTGGATTTCGCAGTCATCTTCTTGCAGATGGTTGAGGATTTCCTCGATCACTGTGATTTGATAGGCCTTGCCGTCCTGATCTTTGCGGTCGAGAACGCGGTCGCCATATTTCAGCATCAGATCCACCAATTTTTCTTCCAGCACCACCAGCGGATTCACCGAGGTCAAAGTTTCCGGTACGATTTCCAACTTCTGCGAAACTTGTTTTTCCTGAAATGCCGGCCGCCTCTCGCGTTCTACGGCGTTTTTGTGGATTTGAAGTTCATTGAACAAACTTTGCTCGCTGAGTCCAAATTTGTTCGAAATTTCTTTCACATAAACTTCGCGCTTCAATCCGTTTTGGACAAACGCCACCGATTTTACAATATCGCGAATGGCCTCGGCTTTTTTGATCGGATCGTTGCCGGCCTCGCCGAGAAGAATTTCTGCTTTGAAATCGATAAAATCCTTGGCTTCGTTATCAATAAATTTTTCGACGAAATCCTGCGGATGCTTTCGAGCAAAAGAATCCGGATCGTCGCCATCGGGAAACAGCAGCACGCGAATATTCATCGTTTCGGAAAGCAACATATCGATGCTTCGGAAACTGGCTTTGATGCCCGCATTGTCGCCATCGAAAAGGATGGTGACATTTTCCGTCAGTCTTTTGATTAATTTAATTTGCTCCGTCGTGAGAGACGTTCCGGAGCTGGCCACCACGTTTTCAATGCCCGATTGATGAAGCGAAACCACATCCATATAACCTTCGACCAAGAGACACAGATTCTTTCTGGAAATGGCTTGCTTGCCTTGGTTTATGCCGTACAGAACGTTGGATTTGTGGTAAATTTCGGTTTCCGGAGAGTTCAGATATTTCGCCGTTTTGATATTATTCTTGAGAATCCTGGCGCCAAAACCCAAAACACGACCCGAAAAACTGTGAATCGGAAAGACGACGCGATCCCGAAATCTGTCGATTCCCGACGGCGAATTTTCCGGAAAAATGGAAAGCCCGGATTTTTCCAAAATATCTTTGGAGTAGCCTTTTTCAAGCGCAAATTCGGTAAAGGCATTTTTCTTTTCGGGCGAATAGCCGAGCTGAAACTTCCGGATGATGTCGTCCCGCAACTCCCGTTCCTTGAAATAAGAATAGCCGATCAATTGGCCTTCTTCAGTGTCCCAAAGTTGCTTTTGGAAAAAATCGTTGGCAATCTCGTGGATTTTGTACAAAACATCGCGTTCGGTCTGCGCCAGTTTTTGTTCTTCCGAATATTGTTTGACATCTTCTTGGATCTCGATGCCGTATTTTTTGGCGGCGTGCCGGAGGGCTTCGGGATAGGTAAAATTTTCTATTTCCATCAGGAAAGAGATGGCCGTGCCGCCTTTCCCCGTCGAGAAGTCTTTCCAGATTTGTTTGCTTGGGGAGACGATGAAGCTGGGTGTTTTCTCGTCGCGGAAGGGGCTCAGACCCTTGAAGTTGGAGCCTGCCCGCTTCAGCTGCACATATTCGCCGACGATTTCCTCGACGCGGATGGTGGAGAAAATCTGATCTATGGTCTCTTTGCTAATCACGAGGTAAATTTATCAATTTTTTCGGTCTATACATAATGGATTTCAAAACAATCGCGTGGCAATGAGTGCAATCTTGATCCTGAATAAGGGTTAAAAAAGTAACGCTGCACCGATTGCCGAAGCGAATTCAACGATTTAATATCTAAAATGCTATGAATTATGTACTTAATAAAATAATTTGATTACTTTTGCAACAGAAACACAAATCAAGCATTGGAGAAAAATTATTTTGGGAATAGATATTCCGATAAACTTCTAAGCCCTCTGATTTCAAAAATTCTTTTTAACAGAGTTTTTCACCGCTCTGTGCTATTGCTCCTTCTTTTTTATTCTGTTGGTTCTTATTCGCAGGAGATTGCTATTTCGGGGCTTGAAAATATCCATATTTCTGAAGGCGCTACCGTTATTTATCAAGATGCTGAAAATAATGTAACCGTCATAGCCTCTTCTGCTTCCGAAACTTCTAAAAGGAGAAACGACCGGCAGCTCGAAAGACAAGCGCCTGCCAAGCACCCCAATATTCTTGCCGAGAAAAAAAACGCCAAGAAAGCAGCAGAACAGCGGTTACTCCAGAAAATACAGAAATCCGCACAGAAGATTGCCGTCTATAATAAAAACAGCGCACCCAATGCCTATTTCAGCAGTTCTAATGATTATTTAAACCAAGGAATAACCAGTTGCAGCAATTACACCAATGCTTTTTTGCAAGCGCAAAATGGCTGGAAGGTTTTCCTGCGTTTTTACCAAAATAGAGCCACGGTGCTTTATCTTTTCTATCATTCTCAAAAGGTAGAAAATACGCTTTTTGCGAGGCCGCCGCCGCATTTGATTTCCTATCAATTGATCTAATTATTCACGAAAATTGCCTATTGGTGTAGGTTTTATATTTTCAGGAATAAGCTTATTTTATTTAAAATTCATAAAAAAATCTAATGAAATCGAAAAAAATTAACTATCTGAAAAAACAGATGCTGATGCTTATTGTATTAGTAAGCGGTCTTGTTTTTTCGCAGACCTACCCCGATTTGGAAATGGGGAATGTGGTGCCAAGCGTCAATACTTCTACGAACCTGACGGTTGCTTTGCAAAAGGATACCAATAATAAC
Organism: Chryseobacterium sp. SC28; assembly: GCF_003932955.1. Classification (GTDB taxonomy): domain Bacteria; phylum Bacteroidota; class Bacteroidia; order Flavobacteriales; family Weeksellaceae; genus Epilithonimonas. The sequence continues at coordinate 11,007 of NZ_QOVY01000025.1, forward strand.
GGTACAGCAACCACCTTAGTAAGCTATTCTACACCAAGTCCTTTAACCGTTAGCTATCAAGTAACCGCTACCGACTTTACGAATGCGGTGTATTTTGGAGACGGAGGAGTGACACCTTTCTATACCTTGATGAATGCAGTTGGCAATGCCGGTAACGACAACTCACAGTACACCAGCAATGGAGGGGCTGCCGTTGGAAGTGGGATAGATATCAATACAAATTACGCTCCGTATATTGTTCTTAATTTAGCCTCAGCTGGGACACAAGACGCAAATGGCAGAATAAAATTTGGGGAAATCACGATTACGCTAAGCAGAGGAACCACTAATCCACATTTGCATTTTAAAGCATTAGGATCCTATGATGGTTCAGAATCTTATTCTGCTGAGTTTACGGTAAAATCGGTATTAAATTCTTCCGGAACCAGCATATTAGCAAGTACAAACATTTCTCTATTGTCAGGAACACGTCTTACAGTAGATAATACTGCTACTCCAAAAACGATTAATAATAGTTATACAGGGCAAACTGATGCTGCTACTACAAATTCGGGGAGAGGCACCGTTAAATTTGAGAACAACGACATTAAAACCATTGTTTTGGAAGTCTATGGCAATAGAAATGGTGGTTTCTTCAATGCAAATTGGGGTGGACAGGATGCTTTTTTTATTGGTTTAACTGCCGAAGAATCTGACCTAAGGGTTACAAAAACGGTGGACAACGCCACGCCAACCGAAGGCAGCAATGTGGTTTTTACGGTTACAGCTTCTAATTTGGGTGCTTCCAATAATAATAATGTTACGGTAAATGATTTATTGCCTTCGGGTTATACCTATGTCTCCCATACCACTACTGCGGGTACTTATGTTCCCGGAACAGGAGTTTGGACTATTGGCAATGGACCCGACCAAGGAAGCGCTACCCTTGCCATCACAGCAACAGTAAAACCAAGCGGAAATTATACAAACACTGCCACGATCGGCACCACCAGCGGAATAGCAGACCCCGTTGCGTCTAATAATACCGCTACCGTCTCTACTACACCCATTATTCCGGACTCGGATGGCGATGGCATTTTTGACTCATCAGATTTAGACGATGACAACGACGGGATATTGGATACTACTGAAGGGCAGTGTACCATTGCTTCTACTTCCGCAATTGACGGTTTTGACAGTCCCGCAGTAACAAATATTAATGGTAATAATTTCCCTAATGCCAACCCCTACAATGGCTGGGGAGTAGAAGAATTAGGTATCACTGCATTTAATATTATAAGAGTAGATGGAACTGGCTATGGTAGTGGCCCCAATGTGGCGCAGTCGGGAACACAATATGTTGACATAAATGGCGCCAATGGCTACGTTTACAAAGACATTACATTAACTACTGCTACTGTAGTTTCTGCCTCTGCTTGGTTTGCGAACAGAGAAACAGGAACAAGTGGCTACCAAGCTTGGTCTACAAATATTCAGATAAGAAATCAATCTACTAATACTATTGTAGCACAAGGCAATACCATAAATTTAACTAAAGCTATGGGAGATGAAAATTGGTATAAAAGTTCAATTGAGTCCGTCAGTCTTCCTGCGGGAACCTACAGAATTAGAATGTTTGTCCATAATTATGGTCATTTAGATACCATTTCATATTGTTTTTCAACTGATACCGATAGCGATGGCATACCGAATTATTTGGATTTAGATTCAGATGGAGACGGTTGCCCCGATGCGATAGAAGGCTCGGAAAATGTAAAATACAACCAAGTCAATCCATTGACCAGCCCCACCAATCCGGGACAAATCAATGTAACATACAATGGAACCACCGCCGGCACACCTGCCCAGATTATTAGCACTTCTGCTGCTGCCAATGGCGTTCCACAGTTGGTCAACAATGCCGGAAATAATTACAACGCAGGTACCAACCCAAGTAACCTGGCAGGAGTAGCAGATGCCACCGACGGAGCCGCCGACCTGGGACAAGGAATTGGCGATTCGCAGAACAGCGCAATAAATTCTTGTAAATGCTACAAAGCACCGGCAACCGACGGAAATACCTACCCTACCAATCACGGCATCACCGCCTTCAACAGAGCGGGCGCAAACACTGGAAATTGGCCAATGGTAAGACAAAGCGGCTGGACGGCTTTAGAAGCCAGCACCAAAGGTCTGGTCATCAACAGAATGCCTGCCAGCACCACGGGTACTTACGCAGGTGAACCGGTAGATGGTTCGGGAACTGCGGTTATCACATCCCCTATCGCAGGAATGATGTACTATGACACCACCAATGATTGCCTTAAAGTGAATGTTGACGGAACAAGAAGCGGTTGGAAATGTTTCAATACTCAATCTTGTCCTGATGAAAATTAATTTTAATCATTAAAAAAAGAAAAAGTTATGACAACGAAATATATATCGATAATTTCTGTAATGATGGCTTCATTATCGTTTGCGCAGGTCGCCATCGGCAAAACGAGCATCACGAACGCCAGTGTTTCCTTGGAATTTGGCACAGGAAACAAGGGGATAATTCTCCCGTGGGCAAGCAGCGCGGCAGGCGTATCATTGTCGCCAACAGCCAATGCAAAAGGCGGAACCTTCATCTTAGACGTGAGCGACAGAAAAGTGAAAGTCAGCAAAAACAATGGCACTTGGGTAGATCTCACCGTGCATACGAATGAAGCACCTGCGACAGGTGGCAACGTGGCGATAGACAATTCTCTGCAAACCAACGCGGCTTACCCCGAACAGACGGTTGCCAAGTCGATGATCGGCGGAAACCCCGCTACAGACACCACGCCGGGCATCTTGGTTTTGGCAGACACGAACAAAGCTATGATTCCTCCTTTGGTAACAGATCCGGCAGCCAACATCAAAAACCCGGCTCCGGGAATGTTGGTTTATGACCCCGGCAAAAAACTGTTGGCGGTTTACAACGGTACCGTGTGGTCTTACTGGAGACAACCTTAAATTTAAAAGATTAAAGTATTTTAAATCCAATTCAGCTCATTGAATTGGATTTTTTTATTGATAGCTTAAATCTTTTCGTTGCAGATCGTCTAAATTTGCATAAAAAACAGCATTGAAATTTTCTATTAATCAAGCGGAAGAGTGGATCGGCGTTGCAAAACAAATTATTCCTCAAATCCAACACCGCATTCTACTGTTAGAGGGCAATCTCGGCGCGGGGAAAACCACTTTTTCTCAGGTTCTCCTCAAAGAATTGGGCAGCACAGACGAAGTTTCGTCGCCAACGTATGCCATCGTGAACGAATATGAGACGCCAAAAGGGAAAGTGTTCCACTTCGATCTCTACCGACTCCGCTCTGCCGAAGAGGCCTACGACCTCGGAATTGAGGAATATCTCGAGAATTGCTACCTCGCCATCATCGAATGGCCCGAGGTTTATATCCACGAATTGAAGCGCTATCCTCATCACAAAATGACCATCATCTCAACAGATTCGGGAAGAGAAATCGAATTTTATTAAGCTTCTCACAAATTGTTTTATCTTTGTTTTTTATTTTTTGATTAACGATTCCTTTCTATGAGCAGTACGTCAACCATATTTACGCCCTTTACCGAAGAAGAGCTGATGCCAAAAGAAGAAAAACTAGAAGTAGTAAAAAAAGGTAAAACATTCAGCATCGGGGTTCCCAAAGAGACCTGCCTGAATGAAAAAAGAACTTGCATTGTGCCGGATGCTGTCCAGATTTTGGTCAATAATGGTCACAAAGTCATCATCGAGGCGGGTGCTGGTTTGGGATCCTATTACACCGATCTTTTGTATTCGGAAGCGGGCGCCGAGATCACCGAGGATCCGAAAGTGGCATTTGCACAAGATCTCGTTCTCAAAATAAATCCGCCGACCGAAGAGGAGATTGAGTATTTGCGACCCCTCACCTATCTCATCTCTGCATTGCAAATCAACCTTAGGGATAAAGATTATTTCCTGAAATTGGCTTCCAAAAAAGTCAATGCCATCGCTTTTGAATTTATTATCGATGAGTACAAGCAACTCTCTCTTGTGCGCTTGATTGGCGAAATTGCGGGCAGCATTTCTATTTTGTACGCTTCCGAACTTTTGGCAATGTCCAACGGCTTGATGCTGGGCGGTATCACAGGCGTGCGACCGGCGGAAGTGGTCATTCTGGGCGCAGGAATCGTCGGCGAGTTTGCCACCAAAGCATCGATTGGCTTGGGCGCAAGCGTCAAAGTTTTTGATAATTCCCTTTCCAAACTGAGAAGGCTTCATACTTTGGTTGACAGCCGCGTGCCAACTTCCATTATCGACCCGAAAGAGCTGACAAAATCTTTACGGAGAGCCGACGTCGTAATCGGTGCATTGCCAAGACTTAACCTCCCGCCCATCGTGACCGAGGATATGGTGACAAAAATGAAAAAAGGCAGCGTCATCATCGATATTACCATCGACAACGGAAAAGTGATCGAAACTTCTGAACTCACCACCACTGAAAATCCATTTGTCATAAAACACGGCGTGATCCATTGCGGACTGCCCAATCTGACCTCCAAAATGCCGAGAACTACCACCAAAGCCATCAGCAATTTCTTCCTCAGTTACCTCTTGGGCTACGATGATGAAGGCGGCTTCGAAAATATGTTGATTCATAAAAGCGAAATCAAACAATCGCTGTATATGTACAAAGGCCGACATACCAAACAGCTGATTTGCAACAGATTCGATCTGCCTTATCACGACATTAACCTCTTGATTTTTTAAAATTGCTGCATGCTCAAAAAAATCAAATTCTACTCCATCGGGCTTGTTCTTGGGTTAATCATCGTCTTTTTTATCCTCAATCAAAAAGGAACCACCTGCTCCTACTTCCCAAACGACAGGGTGATCGCCGAAACTCTGACCAAAGATTTTACTTATTCTCCGGCTTTCAAAACTGAAATGGAAGCTCAAAACATTTCTGAAAAATTTCTGAAAGACAGCATCCTCTCTGCCGGCAAAATAGATTTTGACAGAAGCAAGGCACAACAACAGCCTTGCCCGGAATATCTGCTCCTCTATCCGAAAAATAATCCAAGATTCGAGGTTCATTATTCCAAATGTAAAAATGTAGCAACGTTTTCTGGACTGAAAAAAATAAGATAGTGCGGTAATCTCAGCGTATTTATCTCAAAAATGTCAGGCTGAGCCTTTATCTCAACCGTGTCAGGCTGAACCTGTCGAAGCCTTCGCAAATAGAAAGTTTCAAAAAAAAATAGAAGCGATTTGCCTTTATTTTAATCTGATCTTGAATTGGAATTTATTGGATATTTTCAGAATTAATGTTTATCTTCGTCTGATGAAACCTCTTGCTACATATTATTACGACGTCAAAACCCTTGATAAGGATTAGGATTCGTGATGCAACCATATCAAAACCTCGTCCTAAAGACGGGGTTTTTTGTTAATCAAAAATAAAATATTAAAAATGAAAATCAGCATTATCGGAACCGGACTGATCGGCGGATCAATGGCTTTGAAATTAAAAGACAAAAAAATGACCGACTTCGTTTTCGGAATCGATCAAAATGAGGAAAACCTTAATAAAGCGCTGGAAATCAACATCATCGATGAAAAAGCCAAGCTGGAATATGGCGTGAAAAATTCGGACTTGATTATCATTGCTATTCCTGTGGACGCGGCAATAAGCATTTTGCCTTCGGTTTTAGATCTAATCACTGAAAATCAAACCGTTATGGACGTTGGTTCCACGAAGTCGGGCATAGTAGCCTCCATTCAAAATCATCCGAAAAGAAAACGTTTTGTAGCCTTCCACCCGATGTGGGGAACGGAAAATTCGGGTCCACAGTCGGCAACCCGAGACAGTTTTACGGGCAACGCCGCGGTCATCTGCGATCAAGAAAATTCAGATCCTGATGCTTTGGAAATCGTGGAAAAAGTGATCGCACATCTGGAAATGCATCCGATTTATATGAACGCCGAGGCGCACGATCTTCACACCGCCTATATTTCGCATATTTCGCATATCACTTCTTATGCATTAGCCAATACTGTTTTGGAGAAAGAACGCGAAGAAGATACGATTTTTCAGCTGGCAAGTTCCGGTTTTTCCAGCACGGTTCGGTTGGCAAAATCGCATCCGGAAATGTGGGTTCCTATTTTTCGGCAGAATAAAGAAAATGTTCTGGATGTTCTGAATGAGCATATCGCGCAACTCAGAAAATTCAAATCGGCATTGGAAAAGGAGAATTTTGACTATTTGGAAGAATTGATCGTGAATGCCAATAAAATTCGGGGGATTTTGGATAAGTAGAATTGATGAAATCTTATAAGTAAAGCTCAGGAAACCTACTAATCAAAATTATTCGGGTGCGATTTCTTAATCTCATCTACCGTTCCGAGTACTTTATCCTTTAATGAATTTTGATAAATTTCTAATTTTTTAGAAACCTCAGAATCAAAAGCACCAATGATTTTCGCTGCAAGAATCCCGGCATTTGTCGCTCCATTTAATGCAACTGTTGCAACGGGAATTCCGGAAGGCATTTGAAGAATCGACAAAACGGAATCCCAGCCATCGATAGAATTTGAAGATAAAATCGGAACACCAATCACAGGCAAAGTGGTACAACTGGCAACCATCCCCGGCAGATGAGCCGCCCCGCCCGCTCCGGCAATGATAACTTTCAGACCCCTATCTTTCGCCGTTTTGGCGTACTCAAACATTCGCTCGGGCGTTCTGTGCGCCGAAACCACGGTGAGTTCGTAGGGTATTTCCAAAAATTTTAGGAAATCTGCCGCCTGCTGCACTATGGCGAGATCGCTTTGGCTGCCCATTATTATTCCGACCATTTTTCAAAATTTATTGATTGTTCAAAGATAAAGATTAATCTTTATTTATGATTTGATAACGCGTAATTCAATGAATATTTTAAACGCAAAGTTCGCATAGTTTTTTTTAACTACCAAGCGTTTTAAGGTTCGCAAAGGCGTAAAACTTAACTAAGTGATAAAATGAATCCCCAAAGTGGTCAATGAATATTTTAAACGCAAAGTGCGCAAAGTTTTTTTGATCTTGTTGAAAATATTTTTAAGGTTCGCAAGGGCGCTTTGCTCAGCAATGGTTGAAGGTTTTATTTTTTAACGCAAAGTGCGCAAAGTTTTTTTTAACTACCAAGCGTTTTTAAGGTTCGCAAAGGCGTAAAACTTAACTATGTCCCCAAAGTGGTTAATGAATATTTTAAACGCAAAGTGCGCAAAGTTTTTTTTGATCTTGTTGAAAATATTTTAAGGTTCGCAAGGGCGCTTTGCTCAGCAATGGTTGAAGTTTTTATTTTTTAACGCAAAGTGCGCAAGGTTTTTTTAACTACCAAGCGTTTTAAGGTTCGCAAAGGCGTAAAACTTAACTAAGTGATACAATGAATCACCAAATTGGTCAATGAATATTTTAAACGCAAAGTGCGCAAAGTTTTTTTGATCTTGTTGAAAATATTTTTTAAGGTTCGCAAGGGCGCTTTGCTCAGCAATGGTTGAAGGTTTTATTTTTTAACGCAAAGTGCGCAAAGTTTTTTTTAACTACCAAGTGTTTTAAGGTTCGCAAAGGTGTAAAACTTAACTATGTAAAAAATAGATTTCAATTTTGACAGGTTTCGGCTCAACATTATTTTTTAAATCACTCTGCAACGACTTTGACCAAAGATTTGACCTGGATCAATTTCTCCATCAATTCTTCTCTCGAATCGGCCAAAACATTGATGTGTCCCATTTTTCGCCCCGGTTTGGTTTCGGTTTTGCCGTACAAATGAACATAGGTTTTCGGCAATTTTAAAACCTCTTCGAGACCTTGATATTTGACTTTTCCCAAGTAATTTTCTTCGCCCACCAAATTGAGCATTCCGGAAAATCCAACAGCAGTGGTATCTGCCAAAGGTAGATTTTTCAAAACCCTGTAGAATTGCTCAAACTGGGAATTGGCATTGCCTTCCTGCGACTGGTGACCGGAATTGTGCAGACGAGGCGCCGTTTCATTGACCCAAACTTTTCCTTTTTTATCAAGAAACAATTCGATGGCAAAAAGTCCTGGCGAGTTTGCATTATCGAGAAATTGCTGCGCAATCTCATCAATCTGAATCTGAGTTTCCACGGAAATATCCGCCGGACAAATATTGAAATCCAATAGATTAAGCTTGGGATCGGCTACCATCTCTGTCACAGGAAAAGTTTTGGTTTCGCCGTTTTCATTTTTGGCAACGATGACAGATAATTCTTTATCGATATCCACCAGCTGTTCCAAAACCGAAGGTTCTTTCCAAAATTTTTCATAATCGCCTTCTTCTTTGAGGATCTGAACGCCCCTCCCATCGTAGCCGCCCGTATTCAGTTTCTGGACCAACGGCAAAGGGAAAATGACCTTTTCATCGGCATTCCAGATGATTTCAAACTCGGGACTTGGGATTTGATTGAATTGATAAAACTCTTTTTGAAGAATCTTCTGCTGGATGATTTTGATAATTTTTGAATTCGGAATCACCTTAACCCCCCGATTTTCCAATTCTGCCAAAGCTTCCACATTCACGTGTTCAATCTCGACGGTCACGACATCTTTGTCTTTGCCAAACGCCAAAACATCATCATAATCGTTGAAATTTCCTTGCGTGAAATGCGAAATATTGGCACAAGAACAGTCGGGATTTGGATCCAAAACATAAAAGTCGTCGTCGTATTTCAAGGCTTCCTGAATGAACATCCTCCCCAATTGACCGCCGCCTAAAATTCCGATTTTCATTTGTAATAAATTTGTTTTTAAGGTGTTGCGTTCAGCAAATCTTTCTATTTTGAATTTTTACTTGAGTTTAAGGTATCCGATATTCATCTCATTTTCCTGATTTTCGCATTGGGATTTTTCGAGAATGATGGAATATTTGTTTTTAGTTTCTGTTGACAAAAGATCATTAACGTTGTAAATATCATCAATGTCCACGCCGTGTTTGTCGTCGATGTGGCTCACAGCTTTTTCGAAACCCATATTTTTGTAAAACGCTGTCTGCTTCACTCTTTTTATGACTTCTGCCATAGATTTTCCGACCATCAGATGCTGCTCGTGAAACTCTTGAAAATGTCCATATTGGTAGCCTCCAAGATTGACAAAAAACAACTGATTATGATCTTTTTGAGAAACCTTTTCTTTGATTTTCAATTCGTAACCGTCTGCAAACCTGACTTCCTGCCAGCAGTCGATATGAATTTTGACACCGTTCCAAAAAGTTTTCATTTCCGGGATCAAATCTTCCAAACGAGCAGCGATGCCGAAGAAAACATCGTGCTGCTCGATATTTCTGCCTGCTGGCGTACCGCCTAAAATCACATAGAACAATTTCATTCTAAAAAATTGAATTACAAAAATACATCAAAATAATCTTTTGCAAAGTTTGTTTAGACAAATCAATACCTTTATATTTGCGATATGTCAGAAATCATTATTCTATTTATCGGCGCCATTGCCGCCGGAGTGATGGGATCACTTACGGGCTTGGGCGGCGGCATCATCATTATTCCCCTGCTCACGCTTGGTTTTGGCGTTCCGATGCATTATGCCATTGGCGCTTCTCTGGTGTCTGTCATCGGCACTTCTTCGGGAGCGGCCGTGGCGTTTGTAAAAGAAGGATTTACCAATATGCGGATCGGGATGTTTCTGGAAATAGCAACCACATCCGGTGCTGTGATGGGTGCGTTGCTCTCCGGATATCTTAATCCCAATACCATCGGAATTATTTTTGCAAGCATTCTGACTCTCACAGTTTTGCTGAATCTGAAAGGAAAACCAGATCATCAGGAAGAATTGGTAAAAGGGAGCTTGGCAGATAAACTGAAACTTTACGGAACTTTTCCGGACAAAGACGGCATCAAGCATTATGCAGCGCGCAACACCATTCCGGGGTTTCTGATGATGATTTTTGCCGGCGCAATGTCCGGACTTTTGGGCATCGGTTCCGGTGCTTTGAAGGTTCTGGCAATGGACAATATCATGAAGCTGCCGTTCAAGGTTTCTACAACGACGAGCAATTTCATGATCGGCGTCACGGCGGTTGCCGGCGCATTGATCTTTTTCCAACGTGGACAAATCATTCCTGTGATTGCAGCGCCGGTTTTGATTGGCGTGGTTGTAGGCAGTTTTATCGGATCCAAGACTTTGATGATTTCCAAAACCAAAAAACTGAAAGTTTTTTTTGCAATTGTCATCACGATATTGTCTATTTATATGATGTACAACGGTCTGGCTAAAAATTTCCAATAATGAGAACAAAACCATTTACAGATATAGATTTGACGCGGTCTGTCGGAAACCTTTTGAGGTTGGGAGTCCTTTTGTCGGTACTCACTTCCTTGGTTGGATTTGTGAAGCTTTTTATGGAAGGTTTTGTAATGCCAAAAAAATACAAACTTCTGGATATGGGAAGCACTTCGGAGCAGGTCTGGAGCAAGTTTTGGAATTCACTGTGCAAAGGCGAGGGAATGGCCATCATTCAGCTGGGGATTTTGCTTCTGATTTTGACGCCGTTGGTGCGGATTGTTTTTGCGTTGATCGGTTATATTAAGGAGAAAGACTACGTTTATGTTGTCATTTCAGTCATCGTTTTAGCTATTATGACGATCAGTTTTATGAGTGGCTATGCGCATTAAGCCCACTGCTGATTGATGTGAAAATTGGTGGTGGAGGATATGTGGTAGATTTATTTATTATCTATCTTGAAATAATGAGTAGATTAAGACGCCTTTACTGGCTTTGGCTATTTCTTCTATATTTTCACGCTTTAGTTTTTAAAAAAGGAATTCGATCGATGACTAGTATCTCCTCTTATACGCAGATATTCGTACGGCTACAGTTTCCTGAATTTTGTTGATGCTGAATATCCTGATACAATCTCCTCGACTACCAAATACATTTTTTTCTGATAATCTATTGGGTTTCTGATTACGAAACCTTACCCTTTTGCGATTAAAATAGTCCACTCCTTTCGCTGGTTTTGAATTCTTTAACTCAATATCACATCAAATCATAAAAAAGGTTAAAAATCAGTTTGCTGTCTTTTTTATAATTAACTTTAGAACACAAAATTTTTTGATTTAACAAACTTTTTTATTATGAAAATTAAAGCAGCAGTGCTGAACGCACCACGTGAAGAATTCAAAATTACAGATGCACAATTGGATACAGAATTGCATCCAGAGGAAGTATTAGTAAAAATTGTAGCTACAGGCTTATGCCATACGGATATATCAGTCCGAGATATGCAAATGCCTTTTCCGTTTCCTTCTATTTTAGGACACGAAGGAGCGGGAATTGTAGAAAAAATAGGAAGTGCCGTTACAAAAGTTCAGGTGGGCGACCACGTTGTGCTGGCACCAGCCAGTTGTGGAAAATGTACCTATTGTAAAGACGGTCACCCTGCTTATTGTGAGCAGTTTTTCCCACTAAATTTCGGCAATGGGCATCGTGCAGATGGTTCTTGTCCTTTTCACGGTGAAAACGGTAAAGAACTGAACACTTTTTTCTTTGGTCAATCTTCTTTCGCTACCTATTCCCTGATTGCAGAAAACAATGTTGTTAAAGTTAGCAAGGATATTAATTTGGAAATTTTAGGTCCTTTGGGCTGTGGAATTCAAACTGGTGCCGGTGCAGTGCTCAATGTATTGCAACCGCGTCCAGGACAAAGCATCGTAATCTTTGGTATTGGTCCTGTAGGTTTGTCTGCCCTGATGGCGGCTAAAGCATCGGGTTGTACCACCATCGTTGCCGTAGATGTACACGATAATCGCCTTGAACTTGCCAAAGAATTAGGCGCAACACACACTATTAATAGCCGAAATGAGGTAGTTTCTGAAGTTGTTACCCGAGATATTGCACCTGGAGGCTTACACTATGCCTTTGACACTACTGGCCGAAGTGAAGTAATTGAACAAGCTATCTTATCGCTTCGCTATATGGGACGTTGCGCTTTGGTAGGTGTATCGGTAAAAGAAAAAATGGAAATTACCTACAACAACTTGATGATGGGAAAATCTATAGAATTTGTAATCGAAGGAGATAGTGTCCCAGATCTATTTATTCCAAAATTGATCAATTTGTACCAACAAGGTCTCTTCCCGTTTGATAAATTAATTAAATTTTATGATTTCGAAGATATTAACCAAGCTGTTGAAGATTCAGAATCTGGAAAAACATTAAAGGCTATTTTACGTATGCCTCAATAAAGAAAGATTATGTAGCTATTTGTAATCATTACAAAATTTAAAATTAACCTAATAGACAAAATAGAACATTATGGAAACAGCAACACAGGGCATAGATTTTGCCCAAAAAATCCGAAATGTCTTTGATGCGCAAAAAGTGCATCAACACGTTATAAAACAAACCTCCGCTGAAGAGCGAATCGAAAAATTAAAAAGATTCCGCGAGACGGTTTTGAAGTACAAAGAAGAAGTAGCTGAAGCACTTTATGCAGATTTTCAAAGACCACGCGTGGTAAGTTATGCAATCGAGGTGGGCACCTTAATTAACCACATTGACTATACAGTTGCCCACGTAGCAGAATGGTTGCAGCGCGAACCCATTGAGGCCGCTTATCAACCCCCAACAGGTTTCAAAACGGAAATTGTTTATGAGCCTAAAGGTGTCGTTTTGATAGTTGGTCCTTGGAATGTTCCTTTTTTCCTAACACTCTATCCTCTCATATCAGTAATCGCAGCTGGTGATACAGCAATCATCAAACCATCAGAACTTACGCCAAACCACAGTGCGCTGCTAAACAAACTTATAGCCGATTGCTTTGATGAGAACGAAGTTACAGTAATCGAAGGTGGAGTTGCAGAAACTACAGAATTACTCAAACTGCCATTTGATCATATTTATTTTACAGGCAGTCCGAAAGTGGCAAAAATTGTAATGAAAGCTGCCGCAGAAAATCTGAGTTCTGTAACTTTAGAACTGGGCGGCAAAGCACCTGCTATTATCCACGAATCTGCAGATTTGGACAAGGCTGTTTTCCGTATTATCAAAGCAAAGGCATTAAATGCTGGGCAAATTTGTATGGATACCGACTATGTCTTGATACCAAAAAGTATGGAAAAAGCATTTATAGAAAAAACCAATACCTACCTCAAGGATGCTTATTATACTAAAGGAGACTTTAATTATGATGATTACGACCAGATTATCAATGTACCGAATTTCAATCGTTTGAAAAGACTTTTTGATGACGCAGTTGCCAAAGGAGCCAATGTAGAAGTTGGAGGTATTTTTGATGAAAAACTTCGCAAAATACAGCCTACATTATTGACAAACGTTTCTTTGGACTCAGCTATTATGAAAGAAGAAATTTTCGGACCACTTTTGCCAATCATCACTTATGAAAGCAAAGAAGAAATTGTAGAAATTATACGCGCCATTGAAAAACCCCTTGGTCTGTATGTTTTTAGTAACGACAGTGAATTTACTGAGTATATTATTAGTCATACCACTTCAGGAGGTGTCACCGTAAATGATCTGATGACGCACGCCTTTGACCCTGCAATACCATTTGGTGGTGTAAATGAAAGTGGTATAGGAAAAGGATATGGAAAATTTGGCTTTTTGGAAATGACCAATGCACGTGCAGTGGTCTATCAATCACCAGATCTTCCGAATGACGAATTTTTCAAACCGCCTTATGAAGGCAAAGCCGAAATCATCCTTGGTTCATTGAAATAACAAAAAAATTATTTAATAATTCATCACCATTAAAAATAAATTGAATGACAAGATTAGCAAACAAAGTAGCCGTTATCACCGGAGGTTCTGGTGCTATAGGTTCCACAGTGGCCAAATTATTTTTAGCCGAAGGCGCAAAAGTAGTAATAGTAGATATTAATGAAGATGCTCTGAGCAAAGTAGCATCAGACCTAAACAGTCCCAATCTGAGCTATATTGCGGCAGATGTTACAAAAGCAAGTGATGTAGAGAAATATGCGCAACATGCGGTAAACACATTTGGAAAAATAGATGTCTTCTTCAACAATGCAGGCATAGAAGGTGTTGTAAAGCCACTTACCGAATATCCTGAAGACGAGTTTGACAAATTAATCAACGTCAATGTAAAAGGTGTATGGTTGGGTTTGAAATATGTGTTGCCACAGATGAATGACGGTGGCAGCGTTATCAATACTTCATCTGTTGCAGGTCTTATGGGAACTGCTAATATGATTGCTTATACCGCTAGTAAGCACGCCGTGATTGGGATTACACGAACCGCAGCATTAGAAGCAGCGCCGAGAGGAATCCGGGTAAATTCCGTTCATCCCGCTCCTGTTGACAACCGTATGATGCGTTCCTTGGAAGATGGCTTTGCACCTGGAGCAGGCGAAACGGTGAAAAAGAATTTTGAAGCCTCTATCCCGTTAGGAAGATATGCCAATAATGATGACATTGCAAAAGGAGTTTTGTTTTTAGCTTCCGACGAAAGTCAATTTATTACTGGCAGCAAGCTAGTCATTGATGGCGGAATGAAAATGGCATAAAAATATCCTTATTGAAGATAATTATTCCCAGGTGCAGATGTTGCGCTTGGGATTTTTTAATTTACAGAAAAATTGAGGAAAAAAATGTGCATTTCATAAGAAAAATTACCAAAAAACTCTATTAAAATTAGGTTCAATTTTTAAATGCACAAATGAAGACAAAGTGATGGATAGCTAATAAAAATAAAAAAATTCTTTTGTTATAAAAAATTGTCACAGTGACACTTTTTTATTAATTTTAAATTATTATTAATTATTTGTTGATGAAGACACTTTTACTTGTACGGCATGCCAAAAGCGGCTGGCCGGAAGATGTTGATGATTTTGACCGCCCACTCACCGAGTTGGGGATGACCAATGCTCCAAAAATGGCTCGCTTTTTAAAAGAAAAATCAATCAGCATCGACGCATTTATATCCAGTCCGGCAAAAAGGGCTTTGCAAACTTGCGAATTGTTTGCCGAGGTTTTTCAGAAATCTTTTTCTACAGATGCCTCATTGTACAACCCCCGAGAGCGAAATTTTGAGAAGCTGATTGTGGAATTAGACGATTCTATCCAGTCCGTAGCGCTATTCTCCCACAACAACGGGATTTCTAACTTTGCTAATTCTTTAACCGACGAGATCGTAAATCTTCCGACTTGCGGCGTTGCTGGTTACGAAATCGATTGCGAGAAATGGAGCGATTTTCCGGCTGCGCCAAAGAAGTTTTTATATTTCTACTCGCCCAAGAATTTTTGAAGCAATAAGGTCTTTGATCAATCAATTCATTAAAAAAACGCTCTAAATTGGGCGTTTTTTTTACGTTTGAGACTGTTAACTTAAATCTCCAAAGCCTTCTGGTAAGCATTCTCAACGCCGGCGAGATTCTTTCCG
Organism: Chryseobacterium sp. SC28; assembly: GCF_003932955.1. Taxonomy (GTDB): domain Bacteria; phylum Bacteroidota; class Bacteroidia; order Flavobacteriales; family Weeksellaceae; genus Epilithonimonas. The sequence goes on from NZ_QOVY01000025.1 coordinate 26,421, forward strand.
CCAGCCGTTGCAAAACCGGGATTTCCGCCGCCGCCGCCTTGGATTTCTTTTGCCAGCTCTTTCACAATATTTCCGGCATGGTAAGTGGCTTCTAAATCTGAGGAAACGCCGACAGTTATCATTGGTTTTTCGCCGGCATCGGAAATGATGATGATGACAGAATTAGGTGTTTCCTTTTTCAGCCGGAATACGATATCTTTCACAGAACCAGTATCCAGCGAGGTTTTTTTTACTAATAATTTCTTGCCGTTTTTGTCTTGGAAATCATCTTTCCAATTTTGGATTTCGCCTTTCGCTTTTTCTTTTTTTAAGAAATCGATTTCCGACTTCAACGCTGCATTTTCTTCCAGCAATTTCTCAATAGATTTGACGATATCTTTCGATTTCAATAATTGAGAAATCACCGAAAGCTGCGTTTCCAAATTCCTGAAATATTCTTCCGCTTTGTCGCCGGAGATGGCTTCGATTCTACGGATGCCTGCCGCTACAGAATTTTCGGAAAGTATCTTGAACCGGCCAATTTCGCTTGTGCTCTTCACGTGCGTGCCTCCACAAAGCTCTTTCGACGTTCCGAACTGGATCATTCTCACCGTATCGCCGTATTTCTCACCGAAAAGTGCCATTGCGCCTTTATCCAAAGCATCCTGAATCGGAATGTTTCTGAACTCTTGAAGTGCCAAATTCTCTTTGATTTTTTGATTTACTTTTTCCTCTACCAAAGCCAATTCTTCATCCGTCAGCTTACTGAAATGCGAGAAATCAAAACGGAGATAATCCGGGCCAACATAAGAACCTTTTTGCTCCACGTGCGTTCCCAAAACCTCTCTCAAAGCCGCGTGTAGCAAATGCGTTGCCGAGTGATTGGCCTGAGAATTTTTTCGGTCGGCGGCGTTAACTTTTGCATAAAAAACTGCGCCCGCATCTTTCGGAAGCCTGTTAATTAAAGAAATAATCAATCCGTTTTCCTTCTTGGTTTCCAAAACCTGCAAACTTTCGACTGCATTTTCGAGAACGCCTTTGTCGCCTACTTGTCCGCCACCTTCTGCATAGAAGGGCGAATGGCTCAAAACGATCTGATAAAATTCGCCGTCTTTATTTTCTATTTTTCTATATCTTGTGATGTAAGTTTCGGATTCTAAAACATCGTAACCCACGAAGGTTTCAGGCTTTTCTTCCAAAACGACCCAATCATAAACCTTGGCTGCGGAATCTTTTTTGGAACGTTGTTTCTGTTTCGCCATTTCTGCTTCGAAACCGGCTTCATCGATGGTCAACCCTTTTTCTTCCGCAATAATTCTCGTCAAATCATCGGGGAAGCCGTAAGTATCGTACAACTCAAAAACGTCTTCGCTTGGCAAAACTGTCTGGCCTTCGGCAATCGTTTGCTGAATCAATTTTTCAACGCGGATCAAACCGTTTTCGATGGTTTTAAGGAAAGATTCTTCCTCGCTTTTGATCACTTCTGTCACCAAAGTTCCTTGCTTCTCGAGTTCCGGGAAAAATTTTCCCATTTGATCTTGAAGTACCGCAACGAGCTCAAAAAGGAAAGGTTCTTTTCTGTCCAAAAATCTGTAGGCATAGGAAATTCCTCTTCTCAAGATTCTTCTGATCACATATCCTGCCCCGCTGTTGGAAGGCAATTGTCCGTCTGCAATGGCAAACGAAACCGCACGAATGTGATCTACGACAACGCGGATGGCGATGTCCTTTTCGTCGTTTAAAATTCCGGTATATTTTTTACCCGAAAGTTCTTCAACTTTAGCGATCAAAGGGGTAAAAACATCGGTGTCGTAATTGGATTCTTTGTGCTGAAGCGCCATACACAGCCGCTCGAATCCCATTCCTGTATCAATGTGTTTCGCAGGAAGGTTTTCCAGAGTTCCGTCCGCTTTTCTGTTGAATTGCATAAATACGAGATTCCAGATTTCAACAACTTGAGGATGATCGTTATTCACCAATTCCAGGCCGGAAACTTTCGCTTTTTCTTCATCATTTCTCAAGTCCACGTGGATTTCGGAACAAGGCCCGCAAGGTCCGCTCGCTCCCATTTCCCAGAAGTTATCTTTCTTGTTTCCGTTGATGATTCGGTCTTCGGAAATGAATTGTTTCCAAAGATCGTAAGCTTCGGTATCGCGTTCCAGATTTTCTTTTTCGTCGCCTTCGAAAATTGTAACATACAGATTGTCTTTCGGGATTCCGTAAACTTCTGTCAGTAATTCCCACGCCCAAGTGATGGCTTCTTTTTTGAAATAATCGCCAAAACTCCAGTTTCCCAACATCTCGAACATCGTGTGATGATAAGTATCGCGCCCGACATCGTCTAAGTCATTGTGTTTTCCGGACACTCTGAGACATTTTTGGGTATCGGCAATTCTGGAAGATTTCGGTGTTTTGTAGCCTAAAAAATAATCCTTGAACTGCGTCATTCCGGAGTTGGAAAACATCAGCGTTGGGTCATCTTTTAGAACGATTGGCGCAGACGGAACAATAAGATGTTCTTTGCTTTTGAAAAAATCTAAAAATTGCTGTCTTATCTCTTGTGAAGTCATTGATAGTTGTCTGTTGTTGGTTCTTGGTTGATGGTTTTGATTATCAACTTTTGGTTGGCAAATTTAATTAAATAAAGTCATTTTCAGGCCGTTTTTATAGGCTGAAAATTCAAATTTATGTTGACATTGCGGCCGGGATAGGAAGGGCGCGAGCGTAGCGAGCGGTCCCGAGGCACTCGGGACGGCACCCCTGGATAGCCCGAATTGTCCGCCCAAAATAGTAAACTATTGATAATGCCAGAAAATTCCAAAATCCGTTGGCGTCCATAAAGCCGCTTTTTGCCCGGCAACTTTCAGTCCGTCGTTTGCCCAAGTGTTGCACGTGTAGGTGAAGTTGTAGCGGCCTTTTGCATCGTAGAACGCATCATTGTTTCCGTAGACGGCGTTGGTTTTTATGAACTGGTAATTTCCTGCCGAATCCTTATCAAATTTATCATCGATGAATTTGATCAAATCTTGATATTGTTTTTCGGTCAGCATTATTTTTTTGCAGTCTTCGTTTTCTTTCATTTCAGTGTAATAAGTGCAATGCATCGCAGATTCGCTGAGCCAAAAGGCAGCTTTGAACGCCGTCGAAAATTTGAGATCTGCCCAAGTGGGCGTATCGAGGTAAAAACCCTTGTCGCCCCAGCCAAAGGAAATCCATTTTAGATTCTCTTCTTTCGATTTGGTATTGCTGTAAGGCAATTTTACGCTCCAATTGATGAATTTTGTGTGGACAGGAACGACCAAATCTGTGTGAACACCGTTGGTAAGGATGTAGGCTTCAATGATTTTTGGATCACCGGTTTTCTCTGCGGGAACGGGAATTAGCGGTATCGAAATGGCCAGAATAATGTATAAAAAAACGGCTCCCAGTATGAAGCCGATAGTTTTTAAAGTTAGAATTAATATCTTTCTCATCATTTGCGTTTCTCGAATCGTGCGAACTATAAAGATAATAAAAAAATCGATATACAATCGAAATGTTAATTTTTTTTAATATTTCTTGGTTTTATTGGAAATTATTCTCAAATTTAATATTGAAAATCAACCACAATATGCCGAAAAACCGTAAATCCAACAAAAGACAAAAAATCCGAGTGAAAGTTGCGCCCAAAAGACTTCAAAAAAGAAAATAAGAAAAAAGAGCTATTCCGACAGGAAGTCGATATTCCTTTTTAGTCCGGAAAACTTCGTTCTCATTACCGCCGACTTTTTGAAAACCGAGGAAAATATTTCCCGGGTAATGTCCTTCCACTCTTGTTTTGTGAAATTTTTGACTGCAGAGTTGGGTCGGAATTTTTCTTCCAAAGTTGGCGCTGAAAAGCGGTTCCACGGGCAGACATCCTGACAAATGTCGCATCCAAACATCCAATCTTCCATTTTGTCCTTGAAGAAATCCGGGATCTGATCCTTCAACTCTATCGTGGCGTAGGAAATGCATTTGCTTCCGTCGATGACTTTGTCGGCAACGATGGCTTTCGTGGGACAAGCATCAATGCATCGGGTACAGCTTCCGCAATGATCTGTTACGGGAAAATCTTCAATTAACTCCAAATCGCAAATGATCTCTGCAAGGAAATAAAAAGATCCGTTTTTCTTGGTTATCAAGTTAGAATTCTTCCCGACCCAGCCAATGCCCGATCTTTTAGCCCAAGCCTTTTCCAAAACCGGCGCCGAATCTACAAAAACCCGAAAAGCAAACGCGCCAATTTCCTGCTGAAGTTCGGCCACCAAATTTCTGAGTTTTTCTTTAATTACCTCGTGATAATCTTCGCCATAAGCGTATTTTGACAATTTGAAGTCAGCGTTATTTTGCTGTTCTGCCGGGAAATAATTGTAGCTGAGCGATACGACCGACTTGGCACCTTCTACCAACAGTCTGGGATCGAGGCGTTTGTCAAAATGATTTTCCATATAATGCATCTCGCCGTGGAAATTGTTTTGCAGCCATTGCTCCAAATGGGGCGCTTCTTCCTCCAGAAAATCGGCTTTGGAAATACCGCAGGATTGAAATCCAAAAGCCACGGCTTTGGATTTGATCAAATTGCTATATTTCTCTTTGGTGTCCATTTAGCTTGCAAAATTACTGTTAATAATTTTATCGCCAAGTGTTCGCCTGCGCTAAATGATTTTCTGATTTTTTATCAACAAGTACCCAATATTTTAAAAATTTATATTGTAATTTTGTTTGAAATAAAAACGTTAAAAATAAAATTATGGCTTTAGAAGATGTCTTAAGAGCAGGAAATTATCACCTAATCGATGTGCGCGAACCGTTGGAACTGGAAATGGACGGCCATATCGAGGAAGCTCAAAATATCCCTTTGGGAGAGCTGGAAGACCGTAAACAGGAAATCCTGAATCTGAACGGAATGAAAATCTTCTTTTGCAGATCTGGGAACCGATCGGGCAAGGCGGTGGAATATTTCAAATCGGAAGGGATGACTGATGTTTACAACGGGGGAGGCTATAATGACTTGAAGGCAGCATTGGAAAATCTTTAAAAAACTTGTCCCAAAGTGCGAAAGCATACAAAACAAATGCGTCCCGAGGTTTTTTCGAGACGCTTTTTTAGTTTTTACTCCTTGACAATAACCAAACTACCAAAGCTACGACCGCGACCACTAGGATAATTCCCCACCACATTCCGGCTTCGAAAATGGTTTCGACGGCCTCGCAGCTTGTCAGCATTCCCGCTAATAAAAAGAGCGAAACAAAATTGATAAAATTTTTCATAGTGTTAATATTTTATTAAGGAATTCAAATGCTGCGCCAAAGTGGATTTTGAATAAAGAAAGCCACCGATATGATGGCTTTCTTTATGCTTTTGTAACAGATTTTTCGGTAGATTTTCTGGCTTGTCTTTCTTCCAATTTCTTCACGACATAACCAATGATAAACGGTGCTGCGTAAGTCAAAATGGTTTTAATCAATCTTGGGTTCATAATTTTAAATTTCCGAGAAAATTGCAATAAGTGCGCCATTTTGGAAATGAGATTTTCTCTCGTAGTTTTAGGTTTTTGCATTTTTTGTAATGCATCAAAAAAAAGATGAGCTCCTCGCCCATCCTTTCTTATTTAGTCGTTCCTTAACAAAACCCACTATTTAATTTATTTTTAAAAACAGGATTAGAAAACAGCATAATTTGTATCTTATAAAATAAGAAAATAATTTTCTGTTTCAGTA
>NZ_QOVY01000026.1 GCF_003932955.1 Chryseobacterium sp. SC28
TAAAACAAAAAAGTAAGTAATTGATTTACAAATAAATAAAAAATAAAACAGTCCAATTTTAATTTTTATCGGACATTAATGAATGTTTTTTTAGTAAAAAGTGATAAAAAACATTTATAATGCGACTTAATATGTATATATTTGAGTGTTAAAATTAGTTTTAACAATACTAAATATCAACTTAAAAAGTAAAGTTATGAAAGCCTTAGTTTATCACGGTGAGCACCATATTGCTCTCGAAGAAAAAGCAAAACCAACCCTTGAAAACACAACGGATGCCCTTGTGAAAGTTCTCAAAACCACTATTTGCGGAACAGATTTGGGGATTTATAAAGGTAAAAATCTTTATATGAGAGACGGCATTACCCTTGGCCACGAAGGAATCGGAATTATCGAGGAAGTGGGAGAAGGAGTTTCCCAGTTCAAAGTAGGGGACAAAGTTTTAATCTCCTGCATTACTTCTTGCGGTTCTTGCGAATATTGCAAAAAACAATTATACTCTCATTGCAAGAATGGCGGTTGGATTTTAGGCCACATGATTGATGGCGTGCAAGCAGAATATGTGAGAATACCGTATGCGGACAACAGCCTGTACAAACTTCCTGCCAGCATCGATGACGATGTGGCGGTAATGCTGAGCGACATCTTACCAACCGGGCACGAAATCGGTGTACAATACGGAAATGTAAAACCCGGAGATGCTATTGCCATCGTGGGAGCCGGTCCCGTAGGAATGTCCGTTTTATTGACGGCACAATTCTACTCACCATCCACCATTATTATGATTGATTTGGATGAAAACCGGCTACAAATGGCCAAAAACTTAGGAGCAACGCACACGCTTAAAACTTCTGAAGACATTAGAGAAAAAGTAGCCGAAATTGTGGGTGAAGAAGGCGTAGATGTAGCCATAGAAGCTGTCGGTCTTCCGCAAACTTGGGATATTTGTCAAAAAATCGTAAAACCCGGTGGAAATATTGCCAACGTGGGCGTTCACGGCAAAAAAGTAGATTTTGAAATTCAAGATTTGTGGATTAAAAATCTAACCATTACCACAGGACTTGTAAATACCAACACTACTCCAATGCTGATGAAAGCAGTTGCAACCAACAAACTGCCGGTTGACAAACTGATAACACATCATTTCAAACTAAACGAAATCGAAAAAGCTTATGAAGTATTTATAAACGCTTCCAAAGAAAAAGCTTTGAAAATTATAATTGATGCCGACTAAAATCGATAGAAGAAAAGCATCATTTTGGTTCGATTTCCAAAAATAATTTTCGAAAACCAAAAAACCAACCTCTTTTAAAGTGATTTAAAGGAGGTTGGTTTTTATAGCCGGAGCGCCGGTAAAAATCCGGTAATCGGCCTTAAAAAAGACCCTTTCTTTTTACCAGATTTTGATTCTTTGTTCCGGGGTTTTGTAATGTTTATCTCCTTTTTTTACTTGGTAAGCATCATACCAAGTGTCTGTATTTTCCAGCGGTCCCACAGCTCGGTACATTCCCGGGGAGTGAGGGTCGGTTTTCACCTGATTGATGAGGTATTTTTCGGTAGATTTGGTTCTCCAAACGGTTGCCCAACTGATGAAGAATCTTTGTTCCTGCGTGAAACCGTCGATTTTCCCTGGTGATCCTTTGTCTTTAAGGTACATTTTAAGGGCATCGAAAGCGATGTTTACGCCGCCTAAGTCCGCGATATTTTCGCCCATTGTGAAAGTTCCGTTGACGAAAGTTCCTTTTACAGGTTCGTATTTGCTGTACTGTTCGCCCAATCTTTTGGTAAGGGCTTCAAATTTTTCTCGGTCTTCTTTCGTCCACCAATTGTTGAGGTTTCCGTCTCCGTCAAATCTAGAGCCACCATCATCAAAACCGTGGGAAATTTCGTGACCGATTACTGCCCCAATTCCTCCGAAATTGACAGCTGGATCGGCTTTAAAATCAAAGAACGGTGGTTGCAGAATAGCTGCCGGAAAAACGATTTCGTTGTTTGATGAACTGTAGTAGGCATTCACGGTTTGAGGCGTCATTCCCCATTTGGTTTTGTCCACTTTTTTCCCAACTTTTTCCAGATTTTTTTGATAATTCCAAGCGGTGATGTTTTGGGTATTTTTGTAGTAAGTTCCCCCCTCTGCCGGAGATAGCATGGTCAATTTGGAATAATCTTCCCACTTGTCCGGATAGGCAATTTTCACATTGAATTTGCTTAGTTTTTCCAGTGCTTTTGCTTTGGTTTCTGCGCTCATCCAAGAAAGATTGCTGATGTGCTGATGGTAGGATTTTTTAAGATAATCTATCAAAGAGACCATCTCGGCTTTGGCCTCTGCTGGGAAATACTTCTCTACGTATAATTTACCAAAGGCTTCGCCCAAAAATCGGTTGACAACTTCCAGACCTCTTTTTTCCATCGGGCGTTGTTCCAAAGTTCCTTGAAGGTATTTTCCGTAGAAATCAAATCTTAGATCGTCTAATCTTTTGTCCAGAGAGCCTGCGTTACCAGACAGCAGATTGAATTTCATATAATCTTTCAGCAGCGGCAGATTTTCTTGGGTAATGAAATTGTCTAATGATTCATAATATTTCAAATCTCCAAGAATTACGCGGTCTGTTTGCACTCCCACTTTTTGCAAATACTCAGGCAGGTTTACATTTTTAACCAAAGTTGAGAGTTCTGCCACCGTTTTGGGGTTGTACCTTTTGTTGGCATCTCGTCCTTCTTCGTTGGTCAGTAAGGTTTTGGCAAATCTTTTTTCTAAATCGACAATTTTGGCAGCGGTTTCGTCAGGATTTTTATATTCCAAAACTCCCAAAATTTTAGAAACATATTTGGTATATTCTGCGATGGTTTTGGTATTGGCTTCGTTCTCTTTTTGATAATAATCTTTACCAATTCCCAAGCTCGGGCCGCCAAGATAAATGGCATTGTCATTAGAAGATTTCAGGTCTGAGCCCACTCTCCAAGCGTAGAGCGGATTATCCCCTGTAAGCGTTGCCTGATTGATGTAATTATGGAAATCGGCCAAATTTTTGATTGCGTCAATTTTTGCTAAGTCTTCTTTTATAGGCGTTATTCCTTCAGCATTTCGTCTGTTCCAGTCGAGATAAGTAGCATATAAATCCTGAATTTTTTGACCTTCAGAACCTTTGGCGTATTTCTCGGTTAAAATGTTTTTTAGGATGGCCAAAGAGTTTTCGTCTGTTTTTTCGCGTAACTCATTGAAACTTCCCCACGAGCCTTTATCTGCAGGGATTACGGCGGTTTTTATCCAATTTCCGTTTACGTAATTATAAAAATCATCTTGCGGGCGCACTTTCAAATCCATATAACTAAGATTGATGCCCTGCGCAAAAGAGTTTGCCGAAAATCCTACCAAGGCTAAAGCGGCAATATTAAAAATTTTCTTCATAAATAATTATCATATTTTCTTTTAGTCGTTTTTTTATTAAAATTTGTTACGAGCAGTTTCAGCTACGACCCCAATCATTTTCGATGATCTAACTTCATCTGTACCCCGATTTTTTAAAACAATTAGAAAAACCTTCTAAAGTTGAGTAAAGTTAAGGTTTAATTCCGAAAAAAACAGTCATTCCGAATCGTTATTCGAAAAAACTGCCGTTGTTCAAAAACCAAGTTCCGCAATTATACAAAAACAACATCACGGTAAAACCCATGATGCTGCCTTGAAAAAATTTAATTAAATGAAAAAGCGTTCGTTAAATTTTTGCCGGTAGACTAAATGTGAGATCCAAATCGTCTTTTACGATGATCATGCCTCCCATTTTTTTCGGCGGAATAATGTTGAAATCACTGAATTTTACATTTTTCTTTCCTATGAGCTTGTTGTTTTGCAGGCAAAATTCTACATTATATCTTTTGCTTTGATTCATCATTTTTACTTCCACAATCGCCATATAGTTTTTTTGATTTTTGGTAAAGTTGATGAATTTGATAACCATCTCGGGATATTTATCCGCATTCAGAATTTTTTGAAAATCCCTAGTCATCATCTTGTTGCCACAGTCGAAATCATTTACTTTAAGGATGATATTAGGTAAAGGTTTTTCCGAGAAGGCATATGCGTTGCCATCGATTTTGAACTTTGTGTTGACGCATTGAAATCTGTTTACATTTGTGCTTCCGTTTATTTTGATGAAATTTTCCTGAGCATTGGCCGTTACTGCGGTTAAAAGGAAAAGCAATAAAAAATAAAAAGGTTTCATAATCTTAATTTTAAAAAAACAGAGGAGACCCGAGGGTTCCTCTGCTCCCTGTTAACTGAATATTTAGAAAGAAATCACAGCTTCCAGCATAAATCCGTCGAATTTACCGTCTTTTTTGATATTAGTTGAGGGATATCCGTCGTAAGTCTGATTGACGTATTCTATTTTTGTCAAGATGTTGTTGGTCATAAACCAGCCTCCGCCAATATTAAATCGGTCTACGCTAATGTCGTCTCCGCTGATAAGCGTTCCGTCCACTTTATTATAGCGACCGCCCACGTAGAGTTTTTCGTCGTTTCCAAATCTGTAGAGCAATTCGGCAGCATATTGGTTGTAGGTTCTCCTTTTGGATTCGGAATAGTTCCGTCCGGCCGCTGATTCAAAGATACCGAAAAATTCCAAACCTTTGTATTTTACAAATGGGTTGACCATAAAGGTTCTCAATTGGTTTTGGAAGTCCGGGTCTACCATTCCTGATCTCGTCTGTGCAGAAGAAGTCGCTGCGGTATTTTCCATGACGAAGTAATATCTGGAACCGGCTCTATCTCCGTTGTAAAAGTCCAGTCTTCTTGCTCTTGCAATGTTATAAACAGAACCCGTAAGTCGCACTCTGAGGTCTTCAGAAAGCTGCTTGTCATACCCCAGTTTTCCATAGACTCCGGGGCTGGTGCCGCCGGTTGCAGTCTGGTTTAGTCTTCCGTTGGTCGCACCAACCATGACTATGAAGCCATCTCTTCTGTAATAGACCTCTGCAAAAGGAAATGTTGCATACGCATCCATCAAATAATTGCCCACGAATGGATTCATAATCGCATAAGCGTTGTCTGATCTTCTAAGTTGCGCATCGCCGTAGTTCAGTTGATCCTGACCCACTTTGATGGTGGCATATTTCATGATGTTTTCTGCAAATCCTTTTTGGATGAAGTCTAATTTATCAACTTGGAGATATCCTCCTTTCACATAAGTGTCGTTGTGTGTGCGTGAGGAGAGGAAAGTTCTCAAGTGCATATTCACGCCATCATACAAAGCCACATCAAGATCTAAGTTGGCCGTTGGTAGGTTGAAGTTGTTTCCGATGTCGAACAATTGATTTATATTGACCCCCGCGGCGTTATAAACCGGAGTTGCATTATTTTCGTGCTGTATCGCCTGAAATTGCAAAGCGAATGCACCGCCCACTTTCACTCTGAGGTGATCAAAGGTTGTTACCGTATCTTTTGGATTTTCAAAAACCGTCAATCCTGTTTTGTCTCTTGGTTTCAAGTTGTCCAATTTTCCTTCCTGTGCGAGTCCGAATGTTGCTGTTAGTAAAGCGGCGATGAAGCCTGCTTTTGATAGATTTCTTTTCATGATGTTATAAATTATTAAGTTAATTATTAATTCCAGTTGATGTTTAATCTATTATTCCGCCACGACATTTACCTTCACAGTGACCACATCGCCGGTTTTGATTCCCATAAAGCCGGGACGCTCCATTCCGAAATCAGACAGTTTGATCGTCTCTGTGGCATCGATGATGTATGAATTGCCTTTTTTTACAACGGATACCGGAAAAGTGGCATTTCTGGAAGCACCCGCGATGGTCAATTTGCCTGTGGCATTGCTTTTACCCATACTTATAGATGTCGCTGTAAATGTTACGTTGGGCGCTTTGTCGGCTTTTAGAGCGTCATAAGCTTTCTTCTCCATCGTTTTTCCTTTTTCCGCTTTTAGCGTTTTTACCGGTACTGTAAAGGTGACGTTGGTAATAGCATTTCCGGAAACGACTCCCGAAAAAGTGCCGGTGGTACCTTTCATATCCCAGTCATGCATCGGAGATGTACCGAGAATTGTAATGTTTGTAGCCTTTTGAGCTATCTTTTGTGCATTTGATAATTGTGGAAGTATCAGGCTCCCTAAAATCAAGCTGGCACTAATTAAATTTTTCGCTGTTTTCATTTTCTAAAAATTTAGTTGTTATAATTATATATCTCTTTTACGGGACAAAGGTAGAACTATTTTAATATTNTATTAACGCTGCTGAATGTGAATTATTAATTAAATAAACTGCGAAAAAAACAAATATGACATTTGTTAGGTTGGTAATTGCTGATGAAAATCAGGGTTTATTTTTTTAAATATTTATAAAAAATGTTAAATTATTACGATATCCGTGAATCCTCAGATCACCAAAATTGGCGATAACAACTTTCTAAAACAACGAATTATCAAGCGGCGACCTACTTAAAAATCTTTTTAGTATAAAAGCCGGCGCAGACGTCTTCACAATTTTATACAAAGAACAGGTTTATATTTAAGGTTTGTCTTCGCGCTGCAGATTCCGATGTTATAGTGGCGTTCATCGGAATCGGCCAAGTTTTTCCAATCATCAATTTTTTATTTAGATTATTATCTGAAACCCCTCAATAAGCCATTCCAAATTCTTAATTTTGCAAAAAAATTTGAGACTTGTTACGGGTTACGGAGCATAATGATTGGGTGATATACTGTATTTTGGCGAGTATTTTTGCTTATATTGTTGTGCTTTATGTTTTCAACCGGGAGGCCAACCTAAAGGAGTTTCTGGCGCAGAAAGCTGAGGATTCCAACAATCTTCCGCCGTCGTGGACGATTATTTCCCTTGTGAGAAGTCTGCTAATTGCCGTCTTGCTGTCCCAATTTATTCCCGTAGTGCCTCGTTTTATTTCCGATTTCCAGTTTTTCGGATTCCAGTTGAATAAATTTGGCTTCACTTTTTTGGCTGTTATTGCCTATGATCTGCTTAAAAATCTACTCACTTTTCTTTTCTACAATAGTGTGGGCGCCGGCAAAAACCTAAAAGAGCTGGCTCTGATTTCGAGTAAATATTATTTCCTCGAATCTCTCGGTTTGATTGCTGCCGTATTTGCGCTTTATTATTATCCGATAGACCGGGTTGAATTTTTTCATGTCCTTATTGTGATCTTGCTATCACTGTTTGTGTTGAAAAACCTCATCTATCTTTTTCATAATCAGTCCATTTTGCCGGAAAAATGGTATTATAAATTTTTGTATATTTGCACGCTCCAAATAGTACCCGCTCTGGTGCTCTGGAAGTTCTTATTTTATTAAATGTAATACACGCATTTTAAGATGAAAATCAAATCTATTTTAGTTTCACAGCCTGCACCCAACGAATCTTCTCCTTATCTGGAGATCGCAAAAAAAGAGAAAATCAAAATTGATTTCCGTCCTTTTATCCACGTGGAAGGTGTGGATGCCAAAGAACTCCGGACGCAGAAAATCGATTTGGCACAATATACGGGCATCATCTTCACCAGCAAAAACGCCATCGATCATTATTTTCGGCTGGCCGAGGAAATGCGTTTTACGGTGCCTGATTCTATGCGATACATTTGCCAGTCCGAAGCGATAGCCAATTACTTGCAAAAACATATCATCTACCGAAAAAGGAAAATCAGCTTTGGCGAAAAGAACTTCTCCGACTTGGTGGCGCTGTTCAAAAAACACCCTTCCGAAAAATATCTTTTACCATCCTCCGATATCCTGACACCGGAGATTCCTAAAGTCTTGGATGCCGCAAATATCGACTGGACCAGAGCCGTGATGTACAAAACGGTTGCAAGTGACCTGACGGATCTCGACATCAACAACTATGATATGCTGGTCTTCTTCAGCCCGCAAGGAATCAAATCTTTGAAAATCAATTTCCCGGATTTTGAACAAAAAGATACCAAGATTGCGGTGTTCGGAACTACTACTCAGGCAGCAGCAGAAGAAGCGGGATTGACGGTCAACGTGATGGCGCCCACAAAGGAAACACCATCTATGACAATGGCAATCGAAAAATATATCAGAAGCGTTAATAAATAATTATCAGCCTCCTGCATGCCAACCGTCTTCTCTCTGCGAAGATGGTTTTTTGTTTAAATTTGAGTTTAATAATATCGCCAAACGCGCAGCATTTATATGGTAATTCACGGCGAAAGGAAGATCAAAATTTTTTCTTCCTCGCAGCCAAAGTTTAGCGATTTTTAAACTACTAATTTCTTTAATCTGGCGCCCCGGCGTTAAAAATCAAAGCAAATGAAAGCTCCAAAAGCAAAAAAAATAAATAAACTTCTCGAAATTCATAACGACAAAAGAAACGACCCTTATTTCTGGATGAAAGAAAGAGAAAATCCCGAAGTCAAACAATATCTGGAAGCCGAAAATGCTTACACAGATTTTGTCATGAAGGATACCGAAGATCTGCAAAACGATCTCTACGAGGAAATGAAGTCCCGTTACAAAAAAGATGACGAATCTGTTCCGTATTTTTTCAATCAATATTGGTACATCGTTCGGTACGAAGATGGCAAAGAATATCCCATTTTTTCAAGAAAGTATCAATCGTTGGAAAATGAGGAAGAAATTTTGCTGGATGCCAACATCCTGGCCGAAGGCGAAGATTATTTCGATATCGGAAGCATTTCCGTAAGTCTGAATAATGATATCCTGTCCTTTTCCACGGATACAGTCGGAAGACGGATTTACACCATCTTCTTCAAAAATCTGAAAGCCGGCGAAATCTATGCAGACGAGATTGGGAACACGACGGGGAAAGCAGTCTGGTCCAATGACAACCAATATGTCTTTTACATACGAAAAGATGAAAGCCTTCGGGCATTCCAAATCTACCACCACGAATTGGGAACCGATACCGACAAAGACGTCCTTATTTTCCACGAGGAAGATGAAACTTTTGATGTGAATGTATTCAAAACCAAATCATTAGAATATATTTTTATTTCTTCGTCCAGCACCAATGAAGATGAGCACAGATTCATCCCTGCCAACGATGTTTTTGCAGACTGGACGGTCATCCAGCCAAGAACCGAGAATCTGGAATATTCCGTGGATCATTATCAGGACGATTTTTATATCGTAACGAATGCCGATGGCGCCACCAATTTCAAAATTGTAAAAACTAAAGTCCAAAAACCCGGAATTGAAAACTGGGAAGATTTCGTCCCGCACCGGGAAAATGTTTTGATCGAAGGCTTCGAAATTTTCAGGGATTATTTTGTTTTGGAAGAGCGCGAAAAAGGACTTCTGCAAATCAAAATCATCGAAAGCAAAACCGGAAATGCCCATTATCTCCCATTTTCGGATCCCACTTACACGGCCTACATCGACATCAATTTGGAATTCGATACCCACAAATTGCGCTTCGGATACACCTCATTGACACAGCCATCCTCCACCTATGAATATGATATGAAGGAACAAACCACCAGACTTCTGAAAGAACAAGAGGTTTTGGGCGGAAAGTTCTTTAAGGAAAATTATACCTCCGAAAGAATCTGGGCTACCGCTCGGGACGGAAAACAAATTCCAATTTCGTTGGTTTACCACAAGGACACGCCGAAATCCGAAAGCACACCGCTCTTGCTCTACGGCTATGGGAGCTACGGTCACACGGTGGACGCCAGCTTTTCCAGCACAAGATTGTCGTTGCTAGATCGGGGTTTTATCTATGCCATCGCACATATCCGTGGAGGAGAGTATCTTGGCAGAGAATGGTACGAAGATGGGAAAATGCTGCGTAAGAAGAATACCTTTTTTGATTTTATCGATGCCGCAAAATATTTGATCTCACAAAATTATACTTCTCCAAAACACCTCTACGCGATGGGCGGAAGTGCGGGCGGACTTTTGATGGGCGCTGTGATGAATTATAATCCGGAACTTTTCAACGGGATCGTAGCTCAAGTCCCTTTCGTGGACGTAGTTACAACAATGTTGGACGATACGATTCCTTTGACAACAGGAGAATACGACGAATGGGGAAATCCGAATCAAAAGGAATATTATGATTATATGAAATCCTATTCACCGTATGACAATGTGGAAGCAAAAAATTATCCCCATCTGCTCATCACCACCGGATTTCACGATTCTCAAGTTCAATATTGGGAACCTGCTAAATGGGCGGCCAAACTGAGAGATTTGAAAACCGACGACCATATTCTGATCTTCAAAACCGATATGAGCGCCGGACACGGCGGGGCAAGCGGACGCTTTGAAAGCCTAAAAGAGATTGCGCTGGAATATGCGTTTTTGTTGAAAGTTGAACGGTTAAAAATGACGTTATGAACGAATCGGAGATCTGGAAAAAAATAGAAAAATTCTTTGAAGTTAATTTTCAAACCGAGAAAAATCCGCCGATCGACACCTTGCTGTTCATCATCGGAGTTCAGGAGTTGGGAAGCGGACAGCAAAAATTTTCAAAAGATGACAAGGTCAATCTTCTGCACATCGCAGTTTGCCGTTTGCTGGAGCCCTTTGGCTATTACAAATTTACGCACTACGAAGATGGCTGGCCCCATTATGAAAAAATCGATGACCTACCAGAATTGAAACCAAACGAGCAATTGCTTCTGATGAAAAAAGCGATTATTCAATATTTTCAGGATGAGGAAATCGTTTTGGATGATTGATTTCGACTTGCCCTTCGTAGATTTTCGTGTTTTCGCAACCATTATTTTTTTGAATAGGCGACCGGAATTATTATCCTATTTATAATTTCAGCCAATCAATTCTGTCAAAATTCCCCTAAAAATTTCCAAAATTTCATTCTGGCAACATATTTGCTATTCACAATAAATTGTTAAATGAACTGATTTTAAGAAAAATTTAATAATTTGAGCACTCTTTTTTTGTCGAGAGATTCTTAAAATCAATAATTTTAACTTTTTAAACTTAAAATTTATATGAATAATAGATTCATTCCGATAATTTCTGTTTTTATGACCATCTCGCTCATCGTTTTTGTCTCATTGCAGTTGTATTGGATCAGGGAATTATACACCTCTCTCGAACAGGATTTTTCCAACAAGGTCTATTCGGCTTTAGAAGCATCCACAGAGAAAATAAATCAAATAGAAGTCAACAAATATTGGAACGAGACATACGCCGGCGTTGGCAAGGAGGTTTTGGCATCGTCTCATCTGCCTACCAAAACGTATATCCAGCAAAGCTCCGACTCTGCCAACCGCTCGAATATCCTGTTCCAGACCAGCATTGTGGAGAAACAGAATATTCCGGTTTCGGCCAAAGGAGACACTTTATACACGACAAAACTTTACAAAGACGAAGGCCAGCTGCAACTAAAAAAAAGCGCACCCGAGCCTCTGACAACCAACCTCAGCCGTGACCTCGACAATAATTCTTTCCAAATGAAAGAGTTTGCAAGACTGAGCGCCACCAATCTGCCCATAGAAAAGCGGGTAAGCAGCAAGATCATCGACTCTGTTCTTAGCAAAGAGCTCAAACTGAAAGGCATAGACACCAAATTTGGGTACGGCATCATCAATAAAGATAATAAGCTGACATCCATCGCCAACAATATATATCTGGATCAAAAAGATAAAACCAATTACACCTATCCTCTGTTCACAGACAGCAAAGACCGAACACTTTACACGCTGGCCCTCGTCTTCCCGCGAAAGGATTACTCTTTGGTAAAGCACAATCTGCCGATGCTACTGGGTACTTTTATTTCCTTGCTCACGATTTTGGGGATCTACATTATCTCGATCAATTATATGATGCGGCAGAAAAAAATTGCAGAAGTGAAGACGGATTTTATCAACAATATGTCGCACGAGTTCAAGACGCCCTTGGCCACCATCTCCGTTGCTACAGATTCTCTGGCGAACGATACCATCGCGACCAATCCGGAAAAAGTGAAATACTACTCCGGACTGATCAAACAGGAAAATCTGCGAATGAAAAAACAGGTGGAGACAGTTCTCAATATGTCGAAACTCGAGCGAAATGAAATGCCGCTACACCTGAAAGAAACCAATGTCCGCAAGCTGATCGAAAGTGTGACAGAGTCGTTCCGACTGATTGTAGATGAGAGAAAAGGTACCTTGATAACAGACTTTAATGCCACGCGGTACAATTTCAAAGTTGATGAATTTCATATTTCCAATGCCATCATCAACCTCTTGGACAATGCCAACAAATATTCTCCCGAAAAGCCCGAAATAAAAGTGAGCACCCGAAATGAAGATAATTATTATGTGATAGAAATTTCGGACAAAGGAATGGGAATGGAAGCCAATAACCGAAATAAGATCTTTGAAAAATTCTTCCGCGAGGAAACCGGCAATATTCACAATGTCAAAGGGCAAGGTCTCGGCCTGTCGTACGTCAAAAAAATTGTCGAAATCCACAAAGGGCAAATTACGGTTGATTCTCACAAAGGGAAAGGCAGCACTTTTACAATAAAATTGCCAATGGTATAAATATAATTAAACTTCCGAAAATTAGTACATAAAAAACAGTATCCAAATCATTAGAAAAAGATGTAGAGGAAATTATTAAATTATTAGCAACCATATTAAAACAACCAAAAAAATATTAACTCGACGAAGAAATATTACTTCTTCATTTTTTAATTATTAAAAATAAAATATATGAGCAACAGAATATTATTAGTAGAAGACGACCAAAGTTTTGGCGCCGTTTTGAAAGATTATCTCAGCATCAACAACTTCGAGGTCACGCTGGCAACCGACGGAGAGATGGGACTGAAAGAGTTTACCGAAAAAGAGTTCGACATCTGCATCTTCGATGTGATGATGCCGAAAAAAGACGGATTTTCGTTGGCAGAAGATGTAAAAAAAATCGACAAAAACATGCCAATCATCTTCCTTACCGCCAGAAATATGCGGGAAGACATCCTGAAAGGCTACCAATTGGGCGCAGACGATTACATCACAAAACCCTTCGATACAGAGCTGCTTCTTTACAAAATAAAAGCAATCCTACAAAGAAGTACGGTTTTGGAAAACGAAGATCAGGAGCAATTTAAAATCAGTAACATTTTCTTCGACTCGATGCTGAGACAGCTACGGGTGGGCGAAAACGAATACAAACTCTCGCCTAAGGAAAATGAACTGCTGAAACTGCTTTGTCTCCACCGCAACGACTTTATGCCGCGAGATTTGGCCTTGCGAAAAATCTGGAAAAAAGAGAACTATTTCACGGCGAGAAGTATGGACGTTTACATCGCCAAACTGAGGAAGCTCCTAAGAGATGATGACGGCTTGGAAATCATCAACGTTCACGGAGAAGGATTCCGCTTGCTGGTAAAAAATCCTCAGTAAATCTCCAAAAAACAAACCCCTTCCGCCATTTTGATCGCTGAAGGGGTTTTTATTCTATCGATTAAAACAACTAATTTGTTGCCATTTTTTGTTCTGCAGAATTCAGAATCTGATCTTGGGCATCTCCGCTTTTCAGCCATTCGGAGCTGGAAAGATAGTTGGGATCGGGATAATAAATAAAGAGGCAAGTCCTATCTTTTATAGTATTGATGATGGGCTGCGCCAGCTCACTCGGAACCGCGGGGCAACCCCAGCTTCGCCCCAGCCTTTTTTCGGTTTTGATGAAATCTTCACTTACATAATTGGCGCCGTGCATCACGATACACCGTTCCAGAGCGGCATCGTTGTAGCCTTTGTCCATCCCAAAAAGCCTCAAAGAATAGCCATTGTCTCCCGTGTAAGTTTGTTCCGTAATGTAAAAGCCGAGGCTCGACTGGTGCGAATCTTCTTGGTTGGAAAAATTCGTTGCAAACTCTTCGCCCGTTCCCTTGCCGTGCGCCACAAGAGAATTGAACAGGATTCTTTTTTCAGCCGTATCAATCACCCAAAGGCGTTTTTTGCAAGAAGAAAGACTGAAATCGCAGACCGTCAACAAATGCGCCGTTGGTTCTAGTTTGCCGGATTTTTTTAAAATTTGAAATCCCAAAAACGCTTTTTCAAAGACTTCAAAGTTCAATTTTTCCTCTTCAAACTGTAGATTTTTATAAACTTCTTCTGCTTCATTGATGGCTGAAAAATTCATTTTCGGACTTAGTTTTATTTCTTTCACCGTCATTTTGATTTGAGAAGGATTCTCAGAACCCGAGGGATAAAATGAAGTTGAAATCAAATAAAACAATCCTAAAAAAAGGGGAAATCTTTTCATGAAATTTCAGTTTATTTTAATTTTTTATAGGGGCAAAATTACAATTATCTTGCTTTCTATCAGTTTCTAAGTATATTTTTAACAATTTATTAGTAAACTTTAACTCATAAGGAGGCTTCCCGTGCGTTTTTCATTAAGATTTCATTATGTTAAAATGCTTTTTTTTCTAAAGATTTGATAACTTGCATTGTAAATTTATACTATGAAAAACCTTAGAATTGCCGGCCTTAACCTCGATATCGTTTGGAAAAACAAAGAACAAAATTTCAAAAAGATCGAGGATGAATTGTCGGATTCAGAAGCGGATATTTTTTTGCTTCCGGAGATGTTTTCCACCGGTTTTTGTATGGAAGCCGATGAAATTGCGGACAGAAATCTCGAAACTTTGACTTGGATGAAATCTTTTGCAGAATCAAAAAATTCAGCAGTTGCAGGAAGTGCATCTGTGGAAGAAGATGGAAATTTTTATAATCGTTTTTATTTCGTTTTTCCGGACGGAAGTTTCGACTATTACGACAAAAGACATCTGTTTTCCTACTCCGGAGAAGATAAAATTTACACTGCCGGAACTGAGCGGAAAATCATTGAATATAAAGGTTTCAGGATTCTTCTGCAGGTTTGTTTCGATTTGCGTTTTCCGGTTTTTTCTAGGAATCAAGATGATTATGATGCGATTCTGTATGTCGCCAACTGGCCAAAATCACGAGTGGATGCGTGGAAATCACTGTTAAAAGCCCGTTCTATAGAAAATCAGGCTTTTCTTTTTGGACTGAATAGAATTGGAATTGACGGTTATAATCTTGAATACGAGGAAAGTTCCTTGGTCTATTTTCCTGACGGAGAAGAGATTTCTGAAAGAAAAAACCATATCATTTCCTCCGAATGGGATTTGGAAAAATTAAAGGAATTCCGAACAAAGTTTCCTTTTTTAGCGGAGCGAGATGGGTTTGAAATAAAATTGTAGTTTTGCAGATTTTCTGGGATTTCGGTTTTTGACCTAATGCATAAAACCGAAAAAGGCCCAATTAATCGGCTTTGTGAAACTTCAACAAATAAAACTTGTGAACTTTGTGTTCAATAATCTACAAAGTTTTCGTCTGGCAAACGAAATTACTCCTCGGAACTTCGTCGAATTTCTTAATGGCAGCAAAACCGCCATCAATCTCCGTAAAATTCCCGTAACCTCTTGATTGCAAAATACTTGCCGCAATCATACTTCTGTATCCTCCCGCACAATGGATGTAAAAATGTTCAGAATTATCGATGGAATTGACCCAATCATTGATATAAGCTAAAGGCTTGCTGAATGCATCGTGGATATGTTCTGCTTCGTATTCCGTTTCTTTTCTAACATCGATAACTTTCACATTTTCAGCGAATTCAGAAGCAAATTGCTCGGCCGAAATTCTTTTGACTTCATCTATTTCTTTCCCAGCATTTTTCCAGCTTTCAAAACCGCCTTCCAAAAAACCGACGACGTTGTCAAATCCTACTCGGCTTAGTCTCGTAATCACTTCTTCTTCAGTTCCAACATCTGAAACCAAGAGAATAGGTTGCTTCACATCCACAATCATCGCTCCAACCCAAGGCGCAAAATCGCCTTTGAGACCGATGTTGATGGCGTTCGGAATAAATCCTTTATGAAAATCTTCGGCGTTCCTTGTATCCAAAATCAAGGCTCCGGATTCTTCAGCGACTCTTTCGAAATCTTCCACCGACAAAGGATTTTTACCTTTTTTCAGGACTTTTTCAAAGCTTTCGTAGCCCCCTCGGTTGAGAGCCACATTCATCCCAAAATATTTTGGAGGCGCCGTCAGCCCGTGCAAAACTTCAGTAATAAAGCTTTCTTTATTAGGTTGCATCAAGGCATAATTGGTCTTTTTTTGATTTCCCAAAGTATCCACCGTTTCTTTCTGCATATTTTTTCCGCAGGCAGATCCGGCGCCGTGTGCCGGATAAATGGTAATCGAATCGTCCAATGGCATAATCTTGTTCTGAAGGCTGTCGTACAACATTCCGGCCAAATCTCGATCTGTAATTTCGCCGGCTTTTTGAGCCAGATCGGGTCTTCCGACGTCGCCTAAAAACAAGGTATCGCCCGTGAAAATGGCGGTCTCTTTTCCGTTTTCGTCTATCAAAAGATAGGTGGAGCTTTCCAAAGTGTGGCCTGGCGTGTGAAGCACTTTGATTTTAATTTTTCCAATATCGAAGATCTGCTCGTCCGCCGCAACGATCGCCCCGAATTCCGGTTGGGCAGTGGGTCCGTAGACAATCGGCGCACCGGTTTTTTTTGACAAATCAAGATGTCCGGAGACAAAATCTGCATGGAAATGCGTCTCAAAAATATATTTTAGTTTTACCTGATCTTTTTCCAATCGATCGAGGTAAGGTTTGGTTTCTCGCAACGGATCGATGATGGCAGCCTCATTTTCGGATACGATGTAATACGCACCCTGCGCAAGACATCCGGTGTAGATTTGCTCGATTTTCATGATTTATCTGTTGAATTATATGAAGAAGCTTAATACAAAAATTTAACTTGATCTTCTCGAATACAAATATGAGATTATTTTAAAAAACTGTAAATTATTTTTGAATGATATTGGTTATGCTGTCGCTTCGGAGATAAAAGCAAGCGTTGCTAACAGACTTTTATTCATTACTGAACCAAGGCCCAGACGCCCACACCGATAGCGATGTAAGCCACGACTGTGATGATGTCTGCCGTTCGTTTTGAAAACCGTCTTTCTGCAATCGTGCTCTGATCGATCTGATTTTTATGAAATTTCAGAATCTTTTTAGGCTTATGGATTACGTGTGCTACCAGCGTATCGCTTGCCCATTGGTCAACCTGTATTTTATAACTTTGGCCTGCGACGTCTATTTTATAAAATTTATTGGGTTGCAGTTTTTCTTCGATGCTCAAAGGTGCTTTATTGATAGTGTTGCCCTCTTTAATTTGATTGTTCACGGCATTAGTGGCGCTAACTTCTGCAACCGCTACCCGAGAATTAACGGTTCTCATTTTAGCAATTTCAGCAGCCTTTTGCTTCGCCTCGCGGTCATCTAAAGGCTCTTCCTGCTGTCCTGTGCCGGGTTTGTAGGTATAGCAATTCAGCAGAGAAAGTGATATAGTAAGGAGGTAAAAATATTTTTTCATTATTCAAATTTAAGAATTAAACGTATTAATTTTAATTTTCTTTTCAAGAATGCTTCTGTTTTATGAAAAGCGGCGCAACAGTGTCCTCGCTGCTTCGAAATTCTCTTTTTAAATTTGTATTTTAGCACTCTTAAAATCAAAAACATTGGCCACGAAAGAAACGCCGTTAATGAAGCAGTACAACACCATCAAGGGGAAATACCCTGATGCGCTGTTGCTTTTCCGGGTGGGCGATTTCTACGAAACCTTTGGCCAGGATGCCATCAAAACTTCGCAGATCCTTGGCATCGTTTTGACCAAAAGAGCCAACGGCGACGGCCACATCGAGTTAGCCGGATTCCCTCACCATTCGGTAGATTCCTACTTGCCAAAACTTGTGCGGGCAGGATTGCGCGTTGCCATCTGCGACCAACTGGAAGACCCGAAAACCGTGAAGGGAATCGTGAAGCGCGGCGTAACAGAACTGGTGACGCCGGGCGTTACTTTCAACGATCAGGTTCTGAGCTCCAAGAAAAATAATTTCTTACTATCGCTACACAAAGAAAAAGAAAAATATGGAATGGCTTTGGTGGACGTTTCCACCGGAGAATTTCTCGTGACCGAGGGCAATTTGGAAAAAGTGCTCCACATCGTACACACCTTCGATCCGAGTGAAATTATCTATCAAAGAAACACCGAACTGCCGTCTCAATTGAAAAATAAAAGTGCTTTCAAATTGGAAGATTGGGCGTTTCGATATTCGTATGCTTATGATAAGCTTACCTCCCATTTCAAAACGCAGTCGCTTAAAGGTTTCGGAATCGGGGATCATCCGCTGGCCGTGACGGCTGCCGGAGCCATCTTCGCCTATTTGGTGGAAGATACGCATCATTCTCTGCTGCAGCATATTACGAAAATCAACCTGATTCCGCAAGACGATTATCTGATGATGGATGGCTTTACGTTGCGGAATTTAGAAATCGTGTATTCCGCTGGGCGGCAGGGCAAATCGCTGCTTGATATTATCGATAAAACCTGCACGCCGATGGGCGGACGATTGCTGAGAAGGCGCATTATCCTACCTTTAAAAAACATTGGAGACATCAATAGAAGGCTCAACCTCATCGAGTTTTTGAACAAAGAAGATTCATTAAAATATGAAATAAAAAATCTGTTGAAAGGCATCTCCGATATCGACCGGCTGATCGGTAAATTGGCCGCAGAAAAAATTTCACCGAAAGAATTAGGTTACCTGCGCCAATCGATTATCAATATTCAGGCAATCAGAGAAAATCTTTTGAAATTTCCGGATGTTTTGGCTTGGCTGGATCCGCTTGTCAACCTTTCCGATTTGATTGGCTTTATAAAAAATCATCTGAATGAGGAACTCCCCGTGAATATCAACAAGGGAAATGTCATCAAAGAAAAAGTCTCGGAAGAACTGGACAGGCTCCGCAATCTGCAGCACAGAGGCCGCGGATTTTTGGATGAAATGTGCCAGCGGGAAATCGAACGGACAGGAATCTCCAGCTTGAAAATTGATTTCAATGGCGTTTTTGGTTATTTCATCGAGGTGCGAAATACACACAAAGACAAAGTTCCGGAAGAATGGATCCGCAAACAAACCTTAGTGAATGCCGAGCGATACATCACCGAAGAACTGAAAGAATATGAAAATCAAATCTTGGGTGCCGAAGAAAAAATCGCTGCGCTGGAATTGCAACTTTACCGAAATGTGTGCGAAAATGTGATGATCTACATCGATCAGTTGCAGGAAAATTCCAAACTGATTGGCGAGTTGGATTGTGCAGTGGGTCTATCAGAACTGGCGGTGGAAGAGGGCTACACCAAACCGATTCTCAATGATTCATTTTCCATCGATATCCGCGAGGGGCGACATCCGATCATCGAAAAATCTTTGCCTTTGGGTGAATCTTACATTCCGAATGATGTTTTTCTGGATCGGGACTCGCAGCAAATCATTATGGTAACCGGCCCCAATATGGCAGGGAAATCTGCCATCCTAAGACAAACGGCCATTATCTGCCTGCTGGCACAAATCGGAAGTTTTGTTCCTGCAAAGCACGCCGAAATCGGCATTTTGGACAAAATCTTCACCCGCGTGGGCGCATCGGACAATCTTTCGGCCGGCGAATCTACGTTTATGGTGGAAATGAACGAGGCGGCGAATATTCTCAATAATATCTCGGACAGAAGCCTGATATTGCTGGACGAAATCGGTCGCGGAACATCCACCTACGACGGGGTTTCCATCGCGTGGGCCATCGCAGAATATCTGCATCAGCACCCGACGCAGCCCAAAACGCTTTTCGCAACGCATTATCACGAACTCAATGAAATGTCTCTCAATTTTGAGCGAATCAAGAATTTTCACGTTTCTATTCAGGAAGGGAAAGACACGATTATTTTTCTGAGAAAACTAATTTCCGGTGGCAGCGAACACAGCTTCGGAATCCACGTTGCCAAACTGGCAGGAATGCCATCAAAAGTGGTAAACCGGGCAAATGAAATCCTGAAAACCTTGGAATCTAACCGATCCAATGAACATTCCGGTGAGAAAATAAAACGCGTGACGGAGGAGAATCTCCAACTTTCTTTTTTCCAGCTGGACGATCCTGTTTTGGAAAATATCCGCGAAGAACTCACAAAAATAGACATCAACACTTTGACGCCTATTGAAGCTCTGATGAAGCTGAACGCCATCAAAAAAATGATTGGAAAATAACCGTTTTATTTCGCCGAATCTTTTTTGACTGCTGTGGTATCCGCTTTTTTAGCATCTGTAGAAAGCAGGGTAGAATCGACGCCTTCGTTTCTCATATGTTCCGCACTGTGGTCGTCTTTTCTTTCTTGGCGTTTGTCTTTATCCGGGATGCAACTTACTGCAAATAAGGATAACGAGCTGATTAATAGCAAATTTTTCATAGCAATATATTTTTATTTGAATTGACTCGGTCAAAAATCAAACCGAAACCGGATATTTGTAATTCTAAAAGCATAATCCTTGCCTTAAAAATAAGTCTTGTGAAAAACATCTTAACTTTCAACTCCAAAAATCTGACGATTGCTGTATTAATTTTCTTTATCGAAGTTTTAATTGCCACCAAACTAAGTGATTTGTTCTTCGTAAGAGCCTATCTTGGGGATGTTTTGGTAGTAATGCTCATCTATTATTTCGTCAAAAGTTTTTTTGATTTCCCGCCTTTGAAATTGATTGTCGGAATCTTGCTATTCGCGTGTTTGCTCGAGTTTATGCAGTATTTTCAGTTTGCCGAATTTTTAGGGTTCAAGGACAATCGGCTTATGATGACCGTTCTTGGAAACTCTTTCAGTTGGCTGGATATTCTGTGTTATTTTGCAGGAAGTTTGATTTTATACTTTCTCACAAAAATCAAATCGGAACAAAAATTACCGCAGCAATAGCCGCCAGCGCAATGATAGCGGAAAGCAAATAATCCGGTTTTTTGATTTCCCTCACTTCGTTCTTTTCGATTTCTACCATCTCGCCCGCTTTATTTTTGCCATATATTTTGGTGGCATCGATTTTTAAAATCTGGATTTTTTGGATTTTGGCGTCTTTGGTTTGAACGCTGTATTTTTCATATAACTTTATAGAGTTGTCCTGCATAGGTTTTGCCGGCGATACTACCCTTGTCTGGCAAGAAGCAGTTATAAAAAACACCGATAAAGCGAGGAGTCGCACTATATTTTTTGAATATTTCATTTGTTTTGGAATGATCAATTTGCTGCCAAAGTTAATAAAAGATTTCATTACATCATATTAAGATGTTGTGATATCAGCCATGCCTCGCTCCAGCAAGCCTGAAAGTTGAAACCGCCCGTGACAGCGTCTATGTTCAGCACTTCACCCGCAATATAAAAATCGGGGAGGATCTTTGATGCCATATTTTTAAAATTAATTTCCCGGAGATCTACGCCGCCAGCCGTTACAAATTCTTCTTTGAAAGTAGATTTCCCCGTCACCTGAAGTTTCTTTTCGCAAAGATTCTTCAGAATGAGACCCATTTCTTTTCCAGAAAGATTGGCCATCTGTTTTTCCGGATTAATATGATTGATCTCCAGAATCTTATTCCAAAACCGATGGGTCACATCAAATATTTTTGACTGCGCGACAGACCTTTTCGGATTGCTGTTTTTGAACGTTATCAATTCTTGCTCAGCTTCCGAAATTGGTTTTGAAATAAAATTAAGCTCGATCTCAAAATTGTATTTCAACATAGCCAAATTTCTCGCTTCCCAAGCCGAAATTTTCAAAACAGCTGGTCCCGAAAGTCCCCAATGTGTGATGAGAAGCGGTCCCGATTCTTCTGTTTTCAGACTTGGGATGCGGATTTCTGCATTTTCAAAACTCGTTCCCGGAAGATCTTTGAGCAACTCATCTTTAATATTAAAGGTAAAAAGAGAAGGAACCGCATCTATAATTTTGTGACCCATATTTTGGAGTAATTTCAAGGATTTTGGAGAACTTCCTGTCGTAAAGATGACGATGTCTGTCGGGAAATGGCCTTGTTTTGTTTTGATGAGATACTTGCCGTCTTCTTTTATGATTTCCGAAACAGAAACTTGCGTTTTGATTCCAAAATTTTTTCTTTGCACCTCGGACACCATCGCATCGATAATGCTTTGCGAAGAATCGCTCATCGGGAAGACGCGGTTGTCTTTTTCTATTTTCAAAGGTACATTTCTAGTTTCGAACCAGTCCATCGTGTCGCCCGGCTGAAACTTTGTGAAAACGCTCAGCAATTCTCGGTTTCCTCGCGGGTAGAAATTTACCAACTCCCTTGCGTCGAAGCAAGCATTCGTTACGTTGCACCGGCCACCGCCGGAGACTTTCACCTTCTGCAGTACATCAAGATTTTGTTCGAAAATCGTGACATTATATTGAGCCTCATCGAGATTGGCTGCCGCAAAAAACCCTGCCGCGCCTCCTCCAATGATGACTACATTTTTCTTTTTTGACATTGATGAAATCTTAACTTAAGCGGATTTTTCTTTTAATACGTTCCGTCTTTTCGTGCCAATTGCCGGAACTTCGTTATACCGTATTCGATGCACAAAATTACATTTTTAGAATTCATCTCAAATGGTTAAATTTGGAGAAACATTAAACACACACTATGTCTGTATATTATCATCAATTTGAAGTGAGGTGGAGCGACATCGATGCCAACCGTCATCTTGGGAACTCGAGTTACGTGGATTATTGCTCGCAAACGAGGATGGCATTTCTCACAAAAAACAAAATCGGGTTGACGCAACTCAACCGCTGGGGTGTGGGTCCCGTGATGTTGCACGAGCGCTTTTCTTTCTTCAAGGAGATCTACGCAGACCAGACCGTTTTTGTAGGATTGGAAGTGGCTGCGATTTCAGAGGACGGATCTATTTATCAATTTGTTCACAAATTTTATTTGCCGGACGGCACGCACTGTGCCACGGCAGAAGCCACCGGGGTTTGGATTGACATAATGCTGAGGAAAATTACCACCCCGCCGGAAGACATTGGTCTGGTAATGAACGAATTCAAAACCAAAGATGCCAAGATCATTACGAGAGACTATCTGAAAACCCTGCCCTTCCGACCGGAGAACGTAGATGCTTCGGTCTTTTCAACTTTAAAATAATGGGAAGTGCGGGTTTGCTATTTCACAGATCATTAACAACTATAGAAAAAAATGCTTGAAGATAAATCACAGGAACTCACGCCGATATCGAAACTTGGAGAATTTGGTTTGATAAAACATTTAACCAAAAACTTTCCGATCGTTCAAAGTTCCACAAAACTTTCCGTGGGCGACGATGCGGCCGTTATCGATGCCGAAGGCAAAAAAGTGGTAGTTTCGACAGATATGTTGGCCGAGGGTATTCATTTCAATTTGGGCTATGTGCCGCTGAAACATTTGGGTTATAAATCGGTGGTTGTGAACCTGAGCGATATCGCTGCGATGAATGCAACACCAACACAAATATTGGTTTCCGTCGCAGTTTCCAATCGTTTTCCGGTAGAGGCCTTGGAAGAAATCTACGAAGGAATTGCCTTAGCTTGCAATCGGTACAAAGTGGACTTGGTGGGCGGAGATACAACGAGTTCCAAATCCGGCTTAGTGATAAGCGTTACGGCAATTGGGTTGGAAAATGAAGAACAAATTGTCAAGAGAAGCGGCGCAAAACCAAATGATCTTTTGGTGGTGACGGGCGATCTTGGCGGCGCGTATTTAGGATTGCAAATCCTGGAAAGAGAACATTCGGTTTTTCTGGCAAATCCCAATATGCAGCCCGAGATGGAGGGTTACGATTATATCCTCGAAAGACAATTGAAACCTGAGGCAAGAACAGATATCAAGGCAAAATTGTCAGATTTAGATATTCGTCCAACGTCGATGATCGATGTGTCGGATGGCTTAGCGTCAGAGATTCTACACTTATCGGATCAGTCAAAAGTGGGTTTTAATCTTTATGAAGAAAAAATTCCAATGGACGACTTGACCATTCAGACCGCCGATGAGCTCAACCTTAATCCGGCAATGGCTGCGCTAAACGGTGGCGAAGATTATGAATTGCTATTCACGATCTCGCCAAATGATTTTGACAAAATTAAAAATCATCCGGACTTTACAGTAATCGGCCACGCAACAGAGAACAACGACGGGAATTTTCTAATTGCCCGGGGCTCCCACCAATTGATTCCGCTGACAGCTCAGGGCTGGGACGCCTTCCTCAAAAGAGGATAATTTTTTTGGAATAATACTTGTAAAATAGAACATACAAATAAATAAATCCTAAACTATGAAAATAAAAAGAATATTCGCATTGATACTTAGCGGACTCGGCATTATAGCTTGCGTTACCAATCCGGTAACAGGACGGTCTTCCATTCAAATTGCAAATAACAACGAAATTATGATGGCCGCTGCTACGGAGTACAAAACCACGCTTTCCACGGCCAAAGTAGTTACCGGAACGGTAGACGCCAACAGGGTGAAAAATGTGGGCGCAAAGATTAAAAATGCGGCCTATGCTTATTATAAATCCATTGGGAGAGAATCGGCATTAGCAAATTACAGTTGGGAATTTAATCTTATTCAAGATCCACAGCAAAATGCTTGGTGTATGCCTGGTGGAAAAGTAGCATTCTATACCGGTATAATGCCGATTTGTAAAGATGATAACGGAGTAGCGGTTGTAATGGGACACGAAGTATCGCACGCCCTCGCCGGACACGGAAACGAAAGAATCTCCCAAGCAATGCTGGCACAATACGGCGGAAGTTTAATCGGTGGATCCATATCCAATACCCAATGGGCGGGCGTCTTCGAGAAAGTATATCCTGTGGGCGCTCAAGTAGGTCTTTTGGCGTACGGCCGAAAACAAGAATCGGAAGCAGACGAGATGGGGCTGCAACTAATGGCCATGGCAGGTTATGACCCTCGAAGTGCCATTGCGTTCTGGCAGAGAATGGAAGCTTCTGCCACGGGTAGCAAAACTCCGGAATTCCTTTCTACGCACCCAAGTCCGCAAAATAGAATAGCCGATTTGAACGCCGATATGCCGAAAGCTTTGGAATATTATAAAGCCGCCGGAGGAAAACTTTAAACAGCAATTTAAAAATACCACACTATGAAAAGTTTAATTGTAATTGGCATCATCTTATTAGGACTTGGTTCATTGCTGTTTTATCTGAACGATATGGCTATAGATCTGAGGGTGGTTTATGGCGCACTTTCAGGCGTTGGGATTGGTCTTATTATCGGGGGATTGGTGGGCTACGTCAGCAAAGGCAACGCTGTGAAAGAGGCACAATTAAGACGAGAGTTCAAACAACTTCAAAAAGAAAAAGAGGAATTGGAACAACAGCGCCTTGAGACCATTCATAAAGAAAACAGCTCATCACTATAAATTTCTAATGAATTGGCCGGGCGTCGTCTTGGTGTATTTCTTGAATATCTTGTTGAAATAAGTAGTTATTCCTTAAAAAGTTAGTTTCTTACTTTGAATATTATATTTGCATAAAAAGATTCGTAGAACAAGTTCAAGCCAAAGAAGAATTTGCTCCTTAATTTGATTAAATCTCATCTTCAGATTGTATCCAATCGCTGCTAATAGGGCGTTATTAATATCTCCAGCCACTCCTTTTAGGAAGTTTAATCCCAAGGAGTGGTTTCTTTTTAAATGCGAGATACACGGTTCTATTGCAGCTCTTGCCCGGAATCTTAATCTTGCCACTTGCTGCCCATATCTTGTTTTTTCTTTTTTTGTGGGAAGCAAAATTGCTGTTCCTTTTACTTCTTTTATTCCTCGAAAACCTCGGTCTGCACTCGCTTTTTTAGGCCTTGTTCCTCCAACTGATTTCCGTACCCGCTCACTTTGTGCCAATGATTCTTCCAAGGTTTTGCTGTCGTGAGGATTACCGGAAAATCTTTTTACTGAACTGATAATACCTGTTTTCCGACCTCTTACGACCGCCACTTTTGTCCCAAATTCATACGCTTTTCCAGATTTTCCTTTCGCAATACAAGCAACTTGTGGTTCGTGAAGACTATAAATTTTATCTTTCGTGTTGCGTTCTTGAGTGAGTGCTTTGAGGTAAATTTTAAAAACTTCCTCGTAGTTTTTCAAGATAGTTGATGGTAATTTTCTTTCCAATTCCCGAAGCACTCTTTTGCCAATGGTTCTGAGCTTTTTTCTCGCCATTCTGGCTTTCTTTTGCCTTCTTGGATGATGCCCAAAATAGGCATCCCGCAATAATTGTTTGCTGACTCTTTTGTAGCTTTGTCTTTGTATAATGCCTTCTTTTTCTGCTATTTTAGCACAATTATCAATCACTTTTTTTGCCAGTTTGGCATCCGTAGGAAAAGTAATATTCTTCTCCTGAACCGTGGTATCAATCTGTACTTCATCTTCCGTTTTGGCTTTGGGATGAAGGGAAACGCTTTGTCCCAAAAGAAATTCCAATCCCTTCTCCCCAATTCTCTTTCTGAAGTGTACAAAATTGCTCGGATCAAAAGGCTGCTCGGTCTGAAAAAAGGTTTCTCCTGTAAAATATTGCCAATATGCGTTCTCAATCCATCGTTCTACAACCGTCTCATCGCTCTCTTTAAACATCTCCTTCAACAGAAGCATTCCTGCTATTTTGCGAATCGCAATAGAGGGTCTTCCACCTTCTGAAAATAATTTCTCAAACTCTACCTCCATTTTATCCCAAGAAATCTCCTGTGCTAATTTTACCAATGGATGCTCCATATTAATAAGCTCGGTAAGTCTGGTCTTAAATAAATTTTGTTGTAAATCGGGTTTTATTTTTCCTAACATTTTGCCACTTTTTATACCCTAAAAATACGATTTTCTGCAATTTTATACAACATTTTTAATCGAAATTTGATAATAAAATATTGAATATCAAATCGTTGTATTTGTTTTAAGGAATGACTAAGTAATATTATTAAACCCCGTAGCGTAGCAACTTTCTGCTATGCTTTTTTCTTGCGACAGTAGGATGCAGGCTTTATCAATCCTATACCGATTCACAAATTCTACGAAAGTAAGCGAAGTCGCTTTTTTAAAAAAGTTACAAAATGCCGGTTTAGTAAGATTGGCGAGGTCTGCTGCCTTCTGGATATCCAATTCTTCTTGATAGCCGTTTTCAACATATGTGAAAACCGCCTCCAGCCTGTTTCTGTTTTTAGAAACGATGGTATATGGCATTATCTCGGTGTTCAGCAATTCAAAGTCTTTTGTTTTTGAAAGCTCAAAGAGGAGATCAAGCAGCATCAGGTATCTGGAATAACCTTCTGCTTGCGTTATTCTTTCCAGTTTCGGAATCAGTTGCTTTTTAATTTCTGAAGAAAAAAGAACGCCATATCGGGATATTTCCAAAAGTTTTTTGATAGATTGGGTGTCCGCCTCTCCATCTGGCAAAGAAAGGATATCTTCCCTAAACTGGATGACCACTTCTTCGTGCGGATCGGTGGCGTTGAGACCAAAACCAGAATGCGGAATATTGGAACCGATAACTGCCAGCGCGCCATCCTCGAAATGGCTTTTATGATAGCCGATGTGCCGTGTTCCTTTGCCTCTCAAAACGCAGACAATTTCGATTTCGGGATGATAATGGTATTGCCAATTGAGCTCCGAGATTGGAATATCTTTGATGTGCAAGACCCGAAAAGAGCTGTTATCATCCGGAGAAATATGTTCAAGAATTACCTTCATTCCAATTAATAGTTATTTTCTGTAAAAATAAACAAAACGGATTAATATTGTTATGTTTTTTATTTATTGCGTTTAAATTTTATTCACCAATAGCTTTTATTTTTGTATTACCTGTTGTGCATTTAGGAATTAAATAAAAAAGAGATTGTTCAATTGGATAGAAATCCGTATATTTAATTGATTATCAAATAATTAAATAAATGAACAATCTTACTCAAAA
>NZ_QOVY01000027.1 GCF_003932955.1 Chryseobacterium sp. SC28
GGATAAATCGGACGAAGGAGCGGTTCTTTCACTCTCGCAGGAAGACGTTTCTTCCTCTTGCTCCGCAAATTGAGTTTCATCGAAGTGTAAATCCTGTAAACCCGCTTGTGATTACAATATCAAAAAAAAAAGCCAATTTTATATCATTTATGGATATAAAATTGGCTGTAAAGTAATTAAATCACTGATAATCAAGTGATATAGTAGACCCACAGGGATTCGAACCCCGACTGATGGTACCAAAAACCAGAGTGCTACCGTTACACCATGGGTCTGTCATTTATGGTGGTGCAAATTTAGATTTTTTTTTCTAACTTCCAAACATTTTCCAATAAATTATTCATAATTTTATACCCTAATTTTTCGCTAAAGCTAATGTTAATCGACCTTTTCAAAGTATCACCCGCCAATCATAAGCCTTCTAAAGAATTTGAAACCAAAGTTTTAGACTTCCTCAAAGAATGGTATTCCGACTCAAAAACCGTCCAAATTCAAAGCTCAGGCTCCACAGGAACCCCAAAAATCTTTGATGTCGAAAAATCAAAAATGAGCCATTCTGCCGAGATGACCTGCAACTTTTTACAATTAAAAGAAGGAAATCTTGCGCTACTGTGTCTTCCCATAGAATATATCTCCGGCAAAATGATGGTCGTACGAAGTATTTTGAGAAATTTGAAACTGCAAATCGCTGACCCAACCACCCAACCGCTCCAAAATTTGACCGAACAAGTCGATTTCTGCGCTATGACACCTTTGCAAGTGGAAAATTCTTTGGACAAAATACACCTGATCAAAAACCTAATCGTTGGCGGAGCGGCCGTCTCGGAAAGTTTGAAGAAAAAAATCTTTCAAGCGCTGCAGTCATCGGCCACTCAGAATCGCATTTTCGAAACCTACGGAATGAGCGAAACGTTTTCTCACATTGCGCTCAAGGAGATTTATCCGAACGAGGAAGATTGGTTTACGGTTTTCGACGGCGTCGATATTGCTTTGGACGAGCGGGGTTGTTTAGAAATTTTTGCCCCGAAATTAAACA
This sequence comes from Chryseobacterium sp. SC28, assembly GCF_003932955.1. Taxonomy (GTDB): domain Bacteria; phylum Bacteroidota; class Bacteroidia; order Flavobacteriales; family Weeksellaceae; genus Epilithonimonas. The sequence continues at coordinate 1,037 of NZ_QOVY01000027.1, forward strand.
AAGAAGTATTGCATACGAACGATCTGGCGGAGATCCAAGGCAAAAAGCAATTCCGATTTCTGGGAAGAATCGATAATATTATCAATTCCGCAGGTGCCAAAATCTTCCCCGAAGAACTGGAAAAAATCGTAAAACAACACATCGCCAACGAAGCCGTCTTCCTCGGGATACCGGATGAAAAATGGGGCGAAAAATTAATCCTCGTGATTGAAGGCGAGGCCGACGAGAACTTAAAATCAACCATCAATCGGCTGCAATTTCGACAATCGTTTCACAAACCAAAAGAGATTGTTTTTGTACCACAAATCCCGAGAACGAAAAACGGCAAAGTAAGCCGGCCGGAACTAAAAAAAATGATAGCATCCAAAAACTTTTAGCCAAAAAAAATGAAAGACTTCAGCCCGGAAATCCTCTACAAAACTTCCCGCTCTTCCGGTGCTGGCGGCCAAAACGTCAACAAGGTGGAAACCGCAGTGACCGCACTTTGGAACGTGGCGCAAAGTTCTTTTTTCTCAGAAGACCAGAAGCGGAGAATCGCAGAAAAGCTGAAAAACCGCATCAATGCCGAAGGGGTTCTTCTAATCACATCCTCGGAAAGCCGCACCCAAGTTCAAAACAAAAAAATCGTGACCGAGAGGATGCTGGAAATGGTAGAAAAATCGCTCTTTGTTCCCAAAAAACGCATCAAAACCAAACCATCGAAAAGACAAGTGCAGAAAAGAATCGATACCAAAAAAAAATTATCCGAAAAGAAAGAAAACCGAAAATTCAAATTGTAGAACTCTGAAAATCAAAATATTAAATCTCTATTTTTGACTTTCCTGTTATTTCAAAACATAAATTCAAATCAATCCAACCTTGCCAGAATGCAGCTTTTCGCCTCGTAAACAGACGATTTTTTCAACTAAGTTCAACTTTGTTACCATAAAACTCGTACTTTTACCTCCCTGCATTTTTTAAAAAATGGAAAAAGAAATCACAATCAATTTTGAACTCATCCCTAATTACGCGCAACTTTCGGACATAGAAAAAACCCTTTTCGACAAAGCCAAGATCGCCCGCGAACAAGCCTACGCGCCTTATTCCAACTTCCTCGTCGGCTGCGCCATTCTCTTGGAAAATGGCGAAATAGTCACTGGCAGCAATCAGGAAAATGCGGCCTATCCCTCGGGATTGTGTGCGGAGCGAACCACTATTTTCTGGACTTCGGCGAACTATCCCGATGTTAAAATCAAAAAAATGTTGGTCATCGGCGCGCCAAAAAACGCCGCCAATTCGCCCGCCATTCCGCCGTGCGGCGCCTGCCGGCAGTCGATATTGGAATATGAAGCCAAGCAAAAAGAAGCCATCGAAATCTATTTTGCATCGCCCAGCGGAGAGGTCGTCAAAACCAAATCCATCCGAGATCTGCTGCCCTTCTCCTTCGACGGCACTTTTTTGTAATATTTTTAGGAGCACTGCGCTTGGTCCGTTGGCAGACCTGACTCACCTGCTGTCCACTGTATCTTTTTTGTTTCCCAACGCACCAAGGCCAAGGCCAAAACAAAAAAGGATGCCGTTCCCATCAGGGCTATGTTGAGGTTTTGTATTTCTTTTCACCTTTTTTTGGTTCAGAATTTCATCCAATTCTTAGATCAAATCTCAAAAATCCGGCTTTCCTCATCGATTTTTTTCACCATATTTTCCGTCCGGTCTTTGTGCGTATCGGTAATGAAGATTTGCCCAAAGTTTTCTTTGTTCACCAGTTCTATCAACTGCGAAACGCGGATGTCATCCAGCTTATCAAAAATATCGTCCAGAAGAAGAATGGGAGATTTGCCGGTCAATTCTTTGATCCGGCTGATTTGAGCCAGTTTCAGCGCCACCAAAAAAGACTTTTGCTGCCCTTGAGATCCTATCTTTTTGATCGGCTGCCCACTCATCAAGAAAATCAGATCATCCTTATGAACACCTTTGGAAGTGTAGGTCAGAACCCTATCTTTGTCAATGGCCTGCAACAGTAATTCTTGAAAGGAAGCCTCCGACAGATGCGAATCATAAACCACGGAAACGCTTTCTCTGCCGCCGGAAATGATGTCGTAATATTGTTGGACAATGGGATTTAGTTTCAGGACAAAATCTTTTCTTTTATCAAAAATTCTTGTTCCAAAAGTGGAAAGCGGGTCGTTATAGATTTCCAAAGAATCTTTGTCAAAAGTTCGGTTTTTAGCAAAATTTTTGAGCAACGCATTTCTCTGCTGAATGGTTTTTTGATATTGAATAAGGTCGAAAAGATAGGGAGAATCGGTCTGAGAAATCATCGCATCCAGAAAACGGCGGCGGCTTTCTCCGGAATCCGAGATGAGGTTGGAATCGTAGGGCGAGATCATCACGCTGGGCAAATAGCCGATGTGATCTGCCAATCTCTCGTAGGTTTTATCGTTTTTTTTAATGATTTTTTTGGCTTCTCGGGGTTGGAGGATCTTGATGATATCTTCTTTGTCGCCATTTTGGATTTGGGATTCTATGGCAAAGAACTCCTCGTCGGTCTTGATATTTTGCACATCGCTGTTGCCCAAAAAACTTTTGCCCACCGAGAGGTAATGCAGCGCGTCCAGAATATTGGTTTTACCGGCGCCATTGTTCCCAACAAAACAGTTGATCTGCGGCGAAAACTCAAGCGAAACCTTGGCGTGGCTTTTGAAATTGACGAGCGATAGTTTATTGATAATCATAAAGCCTATAATCTGTTTTTTAGTTTTTTCGCAATTTTTGAGACTGTTTTTTCTGTTCTTAGAAAGTCTTCAAAACGCTCTATCACTCAAATAATTTTGTGTAAAGATAAAAAAACGCTTTCAGAAATAATTTTCGAATCGATAAAAGAATTGAACATCAATTGGTCTGTCAAATTTTTAAGAAAGTGATCATTATTTAATTTCCGAAATTGACAAAATGCGGAATATCGGTTCCAAAAGAGTTGATTGGCATCAGATTATTGCGGTTGCTGTTGAAATCGAACACTGAATTATAATCAAAAGGCACTCGGGGATAATAGGTAAACGAGATCTGAATCCTGTTGAACACCAAATACGGATTGTTGATCAGTACGCCAATTCCTATTTTCGTGTTGGTATGGGTATTTAGAAGTTTCGCTTCAGGCATTGCCAGCCAGCCAAATGCCGTAGTGACATAGGGACTGAAATGGAAATTTTTCCAAGTTTTGTTGACGAAAAGCTGAAGCTGATATCTCAGAATTAATTTTTTGGTGCCGATATAATCATCGCTATAAACTGGGAACTCGTCGGGTCCCGAAATATTGATGCCGTCTTTGTAAGAATAGTTGTGTTGTGGATTTCCCAGCGCTAAAGTGGGCGAAAAGAAATGGCGGAGCTGTCCGAACTTCCAGCGCATCAGATTCGTAAAATAGGTGCCGTCTAGCCGGAAGGATTCCTTGTTATCAATATCTTGGTTAAAAAATCTGCCAAACTGAGCCTTGATATTGAAATAACCGATTTTTGTAAAGTCGCCATAGGCTGCAGACACGCCTGCATAGGGCATCACATCGTTGCTTCTTGATAACAATCCGCCGGTCAAACTGAAAGATTTGCCGTACGAGATATCCTCAGGCTGCTCGTAAAGAAAAATATTCTTCTCGACAGAGTATTTCCTTTGGATATAACCCACGGAAGCCAAAAAGCTATTGTAAGTCTGAAAATAATCAAACTGATCGATGTACGGACTGTCTTTGTACTGATAGTTTTGCACACGAGCCATAAGGGCAATATTGCTGGATACATTTCGCGACTGCTGCGCTGAAACAGGAATCTGATAACCGCCCCAAAGATCTTGGCTGAACACTTTGATCTGCACTGTTGGATATTCATCTACATCCGCCATTGGCAAAGCTACACGGCGCATAAAATATTCGAATGTGAAGCCGCCGGCCCAAACGGTAAGAGGAGAAAAGAAATCTCTTCTGACATTGAAATTGATTCTTTCGTTTTTATCAAAATCTCTTTCGCCCAAAACTTGAGCATTGATATAGGTGCCATAAAGATTGTAAGCCGTATAACTGCCTAACAGATAATCCTGATTTTCTTTGGAATCGTTTCTGTACAGGAGATCAACGCCGTGACCGAGACCTAAAAAATTTTCTTCGCTCACTCCAAGCCCTATTTTACTACCGGAATAGCTGAATTTTGGTTTCAAGCTCCAAGAATCCAAGACCCTCACCACAACGTCTATAGAATCTCGGGTAGAAGTGCTGTCTGCAACACTAATGTTGACCCGGTTTATAAACGGCATTTCGCGAAGCAAACGTTCGGATTCGTAGAGTTTTTGGGCGTTGTACTCTTCACCTTTTTTGAAAAGCAGATAACTATCGACTACCGACATCCTTGTAGTCCCGTGAAGGTGATTGGTGAACCAATCGTACCATTGCGAATTTTCCTTCTTGTCTTTGGAGCCATATCCGAACGGGTCAATGGTTTCGATGGTAATATTGCGGATGTATTTTCCGTCATAAGATTCTTGTGTCAGCTTCTTGGTTCTCGTCCTCACCGATACAGAATCGGCCTTCCGACGAAACACCAAACGGTGAAGAAATTTGGTAAATTTTCTTTGATCCGAGAATTCTTCGATCTTATAATACATCGAATCCTTTTTTGGTTTCTGCTGCGCAGAAACAAACACAATACTGCACAAAAGCAATAAAAGCGTGAAAAAAACTTTAGGCATCAGATAACAAATAGGTGGTAAAAAAATTGATTAATATTTTGCTACTATCAATTTATAAGCCAACAAATATAAAATAACAAGGGCAATCCGCAACAACTTTCCACACCAAACGAAAAATAAAAGTCACGGTGAGATGGCTGGGAAAAATAGATCAGGAGAACGGAAACCACGGCGGCCCAATAAAAACTGAGCGCAAATTCCCATTCCAGAAATCTTAAACTCAAAAGAGCGGCCACGAATATTAAGAGAAAAGCCAGATGTTTGGTCTTTCGAACCCCGATTAATCTTGGAAAAGTCACCACCTCATCACTTTTCATATCCCGAATGTCAAAAGGCAAAACCAAGGCTGAGATAAACAGAAAAGAAATCGAAAAAATCAGCCAGCTGAATTGCGGTAAAATCAGCCAAGAATTGATTAAAGCCCAAGTGGCTCCCACGTAAAACACTTTCAACAAAGGGATTTTTCTAATATACTTTTCCAGAAAAAAAGAATTGTACAGCAAGCCGATGGCCACGATTACAGCCCATTTTAATAGGCGGATTTCATTATGATTGAAGATAATCAAACAAAAACTCGCCAGCGCGCAGACGACGTTGAAAACCAGAATTTTCTTAAAAATGTGTTTTCGATGCTGGTATTTGGTGTACAAATAACCGCTAAAATAAGTGATAAAAATCAGCAAGAGGCTGGGCCAGCGGAATATGTTTTGCTGCAACATAAAGAATGCGGCCAGCATCGTTCCCATCAAGGCCACAAAAATCTGGCTATCGATTAAATATTTTTTTATTAGATTTAAAATCGGCATATCTTTAACAAATTAAGGCAAATTACATCTTAATACCCAACAAAAAGTACAAATATGAAATTTCTAAAATCGATCACTCTCGCTTTGCTGATGCTTTTTTTCCTCAATATTTCGGCGCAAAACTATTACGAATCTCAATGGAAAAAAGTGGAGGAAAACTACAAAAAGGGAACTTACAAAAGCAATCTGCCCATCATTCTCGACATTCAAAACCAAGCGACGAAAGACAACAACGCCAGCCAAATCATCAAATCTCTGAAAGCGGAATTCAGCATTCTGAAGCAAACACAAGATGATACTCAAAATGATGCAAACTCAAAATTCTTCTCAAAACTTCAAAGCACGGAAACCAAACTGAAAGGTGATGAGAAGCTATTATTTCATCTTCTGACTTTGGAATTCATCAATGATTATTACGATAATAATTCCTGGAAAATCAATCAGAAAACCAATATCGACAATCAGAATCTCTCACAAATCGAGACTTGGAGCAAACTGGATTTCAAGAATTATTTGACTAAGAATTATTCAGATTTAGAAAAAGAGAATTCGCTTTTGAAGAAAATACCAACTCAGAAGTACAAAGAAATCTTCGAAGCGACCGAGAATTTGGATTATTTTCCTACGCTTTTGGACTGGTCAAATTTCAATTATATCGAATTTCTCCAAAATCAAAGCCTGTTCACGCCAAACGAACTGAAAGTCAATTCCAAGAAAATCAATGAGATTTATGATGCCGAGATTGCAACGAATTCCGGGAATTCAAAACTGTATTTCCAACATCAGAAAATCAATTATAATTGTGAACTGAATCATTGCAAAGACCAATTCGCTCAACTTGAAAAACTGGTTGAAGATGAATCTGCAAAAGGTGATTACAAAGTTCTCATCATCGATGAAATGATCGAACTTCTTCAGCAAAAAGAAGACTACAAAACGGCTTTGGTTTGGGTCAACAGAGCGAAAGAACTTTATCCCAAATCGAAATTCATCAATAATATTATCAACAATGAAAATGCGATAAAAAATCCGCAACTCCATCTCTTTTACGAGAAAGAAACCCAACCGAACCGGCCGATTCACATCGTGGCGGAAGGCAAAAACGTCAAAGAATTTTCATTGAATATTTATGAAGTGAAAGCTGATTCGCAAGGTTTTCTGAATTACGTTTTTGATTCTTATAAAAATCCTTTTTCTAAAGTTAAAAAATCTTTAATTAGAAAAGACCAATTCAGTTTGCCGGAATCTTCAGATTTTAAAACGCACAAGACATCTTTGGAGCTCAACGCGCTTCCCGCAGGGATTTATCTGGCGGAATATGTGGTGGAAAATTCGGTTCAGGGGAATTATTATTTCCTGGTTTCGGATTCTAAAATTATCTTTTCTAAAAAAGATGACAGCAATCCAAAAGCAAATATTCTAAAACTTGTGAATAACGAAAACGGAAAAGCTTTCATCAATGAAAACCTTGATGTAACGGAATATGTAAGAGGAAAAGCGGTTACGAAAAATACTGTAAAAACCGACAAATCTGGAAATTTTGTGTTACCAAATTCTGTGAACAAAGAATATTACAGAAACTTCCTTGTGAAAAACGGAAACAATTTTACGATGATCGAAGTTTATGGCTACGATTACGGAAACCGAAATAAGCCTAAAAATCAGGAAATTGCACAGATTTTCTTGGACAGAAAAATCTACAGACCCGGACAAATCGTTTATTTTAAAGTGATTGCAACGGGAATCGATGGCGAAACCCAGAAAGTAAAAACGCTGGAAAATGTGAAATTGAATATTACTTTGAACGACACCAACGACGAAGAATTACAAACTTTGAAACTGACAACCAATGAATTTGGTTCTGTCAGCGGAAGTTTTACCTTACCTAAAAATAAGTTGAATGGGAATTTCAATATCGAAGTTGATAATGATGACGATGATGCAAATTATAACATTAGCGGTTACTCAGATTTTCAGGTTGAAGAATACAAACGTCCGAAGTTTGAAGTGACTTTTGAGCCGATAAAAGACGAGTACAAATACGGCCAAACCATCGAGCTGAAAGGAAAAGCGATGATGTTTTCCGGTGTTGCATTAAGCAACTCGACCGTGAATTATGAAATCAAAAAACAGAATATAAGATGGAGATATTTCTGGTGGTATCCGCGTGGGAATGATAATGAAAACTCAATTCTTGGAACCGTCAAAACTAATGAAAAAGGCGAATTTACCATCAAAGTAGAACTTAAAAAGGATGAAACTTTGGAAGGTATTCAGATTGATAATTACGCCATCAACGCTTCTGTGACGGACATCAACGGCGAAACGCAATCTGCGGACACGAATGTGAAAGTGGCTTCGGTTTCTCATTATATTACAGTTACGGACGCTTGGACTCCGCTCAGCGTGACAGATTATTTTACAAATGAAGCTGTAAAACTGAATGTTTCGACGAAGAATTACAACGACCAAGTTCTCGCAAAATCTTACAATGCAAAATTGGAAAAATTGGAAGAACCGAAGCAGATTTTCAGAAGCCGGTTTGAAAATACAATTCAGGATTTGCCAAAATTTTCTAAAGAAGAATTTGTGCAAAAATTTCCACACGACAGATTTGATAAAAATGAGGATGTGAAAAATTGGAAAGTTGAAAAAGTGGTGTTTGATAAAATACAAAACACTTCGACTCCGCTCAGTGTAGCAAAAAATCCATCAACCAACAACCAACAACCGACAACTAATTTAGATTTAGGGAAATTGGAAGCGGGAACTTACAAACTTCAACTTTATAATATTGAAGGAAAAGACACGATAAAAACGGAGCAATTCTTCAAAGTTTGGAATAAGAAATCGCTCGGGAAAAATCAAAAACCGTTCCTGGAAGTCATTAAGCCAAAACAGGATTTCAAACGTGGTGAGAAAGCAAAAGTGTTTGTTTATTCAGCAGTTCCGGATGCTTTGGTGAATGTTTTTATTCAAAATGGAAAAGGCGAAACGGTGACGGAAACGCATTTTTTCAAAAACGGAATTCTGGAATATGAAACTTTGATTCCGAAAGATGAAACTGTTTCGAGAGTTAATTTACAATTTCAGTTAGTCGCTTTTAATGATGTCAAAACTGAGAATGTAGATTTGAAAATTGCTGACAGCAAAGATGATTTGAAAATTGAAACGGTGACTTTCCGTGACAAACTTCAGCCCGGACAAAAAGAAAAATGGACGGTGAAAGTTTCCGGCGCAGATAAAAACTCTTCGACTCCGCTCAGAGTGACAGCGGAAGTTTTGGCGAGTATGTACGACAAGTCGCTGGATCAATTTGCTTCGAATAGTTGGAATTGGAGAGGATTTTATCCTTCGTTCTACCAAAGTTCTTATGATTTGAGAAGTGGTTTAAGTCAGGAAAAATTTAATAAGAATGCTAAATATTTAAAGACTTATAATATTAGTAACCCACAATTTAATTGGTTTGATGGTGGAATTTATGAACAAAGATTTAAAACAAAGTCGGAAAACAGATCAAATTCTGTTACTCTTGAAGAAGTAGTTGTGGTAGGTTATGCGACAGCACCAACACCGATGGCTAAAAAAGAAATGATGTTGGATAAGGTTGAAGTAATACAAAACGTAGTTCCAGAACCTAGAAAAGCTCCTAAAATTGGCTCTAATTCAACGGATAAAAATGACTTGGACAAAATCCCGGTTCGTCAAAACCTCAACGAAACGGCGTTTTTCTACCCAACTCTTTTGACGGATAAAGATGGAAATGTAAGTTTTGAATTCACTTCTCCGGAAGCTTTGACGCAATGGAAGCTGATGTTTTTGGCTCATACAAAAGATGCGCGTTCTGCGACTTTGGAAAAATCGGTGGTAACGCAGAAAGAGTTTTCTATCACACCAAATTATCCGAGATTTTTGCGTGAAGGTGATGAACTGAATTTGCAATCAAAACTATCGAGTTTGGTGAATCAAAAACTGAATGGTGTGGCGCAATTGCAGATTTTGAATGCGTTTACGAATGAAGATATTTCGGAAAAATTTAATCTGAATGACACCCAAAAACCCTTTGAAGTAACGGAAAACGGAAATTCTGTGGTGAATTGGAAAGTGAAAGTTCCGAAAGATGTTTCTTCAATTATCATTAAAATTGTTGCAAAATCCTCACCCCTAAATCCCCTCTCCAAAGGAGATGGGACTTCAAGCTCATTTTCGGATGGTGAACAAAAAGCAATCGCCGTTTTGCCGAACAGAATGTTGGTGACGGATGCGCTTCCGATTTTTGTGAAAGAAGGGCAGACGAAAACTTTCACTTTGGAAAATCTGAAAAATTCAAATTCTAAAACTTTGACCAATGTATCCAACACTTTGGAATTGACGACGAATCCGATTTGGGAAATTATGTTTGCACTTCCAAGTTTGAAAAATGACACGAATAATTCTGCGGATGTTATCTTCAACAAATGGTTTGCGGATGTTTTGGCTGCGGAAATTTTCGAAGCGAATCCGAAACTGAAAACCGTTTTTGAAGAATATCAATCCAAAGGTTTATTGACTTCGAATCTGGAGAAAAATCAAGAGTTGAAACAATTGCTTTTGGAAGAAACGCCGTGGGTTTTGGAATCGAAAAACGAAACTGAGCAAATGGAAAAACTGGCGAGATTGTTTGATGCAAATACGATGCGAAATTCCATCACAAATGACTGGTCGGAATTGCAGAAATTGCAAAATCCGGACGGCGGTTTCAGTTGGTACGCTGGTTATCCGAGTTCGTATTACAATTCGTTGTATATTTTGAAAAATCTTGGGAGAATCAATGAATGGCTGAAAGGAAATGTGGCGGATTATCAAAGTTCTGAACAAAAAGAAATGGTTGCAAAACTGGTTTCTTATGTTGATAATGAAGTGAATAAATATTATGACACTTCGACTCCGCTCAGTGGGACAAAGGACAATGTTTGGAACAATTTCGTGATTGATTATCTTGACACCAGAAATTATTGGGAAAAAGATTATCCTTTAACTGCAAAAGGAAAAGCTTTGAAAACTGCGGTTATATCTAAAGCTAAAACTGAAAAAATCACTGATTTCACTTTCTTTGGATTGCATAGATTGGCAATTTTATTTAATGATTATGGTTTAAAAGATATTTCAAAAAAATTAATGACTTATCTTAAGGAAACATCGACAGATACTGAAACTCAAGGTGTTTATTGGAAACAGAATCTAAACGACTGGGGTTGGTATTCTTCAAAAACCGTGAATCACGCCGGCGCGTTGGAAGCTTTCCAAAAACTAACTCCAGCGGACGAAAACTTTATTGAAGAAATGAAAATCTGGCTCGTAACTCAAAAAGAAGTAAACTCTTGGGGAAGTTCGCGCGGAACGGCGGAAGTGATTTTTACGATTCTGAATTCAGGGAAATCTTGGACTTCTGTGGCATCTGACAAAGCGGAAATTAGTTGGGGCGGAAAAGCTCTGAATCCGCTAACGCAAGCGACGGGTTATGTGAAACAAGCCGTTATTTCTGATAATTTAGATAAAAGCTTAGCCACAGTTTTTATTAAAAAAGACAGTCCGGGAATTGTGCAAGGTGGCTTGTTCTGGCAATATTACGAGGATTTGGATAAGATAAAATCTTCGGAAAGCTATCTTTCTATCACGAAAGAATTGTATAAAAAAGTGAAAACTGAAAACGGTGAACAATTAATTAAAATCAATGAAAATTCTCCTTTGAAAGTTGGTGATAAAGTGACGGTAAGGATGATTCTGAACACGGACAGAAATATGGAATTCATTCACCTGAAAGATATGAGAGCCGCAGGTTTTGAACCAATTGATGTGATTTCGGGTTATGAATGGAAGAATAATTTGGGCTATTATCAGGTAACCAAAGATGCTTCCACCAATTTTTACATAGAAAATATGCCGAAAGGAAAATATGTTTTTGAATATGATTATGTGGCAAATGCAAGCGGGAAATTTTCTAATGGAATTACAACTTTGCAAAACTATTACGCACCTCAGATGAATGCGCATACGCAGGGAACGAGGGTGGTAATTACGGAATAAAAGTTAAAAAGACAAGCGGATAATTAAATTGTTTTTTAACGTTATTCGAACTTATAGAATTTTAATTTATAATAACTCAGAGACTGCAGGCAAAAATTTTCTTTAGAAATAGCCACTTTACTAAAAAAATAAAGACCTGCTGAAATAGAGTAGGTCTTTTGATTTAAGAGGCGTTCTAAAATCCGTATTGCAAACCGATTTGGAACGCATTGTTGCGAAGCTGTTTATCATCGTTGCTCCACGTCGTTGATCCAGATTTTTTAATATCTGTAAAGCCTACCACATATCGGACACCTATGGTGATGTTGTTGATCTTAAAACCTAATCCTGCGGCACCGCCCAAATCAAAACTATTATAGTTGGAATTGTTCTTGTACTTCTTGATCGTGACCACATCATCAGTTTTATAACGGTCGCTGTTGCCCACTAAAAAGGAAAATTGCGGACCTGCTTCCAAAAATAAATTGGGAATAGGCTCGAACTGAAACATAATAGGCGCCGAAATATAATCCAAGCTAAGCGTGTGGGAGACATCGCCGCTATCATACTTCACGCCGACACTATTGTAAAGCACTTCGGGCTGTATGCTGAAAACACTATTGACGGGAGCATGCATATAAACGCCTAAGTAATAGCCCAACTTAGCATTGGTGTCATCCCAACTTTTTTCTTTACTGATGGTAGATACGTTAGCGCCCGCTTTCAGTCCAAAAGATTGCGATGAAACCGTGGCCGATATTAGTATTGCCAAGACCTGAAGTTTTCTTTTCATATATTTATAATTGTAACAGATCCACAAAAATATAAATAATGAAACAAAAAAGACCGAATGAATCGGTCTTTTATAAAATTTAGAGATTTAAAATATTAGAATTTGAAATAAACACCCGCCTGGAAGGTATTGTTTCTGTTTTTGTTGTCCTCATTTTGCAAGGATGTTTCCCCGTCTTTGTTAATATCCGTGAAACCTGCAACATATCTTGCATTCACACCGAAGTTTTCGGTAATGTCGAATCCTAAGCCTAAGCCCAATCCAAAGTTGAAGCTGTTAAAATTATCGGTGTCGATTTCATTCGTTGCACTGAAATTTCCTACTGTATCCTTTGATTTGGCACTGACTAAAAAGCCAAATTCCGGACCGGCTTCGATGTAAAATTCAGGAGTCGCTCTAAATTGGAACATCACAGGAACCGTAATATAGTCCAGATTCAATTTTGTACTGTAATGCGTATTGGCATATTGACCCTCGACTTCCGATCCCATCTGGCTGTACATCACCTCTGGCTGGATGCTAAATTGCTCTGATAAGGGTGCATTCATAAAAACACCGCCGGCAAATCCCAGTTTGGAAGTCGTATCATCAAAACCATCGTCCGACAAAGAAGCGACGTTGATTCCGGCCTTGATCCCAAACATAGGTCTGCTGGTGGAAGTTGTTGTACTCATTGTCTGACCGAATGCAAAGGAACCAAGCACTAAGCCTAATCCTAAAAATAACTTTTTCATAATATCAAATTTTAATTTTTTGTTTTACGCAAAACATACTTTCAAATACTTTGCCAAAAAATTACATCTCCTGGTTACTTCTTCCGATTTAGGATATAACAGTCTATTTTTCAAGTACTAAGAACCCTCAAAATAAAAAGGTTAAAATTACGGTTTGTTGAGTTTTTTATAGAAATCCAGGGCCAACTTGATTTGATTGGGCTGCAACTTCTGGTCGAAAAGGCAAGTTCCGTAGCCGTTGATTAAAGAGAAATTGATGTTTCCACCTTCATTTTTCTTATCATTGACCATCAGTTTCAAGATTTCCTCATTTTCAAACTCAGAAATATCAATATAAGGGAAGAATTTCTGAATCGTCGAAATGATGCTTGATGACTGTTCGACATCTATCAATCCTGCCAAAAAAGCAAGATGGGTTTCGCAAATCATTCCGAGCGCCACGGCCTCTCCGTGCGGGATCAAATTGCCTTTCTGAAGAAAAAGACTTTCTACGGCGTGACCAATCGTGTGGCCAAAATTCAGAATCTTGCGAACATTTTCTTCTTTGAAATCCTTTGTCACCACCTCATTTTTAATTTCCATACTGCGATGGATGAACGGTGCAAGCCCTTCTGCCGAAATCTGATCCAGCGAACTAAGTTTGGTCCAATGATCGGCATCTGCAATCAAACCGTGTTTCAGCATTTCCGCAAAACCACTTCTCAGTTCCTCAAACTTCAAGGTTTCTAGGAATTTTGGATATAAAAAAATATGTTCGGGCAGCGCAAAAGTTCCAATAATATTTTTAAGATACTGATGATCGATTCCGGTTTTTCCGCCAATCGACGCATCGCACATCGCCAGCAAAGTGGTGGGAATATTTATAAATTTAAAACCTCTTTTATAAGTTGAAGCCACAAAACCGCCCATATCGGAGACCACGCCGCCACCGAGATTGATGAGTAGCGATTTCCTGTCGCCTCCCATTTCCGCGAATATCTCCCAAAGCTGCGTGGCTGTCGCAAGGTTTTTATTTTCCTCGCCGGCTTCTATTTCGATGATTTCAAACGGGATATCGGTTTCCAAATTCGGGAGTAAAATCGGCAAACAATGGTCGTGCGTATTTTCATCTACCAAAATGAAAATTTTGCTGGGTTTCAGTTGACCGATGTATTCATTCAGACTGCTGAAATCTTTGTCGAGTTCCTTTATCATAACTGCTTTTTTAACAAAAATAAAAACAAATTGAGTAGCAATTTAATGCGTCAAGCAAAACTTTTTTCATCAAACAAAAGAGAGAAGCATTTTACACTTCTCTCTTTTTATGATTTTAAAATCCAAAATTACGTATGAATCGACCGCTTTCCGGTTGCGTCCAACGCAGCTTCTTTCACAGCTTCTGCATAAGTTGGATGCGCGTGAGAGCTTCTTGCGATGTCTTCTGCGCTTGCACGAAACTCCATTGCGATAACGCCTTCTGCAACGAGATCTGCGGCTCTTGCGCCAATCATATGGAAACCTAGAACTTCGTCAGTTTTTTCGTCAGCCATGATTTTTACAAAACCATCTGTGTCGCCGCTTGCACGGCTTCGTCCTAATGCTCTCATTGGGAAATTCCCAACTTTGTAGGCCACGCCTTCTTCTTTCAATTGTTCCTCGGTTTTCCCAACTCCGGCTACTTCCGGCCAAGTGTAAACAACACTTGGAATCAAGTTATAATTGATGTGCGGTTTTTGGCCAGCCAAGATCTCAGCAACCAAAGTTCCTTCCTCTTCGGCTTTGTGAGCCAGCATCGCCCCTTTGATAACGTCGCCGATCGCATAGATGTTGGATACATTGGTTTGAAGGTGTTCATTGACTTTTACCTTTCCTCTTTCATCCAGTTCCACGCCTGCTTTTTCCAATCCAAGTCCTTCTGTGTAAGGTCTTCTTCCTACAGAAACCAGAACATAATCGCCTTCGAAGTTGACTTCTTCTCCTTTTTTGTTTTTAGCAGTTATTTTTACATAATCTCCGTTTCTTTCGACAGCTGAAACCGCCGTAGAAAGTTCGAATTTCATACCTTGTTTTTTCAGAACTTTTTGTAATTCCTTAGACAAACTTCCGTCCATTCCGGGGATGATTTTATCCATAAACTCCACCACAGTCACCTGAGAACCCAGCCTCAAATACACGGAACCAAGCTCCAGACCGATAACGCCGCCGCCGATCACGACCAGATGTTTCGGAATTTCTTTGAGATTCAAAGCTTCCGTAGAAGTGATGATTCTTTCTTTATCAAGGTTGATGAAAGGCAGGCTGGATGGTTTGGAACCCGTGGCGATAATGATGTATTTGGAGTCGATCAGTTCCGAAGAACCGTCGTTTTTGGAAACTTTGATCTGGGTCGCCGATTCGAAACTGCCCACGCCTTCAAAAACAGTGATTTTGTTTTTATCCATCAAAAAGTTGATGCCCTTGGTCGTTTGATCCACCACTTCATTTTTGCGGGCAATCATTTTTGCGAGATCGACGGTTGGCTCATTGATGAGGATGCCGTGATTGGCAAAGTCGTGCTTTGCTTTTTCGAAATGTTCAGAGCTGTCCAGCAAAGCTTTTGAAGGGATACATCCCACATTAAGACAAGTCCCGCCCAAGGTGGGATATTTTTCGATAATTGCTGTTTTGAAACCCAATTGGGCAGCGCGGATCGCCGCCACATAGCCGCCGGGACCAGAACCGATAATGGTTACATCAAATTGACTCATATATTTTGAATATTAATTCTAATAAAAATTTCCTCAAATTTACGAATTTTAGAACAATTCGGGAGCTGGTTTTGTTAAGATAATTAATGATTAATTTTGCATTACATCAAAAAATCATAGCAATGTCACTCGAATCAAATTATCAAAATGTCCTTTCGCAAATTCCCGAAAATGTAAAACTGGTAGCGGTGTCCAAAACCCATCCTTCTGAAAAAATCAAAGCAATTTATGATCTGGGACAAAGAGCTTTTGGCGAGAATAAAGTTCAGGAACTGATGGAAAAACAACCTGTTCTTCCAAACGATATTGAGTGGCACTTGATCGGGCATCTTCAAACAAACAAAGTGAAATATATTGCCAATTTTATCTCAATGATAGAAAGCGTTGACAGCGAAAAACTGTTGAAAGAAATTGATAAAGAAGCTCTTAAAAACAATCGCAAAATCAATGTTTTGCTTGAGGTGAAAATCGCGAAAGAAGAGACGAAATTTGGATTGACAGTTGATGAAGCCAAAGATATTTTTAATAAATACTTAGCCGGAAATTATCCGAATATTGAAATAAAAGGCTTGATGGGCATGGCGAGTTTTGTGGAGGATGAAACTCAAATCCGCCAAGAATTCGGCGTCTTGAAAAAGCTTTTCGACGAACTTTCTCAACTCAAACCTTTAGAAACTTTATCAATGGGAATGAGCGGCGATTTTCCTTTGGCCATCGAATGCGGCTCCAATTCCGTTCGGATTGGCTCCGCGATATTTGGAGAAAGAAAATATGAGATGCACTAATATCGCCGTCAAATGGTATCTTCTGGTTTGACGGTAATTGGTCGGTTGTAGGAGTGGAGTGTAAAATAGTTCAGCCGTTTTCTTATTTTCCATTTTCGGATAAGATTCCAAGGTTTAGATTTCAGATGGGATTTGTCTTTTTGGAGGAAAGAAATTGCGGCATCAATTACCCTGCTGCTGGATTTTCCGTCGTGATAAGGATGCGTATGCCGGATAAAATCGCGGATGGCCATCATCGTTTTCTCTGGTTTGGTAAGAGCCAGCGCGATAGATTTTTCTATTTCTGAAACTTCTGTAACGTTGATCAGATGCGCTCCCGGCTTGTTGTTGCGAAACGTGACCACGGGTTTTTCCTGCAGCAGAAATTCTATAATCGCCGAGGTGGTGTCGGAAAACATCAGGTCGGCTTTTTTGTAGAGCGGAATCAGATCTGTGGTATCGAAATACTGAAAATTTTCATTTTCCAGATTTTGAAATTTGATTTTGGTTTCCTCGTCTAATTTCGGATGAAGCACGCACAAAAAATGGTATAGACCTGTGGTTGATAAGCGTTTTATTTCCTCATATACTTCCTCAATCTTTGTTAGGCTTAGTCGGGTGGTAAAGGTGGAGGAAATCAGGATAACCGGTTTTTCGCCCGGGGCTTTTTTTTCCAGCGGGAAAAGCGGATCTACCTTGGACCAACCTGTTTCCACGACTTCGAAAAATCCGTATTTTTTGGCCAGCTGACGGAAGATTTCCGTCGTCGATGGTCCTTGCGTGGTGTACAAATCAAAAAAACCACGGATTCTAAAGTGGCTGCTCATTACCGGACGTTTGTTGGCTGAAAAACCGTGGAACACCTGCACTTTGATCCCCGTAAAAAAATCGGCCACGATGTCGGTGGCTGTCAGCACAATATGGGGTTTGTAATCTAAAACTTGCTGGACGGAAAGGATCCTTTCGTCTCCCGTGAAATACTTTTTGGTATATTCGAGTTCCGAAAACCAGCAAACCTCGTATCCGCGGGATTCTATCTCCGCTTGCAAGGGCTTCCCGATCGGTATGCTGTACGGGTGCGAAATGTAAATCAAAAATCTATACATGATTTTGCAAATGGATGTTTAAAAAATCGGTTAAAGCAGGCCGGATAAGCTCTGGGCGGAAAAGTTCGTAATAAGGTGCAAATTTTTTTTTCAGTTCTTTTCGGTTTTCGTCCGCAAAGACTTCGGGCAAAAAGTCTCGGAGATGAACAGCTTTGTGAAAATACCCGTCTTCAAAGATGCTCCAACTTTCCTTGCGTATCCAAGGAGAAAATATGGTAAAGGTAGGTTTCTGAAGAGCCTTCGCTATGTTTACCGCTCCGCCGTCGTTGCCAATCATTACTTTGCAGTGGCTGAGTATCCCAATGAACGATCGAAGATCCGAGCTCGTGAAATCTAAGATTATTTTAGATTGCGCTTCATCAGAACATAAATTATATAGTTCCTTAACATCCGGCGATTGCTGTGGTAAATAATTGAAAAGAATTTTCACCTTGTCCTGTTTGGCAATCAGATTTATCAAGTCTGCCATATATTTTTTCGGATAGGTCTTTTCTTCTATGCTGCCCAAAATGCTCATCATAACAACATCTTCCTTGGAAGGATCTATGCCGTGCGAGCAGAAAAGCTGCAGAGCCGTCTTGCTTTCCTCTTCTGTCAGAAATATCTTAGGAAGATTATCAAGGGGCTTGGTCAGCAGGTTTTTAAAAAGATTTTCCCTCCGTTCTATGGCAAGGCCGGCTGTTGTCTTGGCAGTATTATGATGCCGGACAGGGAAGTTGTATGCCCATAGCGTTCCTTTTTTGGCAAAACCTATTCTTCTTGGCGCGCCGGAAAAGCGAGTAATCAAGGCACTTTCTATTTTTCCGTAAGCGTCAATTACGATGTCGTACTTCGCTTTTCTGATTTTCCAAAGGAACTTAGCAAGCCGGATTTTGTTGTTTTGGAGCTCCTCTGTATAAAGTATAATGTGGTCGATATTAGGATTATGCTCTACGACAGCCTTGGTAAAGGGGTGGATGAGATAATCGATCTGAGCATTCGGATACTCATTTTTTAAATTATTGCAGATGATGGAGCTCGCCAAAACGTCTCCAATCATCTTTTGTTGAATCACGAGTATCTTCATTTTTCATAATGATGAATTAAACCAATCATCGGATAATATAATGTTTCTAGATCGCCACATTATTTTCTCTCAAAGCATCGTTGAGCGAGGTTTTTTTATCGGTAGATTCTTTCCTTTTCCCGATGATCAAGGCGCACGGTACTTGATATTCGCCGGCAGGAAACTGCTTTGTATAGCTTCCGGGAATTACCACCGAACGCTCGGGAACATAGCCTTTTGTTTCGATTGGTTCAGATCCTGTAACGTCTATAATTTTAGTAGACATCGTCAAGCAAACATTCGCACCCAAAACGGCTTCTTTGCCAACGCGAACGCCTTCTACGACGATACATCTGGAACCGATAAAAGCATCATCCTCGATGATTACCGGCGCCGCCTGCAAAGGTTCCAAAACGCCGCCAATTCCCACGCCGCCACTCAGATGTACATTTTTACCAATCTGCGCACAACTTCCAACCGTTGCCCAAGTATCTACCATCGTTCCGGAATCGACGTAGGCGCCAATATTGACGTAAGAGGGCATCAAAATCACGCCGCCGGCGACAAAACTGCCGTGTCTTGCGATGGCGTGCGGCACTACTCGAACGCCTTTTTCGGCATAGTTCTTCTTCAGCGGAATCTTGTCGTGGAATTCGAATGGACCCACTTCTATGGTTTCCATCGTTTGGATTGGGAAATACATCACGACGCCTTTCTTCACCCATTCGTTGATCTGCCAGCCGTTTTCCGTAGGTTCGGCTGTTCTCAACTCTCCCGCATCCAGCTTTGCAACGACTTCTCGCACTGCATTTTGGTACTCTTCCTCCTTCAAAAGTTCGCGATTATCCCACGCTTTTTCGATTTTTTCCTTTAAAGACATAAATTTTATAAATGAGATTTGATACTGGTTTAATGATTTGCGTCAATAATTAATGAATTCTGATCCATTAAAAATTGCTTGGCGCAAAAATAATAAAACTAAAGCACACTTCTCGCAAAAAGAAAGGCTTTGTTCCAATAGGTTTCGTTGAGCGATGAGATGATAACCCCTTTGGAAGTAGAAGAATGGATGAAGGTGACTTCGCCGTTTGCCGAGACCGCGTTGACGATACCGACGTGCGTGACCGCCTGCCCGCCGGATGTTGCAAAAAACAGCAGATCGCCCGGTTTCACCGCAGAAATATTGATGGCAGATCCTGTCTTCCCTTGATCCTCGGAGCGTCTTGGCATTTTGAGATCATTCTCATCAAATACTTTGCAAACCAAACCTGAGCAATCGAAACCTGCTTTGGTATTGCCGGCGTATTTGTAAGGCGCACCCAGATAGCTTTCTGCATCGCTGACGACGGACGCTCTTTTGCCGGAAACATTACCAGAATATGCCGAGTTCAGTTTTTTGAGATTGGCAGATTGGGT
The DNA here is from genome assembly GCF_003932955.1 of Chryseobacterium sp. SC28. Lineage (GTDB taxonomy): Bacteria > Bacteroidota > Bacteroidia > Flavobacteriales > Weeksellaceae > Epilithonimonas. The sequence goes on from NZ_QOVY01000027.1 coordinate 21,188, forward strand.
GGTTGTTGGCTTTTTGTAAGCATATTTTTTTGCAGGCTTAGAAGCTCCGCAAGATAATAGGATTAGTGAAAATAGAATTACCAGCGCAGATCTTTTCATAAATAAGATTTTAATCACCATTAAGTTAGTTTTACCGATTTTTTTAGCTATCAGGCTTCCGCAGGCTCAGCTTGGCTTTATAAATGTACTTCAATATTGCGTAAAGCGATTGGTTAACTTATAGTATTAACAAAAATAGAACAACCATAGCTAAAATCAAAATCATTGGATGACCATACGAGAAATACAAGCCGAACAATGAATGAAAGCACTACGTAAAGGCTTAGCATTGAAAATAATACCGAAAATCTGCTTTTGAATAATCTGGAAAGGAATGCTTTTGGAATCATTATTAATATTTCAATTGGGAGTGCGTTTTTGCAACTGATTTGACATCACAAATCTATGGAAAAAAATAACAAAACCGTAAAGCAAAAATCCTTACAAATATTTGTAAGGACAAGCTTGGTGGAGAATACGGGGATCGAACCCGTCACCTTTAGACTGCCAGTCTAACGCTCTAGCCAGATGAGCTAATTCCCCTTTTTTGGAATTGCAATGATAAGGATTTTATGATTAATTACAAACTTAAAAATGAATATTTTGACAAAAAAATCGGATCCAAAGAATTTTGAACCCGACTTCTGTAAAACGTAAAATTTAAAACTATGAAATCGACATAAGCCGAAATGAACGATAAATAAACCGATTGAGCGGAGATAGCATCTGATAAATAAAAATAATAAAATTTACAGATGAAATCAATTTTGACTTGATTTTAAATACTCATCGATGATCTCAAATGCCCTTTTTTCGTCTCGAAGATCAACTTTTATAAAAATATGGGTTGCAGTTGGAGTGGATAGAAAACTGAGATAAGAGTTTTCCACATCGCATTTTATTCCTGCATCTTCCAGCTTAGACTTCATCAGCTGGATCTCCTGGGGGCTGCTGCTCTCGTAAACAGAGACTCTTGTGCTTGCATTCATAATTCCGGATTTTGATGTTAATAAGGGATAGCAATTTAGCAAAAAAATATCAAAAGCAGAAATTCTTTATATTAAATTCTCAAAAATTGAATCTATCTTGTCTAAAACGGTCTGGATTTCTGCTTTCGTTACATTAAGATGCGGGCGAAATCTGATCGACTTGTCGCCACAACCCAACACAATAACGCCTTCTTTGTAAAGCCTTTCCCTAAGCTGGTTGCGGCTTTCAGGATCTTTGAGGTCAAAGGCGCACATCAGTCCTTTTCCTCTGGAAGCGAAGATGTGTTCCGGATATTTTTGTTCTAATTTTTGTAGTTCATCCAATAAAAATTCGCCTACAACTTTGGCGTTTTCCAGCAGATTTTCATTTTCGATAATTTCTAAAATCAACTGAAAACGAAGCATATCGATGAAATTGCCGCCAAAAGTAGAGTTAATTCTCGAACTTTCTTGGAAAACGTGGTGTTCCACTTCGTCCAGTTTTTCTTTATTAGCCAAAATCCCGCAGACCTGGGTTTTTTTGCCAAAAGCAATCACATCCGGAGTGATTCCCAGATGCTGGTAAGCCCACATTTTTCCTGTCATCCCGATGCCTGTTTGAACTTCGTCCAGAATCAAAAGAATTTCGTTTTCGTCGCAGATTCTTCTTAATTCTACAAAAAATTCATTTCGGAAATGATTGTCACCGCCTTCCGCTTGGATTGGTTCGATAATGATACACGCCACCTGATCCGGATTCACCAAAATAGCTTCCTGGATGTGAAGCAACGCCATTTGCTCGTGCTTGATGGTTTCTTCCAGATTCTCTTCCGTGATTGGGAAATTAAGTTTTGGATTGGTAATTCTTGGCCAATCAAATTTTGGGAAATATTGGTGTTTTCTTGGATCAGAGGTGTTGGTTAATGACAAGGTATAACCACTTCTCCCGTGGAAAGACTGTTTGAAATGAATGACTAAATTAGCTTCTTTATCGATATCTTTCTGCCAGTTCTTTCTGGTTTTCCAGTCAAAAGCCGTTTTCAAAGCGTTTTCTACGGCCAATGCGCCGCCTTCTACGAAAAAGCAATAAGGCAATTCTTTCGGGATCGCAACTCTGGAAAAAACGTCCATAAAATCGGCAAATTCCTGCAAATAAACATCGCTCAAAGTGGGTTTGTAAATTGCCATTTTCCCCAGCCAATTGGCTTTTTCCAAAATGTAAGGATGGTTGTAACCAACGGAAGCCGACGCAAACATCGAGAACATATCAAGATATTCTTTACCAGTCAATCGGTCAACGATGTAGGAACCGTGGGATTTTTCATAATCCATCACAAAATCGAAACCGTCTGCTAGGATGTGTTTGGCGAGGGTTTCTTTTACTTTATTCTCTGTAGTTGTTATCATTTATGAATTCTATTATTTAAAAATTTCTATTAGTTTATCTTTAGATTTTTCTTTTTCTTCATCATACGAAAAAAGTGGAACCATCGTAAATACTAAGACAAAAAAGACAAAAACTACGTTCATCATTATATTTAATAATCCTATTACATTTAAAAAAATGACCAAAAACATTATGAAAACTGTCATTATTGCCGAAAAAACTATACTGTATATCGCCGGTTTAATTGATATTTCAATAATTGTTTTTCCATCTTTTTCAGAAATATTCCCTGTAGAAACAGCTTCTAAAATCCCTCTGGCATTAGCAATCTTTGTAACTTTAAACATTCTACGAGAAACTTTTCCTCGAAACATCGTCTGGTCCTTCCAGCCAAAAAAAGAAAAATAATTTTTATTTGTAATTTTTCGCAGCTCAGCCAAACTTTCTTCCAGATCTTTTGTGGTCTCAATTTCAAAGTGTTCAACAATATTCATCAATAATTAGATTTTACAAATCAAATTTAATTCCCTGAGCCAAAGGCAAACTGCTCGTATAATTAATCGTATTGGTTTGCCTTCTCATATAATATTTCCAGACATCGGAGCCGGATTCTCTTCCGCCGCCCGTTTCTTTTTCGCCGCCAAAAGCGCCACCAATTTCCGCACCTGAAGTTCCGATATTCACGTTGGCAATGCCACAATCGGAACCGCTGTTTGAAAGGAACAATTCTGCTTCTCTTAGATTTTGAGTCATTATTGCGGAGCTTAAACCTTGAGGAACATCGTTTTGTAAAGCGATTGCTTCGTCCAAAGTTTTATATTTAATCAAATAAAGAATTGGTGCAAATGTCTCGTGTTGAACGATTTCGTAATGATTCTCCACCTCGGCAACGCAAGGTTTCACATAACAGCCGGAAGTGTAGTTCTTGCCTTCCAAAACGCCACCTTCCACCACGAATTTTCCGCCTTCTGCTTTACATTTTTCGATGGAATCCAAATACTGTTGTACGGCAGATTTGTCAATTAGAGGACCCACGTGATTGAATTCGTCCAACGGATTTCCGATTTTCAATTGTCCGTAAGCTTTCACCAGACGGTCTCTCACTTCGTCATAGACAGATTCGTGGATGATTAATCGTCTTGTAGAAGTACATCTTTGTCCGGCCGTTCCCACTGCGCCGAACACAGCGCCGATGATGCTCATATTGATATCCGCATTTTCTGTGATGATAATCGCATTATTGCCGCCCAATTCCAGAATCGATTTTCCGAAACGTTCGGCTACATTTTTCCCGACGATTCTTCCAACTTTGGTCGAACCTGTGAAAGAAATGAGCGAAATTCTTTTGTCGTTGACCAATTTATCACCTATTTCGTGATCTGCGACGAGCACACTGGAAATCCCTTCCGGAAGATTATTTTCTTTGATAACTTCTGCCATTATATTTTGGCAGGCCAGGGCGCAGAGTGGCGTTTTCTCTGAGGGTTTCCAGATGACGACATTGCCGCAAACCCAAGCCAGCGCCGCATTCCAGCTCCAAACAGAAACGGGAAAATTGAATGCAGAGATCACGCCCACGATTCCCAGCGGGTGATATTGCTCGTACATCCTGTGGCCCGGCCTTTCGGAGTGCATCGTAAAACCGTAGAGCTGGCGAGACAGGCCGAGCGCAAATTCGCAGATGTCGATCATTTCCTGAACTTCGCCAAGGCCTTCCTGCAAAGATTTGCCCATTTCGTACGACACCAGTTTGCCCAAATCCGCTTTGTATTCTCTCAATTTATTTGCAAATTGGCGCACGATGTCGCCACGTTTCGGCGCAGGTATCTGCCGGAATTCTTTGTAAGCTTCTTGAGCTTTGGCGAGCACTTTTTCGTAGTCGGAGGTGTCGGAAGTTTTGACGGTTGCAATTAATTTTCCGTCTGCGGGAGAAATGCTGTCGATTGATTTTCCTGAGGAAAAAAAGTCCAATCCAGTGGAAGTTCCGTTGTTTTGAGGAGAAATGCCTAATCTTTTTAGGCTTTCTGAGATTGAAATTGAGGACATAAAAATTTATAGTTTTTGAAGTCTCTAAAGATAAAAATATAATCTGACTGGCAAAATTAAAAGAATCCGTCTCACAACTAGAGGCGGATTTTTTTGGTAATTAATGTGGAATTTTGTATATTTATACCTGATAATCAGATAATTGTTTATGAATTTCAAATATTATAACCA
>NZ_QOVY01000028.1 GCF_003932955.1 Chryseobacterium sp. SC28
ATATTTGCAAGGTTTTAAAGCTCTAAGATACAAATTCTTGCAATAAAAAACAAGCTATTTTAAACCCAAAATACTAATAATCAGTAAATTATAGGTAGCTTAAGGAGAGACTACATATCCTATTCCGAAGATGTTAACGTCGCCATTGGAGTCCACCTTCAGTCCATTAAAATAGAAAGTCGGATTTCCTCCCGTTGCATTGCTTCCGCTATTGGAGGATATTCCGCCAACGGGTGTAGTGGGCGCTCCGCCGGTAGCTCCGGATGTTGATGCATTGAGGGACGAATAGAATTGCGCTGCATCACCTTTGGGCGTCGTGACGACGTTCAGTGTCAAAATATCACCCTTTGTAATTCTATATTCAGGCACATTATAAGGCACCAAACCTTCCTCGTTGATGGTGAGACTTTCACTTGGCTGCAGATAGCGAATGTCTTTCTGCGAAATGCAGGACGACAGTCCACAGAGCAATAGCAATAGAAATACGCTAAACCGATAGGCTTTTCTCATTAATCATTTTTTACAAAAATATAATTATTTTAATCTTTTTTAAACTTTAATAAAAATATAGGCAAATAAGCACCCAAAAATTCCAACACCAGCACTATCAATAATAAAAAATTGACATCCAAATGCCTTAAAAAATAGCTTACCACGATGATCAGCAGAAAATAGGCGATAATATAAGCCGTGGAGCGCCGGTGAGTCAATCCGAGATTTAATAATTTGTGATGGATATGATTCCTGTCCGCCGAAAACACCGATTTGCCGTGATAAATTCTCGTAGCAATGACCGTAATGGTATCGATAATCGGCAGGATGAGAATAGCCACAGCAATCACGGGTGCCGATTGGAGATGATAGAAGACCTCATCGCGCTTTGCAATAAAAATCTCGATAAACGAAATGCCTGTAAAAGCCAGCAGGAAGCCCAGAATCATTGATCCCGTATCGCCCATGAAAATCTTTGAACTTCTTTTATTCGACAAATTATAGATCAAAAACCCGAACGACGCTGCAATGATGATAGCACATAAAATAACAAGAGGATCGTTTGCATGTCCTAATCTGTAAAAACTAACGCCGAATAAGGCACTCGTCACCAAGGTGTAACTCCCCGCCAAGCCATCGATGCCATCGATTAAATTAAATGCGTTAATCAGACCGATGAAGGTGAGAATACTAATAATAATGCTGACAAAATAGTTGATCTCATAGATCCCAAAAAGGCCGAAAAGACTCCTGATTCTCACATCCGAGCCAACGACTATTAATGCGGAAACCAGAACTTGGGCAAGTAATTTTTTATAGGCTTGCAAAACCATTATATCGTCCATCACGCCAATAAAGAACAATATAATCAAGGAGGCAAATAAGAACTTGTATCGGTCAAACAGTTCGTATGCGAAAATAGGAGCGCACACTCCCAGCGAGAAAAAAATGGCTACTCCCCCCAGATTCGGAATCTTGCTGAGATGCGAACTTCGGGTGCCGGGCTCATCCATGAGATTTTTTCTTCTCGATATTTTGATAATAGCGGGTATAGAAACATAGGTAATCAGAAATGAAAAGCTAAAACCCAAAATGATCTTGAAATAAAAAAAAGACAGTCCCTGACTTTCTATAAATACTTGGAAATTGCTCATTTGTGTTGATTGTTCTGGATTTTAATGCTGGCGCATTAATCTCCTGATGACACTCTTAAATCCGAAAAAATATAAGAGATAATATAATTTTTTTTTCATGGGCAAAGATAGCAGATAATTCTTACCAAACCGCTTATATTGTATCATTTCTTTCGTTTTCAGACCTTTCGTTTTCACAAATTCATCTAAAACCTTGGCCATTTTGTAAAAATCAGAATCTCGCTTCACATAAGCCAAATAGGCCAAAAAAGTGTAGACGCCTTCCAAAATCTGAAAGTTCTTCAAGGCCGTTTTTTGATCGGAAAATCGGCTTTTTTTAAATGCATTTTCCACAGTTGCAACTGCATTCAGAATATCCAAACCTTGCGTTGTGTGACTTTTGCTGATAGAATCTCTCCTTTCCAAATATTGATAATGAAACTTGGGCGTAAAAGCTAAAATATGACACTCGAGGAGAATCTGCGGGATCAACTCGATATCTTCAAAATGAATTCCTTTTTTGAATCTTTTCCCTTCAAAAAGACTTTTTTTAAAAAGCTTGTTGCAGGCAAAATAAGAAATGTCTGAGAACACAGAAAGATGATCTTCCAAAACAATTTTCTCGGGAAAGCCAGGAAGCTGTGTTAATTTTTGAGTAATGTTTCCTTCTTCGTCCACTTTTTGGAGATTACAAATAACCATTTCGGCCTGATGCTTTTCCGCCAAAACGTACATCTCCTCAAACATCGTTTCCGAAACGTAATCGTCGCTGTCCACAAAACCGATATATTGTCCTTTTGCCCGCTCAATCCCGTAATTTCTCGCATCGCTGAGCCCGCCGTTGTCTTTGCTGAAGCCAAAAATTTTGTCCGGATATCTCTCCTGAAATTTATCGATAATTGGTTGCGAATGATCGCTGCTCCCGTCATTGATGACCAGGATTTCGATTTGCTGCAAAGTTTGACGAACCAATGATGATAGGCATTTTTCCAAATATAACTCGACATTATAAACGGGAACGATAACGGAAACTTTTATGGAAACATCGGCGTTCATTAACTTCGTATAAATCTGGAGTTCAAAAATCCCCTTTTGGCGTCCTCAAAATCCGAACGCGAGCAGGGAATGCAACGGTCTATATCCTCATCCTCGCCAAAATACCACAGATTGCTGAAGACATCGCGCTTGAAGGCGTATTGCTCCTCACCAATCAGAACAAAAAACGTTTCGAAAGATTTCTCTTTCGGGTGCGACCTCTGAATATTGATGCCTTCTATGAGATACCAAATCATCTGTGCCAAGAGCTGATGATTGAGTACCGAATCGGAATTGATATTGTAATTGAAAATCCCGACGGATCTCAGCCTTTCGCCCAGCCCGATTTCCTTCATATACGCACAGATTTCTCTTCTGCTGAGGCCGTTCACCTGCGGATGCAGGGAGAAAGCATCGCCAAAACTTTCGGCGGCATCGCAGTTTATCGTCACCAAATCTGCTTTTCGGAAGTATGGTTCGGTTTTCTCGGTAGAGGTCATCATTTCTGCAAGCCGCACGATGTCGAAGTTGACATCCTTGATTAGTTTTACAGACTCCGGATCGTTCAGATGTTTCTGATAACCAAGATGATGGTAGTGTTTGATAGCCAAATTTTTGGAACCCAAGATCTTGCTCAGGAAGCTGTTCTCGTGCATCTCGTCGTCTTGCTTGAGCGAAACTACGTTGCTGATTTGGGTATAAATAATGTCTTTCTGATGAAAATTGAGTGCTGAAAAAAGTGAAAAAGCAAAATCAGTGCTTCCGCCAACGACGATGGGAATGGCATTCTTGTAATGACAGGCCGACAAAACTTCCTGCAGGATGTAATGCGAATCTTGCGGCGTCTTCCCGGAGATCAGATCGCCGAGATCTACGACGGGAATATCAAAATCGAGTTGGGATAGGTTATAAAATGCGCTGCGAACTGGGGTAAAATCGCAGCTTTCTGCCTCGCCATCGGCACCGCGGCAATCTGAAACAAAAAGCAAAACGATGCTGTCTTCCTTTATCTCGTTGCCGATTTTGTCTCCGATTTGCCAGTTCTCGGTTCGGATTTGCTTTGGCGGAATAATAAAATCTTCGAAGTTCATGGCTTCTAATTTATAAATATTAGGATACTTTACCTTTTTTTAATAGGTTTTAGATTTAAAAATAGAATAAAATAGCGATGCTTTATTCAAAACTCATAAGAGCTTTCGTCTAAAAACTAAAGCTACTTCAAAATTCTGAATTTTGCGGTGATTTCAGTTCTGTATTTCCCACTTTTTTTTGAATAAAATCATTGGTAATAGGTGCAAGTGTAAAGAGAATCATAACGATTGAAGCGGATTGGTTTATTACTATTCCCACAATTGGAGCTATGACCAGCTGGGCTGCAACGCCGCAAAAAACCACAGCTGCAAGCGGGTTTTTGGAAATTTTATCTGCCAGCGTTTTCTGAGTGCCCGATTGGATGAAGATTTGAATGAGAAGAAATAACATCAATATCAAAACCGTCGCCCCTTGATAAGCGTTTCCACTCAAGTTTTTGAGTAAATCTTTGACGCCATCGGTCGTTTCGAGCCTTGGAAACATATAAACCGGCAAGAAAGACGAGCCGTGCGATACAGAAATCCATCCATAGACCAAAAGCGGCATTATGGCACAGCACCATAGCGCTAAGCTTTTTACAAAGTCGTTCCTGATGATTACCAGATAGGCACAAAAGAAAAAGATGAGAATCAAACTCTCGTACCGGAAACCCGTTGCCAAAATGGAAAGCAAGGCCATATTGGAAAAATTTCTGGGTGTTTCACTTGCCAGATATTTTTGAAAAGCGCGCAAAAACAATATCATTGAAAGGCTGTAGAAAACGTATTCTGTTCCGGCCGTGATCTCCTTATGTAGTGGCATCAGCAGAATAATGGCTATCATAAAGATGGCATAGATCCGGATAGTAAACTGCTTCAGATAGGTGTGAAGGATAGAGATTAAAAATAGTGCAGCAAGACTGTTTGCAATTAATGGAATATAATTCGAATTCCCAAAAATCTTTATTAGAATTGATAAAAGAAATGTGAAAAGAGGGGATGAGCTCGCTGAAGAAAATTGATACGGCGAAATACCCCAAACACCCCACTCTGCAAAATTCTTGGCCACAGACCAATGGGTGTTGGCCTGCTCCGACGCATACACATATACTCCCGAGCTACTTGTTGCAGCACGAATGTCCAAGAAAATCAGTAATCCGAGCCCCATCATTACTAGTAGAAGAATCTTTTGTTTTGCCGTCATTTTTTGTTTTTTTAGTGATTCCAAAGTATATTTTGGTACGTGTCCGGGGTAAATCTTCCTGCCGCGCCTTGGTATCTTACAAATACGAAATAATAAAATATCATAAATGACACAAAAAACAAATGCAGCATTCTTTTGGTGTCCCTATTGACGGCGAAAATAATATTGGTGATCACTACCGGAGCAAACGCTAAATAGGGCCCTACCAATCGGGTGGAAAAAATGGGATTGCTTCTCATAATGAAATAAAGACAAACGCCACCCACCAGAATATTCCGCATGTATTCGTAATAATAGATTTTTTCACAAGCTGCTTTATCGTATGTGATGAGGAGAACGCTATATGTGAGCGCCAAACCGTCCATAAAACTCGAAGATTTTGCTTCGTAACTGACATATCCATTATATCCGTTAGATACATCTTGAACATTGAGCGTGTCTAAAAAAGACGAGAAAAAACTATAAAGTTGGAATGGAGATAACAGGACACACACCAAGACAGCATAGAATATTCTTCTTGCATTCATCGGTACTGCCGCCAGCCAATAAACCGGGAAAAAGATGATGGCAGATTTATGAAATCCGAATGCCAAATACATACACAAAAGATACCACCAAATCTTTCTTTCTTTAACAAACTTAAAAGAAAGCATGCAGACTGTCATACCGAGTGCCTGCCTCATATGTCCGCTATCGGCAATAAAATAGTTCGGAATCATAAAAAGCAGAACTGTGAAAACGGGAAACTTTGAATTTTTGGAGAAGAAAATCAGCTTTCCGCCGATAGTTATAATAGCGCTTACCAGGGTAAAAATATAAAACTGGCTGCCGGTCTCGTAAACCAATTTATTCAGGAAAATGTACAGCCATTCTATGTCATAATCGGTTTTCCTAAAAAGCATTTTATCTACCAAGGCCGAGTAGTCGATGGTCGGGAAATAATGGCCGTACATCTCATAATAGATGGGATAATCTGCCCCCACATAGTTCCTGAGGCCAATGACCAAAATCATATAAATGCCTACCAACCACAGCACGATAGGCGGTGTCTTCTTCCCATCTCCATACACCTCTACAAAACTGTAAATGATAAGAAAAATGAATAATACGTTGAAAACGGGATGTAAAAAATTCATTTGAGCAGCCTCACGAGCTTCTTGTTATTTGTTTCAAAAATAGGTCTTATTTCCCTACCAATAAAAATTTCCGATCATCTGCATCCCAAAAGTTTGAAAAAGACACAGATGAAATAAGATTTTGAATTGGTTCGAATTAACATCCTTAAGCAATATTAAAAAATACGGAACCAAAAACAGACAAGCTCTCGCCGTCTCGCCCGTGCCGTACGCGCCTGTGAGAAGCATCAAAAATATCGCTGCAATAGCCGAGAAAAACAGAATATTGATATTTCTATTTCCAAAAACTGCTCTTTGCGATTTTTTCGAAAAGAAAACAGCTAAAAACCCGAAAGACAAAAAAAGTAAAACCTCGGCAACGTCCTCCAGCCGGGTCATAAAATAGATGAAAGGCTGATGCAAAAGCCGGAAACCTTCGGGATTCTCGGAATGCGAAGCCAGCAAAAACGTTTCCAGATGATTGTAGCCCGTCGTCGCGCAAATAAGAATGAAACTCAATACAAAAAGCATAGCGGTCATCAGACTCAGCCAAACAAAATTCCATTTTCCTTTCAACACAAAATAGAAACTGAAACATGCTAAAAACGCAAACAAAAATAAGCCTGAAAACGTGATCAGATTGGTCAAAATCAGTCCCAAACTAATGAGCAAAAACGAAATAGCATCAATTTCTTTTTGATGAAAAATCCGCGCAAAGCCCAGAAGAAAAATCAAAGTAGAAGTCAAAACCAACGCATCGAGGGAAACCAAAAGATAAATATTGACCGAAGGAATCACCGCAAACAAAAGCAACATCCGCTTTCTTCTGCTCTCCTCGAAGCCGAGATAAACCAGAATCTGATAGAATAATGGAAAAGCCAAACAACCGATTGCAAAAAACACAATCGCCAAAGTTTCGATATTGGAAAGGTTCAAAATCCAGAAATGCAGAAGCGTCGCAAAGGGCGGATGCGTCTTGGTGTGAAGCTGAAAATGTTCCAAATTTTTGGTGAAATCTCTCAGCCAAACACTTCCGTCGGTAATATTAATGGCGTCTGCATAATATTGTCTGCCTTTCAGATAAAACGGCTGCAGAAAAGCGATGTCGAAATTTCCCTGACTCAGATTTCCTAAGATCACGAGCACAATAGCCATCAGAAATAAAAGGTAAACATTCAGTTTTTCGGCATATCGGAAAGCGAAGATTCCTATGAAAAGAAATGCAAACGCCGACACAAATCCTGTCCATAAAAACGAATTGGGATAGATCACCGAGATCGGAAAAAGAATGCCCGTGCCTGTGAAACCGCCGATGCTTTGGTAATAGAAATTGGCGCCGGCAAGGGCAATCCATATAAAAATTGCCACAAAAAAAACCGTCCATGGGAAGCTTTTCAGCTCGGTCCATCCTAATTTTTCGCTCATTCTAAAATTAATTTTGAAATTCTTTCAGGTGTTAAAAATATTAAAATTAATTCTGAAATTGGAAAATAAAAATAAGAAGCATTCCCAGATCAAAACATTCACAAAAAAATCGGATATAGTTTTCCCAACTGTGGGAATAAAGCTAGGTTTATGTTTATTTTTAAAGGCAAACCCGCTCTCAGTTAGAAATTTAATAAATTAATGTTGACTTGTATAACCTGCTTAAAATGGTTTTTTGAAATGACTGAGGACTCAAAACTTTGACAGTTTCCCCAAACGACAAAATTAATTTTTCTAACTCATAATTGGGGATAACTTTTATTGAAATTTCTAAACCATATTCATTATTGGTAATTTTTTTTTGTGTGGCGTGTATTGGTTTCGTTATAACATAGGGCGCCTGCTCTGGAGAAAACCATAACGTGATAGTTTGCAACTCATCATCATATTTTTTTGTAACACCAATTAAATCATAAAAATAATCCTCCCAATCGACCTCAGTATCAATGTACTTGGTTTTGGATTCTTCTATAGTTGTAATACGATCCAGGGCCATATTCCAGTATTCATTTTTGGTAAATTCATTATAACCAAAGACAAACCATCGGTTATTATATTGTTTCAAATAATATGGGTGAAACAATATTATATAAGGCAATAGATTTTTGAAGTCTTGATATTCAACAGTCAAAGATCTTTTGTTTACAATAGCATTGAACAAAGGCGTAATGAATTTTGAACCTTCATAATCCAAATTATTTTCAAATGATATTACTTCTCTTTCAAGGCTTACCAAACCAAGTTTAGATTCAATGGCAGGAATTATTTCATTGATAAACTCAAATTGCGGAATGCCTTTAAACCTTGACAATACTTGCAAAGCTGACTTTAATTGCTTTGCTTCTGTTTCGTTTAATGGTTGGTTATTTATGGAATATGCTGAATCGGAATATTTGAAATATACAGTTCTACCATCTTTGTATTTCTCAATTGGGGCTTTCCATTCCGACAATTCCATATACTTCATATCAGCATAAAATTGAGTTTTCCCAATTCCTTCCAAACCTTCTTCCAATAAGGCTTTGTTGGCTTCATCTAGTAACCGTTGCCAAGTGTATTTGGCTCCTGTATTCCTTAGACACCTATCGTAAGCAAGATAGCGTGTTAGTGCTTTTTTATTTATTGGCATATCTGTTCAGTTTGACTGAACAAATGTAGTGTTTGTTTGCATCGTAATCAAATAAATAATTGAAAAAGCAAAGAAAATAGAAATTTATCAGTTCAGTTTGACTGAATATATAGATTTCATCTTTGCATCATCAAATCAATATTTAAAAACAAAATATGGAAAATATGAGCAACAACTACGCAAACAATGTAAAATCTTCAATTGCAGTAAACCCAACTTTCAAAGCAATTTGTGAGTTCAACATTCAACAATTCCCAGTTGATGGATATTCAAGATATTATAGCCAACTTCGAAATGGTACAGCCATTTTGCAAACAGCCGAACAACTCAATACGTATTTGGCTTCATACGCTGATATGCACCAACACAAACTAAACCTTGCTTTTGCATCATTATTTGCCAAAGTGGATTTTAACAACAAATCGGCTGAAATTATAGACTGGGGTTGCGGGCAGGCTTTTGCATCTTGTGTTATAATAGACTTTATCAAGAATAATAACATCAATCTTGATTTGTCCAAATTCACTTTAATTGAGCCATCTTCGATGGCTCTACAAAGAGGATTAGAGCATATTGATGCCATCTATCAAAGAAAGCCAAAACCAAAAACCTATTCAATAAATGAAAAGGCTGATACCAGCCTTTCTATTAAGGGGTATCAGTCAAGTAGTAAAATCAAGATTCACCTTTTTTCAAATGTGCTTGACATACATTCATTGGACTTGAATCAAGTTTTTAAAAATGTAACAAGTAACTTTGACGGCTTGAATTATTTTGTTTGCGTTAGCCCAATAAATAGACTCCGATTACAGACCTTTTACAAAATGTTTGGTCAGTCAGATTTATTGTCATCAAACGGCAGTTCCATTGTTACCGAAGTTTTCCGACCAAGTGCAATGAGGAAGATTACAAAGTCAATTTCAAGAGTGGAATACATTTTCAAAACGAACCTATAAATAATTAAATTTACAAGATATGGACAATAATATTCAAGCGGATTTATTCGGGCAAACAATTGAAACCCCTAATCCAATTATCAAATTGAAAGATGCTGAATTGCTTTATCATCCTGCATTTTTCGATAAAGCGGAAAGCGATAGAATTTTCAAAACACTTTTGGAAACAATAGAATGGAAACAAGACAAAATAATGATGTACGGAAAGGAATTGCCTTTGCCACGCCTTTCGGCTTGGTATGGCGACAATAATAAACCTTACACATATTCTGGCATAACCCTTAATCCATTGCCTTGGACTGACGAACTTTTGCAGATAAAAGAAAAAATTGAAGCAGAAGCCAAAGTGAAATTTTCGAGTGTACTACTTAACCGCTACCGTGACGGGCAAGATTATGTAGGTTGGCATACAGACGCTGAAAAAGAATTAGGAAAAAATCCAATTATTGGTTCGGTAAATTTTGGAGCAACCCGAAAATTTCAATTACGAAGAATTGACGACCATAAAGAAAAATTTGAAGTAGAGTTAAAACACGGAACTTTCCTGGTGATGGGTGGAACAACGCAGCATTTTTGGCAACATCAAGTTCCAAAGACTGCACACAAAATTGGAGAAAGACTGAATTTGACCTTTAGAGTTATTTATTAAGTGATAAATTTGTTCCTTGAAGTGCCAACAAAATGATTTTGCACTGTTCATTGCGATTTGCAATGTCGGCCAGCAATGGCTGTTTAAATGGTAGTTATTTTCATTGTTCAGCATTGAGTTATAATGACATTTAGTTATTGACTATATCAGTAAATAATTAATATATTATAATAAAATATGAATAAATGAATATTGATATCATTGAATTTATGATGGATTCATCCATAAAGAAAATCAGTTGGCGCTTCATTTTTTAAAATCAATATGCGATTAACGCCTGAAAATATAGAAGAAATAAAAGTTCGCTTTGCGAAAACGAAAACCGTTGAAGAGTTGGCTCAACTGTTAAGTTGGGTGTATGCCTTGAAGTTTCCAAAACGTAGCGAAAAAACAGCTATCATAATCGAGGCAAAGCACTTAAATTATTATGCTTTTAAACCTGCAAACAGATACAAGCAGTTTACAATTAAAAAGAAAAGCGGAGGAGAAAGACCCATTTCAGCACCACGCTACAAGCTAAAAACTATTCAAAAATGTATCAACGAAATATTGAATGCAGTCTTTACACCTCACTTTACCGCTACTGGTTTTGTTCCTAAAAAGAGTATTGTTGATAATGCAAAAGTACATATCGGAAAACAATTTGTTTTTAACACCGACTTAAAGGACTTTTTCCCAAGCACCGAATTTAGAAGAATAAAAGCTGTATTGGGTTTAGCCCCGTTTAATTTGACTGATGCAAATGAAATAAACTCTAACAAGGAAAAAAAGAAAACATCGGAAGAGAAAGGAAAAGGAAAAGGATATTTGGGTTATCTAATAGCAAACCTTTGTTGCGACAATGGTTGCTTACCACAAGGTGCACCAACATCGCCAACGTTAACAAATTTGGTTTGTCAAAGGCTTGATAAAAAACTTTATAAGTATGCAAAAAGCATAAATGCTACTTATTCAAGGTATGCGGACGACATCACATTTTCAGCCAACAAACCAGTTTTTGATGAAACATTCAAAAAAACACTAATTGACATTATCGAAGTTCAGGAGAAATTCAAAATTAATTTTGAAAAAGAAAGACTTCAAGTCGGAGGGGAAAGACAATCTGTAACAGGCATAATTGTTAATAGAAAGAGCAATGTCGATAGAAAATATTTGAAAGATGTTCGTTTTTGGCTAATGTGTTGGAAAAAATTTGGAACTTATGCTACACAACAAAAATTCCTAGTTCAATTTCCAGAGAAAAAAGGCTTTTTAAGGTATGGCGGTACAACACCTCAATTTTATAACTACCTCAATGGAAAAATTTTGTTCTTAGGTATGGTACGAGGTGCAAAAGATGAAATATTTTTGAAACAAAAAATGAGTTTTGATGAATTGTACAGTGAATTGAACGGCAAAAATAACAAAACGGAAATTGGAACAGTGATTCAAAAAGATTCAAACCACGAGTCTCTAGATTTATCAAAGGGAATTCTTGAAATACTTAATGAATTAGACAGAAACGGATATACAAATGCAAACAACAAATTGAAAACAATATTCAAATGACAAATGAAGAAATAGAAAGCGAAAAGCTAAAGTTTTTAATGAATGTGTTTGACAAAATGCAGGACTTAAAACTGTCAAATCCATCAGACCCAAACTTGCCAGAAATCGAACGGCTTTTTATTAAGCACGCCAAAGACCAATTTGCATTTCAAAAGTTACGACTTACGGATATTCAAGAATATTCTATTGAAAGTGTAATTACAAAACAAGCAAACGAGTTTTATTCTTCAATCCCTTATTTTGTAAATTTTCCACAGATTATTAAAGAACAATTACTTGCAGATTATACTCAAATGGAACACCAGCGAAGAAGGGATAACTTTGAGCGATTTTGCCAATGTATTTACCAACAAATAGAAGCAATTGTAACACAATTGTGGAGTATAGAAAACACAAATAATCAAAGCAAATTATGGAATCACATTTTACAAAATCGAACAAATAAAGCTTTTGCAAACCGAAGTTTTGACAATGTTGCAAAACAATTTGTATTGACACCATATTCGACTGGTTTTAAAATTCAAAACATAATTTTT
This sequence comes from Chryseobacterium sp. SC28, assembly GCF_003932955.1. Taxonomy (GTDB): domain Bacteria; phylum Bacteroidota; class Bacteroidia; order Flavobacteriales; family Weeksellaceae; genus Epilithonimonas. The sequence continues at coordinate 12,353 of NZ_QOVY01000028.1, forward strand.
AAGTATAACGATTATAACAGAAGTCCGAGTTATTTTAGCGATGCAGATTATGACACCTATTTCAACAACCCAAATGCCAACTCCAAAGACAAAAAAAATGATTTTCAAGTAAAATTGAGAGCTGTTTTATTCGTTTTGTATTTTGAAGAAAATGTATTGCAAGAAAAATTTGAAGAGCTTTTTGATACATTATATGAAATTACCTTAATAAGGAATACTTTTCATAGAGGACCAAATGGATTCACATCTTACCAGCAGAATATTATAAACAGAATTTATCAAAGTCCATCTTCTCATTATCATAAATTTTTTGGTGCACTCTGTGATTTCCTAGTTAAAAGTTTAAACTCAAACAAAATCAATATTTTATAAATGCAATTGACTGAAAATAAAATATCAACCCAAACCCAAGCTACTCAACGCTTTATTGACAAGGTTACTATAGTGTTATGATGAGCAATTAAACGATTGATTTAATAGCGCATTATATATGAAAAGCAAAAAAAGTAATAAGCGTTTCACTTCATACTTTAAATAAGAAAACAGCCCTTATTCCAAATTGGGGAAAAAGTCTGCGAAACTTTCAAACAAGTCACTTTTTCTTCGCCGGTGCTTTCTTCGCAGCAGGTTTCTTTTTCTCCGCAAAGGCTTTCGGGTCTTGCGCCTTGATCCATTTTTTCACTTCGTCCAGCGAAACTTCTTGCAGATCCTCTGCTTCATATTTGGAGCCGTCTTTCTTTTTTGGGATTTTGTAAATGTTTTTTCCCAATTTTACGATCGGTCCCCATCTGGCATTTTCGATCGAGATTTTTTCCTTTTCCCAATGTTGGATGTAGCGGTTGGCTTCTTTCTCCAGCTTTGCTTCGATGAGTTCCTGGATGTCGCTTTGAGACAGATTCTCGAAGTTGTAGCGCTTCGGAACATTGATAAAGATATTTTTATATTTGATGAAAGGACCAAATCTGCCGCTTCCCTTGGTCACAGGTTCTCCTTTGTATTGGGCAATGGGCGCATCGGCAAGATTTTTTTCGCGGATGATCTCTTCCGCCCGCTCTTGATCTACGGAAAGCGGATCTTCCCCTTTCGGGATGCTGATGTACGTCTCGCCCCACTTCACGTAAGGCCCAAATCTTCCGACGCCCACCGTCACCGGAAGCCCATCTACATCCTTCAAATCAAAAGGCAGTTTGAAAAGTTCCAAAGCCTCGTCCAAACTTATGGTTGAGATATTCTGATGCGCCAGCAGCGAGGCAAACTTAGGTTTTTCCTCATCGTCCTGCTCGCCAATCTGGATCATCGGACCAAATCGTCCAATTCTTGCATACACATTTTTTCCGGATTTCGGATCCTTGCCGAGGATTCTTTCGCCATTGGCACGATTTGCATTTTCTTCCACATCCTCAATTCTTGGATGGAATTTAGAGTAGAAATCCGTCATCATTTCCTTCCATTTCTGATCGCCACTTGCAATATGGTCAAAACTTTCTTCCACTTTGGCCGTGAAGCCATAATCCAGAATCTCTGCGAAATTATTGGTAAGGAAATCGTTCACCACTTCGCCAATGTCCGTCGGAACAAATTTGTTTTTGTCACCACCGAATTTCTCCTGCAACACTTCTTTTTTGATACCCGATTTTCCCAATGTCATTTTGACAATCTCTCGCGTTTGCGGTTCTATCTCTTTTTTTTCCACATATTCCCGATTCTGGATGGTCTGGATCGTGGGAGCGTAGGTGGAGGGACGCCCAATTCCCAATTCCTCCAATTTCTTTACCAGCATAGCCTCGGTAAAGCGGGCTGCCGGTCTGGTGAATTTTTCTGTAGCTGTGATGTTTTTATAGTCCAGCACTTCGCCCACAGAAACTTTTGGGAGCAATTTTTCGTGGTTGTCGTCATCTTCATCCTCTGTTTTTACGATGCCGTAAGCTTTCAGGAAACCGTCGAAAATAATGACTTCGCCCTGCGCTTCGAACTGTTGTGGCAATGCGGCATTTCCAATTTCGATCACCGTGCGCTCTATTTTCGCATTTTCCATTTGTGAAGCCAAAGTTCGTCGGTAAATCAACTGGTATAATTTGTTCAGCTGGGCGTCTGCAATTGATTTTAAAGAAAAATCGGTCGGGCGGATGGCTTCGTGTGCTTCCTGCGCCGATGAGGATTTGGTGGTGTAATTTCTAGGTTTTGAGTAATTCTCGCCATATTCTGAAAGGATCTGTGCTTTCGCGCCGTTGATGGCTTCTTGCGAAAGATTCACGGAGTCGGTTCTCATATAGGTGATGAATCCTTCCTCATAAAGTCTTTGCGCAAGGCGCATCGTGGTGGTCACGTTGTAGCCGAGTCTAGATGAGGCTTCCTGCTGCAAAGTGGAAGTGGTAAACGGCGCCGAAGCCGTTCGCGTTCCTGGTTTTGTTTCAACATTCAGAACTTTGAACTCTGTAGATTTTGCCAGATTTAGGAAGTTTTCTGCCTCAGATTCTTTCTCAAAATCTTTTTTAAGCTTTGCTAAGATTTGCTGCTTTTCATTATTTAAAAAAATTCCTTCCACCTTGAAACTCGGCTTCGGCACAAACGCCCGGATCTCCTTTTCTCTTTCCACCACCAATCTTAACGCAACCGACTGTACGCGTCCTGCGGAAAGTCCGGGCTTCACTTTTTTCCAAAGTACGGGCGACATTTCGAACCCCACGATCCTGTCTAGAACCCTTCTTGCTTGCTGTGCATTGACCAGGTTTTGATCAATATCTCTCGGATTTTCAATGGCTTTTAGGATGGCGTTTTTGGTAATCTCGTGGAAGACGATTCTTTTTCTGTTTTCGGGTTTCAGTTTCAGTTCATCGGCAAGATGCCAGGCAATGGCTTCTCCCTCGCGATCCTCATCGGAGGCCAGCCAAACCATTTCGGCTTTTTTCACAGAGGCTTTCAGATCTGCCACCAATTTCTTTTTATCTGCTGAGACTTCATATTCCGGCGTGAAATTCGTCAGGTCGATTCCCATTCCTTTTTTAGGCAGATCGCGGATGTGTCCGAAGCTGGACTTCACCTCAAAATCGCTGCCTAAATATTTCTGAATTGTTTTTGCTTTTGCGGGAGATTCGACGATTACTAAGTTTTTTGGCATTCCGAAAAATTTTTGCAAAAATAGCGGTTTTTTTGATACAAATAGTTCAGAAGTCCTGATTTCAAAATTGTTTCTCCTTCAAAAGCTTATTCAAGGAATGTTTGGAGGCGTTGCCTCAACGGTCTTTTTTTATTATTCTTAAATCCGAATCTCATCTTTGCGCAAGCATAGTCCACGAAAAAATTATACTTTAAAAATCGACAAAAATCACTAAATTCGCAAACTTAATCTATCAGAAACAGATTTTAGAGATTGACAATGAGCAAGTTCCCCGAATATAAAAACCTTAGCCTCACCGAAACGGCCCAAAACGTCGCAGAATTTTGGAAAACCAACGATACTTTCAAAAAATCCGTGGAAATCCGCGAAGGGCAACCGGAATTTGTTTTCTACGAAGGACCGCCTTCTGCCAACGGAATGCCGGGCATCCACCACGTGATGGCCAGAGCTATCAAGGATATTTTTTGCCGCTTTCAAACTCAAAACGGAAAGCGGGTTTTCCGAAAAGCAGGTTGGGACACGCACGGCCTTCCTGTGGAATTGGGCGTTGAGAAAGAATTGGGAATTACCAAAGAAGACATTGGCAAGAAAATCAGCATCGAAGAATACAACGAAGCTTGCAAAAACGCCGTGATGCGCTACACCGATGTTTGGAACGATATGACCGAAAAAATCGGTTATTGGGTGGATATGGAAGATCCGTACATCACCTATAAACCAAAATATATGGAATCGGTTTGGTGGCTTTTGAAACAGATTTATGATAAAGGGTTGCTTTACAAAGGTTACACCGTGCAGCCGTATTCTCCGAAAGCCGGAACAGGTTTATCTTCTCACGAAGTGAATCAGCCTGGCGCTTATCGTGATGTTTCGGACACGACGGTTGTGGCGCAATTCAAGATTCTCACCTCAACCCTTAACAAAGAAGAGGGAGCTCAAACAAACAAATTTTTACACGCTCTGAAAACCCTTCCTTTGGAGGGGATTGGGGAGGATAATGTATATTTCCTGGCTTGGACAACCACGCCCTGGACTTTGCCTTCCAACACCGCTTTGACGGTTGGGCCAAAAATCGATTACGTTTTGGTAAAAACTTTCAATCAATACACTTTTGAACCCGTGAATGTGGTCTTGGCTAAAGCTTTGGTTGCGAAACAATTTGGGAAGAAATATGCGGAAGGAACCGATGAAGATTTTACCAATTATACTTCGGAAAGCAAAATTATTCCCTATCAAATCTTAGCAGAATTCAAAGGTGCGGATTTGGTTGGAATCCGCTACGAACAGTTATTAGATTACGCCAAGCCTTATCAAAATCCGGAAAATGCTTTCCGAGTGATTGCCGGAGATTTCGTGACGACGGAAGATGGTACCGGAATCGTGCATACCGCGCCGACTTTTGGCGCAGATGATGCGAAAGTGGCGAAAGAAGCAAGGCCAGAAGTGCCGCCAATGCTGGTTTTGGACGCCAATGGAAATCCGGTTCCGCTGGTTGATATGCAAGGCCGATTTTTACCAATCGTGAAAGATGAAACTTATGGTTTTGCGAATGAATATGTGAAAGGCGAATATCTAAGCGAAGACGAAAAAGTAGCGGAATACAATATTCAGAAAGAAAAATTGAAGCACATCATCTCCGATTTGAAATCGTATCTTTCTGTTGATGAGCGCATTGCATTAAAATTAAGGAAAGAAAATAAAGCCTTCAAGGTTGAAAAATATGTTCACAGTTATCCGCACAGTTGGAGAACAGACGAGCCCTTGCTGTATTACCCATTGGATTCTTGGTTCATCAAAATGACTGCTGTAAAAGACCGAATGTTTGAACTGAATGAAACCATCAACTGGAAACCAAAATATACGGGTGAAGGCCGCTTCGGAAACTGGTTGAAAAACGCCAACGATTGGAATCTTTCCCGCTCCAGATATTGGGGAATCCCGTTGCCAATATGGAGAACTGAAGACAAAAAAGAAGAAGTAATCATCGGCTCCGTCGAGGAATTGTATAAAGCGATTGAAAAATCCATCGATGCGGGTTTCCAAAAAGAAAATCCTTTCAAAGGTTTTGAGATTGGGAATATGTCTGAGGAAAATTATGCGTTGGTTGACCTTCATAAAAATATTGTGGATCAAATCACTTTGGTTTCAGAATCCGGAAAACCGATGAAGCGCGAGAGCGACCTCATCGATGTCTGGTTCGACTCCGGAGCGATGCCTTATGCGCAGTTGCATTACCCTTTTGAAAACAAGGAATTGGTGGACAAACGCAAGGCTTTCCCCGCAGATTTCATTGCCGAAGGTGTGGATCAGACGCGCGGTTGGTTCTACACCTTGCACGCCATTGCAACAACGGTTTTCGATTCGGTGGCTTATAAAAATGTGGTTTCCAATGGTTTGGTTCTCGATAAAAACGGACAGAAAATGTCCAAACGATTGGGGAATGCCGTCGATCCGTTCGAGACACTTTCCGTTTACGGTCCGGATGCAACGCGCTGGTATATGATTTCCAACGCCAATCCTTGGGAAAATCTGAAATTCGATATCGAAGGCATTGATGAAGTGCGCCGAAAATTCTTCGGAACGCTTTATAACACGTATTCTTTCTTTGCGCTGTATGCGAACGTCGATGGTTTCAAATATTTGGAAAGCAATATTGAAAACCGACCGGAAATCGACCGTTGGATTTTGTCTGAATTAAATTTATTGATAAAAGACGTCAAATCCTATTATGAAGATTACGAACCTACGAAAGCTTCCCGAGCGATTTATACTTTTGTGAACGACAACTTAAGCAATTGGTATGTAAGGCTTTGCAGAAGACGTTTTTGGAAAGGCGATTACAGCGATGACAAAATTTCCGCTTACCAAACTTTATATACTTGTCTGGAAACCGTTGCAAAATTATCTGCGCCTATTGCGCCCTTTTTTACGGATCAGCTCTTCCGCGATTTGAATAGCGTCACCGGAAAAGAGCGGGTCAATTCTGTCCATTTGACAGATTTTCCGCTTGTGGATCACAATTTGATTGATCAGGAACTGGTCGAGAAAACGCATCTCGCACAGCAGATCACGTCGATGGTGTTTTCATTGCGAAAGAAAGAAAACGTGAAAGTTCGCCAGCCCCTTCAAAAAGTGATGATTCCGGTTTTGGATAAAAAAACGGAAGACCAGATTTTAGCGGTTTCGGAATTAATAAAACAAGAAGTGAATGTAAAGGAATTGGAACTGATCAATGCAGACGAAGCGGCGCATCTCATCGTAAAACAAGTCAAACCAAATTTCAAAAACTTGGGATCGCGGTTGGGAAAAGATATGAAAACCGTTGCCTCGGAGATCGCCAACTTCAGTTCTGCGCAGATTGCGGCATTGGAAAAAGAAGGAAAAGCGACGGTTTCTGGTTATGAAATCACAATGGACGATGTGGAAATTTTTACCAAAGACATCCCGGGTTGGACGGTCGCAAGTGAAGGAAAACTGACTGTGGCATTGGATTTGACGGTCACCGAAGAATTGAAATCGGAGGGAATTGCAAGAGAATTTGTCAATAGAATTCAGAATTTGAGAAAGGAAAAAGAATTTGACTTAACCGACAGAATATCAATTCAATTGGAAGAGGATTCGCCGTTCCGGCAAGAATTTATTAACAATAATGCATATATTTCTGCCGAAGTGTTGTCAGATAAAATAGAATTTGTAAATTCACTCTCGAATTTTGAAGAAATAGAGATAGATGAAACTAAATTTAAGGTAAAAATTGAGAAAAGATAGGCAATTCTACTGTGATGTTAACAGATTATGAATTGATGATTTTTATTGTTATTTTAATTTTATTACGGCAAATTTTTAATCATCAGCGTGGCTGCTAAAATTCAAGAAAAGCCAAAAAAAAATAAAATTCAAACAATTAATAAGGAAAGGAAATGGCCGACGAAAAATTACGATATAGCGATGCCGACTTGCAAGAATTCAAACAGTTAATCGAAGAAAAAATAGCCAAGGCAGAACGCGATCTGGCACTTATAAAAGAAAGTTTTATCAACGATCAGAATAACGGAACCGACGACACATCGCCCACCTTCAAAGCATTTGAAGAAGGCGCCGAGACCCTCAGCAAAGAGCAAAATTCTATCCTCGCAGGAAGGCAGGAAAAATTTGTCCGCGACTTGAAACACGCTTTGATCCGAATCCAAAACAAAACCTACGGCGTCTGCAGAGTCACCGGGAAACTGATCCCGAAAGAAAGGTTGAAAGCCGTGCCGCACGCCACTCTGAGCATAGAAGCTAAGAATATGCAGCGGTAAAACGCTTGTAAAAAATCCTAAGTTCAACGTATAATGTAATAATTTTGATACAAAGCACGGGGTGTTTCGGCACTTTTGCTTTGTAATTTTTTTATAAAAATGGCAGTTGTTATTATTATTTTATTAGCACTTATTTTCATTGGCTATTTTGTTTTCCAAAAAACGACGGGAAAAATTTGGTTTTCGCCCGCAGAAAAATATCGCACCATCGACGACGAGTTCAACGCCAAACGCAAGAACCGACAAGACGAAATCGATAAATTGCTTGGCAAAATTGGTAAAAACGGCCTCGATGATCTTTCCGAAAAAGACCGGAAAAGACTCGACGAATTGTCCCAGAAATAAGGAATTTGAAGTACATTTGCAAAAATTTTTTGTCAAGAAAAATTAAATATAATCTTGATTTAAACTAAAAAAATTACAAAATGGAATCCATAATTGTACATCCAAAAAACCCGATGGAACTGGCGGCGCTGAAAAGTGTCTTAAAAGATATGAACATCGAATTTGAGAAATTTCACACCAAAAATAATTTTCACAACCAGAAAATCATCCAAAAAATAACAGACAGAAAAGAGAAAAAAATCGGCAGAACACCCAAACCAAAAGGATTGTAATGAAGAAAATAATTGCCATCACGCTGCTGATCCTTTTCATCGATCAATTTTCGAAAATCTATGTCAAGACACATTTCTACCTCGGCGAAAGCGTGAACGTCTTTGGACTAAGCTGGTTCAGACTTACTTTTGTAGAAAATCCCGGAATGGCCTACGGACTTCATTTTGGAGGACTTTGGGGCAAATATGCGCTGATCATTCTCCGGATTGCGCTGGCCGTGGGAATGGTTTTCCTTTTCAAAAAATGGGTCAAAGAAGGTGCTTCCAATTACCTTGTGATCCCAATGGCAATGATCTTTGCAGGTGCCATCGGGAATGTTATTGATGGTGTTTTTTACGGAGTCATTTTCGATAGCGGAACATTTTATGATGCCGCTTCCGGCCGCTGGATCGATTACAGCGGCGTTTCCAAACTTACACCCATTGGTCACGGTTATTCAGATTTAATGAAAGGCTGCGTGGTCGATATGCTGCATTTCCCCTTGGTCGATACGGTTTGGCCAGATTGGGTTCCCATTTTTGGGGGCAATCGGATTGAGTTTTTCAAGTATATTTTCAACGTTGCCGACAGTTCTATCACTCTTGGAGGCCTATTTCTTTACCTCTTCCGAAGGAAAGCATTCCCAAAAGGATTGGAGTTTTAAATATTAAAATTGTGGAAAACTGCCGGCTGGCAGGACAAATCTCCAAGTATTTTTGGATAAAATTAATTTCTTATTTTTGTTCAATGAGAGACTTGATTCTTGATAAAAAACACATTGATGCTTTGTGCCAAGAACATAAAGTAGAGAACTTGTATCTATTTGGGTCTGTTCTGTCGGAAAATTACAATGACAGTAGCGATATCGATATTCTCGTGAAATTTTCTCCTATGGATCTTTATGATTATTTTGATAATTACTTGTCATTAAAAGACGCTTTATCTCAATATTTTGGAAAAGAAGTTGATTTGGTTGAAGTGCAGGCATTGAAAAATCCAATCCTTATTCAATCAATCAATACAAATAAATATCAGATTTATGGACGAAAAAATCCTGAAATACTTGTATGATATTGACAATGCTATTTCATAAATAGAATCTTATTTTGGCTCAGAACCGAAGAATTTCCTTCAGTATAAGCAAAGTATAATGCTGAAAAGAGCCGTAGAGAGGGATTTGGAAATAATTGGTAAAACTGTCAATAAAATCACGAAAAAAAATGTTTATTACTTGGACAAAATCTCTGAATCCAAAGCCATTATCGCCCTTAGAAATCACGTCATCCACGCTTATGACAGCGTTTCTGACGAAAATATCTGGTCTGTGGTCATTAATCATTTGCCAAAATTAAAAGCAGAAATTAAAATTCTTATTGAAAATGTCTAGAATCCTTACCGGAATACAAGCCACCGGAACCCCGCACTTGGGAAACCTTTTAGGCGCCATCATCCCTGCCATAGAACTATCCAAAAAAGCGGAGAACGAGTCCTTTTTGTTCATTGCCAACCTCCATTCTTTGACGCAAATCAAAAATGCGGCAGAGCTTAAGAAAAATACGTACGAGATTGCCGCAGCGTGGCTTGCCTGTGGCTTAGACACCGAAAAAACGTATTTCTACCGCCAAAGCGACATCCCGGAAACCTGCGAACTATCGTGGCATCTGTCGTGTTTTTTTCCTTATCAAAGACTCACTTTGGCACATTCTTTCAAAGATAAAGCAGATCGCTTGAGCGATGTAAACGCTGGATTATTCACGTATCCAATGCTGATGGCAGCAGATATTTTGCTTTACGATGCCGAGATTGTTCCCGTTGGTAAAGATCAGCTTCAGCATCTGGAAATTGCGCGCGATGTAGCCTCCAAATTCAATCATCAAATGGGCGAAGTGCTGGTATTGCCGCAGGCCGAGCTCCAGCGCGACACCAAATATGTTCCGGGAACCGACGGACACAAAATGTCGAAATCCAGAGGAAATATTATCAACATTTTCTTGCCCGAGAAAGAATTGAAAAAGCAAATCATGAGTATCGAAACCGATTCTACGCCGCTGGAAGATCCTAAAAACCCGGAGACCGATAAAGTTTTCGCCATCTATTCCTTGGTGGCCACTCCTGAACAAACGGAAGAATTGCGCACCAAATATTTGGCAGGAAATTATGGTTATGGCCACGCCAAAAAGGAATTATTGGATCTTATTCTTACCAAATTTGCTAAGGAAAGAGAAACTTTTGATTATTATTTGAATCATCTCGAGGAACTTGAAGCCAAATTGCAAGAAGGCGCAAAAAAAACGAGAGTTATCGCAGCAGCCACGATGAAAAGAGTGAGAGAAAGTTTGGGGATTTGATTCTCACCCTAAATCCCTCTCCAAAAGAGGCGGACTTTTATAAAAGATCTTTAATTTCTGCTAAATTTTTAATGACTTTTAAATTTTCTACCTGCGGATTTTCATCAAAAACATCAAAGAAAATCACATCGATGCCAAATCGTTGCGCGCCTTTCACATCGGCAATCCAGTCGTCTCCAATCAAAATGCTTTCTGCTTTTTCAGCTTTTGCTAAGTCTAAGGAATGTTGGAAAATCTCCGAAGCCGGCTTTCTTACGCCTACGGAATCTGCACTCGTGATCGTTTCAAAATAATCAGCGATTCCGGATAAAACGCATTTTCTCTCGGTAACTTCTTGGAAACCATTGGAGATGATGTGCATTTGATATTCTTTCGTTTTCAAATAATCCAAAAGATCCGCCGCACCCGGAACCAGTTCATTATATTTCAGAATCTCATCCAGAAAATGATGCTCGAAATAATCTGACAAGTCTTGGTCATCAACTTGGAAACGCAGAAATGTGTCGTAAAATCGGTGCTTCCTGAGATAATCTTTGTCTATTTCTCCATCTCGAATTTGTTCCCAAAGTTTTTCATTGATCTGGTGGTAAGCATCGTGAAATGCTTCAAAATCGATGTGATAATTTTGGGAGATATTTTGTTGGGAGAACAGTTCTTTAATGGTCAAATATGCATTTCTGCGGTGATCCCAAAGGGTATTGTCGAGATCAAAAAAAATGTGCCTTACGTTTTTCATAAGGCACAAATCTAATCATTTTTGATCCACGAAGGAAGGTTCAATCATAAAAATCAATTATTTAAAAATCTAAAATGCTTAGTTCTTTGAAACTAAAATGGTTTTCCTGTTTTTAGTTTTTATCGGATGAATATTCTTGGAATAATTCATCAGAAAATCGATTGTTTCTTTTTTGGGCGTCAAAGCTCTTGTTGTTAAAATGTCGTTTTTTTTCATAGGCTGACTTTTACAACAATAACGCCAAAAGAAAATATTTATTATTATTTTGTCAAAATTATTTTATGTTCTTCCATTATTTTTCTAAGATTAATTAGGGCATATCTCACGCGGCCGAGTGTCGTGTTAATGCTCGTATCTGTTTGATCTGCAATCTCTTTGAAGCTGAGACCATCGAAAAATCTGAGTTTAATGACCTCTTGCTGGTTGTCGGGCAGCATCACAAGCATTCTCAATAGATCATCATTAATCTGTCTGTCAATCAGCCGGTCTTCGATATTGCTTTCCGGTTCTTTGAGGATATCGAAGATAGAAAACTCTTCATTTTCATAAGACGTTTCGGAGATTTTAATATTTTTGGATTGCAGGCGGTAATGGTCGATAATGAGGTTTTGAGCAATGCGTTTTGCCCAAAGAATAAATTTGTTTTCTTCTTTGTAGCGCCCTTCCTTGAGCGTCACGATGATTTTGATAAAGGTGTCTTGGAAGATGTCATTGGCCAAATCTTCATCCATCACTTTATAATAGATAAAGCTGAAAAGGTCTTTTTTGTGCCTGATTATCAACAATGAAAGTGATTTTTCGTCACCATTTTGATATTGCAGTATCAGTTGGCTATCCGTTTGCGATTTCATAATTATACTTCTTAATATAAAACCCGGCAAATCGTTAATTACTGAAGTAACTAATTTTTCCGACTCGGTTGTTTCTAATTTTAATGAAGTAAATTTATTCTATACGCTTTTTTTTGAGTTTGTAAAAGTAATAAAAAAGTCCAAACAAAAGGTTAATGAAATGTTAAAGTTTCAATTTTTTTTTAATTTGATTCAAACATATTTAAAAAGTTAAATCAATTAAGTAGAACCAATGGGATATTTATTGTGAAATTGATATTAAGACCTTCGAGTTCTTTGCCATTAATTCCCGCTTTATCGAGCGAAAATCCGTAGCCGCCCGTCAGATCCAGAATTCCAAAAAGGCTGACGCCGGCTTTCGGCGCAAGATATTTATTAGAAGCCTCCGCTCCTACGATAAAATAATGGGCATGATAAAAATCTACATTTCTTTGAAAATTCAACAGAAAGTCGGCATTCACTTTCGGCATTATGGCAAATTTGTTATGAACCGATCCCATCAATGCGGATGCGCCTACACGGAAAAGAACATCATCATTACTCAGAAAGAGTAGTTTTCCGCCTATTTCTCCGAAACTTTGGTTCTGATAGACGTAGCCGGCCGTAATAAACTTATGCATCGTAAGTTGCGATTTTGCCAAACCACAAAATGAAAGTACTATGATAAGATTCAATATTTTTGATTTCATTTTAATTTCTTAGTTAGGACAAAAATACTAAAAGGGCGTTTAAATGGTGTGAAATAAATAAAGAACCTGTTGTGCATTTAGAATAAATTCATTTTAATTTTGTTCAAACTTCTTTTGAAAACAAAGAAATTGAGATATTGAATCATTGTAAAAGATGTGATTTTGGAGGTAATTCT
>NZ_QOVY01000029.1 GCF_003932955.1 Chryseobacterium sp. SC28
AAAAGCTTTGCATCAGGACATAGAAAGTGCATTTTTGGTGTTTGAACAAAAAGATGAAAACTATTTTTCTTGCGAAGAAATCAATGGTTCAAGAGTAGAGAAAAGAACGTGCAAAGTCATAGGGGATTTATCACATCTTTCAACAGAATTTCAGTGGAAGGGCTTGAGCAGAATAATAATGATTGAAACCGAAACCTATCTGAAAAGCGAAAATAAAACGAGGTCTGAAAAAAGATTTTATATCACCAGTAAAGCGCTATTGGCTGAAGATTATTTGAAAATCAGCAGAAATCATTGGGCTATAGAAAACAACCTGCACTGNAGAAATCTTTTACTTTTCTAATAATTAACGAGTTATTGATCGCTCCTATCGGATGTAAACTAATTGCTTTCTTAAAAATTGCCTTTTAAAATTTAAAATTAAAACCTCAGCGACTTGCTTTCGCGGAAACTCGCGATCATATAATAAGCTACGAAAACTGTTGAGAATTTGATAACCGACGGCATCGCTGTTTCAAAATTGAAAAAAATCAATCCGATGGCTACCAGAAAAACAATTCCGAGTACTGAAATTCCCATCTTTTTTGCCAAAGGCCATTCCGGATGATCTACAAAGTAAGCCAATCCCCAACCAATGCCAAAAGCCGATGCCACATACACTTCCATCCAAAAATCCAGCGGGCTGCCCGTCAACCGCCTAAGAACGAAACTTAATATTGTTCCTAGTGCAAAATATATCAGCGCTTTTCCCATTCTAAATAATTTGTGCAAAAGTAAGAAAAGTAGAAATGATGATACTTAAAGTCCAAGGCAAATTCCTTAGATTTGTGTAAACGATATTTTTATGCGCGAAGTTCGGCAGAATTCTATTCTAGACAATGATTTTTATAAGTTTACAATGCAAAATGCGGTGGTGAAACTCTTTACCAACGAAATTGTAAAATACGAATTTATCAACCGCGGGCAACACCACTTTCCGGAAGGTTTTGCTGAAGAACTCAGAAAATCTGTCAATGCAATGGCAGAGCTGAAACTTAGCAAAGACGAGAAAAAATACTTGAAACTCACTTGTCCCTACCTTGCGCTTCCTTACCTCGATTTTTTGGAAGGCTTTCACTACGATCCTTCTGAAGTTAAAATTGAACAAGACGGCAATGAGCTGAAAGTCTCTGTAGAAGGGCTTTGGTACCGAACGATTCTGTGGGAAGTTCCGCTTCTATCGCTCATCAGCGAACTTTATTATGAAATCAATCACTTGGAAAGAGAGAACAACGGCGAAGTCATCGATAAAACGGTGGAAAAAGCAAAACACCTCACGGAACTCGGCGTCCCCTTTGCCGAATTTGGAACCCGAAGACGGCATTCCTACAAAGTACACCGGCTGGTAATGGATGCGCTGATCCGGGATAAAAAATCTACATTCATAGGAACTTCCAACGTTCATTTGGCGATGCTGTACAACGTAAAACCAATTGGCACGCACGCCCACGAATGGTTTATGTTTCACGCGGCAGAATATGGTTTCAAAATGGCCAATTCTATCGCCCTGGAAAACTGGGTCGAGGTTTACCGCGGCGATTTAGGCGTTGCACTTTCCGACACTTATACCACGGAAGTTTTCTTCCAGCAGTTTGACAAGAAATTTGCAAAATTGTTCGACGGCGTTCGGCACGACAGCGGCGACCCTTTGGACTTTGCCGACAAAACCATTGCGCATTATCAGAAGCAAGGCATCAATCCACTGTTCAAATATATTATTTTCTCAGACGGACTGAATCTCGAAAAAGTGGAAGAAATCACGAATTATTGCAAAGGCAGAATTGGCATTTCTTTCGGGATTGGCACCAATCTGACGAATGACGTGGGCCTAAAACCGATGAATATCGTGATGAAGCTCATCAGCGTGAAGGGCATCAATAACGAATGGATCCCCACCGTAAAACTCTCCGACGAAAAAGGAAAATACACAGGCGATCCGAAAATGATAGAGCTGGCAAAGGAGTTTTTGAGAATCAAATAATCTCTAAGATTTTACAGCAAATGAGAGCAAATCTGCTTAATACAGCACCTCTTTCGTCAAAATACTTTCGATATTATCCGGATAATTGACTTCTATCCGATGGTCAGAATTGATCCATTCTCTGATTTTTTCAGGCTCCAATTTATCCGAATTTGCAACACCCATCTTGTCCAACGCAAAAGCATTGCATTCCTGCTCGTACTGATTTTCTATCGGGATCACGAACAATTTTTTGTTCATAAACAGGGCTTCCGCAGGCGTTTCGAAGCCGGCATTGCAAAGAATTCCTTCGCAAGATTCAAAATATTGCAGATATTTTTTTTCGTCTATCGGAAAAATTTCCACATTTTTGAATTTCTGATTTTGCTTCGCATACTTGGAGAAGACCTTCCATTCTACATCAATTCTGGTAAGAAAATTGCTAATCACCTCATCCGAAAAACTGGGAAGATAAACCAAATAATGGCCTTTGTTCACCGGATTTAGATTTCTGATTTTATGCCGAATGACGGGCTTTTTGATATGCGAATTATAATTTTCAAAATGAAATCCGATTTTCTTTTTACAAGGCACATATTGGTTGAGAATCAGGCTTCCCAACCAGTCTTTTTTTTCCGGTTTTGGGGTTTCGTCAAAAGTGAGCGAAGCCTGATGACTTAGCTCGACTATCGGGACATTTCTCAACTTCGCCGCCCAGCCTGTCAACGGTTCGAAATCGTTGATTATCAAATCATAAGCCGACAAATCCAAATTGCGGATTACCTTCAAAGCCTTGCAAAAACTGTTATCAAGAAAGGTTTTTTTATAAGACAGTCCACCGGTTTTGTTGTAAAGCAAAGAGATCCCTTTGAAGCGGAAATCTATGTCAAAATCCGATTTCAGCTGCGTCTGATGACCGCTGATCAAAGTGTCTACCAATGCGTGTTTTTTCAGGATCGGGACGATTTCTTGGGCTCGGGCCAGATGGCCGTTTCCCGTGCCTTGGAAGGCGTATAATACTTTCATTAATTTGATTCTGTTTTTAGATCACTTGTGTCACGATTTTCATCAGTTCGTCGGTGCTCATTCCTTTCATTTCTTCCGATTCTTCGTCATTCAGATTATGCTTTTCGTCTTCATAAACAAAGAGTTTCCATTCGCCATCGTGATATTCCAGAGCCGAAAGATTTTCTATCCAATCTCCGGAATTCAAGTACATACACTTTCCTTTTTTGCCCACCACTGCACGGATTTGCGGCTGATGAATATGGCCGCAGATCACGTAATCAAAATTATTTTCTATTGCCAGTTCTGAAGCCGTCAATTCAAAATCGCCGATATATTTCACGGCTTTTTTGACATTATTCTTAATTTTTTTTGAAAAGGAATATTTCTCCCGTCCGATGCTCTCCAGAAACCAGTTCACGATATTATTGATCGCAATCAGCAAATCATAACCTTGGCTGCCGAGCTTTGCAATCCATTTCGAGTGCTGCACCGAGGCATCAAAAACATCACCGTGAAAAATCCACGCTTTTTTATCGCCAAGTTTCAAAACGTGCTTGTTGCAGAGTTTCAGTTTTCCCAATTCGAAATCTGTAAAATTCCGGAATGCCTCGTCGTGATTGCCCGTGATGTAAAAAACCTCCGATTCCTTGGTGGCAAATGAGATCAGTTTTTTGACAACTTTCAGATGCGATTTCGGAAAATAGGATTTCTTGAACTGCCAAATGTCGATGATGTCGCCGTTGAGAATCAAGGTTTTGGGTCGGATGGAGTTGAGGTAGCGCAACAGTTCCTTGGCCTTGCAACCATAAGTCCCAAGATGCACATCGGAAATAATGACAATTTCTACATCTCTTTTCATTTGTAAATTAAGGGTGTTTTTGATTGACAATGAGATTTGTACAAAGAACGAGTTCTCATTTGAACTGTGCGTGAATGCTATTTTATATTTGATGTTGTCTTATGCCTGTTTTTGAGGTGATCGCGTAATATTAATTTAAAAAATAGGCTGTTATTCTCTCAAAAATATTAGTTTTGTTCAGTTTCAATTTACATTAGAAGTTATCAAATCGCTTTTTGACGATGCATATGACTTTTAAAAAAATAAAATTTATATATGAAGGGTCAGAACAAATTGTTTATTGCAATTATCATCGCTTTGATTTTTGGCGTTGTTTTAGGAGGCATCGTCCACACCTATTATCCCAACTCCAGCGCCGAATTTGCGAAAAACATCAAGTTGCTGGGAACGGTTTTTATCCGGCTGATTCAGATGATTATCGCACCACTGGTTTTTTCGACTTTGGTAGTTGGAATCGCCAAAATGGGCGACATCAAAATGGTCGGGCGCGTGGGAACGAAGGCGCTTCTTTGGTTTATCACGGCCTCTCTGGTTTCGCTAATGATTGGGTTGACAATGGTAAATTGGCTGGAACCCGGCCACGTGACGCAACTTCCGATTCAGGATGTTTCCTCCGCTTCGGATATTGTCAAAAACAGCAAAGGATTTTCTCTGGAAGACTTCGTCGCACACGTGATTCCGAAAAGTTTATTCGAAGCGTTTGCAACCAATGAAGTTCTGCAAATCGTGGTGTTTTCCGTGATGTTCGGCATTGCGCTTTCTGCGATGGGCGAGGATTACGTAAAACCCGTGATCAAAGGTTTGGATATTATTGCTCACGCCATTTTGAAAATGGTAGGTTACATTATGTGGATGGCGCCGTTAGGTGTTTTCGGGGCGATTTCTGCGGTGGTTGCCACGAATGGTTTTGAAATTTTCAAAGTTTACGCCATCTATCTGCGTGATTTCTTTTTTGCGCTTGGCATTCTTTGGCTGGTACTTTTATTGGTTGGATATATGATTTTGGGCAATCGTCTTTTCGAATTGTTGAGAAGAATCAAAGAACCTTTGTTGATTGCATTTTCCACCACAAGTTCCGAGGCGGTTTTCCCAAAATTGGTAGAAGAACTGGAAAGATTTGGTTGCAACAGCCGGATTGTTTCTTTCATCTTGCCTTTAGGCTATTCCTTCAATCTGGACGGAAGTATGATGTATATGACCTTCGCCTCGATTTTCATTGCTCAGATTTACGGAATCGATATGCCTTTGGGACAGCAGATTATAATGCTTTTGGTTTTGATGCTGACGAGTAAAGGAATTGCCGGCGTTCCGAGAGCGAGTTTGGTAATCATTGTTGCCGCGTGTGGAATGTTTGATATTCCGGTTGAGGGCATTGCTTTGATTTTACCAATCGACCATTTCTGCGATATGGGAAGAAGTATGACGAATGTTTTGGGTAATGCGTTGGCAACTTCTGCGGTGAGTAAATGGGAAGGGCAGCTGGAGAGTTAGAAATCTCAAATTTTGATAGAAGTAATTTTGCAAAAATTATTCACTTAACTATTTACGAAGCACTTCGACTCCGCTCAGTGTGACATCTCTATATCAATTTTTTATTCAACGGTGACAGTCTGATATCACCAGTATCAGTCTGAGCGGAGTCGAAGACTTTTCCGAATTTTAGATTTCCGCGGAATGACAAATCACATTTTTATTCACCAGTGTCAGTCTGAGCGGAGTCGAAGACTTTTCTGAATTTTAGATTCCTGCGGAATGACAAATCACATTTTTATTCACCGGTGTCAGTCTGAGCGCAGTCGAAGACTTTTCTGAATTATAGATTCTTGCGGAATAACAAATCATATTTTTATTCACCGGTGTCAGTCTGAGCGGAGTCGAAGACTTTTCTGAATTTTAGATTTCTTGCGGAATGACAAATCACATTTTTATTCACCAGTGTCAGTCTGAGCGGAGTCGAAGACTTTTCTGAATTTTAGATTCCTGCGGAATGACAAATCACATTTTTATTGGCAAAACGTGATTTGATGTAGAAACCCATAGCCTGATGGTAGCGGAAATCCCGCAGCAAGCGATGGGAAAGCAAGGCGCGAGGAATTGCAGCGGACAGCAGGTTCCCGGCTCCTGAAATTTTAAAATTTTTATCCGCCAAAAATCATCAACATAGACAAAATCACAAATCGTATTGATTCTAAATTAATTTTAAAATCCGTAAATTTGTTGCTTTAAGAATCAAAATTTTTATGCTGACGAAATCAAAGGTTCAGGCATTCCTGAAAGAGATTGAAGTGGAAGACTTGGTGAGCAATCTCCAAGTGATGGGCGATGATATTTATATCGATATGACGGCCCACTCGCCGGCTATGCACGAGAAAAAGAAACTGGAAGTGGCTATGAAACAGGCGTTTGCTTCGGAATTTGGGGAAAACGTGAATCTCAAACTGAAAATTACTTCTCCGGAATTGCCGCCTGCGCCGGTGAACGAAATCAAAGGAAAGCAAATCCCCGGCATTCAAAATATTATCGTGATTGCATCCGGAAAAGGCGGTGTCGGAAAATCGACGGTTGCGGCAAACCTTGCGGTGACGCTGGCAAAAATGGGTTTCAAAGTGGGTTTACTGGATGCGGATATCTACGGCCCGTCTGTCCCGACAATGCTAGACACCGAGGGTCAAAAGCCAATCTCCGTCTCCGTAAACGGCAGAAACCTGATGAAACCCATCGAAAATTACGGCGTGAAAATGCTGTCTATCGGATATTTTTCGGGCGCAAATCAAGCGGTTGTATGGAGAGGGCCAATGGCTTCCAAAGCGTTGAATCAAATGATCCGCGATGCAGACTGGGGCGAATTGGATTTCTTGCTGATCGACCTTCCTCCTGGAACCGGTGATATTCATCTATCTATCATTCAGGAAGTTCCGGTGACGGGCGCGGTGATCGTGAGTACGCCTCAACACGTGGCTTTGGCGGATGTGAGAAAGGGAATCGCGATGTTCAATATGGAAAGTATCAACATTCCGGTTTTGGGATTGATCGAAAATATGGCTTATTTCACGCCGGAAGAATTGCCGGAGAATAAATATTATATCTTTGGCAAGCAAGGGGCTCAGTTTATGGCAGAAGATCTCGGAATTCCGGTTTTGGGAGAGATTCCTTTGATCCAAAGCATCCGCGAAGCGGGCGATGTCGGAAGGCCGGCGGCGCTTCAGGAAAACTCTCAGATTTCTGACATTTACATCAAAACGGCGCAGAACATGATAGAAAGTTTGGTAGAACGAAATAAAAATCTGCCTCCCACAGAAGCCGTGAAAATCACCACGATGGCAGGCTGCTCTCCGAAAAAATAAAAGAAATTCTCCTTCTCTGAAGGGGTGGCGAAATTTCGCAGAAATTTTGACGGGGTAGTTAAAAAGAAAATATATAAAATGAATAATACGAATCAAATTCACGAAGCACTGGTAACCAAGGTGATGGAGGCTTTGGACAGCATTCGCCCTTTTCTTCAAAAAGATGGCGGCGATATAGAGTTGGTGGATGTTCAGGAGAAAAAAGTGATCGTGAAACTGTTGGGAAGCTGCTCCAGTTGCGGCATCAGCAGTTCTACGATGAAGCTGGGTGTGGAAAGCACCATCAAGCAACACGCTCCGGAAATAGATGAAGTGATTAGCGTTTAATTCAAAGTTTTCAATGAAATTCGGACAAGTTGCAGATCCTTCGCAGATCGATTTTACATTACCCAAAGACCATCCTCAAACCAAATTCGTTCTCGAACAAAACAAAAAAGGGCTGGAAAATATTTCGATCGGTTGTGCAAAATGGAACAAAACCGATCTCAAAGGTTTTTACCCGAAAGGGACAAAGGACGAACTGGCCTACTATGCCACTCAGTTCAATTCTGTCGAGCTGAATGCTACTTTCTACCGAATGCCCACCGCAGAACAAGTGCGGGTGTGGAAGGAAAAAACGCCGCCGGGTTTCAAATTCTTCCCCAAAATCACCAATACCATCTCCCATTTTCGCAGATTGCTGGATGTTACCGATGTGGTGACGCAATTTGCTTCGGCAGTTCTTAATTTTGATGAAAAATTGGGAATGGTGTTCCTACAGCTTCACGACAATTTCAAACCGAAAGATTACGAGCGTTTGGAAAAGTTTGTCAGAGAATGGCCCGGAGAGCTTCCCTTAGCCGTCGAACTCCGGAACGCCGATTGGTTCGCAGATGAGGCAGTTTTTAATAGAGTTTGTGAACTATTCGAAATGAATAATATCACGAATATCATCGTCGATACCGCCGGGCGCCGCGATATGCTTCACATGCGGCTTACCACGCCCAATGCATTCATCCGCTATGTGGGCGCCAATGCCGAAAGCGATTACCAAAGACTCGACGATTGCCTGAAAAGATTGACCAAATGGAAAAAAGAAGGTCTTCAGAATTTATATTTCTTCGTTCATCAGAATATAGAAAAAGCCTCGCCGCTTTTGTCTTCGCATTTGATCCAAAATATCAATAAAGAATGGAAAACGGCGATCCACGTTCCCCAATTGGCAGATGAGAAACCGACGCCTTTTTAATATCTTTGCCAGCTCAAAGTATAAAAAATGTTTTCAAAAATCGCGGTACACAGAGTCGGCAACAAGATTAACGGAGAATCAGTAACGCTTTCGCGCGAGCCATTGCAGCTGGAGGATGAGATGAAGGAGTTGCTGGGCAATTACTTTCTGAGTGCTTTCAAATCCGAAGAGCAGTTTCAGTTTTACAGCGATTCTTATTTGGCCAATAATCCAATCTACAGTGCGGTTTCCGAGATTTTCGAAGACCCAACGCAATTCCAATCCCAGTCCGAGAATATTGCAAAGCATCTTTACGAAGTGGCCGAAAATCCGAGAGTTCTGGCGGGCGAATTATTCGTCGTGTATTTTGAAGGCGAGCCCACGACCTCTGCAGATGGCGAAAGCGAACCCATCGATTCCATCGGTATTTTCAAAACAGAAAAGAGAGAATCTTACCTCAAAATTTTTCCAAAAAACGAGGGTTTCGAGATCGAAAAAGACCAAGGCATCAGCCTTGCAAAGATCGATAAAGCGGCGTTGATCTATAACAGCAACAAGGAAACCGGTTATGTTTTATCTGTCATCGATAACAACAAAAACGGCGATATCTATTACTGGTTCGAGGATTTTCTGAAGGTAAAACAACGCGACGACGACTATTTTCACACGCAGGAGACTTTGGCCGTTTACAAAGATTTTATTACCAAACAGTTGCCTCAAGAATTCGAAATTTCTAAAGCCGATCAAGCCGATTTTCTAAACAAATCCATCAACTTCTTCAAAGAAAAAGAAGAATTCAAATACGACGATTTTGTGAAGGAAGTTTTGGAGGACAAAAACGTTATCGAGAGTTTTTCCAACTTCAAATCCGACTACGAGCAGGATATGCAAATCGCCATTTCAGAGGATTTCCCGATTAACAATCAGGCCGTGAAAAAGCAACAAAGACATTTCAAATCGATTATTAAATTGGATAAGAATTTCCATATCTACATCCACGGCGACCGCAAAATGATAGAAAACGGGCAGGATGACAAAGGGAAATTTTACCGCCTCTATTTCGAGGAAGAAAAATAAATTTCAGTTTTAGATTACCATAATCATTTGAAAACCCGAAAAATTTCTAACTTTGTGCCAATGATAAACAAGAAGAACAGAACTTTCAAGACTTACATTTCGGTATTTTTTGCAGGGATGTATCTTTTTGTTGCCTTGTTTTCTTCGCAATTTCATCATCACAACGGCGAATCGTTTTTCAAAAATTTGGGTTTCAAAAACACCGAAAAAAGTATTTCGGCAGACATTTCCCAAAGCCCATCCGGCGATTGTCTGGCTTGCCATTTCTTGGCCACGGGGCATTCTTTGGTTCCGGAAGAGTTTTCTTTTCAAGTTGAAAACGATACGCACAGCACAAAACAAACTTTTTCCGTTCAGGAAAAAATCTGGTCAGCGACCAAACTCACTTTTCAATTAAGGGGGCCGCCCGCATTTTGTTAATTATCCATTTTTAGCACCCATTTTTTTGGATGCTTTTTATTGATGCCCAGAAATCTAAGATTTTTTGGGATTATCGCTATTGATTTGGATAAGAAATCAGTCAAAATTTCTAATTAATTTAAACGAACAAAATGAAAATCAACAATATATTTACCTTATTGGCCGTGGTCTTTTTAGGCATTTTTTCAAATGCTCAAAATGTACTTACCGGCAAAGTGACCGATCAAAGCACGCAGTTGCCACTTGCCGGTGCGGCTGTCAGCATCGGAGATCTGCACAAAACAACCCAAACGGATGCGGACGGCAACTTCGTCTTATCCGATATTCCAGCGGCTTCCTACGAGGTAGAAGTCCGCTTTCCCGGCTACAAAAATGTCTCCAAAACCATCTTGGTAAACGGACAAACCACCGCAGATTTCGTTCTGGACAAGAGTACCACCGAGATTGCAGAAGTGGTGGTGACGGGATCTTCGAAATCGATGCAAATCAAAAAATCACCGCTCCCGATTGTCAGCATCGGGAAAGATTATTTGACGACCAATCTTGCCACCAACGTGATTGACGCCATTTCAAAAATTCCGGGCGTAAGCGCTGTGACAACCGGTCCCAATGTTTCCAAACCTTATATCCGAGGGCTGGGGTTCAACAGGATTTTGACTTTGTACGACGGCGTGCGGCAGGAAGGCCAGCAGTGGGGCGATGAGCACGGCATCGAGGTGGACGACTACGGCATAGACAGGATTGAGGTGATCAAAGGACCCGCAAGTTTGATGTACGGCTCCGATGCCTTGGCGGGTGTGGTCAACCTTATTCCCACGACTGTTGGAACTCCGAATAAGATTTCGGGATCTGCAACCACGGAATATCAGTCCAATAACGGGATGTTTGGCGGCTCGCTTTTTCTTACAGGAAATAAAAACGGTTTTGAATATGGCTTCCGGGCATCGAAGCGTTTCGCCAAAGATTATAAAAACAAAATAGACGGAAGAGTTTACAATACAGGTTTTGATGAAACCGCAGCCAACGCTTTTGTGGGCGTTCACAAGAAATGGGGTTTTAGTCATTTGAATGTTTCGCTTTATGATAATTTGCAGGAAATCCCGGATGGCAGCCGAGATTCTCTCACGCGGAAATTTACGCAGCAGATTACAGAATTGGATGACTATCGGCCGATTGTTTCCAACAGCGAGCTCAATTCCTACAAAATAGGAGTCATCCACCAAAGAGTCCAGCATTACAGGGCTTTCCTGAAAAATAGCTTCTTTTTTGGCAACAGCCGTCTGGATGCCAATTTTGCATTGCAGAGGAGCTGGCGAAGAGAGTACAGCCATCCCGAAGACCCTTACCAAGATGTTGCCGGACTTTTTTTGAAACTCAACACCTTTAATTATGATGTCAAATATTATCTGCCCGAGATCGATGGTTGGGAGATGACGGTTGGTGCGAACGGGATGTATCAGAAAAACAATGTAGATGCGGGAACGGAGTTTGTGATTCCGTCTTACAGGCAATTTGATTTGGGCGCGTTTTTTCTTATCAAAAAAGACTTTGAAAAGCTAAGCGTATCAGGTGGCGTCCGGTACGATTACAGGCATTTCAAAAATGAGGAACTTTTTACCAAACCCAATCCTGTAAGCGGCTTCGACCAAGCCGTTTTTGGCAACGATCGCGAAGATGCGGATCAGCCATTTCAAAAATATACGACATCGTTTGACGGATTTACGGGAAGCATTGGCCTTAGCTATGCAATTAACCATCAAGTCAGCATCAAAGCCAATTTTGCAAGAGGTTACAGAGCGCCTAATATTTCTGAAATATCGGCAAAGGGCGTTCATCCGGGAACGGGTTTTTATCAAATCGGGAACGATCAATTCAAACCGGAATTTAGCAATCAAGCAGATTTGGGTGCATCGTTTTCAAGTCGAAAAATAAATGCGGGCGCCAGCTTTTTCGTCAACAAAATTGATAATTACATATTCAACTCGCGGTTGCAAAGTGCTGCCGGAGGCGATTCCATCAGCGTGAGCGGTGGGCAGGAATATCCGACTTACAAATTTCGTCAAGGGAAAGTTTTGCTGTACGGGATGGAAGCGAACATCGATTTTCACCTCATCGGCGATTTGCACTTTGAAAACTCCGCTTCCTTAATTTTTGGCAAAAATGAAAGTTTCTCGGGTTCCGAAAGAAATGATGGTAACAAATATGTCCCGCAGATTCCGCCATTCCGCTATGTGTCGGAGTTGAGATATGATTTGGCGAAAAATTCCAGATCCTTTTCCAAAACATTTGTGAAGTTGCAACTGCAATATACCGCCGATCAAAACAGGGTTTATTCTTATGATGATACCGAAACGCCGACCCGTGGCTACACGCTCATCAACCTTGGTGCGGGAACCGGCATCAATGACAAAAACGGAAAAAACATTCTCGATGTTTATCTTTTAGCCAATAATATCTTTGATACCGCTTATCAGGATCATCTTAGCCGGCTGAAATATTTCGAGGAGTATGCTGCGTCGCCCAACGGACATCTCGGGATTTACAATATGGGAAGAAACATCAGCATAAAATTGGTCAAGAATTTTTAAATACTCTATCAGTCGGAATTTCAATGGATTATTTAAATTTTAACTGTCACAACAAATTCTAAATTTCTGGTACAACTGACAACTGCCGCTGACGCCTATTTTTTTATACAAATCGGCGAAGGATTTAATTTTGATGTTCCTCAAAATTTGCCTACTTTTGCAACCTAAAAATTTCAATTAATGAACGTTACAGCTACAAACCACGACGAGGTAAGCGCATTGCTTACCGTAACGGTGGAAAAATCTGATTATAAAGAAACAGTTGAAAAACAACTGCACAACTATGCCAAAAATGCTCAGATTCCCGGATTCAGAAAGGGAAAAGTGCCATTGAGTCTCATAAAAAAGCAGTACGAAGCAGGGATCGCTTTGGAGGAAATCAACAAGCAGGTTTCAGAGGCTTTGAATGCTTATGTGAATGAAAAAAAGCTGAGATTGGTGGGGCAGCCGGTTCCGCAGCCCGTCAACGATTTCGATCACAATGCAGAGTCTTTGTCTGTAGCTTTTGAAGTGGGTTATGAACCGGAATTTTCTGTGGATTTGAGTAAATATGAAGCGCCTCATTACAAAGTAGAAGCCTCTGACAAGGAAATCGCAACGAGCATCGAAAATATGCAAAAGCGTTTCGCCGAAAGACTGTCTGAAGATGAAATTGGTGAAGATTCTTACGTCGATTTGGAAATTTCTCAGGTCGTAGAAGATGATGCGGCCGGCGAGCATCACCATCATCCCAAAAATGTCACGATTTCGAAAGATCAGAAAGAAGCATACGATTTAGTTAAAAAATTAAAGAAAGACGAATCTGTAAAAATTTCTAAAGAAGAACTGCAGGCCAACGAAGAATTAGCTACTCAACTGGGATTCTCGAAAGAAGATGCAGAACACCTTCATCACCAAGAGGTTGAGGTAAAAGTGAAAGACATCTACAGTCTAAAGCTTGCAGAACTCAACCAAGAATTGTTTGACAAAGTATATGGCAAAAACGTTATCACAAGCGAAGAAGAACTGAAAGCCCGCGTGAAAAAGGAACTCGACGAGTATTTTCAACAGAATGCAGATGTGCATTTCGTAAACAAAATCTTGCAGCAAGTGAATGAGAAAGAAGACATCAAATTGCCGGAAGAATTCTTGGTGAAATGGTTGCTCTTCTCTAACGAAAATATCAAATCTGAAGAACAGGCTAAGGAAATCTTGGAAAATGAAAGAAATATTATAAAATCTCAAATTCTTGAAGGCAAATTGATGAACGATAATGACATCCAATTGGATTACGCTGAAGTTCTGGGACAAGCTGAGCAATTGGTGAGAAACCAGCTGGCGATCTACGGAATCCACCATTTGGGTGACGATGAGGTTCAGAAATACGCCGCAGAAATGCTAAAAGACGAAAATCAGCTACGGGAGATATCTTCGGAGGTGGCGATGGCCAAACTGAAAGATGTGATCTTGAAAAAATCCAAGAAAAAAGAAACCAAAATCTCTCACGACGAGTTTCTGGAAGAATTGAAGAAATAATTTAAAAAATTAATGGTTAAAATGAAAGCGATCCGAATTTTGGATCGCTTTTTTTATACCTACTAAATTAGAGAATTGTATTCTAATTTCTCACTTCTAACCTCTTTTTTTGCTAAAAATTCAAAAACAATCTAGGGTTGATCGGTTGATTATTTTTATGAACTTCATAATGAAGATGCGGGCCGGTAGATCGTCCCGTGTTGCCCGATTTTGCGATGGTTTGCCCAACTTTCACTCTGTCATTCGCTTCCACAAGAATCTCCGAAAGATGCCCGTAAAGCGTGGCCAGACCATTGCCGTGCTCTATGATGATGCAGTTGCCATAACCGCCTTTTGTGCCTGCGAAGATGACTTTTCCCGAGGCCGCACATTTCACAGGACTTCCATACGCAACGGCGATGTCCAGTCCTTTGTGAAACTGCATTTGATCTTGCTCGGCAGGCGCGTTGCCCGAGGCATTTTTGTCTACTTTTGCGATTGCCGGTCTTTTCATATTTCCTAAGCTGTCTTTTTCTTCAGCAATATTAGATTTGTTTTCTGGTTTTGAAGGATCAGCTTTTGGAGGAATTGGATTTTTTCTCATTCCGAAGTTGGAAGAAATATAGCCGTCAATCGGGATTCCCAAAGGAACTTGTTGCAGTTTTTGTTCGAGATCAATCAGATACTGGCTGTATCGGTTGCTGACCTTGGCAAGATAAACTTTGTTTTGAAGGCTGTCTTTTGCAAGTTTTTGGAGGTGCAGATTGGAAATATTTTTGGATGTCAAGAATGCATCGATGTCTCTGATGCTTTGATCGACGAGGGCGAGGTCGGTTTTCAGCTGAAGATGATCGATGCTGTCTTTTTCGCTATTAATTTTCACCAGATTCACCTCATAGACTTTGTCGCCGATGCCGTTGTACAGTTTTGCAATGACCAAAGCCTGAACAAAACAGACGAGTAGCAGCAAAATAAGCACTATGTTTTTTTTCTTTTTCGACTTCAGAAATTTGACCATCGACCGTTGTTTTAGAATGGATTGCAAAAGTAAGAAAAATTTATTTTTGTCAATATCAATCGGTGTTGCGAATATTTTTAGGCTTAATAAAAGTTAATTATTCTTAAATTATTGTAAAACCAAACTTTGGCTTATCTAAATTGACAAATTGCAGTACATTTGTAATCTTAGAATAAAGGGAATTGATGTTTACAAATGAAAATGCCGAAAGAATGACCAAGAAATCGACAAAATCCTCAGTAGCAGTCCGCGTTGGCGTTTTAGGAAGCGGAAGTTTTGGAACTGCCATTGTCAAAATGCTTCTGGAAAATTGCAAAGTGGTGAACTGGTGCGTCCGGAACGAATTCGTGAAAGGAGCCATCGAACAGCGGGGACATAATCCCAACTATCTTACCACCGTTTGGTTCAACACGAAGCGATTACAGCTTACAACGGATATCAACGAGTTGGTGGCCAATAGCGATGTCGTCATCTTGGCTGTTCCGTCCATTTATTTATCGGAAACGATGGAAAAAATGACCTGCGACTATCAGGGAAAACTGTTTTGCTCGGCCATCAAAGGGATTGTCCCAAAGCATAATGACATCGTGGCGCATTACCTTAGAGATCAATTCAAAATAGGATTCAAAAATCAAGCGGTGATTGCCGGCCCTTGCCACGCAGAGGAAGTTGCGATGGAAAGACTTTCTTACCTCACCGTGGCCGTTGCAGAAAAAGAAGATTCTGATGTTTTGCAAAGCATTTTATCCTCTTTTTATATTAAAGTCAATACGAGTTGCGATATTCTCGGCAACGAATATTCGGCGATTCTCAAAAATATTTACGCCATTGGAGCAGGTATTGCGAGTGGTTTGGGTTATGGCGACAACTTTATTGCTGTGTATGTGTCCAACGCCATCCGCGAGATGGAGACTTTTCTGCAAGCCATTTATCCGGAAGCCCGAGATGTGAATGACAGTGCCTATCTCGGCGACTTGATTGTAACGGCCTATTCACTATTCTCGCGAAACCGAAGCCTTGGAAACCTGATTGGGAAAGGCTACACCGTGAAATCTGCGATCCAGTCGATGAGTATGGTTGCCGAAGGCTATTATGCCACCAAAGGCATCTATGCCATCTGCGAAGAGAAGAAGCTGAAATTGCCCATCATCAATGCCGTGTACGACATCCTTTACGAAGGAAAAAGTGCAGAAAAGCGATTCGCAAAACTCACAGATCGGTTGACGTAAGAAATTAAATTAATTAACAAAACATTAGAGTTTTCTCTTATTTGATTGGAATAGAATTTGCGAAAATTTTATGGTCTTAAAATATAATAACATGAAATATTCAAAAATAAAATTAGCGCAGGAAGCCATCAAGCATAAAGGATTTTTGCAAAAGATTCCCGCTATTTATAGGATGTTTAAATATTGGCGAGCCGGAGAATATAAGCTTAAAATCACAGACATTATTTTGCCGGCCTTGGCCTTGCTCTATGTTATTTCTCCAATCGATCTGATTCCGGATTTTGTTTTAGGAATTGGTGCTTTGGATGATTTGGCTCTTTTAGCGATGGCGATTCCGATGCTGATGAAAGAAGTTGACAAATTCCTGCTGTGGGAAAGTCAAAGAGGAAATCCGAAGATTACCGACGCAGAAATAGTGGATTAAAAATAATCCGTCTCACCAGCAAGAGGCGGATTATTTATCAAACAGGTGCAGATAATTTCTCGTTCCGAACGAAACATTAGTTGTTTTCTCGATGTTTATTGTACAACATCTGGCAAACTTTATCCATTGCTTTAAAAATTGTAGCGTCGAAATCGGAAGCCGTGGAGAGACCGGTTAACGTTGCGACAGCATTGTATAAGATGACATTGTCTTGTCTCTTAATACGTTCAATAAAATTTATTTTATTACTTCCTTTGGGAGATTCCGAAACGATTACTTCCTCCGTATCTGTATCGATTGCAAACAAAACAGTGCTCATTTTTTGAAATTTTAAAAAATTATTGATGCAAATAGCAACGTCCGTTAGGATTAGTCGTTCTGTTTTTACATCGGTTTCCTTTTTTAGTTATCCCTGTACATTGTCTCGAAGTAGATGATTTATTGTAAGTTACAGGCGACGATCGGTAACTGCTGGTGATTGCACCGTTGCCTTGACAACAATTAGTGCCTACTTTTCTATGATGTATTTTACAATAGCAACTATTGGACTTGCTTCGATTGCATTTTCGACAAAGTAACTGGATGTTCGATACCGTACTTGTTCCCCCACAAGAATAAGGCGTGATGTGGTCATATTCTAAGTTTTCAAAACTTCCGCAGCACTGGCATTTACCACCATCTCGGGCAAAAACCACCTTTTTGGTTGTTTCGGAAATATATCGACTTTGACCAAAACAACAAATGCTGAAAAAAAGCAGAAAAAAGATTAAATACAGTTTTTTCATTTTGATGTAACACGATTGCACGACCTAAACAAATATAAGAATAACTCCGAGGTCTCGGAAATTTTTATTACATCCAATCTTTCCACCAAAAATGTCCATCCGTCGAATTGCAATTTTTGATAACAGTTTCATCATTTGTTCCGTGGCATCGCAGCTTAATATTCTTCTGAAAATCAACAGATTGTAGGCTTTTCGGCATTTTCAAAATTAAGTTTTTCTTCAGGAATAAATGGGGAAATCAAAAAGCCCAAACCGACTCGGAGCTTTTTTTGTAATTTAAAATTTGAATGATTATTCTTTCGTAAACTTGAATGACCTGCCACCTTGTGAGAAGTCGATGCTCTTCTTATCTGCACTGAAGGTGATGGCAATATCTGCTTGCTCAAACGTGAACTTGTTGTTGCCTTCATATTGCAGCGCAAACTCCGCCTGTCCGGTGGCTTGCGCGTACAGCTTTCCGTCTTTTTCCGTAAAAGTCAATTTCAATGGCAAATCTTTGGTACTGAAAATGCCTGTAAATGCTTTCAAATTCACTTTTTCTACCGGAGTTGCCTGCGCAGAAGTCCAAATATTATTTTTAGCATTGACATCCGGAACGATAGAAGCCGGATCCAACTTCACCTGATCCACTTCCTTAATAGAATTCACTTTGAAAGTCCATTCTGTATTGCGTTTCCAAACCTCAACCGGCAATTTCACAAGCTGCGTGGTTCCATCTTTGAATTTCACCTCCACGGTGGTTGGCATTGGTAATTGTCCCAAATTCTCAACTGTGATCTGCGCCCCATTTTTGTAATCGCCGTTCAAAGGTTTCACGGCTTTCACGCCTTGGTCTATTTTCCACTTGTTGAGGAACCAGCCTCTCCAAAACCAGTTGAGCTCCTCTCCGGAGACATTCTCCATCGTATGGAAGAAATCCCACGGCGTAGGATGTTTGAACGCCCATCTGGCGACGTAGGTTCTGAATGCTTTGTCGAAAGTGTCCCGCCCCAAGACCGTCTCTCTCAAAACGCCCAATCCCAGTCCCGGCTTGAAATAGGCCAAAACACCGATGCTTCTTTCCTTCATATTATCGGGGCCTACCATTATCTGCTCGTAGTTGTCATTGAGGACATAAGAGCCCATCTTCCCCATATTTTGTTTGTGATAATATTCGCCTTTGTTGAAGGCTTCGGTGGATAAGTCATTAATAAAAGTATTAAAACCTTCGTCCATCCAAGCAAACAATCTCTCGTTGGATCCCACGATCATTGGGAACCAAGTGTGTCCAAACTCGTGGTCTGTAACGCCCCAGAGACTTTCTCCTTTCGAATCCATATGGCAGAATACGATGCCCGGATATTCCATTCCGCCCTCGTTTCCGGCCACGTTGGTTGCGGCAGGGTAGGGAAATTCAAACCATTTTTGCGAGTAATGTTCTATGGCCGCTTTGGTATATTCGGTAGATCTTCCCCACGCTTTTTCGCCGGCACTTTCTGCCGGATAAGCGGAGATTGCCAAAGATTTTTTACCACTTGGCAAGTTGATTCTTGCCGCATCGATGATGAAAGCGGCGGAGGAAGCCCAGGCAAAATCTCTTGCCTTTTCTATTTTGAATTTCCAAGTCTTTGTCCCCGTTGGCTTATTCTTTCCGAGTTCAGATTCCGGGCGGATGGCGACGGTTTTATCGCTATTTCTCGCCTCGTTCCACCGGTTGATTTCTTCTTTGGAATAGACTTCTTTTTCATTCATCAATTGGCCAGAAGCAACCACATATTGATTGGCCGGAACCGTGATATTTGCGGATAAAGTTCCATACTCCAAATAGAATTCAGAAGCTCCTAAATATGGCATTGTATTCCATCCCAAAACGTCGTCGTAAACGCACATTCTTGGATACCACTGCGCCATTGTATATATTTTGCCGTTCTTGGTTTCTTGTACTCCCATTCTGTCGGAGCCGTATTGCGGGGAAACAAAGGAATACTCAATTTTCAACTTTGCAACACCGCCGTTGGCTTTCAAATCGTTTGGAAGATCTACCTGCATCCTCGTATCGGAGATGGTATATTTCACATCTTTGCCATCATATTTTACCGATTTTATTTTGTAACCCCCATCAAATGCTTCGCCGTGCGCGCCATTTCTGCTTCCGGAAAGTGGAACGACTGCGTTGCCTCTGGAATCCTTTGCAAAAAGATTCTGATCCAATTGCAACCAGAGAAATCCTAACTGATCGGGACTGTAGTTGGTGTAAGTGATTTCTGCGGAGCCCGTGATTTCATTTTTGGTTTCATCGAGGCTGACATTCAGTTGATAATCCGCCGAGTTTTGCCAATATTTGTAACCCGGCTGTCCGCTTGCAGAGCGGGTTTCGGTTCCGGTCTGAGGGTAGAAAAAGGGTTTGAAGGCCTCGGTATAATCATACTTGGGTGCTTCCTGTGCAAAAGTAGTAGCCGAGAAAGCAAAGATCGCAACCGCGGAAAGTAGTGTTGGTAGTTTGAAATTCATTGGTTGGTAAAGATTTATGGTTAAAACAAAATTAGTCCATAAATTCCGAAACTTGTTACATCACGAGGAATAAATAGCTAAGGCCTTTGTCCGGAAAACCCTTTCTCGAATAGATTTTAATTCGATTTCTTAGCTTTAATCATCGCTTCCAATGCATCCCACATCTCAGTTGGCACTTGCTCCAGCATATTGAATTCGCCGGCACCTTGCAGCCACTCGCCACCATCGATGGTCACGACTTCGCCATTCACGAAAGATGAAAAATCTGAGACCAGATAAGCAGCAAGATTGGCCAATTCCTGATGCTCGCCTACTCTTTTGAGTGGATTTTTCTTAGCCAAATCAAATTTGTCCTTCATATCGCCAGGCAACAATCTGTCCCAAGCCCCTTTTGTGGGAAATGGTCCCGGAGCAATCGCGTTGAAACGGATGTTATATTTTCCCCATTCCACGGCCAAACTTCTCGTCATCGCCAAAACACCGGCTTTGGCACAAGCCGATGGAACGACGTAAGCCGAACCCGTCCAGGCGTAAGTGGTTACAATATTAAGAACTGTTCCGGGAACTTTGCTTTCAATCCAATGTTTCCCGATGGAAAGTGTGCAGTTTTTGGTTCCTTTCAAAACAATATCGAGAATAGAATCGAAAGCGGAATGCGTCAATCGTTCTGTGGGTGAGATGAAATTGCCGGCGGCATTGTTCAAAAGGATATCGATCCTTCCGAATTCCTTCAAAGTCGCTTCTTTCATCGCTTCTACTTCGTCCCAATTTCGCACGTCACAAGCTACGCAAAGGACTTTTCCGCCTGTTTCTTCTTCCAATTCTTTGGCGGTTCCTTGTAGTTTTTCTAAGTTTCTGGAGGTGATGACGACTTTGGCGCCGAGCTGAAGAAAATATTTGGTCATCGCTTTTCCCAGGCCGCTTCCGCCTCCGGTCACGATGGCTACTTTATCTTTGAGTGCGTCTTCGCGCAACATCGGTTGTGAATATAGGTTCATTAAGTCAGAAATTATAGATTAATAAAAGTGGATTTGTGAAATGATAAATTTAGATTTTTATTTCAATAATATGCATAAAAGAATTATGCAAAAAATATGAATGATTTTATACGGCCTACGCTCCGAAGCAGACTTTGCTGGCGGAGTAATATGTGCAAAATCAATATTCCAAATTGGTTCATCTTTCTTATCTTTGGCAAAAATAATGCGGCAAAAGTGATGAAGATACATTCCGTTTCTTACAAAAACAATTTTAAAACAATCATTATCTAAGATTCGTCATAAAATGTTAAATGTTGTTTTCTTCGGAACTCCCGATTTTGCGAAAGCTTCTCTGGAAGCCATTTTCAATTCGCATCACCAAGTGGTTGGCGTGGTAACGGCGCCGGACAAAGCGAGCGGCCGTGGAATGAAACTCACGCCTTCGCCAGTCAAAGTTTTTGCAGAAGAAAAGAAGCTCAATCTTTTTCAACCGGAAAAACTAAAAAATCCGGAATTTCTATCAGCCATTCAAAATTTGAATGCCGATGTATTTGTGGTCGTAGCTTTCCGAATGATGCCACAGGTTTTATTTTCGATTCCGCGATTGGGAACTTTCAATCTTCACGCGTCGCTTTTGCCGGATTATCGCGGTGCAGCCCCGATCAATTATGCCGTGATCAATGGGGAGACCAAAACGGGTGTCACGACGTTTTTTATCAATGAAAAAATTGATGAGGGAAGCATTCTTCTTCAAGCTGAAGCCGATATTTTGCCCGAAGATAATGCCGGAACTTTGCACGATAAGCTGATGAAAATTGGTGCAGAACTGGTCATCAAAACATTGGATGGACTGGCTGATAATTCCATACAGGAAAGGCCTCAGCCGGCGAAGGAAAACCCGAAAACTGCGTATAAAATATTCAAAGAAGACCTAAGAATCGATTGGAATCAAAGTGCCGAAACCGTTCACAATTTCGTGAGAGGAATGGCGCCCAATCCCACCGCTTTTACCATTCTGAAAGTTGGGGATGAAGAAAAATCCCTGAAAATCTTCAAAGGCCGATTTGAAATCAAATCACATTCTCGGGAACCGGGTGATTTTGATATTTCTAAAAATGAATTTAAGTTTTATACCAAAGACGGGATTTATTATCCGGAAGATGTTCAGATGCAAGGAAAGAAAAGATTGCCGGTTAAAGATTTTCTGAACGGAATCCAAAACTTTGAAGAGTATAAGAAATAGATCAATTAAAAAATATAAAGGCTTCGACTCGGCTCAGCCTGACAATTCCTACTTTAAAACAGTATTCGAGCTGTCACACTGCGCGGAGTGGAAGTGTCTTTCAACAAAATATTTAAAAAATGAAAAAACTGTTTCTCGGTTTGTTGTTCATATCAAACCTTCACTTTGCACAAGATTTGAAAGTGATGACTTACAACATCCGATTGTCCTTAGAAAGCGATAAAGAAAATTCGTGGACCAACCGAAAAGATGATGCTTTGGCGCTTATGAATTATTATCATCCCGATTATTTCGGCGTTCAGGAAGCTGTTCCGCAGCAAATGCTTGATATCAAAACCAATTTGAAAGACTACGATTATGTGGGCGTTGGAAGAGACGATGGCAAAAACCAAGGCGAATATTCAGCGATTTTCTATGACAAAAATAAATTGGAAGTTTTAAAATCCGGAACTTTTTGGCTCAGTGAAACACCGGAAAAACCATCGAAAGGTTGGGACGCTGCTTACAACAGAGTTTGCACTTATGCGTTCTTCAAAATCAAAAAAAGTGGAAAAAAATTCCTGGCAATGAATCTCCATTTCGACCACGTTGGCGATGTGGCGAGAGTCAATTCTTCCAAATTAATCCTTGAAAAAATCAAAGAACTGAACCCACAAAATCTGCCTTTGACCTTGACTGGCGATTTCAATTTGACGGACGATACAGAACCAATTAAAATCATTTCTCAATCTCTGGATAATGTTTATTACCATTCAAAAAAACCGCATTACGGACCAAAAGGAACATTCACAGCTTTTGATGTAAACACCATTCCAAAAGATAGGATCGATTATATTTTTGTAAAAGGTTTTGATGTTCAATCTAATCGAACAATTAACGATAGACGGGAAAATCTGCTTTATCCATCAGACCATTTTCCGATTTTGGCGGAGATTAAGTTTAAGAAATAAACAAAGCAAAGAATCCGTCTCACAACAAAAAGTGAGTCGGATTTTTAATTTTTATCTATTCATATTCTTTAGTAAAAAAATAAAAAGTTGTCCTTCTCAGGCAACTTTCTTTCTTAAAT
>NZ_QOVY01000003.1 GCF_003932955.1 Chryseobacterium sp. SC28
CAAGCCAAAGCCAACGAGTTTCCCACATTCCAACAAAATTTTTACAACAACAACAATAAATTATTAACAAAAAACTCTACTTTTGAGTGTTACTAAAGTGGGTGAGATTACATTGGAAGTATTGATATTAGATAAATTCACTTATAAAATTAGACAAACAATCGAATTACCTGATTATTTTGAAAAAATAATCTTCAAAGATTCAAAAGTCAAAATTATTTGTTTTGGAGAAAATGTTGTTGAAGAAAAACTAAAGTAGATTAATTTATGGCAAAAATATTATTAGAAGGTTGGCGGAATGGATTTCTTAAATTTAACTAATAAATACAACTTAGCTTCATTCAAAATAATGTGCTAAATTTGATTCAAACTGAATAAAAAAATAGGTCTTATGATCCTCAAAGCTACAGAAAAAGACATCCCCGCCATTCAAAATCTGGCGAAAAGCTCCTGGCAATCGGCTTATGCTCAGATTTTGGAGCCACTGCAAATCGAGTATATGTTGGATCTGATGTATTCTGAATCGGTCTTGAAAACCCATTTCGACAATCCAAATTATCAATATTATATGATTAAAGAAGATGAGGTTTATCTTGGATTTGTTGGCTTCGAATTTCATAATAAACCGCAAACGACCAAGTTACACCGCATTTATCTTCTAAAAGAAGCGCAAGGAAAAGGTCTCGGAAAAAACGCACTGGAATTTGTAAAAAGCGAAACTCAAAAAGCGGGCGACAAAAGATTGATCTTGACGGTCAATAAAAACAACAAGGCCAGAAATTTCTACGAATCGCAAGGTTTCAGGGTTTATGACGAAGCCCTTTTTGATATCGGAAATGGTTATGTGATGGACGATTTTCTGATGGAGTTTTTAATCACATAATTTTCAGGGGCTTCTAAAATTCCTAACTTATCTTCCCCCACTTATTCTTCCCCTTATATTGTTTGATGTAATATTGCTTCATCAGCTGATTTTCCGGATGTGCAAGAAGCGCATCTTGCTCCAAGATTTTTTCAACCGCCAGTTTCGAGGCTTTGATGATGGCAGAATCTTCTATCAAACTCAATTTTTTGAAATCAACAACACCACTTTGCTGCGTACCGAGAATGTCGCCTGGTCCGCGCAGTTGCATATCCACCTCCGAGATCTTGAATCCATCATTGGTCTCCACCATCGTTTTGATTCTCGTGCGGCTGTCATTGCTCAGTTTGTCGCCCGTCATCAGGATGCAGTAGCTCTGTTCTGCGCCTCTGCCAACGCGTCCTCGCAATTGGTGAAGCTGAGACAGCCCAAATCTTTCCGCGCTTTCGATCACCATTACAGAGGCGTTCGGAACGTTCACGCCCACTTCTATCACCGTGGTCGCAACCATAATTTGGGCTTGTCCGGAAGCGAAATATTGCATATTGAGGTCTTTTTCCGCAGGTTTCATTCTGCCGTGAACCATCGTTACGTTGTAGTTCTTGAAGTAATTCATCACGTGATCCAAACCTTCCATTAGATTTTTCAAATCCAAGGTTTCCGATTCTTCAATCAATGGATAAACGAAATAGATTTGTCGGCCTTTTTCGATCTCTTCTCGGCAGAAATTATAGACCGAAACGCGATCTCTTTCGCGCCGATGCGCTGTAATAATTGGTTTCCGACCAACGGGCATTTCATCTATCACCGAAACATCCAGATCGGAATAAAAACTCATCGCCAAAGTCCGCGGAATAGGTGTTGCGGTCATTACCAAGATGTGCGGCGGAATGTTATTCTTTGCCCAAAGTTTAGCCCGTTGCGCTACTCCGAAGCGATGTTGTTCATCAATTATCGCCAAGCCCAGATTCTGAAATTTCACTTTGTCTTCCAACAAGGCGTGCGTTCCTATCAGGATAGAAAGTTGCCCGTTTTCCAGCTCTTCGTGAATGATTTTTCTTTCGGAAATTTTGGAAGATCCCGTCAGCAATCGCACATTGATATTCGTATTTTGCAGCATTTCTTTGATGGAATTAAAATGTTGCTGAGCCAGGATTTCCGTCGGAGCCATCAAGCAAGATTGAAAACCGTTGTCCATCGCAATCAGCATCGTTAATAACGCCACCATCGTTTTCCCGGAACCAACATCACCTTGAAGCAATCGGTTCATTTGGATTGGTCGTTTCATATCCAGTCGGATTTCTTTCAGAACCCGTTTTTGCGCATTCGTTAATTCAAACGGGAGATTATTTTCATAAAAATCACTGAAATAGTCGCCTACGATCGGGAAAGGATTGCCGAATGATTTTGTTTTATGATGAAGTTTTTTCAGGCCATAACCAAGTTGGAAAAAGAAAGATTCTTCAAACTTCAATCGCCTGTTGGCTTCCTCAAGTTGTTTTAAATCTTTCGGGAAATGGATGAAATAGTAGGCATTAAGCCGCCCAATCAACTTCATCGATTTCATCAAATAATCAGGCAGATTTTCTTGAATCAAATTGGGTAAGTCTTTCAGAAGATTGAAGATGACGGTCTGGAAAAATTTATTGGTAATGCCGCGTTTCGTCAGCTTTTCGCTTCCGGGATAAACCGGCAGAAGCGTTCCGGACAAGGCTTTTTTCTCATCAGTTTCAATTTCCGGATGAGGCATTGAGAAATTCCCGTTAAAGAAATTGACCTTTCCGAAGATGAAAATTTCCTGATTCAGCGGGATTGCCTCCTGCAGCCATTTTGTATATCTGAACCAAACCAGATCCATCGTTCCGGTCTCGTCCCGGAATTTTGCTGTCAGGCGTTTTCCCCTGTCATACGACACTTCTTGAATGTCAGTTATTTTCCCTTTCAGTTGGATGTCGGTTTCGGAATCTCTGCTAAGGCTTCCAATTTTATGGATTTTGCTTTTATCGATGTATCGGATTGGGTAAAAGGTGAGTAAATCTTCCACCGTCGAGATCCCCAACACATTTTTGATGAGTTTTGCGCGTTCGGTGGCGATGCCTTTGAGAAATTCTATGGAAGTTTCTAATGTCAAAAGAAAGAGAATTTGTTCCGACGAATTTCGGGAAATTTTATGAATTTATTAGAAAGCATGATTAAACTTAAAGTATTAATCTGACATCTAAATTCTAATATCCCGCTTCTATAAAGTTATTCCTTAATCTTCGACCGGAATTTCTTCTGATAGCCTTCCCATTCCCGTCGGGATTTGATTTTTTTGTATGCGTTGGTAGCAATCATCGTGAAGTAGGGTTCCACTTCTTGAGCTTTAAGAAATCCGGACAGACTGGTAATAGGATCTGTATTTTCATCAAGAAAAACCATCGTCGGGATGATATTGATATTCATATATTTAGTGAACTGATGCAGATTGTTTTTGCTTTTAGAAACTTTGTAATTAGGATTGGTAAAAGTGTGACCTGCGTAAGAAACGGGAGCATTGCCATCGCTTTCAAATTTGACGGCGTAGAATCTTTCGTTGATGATACGGGCAATTTCGGGATGGTTGTATGTTTGTTTTTCCATTTCTTTGCACGGCACGCAAGCATCTGTGTAGAAATCGATGAGGATTTTGCGGGGTTCTTTTTTTTGGGCTTCCAGTGCCTGCGCCAGACTCATCCAATGAACTTGGGCAGAGCTGGAAATGGAAATGAGAATGAGCACTGTAACTGATAATATTTTTTTCATCTTTACTTATGATGGTGCAAAAGGGTTTTAGTTAAAATTTTAACGCAAAGTTCGCAAAGTTTTTTTAACTACTGACTGTTTTTAAGATTCTCAAAGGCTTGAAACTTAGATGACTAAATAAAAAATTCAGAGTTCCAATTTCGTGAGGTTGATAATCAGTAATTTGTGAAATCATTATCTTACTTCTTGCATTAATTTTTTGACGAATGGCGAGATCAAAATTAGTACAACGCCCGCTATTAATGCATATAAGCCCAATTGTTTGTATCCATTGGTGTAAGTGATGAGCGCATCGTAATTGGTGGCGCCGGCTTTTACTTTCGCCATTCCTGCCCCAATCTGCCCTGCAACATATTGCCCGTAAGCAGAGGCCAGGAACCACATTCCCATCATCATTCCTTGGAGTTTTTCGGTGGAGAGTTTGGTCATTATAGATAATCCGATCGGCGAGAGACACATCTCGCCCAACGTGATGACGAAGAGTGCCAGCGTGAAAACACTCAGCGAGGTGACGCCTTGCTGAGTCGCGAAAAACCGTGTTGCAAAGATGACGTAATATCCAAGTCCCAAGAAGATGAAGCCCAAGCCAAATTTAATAATCGTGTTGGGCTCCATTTTCTTTTTATTGAGCCA
This sequence comes from Chryseobacterium sp. SC28, assembly GCF_003932955.1. Lineage (GTDB taxonomy): Bacteria > Bacteroidota > Bacteroidia > Flavobacteriales > Weeksellaceae > Epilithonimonas. Next base: position 4,280 of record NZ_QOVY01000003.1, read on the forward strand.
TATCCAGAAAAGACCGATTGGAACGGCGACCAGTAAAATAAAAAACGCGCCTGCCGAATTGTTGACACCGTTGGGATCCAGACCCAAAAGATCTTGGTTCAAATTGTTTGCTGCGAAGATGCTTAATGAACCACCGCTTTGCTCATAAATTCCCCAAAATAGGACTGAAAATAAGATGAAAACCAAAGCTGCCCAAAGTTTGTTTCTTTCGGCTGCGCTTACTTTTGACATTTCGTAGAAGAGATAAAGCAAGGTCAGCGGTCCAACAGTCCACATAAAATAGTCGGTATATTGCGGAACTGAAACCATAATTATAACCAAAGGCACAAAGACGATGGATAAGACATAAACTCCGTATTCTTTCCATTTTGGAAACGGCGAAAACGTGCCATCTGCATTCGATTTTTGAGGTGGAAGTCCAATGGGTCCTAAGTGTCTTTGTGTAAAGATAAAATTGATCAAACTGATTACCATCACGATGGCAGCCAAGCCGAAAGCAACATTCCATCTTTTATGTTCGGGAATTAAGCGTGATAGCATTTCGCCCTTTCCGATGGCGATGCACAGGTAGCCGCCCAAAAGTGCTCCCAGATTGATACCGGCGTAGAAAAGAGAAAATCCGGCATCGGTTCTGCTGTCATTGGGTTTATAAAGTTTTCCGACCATCGTAGAAATGTTGGGTTTGAAAAAACCCGTTCCTACAACCGTGAAAGCAATTCCGATAAAGAAAAAATCGTGCGGATTGGCAGCCAAAATCGCACTGCCGATAATCATCAGGAAGCCTCCCCAAAAAAGCGATTTTCGGAATCCTAAAATTTTGTCTGCAAATAATCCTCCTACAAAGGTGAAGGTGTAAACGAAAGCTTGTGTTGCGCCATATTGCAAATTTGCTTGTTCGTCTCCGAATTTTAACTGAGAAATCATAAAAAAAACCAGCATACCGCGCATGCCGTAGAAGCAGAAGCGTTCCCACATTTCTGAAAAGAAAAGGGACCAGATTTGTTTGGGATATCTGCCTTTGAAATTTTGTATTTCTTCGAGGGTAAGGTTCATTCTATGATTTTTTTGACATACGAATTTAACAAAAAACCACCGGATATTCGGTGGTTCTGCGTTGTTATATTTGTGAGCAGTTAGTTCAATCCGTGCATCATTTTTTTCAGTCTCGGTGATAAAATTGCCAAAATTATTGCAGCAACGCCACAAAGCACCACAAATACCATAAAGAATTCGAATAAGTTATTAATCTCAACCCCCGCAAATGTGGTGTTGGCCACAGGTAATTGTTCTTTTTCAAATAATGCCACTTGCTCGGGAGTCAATGTCACTTTTTTGTCCAAAACATCTTGAAGATTGACACCCAGTTTTTCGGCTTTTACAAATTTGTCGCCCGTTGCAGGAATGATGGATCCCAACGAGCCTGCTAAAGCGTAACCCGCAGCATTAGAAATAAAGAATACACCATATAACAGGGATGCAAATCTTTTGGGAGCCAGTTTTCCTACCAAAGATAAGCCAATTGGCGACAGGCAAAGTTCGCCCATTGTTTGGATGAGGTATAGTAACATCAGCCATTTGATGGCCAATAATCCGGTATTTCCCAAGTCTTTGACGTTGTACGCAATAATCAAGTAGCTTAGGGCAATCAGACCCAAACCGATTGCTTGTTTCATCGGAGAAACAGGTTCCTTGCCTTTGGCGCGCAATTTATCCCAGAGCAAACTGAAAGGCAAAGCCAGCAGTACCACGAACAATCCATTGAAAATCTGAACCATCGACGGCGGCATATTCCATCCAAAAATATTTCTATCGGTTTGATTATCAGCAATAAATGTTAATGAGGAACCAGCCTGCTCAAAAGCTGCCCAAAAGAAAATGATAAAGAATGAAACGATATAGATGACCCAGATTCTGTCTCTTTCCACTTTGGTCTCGGCAGAGCTCATAATCAAAAATGCCAATGAAATGCCGGCGGCGTAGATGAATGGATAGATAATTCCTTTGATCAGTTGACCCATTTCAACAGAGCTAAAACCAAATTCGCTCACCAAAATATAACGGAACACGAAGAACAAGGCTACGAATAGCACGCTCGCGATTCCCATATTCTTACCCGAAAATTTAGCCGTTTGTGTTTCGCCTTCTTCGAAATCTTCGCTCGTATTATTTTTTGGCAATCCACCGATAGGCCTGCCTTCGGGCGTTACCACGTATTTGTTTTTAAGAATAAGAAACGTGGTTGTTCCTATCAACATTGCAATAGAAGCGGCCAAAAATCCCCATTTGAAAGCAAAAACATCGCGAACACCGGAAGCATCTTTGACATCTCCTAAATAGGGGCAGATAAACTGACCTAAGAATGCACCAATGTTGATACCCATATAGAAAATGGTAAATGCAGAATCCAGTTTAGACTTTTCCTGTTTTGGATAAAGACTTCCCACCATCGAAGAAATATTGGGTTTGAAGAATCCATTTCCGAAAATAATAACAAACAGTCCCAGCCACATCAACGTTTTGGCACCACCCAGATTTGTAGAAAATGTAGAAGCACTGAAGAACAGGAATAATTGCCCAATGGCCATCAAAGTGCCACCCGTTAAGATGGCATTTCTGTTTCCAATATATTTGTCTGCTATGAAACCGCCCAAGAGCGGCGTCAAATAACAGAGCGCCAAAAAGCCGCCGTAAATAATGGCCGCATCTGCTTCTTTGATTAGGAGAGCATTTACGAGAAAGAGCGTCAGCAATGCCCTCATTCCGTAAAAGTTAAACCGCTCCCACATTTCGGTGCCGAATAATACCCAAAGACCCTTTGGATGCTTTTGCTTAGCCTGTACTGCTGTATCCATATTTCTGATTGTTAAATTTTCTTAAAGGTAACAAATATAGTTTTTTTTCATAAATGGGAAAGCTAAATTGCAAGCGATTAACAAAATCCAACCGATTTATTAAACAATAATGGAAATTAGAAAGTCGAATTCCGAAGACATCAACGAAATAATGAACTGCATCGACTTCGCCAGAAAGCTGATGCGCGCCAGCGGAAATTCTGTGCAATGGATCAATGGTTATCCTTCCAAAGAATTGATGTTGGAAAGTATCGAAAATGGTTTTAATTTTTTGATTTTGAAAAATGGGGAAGTTGTGGCCACTTTTGATTTTATTATCGGCAATGATCCCAATTATTCAGTAATTGAAAATGGAGCTTGGCTGAATGACGATCCATACGGCGTCATCCACCGATTGGCGTCCAACGGGAAGGCAAAAGGCGTCGCGAAATTCTGCTTCGAATGGTGTTTTTCCCAATTCCCAAACATCAGAATCGATACGCACGAAACCAATATCGCAATGCAAAAAGTGTTGGAAAAACTCGGTTACCAAAAATGCGGCATCATCTACGTGGCCGATGGAACGCCGAGATTGGCCTATCAATTGGTCAATAGTTGATGGTTTTTGGTTAATAGATTTAATAATTTTTAAAACGAACAACCATCAACCAACAACCAACAACCCTCTTTAATCAACCCCTTTCTCCTTCATCACTTGATTCAAAAATTTCAGCATAAACAGGCCGAGTACAAAAGCAAAAATCAACAAGGCAAAATTTACAAGGAAGTAATATTCCTTATGTTCGTAACTGTACCAAGTGCTGGCCAAGATTCCGGAAAGCTTGTTCCCAATAGAGTTGGCAAGGAAAAATCCACCCATCATCAAAGCGGTCAATCTCACTGGCGACAGTTTTGAAACCACCGATAAACCCATCGGAGAAAGGCAAAGTTCCCCAATCGTCACCACGCCGTAACTCGCAACCAACCAGAGCGGAGAGACTTTCACGGCGCCATTATCGCCGGCAAATACGGCGCCTACCATCACGAGGCAGGACAAAGCGGTGATGAAAAGTCCAATCATAATTTTTGTAGGCGTCGTCGGTTCTTTCCCGCGTTTTCGCAGAATTGCCCAGAATCCGACAATCAAAGGCGTGAGAACAATCACCCAAAACGGATTTACAGATTGGAAAAGTTCGGTATTGAAGAGATACACTTCCTGTTTTGGATCTTTGGCTAATGCAGCAAGTTGCTTGGGGTCGATATTTTTAAAATAAACATCTTTGCCAATGACTTTTATGGTTTCGCCGGCTTCATTTTTCTGCGAGCGGAATTGATCGTCGTAAACGGCCACTTCTTTGTCTTCAAATGATTTCCCGACGGTTCCGTTTTTCCCATCCAGCATATAAATGCTTCGCATTGGTTCCACTAATTTCTCGGGAATGCTGCGATCGGTGTAATAGTTGGCCCAACGTGTCAATGCTGTTCCGTTTTGTTTGAAAATCGCCCAAAAAAACATACAGACCAAGAAGATCATCAGCAAAGCGCCGATGGACCTTTTCTCGTCGTGATGCGCCTTGACGTAAATTGAAATGTAAAAATAAACTACCGGAACGCAGGCAAAAATAAAGGCATCCGTGCTGTCGCTTCCAAAGATATTGCCGGGAATGATCCATCCGATAAATCCAACAATTAATGCGGGTACAAAGACTTTCAGGAGCACATCAGAAATCTTGCTGTCGCCTTCTTTGGCCGGCTTCATTTTGCAGGCGTGACGGATATGCTTCAATCCAAAACTGAAAATCACCAAGCCAATGAGAATTCCCACGCCGGCGGCGATGAAAGCCTCGCCCCAGCCAAACCGGTTGCGCATATAAGCTGCAATAATGTTGCAGATAAACGCACCAATGTTGATTCCCATATAGAAAATATTGTAGCCGGTGTCTTTGTTCTTTTTGTATGGTTCCTCGGAATAAAGATTCCCAAGAATGGTAGAAATCGTCGGTTTGAAGAATCCGTTCCCGATGATTATTAGGCCCAATGAACCATAAAACAAAGGCAATTCTTTGAAAAATCCGAGACCGATGTATCCGGCAGCCATCAAAATCCCACCCAGATAAATGGATTTGATATAACCAAAAAGTCTTTCTGCAAGAAAACCGCCGAGAAACGGCGTGAGATAAGTGAGTGCAATATAAGTTCCGAAAACATCATCTGCCATTTTATCCGGCAATCCCAGTCCGCCTTTGTCGCCGCTTGGTTCTATGAGGTAGAGCACGAAAATGCCGAGAATCAAATAGTAACCAAAGCGTTCCCACATTTCTGTGAAAAAAAGATAAGGCAGGCCTTTGGGATGTTTTTTCATCACTGTTTTTGTCTTGAATCGTAAAAATAGAAATTTAAAATGAATTAAAAGCCACTCAAAAATTGAGACCTGATGTTATTTCTAATTTGAAACCGGTGCTGGTGAAGTATATTCTATAACTTCTTTGACTTTTGATCTCTCCGCTTTCACTAAGCCATTTATTAAACTTTCAATCTTCGTTTTAGAACTCACAAACAAGTTTTCAAATGTATAGGAAAAAACGCCGGTATAACCTCCTTCAGTTAAGTAATAGTTAGCCATATAATGAAAATCCATACCTTGAATATTTGCAATATATTCTAAGAATAAAACGTTGATTCCATTGAGAGTTCGGTACTCTGAAGAAATCAATCTGAAAAAGCTGGCTCTTTTTTGAAGATTAGAAATTATCAAGTTTTTCAAATTTTTCAAAGTTTGAATTGGAGCTTTTTCAGAAACAAAAACACCATAAGATTGACTGGTTATATCTTGAAAAGTATATTCAGCTATTGGTGAAATGTCAGCTTTTACAGTTTTCCACTGTTTTGGATTAAAGTAAATTCCAGAATCTAATTTTTGGCTTTTTAAAAGAAAAGTGGCATCCGCAGATTTATTGAAAATGGTGTTGTTGGTTATTATTTCGTCCATCGTTTTTTCGTCACTTTCATTCACGAAACGCCAAGTTTTATTATCAAAAAGAACAACTTCTTTCCCGTCTTCTGTCAAAGCTTTTGTTTGTGAGGAGGAAAAAGAATAGAGCAGTGCAAAGAATATGATTGTTATTTTTTTCATGATTAATTTGAATAAGTATTAGTTTTTATTTTCTTGAATCGTAAAAATAGAAATTTAAAATGAATTAAAAAATTTTAACAACCTTGATAAAAAGTTGTCGAAATAGTAGATTATAAAAAACCGCAAAAGATATTTCTTCTGCGGATTTTTTTATCTTCCAGCTTTCAACATTTCTACAAATTCTCCAAAATAAAATTCGTCATTTTCTCGTAAAGCTGAGGCCGTGTGTTGCCACCAAAAATGCCGTGATTCTTGTCCGGATAAGCCATAAACTCAAACTGCTTTTTACTCTGAATCAAGGCTTCCGAAAACGCCATCGAGTTCTGGAAATGCACGTTGTCATCAGCTGTTCCGTGGATCAAGAGGAATTTTCCTTTGAGTAATTTTGCAAAGGTCGTGGGCGAGTTTTGGTCGTATCCTTCCGGGTTTTCTTGAGGCGTTTGCAGGAATTTTTCGGTGTAAACGGTGTCGTAATATCTCCAGTTGGTGACGGGCGCCACCGCAATGCCGAGTTTGAAGATATCGGCCCCTTTCGTCATCGCGAGCGAACTCATATAACCGCCAAAACTCCATCCGAAAATCCCGATTCTGGTTTTATCGATATAAGACTGATTTCCAAACCATTTTGCGGCGGTAATTTGGTCTTCGATTTCATATTTTCCGAGTTGTTTGTAAATCACTTTTTTGAATTTGGAACCTTTGAAACCTGTTCCGCGACCGTCTACACAAGCTACCACATAGCCTTTCTGCGCCAGCATTTCGAACCAAATTCCGTTGCCGCCGTCCCAAGAATTGGAAACTTGCTGAGAGCCCGGCCCGGAATATTGGAACATAAATAATGGATATTTTTTCGTGGGATCAAAGTTTTTGGGTTTGATGATCCAAGCATTCAGCTGGTCGCCAACCGAATTGGGAATGGTCAAGAATTCTTTGGTGACGAAGCCATCTTTTTGAAGTTTGGAAAGCACTTCATCGTTATTCTGAAGCTCCTTAATTTCCTTCCCAGAAGCGTCCTTCAAAACAAATCGGTAAGGAGAAGCGGCCGTTGAAACTGTGTTGATGAAGTAATTGAAAGTTTTGCTAAATGCCGCCGAATTGTTGCCTTCCGGGTAAGAAATTAGCGTGGTTTTTCCGGAATTGATATCCAGTTTGGAAACCACTTTATTCAGACTTCCTTTTTCCGTAGTTTGGATGTAGGCTTCTTTGGTTTTCGGGTTGTAGCCGTAGTAATCGGTGATTTCCCAATTGCCTTTCGCCACTTGTTTTTTGAGTTTTCCGGATTTATCGTACCAATAGAGTTGTCGGTAGCCATCGCGTTCCGAAGCCCAAAGAAAGGAATTGTCGTCCAAAAACTCCATCGTGAGATTGTCGGTTTCTATCCAAGCGTTGTCTGTTTCGGAGAATAGTTTGGTCAAGTTTCCGGATTTTGTATCCACTTTAATTAAATCCACTTTGCTGTGATGGCGGTTGCTGGTGGCGATTACGATTTCGTTGTCAGCATTGGTTTGCCAGATTTGCGGGATGTAATGATTCTCAAAATCGGAAATATTTAATGCCGTTGTCTTCGCAGACTTTAATTGGTAAAGATTGGCAGAAACGGTTGAGTTGGTTTCGCCGGCTTTTGGATATTTGTATCGCATTTCGGTCGGGTAAAGTGCTTTGCCGTATATCGGGATGAAGATTTCCGGAACTTTCGACTCGTCAAATTTTACGAAAACGATGGCGTCGCCCGATTTGTTCCATTGGTAATAATCGGCGTGAGAAAATTCCTCTTCGTAAACCCAATCTCCCAATCCGTTGATAATGGAATTTTTCTTTCCGTCGGAGGTTATCTGGACAATTTTATTTGATGTCAGATCCTGATAAAACAAATTATTATCTACAATAAAAGCGACTTTGCTCCCATCGGGCGAGAACTTGGGCTCCTGAATCCAGTTTCCGTTATTGAGCGTTGCCACTTTGTTTGATTTCAAATCTTTCACATCAAATTTGCCCAAAAAAGAATGTCTGTAGATGGGTTCGCTTTCTTTCTGAAGGAGAATTTTGGATTCGTCGGGTGAAAAAATATAAGCTTCGAAACTGCCATCCACGATGTTTCCGGCTTTTTGAGACGTTTTATAATTGTACTTTGCGATGCCGTCTTTCTCGATGGTTGCGTAGTTTTCGCCATCATTTAAGGAGGCAATTCCTGCGATGCCTTTTCCGCGGTAATACCCGGAATAGATTTTGTCTAATGTAATTTCCTGAGCATTAATACTTTGCACAAAAACAGACGCGATCAAAACAACAGTAACGAATAGTTTCTTCATTTTTTAAGATTTTAATGACGTAAATATAATAAAGATATATTGTTTTGAATGTAATTATTGAAACGGAGAATTGCTAAATGCGTGAGGGATAGTAGTGGAAATCCTTTTTTGCGGATGAAAAGGTGAGGGAAAAAGATTGCAACGGATAGCCCGACCCGAGCGGCTGCCTTGGTGTGGACGAGGGGCACGCCCAAATTTTTGATGCTCGATAATAGTCGGATTTTTTTGACATTTGAAAACAAATTTTTATCAGGAATCAATTCTTCTATCAACTGTCAACCGAAACTATCAACCAAATTTCTTATCTTTGCGCCATTATTTTTCTCACTTAAAAACGTTTATAGCATGCAACTGTACAACACTTTAAGCGCAGAAGAAAGAGCTCAACTTATTGATGAAGTCGGTAAGGAACGCCTTACCTTGTCTTTCTATGCGTATGCCAAAATTGAAAATCCCAAAAAATTTCGCGACGATTTATTTATAGCTTGGAACGCCCTGGATGCGCTCGGCCGGATCTATGTGGCGCACGAAGGCATCAACGCTCAGATGAGCGTTCCGGCAGACAATTTCGAAGCTTTCCGCGAGACATTGGAAGCTTACGATTTTATGAAGGGTATCCGTCTCAACGTGGCTGTGGAACAAGATAATCACTCTTTTTTGAAGCTGACGATTAAAGTTCGGAACAAGATTGTGGCCGACGGTCTCAATGACGATACATTTGATGTGACTAATAAAGGAATTCATCTTAAAGCGAAGGAATTCAATAACTTACTGGCAGATCCAAATACGATTGTGGTCGATTTCAGGAATCATTACGAGAGTGAAGTAGGGCATTTTGAAGGCGCCATCACGCCGGATGTAGAAAGTTTCCGAGAAAGCTTGCCAATTATTAATGAGCAATTGCAAGATTATAAAGAAGATAAAAATCTCTTGATGTACTGCACGGGCGGAATCCGCTGCGAGAAGGCGAGTGCCTACTTTAAACATCAAGGTTTTAAAAATGTTTATCAGCTGGAGGGCGGAATCATCGAGTATGCACGGCAGGTAAAAGAGGAGGGAATTGAAAGTAAATTCCTGGGAAAAAACTTTGTATTCGATCACCGCTTGGGCGAAAGAATCACGGATGATATCATTGCGCAATGCCACCAATGTGGCAAGCCGTGCGACAATCATACAAATTGCGCTAATGACGCTTGCCATTTGCTTTTCATCCAGTGCGACGAATGCAAGGCTGCGATGGAAAATTGCTGTTCAGCAGAATGCTTGGAAATCATTCATCTGCCTTTGGAACAACAGGTGGAATTGAGAAAAGGCTTGCAGGTTGGCAATAAAATTTTCAGAAAAGGTAAATCGCCTGCGTTAAAATTTAAACATTCCGGCAATAGTTCTACCCAAATCTTAGCCAAAGCAAAAGCCGCCACAAAAGATATTCGGCAGAAGATAAAGGTAAAAAAAGTCTGCATTGGAAAAGGCGAACATTACTATTCTAAATCCCAAATCGGACAGTTTTTGATTGAAAAAGGAGATCTCGCTCTGGGCGAAAAAGTTTTGATTTCCGGCCCCACAACCGGCAAGCAAGAATTCACGATCACGCAGCTTTTCGTCAATGGGCATCCGGCGGAAACGGCGAAAGAAGGTGATCAAATTACTTTCAAAATTCCTTTCCGCATCAGACTGTCAGACAAGCTCTACAAAATTTTGGAAGATTAAGAAAAATGGCTGCGAGTCTCACAAAGCAAGAACTTAGAACAATCTATAGAGAAAAAAGGATGGCCTTGTCTAAGGATGAGGTCATTATTTTGTCCGAAAAAATACTCCAAAATTTTATTTTACAATTTAGACCTGTTGAAAATCAGACGGTTAATATCTTTTTGTCAATAGAAAAGTGGAATGAAGTCCACACCCAGATATTCATCGATTATTTCTTTAGAAGCAACATAAGGGTTTTTGTGCCAAAGATTCAGAATGGAAAAATGATTTCCGTTGAGATTTTTCCGGACTCAAAATTTGAAATTAGCCGGTTGGGAATCTTGGAACCTTCTTCTGGATTGCGGGCAAATGTAGCGCTAGACTACGTTTTGGTTCCATGTTTATATTGTGACAGTTTCGGAAATAGGGTAGGATATGGGAAAGGTTTTTATGATCAATTTTTAAAAGAATATGGAAAAATCGAGATAAAAATCGGGCTCAATTTTTTTCTTCCTGAGCAAAATATTACAGATGTATATGAAAATGATATTCCCATGGATGCTTTAATTACACCTAATAAAGTTTTTGCATTTCGATAAAGTGTTGATAAACAGGTATTATTTTTTGTAAATCTCTTTTACAAGTTGATTACAAGTTTTTTTTTGATGATTTTTGTCAGACGGTGCTACTTTTGTTAAAGTAATTATTGAAACTAAAAGATATAATTTGAAAACGATCAATAAACATATTAATACTAAAATTTTAGAAACATGAAAAAGTCATTATTTGTAGCGGCTATCGCTGCTATCGCTCTTGTAGGTTGCAAAAAAACAGATAAGGCAGAATCAAACGCTGTCGATTCTGTAGATGCTGTAGCGGATTCCACAGTTGCTGCTATCGATTCTACAAAAGATGCAACCGTAGATTCAGTAAAAGCTACTGCCGACTCTGCAAAAACTGCAGTAAAAGAGGACGAGAAAGCCACTAAAGAAGCGATTAAAAAATAATTAGATTCGAATCTAATTAAGCAGAAAAACCCGCTAATGAGCGGGTTTTTCTATTTTTGTACTGTCGGCAGAACTATCTGTATAGAAGCTGACGAAGTAAAATTTGAATTCTTTTTGGAATTTCACGGGAGCCGCTTTCAGTAGGTATTGCGCTTTTCTGTTAACGGTCGTAATATAACTTCTTTTTTTATCATAATATTCAACATCAAATGCCGCAAAGTCCAAAGTGTCTTTTTCAACTGTGGATTTTGAGGTTTTAAGATTATTGACTTTGGCATATCTTACTTTCAAACTGTCCATTTCTTTTAAAAGTGGTTTCAGATTGTTCGAATCCTTATTTAGAAAATAAGCCTGCATCTGAGTATAGATAACCGAATCTATTTCGGTGTCCTTGTTTCCGGATGTGTAAAGCGTGGAAAGATCGAGTAGTTCCTGAACTTTTTGGGTTGTAATGACGTTGATCGCCTGTAAACTGTCCAATTTTGTCTTGGAGTATGTCACCTTGTTGTTTGCCTTTCGGATGGTTTCCAACGAGTTATCTTCTCCCTCATATTTTTTGTTGCACGCCCATAATCCTATCAAGGTTATAGTAAGCAGCATTATGTGCAAAGACCATTTATTTTGTTTCTTCATTGTCTCTAATTCTAAATTTTATCATGACGATTTTTCCGTTTTCCATTTGTGAATCAATCACTTCCAAGTTTTCCAAAGAGGTCGTTGGGAGTGTAACCAGCGAGATGTATTTTTGTTTATCCATCGTTTCGATTCCGTAGATGTCGCTTTCGACGACTTGGTAGATCAGAGCATCATCACTGATCAGCCGGTTTAGTTGCTCTGTTTTTTTCTTGAAATCTTTAATCGATTTTGAATAATAATACAATTGAATGGCATAATCATTGGGCTTCAGTTCTATGTTTTCGGAGACGGGAGCATTGGTAAGATCTCTGGTGACAGTATCTGTTTTGTAAAAAGGAGAGGAAATCACCATTTTTAAATTTTTACTTTTAGTTTCGTAAACGAAAGGCGAGTTTGGCTTTACCTTGAAAAGAATCGGCGATTCGTTTTCCCGTATAATCTTGACGTCCAATTCTCCTTTGATAGATGAGTTTCTATCTGCATCAATAAAGGTATAGGTATATTTCTTATAAAAAATATTATCGTAAAAAATTAAAATGAGAACGACGGCAAACAAAAATATGGAAATACCAAGCCACAAATATTTTTTTAAAAAATTCTGCTTGCTATTTTCTAAATTGATATTATAATTGATTTCATCAAAGGCTTGGTTATCGACGGAGAGATCATTTCTTTGAGTTTCAGCAGGTTCTTTATCTTCTTTTTGGACTGCTTCTTCTTTAGGAGAAGCTGCCGGAGCATCCAATATTTTTTGATCTACTGCGATCGGGTTTTTCATTCGGAATTCGGACCACGAACTGAATCCGACATAGACGGAAAGGATATTCAGCATATCGATTCTCGGGATTTTCCCCTGAGAATTATTTTTGAAGTAGGTATAAAAGGTTTTTTCGCTGATATTCCCTTTCGCTTTTTGCCGCAGATCTTCTTGAAAATAAATAATATCAATGCCTCTCCATTTGGAAATATCATCGTACGACGGCGAATGCGACTCAAGATATTTCTCCTGAACAGCCTTTTTTAAGTTTTGGAAATATAAAAGGTCTATGTCGGTCAAAGTTTTTATAGCTTAAATTGTTGATTTACATATATATTAATTTGTAAATCCCGTTTTACAAATATATTACAATAAATATTCAAATACAAAATTTATTTGTGGCTGTACATTTGTCACGTTCAAAGGAGAACAGAATTATTAACTAACAATTAAAATATTTATTATGAAAAAATCATTGTTCGTAGCCGCAATCGCTGCTTTTGCTCTTGTAGCTTGTAAAAAAACCGAAAACGTAGAAACTACTTCAGCTGATTCTGCTGCTGTTGATTCTGCTGCTGCAACTGTTGATTCTGCTGCTGCAACTGTAGATTCTGCTGCTGCAACTGTTGATTCTGCTGCTGCAAAAGTTGATTCTGCTACAACTAAGTAATTAGCATTCGGAAATTAAGAATAAAGCCGTCTTGTTTTTTGCAAGGTGGCTTTTTATGTTTCCAATCTCTGTCTCAATATTTCGTAACAAGCGATCGCTGCTGCATTACTGAGATTGAGCGAGTCGATAGTTCCTGCCATTGGAATTACCATATTTTGTCCTTTGTCTTTCCAAAAATCACTCAGTCCCGAATGCTCAGTTCCAAATAGGATTGCCGATCTGCCCTTCAAATTTAATTTCTGAATATTTTGTGCATTCTCACTCATAAAAGTGGTAAAAATATTAAAGTTTTTTCTTTGTAGAAATTCCAAAGTTTCGGTGTTAGAAGCCTGAAAAATATTCATTCCGAAGAGGCAGCCCACGCTAGACCGGATCACGTTGGGATTATAGAAATCGGTTTTCGGATCGGTCACAATGAGTGCATTGATGCCAAAAGCTTCGCAACTCCTCAGGATAGCGCCCAGATTTCCGGGCTTTTCGACGCTTTCCAAGATAATCACAGCCGCGTCTTTTTCGGGATTAAAATCTTTTAAATTTTTTTGTTCGAGTTTGTAGATGCCGATGATGCCTTCGGTCGTGCCACGGTAAGCCATCTTTTCGTAGAGTTTTTCCGATACAAAATATATTTTAGCTTCCGGCAATTTCCCTGCGAAAATAGACTCGCAAATATAGAATTCTTCGGCTTGATTGCCAAATTCCAAGGCACGCCGGTTTTCCTGCAATCCTTCTACAATGAAAACACCGGCTTTTTTCCGTTCCTGATTTTTGCTAAGAAGTCTGGTGAGTCTTTTTATTTTTTCGTTTTGAAGGCTTTCAATAAGCATCGTTGAATTTTTCACAAAGATATTAAAATCGGGTTGAGTTGAATTTCCGTCTTCCAACTTCCGGCAAAAAATATATATCTTTGTTTTATGATTTTACGAGGAGAAAATTTAGTCAAAGAATACGGACCGAAGAAAGTTGTAAAAGGCGTATCACTGGAAGTTCAGCAAGGCGAAATCGTTGGACTTTTGGGACCAAATGGCGCCGGAAAAACCACGTCTTTTTATATGATCGTCGGATTGGTAAAGCCAACTTCGGGCAACGTTTATCTTGATAATCAAAATATTACGCAGGATGCGATGTACAAGCGCGCGCAAAAAGGCATCGGATATTTGGCGCAGGAGGCATCCGTTTTCCGAAAATTGTCTGTCGAAGATAATATCCTCGGTGTTTTGCAGCTGACCAAACTTTCCAAAAAGGAACAGAAAATAAAATGCGACGAACTGATCGAGGAATTCCATCTGGAGCACGTCCGCAAGAACCGCGGCGACCTGCTTTCAGGTGGCGAAAGGCGCCGTACAGAGATTGCCCGTTGTCTTGCTACCAGCCCCAATTTCATTCTTTTAGATGAGCCTTTTGCCGGAGTGGATCCTATTGCGGTAGAAGATATTCAGAAGATAGTGAGATCTTTGGTAGAGAAAAACATCGGAATTTTGATTACCGATCACAACGTGCAGCAGACTTTGGCCATCACCAACAAAACTTATATTATGTTTGAGGGCAAAATCCTGAAAGAAGGCGTTCCGGAAGATTTGGCAAATGATCCGGAAGTAAGGCAGGCTTATCTTGGCGAGAATTTTCGTTTTGAAAAGATTTAGCTCGATAGCGCGACCCTCTAAAAGAAAATTATTTTGGAATTTTTCAAAACCGCAAAAGGATTATTTTAAACTTCCGCAATCGATTTATCCTTTGAATTCGCCCATTGCGATATATTTTTCCTGACGATCATGCACGAGTTTCTCGGGTGCTTGCTTAGACAATATTTTAATGTCCTTTAGAACTGCTTTTTTCACATTTGCAATGGCGGTTTCGGCGTCATAATGCGCTCCACCTAATGGCTCGGCAATAATACCGTCTATCAACTTCTGTTTCAGCATATCGTCGGCCGTTAGTTTCATTGTGGTAGCGGCGGTCTCTTTGTATTCCCAACTTCTCCAAAGGATGGCTGAGCAGTTTTCGGGCGAGATTACGGAGTACCAAGTATTCTCCAGCATATAAACGCGGTTTCCGACCCCGATCCCCAGCGCGCCGCCACTTGCGCCTTCTCCGATGATGACGGTGATGATAGGTACTTTGAGAGAGCACATCTCATATATATTTCTTGCGATGGCTTCGCCTTGTCCTCTTTCTTCTGCTTCGAGACCGGGGTAGGCTCCCGGAGTGTCAATCAAAGTGACGACCGGAATATTAAACTTCTCTGCCAGCTTCATCAGTCGCAGGGCTTTTCTGTAACCTTCAGGGTTCGACATTCCGAAACGGCGGTATTGGCGTTCCTTGGTGGTTCTTCCTTTTTGGGTTCCGATCAGCATAACGCTGTTTCCGCTGATGCTGGCAAGTCCGCCGATCATCGCGGGATCATCTCCAAAGTTCCTGTCGCCGTGGAGTTCTACAAAACTTCCCGCATCTACCAGCCCTTTGATATAATCGAGCGTGTAGGGTCTGTCGGGATGTCTGGATAATTGCACTTTCTGCCAAGGCGTCAGATTGCCGTAGATTTTTTTCTTGGTTTCGTCTATTTTGGTTCTGATTTTTTTGCAGGATTCTTCTACATCAATTCCGCTTTCGGTGCCCAGTTGTACGCACTTTTCGTATTGATCTGTCAATTCTTTTATAGGTTGTTCAAATTCTAAATATTCCATGTTTCGGGTGTGTTAAACGCTTCAAAAGTAATGTTTTTTTTACAAATTCGTATTTAATTTTTTTGATTGTCCACATCCATCGTTGTGGATAATTTACATTAGTTTGAACGGATTGCATTGGCGATTCTCTCCAGCGTTTCTTCTTTTCCGATGATGTTCATTATGTCCGGAACGTCCGGTCCCTTCAGCTCGCCAACTAAAGCGAGGCGAAGCGGCATCATCACTTTTCCCAATCCCAAAGCATGTTCTTCTGCAAAACGGTGAATGACTTCTCTTAAAGATTCGGAATCAAATTTTGATGCTTCCAATTTTGCGGATAAATCTCCAAGAACCTTAGAAGTGCTTTCTGTCCACGCTTTCTTGACGGCTTTTTCGTCATAGGATGTGGGTTTTTCGAAAAAGAATTTGCCCTCATTATAAATATCGATCACAAAGCTGGCTCTCTCCTTCATCAAAGAAACGATCTTCAAGAGTTTGTCGTCGGCTATACGGATGTTTTTTAATGGATCTTCATTTTTTAGCAGATTCAATATCTCTTGGTCAGATTTCATCTTAAGATATTCCTGATTGAACCATTTTGCTTTTTGGGGGTCGAATCTGGCGCCGGCTTTATGCACTTTGTGAAGGTCGAATTCTGCGATCATTTCTTCCATAGAAACGATTTCTTTGTCGTTGGCCGGCGTCCAACCCAGTAGCGCTGTCATATTGACAAAGGCTTCCGGAAAATAGCCCGCTTCTTTGTAGCCTTTCCAGATTTCGCCGGTTTCCGGATCCTTGAAATTCATTGGGAAAACGGGAAAACCGAATTTGGCACCGTCTCTTTTACTCAGTTTCCCTTTGCCTTCCGGCTTTAAAATCAACGATAAATGTGCGAATTCCGGCGCTTCCCAATTCATTGCTTCATAAAGCAGAATATGCAGGGGCATCGAGGGAAGCCACTCTTCGCCGCGGATGACGTGGGAGATTTTCATCTCAAAATCGTCTACCACGTTGGCGAAATGATAGGTGGGCATTCCGTCGTTTTTGATTAGGACTTTGTCGTCCAATGTATTGGTATTCACGGAAAAATGGCCTCTGATAATATCTTGCAGGTGCAGCGTTCTGTCCACCGGCATTTTGAAACGCACGACATAAGGGGTATCGGCATTCAGCAATTTTTGAACTTCTTGTTCCGAAAGGGAAATGCTGTTTTTCAGGTGTTGTCTCGTCTTATAATTGTATGAGAAAACTTCACCTTTAGCCTCGAATTCTTTTCGGACGGCATCTAGTTCTTCGGGCGTATCGAAGGCCAGATAAGCGTGCTCTGTTTTCAGGATTTGATTTTTGTACCGGTCGTAGATATCTCTTCGTTCGGATTGCCGGTAGGGTGCGTAGGGACCGCCCACTCTGGGGCTCTCGTCTGGTATGATGCCGCACCATTCCAGAGAATTCATGATATAATCTTCGGCTCCTTCTACATATCTGGCGGTATCGGTATCTTCTATTCTGAGAACGAATTCTCCGCCGTGGTGTTTGGCAAAGAGATAGTCGTACAGTGCCGTTCGCACGCCTCCAAGATGTAAAGCGCCGGTGGGGCTGGGTGCAAATCGCACGCGTACTTTTTTCATATTAAGATTATTATTCTGCAAGTCATCGGTATGACTAAAAAATGCTGGTGCAAAATTAAGAAATTCTGAGCGTTTTGGCTTTGGAATTTGGTTAATCTTTGCCGAAACAGTATTTTTGTTTCATAAAAAAAATAAAAACCATGTTAGAAATTGGCGAAAGACCTTGGGGTAGATATTTTGTTTTGGCGGATGAGCCCAACTACAAATTGAAAAGGATAGAGGTGAATCCGGGTCAGAAATTGTCTTATCAGTTTCATTACAAAAGACAGGAGCAATGGACCATCATCGAAGGTGATGCTACGATTATCTTGGATGGAGAAGAAATTCCTTTATCTTACGGGCAGAGTATTTTTATTCCGCTGGGCGCGAAACACAGAATTATGAATCTTACCGATAAACCCGTAGTTTTCATAGAAGTACAGACGGGAACGTATTTTGGAGAAGATGATATCGTGCGGTTGGAGGATGAATACGAGAGACAGTAAGATTTTGATTATCAGATTATGAACTGCAAAATTTGTGGGGCAAGCTTAGAAAAAATTTTCTCAAAGAAAGTTTTGCTGAAGTACGATGTTGATTATCACCAATGCAGCAATTGCGGTTTCGTACAAACTGACGAAGCTTTTTGGCTGGACGAGGCATATCAAAGTGCGATTACATCTTTGGATATTGGTATTCTTGTAAGAAATTCGCTGCTCTTGAAGAATATTCCTAAAATAATTAATACCTGTTTTTCAGAGGCGAATGTTTTTTTGGATTATGCGGGAGGTTATGGTCTTTTTACAAGATCGATGAGAGATTTAGGATTTGATTTTTATCGTCAGGACATATATTGCGATAATATATTTGCACAGTATTTTGATATAACAGATACCAATTTTTCCAAATTTGATGTCGTAACGGCCTTTGAGGTTTTCGAACATCTTTCCAGACCTCTTGAAGAGATTGAAACCATTTTAAAGTATTCGGATCACTTAATTTTTTCTACAGAAATCGTCCCAGATCAAACTTATGCTATAGAAAATTGGGTTTATATCGCCCATGAAACGGGTCAACACATTGCTTTTTATTCGGAAAAATCCTTGGAACTGATTGCTAAAAAATTTAATAAAAACTATTATCGGAAAAACAATATTCATATCTATACTACCAAGACATTTACAACCGAGCAGATTGATTATGCGTTGAAGGATCAAGAAGTAAAAAAGGTGTTTTTTGGATTGAAAAAGAAGAAAATTAAAAAATTCAATATAAAGAGAGAATCTTATCAAGATAGAGATTACTTAAAAATTAAAGAAATACTTTATAAGAACTTGTGATTCAGTATTTTAAGGGTTAATAAAATGAAAATCAAAATAATCATCGATGGAGATGTCATCGCAGATTCTTATAAGGATAATAGAACGGGGATTTTCAGAGTTTCCTTGGAATTATTTAAAATATTAAGCAAAAAAAATGAGATCGAACTTTTCTATTCTCATTTGAGTTTTTTTGATCGGCCCACCACTACAAAAGAGTTGAATTCGTTCTTTCGAGAAAATTCCATCACAGTCGTCGAAGCTAATCGTAGGATAAGAAGAAAATTTTTGCCATTCCGGAAAGAAAAATTATTCAAGTATTTGTACCGCAAAATAGGAGTTTATAATTATCAAAATATTCTGTTTAAAAATATTTGGAAATCGGCAAAGGTCTATCATTCCACATATTATCCCATCAATAATGTCGTAAATCATTATCCGAATCTGAAAAAAGTAATAACCGTTCACGATTTGATTCCAATTTTATTTCCCGACCTTCATTTTAATTCAGAATTAATCCAAGAAGTTATAAATAGCATTGGGGACGACGGCTACGCCATCTGTGTTTCGGAAAATACCAAAAGAGATTTGCTTAATTATGCTCCGAAAATTAATCCAGACCATGTGTTTGTTAATTTGTTGGCTGCTTCCAAATCGCTGTTTTATGTTTGCAGAAATGAGGAAAAATTTAGCTCGGTAAAAAAGAAATACAATCTTCCGGAAAAATACTTCTTAAGTGTCAGCACCTTGGAACCTCGTAAAAATGTAGATTTTGTGATTCGGACTTTTTTGAAAATTATAAAAGAAAACAGGATCAGCGACTTAGGGTTGGTTTTGGTAGGCGGAAAGGGCTGGGGTTATGATAAGATTTTTGAGGAATATCAGAATGCGCAGGAACTAAAAGATAAGATCATCATTACGGGAAGAGTTCCGGACGAGGATCTTGCAAGTCTGTACAGCCATGCCCATTCTTTTTATTATATGTCGCTTTACGAAGGTTTTGGCTTGCCACCCTTAGAAGCGATGCAATGTGGAGTAGCCACAGTTACTTCCAATACTTCCTCGTTGCCGGAAGTTATTGGTGATGCGGGAATTATGCTGGATCCACAAGACGAAAAAGGATTGTCCAAAACTATGCTGGATCTTTATCTGGATGAATCTTTTAGAAAACACTATGCTAAAAAAGGATTGGAGCGTTCCAAACTATTTTCTTGGGAAAAAAGTGCCAATGAACTTGTTGCGATTTATGAAAAAATTAGTAATTCTTAATTATTGCAACAGCCGAAAAATATTTTCTTTCTGAGCCTCGATAGTAAATGGAAAAATCGCTTTTGCAGAATTGTTATGAAGTGTTTCCCAGGTTTTTCTGTTGGTGCAAATTTCAATAATGTTATCGGCAAATTTCTGATAATCTTCATTCCCTGCAATGAGCGCCGTAACGCCGTTTTCCAGAAACATTCCTTCTGCTCCTATTTCTGTAGTTAAAACAGGAAGTGCATATTCCAAGGCTTGTCCGATTTTCCCCTTCACGCCTGCTCCAAACCTTAACGGAGACACCGATGCGAAACATTTTTCGTAATAAGGAATGATGTTTTCCACATATCCGGCAACTTCAAAGTTTTGAGAATTCATTTTTAAGATAGATTCCGGGACTTCGGAACCAATGATCGTGACCTTTAGATCCGGCTGGACTTTCCATACCAAAGGCATAATTTGATGATAGAGAATCTCCACCGCATCCACATTCGGATCGTGAAGAAAAGTACCAATAAAGAAAATCCCTGCTCTCTCTTCGAAAGAAGGCATCTCGGTGGGGTTTACTTTCAGATTATGAACATTGCTCACCGTGAAAAGTTTCGATTCATCTACAAAAGACTTCATGAATTCTTTTTCTTGGTCACTTATCACCACTATTTTGTCTGCTTTTTTACTCAGCTCCGTTTCAATATATTTATAGCGAACGACTTCCTTGGCTCTGGTTTTATCATATTTTATCTCGAGACCTCGTTCCATTCTTAGGTAATGGATGTCCACCATATCATAAATTATTTTGGCCCGTGGTGCTTTTGCTCGGAAAAAATCCAAATAATATTCAAAAAGTTCCGGTCTGTGACACCATACAAAATCAATCTTTGGGAGCAGATTCTTAATAAAATATTTTTTCCCTCTCAATAGGCCATATTTATTTATAAATGGTGTGTAAACCGTCACGTTGTGATCGTTCAGATTTTGGATATATTTTTTTGATTTTGCATTCGGAATTTCTTTTCGCCAATCTACAAGATACACATTGTAATATTTCGCCAAAAATTTGGCAATTTCTGTGAGTCTATTCGATGCAGAATCCTTATCAAATGTGGGAATTTGACTGTCAACAATTAAAATGGTTTTCTTATTCTCATCAGGAATAATTATTTTTTCCGACAAGGGATAAAACTTCTTGATGTGGATATAATTCTTTATTTTTCTTTTAATTCCCATTTGCATTTAATTTAAATATTCTGTTGGTAAACTGTTTTACCGAATATCGATCGATTATTTCTCTTGAGATCTCCACATAAGGAATTTTCAAAAATGTTTTAATTTCATCGATGTCAATTGTTTTGCTGTCGATTACCAGGATATTATTGGGATTATAGAAATCATAATTTTTCACAGATTTATTAGTAGTTATCAATTTTTTTCGATAACCCAAACTCTCAAAAGTCCGAAAAGAAAGTCCCTGCTGGTCAGCCCTTTGAATATCGATCATCGCTTTGGACTGTGCAATCAGTTTTTTGGTTTCCTTCAGATCAAGATATTTCGTCACCGAGATGAGATGCGGAAATGTCAATTTTTTGAAATTAAATAAAACAAAATGAATCTTCAGCCCGCCCTCAGATAATATTTTCGACAAATACAGGATCTCATCAATTCTCGAATCGTACGATGAAATATTGAAAATGTCATATATCATCTCGTCAGGCTCTATCGTTTCATCATAAATAAAATTGGAAGTCTCGAGAAAACCATATTTTTCTATATCTTCTTTTTCATAAGAGTAGATTTCATCAAAAAAATGAGCAATTTCCAGCTGTTTAGGATATTTTTTGCAACTGTCGTAATAGTAAGCAACCAGTTTTTCGGATTTATCTTTTAATTTTTTCAATAAAGAAAGCGCCAAGAGATCGGGTCTGATAATGAAAATAATATCTTGTTTTTCATCAATCTGCTGCAAGATTTGATTTTGAAAATATTCTTTTTTAAAATTTTTTCCGAACAATTTTCTGACGCCATTCCAGACTTTTGCCCGCAAGTTGGGATACTTGTATTTGATCTTGTCGGTTTTGATTTCGGTTACCACCACATCCGGATGAGATCTCAATTCCCGAACTACAAAATCAATGTAGCCGTATGCAAAAGGATAAATCAAAGTAATTCTCTTCGGCGTCATTTTCCAAAAATTTCTTTCAACTTATTTTCAAAAACCGCTTCTTCGTTCAAAACTTCATTTTTATAGGGCAGGAAATTCGGAATGTGATCTTTGTAATTTTCCAAAACAGTTTTTATCTTATCGATAATTTCGGGGATGCTCTCCTCACGAAAATCAAATTTATATTCTTCCGGGATCATCAAGTCTTGCTGATATTGAGACGAGCCCTTCCTGCCGGAGATGATGCAGCAATCTTGCGAGACAGATTCCCTCAGCATCTTGTCCCGCCCCGGATTTTCCCCGAAATCTACATACAGTAGCGATGCCGCCATCAAGTCGCGTATCTCTCTGGCGTTCATGTTTTTGATTGGCACCCACTCCAGCTCCGGCGAGTTCAGCATCAATGAGTGCATTTCTTTTTTCCCTTTTTTAGGATTATAAAGTATTCTTCTGCTGTGCAGATTTTTTTTGATGCCGGTGCTTTCCAAGAAAACCGGATTGATATAATCGCAGACATAATCGATTTGGTCTTCGGGAATATGATGATTTTTAAGATAAACACCGGATCTGTACGATTGCGCCCAGTGAAAAACATCCGGAAGCGGCTCCAGATGATACTCCCTGTCTGCCTGCTTATAGAATAATTTTTGAAATATATTTTGCTTTCTAATCCTGTTGTCGACCAAGATTTGGTAAAAGTCCACACTCAGCCACCAAATTATTTTCCGGCATTTGGGATATTTTTTTATCAGATTCGTCATCGATTCCGGGATGATGAGCAAAGTATGCGGATGATCTTCTACCGCGCCGGTCTGCACAGACTCATAGATGGAATAGTTTTTGGCTTTGGGGTGCGCGCGTTTCGGGAGATAATGCATGAAAACATTTTCTAGCCCGATTGCCCGCAACTTATGAGACAACTGGTGCAAGGCCTCCGGCCCGCCCGTCACTTTTTTTGGTGGACAGAAGATGACGATTTTTTTATAATCTTGGGAGTTAATCATTGATTGCGAACGAAAAGTACTTTATGAAAATACAAAAATGGGCTTATTAATGCTCAATTCCAAACCGACAGATTAAACAATAAGCTCATTCACCCAGTTTTCTATCAAATATTTATCGAGAATGTGGCCGGGTACGGGGCAATAAGCGCTTTGGAAAAAGGATTCCGGGATCGAGAAGTTGTCGATGTCTTCTATTACAAAAATATTTTGGCGGTTGTAAAAGTCGTAATTGATGATATCCTTGTTTGTCGTAATTAATTTTTTCTGCAATCCCAAACTTTCAAACACTCTGAAGCTCAGTCCCTGCTGTTCATTTCGATGAAGATCGAGCAAGATTTCGGATTCCCGCATCATCTCATTAATTTCGGGGATAGACAGCGGTTTTTTTGAAAATTCTAAATAGGGATCGGCCACTTCTCTGCAAGTGAAAATGATGATTTTGTATTTTATATTCATCTCCGAGAGGCATTTTCCTATTTTTCTAAAAATAGGATATCTCTGGTCATAAGAACTGATATTGAATATTTTGTATTTGAACTGCGAAGTCGTCTCCGCCGAATAGTTGTAGATAAAATTGGGTTTAAAGAGCAAGTTGTATTCCTGACAATCTTTTTTTTCAAAAGAAAAAACCTTGTCGAAGAGCGACAAAATATGTTTGGTTTCAGGATATCTTTTGATAGAATCGCTGATGAGCAATACCGATTTCTCGCATTTTTTATTAATTTCTTTGATGGTCTTGGGCGACAAAAAATCTGCTTTGATGTAAATAGCCGTGTCGATGTGATTGATATTTTCCAACTCTTTCAGGATCGCTCTATGATAATGAAGATGTTTCAAATTGGCAATGCCCAAATTTTTCGTAAAAAAATTAAAGATTTTGTGCCAGATGCTTGGATATCTGTACCGATATTGATAAAAATTTATATGCTTTACCTTGTGCGACTTTGCCTCCAGAGCATCCGCAATATATTGGTTGTATCCCCAATTGTCAAAGGTGATCATTACTATAAATTTGGTGCTTTCTATCATTCTTGTTTCAGCCGCTTATCTGTCACTCTTTTATAAACGAAAAGTTTTGGTTTTTCTGTCATTTCTTTTCAGAAATCTTTCCCGGCGTTCTTGCAAAAACCGCACATCCGAGTTTTTTGACATTAATATCAATCAATAAAATACTTTCATACTTCATCCGTAAAATCTGTAGAACTTGCGCCTTACTATTGAAATTCGGCGCTGTTCAGAGACTTTTAATTTGCAATTTAATATATTTTACATTCCATTAATTGGCATTAAAATCATCGACAAGTTCGTTCAAATGCAAAAATCTTTCCAATTCGGCAGCGGGCATTTCCATGAGCTTTTGCGATAGACCGCAGTAGCAACGGATGCTCTTCATTTTTTCAGAAGTCAGAAATATTGACAGCAGAACAAATGGGTTTTTATAAAGTGAAAATCCGCAGGGAAAAAGCTGCCGCCCTCAGGATTTTTAGAATAATCTAAGACTTCCGAAATTCCAAAACAGTTTTTTCGATAATTTTGACACAGTCCAACAGTTGTGCTTCGGTGATGACCAAAGGCGGAGCCAGCCGGATGATATTGCCATGCGTGGGTTTGGCAAGAAGCCCGTTTTCCATTAGTTTTATGCAGATGTTCCACGCCGTGCTGCTGTCCGGAGAATCATTGATAAGAATGGCATTCAGCAGTCCTTTGCCGCGAACTTTGGTAATTAGGTCTGTTTTTTCGATCACTTTTCCTATTTCGGAACGGAAAAGTTGCCCCAGCTTTTCAGATTTTTCTGATAAATGTTCCTCGGCAACCACGTCCAAAGCGGCCATAGCAACGGCGCAGGCAATCGGATTTCCGCCAAAAGTGGAGCCGTGCTGCCCCGGTTTGATGACATTCATAATCTCATCATTGGCCAAAACCGCAGACACAGGATACATCCCTCCTGAAAGCGCTTTGCCCAAAATCAAAACATCGGGCTGAACATTTTCGTGATGGCACGCGATGAGTTTTCCCGTTCTTGCAATGCCGGTTTGAACCTCGTCTGCAATGAAAAGAACATTGTATTTTTTGCACAGTTCCCAAGCGTTTTTCAAATAATTCTCATCAGGAACGTCTACGCCGGCTTCGCCTTGGATGGGTTCTACCAAAAAGGCTGCAATATTTTGAGCGTCATCTTTCAACGTTTCTTCCAGCGCCGTCAAATCGTTATAAGGAATTTTCACAAATCCCGGTGTGAAAGGGCCGTAATTCTGATTGGCCTCGGGATCATTGGAGAAAGAAACAATGGTCGTGGTTCTGCCGTGGAAATTATTTTCGCAAACGATTATTTTCGCAGTGTTTTCAGCAATTTGTTTTACCTCGTAGCCCCATTTTCGGGCTAATTTCACAGCAGTTTCTACGGCTTCAGCGCCGGAATTCATCGGTAGCACTTTATCAAAACCGAAAAGCGTCGTGATTTTTTTCTCATATTCTCCAAGATTTGCATTGTAGAAAGCCCTTGAAGTTAAAGCCAATTTCTTGGCTTGATTTATTAGCGCTTCCACTATTTTTGGATGGGAATGCCCTTGATTGACAGCAGAATAGGCAGAGAGAAAATCGTAGTATCTCTTTCCTTCAACGTCCCACACGAATACGCCTTCGCCGCGCTCAAGAACCACGGGAAGCGGATGATAGTTATGCGCACCATATTGATTTTCGAGATCGATGTAATATTGAGAATTCTTTTTCTGAACTGCTGTTGACATAATGATTTATTTTAAGCAAAAATAATAAATTTGGAAGCAATAAGGGCTAAACAGAAATGCCTAACTGCAGTAGTCAGGCATTTATGCTGATATTAAGGGATGTTTTTAGATATGATTGTCATAACTTTTGTCCATTACGAAGTCTTCCATAAACTTGGTGGTGTAGTTTCCTGCAAGGAAATCCTCATTTTCCAATAATTGTCTGTGGAAAGGAATTGTCGTTTTTACTCCTTCTATGTAAAACTCTTCCAAGGCACGTTTCATTTTCGCAATCGCTTCGTCTCTTGTGTGAGCCGTGACTATTAGCTTTGCAATCATAGAATCGTAGTTGGAGGGAATGGTGTAGCCGGAGTAGACGTGCGTGTCCACGCGCACGCCATTTCCTCCGGGGATATTAAGTTCCGTAATTTTCCCGGGAGATGGTCGGAAGTCGGCATAAGGATCTTCCGCATTGATTCTGCACTCGATCGAATGCCTTTGTGGATAGTAATTTTTCCCGCTCAGTGGTTCTCCCGCAGCCAAGAAAATCTGCTCCCGAATCAAGTCGAAATCCACCACTTGCTCCGTTATCGGATGTTCCACCTGGATTCTGGTATTCATTTCCATAAAATAGAAATTCCGGTGCTTATCGACCAAAAATTCTATAGTGCCAACGCCTTCGTACGAAATAAATTCTGCAGCTTTCACCGCTGCATTGCCCATTCTTTCGCGGAGATCATCGGTCATGAAAGGCGATGGAGTTTCTTCGATCAGTTTCTGGTTTCTTCTCTGGATAGAGCAGTCTCTTTCCGAGAGGTGACAGGCTTTGCCCAATTGATCTCCTGCCACTTGGATCTCAATATGTCTCGGTTCCTCGATGAGTTTTTCCATATACATTCCGCCGTTTCCAAAGGCTGCAAGGGCTTCTTGGATCGCGGAGTCCCAATGGTGCTTGAGGTCTTCTTCATTCCACACGGCTCTCATTCCCTTGCCGCCACCCCCGGCGGTTGCTTTTATCATTACCGGATATCCCGTTTCTTTTGCTATTTTTTTGGCGTCTTCGTACGAATCGATCAGGCCGTCGGATCCCGGAACACAAGGGATGCCCGCCGCTTTCATCGTGGCCTTAGCTGTTGCTTTATCGCCCATTTTTTCGATTTGTTCCGGTGTGGCGCCGATAAATTTGATATTGTTTTTGGCACAGATTCTGGAGAAATTGGCATTCTCCGAAAGGAAGCCGTATCCGGGATGGATGGCATCTGCATTGGTAATTTCTGCCGCTGCAATGATATTGGGGATTTTCAGATAAGAATCTTTGCTCATCGGCGGACCGATGCAGACTGCTTCGTCTGCAAAACGCACGTGCAGGCTGTCTTTGTCGGCAGTTGAATAGACAGCTACAGTTTTGATTCCCATTTCCTTAGCTGTACGCAAAATTCGCATCGCGATCTCGCCACGGTTTGCGATCAGTATTTTTTTGAACATCTTTTTAGAAATTTTAAATTTTAAATCTTGAATTTTAAATTAATTCTAAACGAATTGTGATTCATCTAAAATCTTTAGCATCTTTCATCTAAAATTCCTTTAAGAAGGATCGACTAAAAACAATGGCTGATCATATTCTACCGGCGAAGCATCCTCCACTAATATTTTTACGATTTTTCCGTTCACCTCCGATTCGATTTGGTTGAAAAGTTTCATGGCTTCGATCACGCAAACCACCTTCCCAACTGTGACAGTATCGCCTACGTTGACAAATACCTCTTTGTCCGGAGATGGTTTTCGGTAAAATGTACCGATCATCGGCGATTTTATCGTCACATATTTGCTTTCGTCTGCAGAAGAGGCCGTTTCCGAATTTTCGGGCGGTGCGGAAACCGGGGCTGCCGCGGGCGCAGAAACGGGCGTCTGATAAGAAACTTGAGGGGTAACATAGCTTACGGGCTCTCCGCCCAGCGGGGTTTTGATGTAGATTTCGAAGTCTTTGTTCTTATATTTTACTTCGGAAACTCCTGCTTTTGCTACAAATCTAACAAGATTCTGAATGTCTTTTAAATCCATAAAATTTTAAATGTTTTGAACGCCAAATATAATAAAAAACCACCCAAATTAATAAAATGTGAGTGGTTTTTAAAAAATTATCAGAAATAATTCTAATTTTCTTCTGTGGTTTCTACGGTTTTTTCTACCACTACTTTTCCTCTGTAGTATAGTTTTCCTTCGTGCCAGTGCGCTCTGTGGTACAAGTGCATTTCGCCGGATGTTGCGTCTTTTGCCAATTGAGGAACTACAGCTTTGTAGTGCGTTCTTCTTTTATCTCTTCTTGTAGACGATTGTCTTCTTTTAGGATGTGCCATTTCTGATATTTTTTAACCGAATTATTTTGTTATTTCTTAATTGTTGTCTTTTAATTTTTTCAAAGCTTCCCATCTGGGATCGATTGGTTTCTCTTCTTCCTTGATTTTGGGACTGTATTTGTCTAAAAGATTTTGATATTCCTCATTTTCTTGTACAGCAGGCGATACCTTTTTCATCGGGATAGATAAAACTACCGTTTCGTAGATCAGATGGGCGATATTGAAATCGCTGTCTTTTCTGTTGATCGTGATGACATCTTCGTTGCTGTCGTCATATTCTTCGCCAAATTTTACAAGAATTTTCAAATCGTTTTGTACGTTTTCAGAAAATGCATCATTGCTAATGTCGCAGATTAATTGAACCGTACCTGCGATGTCGATATAAAATTCCAAAAATGTCGTGTGCTTGTCCAGCAGAACATTCACGTTGATATTGGGGTTGAAAAACTCATGTTCAGTCTCAAATAAATCAAAGAACTGCTGATTGATTTCATAATTGAAATCGTGCTTTCCCGGTTTTAGGCCTACAAAAGCAATGTCGTAGTTTCTAAATCTGTCCATAAAAAGGGTTTGCAAAAATAGTTTAATTTTTTTGAATCGCAAAATATTTTTAGTAATACTTCCATTGGAAAGAACTCGGTCTTGCCTTCATTTTCAGGCTTCAATATTGTTGAAGCTTGTCAATTTTCCTCCGGCAAGTCTTCGTCTATGCCGTCTTGACCGGCGTGCATGGCTTTGGGACGAAGGCGGTTTGCGCGCAATTCCTGATATTCTTCTCTGTTTTTAAAAATCTCGATGGCGGTGAAAATGGCTTCTGAAAATGAAGTTTCGTCCGCGATATTTTTCCCCGCAATATCGTAAGCAACGCCGTGATCGGGCGAAGTTCTCACGAAAGGCAAGCCCGCAGTAAAGTTGACGCCGCATTCGTAAGCGATTGTTTTGAAGGGCGTGAGCCCTTGATCGTGATACATTGCCAAGACGGCGTCGAAAGCACAATATTTCTCCGGCTGGAAAAAACTATCGGCCGGATAAGGCCCGAAAGCCATGATGCCATCGCGGAACAAATCCTGAATCACGGGTTCAATGATTTCTATTTCTTCGCGGCCAATCACGCCGCCGTCGCCGGCGTGCGGATTGAGTCCCAAAACGGCGATTTTTGGTTTTTCTACGCAGAAATCTTCTCGGAGGGTGGTCACCAGTTGCTTGATTTGCTGTTTGATATTGTCTCCCGTAATGTGGCTGGCAACATCGGCAACGGGGATGTGGTGCGTGGAAACGGCGACTTTCAAAGTTTCGCTTACCATAAACATAAGGGCTTTTTTGCCGGCTTTTTCTTCGAAATATCCCGTGTGGCCGGTGTGGGCAAAACCACATTTCATCATTTCGTCTTTGTTGATGGGCGCCGTGACGATCACATCGATATCTTTATTGAGCAAGGCTTCTGTCGCGGCGTTTAGCGAGTCGATGGCCATTTTGGTAGATTCTTCTGTGGGGATGCCAAATTCTATATTGCTGTTTTCCTTCGTGAGGTTTACCATATTGATTTTCCCACCTTGGGCTTCTTTGGCATCGTTGATGTAATGGAAATTGGTCTGAAGTTTAAAAACATTTTTCTGATAGGTAAAAAGTTTTCCGGAACCAAAGATGACGGGTGTAAAAAAGTCGGTGATGGTTTTATCTTTCAAAGATTTGAGGATGATCTCGGGACCGATGCCGTTGAAATCGCCGATGGAAATTCCTACTCGGATTTTGTGGTGTTTGGTGCGCATTTGTTTATCTTTGACATTGTTTATAGGTTTACAAATTTACAAATTTTTGGGATAGTTTTTCTTTCGTTATTAAATGGGGATGGTTTCTGCGGATGACCAAGCCCATAGCCCCGATTGCAGTGGAAATCCTTTTTCTTTTTTTTCGGAAAAAAAAGAAAAAGATTGCAACGGAAAGCGGGATCAAGCTTCTAAAAATTTTAAAATATTATCAGAGAATGTTTACAGGAATCATTGAAGCGACCGGGAAAGTCGAGAAAATTGAAAGACGGGAAAGTAATATAGATTTTTGGCTGAGTGCGCCTTTTGCTGGCGAATTGGAAATCGACCAGAGCGTGGCTCACAATGGCTGTTGCCTTACGGTGGTGGAGGTGGTGAACCCTTTTTACAAAGTGACGGCGATCCACGAGACGCTGGCAAAGACGAATCTTGGTTGTTGGGATGTTGGGACGGAAGTGAATCTGGAGCGATGTTTGCGCTTCGAAGGGCGATTGGACGGGCATATCGTGCAAGGCCACGTGGACAAAACGGGCGTGGTGGATAGCATCGAAAATAGGAACGGGAGTTATTTCATTACCATTAAGTATGATGAATCGGCGGAATATACGACGGTTCCGCAAGGCTCTATTACGGTGAACGGAATCAGCCTGACGGTGGCGGAGAGCGGTGCAGGGCAGTTTTCTGTGGCCATTATTCCTTATACTTGGGCGTTTACGAATATGAGAAATCTTGAGAAAGGCGATGTGGTGAATCTGGAATTTGACATTATCGGGAAGTATGTTGCCAAATTATTAAAAAAACAGAATGTCATTAAGTGATTATAAAGGTTACCAACTGAGGAACCGGGTTTTTGCGGGTTTTCTTACGATTTGTATCTTGAGTGTGGTGACTTCGGCGGCTCTGTCTTTTGTGATTCTGCGAGACAATGCCAAGAAGCAGAGCAAAACCGATATGCAGAATAAAACCGAGGCGCTGATGGCTTCGCTGGATTATGCACTTAGCCATTCTCAGGTTCAGACGTATGATATTCCCAAGGTGTTGGGAAATAAAATTTATGAAATTGCGGACATCAACAAGCACGACATTATTATTTATGACCTGAAAGGTAACTATCTGCTATCCAACAAAGACCCCAATCTTGTGGAGCAAAAAAAGATGCCTGCCAAGGTTCTGAAAGAAATCCGGAAAAA
This sequence comes from Chryseobacterium sp. SC28, assembly GCF_003932955.1. Taxonomy (GTDB): domain Bacteria; phylum Bacteroidota; class Bacteroidia; order Flavobacteriales; family Weeksellaceae; genus Epilithonimonas. The sequence continues at coordinate 35,353 of NZ_QOVY01000003.1, forward strand.
CGGAAAAAAGTACGATGAAAAATCCTACGACGAAAAATTGGGCGCCAGCATCATCTCGTCGTATATGGTTCTGAAAAATAATATGTTGGAAGATATTGCGTACATCTACTTTCCGTACTATCATAATGAGAGTGCTTATATGAGCGTCTTCCGGAATTATTTTGGCTACATTATCGGCGTCAACGTTTTGATTATTCTTTTTAGTATTTGGCTCAGCTGGATTATTTCCAACAACCTGACAGACGCCATTACCCGATTTACATCGATGATCAGCAGCATCAATCTGTTTGATAAAAATCTAAAACCTATCAAATATTATAAAAACGATGAACTCAATGCGCTGGTGAAAGCTTATAACAAGATGATCGCCGAGATCGCCGACCAGCGCGAACGATTGAGCTACATCGAGAAGCAATCTGCGTGGCAAGAAATGGCGAAGCAGGTGGCACACGAAGTCAAAAACCCGCTGACGCCGATGAAACTGATGATGCAGAATTTTGAGCGGAAATTTGACCCCAACGATCCCCACATTAGCAATAAAGTTAAAAATCTCAGCGAGATCATCATCGGTCAAATCGATGTGATCAATAGGGTGGCGAATGCCTTTTCCGAATTTGCGCAGCTGCCGCAAAAAAATGATGTCGAAATCTGTCTGAACACCGAAGTAAGAAATGCACTATTAATCTTCAGCGACGAGAATATCTTTGTCCACGCCAACCAGGAAGATATCCGGATGAGGATCGACAAGGATTATCTCACGAGAATCATTACCAACCTCGTAAACAATGCCAGCCAAGCAAAATCCGGCGAAAGAAAATCTCTCATCAATGTAGATCTGGAAAAAATCGAAAAGCGGATCAAAATAACGGTTCAAGACAATGGAGTAGGGATCCCCGCCGATAAGCTGGACAAAATATTCGATCCCAATTTCACCTCCAAAAACAGCGGTATGGGCATCGGCCTGACAATGGTAAAAAGAATGGTAGAAGATTATAACGGTACGATTACGGTGGTTTCTGAGCTCGATAAAGGCGCTACTTTTACGATTTCGATGCCGTGCAACCTTTAAATTTTTTGATGAGGCGGTCGATCGGGGTTTCACAATAATGAAAGATTTCAACTTCAAAAAATTCGCTGTCAAACAAGCGCCATCGGTCTTCCGAGTGGGAACAGATGCTGTTCTGCTGGGCGCTTTGGCAAGCGTTTCCGGAGCTCAGCATATTTTGGAAGTCGGATCCGGCACGGGCATTATTTCTTTGATGTTAGCCCAAAGAAATCCAAATGCGACGATCTTGGCGATAGACATCAATTCGCATGCTGTGGATCTTTCTGAAATCAATTTCTCCAATGCGCCATTCTCGCGAAGAATGAAAGCTGAATTACAAGATTTCAAAACGTTCGAAACAGAACAAAAGTTTGATCTTATCATTTCCAATCCGCCTTATTTCGAAATTAATGCTTCCGGGAAAGATATTCTTGCAAGACAGAGATTGGAATTAAATTTTTCTGGTTTAATTAACAAGGCAAGTCAATTACTTTCGGAAAAAGGACTTTTCACAGTCATCATTCCCCTGGATTCTGAAAAAGAATTCACCGAAAATTGCTTTGAGCTGAAGCTATTTCTTCAAAGAAAAGTCAGCATCAAAGGCATCAAAACCGCGGAGCCGAAACGTGTTGTTTTGGAATATGCATTGGTGAAATCGGAACCAAAAATCGAGAACTTTGTGATAGAGAAATCACCCAGAGTGTATTCTGATGAATATTTGGAATTGACAAAAGATTTTCATCTTTTCCACAAAAAACCGCTATGAAATTTTCCGAAAGATTCTATTGCTAAAAAAACATCAAAATTGATATCAAACATCCAATTTCTAAAGATTATTCAAAAAGTTCCGCCGTATCCAAAACCGAGACCTTGCCATTTTCGCAACGGATGGCTTCGCCGGGAAAGTTTTGAATCATATGATAATCGTGGGTTGCCATCACTACGGCGCAATGGTTTTCTTCCGAAAGATTTTTTAGAAGCGTCATAATATCGTTTGAGGTCTCCGGATCCAGATTTCCCGTCGGCTCATCCGCAAGGATTAATTCCGGATGATTCAAAAGCGCTCTTGCAATCGCAGCACGCTGCTGCTCGCCGCCGGACAGCTGGTGCGGCATTTTGTGTTTTTTGGTTTTCATCCCCACGCTCGAGAGAACTTCGTCTATCCGTTCTTCCATTTTCTGTTTGTCTGTCCAGCCGGTGGCTTCCAAAACGAAAAGCAGATTTTTTTCTATATTGCGGTCGGGCAGCAGTTGAAAGTCTTGGAAAACGATTCCCAATTTTCGTCTCAGGTTGGGAACATCAGATTGTTTTAATTTTGTCAAATCGAAGCCGGCAACCTGGCCGCTACCGCCTTGCAAAGGGAGTTGTCCGTAGAGAACTTTCAGAAGAGAGCTCTTTCCGGAGCCCGTTTTCCCGATGAGGTAGCAGAATTTTCCTTTTTTGATATGAAGATCCACGTCATTAAGGACGGTGAAGTTTTTCTGAACAATTTTTGCGTCGTTTAGATCTATAATGCTAACTCCCGGCTCATTTCTGTGTGGCATAATGATGATAATTGATAGTGATAATTGATCAGTGATAAGATTGCTTGTCGACTTCGTGGCATAATCGTCATACAGCGTTTAATCCATCCAAAAATAATAAAAACATCTTGTAGGGCATCAATTTTTGGGAAATTTTAACAACAAAAAAATGTCTGAACACACGTCCAGACATTCTTTTTATATGATAATTTTTCGAAATTATCTCTTAGCGCGCTGTGCGCTAACAGTTAAACTCTTTCTGCCTTTAGCTCTTCTAGCGGCCAACACTCGTCTGCCGTTTGGGGTGGACATTCTTTCGCGGAAACCGTGTTTGTTTCTTCTTTTTCTCTCAGATGGTTGGAACGTTCTTTTGCTCATCGCCGGTATATTTAGTTCGTAATTACTGTTAAATTTTCAGATTGCAAATATACAGCTTTTATTTTGTGCTACAACTTTTTTATAACAATTTTCAGTTATCATCTCTAAAATAATTTAGCGGATCGATTAAAATAAATATTTTCCCTATTTTCTTAAAGTCTATCATTATCCTTAGATTTGTGTCAGAAAAATGAAGCTAAACTAATGAAAAGCATTTCCACTTTTTCAAATACAATTTCCGGCTTAATCTTGATTTTCATCTGGATTTTTACAATTATAAATTTTCAAAAGTTGCCGGAAATCATTCCAACTCATTTTAACTTCAGTGGCAAACCCGATGGTTTTGGAAGCAAAAATTCACTTTGGTTTTTGCTTGCGGTTGCAACGGCCTGTTTTGCATTGATGCTGTATCTTTCCAAAAATCCGAGTTCTCCATTACTCAATATCCCTACGAACCTAAAGGAAAATCCCAAAATCGGAAGATTGGTTGTCAATATTTTGAATTTTATTTTGATGCTGATGTTTGCAGATATCAACTACGAAAGTATTGCGATCGCATTAGGCAAATCAAAAGAATCAATTTCGGCAATTGGTTATTTGGGAGGCTCACTTTTGATTTTTATCATTGGAATGATGATTTATTCCGTCTCAATTTCTAATTCTCAAACCCGCAAGGATTCCCGATGAAATCTCTGTACAATCTTTTCGTCCGCCTGATGATTTTCGGAATGAAGGTCTATTCAATCTTCGATGCCAAAACCAAAAAAGGAATCCGAGGCAGAAAGCTATCTCTGGACATTGTGAAAAACGCTTTTTCACCAGAAGATAAAGTCCTGTGGATGCACGCTTCCAGCCTGGGCGAGTACGAGCAAGGTTTACCAGTTCTCGAAAAATTAAAAGAACAATTCCAAGATTATAAGGTTCTAATCACATTTTTCTCGCCATCAGGTTATGAAAATGTGAAGAAGAAAAAGCATGTCGCCGATGCGATTTGTTATCTGCCTTTCGATAAAAAGAAAGATATTCAGGAATTTGTTTTTAGCTTCGACTGCGAGATTTTCTTCACGGTAAAATATGATTACTGGTACAATCTTCTGAGCGAACTAAAAAATCGAGGAACAAAGATTTATGTGATTTCTGCCTTGTTTTATGAGCATCAGATTTTCTTTGAGAGCTACGGCAAATGGTTTGTGAAGCAACTGAAAAATAACGTCGATTGGTTTTTTCATCAGACCATCAAATCTTCTGCTTTGGCAAAAAATATTGGATTGATAAACTCCTCCGTTTCCGGCGACACGAGATTTGACCGCGTGAAACAGTTTCTACAAAGAGACAATCACCTCGATTTTATAGAAGAGTTTAAAGGCGATCAGAAACTAATCGTTTTCGGAAGTTCTTGGCAAAGCGAGGAAGATATTGCCCAACTTTTGGTCAAAAAACTTCCCGAAACCAAATTTGCCATCGCGCCGCACGATTTGCACCGCGTTGCGCATCTACAGAAATTATTTCCAAACGCCATTTTGTACAGTTCGCTTTCCAATTCTGAAGCACTTCAAACTTCCAATTGTCAAATTTTAATCATCGACAGCATCGGAAAGCTTTCCAAATTATATTCTTACGCAGATTTGGCGGTTGTCGGCGGCGGTTTTCATTCGGCGGGTTTGCACAATATTTTGGAAGCGGCCGTTTACTCGGTTCCGGTCATTTTCGGAAGTCATTACAAGCAAAATCCCGAAGCCGAAAATTTGATTGCGGCAAAGGGCGGCAAATGTTTCGACGATTTTGTGACGGCGGCAACCTTCATCGAGGAAATGATGAAGCAAGATCTGGCCACGCAAGATGGCGAAGTTTCTTATCTGAAAGAAATGGCGAACAATGCCGGCGAATTCGTGCGTTCTCAGCCGAATGCCACAGAAATTATTTTGAAGAAAATCTTATCGTAAAAAACCTTGGCTTTTAATTTTTTTCACGATGAGTTCCAGATGATCGGGAATGTTTTCGCATTTCAACCAGTTGAAATCCAATCCGTTATTGATGCAGATTTTTTCAAGATATAGATTTTCGTGGATTTGGAAATCGATATCAGCCAAAAGTTCGTCAAATTCCATCCAATAATCTTCGTCCAGTTTTTTGATAGAAATCAAGGCTTTGAAGATTTTATTGATGAGATAGATGTAGAGTTTGTAAACGTTGTCGAATCTTTCAAATGATAATTGATAGTTATGCTCCAAAATTTTGTTGATCAAAAATAAGTTCAAATAAACGTCACCAAATTTATCGGTTGTAACCTTCACGTGCTCTGTTATTTCGCCGCTGCTGCTCCTTATGAGCATTAGAAAATATTTTTGATTGGCAATATATTTGCAAGCATAGGCGACATTTTTAATGATGTTTTCTTCCATTGCATTTCGTTTTTCGTCGACGGTTTCCGGATCGATGAGTTCGAAATAAAGTTTCTTAGAGAGCAATCTGTCTTTTTTCAGCAATCGGAAGATCAATTTATCTTTTTCCGCGGGAGAAAACTCGCTCAGAGCCCGCTTGAATTCTTTTGAATATTCCATTAATTAAAGATTTTTGAATATTTGATAAAACCGTTCAATGCCCAATTCGCCGTGTAATACAGAGATTTGAGGGTAGAAAATTTCATATAATTTTTGTAAACCAAATATTGGTCTTTCATCACGTCTGATTTTTTTCGGGAGACGCTGTTGGGCAGCATTCTGTATCTGGACAAAGTTTTTTTCAAGGGTTTTCCTTGCGGGATTTTCTTCAAAAGTTCCAGCCACATCACGTGGTCTTCGCGTTTGGTGCCTTCGGGGAAGTAGAATTTTCCAACTCTTTTGGAGTCATACATCGAGGCTAAGAGTGATAATCTGCAGGTTTTCAGAAGATTATTAAAATCCACAACCGTATCTGCTTCGAAATCTCCTAAAATCGGATTCAGATTTTCATCGCAGCGGGAATAGGTGGAGTAGGCCAACTCGGCATTTTCAGATTTCATAAAAGCGATCATTTCTTCGAGGAAATTGGGTTCCCAAAAATCGTCGGCGTCCAGAAAAGTGATGAATCTTCCGGTTGCATTTTCGAGAGAAATGTTCCTGGCGTGTCCTGCGCCGCCATTTTTTTTAGTTTTAAATACCTTGATTCTTGGGTCGTTTTGCTGTCTCAGAATTTCTATGGAATTGTCGGTTGAGCAATCATCGGTAATCAGCCATTCCCAGTCCTCAAAAGTTTGTTTGAGGACAGAAGCAATCGTTTCTTTCAAATATTTTGAAGAATTGTAGCTTGGCGTGATGATTGAGACTTCCGGCAATGGGGATTTTTTACAAAGATAAAAATATAGACTTTAAGATAATAGATGAAAGATAAAAGACTTTGTGATGATGAAGGCACTTCGACTCCGCTCCGTGTTACAAGTCTAATACGGACTGCTATTTTACGATTTCAAATGTTGTGGTAGATGGCAAATATTGATTTGAAGCTCGGAATATGCGCCCCGGCCTGAGTGGAGCTCTTTTTATTTTTTCTTTGGAAAAATAAAAAAGCGGGAACGGAGGACGGATAAAGGCGCCCAAATAATTGTTATTGTTGAAAAGTGAATGCGAAAAATTAAAAATTGTCCATTTCTTTCAAAATCTTAACTTTGTGACTCTAAAAAATTATTCATTATTAATTCTTAGTTCATAGAATGTTTTACGACCATCAGCAGATAGAAAAAAAGTGGCAGAAATATTGGGAAGACAACCAAACTTACAAGACTTCCGACTCAACCGACAAACCGAAATTCTACGTCCTCGATATGTTTCCGTATCCTTCCGGAGCCGGGCTTCACGTGGGTCATCCGCTGGGATACATCGCGTCGGACATCTATGCGAGATTCAAAAGGCATCAGGGTTTCAACGTTCTCCATCCGATTGGTTACGATAGTTTTGGACTTCCTGCCGAGCAATATGCGATACAGACCGGAACGCATCCGGCAATCACCACCGAACAAAATATCAGGCGATACGAAGAGCAATTAAGGAAAATTGGTTTTTCGTTTGACTGGAGCAGAGAAGTGAGAACTTCGGATCCTTCTTATTATAAATGGACGCAATGGATTTTCATCCAGTTGTTTCATTCCTGGTACAACAAAGATTCGGACAAGGCAGAATCTATCGAAACCTTAATCCAGCATTTTGAAGAAAAAGGAACAGAAGGATTGAATGCCAATCAAAATGAGGAATTAAATTTTACTTCTGATGAATGGAAAAATGCTTCTGATATTAAGAAAGAAGAAATATTGCTAAACTATCGGCTGGCTTACAGAGCAGAAACGACGGTGAATTGGTGCCCGGCTCTGGGAACTGTTTTGGCCAATGATGAAGTCAAAGATGGGAAATCCGAAAGAGGCGGTTATCCCGTTTTTCAAAAGAAAATGATGCAGTGGAGTATGCGTATTTCTGCATATTCGGAAAGATTGCTGCAAGGTTTGAAAACTTTGGACTGGCCTCAGCCTTTGAAAGATGCTCAGGAATATTGGATTGGGAAATCTCAGGGTGCGGAGGTGGAGTTTGAGGTTTTCACCCCAGCTCTCTCAAAAGGAGAGGGGTTGGGGGTGAGGATCTCAGTATTCACCACACGTCCCGACACAATTTTCGGAGCAACTTTTATGGTTTTGGCGCCTGAACATCCGCTGGTCCAAAATTTAACAACTCCGGAGCAGAAATCCGAAGTCCAAAATTACATCGAAGAAACTTCCAAAAAAACAGAGCGTGATAGGATGGCCGACGTGAAAAATGTTTCTGGAGCCTTCACGGGAAGCTACGCCATCAATCCTTTTACCGGAAAAGAAATGCCGGTTTACATTTCGGATTACGTCTTGATGGGTTACGGAACGGGCGCCGTGATGGCGGTTCCTGCGCACGATGAGCGCGACCATAGATTTGCAAAGAAGTTCGGGTTAGAAATTATCAAAGTTGTAGAATCTGATGTAGATGTTCAGGAAGAAGCATACGATTCTAAAGATTCGTTTTGCATCAATTCTGATTTTTTGAACGGACTTAATTATAAAGAGGCTAAAGCAAAAATAATTGCCGAAATCGAAAACCGAGGCATCGGTCACGGAACAACGAATTACAGACAGCGGGATGCGATTTTCTCCAGACAAAGATATTGGGGCGAGCCGGTTCCTATCTATTATAAGGACGGAATGCCGTACACGTTGCCAAATTCCGCTTTGCCTTTGGAACTTCCGGAAGTTGAAAAATATCTACCGACAGAAAACGGCGATCCGCCATTAGGAAATGCGAAAACGTTTGCCTGGGACGAAGCAAATCAGAAAGTGGTTGCCACAGATTTGATTAATGATGAAACCGTTTTCCCACTGGAATTATCGACGATGCCGGGCTGGGCTGGAAGTTCTTGGTATTTTCTAAGATATATGGATCCGAATGATGATGAGGTTTTTGCTAAAAAAGAATTGACCGATTATTGGGGACAAGTGGACTTGTACATCGGAGGAAGCGAGCACGCCACCGGACATTTGTTGTATTCCCGGTTTTGGAATATGTTTTTGAAAGACAGAGGTTACATTGAGCAAAATGAACCTTTCCAAAAATTGATTAACCAGGGGATGATTTTGGGGATGAGTGCGTTTGTTTATAGAAACTTCTTGACTGTTACAGTTTTTGATTCTAACAAAGAGAAGTTCTCTTCAATTGAATTTAAACAATATTATCAAGAAGTTATAAATGGAACTCCAATTTTTATTTCTAAAAAACATATTGATAAATTTAAACTTGATGAAAATTACAATTTAGAAACTGATTTGGAAATTTTAAATCAAGTAAACAAAATAAAAAATGTAATCGCAGATAAATTTAGATTAAAATATCCAAACATTGAAGAAATACAAGTTGACTTTGAAGCTCTAAAATGGTTTTTAATGCCAGTTCACGTTGATATTTCTTTGTTAAAAGGTACAACCGACGAATTAGATATTGAAAAATTCAAACAATGGAGACCCGAGTTTGCGGAAGCGGAGTTCATATTCGAAAACGGAATCAGCTCCCTCTCCCTCGGAGAGGGTTGGGGTGAGGCAAAATATATCTGTGGCCGCGAAGTAGAAAAAATGTCCAAATCCAAATACAATGTCGTCAACCCGGATGATATTTGCAGCGAGTATGGCGCCGATGCCTTGCGCTTGTACGAGATGTTCCTCGGTCCATTGGAGCAATCCAAACCTTGGAACACGCAAGGTCTTAGTGGTGTTTACGGGTTTTTGAAGAAATTCTGGAACTTGTATTTCAACGGTGATACTTTTGAAGTTTCTGATGAAGAGCCAACTAAAGCGGAATTCAAGATTCTCCATACCTTAATCAAAAAAGTACTCTTTGATATCGAGAATTTTTCTTTCAATACTTCGGTTTCGTCTTTTATGATAGCTGTCAACGAGTTACAGAAACTGAAATGTAATAAAAGAAAAATATTGGAGCCGCTGGCAATCCTTATTTCGCCGTATGCGCCGCACATCTGCGAAGAGTTATGGTCTTTGATGGGACATCAGAGTTCTATCGAGTTCGAAAAGTTTCCGATTCTCGATGAAAATTATCTTGCGGAAGACGAGATAGATTATCCGATAAGTTTTAACGGAAAGATGAAATTCAAGCTTAAATTGGCTGCAGATCTGGGAAAAGATGAGGTAGAGAAAATTATCTTGGAAAATGAAGAAATAAAAAGATACTTAGACGGAAAAACAGTTAAAAATTTCATCTTCGTTCCAAAAAAAATCATTAATATTGTCGCGTAATTCTGCAATTTAAATGATAATTGTAAAAATGTTAACAAAAAATTCTTACATAGCATAGAACTTTTCAGTTAATTGCGGACGTATTAAATAGAGACGATTGGTAGTGATTATTTTAATCATGTTCCCCGATTGATATAATAAAATGATAAAAAAAAAGTTTAGATGTTAGGATCACTTTCAGGTGCGATAAATCTTAACATAAAAAAAATACAAAGTCACGTTATTTAGTTTGCATTTTTAAATAATTTGGCTTTATTTTACAAAAATAAAATTTAACAATTATAATTTAGTTTTAATATGGAAATGAATGTTTCAAACACAGACGAGCAAGTAGTTGCTAGAAAAAAAGGAGGTCTTAATCCTGCAATAATCATCCCAATTTTATTAGTGATTGGTATTGCCATTTATTTATTTGTATTGGGTAATCCGTCCAATTTTCAGGAAGATGCGCGGCTTGCCGGCAAATCCTCGGTAGCATTTGCAAATGATATCAAAACGACGGAGTTGCATCCTCACGGATTAGGCGTTATTTATATGGGAGGAGTTCTTGTTCCTGTTTTGATCACTTTTATGATTATCGTTATCGTATTTGCAATTGAGAGAGCAATTGTATTAAACAAAGCTCAAGGAACAGGAAACGTAGACAACTTTGTTCTAAAAGCAAGAAAATTGCTCAATAACAACAAAATTGATGAAGTTCTCGAAGAGTGCGACAAACAACAAGGTTCCATTGGCAACGTGGTGAAAGAAGGCCTTACGACTTACAAAGCTTTGGCAGTAGATACCACTTTGGACAAAGAGCAAAAAATGGCTGGTCTCAACAAAGCCATCGAAGAAGCCACTACTCTGGAAATGCCAATGTTGGAAAAAAACATGAACATCCTTTCCACCTTGGGAACCGTTGCTACATTGGTTGCCTTGCTTGGAACAGTATTGGGGATGATCCGTTCATTCCAAGCCTTGGGACAAGCGGGCGGAACACCGGATGCTGCTGCACTATCTATCGGTATCTCCGAGGCGTTGATGAATACGGCTCTGGGTATTAGCACCTCTGCAGTCGCGATCATCCTATATAACTATTTTACTTCCAAAATCGATAACCTTACTTATAAGATCGACGAGATTTCTATGAGTATCCAACAGTCTTTTGCTGAATTTCACTAAGAAATCGAGCTTTTATAAAATGTATTTTACATTTTAAATTCATCAAATAGTTAAATAGACAAAACAATGGCGAGAATTAAACCAAAAAGACACGGGGTAGCGCTGGATATGACAGCAATGTGCGATGTAACATTCTTACTTCTTACATTCTTCATTACAACTACCCAGTTCAAAAAGCCCGATGTGGCACAGATAAAACCGCCTTCTTCTATATCAGAAAAATTACTTCCTGATGCCAGTCTAATGACCGTAAGTGTTACGAGCGACGGCGTGTTTTATTTCCAGCCGGTAGAAAACGGATCAGAAAGAATGCAACTCTTGGACAAAATGGGAGCAAAGTATAAAATGAGCTTTACCAATCCTGAAAAAGTTGCCTTTGCAAAAATAGAAGCTGTTGTAGTGCCAATGGGACAGTTGAAAAGTTTTTTGAATCTGCCCGAGCAACAGCGGAAAGCATATAAATCGAAAGAAGGAGTTCCGATGGACAGTACAAACAAACAGTTAATTGATTGGGTACAGCAGAGCCTTGCCGTAAATCCAAATTACAAGTTGGCAATCAAAGGCGATGTAACCACTAAGTATCCGAAAGTCAAAACGTTGTTTGAAGGTTTGAGAGATATAGATTTTCTTAAATTTTGGTTGATTACATCACAAGAAACTAAAACAAATTAATCCAACGAGAAATGGCAGAAGTAGAAGTAAAAGAGGATAGTGGCAAAGGCGGCAAAGTTCGCTCGAAGAAGCACAATCCCCGTGTAGATATGACACCGATGGTTGATTTGAATTTCCTGATGTTGATGTTCTTTATGTTCACCACAACATTCAGCAAACCCAATGTGATGGATCTCGGTCTTCCGGCAAAACCGAAAGATGAAAAACAAAAACCACCGGATACAGAAATCAAATTGAGCAATTCAATTTCTATCATCATAGGTAAAGACAACAGAGTTTTTTATCACCAGCAAGATCAGGAAGGTCTTAATGATGAAAATTTTATTGAAACCAGTTTTGACAGAGAAGGAATCAGACAAGTAATCGAGAAGGCAAAAGCCGCCGCAGCTGATAAAGACAAATTTACAGTAATTATAAAGCCAACGGATGATGCAGTATATAAGAATTTTGTAGATATTCTAGACGAGATGGCCATTACCAAAAACGAAAGATATGGTGTCACCGATATCAAACCCTGGGAGTTGGCTATCTACAAAAGAAAAGTCGGGGAATAGCAAGTTCTCGCTACAATTATCATATTTAAAATATCAAAAATGGCAGACGAAAATTTGAATTACAATCAAACACTTGATGAGATTGTATTTGAACATAGAAATAAAGCGTACGGAGCGTATGACCTTAGGAAATCGTATCCCAAGTTGCTCACAAGATCCTTCATCATAGGGACGGTTCTTTTTATTATCCTCGCAGTTTCTCCTCTTATATATCTGAAGATTCAAGAAATGAATGCGAAAGAATCTGTAGAAGTGGACGCGAAATTGGTAGATATATTAGAAGAAGAGCCAATTGTAGAAGTGCCAAAAGAGGAAGAACCACCTCCACCGCCTCCTCCAAAAGTGGAGCAACAACAAGAAGTAATACAAAACGTGGTGCCAGAACCTAAAAGAGCGCCGAAGATTGAGACGCCGCCACCGCCCATTACAGAACAGCTCAAAACTACCACAGGGCTAACTAATCAGGAAGGAGTGAGAACACCCGTCTATACCCCTCCACCACCGCCTCCCGGCACGGGCAAGGCAGTGACAGTTGAGGTGAAACCCGTAACCAATGAGGTGTACGAGTCTGTAGATCAAGCGGCTGATTTCCCGGGAGGTGTCAATACCGCATTCAGAAGGAAATTCGTGGACAACTTTGATGGAACCGATCTGGAAGGAGAAGGTACTATCAAAACCGAAATCACCTTCGTTGTAGAAAAAGACGGCTCTCTTACTCAAATAAAAGCCACAGGACCCAATGCAGCTTTCAACAGGGCAGCTGAAGAAACAGTGCGGTCGATAAAAACAAAATGGACGCCTGGAAAAGTCAACGGTCAACCGGTGCGATCTAGATTTAGATTCCCTGTTACAATGAATTTCCAATAGATCAGTCGACCTAATAGCTATGCAAAAGAGAAGTTTTCACAACTTCTCTTTTTTTATTAAATTTGCGACATGTATAAATGGCTTTCTTTATTGGTAGGATTTCTCTACATCGCATTCGGGGTTTTAATGATAGTTTACAGATTCTCAAGAATCATTGAATCTAATATTGCCTATCCCCTAGGCGCTTTATTAGTTGGATATGGAATCTTTAGATTTGTACGCGCTATTATAGCCCTCAAAAATGATAATTGAAAAATGAAAAAAATACTTCTTCTGAGCTGGATAAGTTTGTTTTTTTTCTATTCTTGCTCCAAAGATATCGATATTGATAATCCAAATAAAGGCGAAATCACCGTAGAAGCAGACGAGTCCTTCAGGAGCGTTTTGGAAGCCTTGGTAGAAAGATATACCGCTCTTAATCCCCAGACCAAGATCAACCTTGTTATTAAAAAAGAAGATCTGGGATTACTGGATCTTTTGGATAAAAAAGTGAGGGTCGTCGTGATGTCGAGAGAGCTATCCCAAAAGGAAAAAGAAGCTTATGATAAAAAAATAGATATGCCTTGGCTACCGGCTAAATTTGCAGCCGATGCAGTGCTCTTTGTGGTTCCAAAAGATTCGCCTTTGGAAGCTATCTCCATGGAAGATATTTATAAGGAATTAAATTCTGATGAAAAAAGAATGATATTCGATGGGGTAAACTCGAGTAATCTCAATTTTGTTGCTCAGAAATTCAAAAAAAATCCGGGCGACTTAAAATTTTCCGTCATCCCTGGAAACAAAAATGTAGCCCAGCAGCTGAAAAACTATCCAGACAAAATCGGTGTGATCAGCTACAACACCATCAGCAGACCCTATGGCAAAGAAGCGGAAAACCTTAGAAAAGAATTGAAAATTTTAAAAATTATTCAAGATCATAAAATCTACGACGTCTCTATCGACAATCTCAAGAATATGACCTATCCTTTTACCAGAATTCTATATTTCCTTACTAATGAATCTTATTATGGCTTGGGAAATGGTTTTATAAGATTTTCCTGCCAGCAGCTTGGTCAGATTATCGTAGAGAAAGAGGGATTGCAACCTTATAATATTTTCCCGAGGGAAGTGCAAATGAGATAGCTTAATTTTAATATTTTTTTAACACGCTAATTAAATTTTATTATCTATTTTGGTCTGAATATTGTCAGAAAAACAAATTTATAGTTTAAAAGGAATAATGAAAACAGAGAATATAATGAATTTATCAAAAAAAATTATTGTAACAGCAGCAGTCGGTTTATTTACCAGCCTAAGTTTTGCACAGTCGGTGCAAGACGGAATCAACTTGGTAGACAGCCAAAAATATGCGAAAGCGAAGCAAAATTTCCAAGAACTTATCAATCAGAATCCTAATGAAGCGAGTTACTACTTCTATTTGGGAAATATATATCTTACACAATTTGATCCCAATTTTGAATTGGCCAAGGAAAGTTTTAACAAAGGTCTGTCCGTAGATCCCAAAAGTCTTTTGAACAAGTTGGGTCTCGCCGCCGTCAAGCTAGGAAAGGGTGACAAATCTGCCATCACAGAAATTCAGCAAATTGTAAAAGACTCCAGAGAAAAAGATCCGGAAGTGCTTTTCAGAGCAGGCGAAGCGCTTACCTTATTCGAAAAGTACAGTTCGCCCGATCTTGCAATCACCTACCTGAATAAAGCCATCGAAAAAGCGCAGAAAACAGGAGTGCCTGCTAATTACTATTATTCTTTAGGCGATGCCTACAGAATCAAAAAAGATCCCGGAAATGCAATGACCGCCTACGACAAAGCAGAAGCCGTGGCAAAGAACAAAGCTTCCGTATATACCAGAAAAGCAACACTGTGGATTGCAGCCAAACAATGGCAACAGGCCAAAGCCAATATTGATAAAGCACTCGCGGTAGATCCCACCTATGCGCCGGCTTACAAGGCATTGGCGGGCTATAATATCAGATATCAGAAAAATGCCGAAGCAACACAGAATTTGATAAATTATGCAAAATATGCCGATGAAGATCCATATACACAATTGGAAATCGCAAAACTTTATTTTACTAATGAAGATTATACAAACGCCAAGGCGACTTTAGATGCTGTTTTTGATAAGGTGACCGACCCAATCAAATATAAATTGCGTGCATACATCTTATATGGCGAAGGTAAATATGCTGAAGCTCAGCAAAATATGAATACTTTCTTGTCTCAGGCAGATTCTTCAAGAGTCCAGACTTCCGATGAAGGTCTGCAAGGTCTTATCGCAGCAGGATTAGCCAAAGACGAAAAAGATGCAGCCAAGAAAGCACAACTCGAAGCATTGTCTCAACAAAAATTAAGCATTGCAAAAAACGCAAAAGACGAGACCATGAATTGGGATGCTGAATTGGCAAAAATAAAAGGTGGCTTGGTGGGACTTTCTCCAGACGCCGGTGCTACATCACCGCAGATTGAAGCCCTTAAAGCCAAAGTTGCTGCAAATCCGCAAGATACCGACGCTATTTATAAATTAGCTCAGGCTTACCAGGATGTCAAGAACTGGGATGGTGCGATCATGACTTGGCAAAAAATGATTACATTGCTTCCGGATTGGGAGCCGGCGTATTACAGCCAAGGGTATGCCTACCAACAGGCCGGTAAACAAGATCTTGCCGCTGCGGCTTATCAAAAGTATATTGATGTTTTGACTTCGAAACCCGCCGCAGATCAGGAAGCCAACAAAGAGACACTCTCTTACGCTTACTTCGCGATTGCTTTCATTGTAAAAGACACCGATAAAGAAAAAGCGAAAGAAATGGTGGCGAAATCGTTGGCACTCAACCCAACATATGCAGATGCTCTTAATTTGCAGAAAAACCTTAATCAGTAAACTCTACATAATCAATTACTAAAACTTCCCATTCCTGGCGATTGGGAAGTTTTGATTTTAATACATTTGTAAATAATATTTTTGAGAATGAAATGTGATATCTTGGCAATTGGCGCCCATCCTGACGATGTAGAATTAGGCTGCGGAGGCACCATTTTGAAGTTGATAGCCGAAGGCAAATCAATCAGCATTGTAGATTTGACCGAAGGGGAGTTGGGTACGCGCGGAACCGCCGAGACCCGAGCGGCGGAAGCTAAAGAAGCTGCAAAAATATTAGGAATCTCCGCCAGGGAAAATCTAAAAATGAAAGATGGTTTTATTATTAATTCGGAAGAATATCAACTAAAAATCGTGGAAATGATCAGAAAATATCGACCCGATATTGTGTTGGCAAATGCAATCGACGATCGCCATCCCGACCACGCCAAAGCAGCAAAGTTGGTTTCCGATGCTTGTTTTTTATCGGGACTAAAAAAAATAGAAACCTTTGATAGTGAGGGTTTGCAAGAAATCTGGCGGCCGAAGCACATCTTCCATTATATCCAGTGGCGAAATGTAGTGCCACATTTCGTGATCGACATCACTGGATTTTTAAATCAAAAGATTGAAGCTTGCTTGGCCTACAAAACGCAATTTTACGATCCGAACTCTACGGAGCCAATCACCCCCATCGCTACAAAAGATTTTTTAGAAAGCTTGACGTACAGGGCGCAGGATTTAGGGAGACTATCGGGCGTAGAATTTGCCGAAGGTTTTACCACCGAAAAGCTCCTTGCTTTCAAAAATTTCGACGGAATTGTTTGTGATTAAACGATAAAAAGTTATATTTGCACACGCGAAAAACGGTGATTGTAGCTCAGTTGGTTAGAGCGCCGGATTGTGGTTCCGGAGGTCGGGGGTTCGAGACCCCTCATTCACCCAAAGACTCAGGCGCATTCTTTTTCGAGGATGCGCTTTTTTCATTATCCCAAAAATATTTTTAAATTACATTTTCAAATGTTGCCGATGCTCGCAAAACTGAATTCCTTTTTATCTTATGGTAATCTATTGATAGCAACTGGGATAATTGTAATCCTGAAAATATTCTATATCGTACTGATTCAGAAAGAATTTGTAGGTTTAGAGGATTTTGCAATCGCTCAAAATATAGTGGCCTATCATCAATATTCGCAGTTTATCAATCTTGGTGGGACTGCTTTCAAACTTCCTGTTTATCCTCTTTTTCTAAGTTTTTTCATCTGGTCTTTGGGCAATAATGCACTTTTAGGCGTCGCCATAGTGCAGGCACTAATAAGTTTCTTCATTCCACTGCTACTTTTCAGGATTTTAAGATTATTTGGATTGGAAAAAGTAGGTGTGCTCGCCGGTTTTTTGTATATCTTGTCGCCGGCCTATTTCCTTTACAGCGGTATCATCGAGGCAACCAACGTTTTTGTGCCGCTGCTTTTGCTCTGGTTGTATTTCTATTTTAAAATTTGGTGCTCCAAAGAAAAGCGGATGATTTCCTTCATTATCTTTGGTTTTGTGACGGCAATTTTGTTCCTTACGCAGGTTGTTATAGTTCCGTTGGCTTGCTTGATGATTCTCGCTTTATTAATCTACGAAAGAGTAAGTTTCAAAAATTTTGCGCTTATGGCTTGTACAGCAATCCTGTTTTATTCGCCTTGGGTGATCCGAAATTATTACGTTTTCGATAAGATTATTCCTTCCAAAACGCCCGTTTGGCAGAATATATATTTTGGGTTTACGCCGAAGGGCCAGCTGCGGAAAGATCTCCAATTGATTACAGCGGAGCGGGATCATAACTTGTACCAAATGAGCGATGAAAATGATGAGCTGGCGATGGAAAAGATTTATAAAGAAGAAACGCTAAAAGCAACACAAGGCAAACCCCAATATTTCATCAAAAAAGCACTCAGCAATCTGCTTTGTCTTTGGTATATGCCGCCCAAATATGTCGATGATCAAAGTTGGCCGGTAATCGCAGGTCGCAAAATCTATGTGGTGATTTTGGATTTGCTGACATTGATTTCGCTCTTTTTTTTATACAAAAAATCCAAAATGGTTTTTTGGTTTTCAGTGCTGTTTTTCTCCAACTTTTCTTTACCGTATATGATTGGTCACGCCGCCAATATGCGGTTCAAATTAGACTTCGAATGGTACCAACTCGTTTTGGTTTCATTTCTTTTAATGGAAATCCTTGCGCATTTTCTATCAAAGAAAAGCGACACCGCGTAAGAGTGTCGCCTTTATTCATTAAACTTCGTCGTCCGATTCTATCGTAAACGATTTTGATTTGAAATCTTTTTCGTGCCGTTCCGAGATCACGTCTTCGCCCTTCTGTTGGATGATGAAGTCTGTGGCTTCGTTAAATAATTCTTGGAAACTTTTAAAATCCTCTTTATAAAGATAAATCTTGTGTTTTTCAAAAGTAGCTTCGCCATTGTCCCCAAAATTCTTTTTGCTTTCGGTAATGGTGAGATAATAGTCACC
Source organism: Chryseobacterium sp. SC28 (assembly GCF_003932955.1). Taxonomy (GTDB): domain Bacteria; phylum Bacteroidota; class Bacteroidia; order Flavobacteriales; family Weeksellaceae; genus Epilithonimonas. The sequence goes on from NZ_QOVY01000003.1 coordinate 53,720, forward strand.
CGCTTTGGTTTCCCGCACATCAAAAAAGTACGTTCTTCTGCCCGCTTTCAGCACCTTGGTGAAAATCTCATTCTCATGTCGTTCCTTAAATTCACTCATCGTTATATATTTTTAAAATCTGTTTAAACAAATATAACAGAATTCTTGGAAATTCAAAATTTTTTGTTAAAAAAATCCTGAAATTGGTTAAATTTCTTAAAAATTTGGCAAGATTATTAACAGTTTATTGAGCATTTAATTCAAATATAATATCTCGTCCGCCATTTTAGCGCTTGATTCTCTGTGAGTTATGATGATAGAGGTCGTTGTCTTCAAATCATTTTCGATGTTGTGCAATATATGTTCCTCCGTCTCCGTATCCAAGGCAGAGAGGCAGTCGTCGAAGATCAAGATATTCGGATATTTTATCATCGCCCGGGCTATGCAAATCCGCTGTTTCTGACCACCAGAGAGCATTACGCCGCGCTCGCCCACCATAGTATCGTATTTTTCTTTGAACTCTTCGATGTTTTTGTGGACATCAGCTTTTTTCGCCATTTCCACCACCAAGTCGTGATTTGGATGGTCTATCGCAAATCCGATATTATTCTCGATCGTGTCGGAAAAAAGATAACTTTCCTGCGGCGTGTAGCCCAGCTGGTCACGGTAAAGTTTTAGATTGTGGTTTTTGAGATTTTTCCCGTCGATGAGTATCTCGCCTTCATCCGGATCGATTAATCGGCACAGCAATTGTGCAATGGTAGATTTTCCGCTTCCAGTCTTTCCCATTATTGCTAAGGATTTTCCGGGATTTATTTTGAAGCTGAGATTATCCACCGCTTTGATGCCCGTATTCGGATAGGTGTAGCTCACGTTTCGGAATTCTATTTCTCCGAAGATCGGGTAGGTTTCATTATTTGTATTGACGATCTCCGATTGCATATCCAGAAACTCATTCACGCGCTGCATACTGGCCTCCGCTCTTTGGTTGATAGACGTTACCCAACCCAGCATCGAGAATGGGAAGATGAGCATATTGATGTACATAAAGAAATCTGCAATCGTTCCCACACTCGTTTCGCCGGCTATATATTTTTGACCGCCGATGTACAGAACCGCTACATTCAGAAGCCCGACCACGAAGAGGATAATCGTGAAAAAATATGCTTCGGTTTTCGCCAGATCCAAGGCTTTGTCTTGATAATCTCTAATTTTTATGCCGTAGTTCTTTTCAATATATTTTTCTTTACTGAAGAATTTGACCACTCTGATTCCCGAAAAACTATCCTGAACAAAGGTCGATATCCCGGACTGGCTTTTCTGCATTACCTTCGATTTTCTATTGATAATATCACTGACTTTGTAGATTACAAAAGAAAGAATTGGCAGAGGCAACAAGGTCCAAAGTGTCATCCGAACATCGGTCATAAACATATAAGTGCTCGTGATAATCAGCAGAATTACAAGATTGAAGAGGTACATCACGCCGGGACCCAGATACATCCTAATAGCGACCACGTCCTCGCTCAGCCGGTTCATCAGATCCCCGATGGTCGTCTTTTTGTAATCCGTAACCGATAATTCTTGATAATGGGCATAGATTTTATTTTTCAGTTCATACTCTATTCTTCTGGAAGCCACGATGATGGTTTGCCGCATCATAAAAGTGAAAAATCCCGATAGCAGAGAACAGACAATCAGAATACCCGAGTTGATAAAGATGATCCGGAAATAGCTCCAATTATTTTGGACATTGGCTATTAGTCCGGCTGAATCGGATAAGTGGAGCGTGGAATAATTTTCCGCAATGATATTCACCGTTTGCCCGATGTATTGAATCTTGTATATCGCGAAGAAATTACTCAAAATAATGAATAAAAATCCCCAAAGTAGCAAGACGCGGTGTTTCCAGAAATACGGATTAAGTGATTTTAACGCTTTCATTCTATGGCTTCGGTTTTAGAAAAGCGATGCAAAATTAATGATTTAAAATTTCAGAAAAGATTTTAAAACGCCGGTTTGATTGTTTCTTAACAATTGATAACAGATCAGCAAAGCATCCGTCAAGAAAAATAGAAAAGCCCGCTTTCGGAAACTTTTTTGTTAGTAATCCTTAAAAAAACAAAAAGGTTCGAAATTACTGAACCTTTTTACGTTTTGTAGAATTTGCTATTTTTATGATGTTCTCATCCATCTAATTCATCGAAACATCTTCCGGCGCATTGGCCCAAAGCAAAAACTCGCCACCCAAGTTCTGCATAATATTTTTCCAAAGCCCCTGATCATTAGGCGAGGTGTAATCCAAATTGTAAACATCCACCACTGTCCACATTTTTCGTTGCAATTCGCCCTCCAGCTGCATACTCGCCCAGCCGGAATATCCCGAGAAAACCTTCATTTCGCTCGTACTAATCTCCCCGTTGATGATCGCAGAAATCACCGCGTCAATATCTTCTGTGAGATAAAACTGCTTGTTGATTTCAACATATTCTGCCGTAATCTTTTTTTCCCCTTTTATGATGAAGTAAATCCTTTCTTGCTCCACAGGGCCGCCTTCATATAGATCCACAGGGAAGCCAAGAATATTCAGCAGCTGCGAACTCTTGTTCTGATTCTTCTTATTTAGGATCAGGCCAAACGCCCCATTCTCGTTGTGATTGATTATCAAAACAACCGAACGGGAAAATATATCGCCCGAAATGTCCGGCGTAGATATTAAAATTTTACCTTTATAAGAGTAATTCATATTTCAAATCTATAAAAAAATATTTTTTTTGGAAAGAATTTCAATTGAAATTTACGTTAAATTTTACAAGGATTTAAACTGTTTTGGGCAGCTTTATCCGCCTTCCGCTCCCGCTTTTTTCTTTTTTTTCCAAAAAAAGAAAAAGAGCTCCGCTCAAGTCGGGCTGCAGCTTCGCAAAGTTGTAGATTTCTCTTTTGAGATATCCGTTTTTCATCTTTAGTTTTCATCGCTGCATTTTACGCCTTTCAGCCAGGAAAGCTGTTGCTATCTAAAAAATCTTTGCGAACTTTGCGTTGGAATAAATTTCCAAATTGTCTATATCTCAATCAAAATGAACGACTCACAGAACCTGTACGATAAAAGAAAAACCTACGAAAAATCCCAATTGATCGAATCCGAGATCAAGCAAAATCCCATCGAGCAGTTCCGAGACTGGTTTCTGGACGCAGAAAATGCGCCGGAAGTCGCCGAAGCCAACGCAATGGCCATCTCCACCGTAGAAGATGACGGCTGCCCACGCACCCGGATGGTTTTGCTGAAGGCATACAGCGCCGATGGCTTTACTTTTTACACCAATTACGACAGCCGAAAAGGAAGATCAATCGAAAATACGCACAAAGCCTGTCTTCATTTCTTCTGGCCAAGCCTCGAAAGGCAAATCATCATCAAAGCCAATGTCGAAAGAGTCGCCGAGAATCTCAGCGATGGCTATTTCCATTCGAGGCCGAAGGGCAGCCAGTTGGGCGCGGTTGTATCGCCTCAAAGTCAAGAAATCCCCGACCGAGATTTCCTCGAAAATAAACTGAAACACCTCGAAAAAGAATTTGAAAACCAAGAAGTTCCAAGACCGGAAAATTGGGGCGGCTACATCGCAAAACCCTATGAAATAGAATTCTGGCAAGGCCGACCGAACCGCCTCCACGACAGAATTCTTTACTCTTTGGAAGATAACATCGATTGGAAAATCTCAAGATTGGCGCCGTAATTATTTGCTTCTCGATTTTAAAACCGTCTCGACATTTTCCATTGTAAAACCTTTGGCTTTCAGCAAAATCAAATAATGGTACATCAAATCTGCAGCTTCATTCAGAAATAATTCGTCATTATTATCTTTCGCTTCAATGACGAGTTCCACAGCTTCTTCACCCACTTTTTGAGCGATTTTGTTGATGCCTTTTTTGTATAGTTCGTTGGTGTAGGATTTCAAGTCGTCATCATTATCAATTTTATCAGAAATCGTTTGTTGCAATTCGTACAAAAATCCTTTATCGTTTTCCTCTGCAAAACAAGTCGTCGATCCGCTATGACAAGTTGGTCCCAACGGTTTTGCTTTAATGAGTATCGTGTCTTGGTCGCAATCGATTTTCCAATCTATTAATTCCAGAAAATTTCCTGAGGTTTCACCTTTGGTCCAAAGTCGATCTTTGGAACGGGAGAAAAAAGTGACTTTCTTTTCTTGCAAAGTCTGGTCAAATGCTTCCTGATTCATATAACCCAGCATCAGAACTTTCATATTAAGATAATCCTGAATAATTGCTGGAACCAAGCCTGTATTGTTGTCAAATTTTATAGTCATCGTATGGGTAAGTTTTTAGATTTTAAATAATTTTTAAGTTCCGGAATTCCGATTTCGTTGAAGTGAAAGATGCTCGCCGCCAACGCTCCTGTTGCTTTGGTTTCCCTGAAAACCTCTTCAAAATGTTGCATCGTACCTGCACCTCCGGAAGCGATTACCGGAATATTGACCAATTCCGAAAGTTTTTTGGTAATGTCGATCGCGAATCCGGCTTTGGTTCCGTCCGTATTCATCGAGGTTAAGAGTATTTCGCCCGCACCCAGATTCTCGACTTCTTTTGCCCAAGAAAACAGTTCTTTGTCAGTTTCGATCTTTCCGCCATTGCTGAAAACTTTGTGTTGATTTCCAACGAATTTGGTGTCGATCGCCAAAACCATACATTGCGAACCAAATCGTTTGGCAACTTGGGTAATTAAATTTGGATTCGATAAAGCCGCTGAATTAATCGTGATTTTGTCGGCCCCGTTTTTCAAAAGTTCTTCTACATTTTCCAAAGCATTGATTCCACCACCAACCGTGAACGGAATATTGATATTTTTCGCGATTTCTTTGACTAATGGAATCAAAGTTTTCCGCCGTTCTTCGGTTGCAGAAATATCGAGGAAAACCAATTCATCAGCGCCTTGTTCTGAGTATTTAATTGCCATTTCTACCGGATTTCCGACTTCTTTCAAATCCAAAAAATTGATACCTTTTACGGTTTCGCCATTTTTGATGTCGAGACAAGGAATAATTCTTTTTGCGAGCATTAGAGAAATGGTTTTAAATCGTTGAACGTGATTCTGTTTTCATACAAAGCTTTCCCGATGATTGCGCCTTCACAACCGATGGATATTAACTTTTCTAAATCTTCAACGGAAGTAATTCCGCCCGACGCGATGAGTTTTATATCCGGATTTTGCGAAATTATATTTTTGTATAACTCAAAAGAAGGGCCTTCCAACATTCCGTCTTTGTCGATGTCTGTTGAGATAACGTACTCGATTCCCGATTCTGTTTTTTCTTTGATGAAATCATAAATATTCTTTTCACTTTCCTCAAGCCAGCCGGAAACTGCGATTTTTTCTTGCCGTGCATCAGCACCCAAAATGATTTTTTCGGAACCATATTTTTCCAAACTTATTTGAAATAATTCCGGGTTTTTGATCGCCACACTTCCCATTGTCACTTGATTGGCGCCACTTTCAAAAGCGATTTCAATATCTTTTTCCGATTTCAAACCGCCGCCAAAATCGATGATTAAATTGGTTTGTTTACAAATCTGTTCTAATATTTTATAATTGATGATTTGGTTCTGTTTTGCGCCGTCCAAATCTACCAGATGCAGAAAGCGGATTCCGTTGGCCTCGAAGTTTTTGGCAACGTCTATAACATTGGAATTGTAAATCGTTTTCTGACTGTAGTCGCCTTTTGAAAGCCGCACGCATTCACCGTTGATGATGTCTATTGCCGGGATAATTCTCATTTTCTGTTTTGATTTTTAATGATACTCTAACCACAAAAGTCACAAAAGATTTTACGTTTTAGTTACTCAAAAGTTCCAAAAAGGGTTTATGTAAAATTTTGTTTTCTTTTGAAAATCTCTATTCTCAATCTTTCCTCTTGTGTCTTTTGTGGTTGAAATTATTATAATTTTAAAAAGTTCTCTAATATTCTGCTTCCCAGAATGCCGCTTTTCTCCGGATGAAATTGCACGCCGAAAAAGTTGTTTTTTTGCAAAGCCGTGCTGTAAGCTTCGGAATAATCGGTGGTTGCAATCGTGTTTTCATTCTTTGCAACGTAATAACTGTGAACGAGATACGTGTATGTCTGCTCCGGAATTCCTTTGAATAAATCCGACTTCAAATCATAAATCTGATTCCAGCCGATCTGCGGAACCAGAACCGAATCTGGAAATTTTTTGACCGAAACATCGAAGATACCTAAGGCTTTTGTGTCGCCTTCCTCCGAGTTTTTGCAAAGCAATTGCATCCCGAGACAAATCCCCAAAAGAGGTTGTTTGAGCTCGGGAATCAGCGAATCCAGCTGGGTTTCGCACAAGGAGTTCATCGCAAAAGCCGCTTCGCCAACGCCCGGGAAAATGACTTTGTCTGCGTTGGAAATCTCGTCTGCATTGCTTGTAATCTTCGCCGAAAAGCCCAGCCTTTCAATCGCAAATAGCAGACTTTGGACGTTTCCGGCTTTGTAATCTATGATAACTGTTTGCATTATTTTTAATTTTTACAGATGCAAGATGTAAAGTTTATAATCTATTCGTCTTTTCTCTATTTCTACTACAACATTCCTTTTGTAGATGGGAGAATCATTTTGTCTGGATCCCGCTTTGCGGCAGATTTGAGACATTTGGCGAAGGCTTTGAAAATGGATTCTATTTTGTGGTGTTCGTTGTCGCCTGCTGCTTTGATGTTGAGATTTGCTTTGGCCGAGTCAGAAAAAGATTTGAAGAAATGGAAGAACATTTCGGTGGGCATTTTTCCAATCATTTCCCGATTGAAATCGGCTTCCCAAACAATCCAATTTCTTCCGCCAAAATCCAGCGCAACCTGCGCCAGACAATCGTCCATCGGCAATACGAAAGCGTAACGCTCGATTCCTAATTTGTTTCCCAAAGCTTTGTAAAACGCTTCTCCGAGGGCAATCGCTGTGTCTTCAATCGTGTGATGCTCGTCCACTTCCAGGTCACCATCGACTTTGATTTCCAAATCCATTTGGCCGTGTTTTGCAATCTGATCGAGCATATGATTGAAAAACGGAATTCCGGTTTCTATGTTGGATTTTCCGGTTCCGTCTAGGTTCAGGAGGATTTTTATTTTAGTCTCGTTGGTGTTTCTGATGATTTTTGCGGTTCGGTTTTCGAGTCTGAGGAATTCGTAGATTTCTTGCCAGGAAGTGGTTTTGAGAGCCATCACGTTTTCAAAATCTTCATTTTCTAAGATTTCATTTGCGCCAAGATTTTCATCAGTATTAATGAAAATTGCTTTTGAATTAAGATTTTTTGCCAATTTGACATCGGTCATTCGGTCGCCGATCACGAAGGAATTTTCTAAATCGTAAATATCTTTATTAAAATATTTTGTCAAAAGTCCGGTGTTCGGTTTCCTCGTTGGTGCATTGTCTTTGGCGAAGGTTTTGTCAATGAAAATATCTTGGAATCTAATACCTTGACTTTCAAATGTTTCAATGATGAAATTTTGAATGGGCCAAAAATTTTCTTCGGGATGAGACTTTGTCCCCAAGCCATCTTGATTAGTCACCATTACCAGACCGTAATCCAGTTCTTTTGCGATTTTTGAAAGGTAAATGAAAACCTGCGGATAGAATTTCAGTTTTTGAAAAGAATCGACCTGATAATCGTCGGGCTCCAGAACCAAAGTGCCGTCGCGGTCTATGAATAGTATTTTTTTCATTTTAACTAATTGATTTTAAGGTTTTTATTAATTTCAAATTTTCTTCCGGAGAACCAACCGTTATTCTCAAGCAATTTTTGATGACATTATTTCGGTTTCTTACAATCACATTTTCCTCGACTAATTTTTGGTAGATTTCATCTGCGTTTTCAACTTCGATTAAAATAAAATTGGCATCAGTAGGATAAATTTTCTGAACCAATTTCAGTTGTTTTAAATTTTGAATCAGAAGTTTTTTTTCTTTTAAAATCAGTTTAATGTTTTCGGAAACTATCTTGATATTTTCATCATTCAAAACTTCGAGAACTGCATTTTGATTAAGCTGACTGATGTTGTAAGGCGGTTTTACTTTGTTGTAAAAATTGATGATTTCTTCCGATGCATACGCTATCCCGACTCTCACGCAAGCCATTCCCCAAGCTTTACTGAAAGTCTGGCTCACGATAAGATTCGGATATTTTTTAATTTGATTTCTGTAACTTTCTTCCGGACTAAAATCGATATAAGCTTCATCAATAAAGACAATTCCGCGGAAATTTTCAAGAATGTATTCTATATTTTTAATTGAATTTCCAGTCGGGTTGTTTGGCGAGCAAATGAAAATGATTTTCAGATTTTCGTCGTTTAAATATGGTTTTAAAGTCTTCAAATCGATTTGAAAATCTGCATTCAAATCCAAATTGATAAGTTCTATATTGTTGATATTAGCCGAAACTTCATACATTCCGTAAGTTGGTGAGAATGTCAAAACCTTATCTATTCCCGGCTCGCAAAAGATTCGGAAAGCCAAATCAATCACTTCATCGCTGCCGTTTCCGAGGAAAATATTTTCTGTAGAAATCCGATTAATGATGCTCAATTTTTCCTTAATTTTTTTTTGATGAGGGTCTGGATAGCGATTCAATTCTCCAAAAGGATTTTCGTTGGCGTCCAAAAAAATGCCGTTCCCACCTTCAAACTCGTCTCTTGCGGAAGAATACGGCTTGAGATTTAAAATGTTTTTTCTGACCAAATTTTGAATGTTAATTTTCATTTTCCAAATATTTTAATCTGACGGAAACCGCATTTTTATGAGCCATCAATTCTTCGGCTTCCGCCATCAATTCGATGGATTTTCCGATATTTTTAATACCATTCTTCGTGACATTTTGAAAAGTGATTTTCTTCACAAAACTATCCAAAGAAACGCCGCTGTAATTTTTCGCAAAACCGTTGGTTGGCAAAGTGTGATTGGTTCCCGAAGCATAATCGCCGGCACTTTCGGGGCTGTAATTTCCTAAGAAAACCGAGCCTGCATTGGTGATTTTATCAGCGAAATTCTCAGCGTTTTCTGTGGCCAAAATCAAGTGTTCGGGCGCATAAAAATTGGAAAAGTCGATCGCTTCATTTATCGAATCGAACAAAATTGATTTGCTGTTTCGGAGTGCGATTTTTGCAATTTCTTTTCGTGGTAATTCCTCCATTTGCTTTTCGATTTCGGTTATAATTTCATTGATAACTATTTGAGAATCAGTTAATAAAATCACTTGAGAATCCGTTCCGTGTTCCGCTTGCGACAATAGATCCGACGCTACGAATGCAGGAATCGAGGTTTCATCTGCAATCACCAAAACTTCACTTGGACCCGCCGGAATATCGATGGCGACGTTAAAATTAAGCGCCCACTGTTTCGCAAAGGTCACATATTGATTGCCGGGTCCGAAGATTTTATCCACTTTCGGAATGGTTTCTGTTCCAAAAGTTAAAGCCGCAATGGCTTGGCTACCACCTACTTTGAAAATATTTTTGATGCCAACCAAATCTGCAGTAAACAAAATTGCAGGATTTATTTTTCCGTTATGGTCGGGCGGCGAACAAAGCGCAATGTTCTTGCAACCAGCAATGTTTGCCGGAATTCCCAGCATCAAAACTGTGGAAAACAAAGGCGCTGTACCTCCAGGAATGTAGATTCCAATATTTTCAATCGCCCGACTTTCTCTCCAACAAAAAACACCATCGGAGGTTTCAATGATTTTTCTGTCTTCTTTTTGAGAACTGTGGAATTTTCTAATATTTTCCAAGGCTGTTTTTATGGCTGATTTTAATTTTTCAGAAACCAAATTTTTTGCTTCATCGATTTCATTTTCAGAAACTTTAAAGTAATTTAGAGCTACCCCATCAAACTTTTCTGTAAAGATTTTCAAAGCTCTGTCTCCGTTCTTTTTAACTTCACCGAAAACCAATTTCACTTGCTCCGAAAGGTTTTCTTGATTTTGCAAAGGCCTCTCGGAAAGTGCTTTCCATTCTGCAAAATTTGGATATTTATACTGCTTCATCATAATATCATTTTTTCGATTTCTAAGACTAAAATTCCCTGCGCACCTTCATTCTTCAATTTTTCTATTACTTCCCAAAACTGATCTTCTTTGATAACCGAATGAATTGACGACCAGCCACTTTCTGCAAGTGGAATCACGGTTGGAGATTTCATTCCGGGTAGAATGTTGATGATTTTTTCTAAGTTTTCATTAGGCGCGTTCAGGAGAATATATTTGCTTTCGGAAGCTTCTTTTACAGCGTTGATCCGGAAGAGTAATTTTTCGAGAATGTCCCTTTTTTCAGGTGGCAAGTCATTGTTTGAAACCAAAACGGCTTCGCTGTCCAAAACTGTTTCTACTTCTTTCAACCCGTTGGTAAGCAGGGTAGAACCTGTACTGATGATATCGAAAATCGCATCCGAAAGCCCAATTCCAGGTGCAATCTCTACGCTTCCACCGATTTTTTCGATTTGGGCATTGATGTTCTTTTCTTTAAAATAATTTGAAAGAATTTCGGGATAAGACGTCGCAATCTTTTTACCTTCGAAGTAGTGAACTCCGCGGTAACTTTCTTCCTTCGGGATAGCCAAAGACAATCGGCATTGCGCAAATCCTAATTTCTGAATGGTGTCGATTTGTTTTTTCTGCTCCAGCACTTCGTTTAGACCGAGGATTCCAATATCGGCAACGCCTTGCTCCACGTATTGCGGAATATCATCGTCGCGAAGAAAAAGGATTTCCAGCGGAAAATTGGAGGAAACGGCTTTCAGTTTTCTGGTGCCGTTGGAAATTTTGATGCCCGATTCTTCCAAGAGTTGCAGCGACTTTTCGCTCAGTCGTCCGCTTTTTTGTAGGGCTAATTTTAGTTTACTCATTTTATATTTTAAATTAGTCTGAGTAAACGACAGGAGAATTTTTGGAATAAAAAAAACCGACTGATTACTCAGACGGTTTATATTTTTAGAAGTTATGACCTATCACGACCTTCCCGTCTGCGCGAGGAAATGGTGATGATGATGCATAAATTGTGTGGTCATTTTCATATTTTGGTTTAGCAAATGTATAAAACTTATTTTAATTAAAATCTATTTTTTTGTAAAAACTGGATCAACTTTTTTAATTTTCAGCCGTTTAACTGATTATTCACACCGTCTCATTTATTTTTTGACCATCAGCGAAACGATGTCTTGCAAGACCTTCTGAGAAACGAAATTCATAAAATCTATCCTTTCCAGATGCGGAAGAAAAAGTTTGGAAGTCGTTTCTTCATTTCCAATCCTGATCGTATAAAAAACCGTTCCAACGTCTTTGCCATCTTCTCCTTTTTCGGGTCCGGCTACGCCCGTGGTAGCAACGGAAATATCAGTTTTAAATAATTCCTGACAGCCTTTCGCCATCTCGGAGGCCACTTGCTCGCTTACCACCGTGAATGTTTCGATGGTCTCGGAATCGACGTTCAAGATTTCTACTTTTTTTTCGGAAGCATACGTTACGATGCCGCCCAAAAAATAATGTGAACTGCCGGCCACCGACGTGATCAGATGTGCCAATTCGCCACCTGTACAACTTTCAGCCACAGAGAGCGTCAATTTTCTTTCCATTAATAATTCTGCCAATATTTTTTCGATTCGGTCTTCGTGCGTTGCAATGATATTTTCGCTAATGATTGGAATTAATTTTTGGATTTCCGTTTCCAATTCCTGCTCTAAAATTTCCCGAGAACTTCCCGAAGCGGTCAATCTCAATTTTACCCTGTTGCCGATTGGCAGGTAGGAAAGCCTGATGTGCTTTGGCAATGCCAACTCCCAATCTTCGATGGTTTCAGACAGAACGCTCTCCGGAACGTCCACCACAGACACAATTCTCGTCACGATGTGAGACAGAGACAGTTTTTCCTGCAAGAACGGGATAATTTGGTCTTTCACCAAGGGCTTCACCTCGTAAGGCACGCCCGGGAGGCTGAAACAAAATGTGCTATTTTTTTCCAACACCATGCAAGGTGCCGTCCCAAAATAATTCAGAAAAACCTCAGATTTGGATAAGACCAGAGCCTGATCTCGGTTATGTTCCAAGAGCCAAAGGCGTTTTTGTTTTTCGAGATAAGTCCGAAGATGATCGTACACTTTTTCTGACAAAACCAATTCATCCCCAAAAAATTTAGCATAAGCTTTTTTGGTAATATCATCTTTCGTGGGACCTAGTCCGCCCGTCGTGACGACGACATCTGCCATTTCGAAAGCTTTTGTCAAAGTCGCAACAATGGCTTTTTCTTCATCAGGAATTGTAAAAATCCTCAGAACTTTGATGCCAATTTCTTTAAACTGCGTGGCAATGAAATTGGAATTGGTATCCACGGTATTTCCAGAGAGAATCTCGTCGCCGATGGTAATCAGAACAGCTGTTTTCATAAGACAAATTTCGGGAATAATTATCTTCTAAATTTAAAAATCATAAGGTTTTTATGGTTAAGAATTATTTATCTTTGACCAAAATTGAGCAATGAATCCGTCTTTTTGGAAGAATTACCACAACATTATTTTGCTTCTCGCGGGGATTTTCGCGGGAAGTATCGTTGGGATTTTTGCACCGGATTTTGTGATCTATTTGAAACCCATTGGCGATATTTTTCTCAATTTGCTTTTCGTGACGGTCATTCCGCTCGTTTTTTTTGCCATAGTTTCGGCCATTTCCGGCATCGAGCAGCAGAACCAACTGGGAAAGATGATCGGAATTATGGGCTTGACTTTCTTAAGTTTTATCCTGATTTCGGCCACATTCTCCATCGCAATGGTCTACATTTTCCCAACGGAACCGCCCGCCAACATCCACCAAGCCATTTCGGAACATTTGCATTCGGACAGCAATCTCAATGATCAAATCGTTGGATTCTTCACCGTCAGCGAATTTTACCATCTGTTTTCTCGGCAAAATATGCTCGCCCTTTTGCTCTTTTCTTTTTTAATGGGAATTTCCATCAGAAAATCCGGCGAAAAGGGAGCTGCATTTCAAAATTTTGTGCTGGCCGGCAACGAGGTTATGAAGCAACTTTTATTACTAATCATGAAAGCGGCGCCAATCGGGTTGGGCGCTTATTTTGCGTATCAAGTTGGCACCATCGGTCCGCAACTTTTCGGGTTTTATGCCAAGCCATTGGGACTTTATTACTTTGCCGGAATCATTTATTTTATCCTATTTTTCAGTTTATACGCCTTCGTCTGGAAAGGCAGAAAAGGCGTAAAAGTATTCTGGAAATACAGTCTTTTGCCGACTGCAACTGCAATAAGTACTTGCAGCAGCTTGGCGACAATGCCCGTTGCCATCGAGGCTGCCAAGAAAATGGGCGTGCCGGCCTCTATCGCCAACCTCGTCATTCCCATTGGTACCACCATTCACAAAAACGGCTCATCCATATCCTCCATCATCAAAATCTATGTTGCATTCCAGCTACTTGGCTGGGATTTCTTCGAGCCTCTGAATCTCATAATGGCACTGGGAATCACGATTTTCGTAAGCGCAGTAGCCGGCGGAATCCCAAATGGCGGTTACATCGGCGAAATGCTGATGATTTCGATTTACAAAATCCCGCCCGATGTGGTTCCGGCGGTCATTATCATTGGAACTTTGGTGGATCCTTTGGCCACGGTTCTCAATTCCGTCGGGAACATCCTCGCCAGTATGGTGGTTTCCAAATTTGTAAAAATAGAAAACGCCTAATTTTTTAGGAGCTTAATCCCGCTATCCGTTGCAATCTTTTTTGCATCCCGTTTTGTCATCAAAAAGATCGGTAAGTCCACGCAAAAAAGGATTTCCACTACTATCGGGGCTATGGGTTTGGTCATCCCAATCACGTTTTTAGATAATTTAACATTTAAAAAAAATGCAAAATTCCCCTCCTTTGGAGGGGTGGATTCCAAATTTAAAATTTGGAAGACGGGGTGGTCAATATGACAATCAAATTCTCAATCAAAATCAGCAATTTCGAAGCGACCCCAAATCTTGGAATATGAAATCCTGATCATCGATCAAACTATTTCGACGCCCGGATTTTCGTCAAAAGACAAGACCAAAAATTTCCGGAAACAAATTCCCCAAATCCTTCTTAAACGTCAATGAAGTTCTGGAATCTAAACCCGAAAATCGGGGGGGCTATTTTGCAATTCTGCATTCTATTCACTCCGCTTCACAGGTTCCAGATTTTCCAGTTCTTCTGGTGTGAAAAGTCTGTAATGAACTTTGAAGGTTTTTCCTAATGGCGTTTCCAGAGAAAAGCCGCCTGGTCCCCAACCGTCCAGAACGTCTAATGTAAAGTGCGAATATTTCCAGTATTCAAACAGGTCGCGGTCGATCCAGAATTCGAAACCGTTGATGGTGCCAATCATAGCGTCGTTCATTCTCGGAAAATATCCGCCTTTTTCGAAACACTGCGGCTGCGTGCCTTCGCAACAGCCACCCGCTTGGTAGAACATCAAGTCGCCGTGTTTCTTCTCGAGTTCCCAGATGACATCCATCGCGGCATCGGTCACGGAGAGTCTCGAGATTTTATCTTTTGTTTCCATCTGATTTTTTATTTTAAAGTTAAACAAAACCCGGCGAAAACTTCTGCCGGGTTCTGAATATTTATGGTTCTCTATTTTTAATAAAAAGATTAGAAGAATCCCAGTCTGTTTTTGTTGTAAGAGATCAGCATATTCTTGGTTTGACGGTAGTGATCCAACATCATTTTGTGGTTCTCGCGACCGACTCCCGATTGTTTGTAGCCTCCGAAAGGTGCTCCTGCAGGATAAGCGTGGTATTGGTTGACCCAGACTCTGCCCGCTTCTATATGTCTCGGAATGGTGTACAGCTGATGTGCATCGCGTGTCCAGACGCCTGCGCCCAGACCATAGATGGTATCATTTGCAATGGCCAATGCTTCTGCTTCGTCTTTGAAAGTAGTAAAAGACAAGACAGGACCGAAGATTTCTTCTTGGAAGATTCTCATTCTGTTGTTTCCTTTGAAGATGGTTGGTTTGATGTAGTAGCCACCTTCCAATCCTTCGATGCTATTGGCTTCGCCTCCTGTAAGCACTTCAGCGCCTTCTTCTTTACCCAGTTTCAAGTATCCTAAAATCTTATCTTGCTGGATTTTCGAAGCTTGCGCTCCCATCATAACTGTTTTGTCCAATGGATTTCCCACTTTGATAGCTTCTGTTCTAGCGATCACTCTCTCCATAAAAGCATCCGCGATATCTTCCTGAACCAGCAATCTTGACGGGCAAGTGCAAACCTCGCCTTGGTTGAGGGCAAACATCACGGCACCTTCCACCGCTTTGTCCAGAAATTCGTCATCGGCGTCCATCACAGAATTAAAGAAAATGTTTGGTGATTTGCCTCCCAATTCCAAAGTTACGGGGATGATGTTTTCTGTTGCATATTGCATTACCAGCCGTCCGGTAACGGTAGAACCGGTGAATGCTGCTTTTTTCACTTTCGGGTTGGTCACGAGGGCTCTACCCAGTTCCGCTCCGAAACCATTGACGATGTTGACAACGCCGGCCGGAATCAAGTCGCCAATCAATTCCATCAAAACCATAATGGAAACAGGTGTGCTTTCTGCCGGTTTCAGAACGACGCAGTTGCCTGCTGCCAAAGCCGGAGCGAGTTTCCAAACAGCCATTAGAATTGGGAAATTCCAAGGAATAATCTGCGCAATCACGCCAAGTGGCTCGTGTACGATGAGGGAAACAGTGTCTTTGTCCAGCTCATTGTGAGAGCCTTCTTCTGCGCGGATGACTGCCGCAAAATATCGGAAATGGTCGATCGCCAAAGGAATATCTGCGGCCAAGGTTTCTCTGATGGCTTTACCATTGTCGATGGTTTCGACGGTTGCGATGTATTCCAAGTTCTGTTCCATTCTGTCAGCAATCTTGTTGAGGATGATGCTTCGCTCTGTGGCGGAAGTGTCTTTCCAGGTTTTGAATGCTTCTTCTGCCGCATTTACGGCGTTTTCCAAATCTTGTTTGTTGGAATGGGCCGCTTGCGTGAATACTTGCCCATTTATCGGTGAAATAACATCAAAATACTGTCCTCCGGCTGAAGGAACGAACTTTCCTCCGATGTAGTTGTCATATTTTGATTTGAATTCCGGCCAAGCCACAGTCGTGGAGTTTTGTTTTGGTTCTGCTGTTGTGCTCATAATAAGATGTTGTTTTTTTATTTAAATTAAATTAATATTTCGTTTGTTCTAAGGTAGTAAGGATTCAGTTATAATCATAGCACAATCGTCTAAAAAAATAGTAAAATTCTATTTTTAGCATTTTTTATCATTCATTAACAAAAATTATGATGTTCGTTAATCCGAAATTATTATATTTGATAAACAGGATGTTATCAATCTTGAAGCTATGAATATCAACCACTTTCAACTCCATAAACCGCGACTGACACAAGAAAACAGACTGGACACCTTGGTGGAAAATCAGACCAAGTTCAGTTTAAATAATTGTGAACTAAGTATCTACGAAACGCATCAGGCGGCTTATAATGTGAAATTGCATTTTGAATATTTGACATTTACGGGAATGTTGCGTGGAAAAAAATGGATGAAGCTGGAGGACAAGAGCAACTACTTCGAATATCTGCCCGGAGAAAGCGTTTTGGTGGCACCGGGCGAGACGATGGTCATCGATTTTCCGGAGGCAGATGAGCAGCCCGCTCAATGTATTTCTCTGAGTTTGAAGCCCGAGTTCGTGCAGGAATCTCTGGATGATCTCAACCTCAGTGCCGCCAAAGTAGATGATTCTTCGCAATGGAATATTTCTTTGGACGAATTCTATATGCTCAACAGCACATCTTTGGCCTCTGCAACCAATAATATTATGAGAATTGCGTTGGAAGAAAACTCGTATAAAGATGTGATGGCAGATTTTGCTGTGAAAGAATTATTGATAAGGCTGATGCAGACGCAAGCCAGAAATCTCATCGAAAAAAATACGTTGAAAAATCAATCGAGGATTGGTTTTGTTGCAGATTATATCAAGAAAAATCTGCATCAGAAATTATCCATCGATGCGATGGCAAAAATGGCTTGTGTAAGCAAGTCGAATTTCTTCAAAATGTTCAAAGAGGAATTGGGAATTTCGCCCAACGAATTTATTATCCGCGAGCGCATCAAGAAAGCGAAGGAATTACTGAATCAGCACAGCTCGGTGAGCGAAGTGGCTTATAATACGGGCTTTTCCGATACGAATTATTTCATTCGTGTGTTCAAACATATCCAAGGAGAGACGCCGAAGGCTTTTCAAAACAAAAAATTAGTTAGTAGTTAGTTAATAGATCTTTTCAGAAGAGAACGAGCAGAAATGTCTGCTCGTTCTTGATTTATACGGGAAGATCAAAAGCTTGGCGCCACCGCACCAGCATCTCGGAAAAACCGGTATTTTCAAAGGTCTTGTTTCGGATTTTAGAAACCGAATGGATGCCTTTTTCGTCGGATATTCGTAGGATTTCATCAGCTTTTTGAGATTCGAAAGCGATGATTTCGGCTTCTTCTATCTCTGCCAGTTTGTTTTTGTGAACGAAAGTGACGAAGTTTTCCATCAGTGGCGAGATGTATGCGCCGTCCGTTTGCTTCGGAATTTTGACGACGTTGCCCTGCAAAAACAAGAGATTTCCAAAGATGCTTCGGGCGATTTTTTTATTTGGATTGAGGAGAATCACATCGTCCAAATCATTTTCCTCCGCATAGATCTGGGCGAAGATGTTTTCCGGAGAATGCACCCGGATATTGCTTAGCAGATTAGCATTGACATTGATTTCCTTAATCAAATCCAGTTCTATATTTCCTTGGATCTTCAAAATATCTTGCTTTTCATCCACTTCAAAGAAAAAGGAGGTTTCTGATCTGGGCAAGGGCTTGCCGTCTTGTTTTCTATAAACCATCAGCTGAATGATGGCGTTTTGGATTCCCTTGGATAAAACTTCGTTCTGAAAAAGTGCCTGAAAAAATTCTAATGTGTAAGTCAAAGGGATTGTGAGCCTCATTTTCCGCATCGAGGCCATCAGGAAGAAATAAGATTCTTCTCCCATTATGATCTGGCCATTTCTGATAAAAAAAGAAACCCACACCGCATCTCCATAAAGAAAGGAACGATTGAGTAACTGCAAGTGATCCAAGGTATAAATTATCTTCTGCATTGTAGGATTTGAAAAAAAATAACGAACGATAAATCATCCATCCATTATTTTTAAGAAGCGCCTAATTTTAATTGAAGATTTTCTATCAGATTGTCCCAATAGAGCTTATTTTCTTCTTCATCGCCAGGTTCGCAAAAATCGGTAATGTTGAGCGAAAGGTCTTCAGTAATCTCGTCTATCACAATAGAAAGTTCGAAGTAATATTTGGTGCCTTCGTCTTCTTCCCAACGGAAACGGACGAAACTCTCCGGCTTGTAACGGATCAACGTCGCCTTCTCGGCGGGACCGCCTCCCCAACTGAAGAAAAAATCATCGCCCCGCTCTACCACATCGTCTGCAAACCACTCTGATAACCCTTCTGCAGTTGCCAAATACTCATACAAAATCTCGGAAAGACAATGCATATTGTATTCGTACTGGACTTTCGTTTTCGTCATATTGAAATTCTAATTGTGGCGCAATATATAAATTAATTTTTTATTTGCAAATCAAAAGGTCTATGGAAATTCAAAAATTTTAGAGAAATAAAAATAGCATTTATCTGCTCTCTAAAAAACGTTCATAACTTAATATATCATATTATTTCGGCAGCTTTTTGACTTTAAATTTTTCTTGTCAGAAAAATATTCAACGTAACCCATCTTTTGGATCGATATTTTTCTTTGAGAAGTTTGCATTCGATAAATTGTGCAGCCGAAACTCTATTAACGAGCTTCAAAATATGCAACCTTTTTTTAAACAAAAATTTTGGCATTTTCAAATCAACATTTTGGCGTTTTTGCAATTAAAATTGAACTTAGTATTTGAAAGGAATCTATAAATCCATTACATTTACCATCATCAATTTTTCAAAATGGAATCGATCAGCGTTTTCGACATTATCAAGATCGGCATCGGCCCCTCCTCTTCGCATACGATGGGACCTTGGAATGCCGCTCAAATGTTTCTGGATTTGGTAAAGCGAACGCATTCTTTGCAAGATGTGGCGGAAGTTTTTGTAGAATTCTTCGGCTCGCTCGCAAAAACAGGCATCGGCCACGGAACCGATATCGCAGCCATGCTTGGACTGAGCGGAGAAAACTTCCGGACTATTGATACGAATAAGATTGAAGAAAAAATCGATAAAATAAAATCGGAACAAAAGATTCATTTAGGCGGAGAGATCTGGGTGCCGTTTATTTACGGTCATCATTTGATTCTGAACAAGGAAAAATCCCTCGACTTTCATCCGAACGGGATGATTTTCAGAATGGTTTTCAAGAATGGAGAAGAATTTAGTCAAGATTATTACTCGGTGGGTGGCGGTTTTGTTGCCACCCGAGAAGACAACTCGATGGAAGACCGCTGTGTGAGAACCTTGTATCCTTGCCACCACGGCAGCGACATCCTCAAATATTGCGAGCAACTTCATCTCGACAGAATCTCGGACCTGGTTTACCTCAACGAAGAATCTTGGCGAACGGAGGAGGAAACCCGCAGAAAAGCGCTGGAGATTTGGGACAACATCAAAGATTGCGTGTACAAAAGTATCAACAAAAAAGGCGTTCTGCCCGGCGGACTCCACGTAACAAGACGCGCTTCGGAAATGAACGAAAAACTGCTCGGAACGCAGATTTACAAAAATAAAAACGAGTGGTTCGAGATGGTAAAAAATGATCCGAAAACCTTCAGCTCTGTTACCAAATGGGTTTCCTGCTTCGCTTTGGCCGTCAATGAAGAAAATGCATCCTTTGGGAGAATCATTACCGCTCCCACCAATGGCGCAAGCGGCGTGATCCCGGCAGTATTGATGTACGCCCAGGTTTTCACAGAATTTAATTCAGAAGAAGATATTGTCAGATTCCTGCTCGTTGCTGGCGAAATAGGAACATTGTTCAAAAAAAATGCAACTATCTCAGCCGCAATGGGCGGTTGCCAGGCAGAAGTGGGTGTCTCCTCTGCAATGGCCGCTGCGGGACTTACCGAGATTTCCGGGGGAACGCCTGCTCAGGTTTTGATGGCCGCAGAAATTGCGATGGAACATCACCTCGGTTTGACTTGCGACCCGATTGGCGGCCTTGTCCAGATCCCGTGCATCGAGCGCAATTCTATGGGTGCGATGAAGGCGATAACCGCTTCTTCTTTGGCTTTGGATGGCGATCCTGCGAAAGCAAAAGTGTCATTGGACAGTGTTATTAAATCGATGTGGGAAACGGCACTGGATATGAATTCCAAATACAAAGAAACCTCCGAAGGCGGGCTGGCTATTGCCGTAAATGTGGCGGAATGTTAAGTTCTTATCCTTTTGGTCTACGGCATTTAACGGCCAATATTAAATTATCCTTAATAATTAATTCCTTAAAAATACAGTCTGTTTGTTATCAAAAATAAAATCGTATCTTTGCACAAATTATTAGACGATCTTTAAATGAATTTATTCACGGAATCCAATCTTAGCGCTGAAGTTCTTCAGGCGGTTGGCGACCTCGGCTTCGTAGAGCCGACAGATATCCAAAAACAGACTATTCCTTTTATCTCTACAGATACTCGCGATCTTATCGCACTTGCGGCAACAGGAACAGGCAAAACAGCAGCATTTTCGCTTCCGATTTTGGATATGATAGACGACAATAGTCGTAAAATCCAATTTTTGGTCCTTTGCCCCACTAGAGAACTTTGCCTCCAGATTACCAAAGACATCAAAAACTATTCTAAATACCTGAAAAACATCAAAACGGTAGCCGTTTATGGTGGTAGCAGTATTACGGACCAGATCAAATCTCTCCGAGAAAAACCACAAATCATCGTGGGAACGCCGGGGCGCGTGATCGATATGATCAACCGGAAAGCCTTAGACTTTTCCGAAGTACAATGGTTGGTATTAGACGAGGCGGACGAAATGCTTTCTATGGGTTTCAAAGATGATTTGGAAACCATATTGAGAGAAACGCCCGATACAAAACAGACCTTTCTATTCTCTGCCACAATGAGCAAAGAAGTAGAACGCATCTCGAAAAATTATCTCACCACGCCTCACAGGATCACGATCGGTTCTGTAAACGAGGTGAAGAAAAACATCTTGCACGAATTTTATGTCGTAGGATACAGACAAAAAAAAGAAGCCCTAAGACGACTGATAGATGCCAACCCAAACCAGTATTCTATCATTTTCTGCAGAACAAGAATGGAAACTCAGGAGGTTGCAGACTTCTTGATGCAAAATGGCTATGCCGCAGATGCGCTGCACGGCGATCTTTCGCAGGCTCAAAGAGACACAGTGATGAAGAAATTCAGACTGAAAAATATCGACATTCTGGTAGCAACAGACGTGGCCGCCCGAGGATTGGATGTAGATTCTCTCACGCACGTGATCCATTTCTCTTTGCCCGATGATCCGGAAGTTTTTGTTCACCGAAGCGGAAGAACGGGGCGCGCCGGCAAAAACGGAATCTCGATGACGCTGGCAAAACCGGAAGAAAGCAGGAAAATGAAGCAGATAAAGGCAGAAACCAAAATCGAAATCGTCGAGAAAAAAATCCCAACAGGAAAGGAAATTATCAAAGCTCAGGTGGCCGGTGTTTTCGAAAAATTATTGACAGAACACGTGGATGTATTCGATTTTGACGAAAGCCTAATTCCCGATCTTTCTGCCTTCACCAAAGAGCAATTGGTAAGCCAGCTGTTGCAATTCCAATTAAAAGAAATGGCTACTTATTACCAAAATAGCGATGATCTTGTAGATCAGAAATTTGGTGCGAGCCGAGATGACAAATTTGGAAGAAGAGAGCGGGACGGCAGAGACCGAGATAGCAGAGGATCGCGAGATGGCGGCTCTTTCCGAGACAGAGATAGCAGAGGAGACCGCGGCGGCGAGAGAAATGGCGGCAGAGACCGAAAGCCAAAACGAAGCAACGAGGATATGGTACGGTTCTTCTTCAATCTTGGGAAAAGAGACCAGCTGAAAAAAGTCGATATGTTGGAAATTATCAACAAAGCAACTTCCAAATCCAAGAAAAGAGCAGATATTGGCGAGATAGAAATCCTCGACAAATTTAGTTTTTTCGAAATCGAAAAGTCTTACAAAAATGAAGTGATAGATGGCTTGACCACTATGAAATTTCGGGGGAAAGAAATGAGAGCAGAAGTGGCCAATTAATCACAAAATTGCGAAAATAGACTACAATATTATATGTAAAAACCTGCCAATCAGCAGGTTTTTATGCTTTTCAATATTAATGAAAAATTAACATTAAAGTTTTTGCATCCGTTTTTTTTGTATCATATTTGCACAAATTAAGCAAATAATGGGGATAGGCAATATTTTCCGAGCATTTCAGCCAAAAGATAAAATCTTTTTCGATCTGTTTCTTCAGGTGGCAGACAACTTGGTAGAGATGTCCAAAACATTTCACGATGGCTTGCTGGAGTTTGACATCAATGATGAAACCTTGCTGAATCAAATGAGCGATTACGAACACAAGCTGGATGATCTCACCCACGAGATATTTGTACAATTGGGAGAAAACTTCATCACCCCATTTGACAGAGAAGACATCAATTATCTGGCCTCCGGATTAGACGATATTGCAGATTATATCTACGCCTCCGCAAAATATATTTACCTTTACAAAAGCCCCGAAAACAAATATTACTCGGAGTTTTCTCTTTTGATTCATAAATGTTGCTTCGAAATCAAAAAGGCTTTGGAAAATCTGAAAGACTTCAAAAATCCCGGCGAAGTAAGAGAATCTTGCATCAAGATTAATTCTTATGAGAATATTGCGGATGACGTCCTCAGCCAAGCTATCGAAAAATTGTTTGAAACCAATGATGCCGTCTTGATCATTAAGCAAAAATCTATTCTGGACTATTTGGAAATCGTTACCGATAAAGCGGAAGATGTTGCCAACACAATGGAGAGCATAGTGATCAAATACGCTTAAAAGGCTGCATCTAAAAATAAACGAATGGACTTTCCGATTCTACTAATTGTCATCATCGCTCTCGCGCTCATATTCGATTATATCAATGGTTTTCACGATGCGGCCAACTCCATCGCAACCATCGTTTCTACAAAAGTACTCACGCCTTTCCAAGCTGTTCTTTGGGCAGCATTTTGGAATTTTGCCGCGTTTTTCATCGCCGCATATATCGTTGGCGAATTCAAAATCGGAAATACGATTGCCAAAACGGTAGACGAAAATTTCATTACCTTAGAAGTCATCTTTTCCGGACTTATCGCCGCCATCGCTTGGAATCTTTTGACTTGGTGGTTCGGTATTCCGTCCTCATCGTCCCACACTTTGATCGGTGGCTTTATCGGCGCAGCATTGATGCACGCTTTGTTGGGAGACTATCATTTGCTAGCCGTTGCACATCCGGAATATTCTTTTTTCGAAAATGTTTATTTGGCGTTTAAACAGCTTTTCACGCAGAATGTGGTGAAATATAAAGTCGTCATTCCTATTTTCCTGTTTATTTTTATGGCTCCATTGATTGGGATGTTCATTTCCGTTATTATTACGCTGATCATCGTCAATATTTGCAAAAAATCAAAACCGCATAAGGCAGAACGTGTTTTCAAAAGATTGCAGTTGGTTTCTTCTGCCTTGTTCAGCCTCGGCCACGGAACCAATGACGCGCAGAAAGTGATGGGGATTATTGGCGCTGCAATGATCTATTTTCACGTCAATATGATGCAAGATCCATTATACTTAAATATTCCTGAGGCAGGACGGTTCAACTTTTTTGCCGAGCATTACCTGTGGGTGCCGCTGATTTCGTTCTTAGCCATCGCATTGGGAACGATGAGTGGCGGCTGGAAGATTATCAAAACAATGGGAACCAAAATCACCAAAGTGACGCCACTCGAAGGAGTAGCGGCAGAAACGGCGGGGGCAATCACGCTTTTCATTACCGAGCAATTGAGAATTCCGGTTTCCACAACGCATACCATCACAGGATCCATCATCGGCGTGGGGCTTACGAAAAGAGTATCAGCCGTGCGGTGGGGCATTACCGTCAGCCTGCTCTGGGCTTGGATTCTTACGATCCCCATCAGCGCCATCGTTGCAGGAATAACTTATCTGCTTGTCGCTTTGATTTTCTAAAATTTAATTCAAGAAATAAATGACAGCTTTCCGGTTTAGGGAAGCTTTTTTACTTTACAAATCTGCCACCGCAACCAAAAACAAGACCCGAAATCTTTGAAAAACATTTTTAAAAATCGTAATTTTGCCTCAAACAAATTTTAAATGGAATTCTTAGATCAGTATCAAAAAATTGTCGCAGACGCTATCGAAAAATATACGTTTACCAATAAGCCCGACGAGCTGTACCAACCGATGAATTACATAATCTCTCACGGCGGCAAGAGGCTCCGCCCAATTATGGTGCTGATGGCGTGTGATCTTTTCAACGGGGATTTGGATAAAGCATTAAAACCCGCTTTGGCAATAGAATTCTTCCACAATTTTACTCTGATCCACGACGATATAATGGACGAAGCACCAATTAGGAGAAATAAACCCACGATTCACACGCTGCACGGCATCAACGTGGGGATTCTTTCCGGCGATGCGCTTTTGATCAAAGCTTATCAATTCTTCGAAGATCTGGAACCCGTCTTGTTTAAGAAATGTATCCACATATTCTCAGAAACGGGAGCCCTCCTTTGCGAAGGTCAGCAATGGGACATTAATTTCGAGAATATGACAAACGTGAGTTACGACGATTATATCCAGATGATTACCTTCAAAACCGGTTCGCTGAGCGCATCGTCTTTCCAAATCGGAGCCTTGATCGCAGGCGCTTCCGAAGAAGATGCCGAAGCGATGTACAACTTCGGAAAGCACATCGGGATCGCCTTCCAGATTATGGATGACTACTTGGATGTTTTTGGAAATCAGGAACAATTCGGAAAAAAACACGCCGGCGATATCTACGAAAACAAAAAAACCATTCTTTATCTTTTGGCCTTGCAATACGCCAATCCGGAAGAAGTCTATGAACTCAATTATTGGTATTCCAAAAAGACGGATAATATCGATAAAGTTTATAGCGTTGAAAAAATATTTCGCAAAACCAAAGTGGACGACAAAGTTCTGCGACTGATCCAAAAACATAATGAAATAGGACAATCTTATCTCGACAAAATCAACCTTCCGGATGAGAAAAAACTGCCTTTCCGAGAACTGGCCAACTATCTTTTGAGAAGAGAGAGCTAAGAAAAAAAGAGTCAAGTACAAAAGAAACAAGTTAAAATCCCCCTTCTCTGAAGGGGTGGCAAAATTTTCCTCGGAAAATTTTGACGGGGTAGTCGATAAGAACAATGCTTTTTCATTACCCATAATTAAAACATAAGCGCAAAAATGAAATTCAGGACAGAAGTAGATCTTAATGCGAGCGAGAGAAAAATTGGACTGCAAGACTGCATCTTT
Source organism: Chryseobacterium sp. SC28 (assembly GCF_003932955.1). Lineage (GTDB taxonomy): Bacteria > Bacteroidota > Bacteroidia > Flavobacteriales > Weeksellaceae > Epilithonimonas. The sequence continues at coordinate 79,318 of NZ_QOVY01000003.1, forward strand.
ACCATCGGATCTTGCTTTGCGACGGAAATGCACGACAAATTTTCGCAAGGTCAACTGCAATCTCTCAACAATCCTTTTGGGACAATTTTCAATCCATATTCCATTTATAATGCCATTCAACAAATTTATGACGCGAAGGAATATCACGAACGCGACTTGATTTTGGTCAATGAAAACTACATCAGTTTGGATCATCATTCGGCTTTCGATTCCAGATTTGCGCATCAATCTTTGGAAAAAATCAATCAAAATATAGAAGACGCCAATCAGTTTTTGCAGAACACAAGTTTTGTAATTATCACATTCGGAACATCTTACGTTTACGAATTTTTGCCAAAGAAAAAATTGGTGGCCAACTGTCACAAGATCCCGCAGAAGTTCTTCAAAAAAAGATTTTTATCCCATCAGGAATTAACCGAATCTATCGATAAAAGCATAGAAATTCTGAAAGACATCTGCAAAACCGATGTTCAAATTCTGTTCACCGTCTCGCCCGTTCGCCACACCAAAGACGGAATGGTTCAAAACCAATTGAGCAAATCTAAATTGATTAATGCCCTCCACGAGGCGATTTCCGGAAAAGAAAACTGCCATTATCTTCCGATTTACGAATTGATGATGGACGATCTTCGGGATTACAGATTTTACAAAGAAGATATGATTCACCCGAATTCCCAAGCGATTCAGTACATTTGGGAAAAGTTTGGCAACGCTTATTTTGCCGACGAAACCAAGATTTTTATTAATGAAAATAATAAAATCCTATCGGCGCTGAGCCATAGACCCAATGATGCCAAAAATCCAAAATATCAGGAGTTTTTGGAAAAAATCAATCAAAAAATTCGGGAGCAGCAAAAGAAAGTGAAGCACAAAATATTTTAATAATTTAGCAATTATGAATGATGAATTATAAATTTTTGCACATTTAATTTTTCATTTGTAACGAATCATTCGTCATTAATATGATAGACACACATACCCATTTATATTCCGATCAATTCGATGAAGACCGTACAGAGATGATCCAACGGGCTTTGGAAAAAGGCGTGGAGAAATTCTTCCTGCCCGCCATCGATTCCGAAACGCATCAGAAAATGCTCCTTTTGGAAACCGAATATCCCGGGAAAATATTCTCAATGATGGGATTGCATCCTTGCTCTGTGCAGCCGGAAAGTTGGGAAAACGAGTTGAATCTCGTTCAGAATTATCTAAATCAGAGAGATTTTGTAGCGATTGGCGAAATCGGGATTGATTTATATTGGGACAAATCAACTTTAGATATTCAAATTAAAGCTTTTGAACAGCAGATCGATTGGGCGATTGAAAAAGATTGGCCCATTGTCATTCATTCCAGAGAGAGTTTTGACGAAACTTTTGAAGTTTTGGAAAGAAAAAAGCATCCGAAATTGCGCGGAATTTTCCATTGTTTCTCAGGAAATCTGGAACAGGCGCAGCACGCGATTGATCTTAATTTTATGTTGGGAATCGGCGGTATCGTGACGTTCAAAAATGGAAAAATTGATCAGCTTTTGAATCAAATTCCGCTTGACAAAATCGTTTTGGAAACAGATTCTCCTTATCTCGCTCCGGTTCCTTATAGAGGAAAACGAAATGAAAGTTCCTATTTAGAATTGATTGCCGGAAAGTTGGTGGATATTTACGGAAAAGACTTTTCTGAAATTGATAGAACTACGACTGAAAATGCTTTGAAGATCTTTAAAATCTAAAAAAAGCCAATAAAAACAAACCCCTTCAAAGTTCAAAACTCTGAAGGGGCTTTTTTTTCGCAATATTCATACTGCAGATTTATTTTTTTCTAAAAAAATTACCTTTATTCTTGGGTTTTTCTGTGCGTTGGTCAGTTCCTCCGGTTCTTGGCCTTGGATTGAAAGGCTTGTTGTTGCTGTCTCTTTTTTGTTCCACCAAGTTATCCGTGTGAAATGGATGATCCGTCACAACCGGGATTTTCTTCCCGATCAATTTTTCTGTATTTCTAAGATTCGCAAGATCCAACGCATCTACGAATGAGAAAGAAGTGCCTTCTGATCCTGCTCTTCCAGTTCTTCCGATTCTGTGAACGTAGGTTTCGGAAACGTCGGAAAGTTCGTAATTCACAACGTATTTCAATTCGTCAATATCAATTCCTCGCGCAGCGATATCGGTCGCCACCAGGATTCTTGTTCTTTTTGATTTGAAGTTGGAAAGTGCATTCTGCCTTGCGTTCTGAGATTTGTTGCCGTGGATGGCCTCGGCAGAAATGTGCGACTGGTGCAGTTTTTTTACGATTTTGTCGGCACCGTGTTTGGTTCTCGAGAACACCAAAACCTGATCCAATTTGGGATCTTTCAAAAGATGAATCAAAAGGTCGGTCTTGTTGTTGTTCTCCACAAAAAAGATGCTTTGTTGGATGGTCTCTGCGGTGGAAGAAACGGGCGCCACTTCTACTTTTACTGGATTTACCAATATTTCCGATGCCAGATTTGCAATTTCTTTGGGCATCGTGGCAGAGAAGAAGAGGTTTTGCCTTTTGACAGGAATTAGTTTCACGATTTTTTTCACATCGTGGACGAATCCCATATCCAACATTCTATCGGCTTCATCCAGCACGAAGATTTCGAGATGATGCAGTTTTATAATGCCTTGGGAAATGAAATCCAATAATCTTCCCGGTGTCGCGATCAAAATATCCACGCCTCGCCTGAGTTGTTGCTCCTGCGCGTGCTGTTTTACGCCACCGAAAACCACCAAGGATTTCAGTTTGAGATTCTTTCCGTAATCTTGGAAATTCTCTTCGATTTGGATAGCCAGTTCGCGCGTGGGCGTCAGGATCAAGGCTTTGATTTGATTCCGGTGTGGTTCTTTGGCCGTCGATAGATTTTGTAAAATAGGGATGGCAAATGCCGCTGTTTTTCCTGTTCCTGTCTGTGCACTTCCCAAAAGATCTCTGCCTTGCAGGATAGATGGGATGGCTTTGTCTTGTATTGGTGTCGGTTGTTCGTAGCCTTGTGCTTTCAGGGCATCTAATATGGGCTTGATTAAGCCTAAGTCGTCAAAATTCAAATGAAATATTTTTTTAATTTAAAAAACTAAAAATTCCTCCGTACATCAGAAGGAATTTATATGGTGCAAAGGTAATCTATTTAAAATAAAGTTGGTATTAAGTTTATTTTACTTTTTCCCACTGTATTTTCTGCTTCACTTCATCGATGTAATTGGTGAGTTCGGCAAGTGGTGTGGGTTTTTCGCCAGCCGACATTTTGATTTCTTTTTTGCTGCCGTCGGGGAATGTGATGCGGAGCGTCGTTTTGGAGGCATCCATTATTCTTTTGTCTATATAGCTGTCATTCAGCTCTTTTATTGCTGCAGCGTCGGTGATTGCAACGAGTTGCTTGTAATCTTCTACACTTACTGTCGCTTTGAAAGTGCCTTCTCTCGGTTTGCTCATATCATCTTTTGATCCGCCATTGGTGAAATTAAAATGTTCCGCTTCCAGAATGGCATTTCGTTGAGAATCAATAGTAATTTTATAAGTTGGACAAAATCCGAAGCAAGGACCCACTTCGTATTCAATTTTGGAATATTTTGAAACTTGTGAAGTGGTGCAGGATATTAATCCTAAAACAGCCATAAGGCTGAATAAATACTTCATCATAATTTTTAGTTTTAAGCGGTCAATAAGTACTTCGCAACATAAATTATTTAATACGATAACCTAAACCAATCTGGAAAATTCCAATTTTTGTAGAAAGACCTTCTTGATTAATATCAAAGAAATTGAAATTATATCGAGCATCAACAAAGAATTTTTTTGTAAAATGAAATTCTGTTCCTAAAAAAGGGAAAATATTGACGGTTTTTATGTTGTTCTGATCGACATCAGCCGGATTGAAAAAATCATAGTATTTGAATTTCACATTAGGATCAAGGTTAATTCCGAAATTAAGGCCTCCTAAAAAAGCTAACTTTTTAATAGGATAATATTTTGCGGAAAGAGGAATCTGAAGTTGGGGATAGTGAAAATTAACTTCGTTCATTCCCTGCGTAACGATTTGATTTCCAACGATATCTGTCATTTCAACGTAGGTTTTCCCGCCCAACTCGGTATAGTTCAGTTCGCCTTGTAAAGCAAATTTTTCCGAGATGTTATGCTCTACAAATGCGCCAACGTAAAAATAGGACTTAGCATCAAGTTTTTCCTTTCCATATTGTTGCCAATCGAAAGTCATATTGGAAAGACTATATCCTGTTCTTACCCCGAAATGAGTTTGTGCAAAAGATAGAATAGAAGCAACGCTGAATAATAATTGACAGATTTTTTTCATGGTTATAGTAGTTTTAAAAAATTATCCGTGGAGCTTCTTCCAGATGGCATCTTTCAGTTCAACGAGTCCTTCGCCGGTAACGCCCGAGAAGAATAAAGGTTGCCTGTTTTCCGGGAATTCTAAAGCGATTTCTTTTCTCAGTTCATCATCCAAAAGGTCTGATTTTGAAATGGATAAGAGGAAATCTTTGTCCAGAAGCTCCGGATTATATTCTCTAAGTTCATTTTCCAGAATTTTGAATTCCTGATAATGGTCTTCCGAATCTGCAGGAATCAAGAATAGCAAGATCGAGTTTCTTTCGATATGTCGTAAGAATCTGTGTCCCAGACCTTTGCCTTCCGCTGCACCTTCGATGATGCCCGGAATATCGGCCATCACAAAGGATTTGTAATTCCGCCATTCTACGATGCCGAGATTGGGTTGCAAAGTCGTGAAAGCATAGTCCGCAATCTTTGGTCTTGCGGCTGAGACGGACGACAACAGCGTCGATTTGCCGGCATTCGGAAATCCTACCAAGCCTACATCCGCCAGAAGTTTGAGTTCAAAAGTGATGTAACCTTCCTGTCCCTCCATTCCGGGTTGCGCAAATCTCGGGGTCTGGTTGGTAGAGGATTTGAAATGTTCATTCCCTTTTCCGCCTTTTCCGCCCTCCATCAAGATGATTTCTTGCCCGTCTTCTAAAATTTCTCCGATGATTTCTCCTGCTTCATTTCTGGCAATGGTTCCGAGCGGTACGTCGATATAAGCATCCTCGCCAAAGGCGCCCGTCAACTGGTTTTTTTGACCGTTGTGACCCCGCTCCGCTTTGATGTGGCGCGTGTATCTCAAGGGCAAAAGTGTCCATTCGTGCGCATTGCCGCGCATAATGACGTGACCACCGCGACCGCCGTCGCCACCATCCGGGCCTCCTTTTGGGATATATTTTTCCCGCCGAAGATGGGCAGAGCCGGCACCGCCGTGACCGCTTTTGCAATGGATTTTGACGTAATCTACAAAGTTCGACATAAGTTTTTGTTGGATGCTGGATGCTGGAGGATAGATGTTAAAATTGACGTAGCGCATCGCTCTTGTGGCATCCTGCTTCTATTTAATTTTTTCTACTTCAGCAAATAGTTTTTCTGAGATTTCGGAGATGTCGCCAACGCCGTTTACTTCTACATATTTACCCTGTTTTTTGTACAATTCTGCCACTTCTGCGGTTTTTGCATAATATTCTTTGATTCTGTTTCGGATGATTTCTACATCAGAATCGTCTGTCCGGCCGCTGGTTTCGCCTCTTTTTATTAGTCTCTGTACCAGTATCTCGTCGTCTACGACTAATGAAAGACAAATGCTGATTTCAGAATTTAATTCTTGCCGCACGATTTTTTCCAAAGCCTCGGTTTGAGCGACTGTTCGGGGGAATCCGTCGAAGATAAATCCGTTGGTATTGCTTGGTTTTCTCAGCTCGTCGGTCAGCATATCGATGGTTACTTGGTCGGGAACCAATTCTCCTTTGTCGATAAACGATTTCGCCAGTTTTCCCAATTCTGTTTCATTTTTGATGTTGTACCGAAAAAGATCTCCTGTGGAAATCTGTTTTAGATTAAATTTCTCGCTCAGATGCTGAGCTTGCGTTCCTTTTCCACTTCCCGGAGGGCCAAATAAGACAATATTGATCATTTTTTATTAGATTTTTTAAAACGGATGAAAGTCTAAATTATATAAAAATTTTACTCGTTGATGGATCCTTCTTGCAGTTGGTACAGATCTTTGAGGTTTCTGCCCAATTCATCATAATCCAATCCATAACCCAAAACAAATTTATTCGGAATCTCTTTACCGACGAAGTTGATCTCAAATTCTTTTTTGTAAACATCCGGTTTCAGAAGAAGCGAGGCTATTTTCAGAGATTTTGGACCTTGCGTTTCCTTGAAAAATGTGCAGAGATTTTCGATCGTATTTCCTGTATCCACAATGTCTTCCAAAAGAACAATGTGGCGATCCTTGATGTCCTTCGTCAGTTCCATTTCTTTATAAACGATTCCTGTAGATTGTGTCCCCACATAAGAACTCATTTTGATGAAGCCGATTTCGCAGGTGCCGGGATAGGCCTTCAGGAAATCCGAAAAAAACATGATAACGCCGCTGAGAACACCTATGAAAACAGGAACTTCGTCCTTATATTCGTCATAAACTTCCAGTGCAACCCGCCGGGTTATTTCCAAAATCTCTTCGTGTTTCAGGTAGGGGACAAAGGTTTTGTCGTGGACTTTGATGCTTTCCATAAAAATGTTTTCAAAGTGCAAAATTAAGGTTTTTTAAACCAATGTCCCATTTTCTTTTTTACAGGTTTTTAGCATAGGCCGCCAATTGGAATACAATTTAATTATCTATATTTGCGTTACCTTTTTGAAATAAATTATTATGCTCAAATCGCTTTTCCATTGGAAAGTACTACTTAATCTCGTTTTGGCGATGGCGGTATTCGTCGGTTTGGTGTGGCTCACTTTCCGTTGGCTGGAGTTCCATACGCATCACGGCGATGAAATTCCGGTTCCGAATGTCATGAACATGAAAGTACACGATGCCATCAAAATTCTGGATGATTCCGGGCTGGAATACGAAGTAGACAGCTTCAAATACGATCCCAAGTTTCGACCTTTTCAGGTTTTGGCAGTTTTTCCGGCGCCCGGATCCAGCGTGAAAAGCGGAAGATCTATTGTTCTGAAAGTGAATCCGAGAACTTGGGCCAAAGTGGCTGTACCCGACATCATAGACCGATACAAAGGCTTGGCTTTTAATCAATTAAATTTGGTGGGTCTCAAGGTGGGCGACACCTTGTACGAGCCGAGCATTCAGCGGGATGCCGTTCTCCGGATTTTGTACAACGGATCCAGCATCAAGCCGGGTACTTTGTTGCCCAAATTTTCCAGCGTCGATTTGGTAATCGGGTCAGGACCTTTAAGGAACGTTTCTGTTCCCAATCTGGTGGGAAGAACCGTGCAGGAGGCAAAACAAATTGTCGCTCAAGCCTTATTTGAAGTCGGAATCGTAGATTATGAAGATGGCGGTAGAGATGATTCTGATATTGTTTATTATCAAGATCCGGAAGCGGGCGCATTAAGAGATCAAGGCATGCAGATCGATCTCTGGGCCAGCAAAAAAACGCCTGCAGAAATGCAAAATAAAATTCAAGAACTGGATGAGATATATCGCCCAAAAATTGACACGACCTTGGCGCCAATACAGTATAATGAAGTACCATTACCACCGGTAGATCAAATCCCCGAAACGCCCAAGCCTACGCTTGCTAACCCGGCCGGCGCAACGGCCACACAGCCTTCTGCCGCTAAAGCCAAAACATCCGCACCAGCGACTACTGCGGGCAATAGCACTGCAAAACCCAAAACCACAGCGGCACCATCTGCAAAACCAATGGATAAGCCAAAGGCGAAGAAGGTAGTGGTCGAATAAATTACCAAATCGAGGCTTCCACATCTGTTGAAGCCCTTCTTAGAATTATAATTATGCTAGACGAGACGGAGGATTTCTTAGAAGATGAACTTATCAATGAGGATCATGCTGCGGATGAAGAAAACAGCGGCTTGTACGAGCACGTCAGTATCACCGTCGATAAAAAACAGGAACCACTCCGGATAGACAAATTTTTATTGATTTTTCGTCAGAATTCGTCGCGGAACAAAATTGCTCAAACCTGCAAAGCGGGCAACGTGATCGTAAACGGGAAACCCGTGAAACAGAATTACAGAGTAAAACCCGGCGATGAGATTAGCGTTCTCCTAGCCCATCCGCCCAGAGAAAATGTCATTGTCCCACAAGATATTCCTATCAATATCGTTTACGAAGATGATGATCTTGTGGTCGTAGATAAGGATCCGGGGATGGTGGTTCATCCCGGTTTCGGAAACTGGGACGGCACCTTGGTCAATGCGCTTGCTTACCATTTCGCAAAAGATCCAAATTACAATTCAGATCTGGATAGAGTAGGATTGGTACACCGAATCGATAAAGATACTTCGGGATTGCTCGTGATCGCCAAGAATGAATACGCATTGAGCTATCTGGCAAAACAATTTTTTGAACGGACCACCAAGCGGCTCTACTGGGCATTCGTCTGGGGTAATGTCAAAGATGATGAAGGCACGGTGACCGGACACATCGGCAGACATCCGAAAAACAGAATGCAGATGTACACCTACGAAGACGGAAGCCACGGCAAACACGCCGTGACGCATTACAAGGTTTTGGAACGCTTCCGCTACATGACCTGGATCGAATGCAAATTAGAAACGGGACGCACGCACCAGATCCGCGCTCACCTCAAGCATATTGGTCACACCTTGTTCAACGATGCCCGTTATGAAGGAAATATCGTCATGAGAGGTGTGGAATTGCCAAAGTACCGGAAATTTGTTCAAAATGTGTTTGAAATTTTGCCCCGACACGCTTTGCACGCACACACATTGGGTTTTATCCACCCAACAACGAAAAAAGAAATGTATTTCGAAAGCCCGATGCCAAAAGATATGCAGGAAGCTGCAGACAGGTGGAGGAAATATCTCGATAGTAATTAGTGTTTTATATATTTGCAGCGTGAAGAGAAATTGTATTTTCTATAAGTTTTTTGTCCTCTTTGTCGCGGTTTTTTTTAGCGAATCAAAAGCTCAGGAAACCTTGCCATTCTACCAGCAGTATTTGGTTGACGGCGACTTTCTGTTCAATCCGGCATTACTGGGTAAGACGGACGACGTGGTGCTGAATCTCAATTATCAAAAGCAATTTTCGCAACTGAGTGAATCTCCAAATGTGCAGTCTATCGGTCTTCACGCCAATGTCTTCGACCGTGTGGGTGCAGGGGTTTCATTTTTCCGAGACGAGAATGGTCCTATCTCTTCCAATGGTTTGATGATCGGAGCTTCTTATTTTGTGCCTCTCAGTGACGAGGAAGACCGCCAAGATCAGTTCTCATTTGGGATTGGGACAAATTTGTACAATATGAATATCGACTATTCCAAAGTCTTCCCCGAGCAATCGGGAGATCAGCTTTTGGGAGAAAATACCAATGATATTTTTTTGGCTTATGTCAATTTGGGCGCTGCCGTCAAGTATCACCATTTTTTCGCAGGTGCTTCGGTGGTTGATATTCCGGTGAGCAATGATGTCCCGATCGTAAACGGAATAGAGCCTTCGCCTACCAAATTTTATCTGAACGCCGGCTACGACTGGCATTTTACCGACGGTGTTTTCGTCACGCCTTCTTTGATGATGAATCTCAATACCAATTCTGCAAGAATTTTTGATTATAATTTGATGGCCACCGTCTTTGGAGAGAAAAACGATATTTCGGCGGGCATCAGTTTCCGAAGTGCCAAGACTGCCGTGGGAAGCCAGAATTTGGGAATGTCGCCCATCATCAAAGGTCGGGTAGGAGGCATCACATTTGGTGCAGTTTACAACTTTGGCGTTTCGGAGCTGACGGATAATTTTGGGAACAGTTTTATGCTGTCGCTTGGATTTAATATAGACAATTTTATCAACTCAAGAGGTTTCCGATATCGATAATTTACAATTATCAATGTTTAATTGTTAATGATTCTTGGCGCGATTTAACATTTAACAATTAACAATTAATCATTAAAAAAAATTGATCTACATCCACATCCCCTTTTGCAAACAGAAATGCAGCTATTGCAATTTTCATTTTTCAACTTCTTTTAGTCTGAAGGATGAGATGATGTTGGCGATTAAAAACGAAATTAAGTTGCGGAAAAATGAACTTAATCATAAAACCATCCGATCGCTTTATTTCGGCGGAGGAACGCCTTCGATTCTCACTGTTGATGAAATAAAGTCGGTAATGGACGAAATTCAAAAATATTTTAGTTTTGATGAGGCTATTGAAATCACATTAGAATCCAATCCGGACGATTTAAGCAAAAATTTCCTCAAAGAATTATCCCAAACCGACGTCAACCGATTATCCATCGGAACCCAAAGTTTTTTTGATGAAGATCTGAAATTAATGAATCGCGCGCACAACGCTTCCGAAGCAGAAAGTTCCATCAAGCGAGCTCAGGATTTTGGATTGGAAAATATCAGCATCGATTTGATTTACGGCTCGCCCACTTCCAACTTCGAAATCTGGAAAGAAAATCTTAACAAAACAATTGAGTTACAAGTGCCTCACGTTTCGTCTTACGCTTTGACGGTCGAACCAAAAACGGCTCTGAAAAATTGGATTGAGAACGGAAAAGTAACTGCTCCCGCAGAAGCCGAGCAAAATCGGGAATTTTATTATATGTCTGATTTTCTGAAAGATAACGGCTACGATCACTATGAGATTTCAAATTTCGGGAAGCCTGGTTTTCACTCCAAACATAATTCGGCCTATTGGAAATCCGAAGCGTATTTGGGAATCGGTCCGTCTGCGCATTCTTACGACGGGAACTCCGAGAGAAGCTGGAATGTCACCAATAATTCAATTTACATCCAAAATATCAATCAAAATATTCTTCCGAAAGAAACCGAAATCCTCTCGGAAAAAGACCGTTTCAACGAAATGTTGATGATCGGACTCCGAACCAGTTGGGGCGTTGATCTGGATAAAATCAGGCAAAATTTCTCTTCGGAAATCATCGACTATCTTAATAAAGAAATAAAAAATAAGATTGAGTCCGGAATTTTGAAAATTGAAAATAATCGTCTTTTAATTCCCGAAAAACATTGGTTTTTGGCAGACGGAATTGCAAGTGACTTATTTATGGTTTGAAATTTTTACTTTCAAGTAAAAACAATTTTGTCATTGCTGAAGAGGATAAACGCCGAGATTCTTCGAAATGTAGTATTCCACAAAGTCAATGGCAAAACTTCTAATAAAATTTCTATTTTTGTGAAGACAAATCTTTGCTGAGTTTTACGCCTTTGCGAAAGTAAAATATCGTCAATAAGATAAAAAACTTTGCGAAATTTGCGTTCAAAATTTCATAAATAATAAATCTTGAAAAAGAAAAAAGCCGACTATTCTCATCTTTCCGCCAGCCAGCCCATCGGGATTTTTGACTCCGGAGTTGGTGGTTTGACGGTGGCCAAAGAAATCAAAAGACTTTTGCCAAACGAAGATCTCATTTATTTTGGCGACACCAAACACTTGCCTTATGGCGAAAAATCCAGAGAAGCCATCGTGGGTTATTCGACTAAAATCACGCAATTTTTGCTGGACAAAAACTGTAAAGCGATCGTCGTAGCTTGCAATTCTGCAACAGCCAACGCGTTGCACGAAGTTCAGGATTTGGTTGCAGAACGCGTTCCCGTGATCGATGTCATCAATCCGGTTGCCGAAAAAGTGGCTTACGAAATCCACAACAATGTGGGTGTAATTGCGACCAAAGCAACGGTCAATTCGGGACTTTACAAAAAGTCCATCCGAAAGCATAACAAATTCATCAAAGTGGATGAGCTGGCAACACCGCTGCTGGTTCCGGCCATCGAAGAAGGTTTCAAAAACCATCCGATTACGCATTCTATAATTTATAATTATCTGAGCAACAATAAATTAAAAAATATCGAAACCTTGATTCTCGGTTGCACCCATTATCCGCTTTTGATAGATGAGATCAAGCAATATTACGGAAATCGCGTGCGCGTGATCGATTCTCCAAATATCGTTGCCCATCAATTGAAAATGATTTTGGACAAGCATCATTTGCTGAACGAAGAACCGCACCAGCCAACTTATCATTTTTATCTTTCGGACATTACCAAAAACTTCGAAAAAACTTCGAAAAAATTCTTCGGAAAAGCGATCGATTTGGAGCTAAAAGTGCTGTAAATTCCTATTCATAAATGGCTTTGGCTTCGAAAAACGAAAAATTAATGTTGCCATACTTTCTGCTGTCTTTCAAGTTCGGATGTGCATATTTTTGCCGGCTTTGATGCTCCAAAATAAACAGTCCGTTTGGTTTCAGTAAATCATTAGATAAAACCAAATCAATCAGCTCGTTATATTTATTTTCGTCGGTTTCGAAAGGTGCATCAGCAAAGATAATATCGTATTTTTTCTCATGATTTTTCTTTCTTTTCAGCCAATCGAAAACATCAAAACGCTGCGTGTTCACCTGCAATCCCATTCCCAATTCCTGAGCCGTCGCATTGATGAAACCGGCGTGTTTGGGATTCAATTCGACAGCCGTGATGTCTTGGCAATCTCGGGAAGCAAATTCTAAAGTGATGGAACCGATGCCTGCAAAAAGATCCAAAACCGAGCAGAATTCCAAGTCGAACCGATGCTCGATAATGCTGAACAGCGCTTCCTTTGCAAAGTCTGTCGTTGGGCGCACGTCGGAGTTTTTTGGGGCTGCAATTTTCTTGGCCTTCCATTTTCCGGAGATTATTCTGTACATAATTGACTAGTTGATGATTGATAGTTGATAATTGATAGTTGATGATTGATAATTCAAAATGATGTGCTTAACCACAAAAGGCACAAAAGTTTTTCGGGATTTTAGGTTTTTCTAAAGTCCAAAAAAGCGTGGTTTAAATTATTCCTTTTTTGAACTTTCCGGTTTTTGATTTTTAAATCTTCTTTTGTGACTTTTGTAGTTTAAAAAAATTAAGCAAGCACAAAATTCTTCTTGTGCAAGTTGTCGAAAACGATTTTCAGATTGGGGACAAATTTCTGCATTTCCGAGATGAAGGTTTCGTTTTCCGAAGTTTCACCATAAATGTAAAAGTAAGTTTCGGAGAGTCCAAAATCGATTTTGCTCAAGCTAAACATAATGAAATAAAGGAAATCAACCTCCGAAGTCGCATCGAGATTGTTATAAAGAATGACTTTTTTGTCTTCAATTGCAAAAAATTCCGCTTGCTGATGATAGAGATTGACGTGGATTTCCTTTCTGTTTTTGACGTTTATAGAATTTAGAAATTTCTCACCGGAAAAATTAAAAAGAACCGGAACATCCAACGCCTTGATTTTCTGATAATAATCTTTCGGAAAACTGTAGTAGAACTGAACTCCAAATTTCTTATTGACAGCCAGCATCAACTCCTCCGAATCTTTGTTCACATCGGCATTGTAGGCAATCAGATCGTAACCCAAATCGTGCCGGTCAAAACCTTCTTCTACCAAAGAAAAATGGTTTATAGCCGAGATGACGGCAATTTCGGCAAACTTTTCGGAAGCCAAAACCTCGTGCAGTTTTTCCGCCACCAGATTCGCCGGCGTTTCCTCATCCTGCAACCAGATTTTTTCTTCCAAAACCTTTCTGGACTTAGAAATCTGCCATTGCAAGCCATCTTTCGTAAAAAGTAAGGACAATTTCCTCATATCTTAATATCAATAAAATTAATTTTTTGCACCGCTTTTTCGTCTTCCGTTTTGAATTCTTCACTCAGAGATTTTGATGAGTCTGCCCGCACCGGATATGCTTTGCAAAGTTAAAAAATTAAAACTTTAGGTTTCCAAACGCGGTCAATTCTTGCAGAATTGGTTATCTTCGCAAGATAATTTGATTTAATTTCCGATGCTAAGATTATCACTTTTCTTTTTAATATTCGCCATTCAGCTTGGTTTTGCGCAGACGAATATCAAGTTCGAAGATACCGATTTCAACGCGATTCTTGCCAAAGCCAAAAGCGAAAAAAAACTTATTTTCCTCGATGCTTATGCTGCGTGGTGTGGCCCTTGTAAGCTGATGGAACGCAACGTTTTCACCGATGCAAATGTAGCAGATTATTACAACAAAAATTTCATCAATGCCCATTTTGATATGGAAAAAGGCGAGGGTCCAAATCTTGCCGCGAAATATGGCATCAGAAGTTATCCAACTTTATTATTCCTAAATGCAGAAGGCGAAGTGGTTGGCAAAGAATTGGGCTATTTGAATGCCGAAGATTTTTTGGCTTTGGGGAAGAAGAATAACAACCCGAACCTCGTGAATACCAATTTGAAAGAAGCCTTTCTGAAAGGGCATTTGGATCAGAAGACTTTGCTTAGCTTTATCAATCTTTATGCGGGCAAAGACCCCTTTTTGGCAAAGCAAGCCTCCGAAAAATATTTTGCGAACAAGAAGGACAAATCTTTTTCCGGAGAAGAAATCAATGCGCTCCTGAATTTTACTCAATCTGTGGATGATGCCAATTACAAAGTTTTTGTGGACAATAAGGCCGCAATCGTAGAGTTATTGACCGAGAAAAATTATACCCAGTTCGATAATTATCTCAAGTTGATGAAACTCGTAACCGCTGCCACAGACGATAAAACGAAAACCATCGACGATGCCAAAGTTCTGAAAGAAGGCGAAGGCCTGCTCCCAAAAGACGATCTTGTCAAAAGCCTGAATATTTACAAACTCAATTATTACATCGCGCACGAGAATTATCCTGCTTACGAAAAAACCGCTTTGGAATATTACAAAAATCCGGACGATTTCAACAACTCAGAATTATTGGCTGCTGCAAGCGTATTTGCGGAACATGTTTCCAATCCGCAATCGCTCCAAAGCGCTGCAAGATGGGCGGAGAAAGTGGTGATGACTCAGGAAAATTATGATTCGGTAAGTGTGCTCGCGATTTTGTATGATAAATTGGGAAAAAAAGACGAAGCCAAAATGTTCGCGGGAATGGCAGCTAACTTCGCTAAAGAAGAAAACAGAGAGGCCACCAAAATGAACGAAATCCTGAATAAAAAATGACGATGAAAAAACCGGTAACCCTTATTTTAATCGCTGTTTCAACGCTTGGCTTTTCTCAAAAAAACGAAACCTATGTCAAAGGAAATGCATTGTTTCTGACGATCGGGATGCTGAATGTGGGTGTAGAACGCCGCTTTTCAGAGCATTTTACCGGCCAGGCCGACATCTTCGTTTCGCCTTGGAAATCCTTTGATGGGCGTCGGGCTCTGTTTGCGATTGGAACTGTGGAAGGTAGATATTATTTCGATGAGGCCTTCAAACATTGGTATGTTGGCGCCAGCATCGGTTTTGGCGTTTTCAATGTTCAAAAATGGAATTATTGGGGCAATGAACTTTACACGGATAAAGAAGGAAATCTGACACCCTACCGAAAAAATCAACTTTATCAGAAGGGTTTTTCTTATATGATGGGTGTCACGGGCGGCTATCAGTTCCGGCTTGCCGACCGATGGAATATGGACATATTCCTGGGCGTGGGCAATCAGCAGGGCTTTTACAAAGGTTATGTAGAAGGCTTGCCCGAAACCCCGGAAAACCGATATGACGATGTGGAACACTGGGACAAAAGCGGCGAGATCATTCCTTTCAAAGCAGGTGTTATGATATCCTATAAACTATAAAGTATGAACAAGAATCTTTCAAAATATGCACTGATTCTCCTCCTCACTTTTGTCCTTGTTTTTCTGATGAATTACATCGGGAACGATGCTCGGGACAGATTATCAAGAGCGTTGCTCACAGGTTTCGCCGCAGTAGTTGGCCTTGGAATAGGATTGTGGATTTACAGCAGAAGAGATCGGGAAGACGACCGAAATAATTTTGATTAATTTTTCTCTTATTTTCAGATATGACGATTGATCTCGACCCCAAAAAAAAGATATACTTCGCTTCCGATCAGCATTTCGGCGTCCCCAATGCGAAAGAGAGCAAAATTAGGGAGGAGAAGTTTATCCGTTGGCTGGATAGCATCAAGAACGATGCTCAGGTTCTCTTTTTGATGGGCGATCTTTTCGATTTTTGGCACGAGTGGAAATATGTGGTACCCAAAGGCTACATCCGCGTTTTGGGCAAGATTGCCGAGTTAAAAGATTCCGGGATCGCGATCTTTTTTTTCGTGGGAAATCACGATTTGTGGATGAAAAATTACTTTGAAGAAGAATTGGGTATTCCTGTTTATTTCGACAAAAGATACTATGAGATTTGTGGCAAAAACTTTTTGCTGGCTCACGGCGACGGCCTCGGACCCGGCGACAAAGGCTACAAAAGGATGAAGAGAATTTTCACCAATCCCGTTGCGCAATGGCTTTTCCGATGGCTTCATCCCGATATCGCGATGAGGATTGCCAACTATATGTCTCAGAAAAATAAACTGATCTCGGGAGAGGAAGACAAGGCTTTTCTGGGCGAAGACAAAGAATTTCTGATCCAGTATTCCAAAGAGAAACTCAAAACCGAGAATATCGATTTTTTCGTCTTTGGACATCGCCATTTGCCGCTGGTTGTTGACTTGGAAAAAGGCGCAAAATATATCAATCTTGGCGATTGGATCGTCTATTTTACCTACGGCGTTTTCGACGGAGTATCTTTTGAATTGAAAACATTCGAATGACAATATTCAAAATTTGATTGGAACATAATGAAGCAGTCTATTTTCGACATAAAAACAGAATCCGATTTTCAGGAGGCTTGTCTCGAAACTTTCCGTTATCAATATGAAAATGTAGCAGTCTATCAAAAGTTTGTTGATTATCTAAAGATAGATTCCAGCCAAATAAAGCAAGTCCTCGATATTCCGTTTTTGCCCATCGAAATGTTCAAAAACCACTTGGTTTTGGACAAAAATTGCACGGCAGAACATTATTTTGAAAGCTCGGGAACCACTCAGATGAACCGTTCCAAACATTATATTGCCGATTTTTCGCTTTACGAAGCAAGCATTTATAAAAGTTTCGCAGCATTTATTGGGAAGCCTGAAGACTATATTTTCCTCGGTTTGCTTCCTAATTATTCAGAAAATCCGCACTCTTCTTTGATTTATATGATTGATTTTCTGATGAAAAAATCAGGAAAATCCGAAAATGGCTATTTCCTCTACAACCATCAGCAATTGTTCGATTTAATTAAAACTTTGAAAGACAAAAAAGTCATTCTTTTCGGCGTTTCTTTTGCGTTGCTGGATTTTTTGGATTTTTGCAACGCCAATTCTTTGAAGCTAAACAACACGGATATGCTAACCATAATCGAAACCGGTGGAATGAAGGGTAGAAAAGAGGAAATGACCAAAGATGAGCTTCTAAACATTTTTAAAAACGGCTTCCAGACCGAGAGGATTTTTTCCGAATATTCGATGACCGAATTGCTCTCGCAGGCTTATTCTTTGGGAGGAAATTGGTACAGAAATCCCGACTGGATGCGCATTCTCATCAGAAATACCGAAGATCCTTTCTCTTACGTTGAAGATGGGAAAACAGGCGCCATCAATATCATAGATTTGGCCAACCGGCATTCTTGCTCGTTCATCGCAACGCAGGATTTGGGCCGTCAAGAAAATGGGAGTTTTCAGGTTTTGGGAAGGATAGATCATTCGGATATCCGCGGTTGCAGTCTTTTGGTTTCGTGAATTTTTTATATTAATTAGTTGTTAATGAGATCTTTACTTTTAATTTTTCTTTTGAGTTTCAGTTTTTTCAAATCTCAAAAATGCTATGACCTCAAAGAAGTTCTGAAAGTACAACCTACCAATCTTTACAAGCCTCATTTATTGGCTGCTCAAAATTTTGGCATCAAGATTCTCGAAGATTCCAAATCTGTGGATCGTTATATTGCCAAAGGAAAATTTGTGAAAGTGAAAAAGAAATCGCGTGGTTATCGCTTGCAGACTTTAGAGTACAGCCGGCCTTATTTGGTGAAAAAAGCAAGAGCCACTCTGGAAAATATGGCTAATAAATTTGCAACAGAAACCAAGAGCTTTTTCGTGGTATCATCGGTCACCAGAACTATGGAAGACCAATGCAACCTGCGAAAAGTCAATAGCAATGCATCGTTGGGAATTAGTTCGCATAACTACGGCGCCGCTTTCGATATTTCGTATGTTCGGTTTAATCATCTTTTAAAAGTCGATCCCAAGCTGGAAAATAAGTTGGAAAAATTGCTGGAAGAATACAAAAATATGGGTCGCATTTTTTACATCAAGGAAAAACAGCAAAGTTGCTATCACGTGACCGTTCGCCGATATTAATTGAAATGATGATGCTCAAAATAGAAGAACTCGTCCACAGTTTTGTCAATACCCAATGCGATTTTGACAAAGAAATCGTTTTGACCAATTTTTTCCATTCCGATTGGGAAGCGGATATTCTCACCATCAACGGCGAAGGTTTCAGTCACGAAATAGAAATTAAATTATCAAAAGCCGATTTCAAAAATGATTTTAAAAAACAATATACCAATCAGAAAACCGGCGAGAAGTTTCTGAAGCACGACAAGATTGCTTGCGGCGATTATCTCTGCAATGCCTTCAGCTTTCTCCTGCCGATGGGGATGATAGATCATCAGACGATTCCGGAGCATTGTGGCATCATCGAGTTTTATCACAACGAGGATTATTGGGAAACTACTTTCTACAAAATCCGTCATCCGAAAAAAATTCACGAGGATTCTTACTGGAAGCTGTGCGACAAAGATTATTTTATTCGGAATATGGCTCGAAATCTCCTCATCAAAAAATTTGAACTTAAAGGAAAACACGAAGAATTCATCTTCAAAAAGCCTTTTGAAAGTAAAATTAAATCGCGGAAACACTGACAAAATTTCTGATATTTAATTCTTTTCGTTGATGGTTTGCTTTTTGAATCAAAGAGTTGTACAAAGACGATTCATTATGGCAATCAAATATTCAATTCTGGATTTAGCGACCATCATTAAAGGTGACGACATCCACACCACCTTTCAGAAATCCGTAAAATCTGCGCAAAATGCAGAAAAACTGGGGTTTACAAGATATTGGTTTTCCGAACATCACAATTTTCCGAACGTTGCCAGCGCCGCAACCGCCATTTTGATTGCGCACGTTGCCGGCAAAACAGAAACTATACGAGTAGGTTCGGGCGGCATTATGCTTCCGAATCATTCTACGCTGTCTGTTGCAGAACAATTTGGGACACTGGACGCACTATTTCCCGGCAGAATAGATCTCGGATTAGGAAGAGCACCCGGAACCGATATGCTCACGGCGAGTGCCTTGCGAGGTAACAATTTCACACCCAACTATAATTTTGAATTTCACATCAAAGAACTGCAAAAATATATGTCGGCGAAGAATGCAGATTCCAAAGTGAGAGCCATTCCCGGAGAAGGGGCAGATGTGCCACTTTTTATCTTGGGAAGTTCCACAGATTCGGCTTTTTTGGCAGCTAAATTGGGTCTGCCTTATGCATTTGCCGCACATTTTGCACCATCGCAGTTGGACGTAGCTTTGGAGATTTACAGATCGCGCTTCCAGCCTTCCGAGTTTTTGGACGAGCCTTATGTGTTGGTTTGTGTTAATATTATTGCTGGCGATTCGGTAGAGGAAGCACAGTATCTGTCAACCTCTCATTTTCAGGCGTTTGTAAGTATTTTGACCGATCAGCGTCAACCGCTTTTGCCTCCGGAAGAAACAGATTTGGAACATATTTCCGATGAGGTGGCACTTCATCTCAACAGAATGGCGGCCAAAACTTTCGTAGGAGACCGAGAAACTTTGACGGAAAAATTGACAAGGTTTGCAAAAGATTACAAACCCGATGAAATCATAGTTTCCGGAAATATTTATGATTTCGATGCCAAACAAAAATCATACGAAATCACGGCAGACATCATCAAATCCTTATAAGACAAAAGCACAAATTGTAGGTTTGTGCTTTCTGTTTTTATTTCAATTATCTTTATTTCAAAACATCAAATTCTATGGTGCTTGCGCTGAAAATTCGGATTTCGGCTTTTTCGTAATCAGCTTTGGTCGCTAAATAAGGATTTTCTAAAAACTTCTGCGGATTGAGCGCCATCAGTGGAAACCAAGTGCTCTGCACCTGAATTTGGATTTTGTGTCCCTTTTTAAAAGTGTGGAAAACGTCTTGCAATTTCACGTTCACCGCAGTGTTTTTGTTGGGAATGAGAGGTTCTGGTTTTTCAAAACTATTGCGGAATCTCGCGGGCATTATTTCGCTCCGTACCATTTGGTGATAATTGGCAAAGACCACGTTCGGTTTGTCGGGATTTGATTTTTCATCGGCGGGATAGACATCGATTAATTTCACGATGAAATCTGCATCGGTGGAGGAAGAAGTGACCATCAATTTGGTTAAAATCTCTCCAGCCAAAGTCAAATCATTTTCCAAAACCTCGGTGGTGAAGGTGGCAACATCGGGTCTGTAGCTTGCAAAACGCTGATCTTCACTCATATAATTTCTCGGTGTAAAGCCGTTCATATCTCGGTAATTTTCGCTGCTAAGAACAGGCTTTGCAGGATCGGAAATATAAAACGAAAAAGTTTTTGGGTTTTCCCGCGTTGCAGCAAGCGTTCCCGAACTGTTGAGATAGAAAGTTTGTTTTTGAGCTTGTTTTGGAGGCCAATTTTCGAAAGTTGCCCATTCTTTTTTTCCGGTATCGAACATATAGGCTTCCGGCAGTTTAGCAGCGATTTTGGAATCTTCTTTCAAATAATGATGAAAGAACGGTTGCTCTATATTTTTCTGATAAAATGTGGCAATGCTGTCTCCGAAGTAGATATCGTTGTGATAATGCTTTCCGGAGTCGTAGTTCCAGCCGCCGTGAGAAAATGGCCCCATTACAATCGTGTTTTTCGCTTTCGGACTAGTCTTTTCGATGGTTTTATAGATTTCCAAAGGACCTCTCAGATCCTCAGCATCAAACCAACCGCCAACCGTCATCACGGCTTGATTGATGTTTTTAAGATGCGGAATGAGGTTTCTTTTTTGCCAGTAGTCGTCGTAATTGGGGTGATTTACTACTTCCTGCATAAAGAAATTGTCTTTGTAATATTGATCGACCCCGTCTTTCAAAGTTCCCATATTTTTATAAAAAAGATAGCCATCTTCTGAAGCGGGTTTTATCATTTTGTCGGCAAACCAAGCGTTTTTTTCGGGCTTAGTTTTAGCAACGCCAAAGACCGGAAAAGTTTTGAAATAGCTCATCAAAAAAGCGCCATTGTGGTGGAAATCATCATACCAAAAGTCAGAAATTGGGGCTTGCGGCGATGAAGCCACCAAAGCAGGATGAGTGGACAAAGTGCCGACTGCGGTGTAAAATCCGGGATATGAAGTTCCGTATTGCCCTACTTTTCCGTTGTTGAATGTTATATTTTTCACCAGCCAATCCACGGTGTCGTACGTATCTGTACTTTCATCGACATCTTTTTTGGTTTTGTGATCCACTTGCGGTGTCATATTCGTGAAAGTGCCTTCGCTCATATATCTGCCGCGCACGTCTTGGAAGACGAAGATATATTTTTCTTTTTCAATGAATTTGTTGGGGTTCAGTCTTTTTTTGAAATTCGTTTCGCCGTACGGTGCAATGCTGTAGCAGGTTCTGTTCAGGATGATGGGATATTTATTGGTTTTCGAAATATCCTTTGGAGTATAGATGATGGTAAACAGTTTGGTGCCGTCTCGCATTGGGATATAGACCTCTTTTTTGGTGTAGTTATCTTGAACGGCATTGGTCTGCGAAACCCCGAAAGTTACGGTAATCAAACAGAAAAATAATAATAATCGCTTCATTGGTAAAATATTTGGCAATAAAAATAGGGATTTTTGATGGAATTGAAAGGGGAAAAATTTATGTGTTGGTTAGAAGTTGAATTTTAAGTTAATTTATTTGACTATAAAATATAGAAAAATTGGCATTACGTCATAATCTGCAGAAAAATTGTCATCAAAAAAAGCTCCGAGTCAAAAACCCGGAGCTTGATATTTTTTGTAATATCAATTCCTTAAAGTCCGAAAAGCTTCGCAAAAAGATCCGGTACAATGCCCATCGAAACCAATGCCAAGACGATGAGGACAGAAATTATATTGTACGTGGCAGTGGCTCTTTCGGTATTTTGGAAGTTGTCTTCTTTGTAGAAAAACATCGCGATAATCAATCTCAAATAGTATGCAATGCTGAGCGCTGAACCCAAGATGGCAATCAACACCAAAAACTCGTAATGGCCGCCAATAGCCTGATTGAAGATGCCTAATTTCCCGATGAAACCGGCCGTCAAAGGAATACCAGCCATCGATAACATAGAAACTGTGGAAACGACGGCCAAAAATGGTTCTCTCTTTCCAAGCCCGTTAAATGCCGCAAAAGAGGTCTCTTTTTTCACCTTCTCTACCCATAGCAAACTGATGAAAACGCCCACTGTGGCTAACGAATAGGCAAACAGATAATATCCTAAAATGTAAGTTGACAAGTTATTGATTCCGAAAAATATCAAAGCAATATAGCCCGCGTGCGAAACGGACGAATACGCGAGCATTCTTTTCGCATTGGTCTGAACCAGCCCCATCACGTTGGCCAAGAGCAAGGTGATGATAATGAAGACTCCCAAGATATTGAGCCAGTCGCCGGCAAGTCCGCCGAAAGCGATGGTCATCAATTTGAATAGTGCAAAGAAACCAGAAACCTTGACCACCGACGCCATAAAAGCAGTAATCAAAGAGGGTGAACCTTGGTAAACATCGGGGCTCCACATATGAAAAGGTGCTAAAGAAACTTTAAACGCCAAAGCACAAAGCATCAAAATAGCGCCCATTATCAACATCAAATTTTTGGAATTATTGATGGCAAAATCGTGAATTGTGTAAAGATCAAAACTGCCTGAGCTGCCATAAACCAACGCGACCCCAAACAAAAGGAAGCCTGTGGCAAAGGCACCCATCAAAAAGTATTTCATAGAGGCTTCCGTAGAACGAAGATCGGTTTTATTGGCTCCGGCCATTACGTACAGTGGAATGGAGAGAATTTCTATTCCCAAGAACAAGGTCACAAGATTTTGGAAGCCAAATAAGACGATTCCTCCGCATAGCGCGAACAGCATCAAGGCGTAGAGTTCCGACTGGTGGCTCCTATGGTTGCTGAATGCGAAGCCGCCCAAAAAGAACAAAAGCAAAGTCACCAGCACCGAGATCTTGGTGAAGAGCGCCGCATTGCTTCCATACTCATACATCGATCTGTATTGTGCAAAAAATTCGCATTCGGGAAGAAAACTGACATATAAACCGATAATCAATCCTGCGATGCCAATATATCTGGCGTACTTTCCCTTTTCGAAAACGCCTGAAAATAATGCAAGAACTGCCGTAAGGAATAAAACTATTAAAACACCCATTTCTTTATTTGTTTCTTATAAATCAGAAGCCCGAGGTGGGAAGTCTGAAGCCTATAATTTAGATTTTCTTAATTTATTTAAAAGCCCGTCGATTAATTGATCATTGATGAATAAATGAAGCTCACTGAGCTCGTCACCATTTCTATAACAGGTTGTGGATAAATGCCCAAAACAATTACAAAAACGGATAAACTGGCCAATACCGTAAACTCGACACTGCTGATGTCTTTTGTGGTTGCCAGAACTGCATCGTCGCCCTGCCCGAACATTGTTTTTCCGTAAAATCGAAGCATATAGGCAGCGCCGAGGATGATCGTCAAACCAGCCATTACAGACATTATCAAATTATAATCATAAACCGACTTTAGCAAGATGAATTCTCCAATGAAGCCATTTGTCAATGGCACTGCGGTGGCGCCCAGCAGAATAATCATAAACAAAACGGCAAATTTAGGTGCCACTTTTGCCAAACCGCCCATTTTTCTGATGTCTCTTGTTTTGAATTTTTTATAAAGAATATCGGCGCAGTAGAACAATCCTACGACGTTGATACCGTGAGCAAAACTCTGAATCATCGCACCTTGTCCGCCTTCGAAAGTCAATCCTGTTCGCATCGTGACAACCGCACTGGAAAAAATCCCAGCGACAATCAGTCCCACGTGGGAAAGCGATGAGAAGGCTATCAGCCGCTTGCTGTCTGTGGAAATCATAGCGATCAATGCGCCATAAATAACGCCAATGACGGCAAGGATAATGACAATCTCGCCGGAAATTCCGCCAATTGCTAATGGTGTGATTGGTAACAAATATCTTAATACGCCATAAACGGCCATCTTCAACATAATACCGGACAGTAGCATCGAGCCTTGTGTAGGCGCGTAAGTATAAGTATCGGGCTGCCAAGTGTGGAACGGGAAAATTGGTAATTTGACGGCAAATGCAAAGAAGATGAACCAGAAAATTACCGTCTGCTGATTGATATTGAGGTCGGCGTTATAGAGATCTGTCAAAGCAAAAGAGGCCGATTGGTTGTAAACATAAATGAGTCCGATGAGCATAAACAGCGATCCCACGAAAGTGTAAACGAAGAACTTGGTCGTGACTTTGATGCGCTTGTCTTCTTGACCCCAGATCCCGGCGATCAACCAGATTGGGATCAAAGAAACTTCCCAGAAGATGTAAAACAACAAGCCGTCTAAAGACGTGAAAACCCCCAACAATCCGAACTGCATCAACAAAATAAGGGCGTAGAAAGAAGCGGGATAGCCTTTGGTTTCGTTGTAAGATGACAAAACAATCAGGGGAACCAAAATATTGGTCAGCAGCACCATTAGCATGCTCATCCCATCGATCCCAAAATTGAAGTTGCTCTTGATGTAGCTGGACCAGGGATAGGTGATTTCGTACTGCAAAGGCGCATCAACGGTTGGATTAAAATCGAAATTCCCAAGCATATACAAGGCTAAGATCATCTCCGCGATTGCAAAAACCAAAGCGACATGTTTGCCGGAAGCATTGTTCCAGAAAAAGAGCAAAACCGAACCTACGAGCGGTAAGAGTAATAATGTTAAAAGTAAATAAGACATTATTTATTTTATTTCAAAAAAAAGTTAACAATCAGTACAATACCTACAGCCAATGACATAATCAGCACATAGTTTTCCACATTCCCGTTTTGCAGTCGTTTTGCTGCTCTGCCAGAATCTTGGGCGCCCAATCCGATGAAATTAACAATAGGATCGAGAACGGCCTTATCGAACATCAACGCAGCCTTGCCGGCTTCCTCGAAAGGCTTCACGATGCATGCGTTATAGATTTCATCTACGAATAATTTTCTAGCCGATAGTTTTTCCCAGCCCCTATATTGCTCTTCGGGAAGTGCTCTTTTCTGCTTTTTCACATAGGTATTTCGGACAAAAATCCAGACGGCGAAGAACATCAAAACGGTGGCGCCGGCAAGCATCATTTCTGTATTGAAACTGACGCCGGAAAGCGTATTTTCCATCTGTTTGAAACTTTCTTCCGTCAGCACCGGTTTTAGCCATTGCATTAGTTTGGCGTACTGACCTTCGCCGACATAATGCGGAAGATTAATAAAACCTCCGACTACAGAAAGGATAGCCAAAACAATTAGTGGGAAAGTCATATTTGCAGGGCTCTCGTGCAGATGCTGTTTCTGATCTTCGCTCCCCCGGAACTCGCCGTGGAAAGTCAGATAGTAGAGCCGGAACATATATGTTGCCGTGATGGCTGCCAAAACGAAAAGCATCACCCAATAAATGGGACTTTTGGCATAAGCCGCGACTAGAATTTCGTCTTTGGAAATCATCCCGGAAAACAATGGAAATCCTGAGATGGCCAAGGTCCCTATCAGGAAAGTGATGTGGGTAATCGGGATGTATTTTTTCAGACCGCCCATAAAACGCATATCCTGCTCGTTGCTCATCGCATGGATCACCGAACCGGCGCCTAAGAAAAGCAAAGCTTTGAAGAAAGCGTGCGTCATCACATGAAACATCGCTGTTGAATAAGCGCCTAAGCCTAAAGCAATGAACATAAATCCAAGTTGAGAAACTGTGGAGTAGGCCAGCACTTTTTTGATATCGTTTTGACGAAGCGCATAGAAGCCCGCCAATGCCGCGGTTAAAAATCCAATAAAGAGAATGCCATCTTGCACCGTTGGCGCCAGAACGAATAAGAAATTGGATCGTACCACGAGATAGACACCGGCAGTAACCATCGTAGCGGCGTGGATCAATGCAGAGACCGGCGTGGGGCCTGCCATCGCATCCGGTAACCAAGTGTAGAGCGGAAACTGGGCAGATTTACCCGTTGCTCCGATCAACAAACTGGCTGTGATAAATATGATAGGCGTTCCGTCCAATTCGAAAATTGAAGCGTTTTGTGCGACGGAAAGGTAATCTACTGCGTTGATCTGTGCTGCAATGGCGAAAATTCCGATTAGCAATCCGAGGTCGCCGATACGGTTCATTATGAAGGCTTTTCTTGCGGCTTTTCCGTATTCTTCATTGGTGTACCAAAATCCGATTAACAGATAAGAACAAAGTCCGACGCCTTCCCAACCGATAAACAAAATGAGATAATTGCTTCCTAAAACCAAAATCAACATCGAAAAAATGAAGAGATTGAGGTAGGAGAAGAATTTGTAAAATCCTTTGTCGTGGCTCATATAGCCGATAGAGTAGAGATGAATGAGCGACCCAACGCCGGTGACGATCATCACCATCATTAAGGACAAGTGATCGATCTGAAAGCCGAAATTAACCTGAATGCCATTCACTGTGAACCATTCAAAAGCTTTGATGATAACAGGCGCACTGTCTTCATTAAAATTTAAAAATATCGTGGTCGTGATAACAAACGATGCGAAAACTACCAATGTTGCCAAACTGCCCACAAGCATCTTAGGAAGTCTTTTCCCAAAAAGACCGTTGATCAGAAATCCGGCTAAAGGTAAAAGTACGATTGCGTAAACTAAATTTTCCATTCCTTTTATTATCCTCTTAATTTATTAAAAATACTGACGTCCACCGATTTGCTGTTTCTGTACATCATTGCGATAATTGCCAGTCCCACCGCTACTTCGGCTGCTGCAACCACCATAATGAAGAACACCAAAAGCTGGCCGTTGCCATCGCCACTGTAAGCAGAAAATGCCGCCAAAAGAAGATTGACGGAATTGAGCATCAATTCTACACAACCCAATATCACAATGGCATTTTTGCGAAGCAAAACGCCCAATACGCCGAGGCAGAACAAAACGGTGCTGAGAATGATGAAATATTCCAAAGGTACTTGCTGTATAAATGTATTAACGTCTTCCATAATTTTATAAATCTTTTTTACCAATCAAAACAGCGCCCACGATTCCTGCTAAGATAAGGATTGAAGCCAATTCAAAGGGCAGCACGTATTCGTTAAATAATAAGCGTCCGAGATTTTTCGTCAGACCGATAGAATAATCGATGTTGTCCGCTGCCATTGTTTTGCCGCTAAGACCTTTGTAGGCGCCCAACATTCCGACAAAAAGTATACAAACTGAGAAAATCCCGATAAACTTCGGCAGATTCTCCTTTTTGCTTTCGTCTTCTTTGTTGAGGTTGAGCATCATCAAAATGTAAAGGAACAAAACCATAATGGCACCGGTATAAACGATAATCTGAACGATTCCTAGAAATTGTGCGTTGAGCAGAATGTACATTCCCGCAATGGAGAACATCGTGACGATGAGGGAAAGGATTGCATGCAGAGGATTCCTGGCAAAAACGAAGTAAACTGCACTTGCAATGGCCAAAAACGCAACGATAAAAAATAAAATCTGATCCATTATTTTACAGCTTTTTTTTGTTTCTCGGACTGCCTTTCGGTGATATCGATCCGTGCATCGATTTTCTCTACCAATTTGTCTTTGCCGTAGATGAAGGAATTTCTGTTCTGTTCCACATCTACGAGCCGATCTGTAAGATAAATCGCCGACTTGGGACAGGCTTCCTCACACATTCCGCAGAAGATGCATCTCAGCATATTGATCTCGTAGGTTATTGCATATTTTTCTTCTCGGTAAAGATGTGTTTCTTCTTTGGTGCGTTCCCCTGCCGTCATTGTGATGGCTTCTGCAGGGCAGGCCACGGCACAAAGGCCGCAAGCCGTACATCGTTCTCGGCCTTCTTCGTCAAGTTTCAGAACGTGCAAGCCGCGCCATACTTTAGCTCTCGGTTTTTGAACCTCGGGATAGGAATATACCGCAGGCGCACCTTTCATCACCGTTCGTACAGCGTGCTTGAAAGTGATTCCCATCCCTTTGAAAATCGCAGGAAGGTAGATCTTTTCTGCCAAGGTCATTTCTTTGTTCGAAACAACTTTTGATCTGTTAGTGAGTTTCATTTAATTAAAGATGTTAGATGTTAGACATTAGATCTCAGACCATTCTTGTCTTATATCTTTTTATTATTCAATTTTAATTTCCTGATGCTAAGATGACGACACCTGTCACAACTAAATTGATGAGTGCCAGCGGAATCAGAGTCTTCCATCCCAAGTGCATCAATTGGTCATATCTGAATCTCGGAAGCGTCCACCGGATCCACATAAAGATCAAGATTCCGATGATTGTTTTTAATAAAAATGCGAGAATGCTTAATATTCCGGCAGCGTTTTCTCCCCAGTTTTGAGTGACCCAGTCGATTCCCGGATAGTTGTATCCTCCGAAGAACAGCACGACCATAAAGGCATTGGAAATGAAGACATTGACATATTCTCCAAACATATACATTCCCAATTTCATAGAAGAATATTCGGTAGAATAGCCGGTGACCAGTTCTGATTCGCATTCCGGCAGGTCGAATGGGCTGCGATTGGTCTCTGCCAAAGCTGCAATAAAAAATATTAAAAAGGCCAAGGGCTGGTAAAGGATATTCCAGTTGATTCCGGAAATAGCAGGAATGAATCCCCAGATCTTCCCGTGGGTTTGTGCTTCGGAAATAACTTTGAGATCAAGACTTCCCGACATCATAATGATGGAAAGCAGCGCCAATCCCATTGCCAATTCATAGGAAATCATCTGCGAAGAAGCTCGGATTGCGCCTATTAAGGAATATTTATTGTTGGAGGCCCAGCCGCCGATCATAATCCCGTACACGCCGATGGAGGCCATTCCGATGATGAACAAAACGCCAACATCAATATTGGCCACCTGCAGATCGTAGGAAACGCCCCCAATATTCAGTGATTTACCCCACGGAATAACGGCTCCGGTAATCAGGGAAATAAACATTACCAAGGAGGGTCCCACGATAAAAAGAAATTTCTCTGCGTTGGCCGGAGTAAAATCTTCTTTGAAGAAAAATTTGCCGCCATCTGCCAAAGGTTGCAGCAATCCAAAAGGTCCGGATCTATTGGGGCCGATTCTGTCTTGCATCACAGCTGCTACTTTTCTCTCTGCCCACGTAGAATAGGCAGCGATGGTAAGGGACAAAAGAAACAAAGCAACTACCAGTATGATTTTAAAAGTCAGTAATTCCATATCGATTTATTGGATTTGATGTTGAAGCATTCCACAATATCAAATGATTTCATTGTCTAATTTTTTGATTTGTTGTTCGTCTGCCACGCCAATCTCTTTGGCGTCGGGGTTATCCAGCACATTATAGCTGTCGGTATTTTTCTCGTAATGGTTGAGAGAAATGACCGAATGTCTATCGATATGTCTTGGTCCTTCGATATTCCATAGTGCCGGGTTTTTTTTCTCGAACCGGCATTCGTTACAGATCCAGTCTTCGACCTCGTCGTATTGATTTTTTCTTGCTGTAACTCTAATTACTTCGTCGCCTTTCATCCAGAGGACGGCTTTTCCGCTGCATTTGGTACAAGAACAAGTGGCATTGTACGGTTTGGTGAACCACACACGGCTGGCAAATCGGGCGGTTCTGTCTGTAAGAGCGCCAACCGGGCAAACATCGATAACGTTTCCGATGAAATCGTTGTCCAAGGCTTTGTTCAGCATCGTAGAGATTTCGGCGTGATCTCCTCTGTACAAGATGCCGTGTTCTCTTTTTTCGGTCAGCTGATTGGCTAGCAAGACGCACCTTGCACACAGGATGCAGCGGTTCATATTCAATTTGATATAAGGTCCGATGTCATCTGCATCGAAAGTGCGTCTATCGAACTCATATCGGGTTTCCGGATTTCCATGCTCATAACCCAGATCCTGAAGGTGACATTCCCCCGCCTGATCGCAAATAGGGCAGTCCAGAGGGTGATTGATCAGAAGAAATTCGGTAACGGCTTTTCTGCCTTCCTGTGCTTTTTCGGATGTTAAGTTTTTGACTTCCATGCCGTCCATCACGCTTGTTCTGCAACTCGCGACTAATTTGGGCATCGGTCTTGGGTCTGCTTCGGAACCTTTGGATACTTCCACAAGACACGTTCTGCATCTTCCTCCGCTGCTTTCCAACTTGCTGTAATAGCACATTGCCGGTGGTACAGATTTGCCTCCGATCTGTCTTGCCGCTTCCAAAATAGAAGTGCCTGGCAAGACTTCCGTTGTCTGTCCGTCTATGGTAACTTTAAATTTTTTGACTTCTTCGCTCATATTGTATGCTTTTGGCTATATGCGTCAGCAATAGTCTTAATTGTAATTATGTTTCTTTCCTGTATTAAAAGTATATCCAATACCGAATACCAGTTCATAAGTATTGAAATCCTGTATGGCTTTATCTACTTTTACATTTTCCTGTGTAGTTCTTACGCTTGGCAAATTGATATAGGCATATTTGAATTCTGCTTTGGCAACAAAATGATTCCATAAGACCAAGTTTACGCTGGTTCTGGCATCCAGTCCAAATCCTGCTAAGTGAAAATGATCACTTTCCTCTTTTTCCATGAGGATTACATCAGTTTTTGGAACTAGCACACCGGCTCCAAAGCCGGCACCCCAAAAGATATCAAAATTCTTTTTGTTCAATAGTTGCCTAAATTTCTGAATTCCCAGATTAAGATAATTCAAACCATTGGTATGCTCGTACTGCAGAAATTCTCCATTGGTAAGATCCACTTGTCCATTTTGAATCATCGCGGCATAATGCGGATCAGCAATGTAGCCTGTTATCTTCACAGTTTGATCCTGATCCATCACATATTTCATATGATCTATTCCAAAAGTAATTCCCAAGTTATCATTAATAAAATAAGTGACGTTATAATTAACTTGGGGGATAGACATTTTGGTAGGATCGATATAATGGTCAAACTCGCTGACAGGCGTCGGTCGGTCGTGCGCCGATACATTATGCAAAGTGAAATTATAATCCTTCCCATAAAAATGGATGTCCGAATTTGAATACCAAGCTCTGTTCCAACCCCAAAAAATCATTACTGATCCTTTTTTGAATGCTTCGCTTTGCGCTCTCATACCTTCTACACTTGTGATTGCTAATAATAACAATAAGATTTTCTTCATTATATTTTTCTTTCTTCTGCTTTTACCTTCACTCATGATGCTAATTGGCTGCTGCCGGGATTGGGTCGGCATAATTTCCTAAACCATAATTTTGAATTTTACAAAGTTCCGGATTGTTAATGTGCCACTCAAACTCATCTCTGAAATGTCTGATAGCGGCGGCAACCGGCCACGCCGCAGCATCTCCCAAAGGACAAATCGTATTGCCTTCGATTTTTCTTTGGATGTCCCAAAGCAAATCGATGTCTTCCATTTTGCCTTCGCCGTTATCTATTTTTTTCAATATTTTGTACATCCAGCCGGTGCCTTCTCGGCAAGGCGTGCATTGTCCGCAACTTTCGTGGTTGTAGAATCTTGCGATGGTCATCGTATGATTGACGATGCATTGATCTTCGTCCAAGACGATGAAACCACCGGAACCCATCATCGTTCCGGTCGAGAAGCCGCCGTCGGCAAGCGACTCGTAGTTCATATATCGTGGTTCGCCATTGATGGTTTTCAATAATAAATTGGCCGGGACAATCGGGACAGAGCTGCCTCCGGGAATACATGCTTTCAGCCTTTTCCCGTTGGGGATGCCGCCACAATATTCGTCGGAATATATAAATTCTTCTACGGTGATGGTCATATCAATTTCGTAAACGCCGGGTTTGTTGATGTTGCCACAGGCAGAAATTAATTTGGTACCCGTCGATTTGCCGACGCCTATCTTAGCATATTCTGCGCCCGAAATATCAATAATCGGGACGATAGCAGCGATGGACTCTACGTTGTTTACCACGGTTGGCCGTTCCCAAAGCCCTTTTACGGCCGGAAAAGGCGGTTTCAGTCTCGGGTTTCCTCTTTTTCCTTCCAAAGATTCCAGTAGAGCCGTTTCTTCGCCACAGATGTAGGCTCCGGCACCTCTGTGAACGTAGATTTCGCAATCGAAACCAGATCCTAAAATGTTTTTTCCCAGAAATCCGGCAGCTTTGGCTTCTTCGATGGCTTGTTCCAAAATATCGGGAATCCATGCGTATTCTCCGCGGATGTAGATGTAGGAAACATTGGAACCCAGCGCGTACGAAGAAATCAGCATCCCCTCAATCAGAAGGTGAGGAAGAAACTCCATCAGATATCGGTCTTTGAAGGTTCCCGGTTCGGATTCGTCGGCATTGACGACTAAATGTCTTGGCACGCCTTCTGGTTTTGCGAGGAAGCTCCATTTCAAGCCCGTCGGGAAACCTGCGCCGCCTCTTCCTCTTAGTCCGGATGCTTTTACTTCTTCCAAGATTTCTTCCGGCTTCATTTTAAAAGCTTTTTCTGCTACTTGGTAGCCGCCGTTTTGGCGATAGGTTTCGAAGTAGCGGATGCCTTCGATGTGTGCGTTTTTAAGTAAAAGTTTTTTACTCATTTTTTTAAGCTTATAGCAATGGGCTTGCACACTTCGACGGTCTCGGTGTGACAGCTTTTGCTTAATTATTTTTTTTCAATTAATCTTAATCCAAATCAATCGCGCCTTGTCTGCAAAGATCAAGGATTTCATCTACTTTTTCGATGGTCAGATGTTCGTGGAAGAATTTACCCAACTGCATCATTGGTGCATAGCCGCAAGCGCCAAGACACTCTGCTGGCTTCAGCGTGAACAATCCATCTTCGGAAGTTTCGCCATCTTTGATGTTCAGTTTTGTTCTGATATGATCGAGAATTTTGTCACTTCCGTTCAGCGTGCAGGGTCCGGTTCTGCATACTTCCAAAACGTATTTTCCCACCGGCTTCATATTGAACATCGTGTAGAATGTTGCGACTTCGTATACCTCAATCGGCACGATGCCGAGTAGCTCTGCAACATAATCCATGACCGGCACGTCCAGCCAACCGCCAAATTCTTTCTGGGCAAGATGCAGGACAGGAATCAAAGCAGATTTTTGCCTTCCTTCCGGATATCTTGCGATTATTTTATGAACCTGTGCTAAGCTTTCAGGTTTAAAAGCAATTGTTTCGTTCATCTTTATTTTGTTGTAAAATGTACAGTGTACAGTGTACTTCTATTTTTAATCTTCATCCATTTCACTTTGTACGCCGTAAAAATTATGCATCTAATTCGCCGGCAATAATGTTGATACTAGACATCGTCACGATGGCATCCGATATGACGGATCCAGTGATCATCTCCGGATAAGCTTGGTAGTAAATAAAGCACGGTCTCCTGAAGTGAAGTCTGTACGGCGTTCTTCCGCCATCGCTTACCAAGTAAAACCCTAATTCTCCGTTCCCGCCTTCGACAGCGTGATAGACTTCGCCTTTCGGAACATCCGTTTCACCCATAACGATTTTGAAATGGTAGATCAAGGCTTCCATTTTTTGATAAACATCGGCTTTTTCCGGAAGATAGAAATCCGGTACATCGGCATGGAATGGTCCTTCCGGCAGATTTTCATAAGCTTGTTTGATGATTTTGACCGATTCCCAAACCTCGTGCTGACGCACCATAAAACGATCGTAGGTGTCGCCGGCTGTTCCTACGGGAATGTTGAAATCGAAATCGTCATAAGAAGAATAAGGCTGCGCGACCCGCACATCGTAATCTACGCCTGTGGCGCGAAGGTTGGGACCCGTGAAGCTGTAATTCAAGGCACGTTCTGCGGAGATTGCGCCAGCACCGATGGTTCTGTCCATAAAGATTCGGTTTCGTTCTAATAATTGACCGAATTCTGCAAACCTATCGGGGAAAGTTTTGAGGAAATCCTGAATCAATTCGTGGAACTTAGGACTGAAGTCTCTTTCAAATCCGCCGATTCTTCCCATATTGGTCGTCATCCTCGCCCCGCATATTTCCTCATACAAATTATAGATGCGTTCTCTTTCTATGAACATATAAGTCAATCCCGTAATGGCGCCGGTATCCATTCCGGTGACCCCGTTGCAAATCAGGTGGTCCGCTATTCTTGCCAGTTCCATCATAATCACCCGCATGTAATCGACACGTTTTGGAACTTTGACTCCGATCAATTTTTCAACGGTCATATGCCAACCAAGATTGTTGATAGGCGAAGAACAGTAATTCATTCTGTCGGTAAGTGTCGTGATCTGAGCAAAATTTCTTCTTTCGGAGATTTTTTCAAAGGCTCTGTGGATATAGCCCACCGTTTGCTCAGCGTGCAAAATTCTTTCGCCGTCCATCGTTAGGACATTTTGGAAAATGCCGTGCGTAGCAGGATGTGTAGGTCCCAGATTGAGGGTGTATAGTTGCCCATCGATCTGTTCTTTGCTTTCGTGTTGGCTGAGTATATTGGATAATGAGTTATCTTTCATAATTTTTAAAATTGATAATTGATCGCCGATGATTGATAATCATTTACTTGTCATCATTTATCATTGATTTGTAATCTATCTTCCAAACATGCTGTCGTCCTTATCTGTTCGTGTTCCGTCCTCGAGACGATATTCTTTCAGCATTGGGTGGTAGCCCAGGTCTTCCATATTAAGGATGACCCTCAGGTCGGGATGCCCTCTGAATTTGATTCCGTAAAAATCGTAAGTTTCTCTTTCCATCCAGTTGGCACCGGAATATAAGTCTGTAAGAGAATCGACTTCGATGTCTTCTCTGGTCATAAAAACTTTAAGACGAAGTCTGAAATTGGTCATCATATTATGAAGGTGATAGATGACGCCTAATTCTTTTGCAGGTGTTTCAGGATAATGAATGCCACAGATGTCGGTCAAAAAATTGATTTCTAATGTCGAATCCTTAAGATAGTGAATGATTTTCTTGATGTCTTCTTTTTTGACTTCTATCGTCAGCATTCCGTAGGGTTCTGAACTGGAAATTACGGAATCGGGAAATTCTCTCGTGATGGCTTCTAATACAAATTCGTTCGTCATCTCCTCTTAATTATTGATATTGTAAGAATCCAACAAATGCTGATATTCCGGCATATCTCTTCTTCTGACGCTTTCGCTTTCGGCCAGTGCTTGCACCTGCATTACGCCTTCTATGATCTGCTCCGGTCTTGGAGGACAACCCGGAACATATACATCTACGGGAATAATTTTGTCGATTCCCTGAAGAACAGAATAGGTGTCGAAAATACCGCCACTGGAAGCGCACGCCCCAACGGCAACTACCCATTTTGGCTCGGCCATTTGGGTATAGACGTCTTTTAAGACAGGAGCCAATTTCTTGGCAATCGTTCCGCAGACCATCAGCATATCGGCCTGCCGTGGCGAGAAAGAGTTTCTTTCCATTCCGAATCTCGAGGCGTCGAAAGTAGGGTTCAGTGTGGCCATATATTCGATACCGCAGCAGGATGTTGCAAACGGCAAGGGCCAAAGTGAATATTTTCTTGCTAAGCCTACCACACTGCTCAGCTGTGTGGCAAAGAAGCCTTCTCCTTCAAATCCCGGAGGAGCGGCTGCATCTGTTATGATTTCTGGTTTATTGTTTGACATTTTTTTTAGATTTTGATTTTGAATTTTTGATTTTGAGATTAAAAATCTTATTGAATTTTAAACCTGCAATCAGCCATCCAAAATTTATAATAGTTATAATTTAAAATAATCTTACTTGTCCCAATCTAATGCGCCTCTCTTCCAAACGTAGAAAAAAGCAACAAAGAAAATGGCAACAAATGCAAGTACGGCAAGGAAACCCTCCATCCCATACTCTCTAAAATTAACTGCGTAAGGATAGAAGAAAACAATCTCAATATCGAATAAAACAAATAAAACAGCAGTTAAGAAATATCTGATTGAAAACGGCGTTCTCGCGTTGCCTTCCACAGGCACACCGCACTCCCAGCTGGAGTTTTTTACGGAGTCGCCTTCTTTCTGCTGAGGTCCCAAATAGTGAGCTCCAAGCAAGGAAATAGCGACAAATCCCAGACCAACCGCGGCCTGAATAAGTATGGGGATATAATTGGCAGGTAAATTCATTTAGGATTAAATTAACTATGCAAAATTACTAAATAAAGATTTAATATAGATATAAATTGGCGCTTATTATAAAGAAGAAAAAATCTATTTACAAAATTTAGAATTCGTATAAATAGAATTGCTTTCTATTTTTTGCCCATTCTCTTCAGAACGAGATAAGCAATATAAGCGATGTAAAGAAACAAAATGCTGGCAAATAGAATATTGATGCCGGTGTCGATCCGTGCATCCTCAATAGGCTTGTAGAAATTATAAGCTACAAACAAAATAATCAAGCCGGCATAGATATAGAGTTGCTTTTTCACGATTAATATTTTGTAATAGGTTGCGTTTTGTTAGTGGTCTATTCTTTTAAATCTTGATGTGAAATAATAGGCGTTTCTTCTTATTGAATTTCCAAAGAGTAGGTTCTTCTTCTTTTGTGGTTCACAGGATGATATTCCTGCCACAGCAATTGTACGCTTTTATTTTCTTCCAATTCGGGATTAGTCTCCAGATATTTGATTCCTTTCGTTTTCAAATTTTGTTGGATGGCTTTGAAAATCATAGAGGTAACGCCGCGTCTCTGGTATTCCGGATGGATTCCTATTAAATAGAAATTAGCACGGTCATTCTTCTTTGTTGCCTGCAAAAAATACCACCATCCGAGGGGGAACAGTTTTCCTTTGGATTTCTGCAAAGCTTTGGAATAGGAAGGCATCGTAATGGCAAAAGCCACCAGTGCATTATGCTCGTCCGCCACACAAGTGATGTAATCTTTATCGATGAATCCGAAATATTTTTCTTTATAAGTTTTGATTTGTTCGTCGGAGATGGGTGTGTACGTAGAAAGATCTTTGTAAGTATCGTCTAATAATTTGAACATCGATTCTACATACGGCAGGATTTCTTTTTTGTTATGGAATTTCAAAGTCCTCAATTTATATTTCTGGGCAATCAAAGCGCTGAATTTCTCCACTTTTTCCGGCAAAATTTCGGGAAACTGCAGCTGAAATTCTACCCATTCTTTCTCTTTGTGCAAGCCCAGATCTTCCATATGCTTCGGATAATACGCCTCATTATAAAGACCGATCATTGTGGCCAGTTTATCGAACCCGAAAGTCAGCATTCCGGCCTTGTCCAGATTGGTAAAGCCCATTGGACCTTCGATTTTGGAAATATGATTTTCTTTTGCAAATTTTATAGCTTCATCCAGCAAAGCTTTGGAAACCTCGGCATCATCAATAAAATCCAACCAGCCAAATCTCACTTTCCGGATACCCAGCTCTTCTTCCTCTTTTCCATTGATTATCACAGCAATTCTGCCAACGATTTTTTTATCTTTAAACGCAAGAAATTGTTTTGCCTGAGAATATTTGAGCGCAGGATTATGTTCTTTTTTCCAGATTTTTTTTTCTTCACTGATTAATGGGGGAACATAATTCGGATTGTTCTTATAAAGTTCCATTGGGAATTTGATAAAATCCAACTGCTCTTTCTCTGTAATCACTTGCTTTACATGAATGTTTGCCATATCCTTTTTTAATAGAGAGGACAAAGATAGTTTTTAAGGAAAAAACGGCAATGCTTTGGCATAATTTTTACTTCAAACGAAATAACTTTTAAAAGTAAAGCGAAAATAATATGAGTGGTTACTATTTAATCATAGGGATTTCTATGTTGCTGAGCTGGATTGTTTCTGCAAGGCTCAAATCCAAATTCGAATACTATTCCAAAGTTCATCTCAGGAACGGACTTTCCGGCAAAGAAATCGCCGAAAAAATGCTCCGGGACCATGGGATTACAGATGTTCAAGTAGTTTCCATTCCCGGGCAATTGACGGATCACTACAATCCGGAAACCAAAACGGTCAATCTTTCCGAAGGGGTTTATATGCAAAGAAATGCCGCTGCGGCTGCCGTGGCAGCGCACGAATGTGGTCATGCCGTGCAGCATGCCATCGGCTATTCTATGCTGCAGTTAAGATCCAAAATGGTTCCCATCGTCAACATCAGTTCCCACCTTTTGCAATATGTCTTGCTGGCAGGCATTGTCATAATGGCATCCACGAGTACCATCGAAGATCCCAACGGAAACACCTCGGTACTGGCGATTGGGGTTGGTCTGTTCGCAATTACTACTTTATTTGCATTTGTAACATTACCGGTAGAATACGATGCCAGCAATCGGGCTCTTAAATGGCTGGAATCTACAGGCACCGTGTCTCGGGAGGAATATGCCGGCGCAGCAGATTCGCTCAAATGGGCAGCGAGAACTTACGTGGTGGCGGCTCTCGGCTCGCTGGCACAACTGCTTTATTTTGCCTCGATGCTTTTTGGGAATAGAAGGGATTAAAGTTATGAAATATTAAATTCCAAAAGCATTTCGGACAATTCGTCTGAGATGCTTTCTTTTTGTGAAGTGCGCACGGAGGCCACGATTTGGCAAATGTCTGCCGCTTCGAAAGAAATGATTTTTGCCTTGTATCTATTCAACAGACCAAAAATCACATTTTGCTGAGAGAATTTGAACTTCAATTCAATTCTCGATTCCAATTCTTTGGTTACGATTTTCGTGTGTTCCAAGGTCGATTTCGCAGTTTCTTTATAAGCTTTTACCAATCCGCTCACGCCAAGTTTAGTCCCGCCGTAGTAACGGATAACGACGAGCAATACATTGGTGAGGTGATGAGCTAGCAATTGGTTGTAGATGGGCAATCCGGCACTGCCGGAGGGTTCACCATCGTCATTCGCACGGTAATTTTCTCCCTGGACTCCCAGCCGATAAGCATAGCAATGATGTGTTGCTTTGGGATGCAGGTTACGAAGATTTTGAAGTTTATTTTTGATTTCAGCTTCGGACATCACCGGATATGCAAAACCAATGAACCGGCTGCCTTTTTCTTTCAGAAGAACATCTTCGGTTTCGTGCTCGATCGTCTGGAACTCAAACATTCTTCAAAAGTAGAGATTATACCCATAAATTCAAAACAATCTGAAAAGAATGGATAGAGATGCATTATGTATTTGACAGACTGCATTTTAAGTAGTGTGGTCTTAAAAATTTACCCATATAAAATTAGGACAATTAATTTTTACGTAATTTTGCCTATTAAAATTTAAGATTAGCAATGCCTAATACAGTGATCGTTGGCTCCGGAAGTTACATTCCGGAAAATATAATAGAAGGTTCGCATTTTAAGGATTCTGTTTTCTATGATGATAATAACGTGCTCATAGAGAAGCCAACAGAAGAGATTATCAACAAATTTGTAGATATTACCGAGATACAGACAAGGAGATATTTGAATCCCGAGGATTTTAATTCCGATCTTGGTCTGCGTGCTTCTGTGGAGGCTATTGAAGATGCCGGCATTGATAAGGAACAAATTGATTACATTATCTACGCCACCAATTTTGGCGAGGTCGACGTGAACGGGATTCCCAATTTTATGCCCTCTCTTTCTGCGAGACTCAAAGGGAAATTGCAGATCAAAAGAAGAGATTGCGTCAACTACGATATGATCTTCGGCTGTCCCGGCTGGGTAGAGTCTCTGATTCTTGCCGATACTTTAATAAAAGCTCATAAAGCCAAAACCATTTTGGTAGTCGGCGGAGAAACCCTCAGCAGAGTTACAGACCCTTTTGACAGGAATAAAATGATCTTTGCAGATGGTGCCGGCGCCGTGGTAGTGCAAGCAACAGAGGACACCACCGTCGGGCTGATTGCCGACAAAACTCTGTGCGATAACGGAGAAGAACTCTGCTATTTGGAAAATGCACCTTCTCTTAATCTGGACGCCGATCAAAGCAAAATGTACATCCGAATGCGAGGCAGAAAAATCTACGAATATGCGCTCAAAAACGTACCCGACGCGATAAAAGAAACCATAGAAAAAGCCCACCTCGACATCTCGGATATTAGCAAAATCCTAATCCACCAGGCCAACGCAAAAATGGACTATGCCATGATTGGCAGGCTGTTCAAACTATATGGCCAGAAAGACTACGATCACGACATTTCTCCGATGACAATTCAGGCGTTGGGAAATTCATCGGTGGCCACTGTTCCCACTTTGTTTGATTTGATTCGGAAAGGGAAAATCGAAGGTCAGGCATTCACGCCCGGTTCGCACATTATTTTTACATCGGTGGGCGCAGGGATGAACATCAACTGCGCGATCTACAAATTTCCGGAAGGAAAAATTTAAAGTAAAATCGGAATTTAATCGTTTATTTACAAGAGGAATAAAATTTTTTATTCCTTTATTTTTTAGTATGCAAAAAAGTATTTTATTTATTCTGGGCATTTTCTTGCTGTTGGAAGTCTATGTTTATCAAGCTTTTAAAACAGTTTACACGCATCATAATGCAAAATTCATTTACTGGGTTCCCACCATTCTCATCTATGGATTGTTGGCCTACTCCGTCTTCACATTCAACCGGGCTTCGCACGACTATCAAAGGCTGCAGATCGTTTTTTCTGTATTTTTAATCTTTGTTTTGCCAAAGATTTTGGCGGTGGTTTTTTTATTGGTAGAAGATCTATTTAGACTGCTGAATTTTGGTTATAACTATGTGGCGACAGATCATCACAACTATCCTTCCAGACGAAAATTTGTTAGCCTACTCGGTCTTGGATCTGCCGGCTTGTTGGCGGCTGTGGTTTTAGATGGAATTGTCTTCGGGAAGCATCGTCACAGAGCAAGAATAGTGAGACTCAAACTGAAAAATCTTCCGGAGAGTTTCAGGGGCTACAAAATCGTTCAGATTTCGGATGTGCATAGCGGAAGTTTCCATAATCCAAAGCACCTGCAGCACGCTATCGATTTGATTAATAAGCAAAATGCAGATCTGGTACTTTTTACCGGCGATATGGTGAATAATTATGCGGACGAGTTCATTCCTTTTATTGATCTTTTTGCTCAGATCAAAAGTAAAGACGGCAAATTTGCAATTCTCGGCAATCATGATTATGGCGATTATGGCGACTTTAAAAGCAAAGAAGAAAAAGCTAAAAATATTCCACAACTTATTGATTACGAGAAGAAAGCGGGATTCGAAATGCTGCGAAATGAGCACTGCATCATCGAGAGAAATGGCGAAAAGCTGTATATTCTCGGTGTCGAAAATTGGGGACTTCCGCCTTTTCCGCAATATGGCGATCTTGACAAAGCCAGCCGAAATGTCCCTGCCGACGCTGCAAAAATACTTATGTCCCACGATCCTTCACATTTTGACGCCGTGGTGAAACATCATCCCAAAAATATCCAATTGACACTGTCCGGCCACACGCACGGCATGCAATTCGGCATCGATCTCAAGAACTTCCGATGGTCGCCCGTGAAGTACAGGTATCCTAAATGGGCAGATCTCTACCAAAGCGAAGGCAAATATCTCTATGTCAATCGTGGTTTTGGGGTCATCGGTTATCCCGGTAGAGTAGGAGTGTTGCCGGAGATTACCGTTTTTGAACTCCGTTAAAAAAAACAGTAAAACCGAATCGTACTTAAGATATTGATTGATAGAATGATAGCTTTTTATGCTTGGCCTAAAAGAGATAATCTTTCATTCTGGAAACCGCAATTTCGTGGTCGTCCAGAAACTGAAAGATGTCTTCCAGCCGATCTTCAAAAGCTCGGCCCAGATTGATCTTTTTGAAAAAAGGTAATGAGAACGGCAACTCTTTTTTGCTGAAAAGCTGCCAGGCATTGGCATAGATCATCACATAATCGTTGGATCTCACACTCTCCAGCAGCATATTTTCGTAGTATTTCAAGGGGATCACCTGCAGCACATAGTCGTTGAAAGGCAATTGCGAATAGGGAGACTGACTTTCCGGAACGACGGTCAACTCATTTTCCGTATAGATGTTGGTCTTCTCGGTTAGCTTTCTCCACAGAAAATTGATCTTCGATTCTTCGATATTCGAAACGTAGGCAAAGCCCAATTCTTTGATTTGAGAACTGTCGATGCGGTGAATCTTTTGTCGCAATCCGCGGATCGGTTTTCCGATAATTTGCTCTAAGTTTTGTTTTGTTTTTGAGACCGCTTCAGCATCGGAATTGACGTTGTAAAGTGCAATCTCGTGGCCGCTGACCGACAAACTTTTCAGGAGTTTTTGAAAGGCTTCTGCAATGGAAATTTCCACGAAAAAAGTGGCTTTATAGCCATGCGATTCTAATAATAAAGAAATTATTCTGGTTTTATTTTCGATAGACAAAAGCAATTCTGGCTGTGAAAAATTTTGATTAATTTCTCTTATTTTTTCCGCCAAAGATATATTAAACGTTAATAAAACCACTTAAATAAAAATTTATATAATTATTGTAAATTATTTAAAATCAAATGTTAAAAAGCTATCGAATTAAAGTAATTAACGAGGCAATCCTATTTTCCCAATTTTTTCTTTAGATTATTAATCATATCTATTGACATCGATGTAATATCGAATTTATAATCCAATCCCCAGTCTCTTTTGGCGGCAGAATCATCGATGCTTGCCGGCCAGGATTCTGCAATCGCTTGGCGAAAATCCGGCTCATATTTTATCTCAAAATCCGGGATTATTTTTTTGATTTCGTTTGCCAATTCTTTGGGCGTAAAACTCATCCCGCCAAGATTGTAGGAATATCGGATTTTGACCTGTTCTTTCGGTGCAGTCATCAATTTAATTGTTGCCTCAATGGCATCGTCCATATAGAGCATTGGCATCGCTGTATCTTCTTTGATAAAGCTGGTGTATTTACCATTTTCGACGGCTTCGTAAAAGATTTCCACAGCGTAATCTGTGGTTCCGCCGCCAGCCGGTGCTTTCCAAGAAATCAGTCCGGGATAACGGATGCTTCTGATGTCGACATCATATTTTTCGAAATAATACTCGCACCATTTCTCGCCTGCCATTTTGGATATGCCATACACTGTTGTAGGATTCAGAACCACTTCTTGCCCCACATTTTCTTTCGGAATTCCTTTCCCGAAAACGGCGATAGAACTGGGCCAGAAGATTTTTTTGAGCAGTCCTTCTTTTGCCAATTCGCAGAGGTGTATCAAGGGTTCCAAGTTGAGTTTCCAAGCAAAAAGGGGCTGTTTTTCCGATGTTCCCGAGAGCAGCGATGCCAAATGATAAACCGTTGTGATCTTATGCTCTTTAATGACATCGGTAACGGCCTGAAAATTAGTTACATCCAATCTTTCGTAGTAGCCGGCTTCCGTAATGCCTTCTTTCCATTTGTCTAAGCCCGATGCTACGACCTTCTCTCTCCCATAAATTTCTGATAATCTGGCCGTTAGCTCTGTCCCAATCTGCCCAAGAGCGCCTGTAATTAGGATTTTTTCTTGTGATGCCTCCATTTTTACTTTTTTAGATTCGCAAATCTAATTAATTTAATATTTGTTTGATATTTTTTTAAGAACCAACTTAAGTTACTTATGGATAAAATCTGCAATTGAGGAAACAAACAATTTCCAATGTTTTATTTTTCATCTTTTTATTTTGCGGCCTCCATCGTTTCCAAAAGTTCGCTGTATTTGTATCACTTTGTTCTGCATTTGATTTACAATTTTAGTTCCAAATCTTTTGACATAGTTGATATGAAAACGACTCCGAAAATCAGTATTAAAGAGCTTTTAACATTTCTAATCTATCTGAATCTCATCATTTTTTTTGTCGTTGAATACAGCTTAATAAAAAGAAAATGATTTTCCACAACCATTTTTCAATGAAAAGTATGAAGGAATGATAACTAAGAAAGCCAGCTTATTGACTGACCTTCAACTAATTAAAACCTAATTAAGCGTTATTGCATTAACAATCCTAATTCATCTTTTTCAAATCCAAATCCTCAAAATCGAAACTGAAATCGGTCACATCAGAGATCGGTTTCATTTTTGCAGAAACGGCTTTTCCATTTTCATCAAAATTCAAAATGAAGAAGGCATCGGCATCGTAGCTGCGGTCGTCCCATTTCACCACAAATGCATTGGCAGAATAGGGTAACAATTCTCCTTTCAGTTTTGGAGAAGATTTGCAGCTTAATCTGTACGACTTGCCGGCTTTGGTAATTTCGACAATCCCAAACCAATTATCCTTGTACCAGCCGATAAACTGCTCGTCTTTCAAATCTGATTCGAATTTGGAAGTTTTCGCAAATACTTCTTTCTTCTGCTTGGCAAAGAGCGCTTCATTTTTTCTGGCTTTATCACCATTGATTTTCAGCCAATTGCGATCGTTGATGCCGAGATAAGAATCCTTCACGGTGTTGGTAATCGTAGAAAGCACCGCACCGGC
Organism: Chryseobacterium sp. SC28; assembly: GCF_003932955.1. GTDB lineage: Bacteria > Bacteroidota > Bacteroidia > Flavobacteriales > Weeksellaceae > Epilithonimonas. The sequence continues at coordinate 123,868 of NZ_QOVY01000003.1, forward strand.
TTGCTGATTGGTCAGGACTACAATTCCCAATTTCAAATCCGGAATCAGGGTAAAATGCGTTACCGTTCCTATCAGTCCGCCGCTGTGCTGAACCTGCAAATGCCCTTTGACATCGCTCAAAAACCAGCCTAAACCATACCCATAAAAATGAGTGTCGTAAGGAGAATTCGCACCAACTTTATCGGGAATTTGAAGACTCCAAAGTTCGTGGGCGTTTTTCTCAGAAACCAATCGTTTGCCGTCTTTGGTAACGAATCCGTTCATAAGAAACGCTGCCCAAGTCGTCATATCCTTAATGTTGCTCAGGATTCCGCCTGCCGCATTTGCCGTCTCATTCCAATCGTGAGAAACGGCGACCGCTTTTCCGTCAACCGGAGCGTGCGCATCAATGATATTTTGAGAATTTGCAGAGATGGCGTTTTTATAACTTCCAAAACTTGAAGTCATCCCGACCGGTTTCAAAATGCGCTGTTCCACGAAATCTGCCCATTGCAAGCCGGAAACTCTGTGAATCACCTCGCCGGCAACGATGAACAGAATGTTGTTGTAGTCCAAAGTCGTTCGGAAAGGATTTTCAGGTTTCAAATAACGAACATTGTGAACAATATCACTTACCGTAAGGCTGCCACCTTCCGGGAAAAACATCAGATCGCCCTGTCCCAAACCAAGCCCCGCGCGATGCGTCACCAAGTCCCTAATGGTCACATTCTGAGAAACGTACGGATCTGCCATTTGGAATTCGGGAATATATTTGCTCACTTTATCATCCCATTTCAGTTTGCCTTCATCGGCCAAAATGGCGAGAGCGGTGCAAGTAAAACCTTTGCTGTTGGACGCGATTCCCACCAAGGTATTCTCGTCCATCGGCTGCTTGTTTTTGAGAGAACGAACGCCGAAACCTTTGGCGTAGATTAACTTGCCGTCTTTTACGATCCCAACGGAAATCCCCGGCACATCGAAGGTTGACAAGGAGTTTTGAATCAGTTCATCGAGTTTCTTTTCGTCGAGCTGCGCATCGAATAAGACAAAAGAGAAAAGCAAAAAGAAAAAAGAAAAGGATTTGTACATATTTAAAAAAGCTTTTGGACGAAGATAAGAAATTGTCTATAATGATTAATTGTCTCAGCTTGATTATCTTTGCGTGGTTCAGTTAACAAGAAAAAATATATGTCCTATTGCGCCTCAATCGAAACAATGCAACCGGAAGAAAGGAGAGCATTGCACCAAAATTACCACGATAATCATTACGGTTTTCCGATTCACGATGATGATGAACTTTTCGGAAGGTTGATTATGGAAATCAACCAAGCCGGACTCAGCTGGGAAACCATTCTGAAAAAAGAAAATGCTTTCCGAAAAGCATACAGCAACTTTAGCATCGAAAAAATTGCGAATTACACAGAAAAAGACAGAGAAAGATTGCTTTCTGACCCAGGAATTATCAGAAATAAATTGAAAATAAATGCTGCGATAGAAAATGCTAAAACCATCCTGGAACTGAAAAAAGAATTTGGCTCTTTCGAAAAATGGCTGGAGCATCATCATCCCAAAACTAAAGAAGAATGGGTAAAACTCTTCAAGAAAACTTTTAAATTCACGGGCGGCGAAATCGTTGGCGAATTTCTGATGAGCATCGGCTATCTCAAGGGAGCGCACTCGGAAAATTGCTGGATTAACGAAAAAATATCATTGACGAATCCGAAGTGGAAACAGGAATAAACCAGAAAGCATCATAAAAATCCCATAAAAGATTTCGGAAGTCAAAGGTTTGCCAATGTGGAACGTGGCTGGTGATATTATTTAAATAGCAAGTGACTTAAGTGTTTTTTGAATAATCTTTTGTGCCTTTTGTGGTTAAAAAAATAGCCTTAAATTTGTTGAAATCTAAGAAAAGCTAATGGAAAGCAAAAAAGAATTCTTCCTGGAGTGCTACAAACTCGGGATCATCAAGTTTGGCCGTTTCACGCTGAAAAGCGGCATCGAAAGTCCGTTTTACGTAGATCTTCGGCCGCTCGCTTCTGACCCAAAAATCCTGAAAAAACTCGCCAACTATCTTTTGGAAATGCTTCCATTGGACAATTTTGATATTATTTGTGGCGTTCCTTACGCGGCGCTTCCGATGGCGACGGCGATGTCTTTGGAGAGCTATATTCCGCTGATTATCAAGAGAAAAGAAGCCAAATCCTACGGTACCAAGAAACTCATCGAAGGGATTTTTGCCAAGGGGCAAAACTGTCTTTTGGTGGAAGATGTGATTACCTCCGGAAAATCTATTCTCGAAACCATTGAGGAAGTTGAAAATGAAGGTATCATAGTCTCGGATATCGTGGTGGTGCTGGATCGCCAGCAAGGCGGAAGAGAGAAATTGGAGGCCAAAGGTTACAAGGTTCATTCGCTTTTCAAAATTTCGGAAGTGGTGAAAATTCTGAGGGAAATGCATTACATCGATGAAGACGAAGTCGCCAGAATCCGAGATTTTGTAAATGGAAATCAGGTGGTTTTTGAGGAGAAAAAACGCTTGTCTTACGAAGAAAAATTGGAGATTGCAGAACATTCCTTTGCCAAAAAAATATTAGAAATCGCTATTGAAAAAAGATCAAATCTCATCGCTTCCGCTGATTTTGTCACCACCAAAGAACTGCTTGCATTCGCCGATATTGCGGGTCCGCACATCGTTGCTCTGAAAACCCACGTCGATATTCTGAATGATTTTGATGAGGACGAAACCATTTTACCATTAAAAAACTTAGCCCAAAAGCACAACTTCCTTTTGATGGAAGATCGGAAATTTGCGGACATCGGGAATACGCAGGCTTTGCAATTTTCTTACGGGACTTTTGAGATTTCCAACTGGGCAGATCTCGTGACATCTCACGTGATTGGCGGCAGCAAAAGCTTGGATTGCTTCGTGAATGTCGGCGTAGTCGCCATCTTGGGAATGTCTTCGCAGGGCGCTTTGACGGATTCTCATTACCGCGAAGAAGCGTTGAAAGTGATCGAAAACCATCCGAACGTCATCGGTTGCGTGGCTCAAAACGAGATTTCGGATCAGCTGCTGCTCTTTACGCCGGGTGTCCATCTGGGAAAAAAGGGCGACGACAAAGGGCAGCAATACCATGCTCCGGAGCACGTCATCCGGAATTATGGAACAGATTTCATCATCGTGGGTCGGGGAATTTATAAATCCGATGATCCGGAACTGGAAGCGCTGCGCTACAAAACCGAAGGCTGGAAAGCGTATCTGAGTTGCCTTTAAATAGCTTACCAATTGAATGGATAAGACAAAAATAAATTTCAGATTCAAGACTCCAACCACTCTTTAAAGGCCGTCACTTTTAATCGGCTCACTATTAGGTTTTTCGTGAGTTTCAGGTTGGTTTGTATGATAATTTTTCTGTTGAAATAAGGTTCTATAGACAGCACCGCATCCCTGTTGATGAGATTTTGTCTGTTGATTCTGAAAAACTGCTGTGGATTACAAACCGATTCTATATATTCGAGATTTTTGAACAAGGGAAATTTCTCTCCAGAAAATGTGTACATATAAACGGTTTCCCATTCTATAAAAAACAGGGCGATATCTTTGACATTTTTCACCAAAGTTTTATCTCGGTAGGGTGTCAAAAAACTATGCTGATATTCACCGGAAACAGGGAATTGCAGTGAGGGTGCCGCCCGCTGCCGGAAAGTCTGAGCCAATCTTTGGTATTTCTGCAATGCAGCGTGAATATCTTCTTCTTTGAAGGGTTTTAAAATATAATCGATCCCGTTATTTTTAATGGCTTGCAGAGTAAATTCGTCATACGCCGTACAAAATATAACCGGAACCGTAATCTCGATATGACTAAAAATTTCAAAGCTGTGACCATCGGCCAGCTGAATGTCCAAGAATATCAAATCTATTTTTGACTGATGGCTGCTTAAATATTGCACGGCTTCGGCGATGGATTCCAAGCGTTCTGTCACCAGGAAATTTTCGTCCTGCTCAATGATTTCTTTCAGTAATTTAGAAGTATGCAGTTCGTCTTCTACAATAAGTACGTTCATCTTCTATATCAATTTTAATCGGGTTGTAAATTCCTCTTCCGTTTGGTCGATTTCTACGCCATCGTAGATTCCCAGCAATTCGTAGCGTTTTTTCAGAAACTCTAATCCATATCCGGAAGTCGGCTGTTTCACCAGTTTGGGCTGTATATTGTTGATGACTTCGATAGCATCATCCGCAGTATTGATGATTTCGATTTTTAGCGGAGCTTTGGAAGTCATCATATTGTGTTTGAAACAATTTTCGACCACGGTTTGCATCGCCAGGGTCGGAATGTGCATTTTATACAATTCTTTTTGGATGTCTATGGTGATGCTGATGGCTTCTCCATTCCTGTTTTTCATTAAGAAAAGATAAGATTCCAACAATTTTATTTCATCAAGCAATTTGATGACTTTTGCTTCATTGTATTTTAATGTTTGCCGATAAAAATCTGAAAGACTGAGAATAAATTGTTCCGATTTGGCATCATTGTGCCGCACCATAGTGCGAAGCGTATTCAAAGAATTAAACAAAAAATGAGGGTCTACTTTTGCCCGAAGAGACTCCAGCTGGGCTCGGTAATTTTCCGTTTGCATCTGTTCTTTTTCTATCTTAAGCTGCGTGACGTTTTTCTGCGTTTGCAAAGCGTATTGGATGACCAAAAACAGCATAGAAGCGGAGAAAAATTTGATGATAAAAACCCATCGTATGGCGATCCATTCTTCGAAAAGTGCCAGTAAGAAGTAGATGATGGCGGTAAATAGGATGATGGATAAAATAATCAACAAAAATTTGTATTTGAATTTCATCTTAGAAACCCATTCCAAAACAAGCCATAGAGGATATAACACCAAGGTAGCATAAAACCACTTTTTATAAAAATCCAGCTCATATTCTTCTTGTAGCGCCGAATTCGAAAAAAGATTCAGCCCCGGTAGAAATACTGCCAAGGCAATGGGAAGAAGTTTTTCGGCATTTATTTTTAGTTTTTTCACAGAAGCTTTTTTATTCTGAATTTAAAAATACAAAAAAAACATCAAGACCGTTTGTTGATTCTTGATGTTTTACAGAGGCTATCCTCTATTTTTGTACCGCCCTTTGAACTCTTTTTTGTTTTCACTTCTTTGTTTTTTAAACTTTGCATATTGCTCGTCTGTAAGAATTTTTTTCAAAGAGTCTGTTCTGGCTTCGTCGGCTTTTTTCAATGTTTTAAGTTTCGCCATCTTACTCGCATCGGTGCTTTTCAGGGAATCAACGGTGGTGAAAAATGCCACATTTATTGCTTCGACTTTTGGATATTGCTCATCGGTGAGAGAGAGCTCTGTTTTCTGTTTTTCTGTAAATTGTTTTGCTTCTTGTTGCGGATCAAGTGTTTGAGCTTTTAGATTCAGAGTGCTTGCGATCGTGAGCAAAGAAACAATGGTTAATGTAAGGTGTTTCATTTTGTATATTTTTTTTATCTAACTTTTCTAATTGTTCTACCATTTGATGACATAACTATTTCCGTTTATTACCAAAGTGGCACTGTTGTTCCCGGTAAATGTTATCGTGGCATTATAAGATTTAGTAACGCCGTCTGCGCTTAGTTCAATTACCAATGTTGCCGTTCCGCCTTCGATTTTGTGCAGAGATTTGTTGACTTTCAAATTAGAAATGTTGTAGAGGACATTGCTGTTAAATGTTCTCTGATTTCGAACTTTGGAGATTTGCGTACCGCTACGTTTATACGTTCCATTGAGATCTGCAGTGGCACTGGAAGCGTCCAAACCTGTCAACGTAAAAGCACCTTCGGCGCCATCGTTGCTAGACATTCTCACGGCATCATAGGTTCCACTCATGCTGTGACTATATGCGAAGGATTGTGGCAAGCCAGAAGAATTACAGTTGAGTTGATAACTTTTCTGAACGGAGTACGCATACGAGTATGTGGCTTGCGAATTGGATGCTGAAAAAGAACTATTGTAGGGTTGCCCACAAACTAAAGCAGATTTGCCGGCATATACCTCGTTGGTTGCTGCAGTTTGGGAAGCATCCGCCACACTTTCTGTCAGTCCATAAGTTTGAGAAACCAAAGTTCCTTCCACGACGTCTACCGCATCCGCTTCTACGACGACTTCTTCAGGACTATCATTATCATCATCGTCCGAACAAGCAGTTGCAGATAGTGTTGCAGCACATAAAAAAATTCCCAGAGCTAATCTTGAATAGCTTGAAAATAGAGATCCTAAATTTTCGATTGTTTTTTTCATAATATCTTCTTTTTTTGGTTGTTATTGATGATTCAAAAGTAATTCCACTCGGAAAGAAAAACATTTATAAATTGGGTAAACTGAACAAATCGAGAGCTGAAATGGCAACCCTTGCTTTTAAAATGTATTTGCAATGGCTTTAATTTAAATGTTTAAGTTTAAAATTGAAAACTATAGCCAACGGTCCATTTGAAACCAGAAAATACAATTTCCGAAACCGGCTTGCTTTTTTCTGACAGGTTGAAGGTGAATATCTTCCAGTTATTGGTATCAGCATCCTCATAAAGTCTCATCCTTTGCCTGAGAGCGTAGCCCACTCCGATATTTAAATGGTGGTGTTTTTTGAGAAATATATCAAGACCAGTCATCGCATGCCATCCTGAATATTCAATTATAGAGTTTTGAAACTGATTTTCCGATAGTCGATAACTTTCTACTTTTCCTGAAAGTTCATTGATCCATTTTAAATTTTTACTGATATGATAGGTGAGCTTCGGCTTAATTGGTAATAGGCCGGATAATTCCCATTTTTCATTTATTTTATAATTTATAGAAACGAAGGGATTAATCTGGTGTCCCGAAAATTGTCTTGCATAAGCCAAGCCAACACCCGTAGAAAATTTTTCACCGAGTTCTACACGGTATTGCCCTCCCATGCTATAGCGGAAATCCTTCCAGCTTAGGTCTTCATAATCTGAAAAAATGCCGGCCATTGCTAGAACTTGCAGCTTACTATTATCAGATAATTTTTTTTCCCAGAATATATTAGCATCCAGTCCTGACAATGTTTGATTAAAATTGGAATCTACATTGCTGGTAGTGGAATGATGAAAAGTTAATCTACCACCTACTAAGTCTTTCTCTTTCTTGAGAATAGGAAAATTAATAAATGCATCTACTTCACTGCTTTTTCCATTTATCTCATGATCTTTAAGTGTATTGTGACTGTAATTTACACCTGCAAAATCCAGCATCTGCTTTTGGGCAGGAAATGAAATTGCAGATACAATGCAGACAAATGATAATAATTTATATTTCATATTACAGATTAAGAAATGACTTTCCCGTCGGAAAACTCAATAATTCGGTCGCAATTGGCGGCAAAATCATCATCGTGGGTGACTGCTACAATGGTTTGGCCGCGTTCCTTTGCCAATTGTCGGAAGATATCAAAAACTATATCTGTGTTTTTGGAATCTAAGTTTCCGGTAGGTTCATCGCCCATAATAATTGCCGGATCATTGATGAGGGCTCTGGCAATGGCAACCCTTTGCTGCTGCCCGCCGGATATTTTGGAGGCGGGTTTGTCTTCTTGACCTTGGATATCGAGCATTCTCAAAAGTTCCATCGCTTTTTCGCGAATCTCTTCTTTGCTTTTTTTATTGAGTTTCAGGGCAGGCAACATCACATTGTCCAAAACCGTAAATTCCGGAAGCAAATAATGAAACTGGAATACAAAACCAATGTGTTCGTTCCGAAAATCTGCCAATTGATTTTGGGACAGGCCGGTAACTTTTTGTTCATTGATGAAAATTTCTCCTTCATAATCGGTATCCATCGTAGAAAGTAGATATAAAAGTGTAGATTTTCCCGATCCCGATTTCCCAACGATCGCCACAAATTCTCCTTGTTCTATATCAAAACTGATATCTTTCAAAACATGAAATTTCTGAGGTTCGTAGAAAAATTTATTAATATTTTTGATGGATAGTGCTTTCATTTTTTAGTTTTTCTGATGTACTGTTCTGCCGGCTAACGGTGCCTGCGTCACAAAAATTCAGCTCGACGATTGCCAACATTGCGAGAATTACTATAAATAAATAAAAAGATAACCGTTCGGAAGTCTGGGCTTCGTGATTCATAGTGTGGTATTTTGTGATTTTATTTTAACCTCTCAAAATAGAAACAGGATCTACCTTAGAAGCCTTTCTGGCCGGGAGATAACCGGCAATAACGGTAATAAAGAGTCCAAAAATAAAAGCGAGAATATAATCTGAAGGTCTGAAGTTGATGGGCAAGGTATCGTAAGAAGCAATTTTGAACGGAATATTATCGACGATGCGCGATATGATATTTCCCAGAACCACTCCGGTCAATCCGCCGACCAATCCAATGATGATGGATTGCGTCAAAAAGATCTCCACGATGTCCTTCCCATTGAAACCCATTGCTTTCAGGATGGCAATTTCTCTTATCTTTTCGTTGACAGTCATATTCATAATATTGTAGATTCCAAAACCTGCCACTATCAAGATGGTAAGCGAAACTGCCATTGCGAGGATATCCCTAATGACGTTTGCCGAATCTAATTGGCTGTTTCCCTCTTGCCAAGGTTCTGTTTTGTAGGATGTGATGTCTTTCATTTCTGCTGCAACTTCCTTAGCTTTTGAATAGTCTTTGATATTGACCATAATGTCTGTGGCAAAACTTTTATTTTTGGACAATAGCTGCCTCGCCGTCTGGATAGATACCATTGCTTTGGAGCCGTCTGTGCCTGCCGATCCTGTCTCGAAAATCCCGATGATTTTATAAATCTTCGTTACATTGTCCGATGTTAAGATGGATACGTTGTCTCCTAAGGAAACTCCCAGATTCTTTGCCAGCTTACTTCCAAGAACAATCCCATCCGAGCGCTTCTCCAAATCAAATAAGCTTCCGTAAATCATATACTGCGAAGTTTTGAACAACTGGTTTTCATTAGTAACTTCTATCCCCGATAGAAGCGCGCTGTATTTTGTGACTCCGTTTCGTATAATAACATTTTGATTTACCTGCTGCGCAATGCCCACCACCTCATCGGACTTCGAGACGGCGTTGATGATGGGAGCTGCGTTTTTTATTCCTTCTGTATACTTGATGTTTCTGTTATTGCTTACCATTACAACGGTGTTCTCGTCTTTGGGATTTTCAATAAAAACCGGCACGTCCGATGATAAATCATTATAGATTTTGATATGAGCCATCGAGGTAAAAGTGATATCCGACTGCGCATCATTGACGCCCGACATAAAACTATTCAAAAAAATATACATCGAAATTCCAAATGTGACGCTCAGAACCGCCACTATTAGTTGTTTGACTCTTGATGTGAGATGGACCCACGATATTTTCCGATTGACACTCATAGATTAATCTTCTTTTTTCCTAACGATGACATCTTTCTCGCTTATTCCTGCCAGGATCTCGGTCCATTCATTGTTTTGGGAACCTATCGTTACTGCTTTTTGCGTACCGTCTTCCAAGGTTACATACTGTCCTTTGCTGATGTAGGACGTTGGTATGGTCAAAACATTTTTGCGGTATCCTGTTTCAATATTTACCTGCAGTTGCGTTCCGGAAAAAATCGTTGGCGGTAAGGAGTCAAACTTTGCTTCTGCTTCATAGGATTGTTCTTCCTCATTAAAGCCGGGTAGAATTTTGGATATCTTCGCCGAAAAAATTTGGTGCGGATAAGTATTGAGATGCACTGCCACCTTCTGTCCCGTTGCAACTTTGGAAATATCATCTTCGGAAATATATAATTTGATAACAAAACTGCCACTTCCTATTTTTGCAATAGGGTCTCCTACTTTTACCAATTCTCCTTTTTTCTTGTGTACCTCGATCACTTTTCCTGCATTAGAAGTTATAATTTTAAAATCTCCCAAGGTTGCTTGTTGGGCATCCACCTGTATGCTGCTGCGGAGTGCAGCCAGCGACAGATCGTCTTTAGTTTGATCATACTTCTGCTCCAGCAGCTTTACATTTTCCAACGTGTTTTTATACTGCAGTTCGGCTTTGTCTAAATCCAATTGCGAAACCGAGTTCTTTTGTTTTAATTCTCTATATCGTTCATAGTTGGTTTTATCCAGAAGCAGTTGCTGCCTTGCTTGGGAGATTTGTGCCTCCACTTGTGCCAGCTCGGGAGCAGTATTAGCCGTGCTTTCCACCGCATCATTATGTACTACCTCTGCATCACGCAATTGTAAAGATTGGACATCGCTTTTTATTTTGGCTACGAGCGCGTTGGCGTGGACATATTGTCCTTCGGAAATCCACAAATCTGTAAGTATCCCGCCGGTAGTCGAGGAAATGATGTATTCATCTTCCTGTTCTACAAAACCGTTGCCGAATACGGCATCTTTTATATCCTTTCTCACGGGCGAGGTTTTCTCTTTGTTGCTGCAAGACATTACAAAAACTCCCAAAGAGGCGATGATGCTGTATTTTAAAATTGAATTCATTTTATTGGAAAATATTTTGCTGATAGTCCATTTGTCTTATATATATTTTGTACTGAGAGATAGAAAAATCCGACAAACTTTTAAGGTAATTGTATTGTGCCGTCAATAGATCGCCATATTTCGTCAATCTCTCATCTAGGCTGATGATGCCGCTTTTGTATTTATTTTCAGAATGGATGTCGTTTTTTTTCTGTAATTCGAATATAGTTTTGTTTTTTTGCAAATTTTGATAGGCTTCTTCGTATTGCAATACCAGCGTTTCATCTTCGTTTTTTTTGGTCAATTTGAGATTTTCCAGTTCCAATTGCTGCAGTTCCAGCTGTGCCTTTGCTTCATTTACTTTTTCTTTTGTGGCAAAACCGTTGAAAATCGGTATGCTCATTTTTAGTCCAAAAATCTGCGACGATAGTTCGTTGGCCGTATCGAAATTCATAAAATCATCTGTTGCCCACAAGTAGCCATATTGATATATTATGCTTAAACTGGGAAAATACAAAGCCTTGTTTTGCTTTACCAAGGATTGATTGATTTTAATCTGACTTTCTTGTACCAATATTTCAGGATTGGCAGTTGTAATCTGAGTTCCCATTGCTTTGGGCTGTTCAATGTCGTCTTGGATTACGATTTGTTCCTCTGTATTCAGTTGGCTCTGAAGCTGAATAGTCAATTGCTGGAGGTTGTTGAGCGCAGTTTCCTTATTTTTTTGATTCTGAAGATGTTGTATGGCAGCCAGATTGACTTCTGCCTCGCTGATGATGCCTTTTTTGAATTTATCTTTCGCACTTTCCAAAAGAGATTCTGTGACGATTACGTTTTCGGAGTATAGGTCTAATGATTTATAAGTAATCAAAATAGAATAGTAAGTGGAGGCCAATTGGTTGTAAAGGTTGTACCTCGCATATTCTGTTGAGGCTTTGGAGGATTCCAACTGTAGATTTGCGGTCTGCGCAGTAAATTTTTTCTGAAAGTTCAGAATATCCCATTGCGCTTGTATTCCAACATTGTAAACATATTGTCTTCCGAAAACGAGCTCCTCAAAAGTTCCTTCGGGTGCATTGGGATTAAACAGTTTCGCGGGAACCAAGGTAGGTTGCAACGTAATGTTGTCATTATAGCCCGCTACGCCGTTTAGCGAAGGATACAGATATGATTGCGCTTGCTTAGATCTCGAAATATCCACTTTCTGTTGCAAAATAGAGGACTTGATAGCGTACGAATGCTTATCTGCAAAGACCAGCACATCCTGCAAAGATTTAAACTGAACTTGCGAAAGTGCTTTGGAACACAATGCAACAGAAAGAACCATCATCAAATTTTTCATTCCTTCAAATCTGGATAGTTATAGCTTTTTCCAAGTCTGAGTTTTGGATATTAATCCATAGCTTGCTGTCAGCTTTAGATGATTGTCAGAAGAAATAGAAGCAGAACATTTCAATGTTTTGTCTTTTTGGAAGATGTGCAGCGTTCCGCCATAATATTCATTGCCTTTATTTTTCAATCCGGTAATCTGCTTTTTGCCAATAAGGCTTGGATCCTCCGCACTGCGGATCAATGCCTCGTACGTATTTCCGTTTTTGACGAACTCAATGACACGGGTACGTTCCTCGTTCGTCCATTTGCCTAAGATCTTGTCGTTGGTCTGCGCATACGTATGAACAGAAAAATGCATTAAAAAGCCTATTGTAAATAAAATTAGTTTTTGCATTGCTCTTATTTTTTAAAAAACAAAGTTGTGACGAAAATATAATATTAGGAGGAATTTCCACTTTAAATGGATCAATAGAAAGGTGAGCTGAACAAAATCGAATCCGAATTGCCCGTAGTGAAGTCCGGTTTAAGTATTGAAATTTTCCTGCAAAGCCATCGTATACAAACATTTTAGGCAGCTGCAAACAATTTGAATTGGTCTTTCGCTACCATTTTTTATACTTAAAATTTCAAAACACCGTTTCATCAGAATAAATTGTAGTTTTCCGATGTGCAGACTGTACCCGATGAAGCGTTTTTGTTGTGCTTTTTTGTTGTTTTTATTCAATTCCTGGGCTATGGCGCAGCAAGACAGCATTCGTCTGAATGTCAAATTGAATGATGACCACCAATCGATCTCTGTGGAGCAGACTTTGGACTATCACAATCCGCATCAGAAAGCCATCCATCAAATCAAACTTCTGAACTGGGTTGCAGCCTACCGGAAAAGAAAAACGCCACTGCTGAAAAGGAAAATAGAAGACCGGAAAAGCGATCTTTACTTTGCAAAAGCTGATGAATTGGGAGAATTAGAAAGCCTGCAGTATTCCTACAACAACAGTTTTTCCGAAATTCTAAACACCGCTCAGGAGAATATTTTCATCCCGCTTACCGAGCCACTGCAGCCCGGCCGAAAAATTCGCATCCATCTCAAATATCAAATCAAACTGCCCGACGCACGTTTCACAGGCTACGGGATCGACGCCAATCACCTGCTTTTGAAATATTTTTTCCTGATCCCGGAAACCTACGAAGACGAAGCGCAAACCAATTCTTACTTTCGCGATACAGAGGAAACCGCCAACGCAGGATCCTTCTGGAAAGTGACTTTCGACGTTCCCGAAATGTGGAAAATCTATTCTAATCTGTCTCAAAATAATGAGCTGGAGTTTGAAGGCGAATCTCTCAATGATCCCGAATTTCTGATTTCGAGAATCACCTATCCAGAGTTTGCCTTAAAAATTGATGATCAAAGTATAAAAGTCCAGTTGGGCTATCAAATTACTGAATATCAAAAGCAAATATTAGCAGCGGTGCTAACCAATCAGTTAAAATTCATCAAAGCGCGAACAGGAAAACTGCCCAATAAGCTTTTCATATCCGAAAAATTCTTGAAGAAAGAAGCGTTTATCGGCATCGATGATCTCAAATTCTGGAAGTTCAAATTTCAACTGTTTACGGACTACGAAAAGACAGATCTGGATTATTTCAGCGTCATTTCCAAAAAAGTGGTGGACGAATTTTTTATCACCAATAAAACCCAAGACCACTGGCTGAAAAACGGTTTGAAATCTTACCTCGAAATTCAATATCTCAAAAAAAACTATCCTGAACACAGATTGCTGGGAAATCTCCCCGACAATGCGGAATTCTTCGGCCTCAAGCCTTTAAAAATCTTTCACGCCTCCAAGCTGAAGCTGTCGGAACGCTATGGTTTGGCGTATCATTATATTTATACTCAAAATCTCGATCAGAAGATAACGACGCCGTTTCATCAATTGAGCAACTTCAACACCACGGTCATCAGCCACTTCGAAACAGGAAGCCTTCTCGATTACCTCTCGGAATACCAAGGAACACCTTCTTTTGAACTTTTTTTGAAACGATATTTTTCCGAAAATTACAGACAGAAAATCTCGGGAGCGAATTTCCTAAAAAGTCTGGAAATCTTCACGCAAGGCAAGTCGGCGTTTTTGCAGCAGATGATGGCAGAGAAACACAGAATCAATTTTGATCTCAAAAATTACCAATTACAAAACGACCATTATCTCCTTCATATTCAAAAAAATACTTCGAAAATCATTCCTTTAAAAATAGAAACAGAAGAGAAATCGGGAGACAAAAGCACTTTCTGGAAAGACGGAAACAGCCAAAGAAAAGACACCGTTTTGTTGCCAACAGCGCTCGTTGAAAAAATTGTTCTGAACGACAGTTACATCTTTCCGGAGACCAATTTTAGAGACAATTACCTATACACGAAAGGTATTTTTTCGAATATGAAGAAGCTTCGTTTCAAGCTGATCAAGGATATTCAAAATCCGGAATACAACGAGATTTTCGTGGCGCCAAGGATTAATTTCAACGCTTATGACCAGATTCTCTTTGGCGTCAACTTCAAGAATCAGGGGATTTTCGATCAGAAATTTGATTATTCGGCAACGCCGTATTACAGTTCGGGAACGGGAAAACTCACAGGCTCTGCCGCCGTGGGCTACTCTATTATGCCGCCCGACAGTTTCTTCCGAAGGTGGAGTTTCGGCGCATCGGGCTCCTATTTTCATTACGATAATGATTTGGCCTACAAGCGTTTGGGTGCTTTTACTTCGTTGAGTTTTAATAAAAATCCCCGCAGTGCCGTCGGCAGAAGTCTTTATTTTTCTTACAATTATTACGAGCGCGAACTCACGCCATCGATGCTTGCCGCTAATCTGTACGCCAAATATAACCTGTGGAGTTTGGGCTATTCTTATGCCGACAACCGCCTGATTCACGAGCAATACATCAGCACCAACGTGCAGTGGATGGAAGATTTCCAGAAGATCTCTACAGAAGCCTATTTCCGCTGGGAGTTTGCAAAGAACAAAAAAATCAGTTTCCGATGGTTCGCCGGTTATTTTGTGAAGAATGAGACGAAAAATAGTCTTTTCAATTACGGAATCTCGCGGGTTTCCAACTACTCGTTTTCTTATGGATTGTTGGGCCAAAGTGCCACATCCGGGATTCTCGCGCAGCAATTTGTCTTGGCAGAAGGCGGTTTCAAATCGTTTTTTAACACGTCGGTCAATCATTTTATCACGAGTCTTAATGTGGATTCTCATCTGTGGCGCTGGTTCAATCTTTATGCTGATGCCGGCATTTATAAAAACAGGCGCAGAGCAGAACAATTCATTTGGGATACGGGCATCAAAGTGAAGGTGATTCCGGATTTTCTCGAAATTTATTTTCCTGTAGCTTCCAGGCTGGGTTTCGAGCCGTCGTTCAAGGATTATGGTTACAGAATTCGATACACTTTGGTTCTGAATCTTGGGGCGCTCGTAAATAATTTAAGACGCGGTGTTTTTTAGAAATTAGTTCAATTTCCAAATAGAAAAAGGCTCCCCGAATTGAGAAGCCTTTCTAAGTTTTAAGAAAAAACTTTAGATTAGTTTTTGATTACTTTTCTGCTGATTTTGTTGGCGCCGCTGTCAACCGTTACGATGTAAGCACCTTTAAGCAGAGACTGGGTATTGACAGAACCTCCGTTTTCCACCCTGTTGGAAGAGATTAATTTACCATCAAGCGAATAGATATTCACAGTAGATTTTACCGGAAGTTTGAAGGTAATTTGGTCTTTCACAATGGTGTTGAACTGAACGGCTTTCTCGAAACTTGCCACATCAGAAACAGCTAAACTTGCTTTGTTTTCTGGAGTCGGTGCTAGTTTAGCAAAATCAGTTGCATTATTATTAGTATCACCTGCAGTTCTTGTAGCCGAACTACCAGCATCTAGTGCGGGAGCAGCACCTCCACCTTCGTATTGATTAGCAGTTCCGTAACCAACAAAATCAATCACATTTGATGCTGTTGCAGAAGCAACCTGAGTAGAATTAGTTGCTAAAACAATTTTTCCATTGGAAGCTGACATATTAAACCCGCCTTGGTAAACCGTTCCTGTAGTTGTGCTTGCATTAGACGTCGCTTGGAAATCTGCAGTTGGTAAAGCAGCTCCAGCTGAATTAGGAGAACTAGGAACCATCTCAACCAAGAATTTTTGACCTGGATCAAGTGTAACCGTAGGCAAAGAAATAAAAGAGTTGAAAGTACCTGTAGCAGAAGCATATTGTAAAGTAGCTCCTGTAAGGGTTGCAGATGAACTGCCTAAGTTCTTTAATTCTACAAAATCATTGATATATACAGCTGTAGCACCACCGCCACCTCCATACACTTCGCTGATTACGATTTGTGCATTTGCAATCGAAGCAACAGACACAATACTTAAAATTGTAAAGATTTTTTTCATTGTATTAAAATTTAAAATTGATTGTTACAAAAATAAGGAAAAAAAAATGCCTTAGCTTTCTAAAAGCATTTTTTTAACCGTTGTTATTATTTTTTGATGATTTTTTGAGAAACTGCCTGTCCTTTTACAAGTCCGGTTACGATGTAGTTCCCTTTTGGCAAAGCAGAAACATCCAATCTTGAATTTTCCGACACCTCTGCTGTTTTCACCATTTGTCCGGCGGCGTTGTAAATGGATACATTTGCTGCTGCTCCGAAGATGATTTCATTGCCGACAATTGTATTTTTCACCAAGTTGGCTTTTGTTTTTGAAGGATCTAGAACTGATAAGGTTCCAGTATATGTTCTAGCAATTAAATCGTCTATTGAAACAGCTCCTGTGCCACTTGTAGCATTGCCGGCTTGTCTGATTGCTATCGAGGCTAAATTTGTAGCAACTGCACTTGTGCCGGTAGAATTAATTAATAATGGTTGGCCATCAATTTTTAAAGTTGCAATATTTGCTGCATTATAGGTAACCAAAATATTTGCCGGTGTTCCATAAGCTATCTCTGTTCCATAAGTTGGAGTAGCTGTTCCGCCACTGTTATTTAAAATTCCTAAAGTATAACCTGTTGCTGATCCTTTGATATATAATCTTCCGTAGAAAGTAGTTACAGTAGTTCCTGCTGTACCACCAAACATTAAGAAATAATCACCCGAGGTTGACAATCCGGTAGCCGTTGACACATTTATTGTGGCAGAATACTCGGCTTTATTAGTTAAAGGATAAGATGTAGAAAATGCCTTGTTGACATCTTCACTATTTCCGGCAACTAATACAGCTTGAGAACCGTTAGACTGTAACTGACCAGCCGTGCCGCTATGTGTCGTCCATCCGTTTGCATTTAATGCACCTGTAAATGTGAAAGTTTCGTTTACGACAGTGGTCTGTGCATTCACCGTTGCCGTCAAAGCAACTGCTGCGATTAAAGAATAGAATTTTTTCATACTAAAAATTTAAAAATTTGTTGTTGTTGATTTGTTATGTTAATCTGTCGCAAATATAAAATTTAATCCTGAATTACAATTTTAGAACTGCCTTTCCCGTTTTAAATTATTGTTAATTCGTTCCAAAGCCGATTATAAGTACATTTGCTATCATATCAAAAGGGTGACCAACGTAACCAAAATTTTTCTGCCGATACTGTTTTTTTTTGCATTAAATCCCGCTAATGCACAGATTTTCAGCTGGAAAAACCCAAACATCCCCCAAGATTCCCTCAAAACAGACAGCATCCTCGCTTCCAAAATCGACCGCGAATTTTTCACCAAAGACACGCTCGACTTCATCAAAAAGCAAAATAAAATCATTTACAACGAAGAAGTGCTCGTGAAAAACGACAAAAAAAGAATCCTCGGCGAGCTCAATTCCAAAGGCTCCATCATCCGCGGCATTACCTTTGGCAACAATCAAGGTTCCTCGGTTCAAAGCTCGATGGATATGCAGATCTCGGGCAAACTGAGCCCGGATGTTTCGATCCTCGCTTCCATTTCGGATCACAATCTTCCGGTGCAGGCCGATGGCTATACGCAAACTCTTCAGGAGTTCGACAAAATCTATCTTCAGCTGAATATTAAACAAAATACCATCATCAGAGCCGGCCATTTGGATTTGAATGACGATACCACGTATTTCGGGCGTTACCAAAGAAGAAGTATGGGACTGCAATTTCTCACCAATTGGGAAAAAAACGGCAACAAAACATCACTGGATGTTTCGGGCGGCGTTGCCAGAAGTGAGTTTTTCCGGATGCGTTTTCAGGGGATCGAAGGAAACCAAGGACCCTACCGGCTGACGGGCAAGAACGGCGAACTTTTCATCACCATCATCTCGGGTTCGGAGCAGGTGTTCATCGATGGCATCTTGATGAAGCGCGGCGAAAATCAGGATTATATCATCAATTACAACACCGGGGAAATCACCTTCACCAGTTTTCGACCGATTTACAAGCAGAATTTCATCAACGTTTCTTATAATTACACCAACCGCAATTACACGCGATTTCTCATCACGGGAAGTATCAAGCAACAGCGGGAAAGGCTGAAAATGGGACTGAGCTGGTTTATGGAAAATGATAACAAAAACGCGCCTCTTTCCCTCAACCTTAGCAAAGAAGATGAACAGCAACTCGCCAATGCCGGCAACGATCCGAGCCTGATGTACTCGCCATCGGGCGTGGAAACAGAATATGATGTCAACAAAATCCTGTACAAAAAAGTTTTCTCGGGCAGCTCTTTTTATTACGAATTTTCGACAGATCAGACGCAGACGCTTTATCAGGTTTCCTTCACCTATTTTGGGACGGGAAAAGGCGATTATCAGTTGCAGCAATCTACCAACAACGGGCGAGTTTTCCAATACGTCGGGGCCGGTTTGGGCGATTATCTCGCGGTGAGGAAATTGCCGGCACCGGAAAAATCGCAGGTTTATAGCGCCAATGCAGAATACGCGCTGAACTACGGCGTCATCGGCACCGATGTATCCTTGAGTAATTATGATCTCAATGCCTTTTCGTCTAAAGATAATGACCAAAACATCGGTTATGCGGCCAGAATCTATGCCAACAAAACCTTCAGATCCAACGGCTGGGCGGGGACGCCAATGGTGGAATATCAAGTCATTCAGAAGAATTTTCATATCCTGGATCGGATCAATAATGTCGATTTCTGGCGGGATTTTAATTTGACAAATGAGTTCAGCCAGATTACACAGAACCGTTTTATTTTTTCTTTTCTAAATGATTTTAACAAAACTTCCAAAATCAATTACAAATTAAATTATCTCGAAGAAAAAGACACTTACAAAGGCATTAAAAACGACATCGATGCCGTCTGGAAAATCGGGAAATTCAACAATCTGGCGGCCGTCTCCTACCTCGACACGAAATCGACCGACCTCAACACAAATTTCTTGCGCGGTGCCGTTTCTACTGAATTGATGGGCAAAAAAGGAAGCTGGATGCTTGGCGGATCTATGGAACAGAATGAGAAAAAATACAATGCTACGCAAAATCTCGACCTTACGAGTTACCGCTGGAAGGAGTTCTTCATTCAGAAAAAAATCGCGGATTCTGCCAGAACCCAATTGCTGACGAAGGTCTATTTCCGCAGCAACGACTCGGTGCAAGACAACCGTCTGCAGAAGGTGAACGACATCTTGGGAATAATGGCAGAAAGTCAGATCATCAAAACTGAAAAAACCCAATTATCTGCTTTGGCGCATTACCGAAAATTCTTTTATGAAAATGAAACGCTGGCCAATGGTCAGAATCAGGATTTTGTGGTGGGAAATATTCTGTACAACCAGCAACTGTTCCGAAACGGTATGCGCCTTCAGTTTTTCTACGAGCTGGGCAATGGGCAGGAAGCGCAACGGGAATTTCAGTACATCAAAGTGACGGATGGGCAAGGCGTTTACAAATGGACCGACTACAACAACGACGGCGTGCAACAATTGGACGAGTTCGAGGCGGCGGAATATGCAGATTTGGCTCAGTACATCAGGGTTTATACGAACAGCGTCAACTATCTGGCATCCAATAAGAATAAGCTGCAGCTCGCCTTATTCGTCAATCCCTCATTGATTATCAGTTCGAAAAATGAATTTCTGAAACGCTGGAACTTCAATCTGTCCTTGCTTTCTCAGAATTCTTATCTCAAAAATGATCAGGTGCTGGTCTGGAATCCGTTCAAAAAAGAAAGCGATCAGCTGCTGCGGACGCAGAATATTTTGGCTTCCGCCATTTTTAATTCCAACGACAAATCGGGCTGGAACGGCAGCTATCGCTACACCGACAATGATAACTTGGTGAATGCGAACTTCAGCAACGAAGCACACAGCCAGAAATCGCACTTCCTGAACGTCGGCTATTCCTTCACCAAAGCTTTCCGAACCGATTGGGAAAATTCTTTTCAAAACGTCACCAACAGTTCGCAGGTTTACCAATCCCGCAACTACGAGTTGCAAAACTGGGAAACCAAGCCGAAAGCCACGTATAAACTGACGCAAACCTTGCAAACAGAGCTTTATGGAGCGCTTCGGCAGAAGAAAAGAACCGATGGTCTGGAGCTTTTGAAAACCTACGAAATCTCTGGAACCTTGCAGTGGGAAAAAGTAAAAACCTCCATCCGCGCCAATTTTTCCTTCATCAATAATGATTTTACAGGAAATAATTACAGCATCGTTGGCAATCAAATGCTGGAAGGCTTGAAGGTGGGGAAAAATCAGGTTTGGTCGCTGTTCATCCAGCAATCGATCAATTCCTTCATCCAACTGAATGTGAATTATGAAGGGCGGAACTCCGGCGACCGCACGATTCATATAGGAAGTATGCAGATCCGGGCAAGTTTTTGAGCAGTAAAAAATCTTTTTCGATGTGCTTCTTGTGATTTGGACACTGCAATACGCAGGAACGAATCCTGATTCTATAAAAATGTTAAAATACTGACTTCTTTCAATGTTTTATTTCTGGAATGACGGCGTGAATTGCAGTAACTTTGTGGCACAATTCAAAAATAAAATAAAATGTTCGATTGGCTGATAAATTTGCTTTCTCCTGCCGAAAATCCCAGTTTGGTGCAGTCTCTTGTGACCATTATGCTGGTCATTGGCGCAGGCATCTTCTTTGGCAGACTCAAGCTCGGGAAGATTACTTTCGGGGTCTCCGCCGTGATGTTTACCGGATTAATTTTGGGGCATTATGGCTACAGAATCAATGCAGATATCCTCGACTTCATCAGAGATTTTGGGCTTATTCTTTTTGTGTACGGAATCGGTCTGCAAGTGGGACCTTCCTTTTTTTCCTCTTTCAAAAAAGAAGGAATCAAATTCAATCTTCTGGCGATTTCGGTGGTATTGATGGGCGGCCTTATTACTTTTATTCTTTCAAAAACGACCACTTTGAGCATCGAAAATCTGGTGGGCATTATGAGCGGATCCGTTACCAATACGCCGGGTCTGGGAGCAGCCAAAAACACCATCGAGGAACTGGCGCAGCGCTTTCCCGGGAAGCATTTTGATGATCCCGCAGTGGGTTATGCCATTGCTTATCCAATGGGTGTTTTTGCGATTATTACCAGCATTATTCTTTCCAAAGTGCTTCTGAAAATCGATACAGAGGTCGAAATGCGGAAATTCCGTCTGATGAAAATCAATACCGAGGAAGCATTGATACATAAAAAAGTAAGAATTACAAATCCCCACTTCTTTGGAAAATCCATTCATCAGACGCTGAAAGAAGTGGGTGGAAATATCGTGGTCTCGCGCCTCAAAAACAGTGGTTCGGAGGCGGTTCATTCTCCTACTTTGGATACGCTGCTTCGGGAAAGAGACGTGCTCATGATCGTTGGAACAGAAAAGGACGTGGATCATTTTATCGAAGAAACGGGCAGGATATCCACCGATCTGTTTATAGAATCGGACTCGGAGCTCTGCGTCAAAAATCTTTTTGTCACCAACCCGTCTGCCGTTCATAAAAAACTGGCGGAACTGGATCTGTACAATACCTACGATATCAAAGTGACCCGCGTTTTCCGTGCGGGGAAAGAGATCGTTCCCAGACCCTCGTTGGAATTATTTTATGGAGACAAACTTCGCATTATCGGTTCCGAAGAAGGCATCGCTGAAGTGGAGAAAATCATCGGAAATCAGGAGAAAAAGTTGGAAGAGCCCGATTTTCTTTCCCTTTTCGGAGGATTGCTGCTGGGCATCATTGTGGGCTCTATTCCGATTGTGATTCCGAGCCTGCCGATTCCCATCAAGCTTGGTTTTGCAGCGGGACCATTGATTGTTGCGCTTTTGATTTCCCGCTATGGTGGCATTTCTTTTATCCATTCTTATATTAATAATGGCGCGGTCTATTTTATGAAAGATTTGGGGATCTGCTTATTTTTTGCAGCCGTAGGAATCCACGCGGGTGAAAATTTTTACGAAAATTTTATCAAATTCAATGGTTGGGTTTTCTTGCTTTATGGATGTGCTATTGCTTATATTCCGTTGATTATCGCCGTCGTGGTCGGGCGGTTTTTTATGAAAATCAATTACCTCCAGTTGGCCGGGATTTTAAGCGGAAGTTATACAGATCCTGCGGCATTATCATTCAGCACAAATTACCTCGATAGCGATATTCCTATTCAGAGTTATGCCCAAGTTTATCCTTTGGTAACGATTTTCAGGATTTTTGTCGCCAGCCTTCTGATTTTGATTTTAAGTTAAGAAATCAACAAAAAAACCTGCCGGAATTTCCAAACTCCGACAGGTTTTATTCAGTATTATAACCTAGAATTATAGCGGTTTGAACGCCAAATTCTGTTCTTTAATCTGTTGCGCTTCCAATTCTTTATAATAACCAGTTTCCAGTTTTTTATAGATCGCGCCGAAGGCGGTCAAAGTCTCGTTGATCTCGGCATCGGTGTGAGAAGCGGTTGGGATCAATCTCAATAAAATCATACCTTTTGGGATTACAGGATAGCACACGACGGATGTGAAAATGCCATAGTTTTCCCGAAGATCTCTGGCCAAAAGCATGGCTTCAACCGGACTTCCCTGGATGAAAATAGGCGTGACGCAGGTATTGGTGTCGCCCAAGTTGTAGCCGATTTTACGGAGACCACCTTGCAGTTTTTCGACATTTTCCCAAAGTTTCGCTTTGATTTCGGGTCTCGATCTCAAAAGTTCTAATCTCTTCAAACCGCCGATTACCATTGGCATAGTCAAAGATTTTGCAAAGATCTGCGATCTCATGTTGAATTTCAGATAACGGATAATTTCTTTATTTCCTGCAAGGAAAGCCCCGAAACCGGCCATCGATTTTGCGAATGTCGAAAAATAAACATCGATTTTGTCCTGAACGCCTTGCTCTTCGCCGGTACCGGCACCGGTGGCGCCCAGCGTTCCAAATCCGTGTGCATCGTCCACCAAAATTCTGAAACCGTATTGTTCTTTAAGCGCAAGGATTTCTTTCAGTTTGCCCTGCTGACCTCGCATTCCGAAAACGCCTTCGGTGATTACCAAGATTCCACCATCGGTTTCTTCCGCTACTTTTTTGGCTCTTTTTAGGTTTTTCTCAAGACTTTCGATGTCATTATGTTTGTAGGTAAACCGTTTTCCGGAGTGCAGTCGCACGCCGTCCACGATACAGGCGTGAGAATCGACGTCATAAACGATCACATCATTTCTCGAGACCAAGGCATCGATGCAGGAAACCATTCCCTGATAACCAAAATTCAATAGATATGCTGATTCTTTCTGGACAAATTCTGCCAATTCTTTTTCCAATTGCAAATGCTGATCGGTCTCGCCCGACATTGCTCTGGCGCCCATCGGATAGAACATTCCGTATTCTGCGGCGGCTTTTGCATCGGCTTCCAGAACTTCCGGATGATTGCAAAGTCCCAAATAATCGTTGGCGCTCCAGAAGATCACGTCTTTCCCTTGGAACTTCATTCGCGGACCGATAGGACCTTCCAAGCGTGGGAAAATGTAATAGCCTTCGGCATAATCTGCAAATTGACCCAGCGGACCCGGATTCTGTTTTATTCTTTCAAAAATGTCCATTTTTTTTAGCTGATATTTTTTAGATTTTACTGAAAAAACCTTTTGTCTGTCCAAAAGGTTTTCTGATATTTTGAATTATTATTTGATAATTTCTGTTTTGAAGATTTCATTGTAATTGTGAAAACAATTGTTGATGAAGCCTTGTTCTGCCATCCATTGGTCGCTGTACACTTTGGTGATGTAGCGGGAGCCGTGATCCGGAAAGATGAGTACCACCAGATCGTCCTCTTTGAACTCGTGGGAATTGGCATATTGAATCAATGCTTGCGTCACTGCGCCGGTGGTGTAGCCACCCATTATGGCTTCTTTGAGGGCGATTTCCCGCGTTCTGTAAGCAGAAAGCTCGTCGTTCACGCGTACATATTCATCGATTTTATCGAACAAAATGGCTCCAGGAATCAAGTTTTTTCCGAGACCTTCTATTTGATAAGGATGGATTTCTGTTTTATTGATTTTCCCTGTTTCGTGGTAAGTTTTGAGAATAGATCCGTCGGCATCCACGCCTATGATTTTGATATCGGGATTTTTTTCTTTCAAATATTTTCCCGTTCCCGAGAGGGTACCGCCAGTTCCTGTGCAAGCGAAAAGGTGGGTGATCTTGCCGTCTGTCTGTTCCCAAAGTTCAGGACCCGTTGTGCGGTAATGCGCGTCTATGTTAAGTTCGTTAAAATACTGGTTGATATAAACCGAGTTCGGCGTTTCTCTGGCGATTTTCTTGGCCACTTCGTAATAAGATCTCGGATCTTCTGCTGCAACCGAGGCAGGACAAACGTATACTGTGGCGCCCAAGGCTTTCAGGTACGCTATTTTTTCGGCTTTCGTCTTATCACTGACGGCCAGGATGCATTTGTAGCCTTTCACGATACAAACCATTGCAATAGAAAATCCGGTGTTGCCGGATGTGGTTTCAACAATGACAGAATCGGGATCGATCAGTCCTCTTTTTTCTGCGTTTTCTATGATGTGAAGGGCGATTCTGTCTTTCGTAGAATGGCCGGGATTATAAGACTCCAACTTAGCGTATACTGTCGCGGGAATGTCCTTGGTAACGTGATTCAATTTGACCAACGGGGTGTTGCCAATCAAACCAAGAATATTATCGTATACATTCATCATATTGTAATCATTTTTTCTCTCAAAAAACTGTCTGCAAAAATAAAAAAAAAATTGTAATGTTTTTTAGTTTTAAAACACTAATATTATACAGGACTGATATATCGCAACTTAATAAGTAGAAAATATCAATTTTACATCCATTTTTTAAAGTTTAAATTTTGTTAAAAACAGCCATAACTAAATCAAAAATACTAATTTCGCCGATATTTCTTTTATAAGATGAAGAACTGGACTTTCAAACAGTGGAACAACGTCTTGGGATGGTTTGTTTTCGCCATTGCACTCGTTACTTATTTATCAACCATAGAGCCAAATTTCAGTTTCTGGGATTGTGGAGAATACATTTCATCTGCGGTCAAACTGGAGGTGACGCACGCGCCGGGCGCCGCATTGTTCCAATTGGTGGGCGCGGTGGTAGCCCTGTTTGCGTTTGGAGATGGGCAGCATTATTCCTTGTTAATCAATGCGATGTCGGCTTTGTGCAGTGCTTTCACGATATTGTTCTTGTTCTGGACGATCACGCATCTCGTAAGACGGCTGCTCGACAAAGAGTTTGAAAATATTACGATTGCCGAGGAGATCGCCATTTTGTTTTCGGGTGCAGTCGGAGCCTTGTGTTTCACATTTTCGGACTCTTTCTGGTTTTCGGCGGTGGAAGGCGAAGTGTATGCCATGGCAACCATGTTTATTGCGCTCATCGTTTGGCTCATTACCAAATGGGAAAACGAATATCTGGAAAAAGACAACGAACGCTGGATCATTCTTTTATTCTTCGTGATAGGGCTTTCCATTGGCGTGCATATGATGTGTATGCTGGCTCTGCCGGCCGTTTGCCTGATTTATTATGCAAGAAATTACAAATTCACCTGGAAAACTTTCCTCATAGCCAATGCGGTAACTTTATTAATATTGATTATGGTGTTTAAGGTCGTTTTCCCGGTGATAATAACTTTGTTCGGAAAGTCGGAAATCTTCTTTGTCAATGGTCTTGGTCTGCCATTCCACTCAGGAACCGTCTTTGCTTTTGTAATATTGGTTTTACTGTCCTATTTATTAATCAATTATACACGAAAAACCGGAAAATCCATCTATCAGACGATTGCTTTATCTCTCGTTTATATGATGATTGGGTTCTCGTGCTGGCTGGTCATCCCAATCCGAGCGAATGCCAACCCGCCGATGAACCTCAACGATCCCGACAATGCTTTGGGGATGTTGGACTATTACAACCGCGAGCAATACGGCGACTGGCCTACGATCTACGGTCAAAATTATACCGCCTATCTGGATGCAAACGGTATTCTAAAAAATGAAGACGGAAGTTACAAAACACAAAAAACCGGCGATACCTATGAGAAAGATCCGAAGACAGGTCGCTATCGCTTGGTGGGAGAGAAGTTCAACTATGTTTTCAACCCGCAGCACGTGAGCCTTTTCCCAAGAATGTTCAGCGAAGACAAGTCGGTGATTCCGAATTATATTTCAATGTACGGCGCGCCGGATTTTACATTTAATTACGATAATGAGCAAGTTGCAGAAAGTCCCGAAGCAAAGCAATTCTTTGACGAGCTCCGCCAGAAATACGAGAATGGCACCATCAAAATGGAGGATTATCTGAAGGCAAAACAGTATGAACTGATTAAGGTTCAGCGCCCGACTTTGGCTCAGAATCTCGATTATTTCATCACATTCCAGAACTATTACTACTTCGTTCGCTATCTGCTTTGGAACTTTTCCGGAAGGCAAAATGATCTGGAAGGTCATATGGAAAATACCAACGGCAACTTCATCACAGGCATCCCGTTCATCGATAATAATCTTTGGGGAGACCAAGCGGAGATGCCGGCCAAATTCCACAACGAAAGTACGGTCAAGTTCTTTATGCTTCCATTAATCCTCGGGCTACTCGGGTTTTTCTTTCAATTGAACAAAGATTTCGGTAGATTTTATGCCATCCTGTCCTTATTCATTCTCACGAGCGTGGGAATCGTATTTTATACCGGAATGAAACCCTTCGAACCACGCGAACGAGATTATGCGATGGTGGGTTCCTTTTACGCATTTGCCATTTGGATCGGGCTGGGAGTCGCTTCCATCTATTGGATGCTTCAGAAAAAAATAAAGAGCCAAGGTGCTCAGGTGTTGGTGGGCGTGGTGTTGTTGGGAATTCCATTGATGATGGGCTTCCAGAACTACAATGTTCACGACAGAAGCGAGCGTTATGCCGCTTATGATTACGCTTATTCCAGTTTAAAATCACTTCCGAAAAACGATATAATGTTCGTATACGGCGATAATGACACCTATCCGGTTTGGGCAATCCAAGAAACGGAGGAATTCCGCCCGGATGTGAAAGTGGTGAATTTTACCCTGCTCTCGACACCTTGGAATATCGATCAGGTGAAGCGAAGAACCTACGATTCGATGCCGGTTCCATCAACTTTCACGCACGAAGATTACCGCGAAGGCTCCAACGATCAGGTGTATATGATGTCGAAAAACGACTGGGCCAATATCTTTGACAATATGAAAGATCAGGGCGTGCCGGATACCGAGATGGCGGGATTCCGAAAATATCTCACGCAGGATTCTATGACTTTGAAGGAAGCCGTTAACTTCCTGAAAATGAAGTCGCCCGAGAAAGACGAAATCATAAAAATGATCTTCGGAGAAGAGCGGTATGAGAAATTCAACTTCCTTCCCGTTTCCAAATTTGTGCTTCCGGTTAACATCGATAATGCCATCAAATCCGGGATTATCACGCCGGAAGAAGCAAAAAATGCCGAGAAACAAATCCTTATTGATTACAAAGGATCCAGCATGTTCAAAAATAATTTGCTGATGATGGACATTCTTGCCAACTTTGATTGGAAACGCCCGATCAACTTCTCAAGTGGCGGCATCTACGACGGCAGCAACCTCTTTTTCCTTTCAAATTACCTGAAATTTGACGGTTTCAGCTACCGTTTGGTTCCCATCAAAACCGAAGAATCCCCGGATGGCGAACTCGGAATGGTCAATGCAGACGAACTTTACAAGGTGGTCAAAAACTACCGTTGGGGCAATTTCAAAAACCTGAAAACCCATTTTGATGAGACTTGTACACAAAATATCGTGAGCTACCGGTCCTCGGCAAGCCGCGCTGCAGAAGCATTAGTTGCAAAAGGCGAGCGGAACAAAGCCATCGAAATTCTGGATCTGGCCAACCGCGAAATTCCGGTTTCCAAATACGACGATCCCCGATCGCTGAGTTCTATCGTTTATGCCTACATCGTGGCCGGACAAGAACAAAAAGGCCTGCAACTGGCGGAAGATCTCAAAAAAGGAATCTTCGAAGAATACGATTATTACACCAGATTGTCGCCAAAATTCCAAGCGTATGCCGCGCGGCAGATGAAAACCAAACCGATGGAATATTCGCTCGTCGTAGGCGCGGTTTCGGATGCTTACAACAAGATCGGTCAGAAAGAAAAAGGTTACCAATATCTTGTCAACTCTCTGAATGTCATAGACAAACGCTTCGACAGCTTTATCAAAGATCTACAGGAAATGGGCAAGGAAAAAGCCTACAACAAAGCCGATGACGTTCAGCACGTTACCTCATTCTATTCCTATCTCTTCGATATTATGAGGGATTACGACACCACTTATGAAGCCGAAAAGATGGATCAAATCACGAAAAAGCTGATGAAAGTCACACAGTAAACCAATCAAGCGTCCCGAAAGTTCGGGGCGTTTTTTTATTTAGCCAGATTTTTAGGAGCTATTTCCCGCTTTCCGCTATATCTTTTTTGTCTTGGTCTTCGCCTGCGCTCAAACCAAGACAAAAAAGGATGCCGCTGCAATCGGGGCTAATGGTTTACAACAAAGATTAAAACCTAATCGATCAATAGAAATTTCCAAGAAAATAAGAATATGTTTCGCTAACAACAAACAACTATTAACCAATTGATAATCAACGATGACCAACTATTGCGCATTCCTCCGCGGCGTCAACGTCAAAGGAACTAATATGAAAATGGCCGATGTCTGCAAAGTCTTTTCAGATGCGGGTATGGAGAACGTGACTTCCGTTTTGGCTTCCGGAAATATTCTGTTTCAATCTGATAAAACGGCTTCGGATTTAAAGAAAATATTAGAAAAAGCATTGTCGGATCATTTCAGTTACGACGCTTTTCTCTTCATTAAAACCGAAAATGAAATCAATCAAATCGTAAAGCGTAATCCTTTTTCAGCAAAAGAAAATTTCCACAACTATGTATTTCTTGGCAACGGAAAAGTAGAACAAACTTTGGTGCAAGAATTTGAACAGTCAAAAAAAGAAGAAGGCGAGCAAGGAAAAATGGTCAATGAAATCTTCTATTGGCAGGTCGCAAAAGGGCAGACTTTGGAAAGTGCTTTTGGGAAAATCCTTGGCAGAAAAAGCCTGAAAGATAAGATGACCAGCCGGAATATTAATACATTTGAAAAGATTATAAAAAAGATTTGAATCTATTTTCATTTTATTTTCATTATTTTAGCAATACCAAATTCAGAAAAAATGATCATCAAAAAAACTAAAAATGCATATTGATCAGTTTCCCGATGAAAGGAAATTGATGCGGTCATCGTGCGTCTATTTTATTAAAAAATTAGAAACCAGAATAAAAGAATCTCAAAATAATGAGGTGGGCGATGAGGAAATGGTTAAAAAAGAAATGCACGAGTGCTTCATATCAAATACCTGAAATCTGCCCAATTTGGAATTGAAAGAATCTATTAGGATTCCCAATGTGAAGAAATACTTTAATAACAACCCTTTCGAAGTTTCTGCTCCTGAAAGGGTTTCTTATAAAAATCTTACATTTGCAGACCTATTTTAGAGAATTTAACGTCAAAAATTCAAAATTAAAAAATGATACAATTTCTAAATAACATTCATCACAAAGATTCCACCAATTTCTTCCTCATTGCCGGCCCTTGCGCCATCGAGGAGGAGACTATGGCGCTGCAAATCGCGGAACACATCGTAAAACTTTCGGACAAATATAATATTCCCTACATTTTTAAAGGGTCTTTCCGGAAAGCCAACCGCAGCCGCGTAGATTCTTTCACCGGAATTGGCGATGAAAAAGCACTGAAAATCCTGCGCAAAGTAGGAGAGACCTTCGATATCCCAACAACCACCGATATTCACGAGAACGCTCACGCAGCGCTGGCGGCAGAATATGTAGACGTCTTGCAAATCCCCGCGTTTCTCGTGAGGCAAACCGACCTTCTCATTGCGGCCGCCGAAACAGGAAAGGCGGTGACGCTCAAAAAAGGCCAATTCCTCTCTCCTGAAGCAATGAAATTTGCCGTTCAGAAAGTCAAAGATTCTGGGAACGAGAAGACGGCTATCATCGAACGCGGGAACACTTTTGGTTATACAGATTTGGTGGTCGATTTCCGAGGAATCCCGACGATGCGGCAATACGCGCCCGTTATTTTGGATGTCACCCATTCCCTGCAGCAGCCCAATCAAAACTCAGGCGTCACGGGTGGCCGGCCGGAACTGATAGAAACTATTGCCAAAGCCGGAATTGCCGTGGGCGCCGATGGTTTGTTCATAGAAACGCATCCCGATCCGGCGTGTGCAAAATCCGACGGTGCCAATATGCTGAAACTGGATCTGCTGGACGCTTTGCTTGGGAAACTGACGAGAATACGAGAAGCAATCTTATAAAATATAAAGTCCGGAAATTCCGGATATTTTTGTGGTTGATACCCGTAAAAATCAAAATTGTAAATTCAATGTTTTCCCTTGGAAAAAGAAGTTTGGCGCAATCCTTCAGTTTTTTGTACAACAAATGCAAATATTCTTCCGTTCTTTAGATTAATTGTTATTTTTGCCTTTATTAAGATTCATTTTCAAAAAATATCCATCGAAAAAAATTACAACTTTGAAAAACTATATTCTCCTCATTCTTTTTTTATTGCCCGTGCTGGGTTTTTCTCAAATCAATCTAAAAGTTCTGGACGAAGATGGCAAAGCAGTTTCCGATGCCCAAGTTGCTTACAACAACCAAACATACCAAACCGACAAAAACGGCTATGTCAAAATCCCCATTGCTGATTCGGAGCAAACCTTGACGGTCTCCAAAGGAAACTTCAAAGGGTTTTCAAAGGTCATTAAAACGACGCCGAAAACGCAGAATGTGAATGTGCTTTTTCTGCCCTCTGGCAAGGAGAACGAGATTCAAGAAGTTGTTTTTCAGAAAAGGGCGAGATTCAAGACCAACGATATCACTTCCGTAGAAATCTCTGCCAAGGAAGCCAAAGAAGTGGCCTCATTAGCAGGCGGCGTAGAAGGTCTTTTGAAAAGCTTGCCGTCTGTAAACTCCAATGCAGAGCTGAGTTCGCAATATATGGTGAGAGGCGGTAGCTACGACGAGAATCTGATTTACATCAATGATATCGAGCTTTATAGACCGTTTTTGATCAGAAATTCTTTGCAGGAAGGGATGAGCATCATCAATCCAGATATGGTTTCGACGATCAACTTTTCTGCCGGTGGTTTCGAGCCGCGATATGGCGACAAAATGTCGTCTGCACTCAATATCTACTACCGCCAGCCTGAAAATATGGAGCTTTCCGGCGAGGCCAGTTTAATCGGCGGAAGATTGACGGGTGGATTTGCCTCCAAAAACAAAAAATTTACAGGATTAATTTCGGGGCGATATCGCAATACCAATCTGGTTCTCAATACTTTGAACGAAGATACCGATTTTAACCCACGCTATGGCGATGTGCAGACTTATCTCAATTATCAGTTCAACGACAAATGGTCCGTTTCATTCCTGGGATATTATGCCAAAAATGATTACGAGATGGTTCCCAAAGAAAAGGAAGTGGACTTTGGAAGTCTTTTCCAACCGCTGAAACTCACGGTTTTCTACAATGGGCAGGAAGATGACCAATACAAGAATATGATGGGAACGGTGAGCGTCAACTTCAAGCCGAGCAAAAAATGGCATTTGTCACTCGATAATTTCGCCTATCAAAACAGAGAACGAGAATATTACACCCTTGCGGCGGGTTATATTTTGGAAGCCTTTGATGAGGAAGGAAATCCTGTTGCGGGCTACGATGCGGGCGGACAGATAGACCACGCGAGAAACGATTTACTGGTGAGGGTCGCCGGTTCGCAGTTCCGGACCCGATTTTCTCCCGATGTCAATACAGACTTCGAAGTCGGCGTGAAATACGAAAGAGAAAGCATCAAAGATTTTACCAATGAATGGCAGTTTATCGATTCCATCGGCTACAGCAATCCGAGAGATTTTGTGATCCCGGGAAATCTGGACGCTTCTGCCCTCAACCTTAACTATTCTATCGCCGGACAAAACGACATCGATCCCACTCGCATATCTGCTTATGCGCAGTTTTCCAAAAAGTTCTATTGGGGAAGCAACAGGGTTTTCATCAATGGTGGTGCCAGAATTCAGAACTGGAGCTTCAACGAGGAAACCTTGGTAAGCCCGAGAGCGCAGTTTGCCATCAAGCCGGATTGGGATATGGATATGCTTTTCAGATTGGCCGGAGGGGTTTACTATCAAGCGCCTTTTTATAAAGAAATCAAAGATTTGACGGGCGCTTTCAACCCGGATATTAAAGCGCAAAGGTCTTATCAGGTCATTCTTGCCAACGATTATGAATTCAAATTCAAAGAACGGAATTTCAAACTGACCACCGAGGCTTATTACAAAAAGATGGATAAGCTGATCCCGTATTATCTGGATAATATGCGGGTAAGATATTCCGGCAAAAATAACGCAGAGGGCTACGCCTATGGTATCGATGCCCGCTTGTTTGGCCAGTTTGTTCCGGGAATCGATTCGTGGGTTTCTGCCAGTTATGCGAGAGTCTATCAGAATATTGATGGGATGGGCTACATCCCGAGACCAACGGATCAGCGCTTCCGTTTTTCTATGTTCTATCAGGATTATATGCCCAAATTTCCAAGTATGAGGGTCAATTTGACCTTGACGTTTGCCAGCGGATTGCCGTCGGGAACGCCGGTTTTGTTTGATGCCAACGGATTGCCGGATTATTTGGCGGCTTATCGTTATCAGAAAACTTTGCCTTCTTACAAAAGGGTGGATATCGGTATGACAAAGGTTTTCATCGATCAAAAAGACAACAAGGCGAGTGGCGATTTCTGGGGCAAATTTAAGGAACTGAGCTTAGGAGTTCAGATTTTCAACGCCTTTAACATCAATAATACGATTGCGAACCAATGGATCAGCGATGTCAATTCTTCGCCGCAATTGTATTATCCGGTTCCGGTGAGGTTGACGGGAAGATTCTTCAATGTTAAGATAGAATTCAAACTTTAGCAAGCCGGATTTTTCAAAAATAAAAGAATAAAACTTCCTTTTTTGGGAGTTTTTTTGCTGTGTGGATGTGCGAAGAAAAGAAAGATTGGTTAAAAATAGGAACGGATAAACCGCAGTTTGTGCGTGTGTTTATTCTGATCTTTGTTGAAAATGCCCGTGGAATCCAGACTGTCGATGCGCACTTTTCCGTGTGCGTGGATGATTTTTTGATCGGCCAGGATGAATCCGACGTGAATAATCCGTCCTTCCGAGTTTTCAAAAAACGCCAAGTCGCCCGGTTTGGCTTCGTCGATGAAAGTCAGCACGTTGCCCAGTTCTGCTTGCTGATAGGTGTCTCTTGGGATTTTGATGCCGTGAATTTTGTAGATAATTTGAGTAAATCCGCTGCAGTCGATTCCGAAAAAACTTTTGCCGCCCCAGAGGTAAGGCACGTTCAAAAACTCTTTTGCGCAGTTGGCTATGCTTTCGCTGAGGTTTTGCCCGCGCGTGGGAGAGCTGGTTTCAAAGGTCACTTCCGATCCCATTGATAGGAGCGTCCGCCCGCTTTCCGTCATCGTCGATTCGAAAGGTTCTTGGATCAGATTGATCTTTCGGGAGGCCAAATAGTCATCGGAAGCCGGCGTGATTTGTTTGGTATCCATCCACGCTTCATAGTTGTCGTAGTGCGTTCGGATTCTTGTCCAGTTATTCGAAACATCGATGATGTC
Organism: Chryseobacterium sp. SC28; assembly: GCF_003932955.1. Lineage (GTDB taxonomy): Bacteria > Bacteroidota > Bacteroidia > Flavobacteriales > Weeksellaceae > Epilithonimonas. The sequence continues at coordinate 157,889 of NZ_QOVY01000003.1, forward strand.
GGCAGATTCGCCATAGAGAAGCTGGGTGACGATTTCGCTTTTGTCGGAGCAGTCTGCCCGCAGCGGTGCGATGGAAACGTTGCAAATGCCTTTGTTCATTTTTAATAGTTTAAAATAGGTGCTAATGGGTTTCGGCTTTGATACTCTTTAGAGGTCAACACCATATTGGTTACCTGAATTAGTTTTTGAAAACTTTTTGTTGGCTTTCAACCTGTTTTTCGTTTTTTTAGTCTAAAGTTAAGCTTTGCACAATGCTCATATTGTGGATTTCTTAATTTTCAAATTTATGCTTTTTTGGTTAATGCGTTGGAAAAAAATGTGGCATTGTGGGGCTGGAGCTTTACTTTATCCGTCATTTTGGTAAGTTTTTTGGCCATTTTAGTCCTGCAATATCTTTTCTACAGCTTGCTCTCAGTGGCGAACCAAAAAAATACCGAACCAACACAAATATACACAAAACTGTAAGTTAGACAACGTCGTTTCGGCTTTTCCCGTTGAGGTCAACGGTGGTTGACCGCTTGGGCTAATATGATCCGTAAACACTGATTCCTCCTCCAAAATATTGATGCTTTAAATGTTCATATACTAAGTTCGTTTTTAAGTCAATGTCATCAGTATGATAAGTCGGGTATGGCAATGTTTCAAATAAGGTCTTACTTACTGTATTGAAAACTGCTGCTGCTGTTACTGATTTATCTGCCCATTGGTCAACTCTTAATTTTTCTTTTTTCAATTCTTCAAGTAGCTCAATAGAAATTTTCTTTATTTCGTTCTTTTCCTTTTCTTCAAGTTTTTTGCCTTGTCTAAGTATATCGAAAATTGCTTTTTGCTCGTCCGTCAGACCTTCTCGTTTGGTGTCGGCTTCTTCTTTAGAATAGGCGTTTACAAGTTCAATCAGTTTTCTGAAAGTCTCCTTGATTACAACATCGTCTTTTCCTCTGTTATATTCTTCGATAATCTCTTGATAGCGTTTATAATAATCGACAGTCAAAGGATTTCGTTCAACCATTTGTTTTAATTGTTTTTCAATCTTGTCTTTGAGTGAGTGAACAACGGTGTTTTTATTATTTGTTTTCAAAAAGTACTGCTCCAATAATTCAAAATTCAACCCGCTCAGGTCAATGATTTTCTCCTCATTGTGGCTTGGTTCGGCCACCATATTTTCTATAGATTCATCCACAACGGCTTGGATTTTTTTCATTATATCCGCAACATCTGCACTTTCTACGTTATCCTCAATTGCAGTGTAAATGACATCAATGGCGTTCTTTCTCGGTGCATATTGATTTAATACTTTGTCGGGTTGAAGGGCTTTATATTTCTTAAAAACCTCTCTTGCCAAAAGCTGAAATTTTTGTTTGGTTTCGTCATTTGTGTAAACAGCATTTACGGCTTTTTCCATTGCAGCCAATTTGTGCAAACCGTCTGCCTTGATGAGTTCCTGTAAATCGAAATTTACTTCGTCTTGCAAAAAGGTTTCGGTGGCTTCTAAAGCTTCTTCCAATTGCCTGATAAGTTCTTCCTTTGGCTTTACGGGTGGTTCGGGTGTTTCGCCACCACCGTTACTACCTTCATCACCACCAGAACCATACATTGCCAAAGCATCCAGTAAGGCAGTATAAGTTTCAATATAATCCACAATCAAACCGTTGTTTTTGCCTTCGCTGATTCGGTTGGCTCTTGCAATGGCTTGCATCAATGTATGGGATTTCAACGGCTTGTCTAAATACAATGTAGAAAGGGTAGGCACATCAAAACCTGTAATCCACATGGCACAAACAATTACAAAACGGAAAGGGTCATCTTCATCTTTAAACCTTGTTTCAAGGTCTTGCGTATTCATTTTTTCACGGTGTGGTTCAATGTCTAAATCCCATTTCTGAAACTTTTGAATTTCGTTTTGCTCTGAACTAACAACAACACAGATTTCCGTTTCCTTTATCCATTGCAATTCTCGGCTTTTCTCCAAAAGTTCCTGGTCGCCATATTTTCCTTTCGAAATTTCTTTTTCCAATTGCTCAACGGTCAGTTTCCAATGGTGCGTGATTAAATCATACATTCTCACGGCAGTGAGTTTATCCAATGCGATAAACATTCCTTTGCCTTTGTAGCCACGGTTGCAGAAATGCCATACTACGTCTTTGGCAATGGCATCTAATCGTTTCTTAGCGGTAAGTATTGGATATTCTCGTGCAAAAAGTTGTTTAACCCTGCTACGTTGGTCACTGTCCAAATCTTCGCTTTCGGCATCTATTACGGCTCGTATTTGCTCATTGATGACAGGGTTTTTTAATCCTAAATACTCGCCTCTGTTTTCGTAGTAAAGTGGAACGGTTGCACCATCATCCACACTTCGTTTGAAATCGTAACGGGATACGTAATCACCAAAAATCCGCTTGGTAATTTCATCATCTTTGAAAAGTGGTGTTCCTGTAAACCCGATAAAGGAAGCGTTTGGCAAAGCATTTCGCAAGTTCATTGCTAAGTTTCCGCCTTGTGTTCGGTGTGCTTCATCAGAAATAACAATGATATTATCCCGCTTGGTTATTTCTTCTTCAAAGTTGAATTTATGAATGAGTGTAAACAAATAGCGGTGCTCGCCACCGAGTAATTCTCTCAAATGCTTTCCGCTGCTGGCTTTCAATGAATCTTTAGTGCCTGCTTTTATTTGTGGCACTGCACCCACTCCGCTGAAAGTTCCGTAAATCTGGTTGTCTAATTCGTTTCGGTCGGTAACAATTAAGAAGGTATAACTGCCTGTAAACTTATGGTGGATTTTTTGGCAGAAGAAAACCATTGAGTAAGATTTTCCGCTACCCTGCGTATGCCAAAACACCCCGAGTTTTTGTTTTTCTTCCAAACTGATTTTACCCAATTTGTAGAGTTCTTCTTTGTGCTGTATGTTTTCAATTGCTTTGTTTACGCCAATAAACTGATGGTTTCGGGCAATAAGTTTTGCCACTTTGCCCAATGAATTATCAAACAGAATAAAGTTCTCGAATAAATCTAAAAAGCGTTTCTTCTCGCAAACGCCTACAATTATTCTATCTAGTGCCACAATGCCTTCGTCTTCCTCTGTTATGCGTTTCCATTCGTGAAAGTGCTGGTATTTGCCGGTAACGCTTCCAATGCGGCTTTCTATTCCGTTGCTCAATATTACAAAAGCGTTGTAATAAAATAGTTTTGGAATGACATCTTTATAGTCGGTTAAATTATCGTTGTACGCGTTTTCTAATTGGCGGTGAGCTGCTTTTAGTTCTATGAACAGCAGCGGAATCCCATTTACAAAACCTATAATATCTGGTCTGCGTTCTCGGTTGCTTTTGCCCTGAACCCACAGTTGGCGAACGGCTAAAAAGTTGTTGTTGTCGGCATTGTCAAAATCAAAAATCCTTAGCGTTTTATGTTTCGGCAATCCCTTGAGGTTGCCCTCTGTATCTATAAAATCAACAGGAATGCCGTTTCTTAATAATTGATGTTTCTCATAATTAATTTCAGCTAACGACTTGGTGATGCTTTCCTCAGTGAGTTTTTCGTATGCCTGATTGTAGGCTTGCTCTGGCAAGTTGGGATTAAACTGTTTCAATTTTTCAAAGAAAATTCGTTTCAGCACAACTTCTTTTTTGTTTAATCTGCCCAAAGTGCTGCCTTCGCCAAAGCTTTCTTTGTTGTAAGCCAATAGCGTATCCCAACCCAACTGATTGAAAAATAAATCAATCGCAGTTTGTTCTATTAAATGATCTTCTGAGTATTCCCAAGTCATGTTATCCAAATAAAGAAGGTGATATCACATCATTTCGGGTGAACTTTGCTGGTTTTCCTGCTATTGCTTTTACATTTGGGTTCTTCTTTAAAAAACTTGTTAGTTTTCTGCTATCCCAATCTAATTTCAATACCAGTAAAATTTCCTTAGTTGTGTATGTGCCTTTGTTTAATAATTCAAGTATGTCTTTTTCAATATTTTGTTTACCAGCTTCATAAGTTGCTGATGGTTCGCTCACTTCATTTTTAGTCGCGGCTTCAAATAACTCCTTTGAGGGTATCACCTTTGAATCTACAATTTCTCCATCCATGTTTACAGACAATGCACCTAATTCAACCAATTTTAAATTAGCATTCTTTTCCTTTGATTCAGGATATCTGACATAAATTTTACGTTGTCGTTTCAATCCATCCATAGCACCTTCCCAAGTACCGCCCTTACTGTCTGATTCTGCAACGTATATTTCCTTTGCCAATCCGTATATATAAGCATTTCTTGCCATTGCCAAGCTAACATCCCATCCTGCTTTTGGAAAAAATGTACTTAATACTAAAACATTCCCATTTACAATGGGTTCGTAATATTTTTTAAAGCCAGACTGGAACGTTAGAATTCCTTGTGGTAAAACAATAATGCTTTTCCCATTGGCTTCAATAGTGCTGTCCAATGCTTGTTTGTCAACTCCTTTGGCAAACCCGCTTACAACAACTTTAAATTCTTTCACACTTTTTTTAGCAACATAGTCTGTAAATTCAAGTGCCTTTGCACCAGCTTTTCTTGAGCCTACAATGGCCACTGCATCTTCCTGAAGCAAACTTTTTCTGCCTTTGATATACAAAACAGGCGGTGAACTTTTGATTTTCAAATTTTCCTTCAACACAACTGGATAATCAGGCGAATTAATAGGGATGATTTGGAAGCCCTCGTTTTGCAACTGTTCAGCTATAAATGCAAGGCGGGGCATATCATTCTTGGCATATTCCAAGTCCGTCAATTCCTTTTCAGTAAAGGCAAATAATTCCTTCCAACCCTTTTTATCCAGTTCAAAAAAATCAGCCCACGATATTTTATTTTCGTGGATTATCTGAATAATAAAGCGGTTTGTTCTTTCTGCATTCCACTTGGGTAGATGAGCTACCGCAATCCAATATGTTTTGTCAATGTATTCGTTCATTTCAATTTTTTTAAATATCACCACCTACGGTTCTTGCAATTACTAAAGGAGCGATCTGTATTGCTCCTATGTTTGTTAAATATTGGCCTATTTCCTTGATAGTATAACCACTATCGAAAATATCATCTACTAATAAAATACTTTTCCCAACAATTTCCTCAGGATTTTGATATATAAATTTTCCATGCACATTGTCTTTTTTTGATATGCCACTTTGAAAAACCTTTTGAGGCTCTGTTGCAGAAGATTTAACTAATTTATGAGAAATCGGAATATTTAGAACCGAAGATACTTTCTCTGCAAAGTTTTTCACTAAATCTCCTGATTCGGTTGGTGGAACATATACAATCAAATCAATCTTTGGGTCTCCATAGTATTTTCTATAAGCTTTTAATGTTAAGCGTAAAAGCCAATCGGGAAAATCTCCACCACCTTCGTATTTGGAATGTCGCAATGCAGCACCTACATTAGAAACACCGTAATAGGAAGCTGCCACACCATTAATGATATTGCTACGCTGGGTTTCTACTTCTAAAACAGGAAAAAATGTTTCCCTGAATTCTTGTAATTTCTGTTTCATAGCATCTGATACTACTACACGCATATGCTGACATGCATCAATATCACAAACACCACAAGTACTTTGCCTTTCATCACCCAAATAATTGCATAAATACTGCATCCGACAGGAAGTAATACCTGTGTATTCGAGCATCCTGTCCAACTCCTGATTCTGCGCATTTCTCAATGTTTCAAATGCCGAAGGGTCTAACGCTGGCGCATCTGGGTTGAAGAAATACTTTTTACTTTTATCAACAATTTGCTCATTGATGATTTTTTGGTCAATTAAATCCGCCAGAATTACGCTTACCTGTGTTTGTTTTAAATTTGTAGCTTTGATGATTTCATTTCTGCCTAACAAAGATTTTTTAGTCACTGCAATTACCTTTTCGTATTTTGATACCGAAGGCTTGCTTCCATCTATAAAACTTCTCGGTAATTCTTGGTCCGCGTTTGGATTGTACAACAAGATGGCAAAGGCTTCCTGACCATCTCTGCCCGAACGACCAATTTCCTGATAATAGTGAATAGGCGACTGTGGAATTTGGGTATGAATGATAAATCTAATATCGGGTTTATCAATGCCCATGCCCAGTGCATTGGTGGAAACCACGCAATCGTATTTGTTGTTGATAAAATCAGATTCTACCCGCATTCGGCTTTCTGCATCTAAACGACCGCTGTATGCCGCAGAATTGAATTTCAAAAACTGAAGCCAGTTTGAAAAAATATCGGTGTTGGCCTGAGTTCCTGTGTACACAATGCCCGTCTTTTTCAATTTAGGCAAATACTCCGCAAGCCAAAAGAATTTCTCATCTTCACTTTGCACTGTTACTACAAACAAGCGTATGTTTGATCGCAACAATTGTCCCCTAATTGGAATTAAATCAGTTCCAACCTGTTCAATTATATCTTCCTGAACCCTTGGCGTAGCCGTTGCTGTAGTTGCCAATACCGGAAAATTCTTTGGCAATAACCTTACAAGGTTTACAATTCTTCGGTAATTGGGTCGAAAACTTTGCCCCCACATTGATATACAATGGGCTTCGTCAATTACCACCATTGCAATTTTCATTTCCCGTGCAGCAGTTATCCAAGTTGCATTCTCCATACGTTCAGGAGCGATGTAAAGAATATCCAGTTCGTTATTTTGTGCCTTAGCAATGATGGTGGCATTTTCTAAATCTTCCTGACTGGAATTGATAGCAGAAGCACGAATGCCTTTCTCTTGCATGCTTCGCACCTGGTCACGCATTAAAGCAATAAGGGGAGAAAAAACAATCGTAACACCTTGCAATTGGGTGGCAGGAAACTGAAAGCACAATGATTTTCCAAAACCAGTTTTTTCAATAAACAACACACGCCTGCCTGCAAGTAAGTTTTCAATCACTTGCCATTGCAAATCGTGAAACTGCTTGAACCCAAACAGCTTTTGTAATTGTATTTCGGCTTCTTGACGTGTCATAACTATTCGTCTATTGATTCAACATCGCCAACTAAATGAACATCTCCATTTAACACCGATTCCATTACCTCATTGTTACACAATTTGAAGAAAATTCTTGCTGCCTGTTTACTACTTATATAAAATTTGTCTCCTTTTTTATTGAATTTTAAATACTTGCTCAGCTTTGACCTTGATTCAATTTGTGATTTAACATCATTGAAAGGAGTTGTCCACAATAAACCATTAAAATCAATTGACTTCAATTTTTTAGCAAAGCCAAAATCATCCTTTAAAAACTCTGTTAACTTATCAAAACCTTCAACTATTTGAACCTCGTTATCTTTTATTGATTGAATTACTTCTTCAGATTGACGATTGACCCTTTCATCAAATTTTATTTTTCGCTCCAAAGTCGAAAGACTCATTGCGATTAAATATTCATTAATGATTGCATAATCAAATTTTTCGTTAATGATAATAGATTCATTTGAAGGCGAAACTAATTCATTGTCAACCCTTATCAATGTTAATAAGGTAGGCTTAATATGAATATCGAAATTGTGTCTGTATTTATATAGTGAGATTGAATCTTTGCCGTAAGTCAAATTGATTAAATACCCTTTAATATTGGCATAAGGATGATTTTTAAAAATAAATTTTCCTTGTTTGTGCATAAACAGAAAAGCCAAATCATCAGGATAATCTTTATCGTAATAATAGTGTGTAGCAGTAGTATCAAACTCCTCTACATTAGAAATATCAAGTAATTGGAAACTACGATTTTCGTTGAACTTCAAAACTACGCTATCGGTGTAAATGCCCGATATTTTCTGGTCAACTGTGGCGTTATTCGTTGGAGCTTCAAGCAAAAAATCATCTTTACCATCGTTATAATGGAAATAAAGCTTTGCAGCCACTTTGTCTTTGTCCTTTAAAAAGGCGACTTTTTGAAGTAATTCGTTTTTATCCATTGCCTGTCTTTTTTGCATAGTAAGCATTATCGCCCATTTCCTTTAAGTACAATGAATCATTTACTTGAAGTGTGTAGAATGAAATAACATTTACGGTTTTATTTTCTTTAAATTCTTTATGTTCGATTTCAATTTGATAGATTTTGAGTTTTAGAATTGCCAATACAGGGTTTTTATAATAAATAGTACTCCGCGTTGTAATTACGCCTATGATTAGTAGCATGAAAAGACTGGCAAATATTTCATTTGTGGTATTGAAATTTACAGTTAAAAAAGGTAGAACAACAGCAGAAAGAACTCCAATAAGCTCATGATTTATATTTTGTGGTGCTGATGTTATTTTTGCGCCATGTATTTCAAAGTTCTTTCGTGAACGATATTTTAAAATACAAATGAGCAATACGCTAATTATAAAAAGGATGAGTGAAACAATAAAAGCATATTGACCACAGGTGATTTTATCAAACTGTCCTTGATTTATTAAAGTAAAAACAGCCTTGTCGAAGTACTTTATAAATAAGTACCCGAACAAAGGAATTAACGATATGAAATACAGTAGCCAAGCCATAGTTTAAACTCCTATTTGTTGGTTCATTAATTTAGGTAATAAAATATCCCGTGCCTCTCTGAGTTTGGTGTTTTGTTTCAAAAGGTTCTGAATTAGGTTGAAATCATTTTCAACATCTTTCTTATAATCATTGATAACCTTTTTAGGCGGCAACAATACAGGCATAGCTTTAACAACTTTTGAATTTATCGCTGTTCCAATTGAAGATGTGCTACCCAATGAATCATAAGGGAAGTTCTTTAGGTAGAAATATATGTATTCAGAACACATTTGATTTTCATCTTCAATTTTGAAATGAGCAATCGCTTCATTGGTTGTCATATCCTCAGTTGTAATTGCAACTTTTCCAACTGTAAGTTTGAAACTCAACAAAACTGTATGTGCTTTTGCAACATTCATATTGAATTTGCTCACTGCCATTTCAGTCACGGTTTCACTTGTTTCAAAGGCAAAGACCGTTGAATTGTTAATGTCTTTTATCGAAACCCATTTAACTTTTGAATCATCATCATTGAACCATTCCGACTGTTCTCTTGGTGGTGTTTTGCCAATGTTAATTTTGAAAATCTCATCTGCCCGTTTAACAGACCAACCTTCTGGAATTTTATTGATTTCATTTGAAGGCTTGAAAAAATCAAATTCTGATTTATACCTCAAAAACGCCTTCTCCTCCAGCAACTTTATCCGCTTCAAATTATTCTCTATCAAATCATCATAAGCTGATAAAATGGATGCGATTTTGCGTTGGGTGGGGAGTGGGGGAAGATTAATTTCAACCCCTTCAACATCACCAGGGCTAATGTTTGCCTGATTCGCTGCTCCTTGTGCCTTATTTGCAATTTTGGTTAATGTTTCTTTTTGTAAAAGAAAGTAGAACAAATAGTCCTTATGACATCTTTCATTATCAATGTTGATGAACTTTCCTGCTCGCTGATTTAGATATGAATTTATTTCGTGTCTATATCTTGCAACTCGTCCAACAACAGATGACGGTAGAGTAATATGCGAGCCTGTGAGTGAAATTAAAATATCACCTTTGCTTAAATGAAATCTTAAAGGAAGTTCAATAGCTGAATCAACGCAATCACCTTCATCCAATACAATATTTTCATCCTTTATACTTTTTATTTTGACAATAGGAGTCCCAATAGGCTGAAAATCTTTCGACTTAAAAGCAAAACCTGAAATCACTTTTGAAACCTTTCCTATTTCAACTTTCTCCCACTTCATATCGCCAACTCTTTAAAGTTTTCAGAAATGGTTTTTGCCAATGCAATGGCTTCTTCGTTCAGTCCGTCCAACTCAATATGTATTTCGTTCAGGCGTTCTTCGTAGTCAAAGTCATCATCAGTAGCGGTGTCCACGCCTACATATCTGCCCGGGCTTAGGCTCCAATCTTTGGCTTCTATTTCCTTTTGGGTTACAACTTTGCACAAACCTTCCACATCGGTATAAACGCCATCGGGGAAACGGCTTGTAAGCCAATGGGCCTGTTTGTAGAAATATTCGGTTTCGTGCAGCAAACCGGGTTCTTCTTCATCGGGGTTGCCGCTGAGTTTCTGTTGCAGGGCTTTTAGTTGGTCGAGTTGTTCTTTCAGGTTAAGCTCTTTCCAGTCTTTATTTTTGCTCAGTTGGTATTCTTTGGCAGCTGTGCTTATGGCATCCAGCAACTGTTTAATCAGTTTGTCTTGTGGTTTGCGTAGCGTTTTGCACAAGTGGGCAATGCTTTCTAAAATATTGATGTCGGCCTTTGCTTTCTTCGCTTCTGCTATCAACTTGTTTTGTTGTTCGTAAATGCTTGCGGTTTCTTCAATGTTCAAAGCATCTACAAACGCCTTTGCTTCTTTATTTTCTTTGGCGTATTTGGTAGCAAAGTCGCTAACGGTTTTCAATACTTTCTGCAATTGCTTTTGCAGTTCGGTGGTGGCTTCGGCTGTTGCTGCGGCTAAGTCGGCAGAAGTTTGTAAATAGCCTTTTACGGTGCTTTCAAACTTTTCGGTGTTGCCTCTGTACAGGTTTACAATGCAAACAAGGTTTTGCAATTGCTCGGGGCTAAAGTCGTTTACCTTACTGGTTACTTTGCGGTAAATTTTTCGGGCATCGAGCATCAGCACTTTGTCTTTTCTTTCAATATCTTGTTCTTTTGCTCTGTCGAAAAACCACAGCGTACAAGGCAATGTACGGGTATAGAAAAAGTTGTTGCCAATAGCCATCATCACATCTACTGCACCGGTTTTTACCAGCTTTTCCCGAATGTCTTTTTCACTATGCCCGGCATCGCTGGCAGACGAAGCCATTACAAAACCGGCCCTTCCTGTTGGTTTTAGATAGTTATAGAAATATTGAATCCACAAATAATTGGCGTTATCGTTTTTCGGCAAGTTTACTTTGCCGTCTATCATCAAACGAGGGTCTTTTTTTACTGCATCTTTGGATTTGTCCACGCCATCGACATTAAACGGTGGGTTTGCCATTACAAAGTCAGCTCCTCCCACGAGGTTGTGTTTGTCTTCGTAAAAAGTGTTTCCTTCCTGGATGTTGCCTTCCAATCCGTGTACGGTAAGGTTCATCTTTGCCAGTTTGGTATTGAGTTCGGCTTTTTCCTGTCCGTAAAAGGTAACCTTTTCGGCAGGTTTCAGTCCTTCGCTTTCTATAAAATAACCCGTTTGCACAAACATACCCGCACTACCGCAGGCAGGGTCAAACACAATGCCGTGGTCGGGTTCAATGACGTTTACAATGGTTTGCACCAAACTCATAGGCGTAAAAAACTCTCCGCCTTCTTGAGCACCTGTCATCGCAAATTTGTTGAGGAAGTATTCATAAATCTTCCCGAACAAATCGCCTTCGGCTTTTTGCAATACTTCTTTATTGAAAATGCGGAGCAGTTCACGCAACAAGTCTTTGCTGAAAATGGAGAAATTTTTTGGCAATACGCCTTTGAGGTTGTCGTATTCGTCCTCAATCAGTTTCATTGCGTTGTCAATGGCTTCGCCTATGTCGGCACTTTCGGGCAGTGAAACCAAATAATCAAACTGAGCCTTGTCGGGCAGAAACATTGAGTTTTGTTCTTCAAAGTCCTTTTTGGTTAAAGGTCGTTTGCCCCTTTGAGGATGCGAAGGCAAGGTTTTTTCAACTTCAATTTTTACTTTCTGAAAACGGTTGTAAGCATGTCTCAAAAAAATCAATCCGAGAACAGGCATCGAATATTCCGATGCTGTCAGTTTGCTATTTGCTCTTAACTGGTCGGCCGCTCTCCATAGCTCAGCTTCTAATTTTCTAAGTTGTTTTCCTTGCATTTAATGGTTTCAGTATCTTGTTAATATGTCAAATTTATCATCTTATCGGTGCGTTGGCAAAAATGGCTCTTTTGATTTGCAAAAGGTTTTGCTTCTGGCGGGCAAAACCAAATGTGCCATTTGCGAGCTGGCTAAAATTGTTTTTAAAAAATATGCGGTGAGGAAAAATAAAATACAGAAGCGTTGGCTTTTGTGTCGGCTGTCTGTTGTTTCATTTGTCCCGTTACTTTATGTTTATTTCTGTCGTTCATTTTTGTTTTGTCGTTCTTTAGGCTTGCCGGTAACGTTCTCGCGCTACAAGCAGTTTGGGATTAAATCAGCGTTATCTTTCGGATTTGCCAAATCTTCCAAATACAAACCAATCTTTCAATTAAGCCAAATGCCCAAATTGCTTGTAGCGTGTGTTAGCTGTAGTTTATTTTATTTTCAGAATTGTTTGGTATAATTCTTTCGGTGCTAAATACGGAAAATCGTTTATAATTTTATTAATTACTTCAGCTTTTAAAGTATCTTCTCTTTGATAAACATGTAGGAATGGAAATTTACTTTTGTATAATGTTTCTAAGTCGTGTCCTTGATAAATATTGAAATCTAAGCATATTGATAATTCAGTTTCGTTATGTGTAAAGTAATTAGTTTTATTTGACAAATCTATTCCAAGTTTAGTTAAAACAAAATCAATGATTATTTGGCAATCATCATTTTTTAATGATTGTAAATCGGCATAAGAACTATAGCCATTTAATCCCATTTCTTGATATGTAATTTTAGCTTCTCGTAGAAAAAACAAGCCCATTAATAAAGGGTCAAGTATATAATTTTCAATATTATATCTTTCGTTTTCTCCTAAAACTATTATCCTGTTTAGTGATATGTTAGTTGTGTCCCAATCAATTATTCCATAGACTTGTTCATTTCCATTATCAAAGAGATTATTTACAACATTTATTACATCAGTACAATTTGAACCAGTACTTGTTCTAGCAGGAATGTAAATAGGTTCTGATTGCATTGTAGCTATTCGATTTAAGATATTTGTTATTAATTCATAATATTTTACATCGTATTTACTTTCCACAAAAACTTGTCTTCTATTATCATTTGAAATTTTTAAAAATGGGATATCTGATGAAAGAGTTTCGATGGCGTCTTGTATTGACGTTTTTATGGGAGTTGAAACTCCTCGTTCCATTTTGTAAACTGCTGACCCATCACAACAAATTATAGTTGTTGGAGAATGTGAAGTAATAATTATAGGTATATTTGATAATTCAACTATTTTTTCTTTTAGAATTTCAACCATTTTTTTTGACATCGATGGATGGAGCGGTGCATCAGGTTCATCAATTAGTAATAAGTCTGGTTTATTAATTTTTCCATTAGAGTTATATATTGCTAAAGCTAATGACATTAAAACTTTTTCTCCTGTTGATAAATCTTGAGGTGAAATATTATAAGTACCATCAATACTAATTAATTTAAAAGTATATGAAGCATCCATTCTTGTACCTAAAGGAGAATTAACTCTATACGGAACATTAATACTTTCTAAAATACTATTTACAAATTCCCAAGGTGGTATTCCGTATTTTTGATTGAACTCTTCTTCAGAATAAATATGAGAAATGTCGGTATGACCTTGGTCTTTATAATACTTATTTATTTTGTTTTCTTCTAAAAGTTTATGATAATTTTTGAAAATTAATGCGAATTGCCCCGTAAAAAAATCATCTTGAGACATCATTGACGTATCGAAAATGTCAATTAAATAATTTTCGTCAACTTCATCAAAAGGAATATCAATTTTATCTACGAATTTTGTAGCTATACGCATTTCATTCGGGTTGTAAAAAGTTTGTAAAAATGTACCTTTATTTTTATTATTTTGGTAATTAGAATTATTTAATGCGTTCTTAAACTTTTGATAAAAGTCTTTTACGAAAGTTGTAATTGTTACAGGGTCACAATTTTCTTCAATTTTAGGATTTAAACCATTGAATTGAATATATAATATATTTTTGACAAGTACGCCGTCCTTATGTACGGTATTTTGGCTTTGATTAAATATAGCTTCTAATAAGTGAGATTTTCCACTACCATTTAAACCTGTCAATACTGAAAAACAAGGTAATTCAAAAGTACAAGGAGCAATTGATTTATATTCTTTTTTAATGTCGATCTTTAACATAAATGTCTATTCTGAGGTTAAATTACCGCTAACGTTTCGGGGCTTGGCGATGGCGGGCAAATCGAAGCCGAAACTTTCAACTAAAATACAAATTTCTACCGAAGCACAAAACGTGAACTTTTGACGTTCCGCCCGCTATTGCCAAACCCTTGTTGAACTAAACCTCCGGTAGCTTTTCCCATTCGCCGTTTTAGTAACTTTGTTTTTATTAACCTTTTAAAAACTCATCAAATGGCTACAAAAAAAAATCTCCGGAGGATTTAAGGACAAACAAATTCCTGAACCGTGCCTCGAGCGAAGTTAACGGTTTTGCCGAACTTCTGCAACGCTTCGAAAGAAATATTTCCATCCTGGGCAGAAGCAAGCGTACCTTCGAAAATTATTCCCGTCACGTTGTAGCATTAGCGCTTCATTTCGGTAAAGTCCCTACCGAATTAGACCCGGAAGACATCAAAGATTACCTTTTTGAACTTCAACAGCGCTCCAAAACTCCGTCACAAACGTACTTCAAACATACCGTTTATGGACTGCGGTTTTTGCTGAAAACCGAAGGCTTGCCTTACAGCTACCTCCATCTTCCCGCGATTCCAAAAGTGAAAAAACTTCCCACTATTTTAAGCCGTGAAGAAATCTGGCGAATGCTTCAAAGTGCCGAACTCCTGAAACACAAACTGCTCATCGGCCTGATCTACGGTTGCGGACTGCGCTGTATGGAAGTAAGGAATATCAAGCTTCACACCCAAAACGCTGCTCAATAAATGCCGGTGCTGCAAGGAGGGAAACCTGGTGACCATTGCTGTTTTCGGGCAGCGCGGTCCGCCGCAGGACTTTCTTTTCGTCACCCAACCTTTGTCTGCGGAATAAACTTGCGGGTAAGGGAAGTTGTGCCCTACAGCCAGTAAAACCCCGCAGAAACCACTTCCAAAGGCTACCCAACACCACAAAAAAAGCAGTCCTTCTGAAAAACTGCTTTGCACCTCTAAATTCTAAAAACGACATCCCCATAAGAGGACCATCATACTGCTGAAAAGCTACCGGAGCTTCCGTTCAACGGGCTTTCATCTTCTGTCCTGCGGACAAGACGAAAGCTTAGTTATTATCGGAAGTTTTTTTATTTTATTTTTTCAAGTTCTTCATAAGTAAATTCCTTGTACTCGACACCAAATTTTCTTGCGTTTTCTTCCACAGTAGTGTCAAAACCGGCTTTTTTTCTTCTTAAATTAACATTTTTCGCATCTTCAATTGGAAGAACATAAACAAAATTTTCTTGTTTGCCATCTTTATTTATCATTCTCATTCCTAATTGAGTTCCATAAATTTGTGGTTTCTGTTCACCTGTTAATTTTCTGTCAAGCATCATCGCAACATATGTGAAGGGTAGTTCACCGCTTTTACCTGCCTTTTCAATAATTGGATAATATTTTGAAATTTTGTCAGGATTATGCTGTATAACATAAAAAACTGCTGTATTTGCAGGTTCACCAACCAATGATTTTCCTGGATAACCATATTTTTCTACTATTTTTTCTACTTTTTCAAAATTTGTTTTATCGTTTTGCTCAATTATTTTAAAAACATTTTGATAAAGATTTTCGGTTGTGTTATTGGTTAATTTTGCAATTTCTTCTCTTCTTACTTGCGTTGTATTATTGTCAATAAATTCTCTATAAATTTGGTCAACAAAGACAATTTGTTCCAATTGCTTTTTTAGATCTTCATTAATTGTAGATTGAGATTTACAATTCAAAGTCATTAAAAATATTGAAATTGCTAAAAAAATATTCTTTTTCATACGGTTTTATTTAAAATGGCAGATAACGGTTGGGGGCTTGGCGATGGCGGGAAAATCGAAGCACAAAAGTCCAGTTTTGCACAAAAGTTCAATCGTAGAACTACCGTTGAGTTTAGCACCAAACCCGCCATTTTGCCAAACTGCTGTTGAACTAAACCTCCGGTAGCTTTTCCCATTCGCCGTTTTAGTAACTTTGTTTTTATTAACCTTTTAAAAACTCATCAAATGGCTACAAAAAAAAATCTCCGGAGGATTTAAGGACAAACAAATTCCTGAACCGTGCCTCGAGCGAAGTTAATGGTTTTGCCGAACTCCTGCAACGCTTTGAAAGAAATATTTCCATCCTGGGCAGAAGCAGGCGTACCTTCGACAATTATTCCCGTCACGTTGCAGCCTTAGCGCTTCACTTCGGTAAAGTCCCTACCGAATTAGACCCGGAAGACATCAAAGATTACCTTTTTGACCTTCAAAATCGATCAAAAACCCCTTCTCAGTCGTACTTTAAACATACCGTTTACGGCCTGCGGTTTTTGCTGAAAACTGAAGGCTTGCCTTACAGCTACCTCCATCTTCCCGCGATTCCAAAAGTGAAAAAACTTCCCACTATTTTAAGCCGTGAAGAAATCTGGCGAATGCTTCAAAGTGCTGAACTCCTGAAACACAAACTGCTCATTGGCCTGATCTACGGTTGCGGACTGCGTTGTATGGAAGTAAGGAATATCAAGCTTCAGCATTTGGATTTCGACCGGAAGATGCTGCTCAATAAATGCCGGTGCTGCAAGCAGGGAAACCTGGTGGCCATTGCCGTTTTCGGGCAGCGCGGTCCGCCGCAGGACTTTCTTTTCGTTACCCAATCTTTCTCTGCGGAATAACCTTTGCGGGTAAGGGAAGCTGTGCCCTACAGCCAGTAAAACCCCGCAGAAACCACTTCCAAAGGCTACCCAACGCCACAAAAAAAGCAGTCCTTCTGAAAAACTGCTTTGCACCTCTAAATTCTAAAAACGACATCCCCATAAGAGGACCATCATACTGCTGAAAAGCCACCGGAGCTTCCGTTCAACGGGCTTTCATCTTGTGTCCTGCGGACAAGACGAAAGCTTAGTTATTGTAGGAAGTTTTTATTTATTCATTTCTTTTATATTTTTCACTACATTCCTCAATGCAATTAATATTGTTTGTTATCAATTCAATAGATGTAATAGAAATAATCCTATATTTGTTTTTAAATTGATGCTCAAAATCATTATTATTACAAGAATAAGTTAAAGTAATGATTTTGTATTCTGAATTTGCGGGGTCTTGTGAAATTACATATGTTCCACTTCCACAGCTAGCAAAATCATTTCGACTAAATGTATTGTCTTTATTGAATATAATTGTGTAACTATTTGTTGCCTCTGTCCATTCTGTAGGATTGCTGCCGTCACTTATTTTTGTTTCTTTTAAAATCCAAGAACCGTAAATTTCGTTCCCGATTGGTTCGTTATCATCATCTGATTTACAAGAAAAAAAACTTGTAAACATTACTAAAATTAAGATTAAATGTTTCATAATAGGTAAATTTATTCGATTAATATTTTTTGAACAATTTTTTTACTGTTTTTTGTAACAACAATAATGTAATAACCTTTATTATATTTATTTAGGTCAAATTTATTTTTGTTGAAAATTGCAACTCTAACACCACTCATATTTATTAATTCTGCAGTAATAGGATTATCAGTGTTAATTTGTTTACTTGTTGATGTTGTATTACTACCTGAACAAGGATCAATAATTATTGCTTCATAATTATTTTTAGAAATTTTTGTTAATTTTAATGTTTCATTGCATGGACCGGGAGGAGCGGGAGTTATAACTCTTGTAATTTCAGTAGTTCCACAAGAATTTGAAGCAGTGATTTTTAAAGTAACAGTCCAATATAAATTTGGTCCGTGTCCAAAACCAGAAAATCCACTTCCACCAGCTTGTCCATTATTTGTACTTGCAGTTTTTGTCCAAGTTGTTGAATTTATTCCTTGTAAAGTAATATTATTTCCTTCTCCACTTATTAAATCAATATCAACATAATTACTATTTGAGTTTAATTGAACTTCGATATTTGGTTTGCCAACCCAAACTTGATAGTTAAATGTTGATCCATTTATAGTAGCAGTAATAACTCCCATTCCACTCGTTGTAGAAGTCGCAGATTTCACTACGATTGATGAGTTGGTAGGTGTGCCTACAACAGATAAATTAGAATTTACAGACCAAAAAACCTGATAATTATTAGGATTGGAAATTGAAAAGGTAGAGCTAATGTTAGGACAAATGATTGACTCTCCAGTAATTCCTCCACATAAATTACTTTTTACCTGTTGCAAAACGGGAGAACCGTCAAGTGCATCCCTCATTCTAACTCCTTGCAATGAAGTAAAGTGGTCTAAATTTGCTGGAGGAGAATAAGACATAATATTTGTTAAATCCGGATTATATCCTTGTGTTGCACCAACATTTGCATCTGCAGGAGTGTCACAAACATAATCTCCACAACTATTACAATTGCTTCCATTAATTGCTTCAGCACAAGAACCAGATGAAGGTTCAGCTGGACTTCCGTGAAAAGTATGCCATAAATTTATACAATGTCCAAGTTCGTGAGCAGAAACTCCTGTTTGGGCATAAGAATTAACAATTACTAAATTTCTAGATACTATTTGTTCTGCTCTTCCAGCCCAATTACTACAGCTATTAACGAGGTAAAAATTTATTGCATTAGGATTGTTGTTTGTAGCTACTATACTAGAAAAATAGCTATCATTTGTATTGTAAAAATTACTATTATTGATATAGTCAACACCTGCATTTCTAATATAAATATTGTGCTGATTGAATTTTGAATTTAGAAGATTCACAATTTGATCCACAAAAGCATTTGAAACACCACCACTACCGTTAGAATCTCTAACAATATGAAATTGCACATTAATACAAATTGGTGTATTACTATAATTTGTATTGTTTATATCCCTAAATCCTTGAACGATTCCATTTTGTGGTGTTCCACAAGTTACCTGACTTTTTACTACTATAATCATTAGTAGCAAAATTAAAAAAGTAAATTTTTTCATATTAAAACATTTGTGTTCTCAAATTTAAATTAAAGAAATTGAACTGAGAACTTTAATTCAATTTAAATTAATTATTATTCTTGTAAAGTTACAATTTATAACGATAGATTTTGTAAAATTTCCTACAACGGTTGGGTATTTCTGTTGGCGGGGATTATTATAACTGGTTTTTGTAAATATAACAAAAAGAACAACTAGGGAAAATCTTTACGATGTAAACTTCAACCCCGCTAATAGAAATACTTTGTTGAACTAAACCTCCGGTAGCTTTTCCCATTCGCCGTTTTAGTAACTTTGTTTTTATTAACCTTTTAAAAACTCATCAAATGGCTACAAAAAAAAATCTCCGGAGGATTTAAGGACCAACAAATTCCTGAATCGTGCCTCGAGCGAAGTTAACGGTTTTGCCGAACTTCTGCAACGCTTCGAAAGAAATATTTCCATCCTGGGCAGAAGCAAACGTACCTTCGACAATTATTCCCGTCACGTTGCAGCCTTAGCGCTTCATTTCGGTAAAGCCCCTACCGAATTAAACCCGGAAGACATCAAAGATTACCTTTTTGAACTTCAAAAGCGATCAAAAACCCCTTCTCAATCGTACTTTAAACATACCGTTTACGGACTGCGGTTTTTGCTGAAAACCGAAGGCTTGCCTTACAGCTACCTCCATCTTCCCGCGATTCCAAAAGTGAAAAAACATCCCACTATTTTAAGCCGTGAAGAAATCTGGCGATTGCTTCAAAGTGCCGAACTCCTGAAACACAAACTGCTCATCGGCCTGATCTACGGTTGCGGACTGCGCTGTATGGAAGTGCGGAATATCAAGCTTCAGCATTTGGATTTCGACCGGAAGATGCTGCTCAATAAATGTCGGTTCTGCAAGCAGGGAAACCTGGTGACCATTGCCGTTTTCGGGCAGAGGGGGCCGCCGCAGGACTTTCTTTTCGTTACCCAAACGCTGTCTGCAAAATAACCTTTGCGGGTAAGGGAAGTTGTGCTCTACAGCCAGTAAAACCCCGCAGAAACCACTGCCAAAGGCTACCCAACGCCACAAAAAAAGCAGTCCTTCTGAAAAAACTGCTTTGTTTCTCTAAATTCTAAAAACGACATCCCCATAAGAGGACCATAACGCTGTTGAAAAGCCACCGGAGCTTCCGTTCAACGGGCTTTCATTGTTGGCTTTGCAAGCCCAACGAAAGCTTAGTTATTAGGCGATGTTTTTTTACTTTATCCATATTGTTGCTTTTTCAATAGGATTGTTATGCGAATCCTTAAAGAAATTGAATTCTTTTGTAATTCTTTGATATAATTCCATTGGTTCTATTGTTGCACCTGTTATATCTTTCATTTTAAGACTGTTATTTTTCATTACAGATTCTCTTACATAGAGTGCAGGATCTTTAATTAAATTTTCTTTAATTTTTAGAAATTGTTCTTTTGAAGTCTTAATAGTGGAAGATGGCATTTCAATTTTTTCATTTTGTTTTAAAATACTTGTGGCTACAAAATGATAATTGTCTTCTAAATCATAAATTTCTAGAATTAGACCTGGTAATCCAAAAAATTTATATGGTCCATCATTTATTGGAATTTCATCAGTAAACCAAGCTTCCCAAACTCTACCTCCAAAGTTGACAGTTGCACTTTTGCAAAAATAATTAAGTATTTCCTTTTTACTGTTTGAAACTTGCCATTGTAATTTTGGAAAGGAATCTTTATAAGCAAAGTTTCTTGAACTAATATTGTGTATATCTAAAAATTCTCTCTTAGAAAAATTTTTGAATATTCCAAAATTTAATTCATACTTTAGAGAAACTTTAGGTGCAATTCCGGTTTGGATAAATTCAGATGTAACTCTATCATAAATTGAATCTAATTTAAATTTCGTTTCGTTATAAAAATAAGATTCTCCTTCATAACATTTTAAAGTCATTTCTTCTATATTACGTTTTTCATTTGTGGAATCAGGTTTATAAGAAACCTCATATGTGATTTTAACTTGTCCATAAAAATTACAATAACTGATTATAAATGCAATATTAATAAACAATACCAGACTCTTGCAATTCTGGATATACTTTTTCAATTTTTGTAATTTTAAGAATGTTTTTTCCATCATCGCTGCAATTGCATTTTTGTTGTTTTATGAAATCTTTGGTATCATTTATGTAAAAATCCTCAAATTCTTTCCAAGTTAAAAACGTATTTTCTCTTAAGAAATCATCCAAATTTTTATTATTGAATTTCTTATCTTCTATTAATATGTTGGTTGCCTCAAACTTATATAAACCATCATCACTTTCAATTTTTAAAATTATTCCATCTAATCCAATAAATTTCCACGGTCCCGAATTTACCAAGATATTTTTAGCAAAATAAGCTTTATAATTTCTTCCGCGAAATTTTGTTGTTGCGGTCAAGCATTGATATCCTAAGATCGAAATTTTCTCATTATTAATAATTTTCCAAACAAATTCAGGTTTATCCTCAACAGCTACTCTTCTAATAAGTGTTTTTTCTAAAAAGTAAAATTCATTATTTTTTTTGAATAAAGATTTAGAATAATCATATGAATTTATAGAGTCTCCTTTTGCATTTACTATCATTTTCCATTCACTATTCCCGTGGTCATCGAGAATCAGTTGATATTTTAGTTTATTTTCTGTATTTATAAAATCATAATCGACAACTTGTGCTTGCGAAATAATTATAAAAAATAAACTAAAAATAAAAGTTAATTTTTTTTTCATTTTATTTTTGTTTTAAAAATTGGAAAAGGGAAGACCTACAAAAATCTTCCCTTGAATAAATAGTTTAACATCCAACTCCAAATACTGCAGCTTTTAGCTTAGCAGCAGCACAATTGTAAGCTTCTTCAAACGTAGTTCTGCAACAAGTTACAGTTACAGTGTCTCCGTTACAGTCACTAGAAGACTGTGACACACATTCAGATAACTTTTCTTTCGAATTAGAAAAGTCTTTCTCAGAGATTTTCATAGGAACCTCTACAACATTAGTAGTTGCATACGCAAAAGTTCCTGACAAAATGAAAATTGATGAAAATAATAAATTTTTCATAATTAGTGATTTTAATTATTGCTTACTCTTTTATTTTACAACGTTTTTTCAGCTTATTCCGTTATTTATTGTAGTTTTTTATAAAATGTCGCCTAACGGGAAAGGGCTTTGCGAGGTGCGGGCTACTGCAACCGAAATTGGAGAGGAGAACCGAGAGCTAGCAAAAACTTTTTCCATTTTTTAAAATTACAAAAAAACTAAAAAATGGAAAAGTTTTTTGCGGATATTTTCTACAAATTTTCTAAGATTTCCTTCAACCCCGCATCTTGCAAAACCCATGTTGAACTAAACCTCCGGTAGCTTTTCCCATTCGCCTTTTTAGTAACTTTGTTTTTATTAACCTTTTAAAAACTCATGAAATGGCTACAAAAAAAAATCTCCGGAGGATTTAAGGACCAGCAAATTCCTGAACCGTGCCTCGGGCGAAGTTAACGGTTTTGCCGAACTTCTGCAACGCTTCGAAAGAAATATCTCCATCCTGGGCAGAAGCAAGCGTACCTTCGACAATTATTCCCGTCACGTTGCAGCCTTAGCGCTTCACTTCGGTAAAGTCCCTACCGAATTAGACCCGGAAGACATCAAAGATTACCTTTTTAAACTTCAAAAGCGATCAAAAACCCCTTCTCAGTCGTACTTTAAACATACCGTTTACGGACTGCGGTTTTTGCTGAAAACTGAAGGCTTGCCTTACAGCTACCTCCATCTTCCCGCGATTCCAAAAGTGAAAAAACTTCCCACTATTTTAAGCCGTGAAGAAATCTGGCGAATGCTTCAAAGTGCTGAACTCCTGAAACACAAACTGCTCATCGGCCTGATCTACGGTTGCGGACTGCGCTGTATGGAAGTAAGGAATATCAAGCTTCACACCCAAAACGCTGCTCAATAAATGCCGGTGCTGCAAGGAGGGAAACCTGGTGACCATTGCCGTTTTCGGGCAGCGCGGTCCGCCGCAGGACTTTCTTTTCGTCACCCAACCTTTGTCTGTAAAATAACCTTTGCGGGTAAGGGAAGTTGTGCCCTACAGCCAGTAAAATCCCGCAGAAACCACTTCCAAAGGCTACCAAAAGCCACAAAAAAAGCAGTCCTTCCGAAAAAACTGCTTTGCACCTCTAAATTCTAAAAACGACATCCCCATAAGAGGACCATCATACTGCTGAAAAGCCACCGGAGCTTCCGTTCAACGGGCTTTCATCTTCTGTCCTGCGGACAAGACGAAAGCTTAGTTATTATCTGCTGCCCTTTTTCGATCTTGCCAGTTAAGCTAAACTTTATATATCTGTTTAATCATTTCCCAAATCTTCAATTCCTCATTTTCATTGTAACGTCCAATTGCTTTCAATTCATCCACAATGTTTTTTGTTATTTCGGTTATTAATTCTAAAACCGATTTTTCGGGAATGATAATCGGAATTTTCTTGATGTAATTTGCTGGATTATTGGCTGATGGATTGATGGTTCTTATCAATTTATTACAGGTAGGCGAATTGAAAAAAGCCAATAAATAATACGTCAGACTTTCGTCTTTTGGGAAAATACCTACAATGCTTTGGTCAAACAATTTGTTTTCAATTAAGGAAGCGGTAATGCTTGACGAACTTATCATCGGCACACCGATGCCAAATTTGAAATAATATTTTGGGTTCTGAAATCTTGCTTTTTTATCAGTTTTATAATGTAGTACAGCTTCCTTGCTCCAATTCATAAACCAACTTTCGGGTTTTAAATATTTGGTATTTCCACCCTTTACAATTGGTAGAAAATGTTGGTGTCCGTCAATTCCGGTTAAAATATCAGGGTTATTTTTGTAGTCTGAATTAATAGTTTCTGCGTTTACTAAATTATAGTGTTTCCCATTTTTTAATTCAGGGCTAATCACTTGTAAAAATCGCTTGTCATCGCCCGAATAAAATCCCGTAACGCAATCGGCAATATCTCCGACTTTGAATTTTGATTGATTAATTAATTTTAGAATATTGCTGTTTTCAGCAATTAAAAAAGCGTGGTCTGGATTATTAAAAACGTCTTCTTGTTTGAAAGAATAAGTTTTTAAATGCTCATCTTCAATATTGGTTAATTGCTCTACTTCACTAAACCCATTTACAACATTGAAAACATTTTGCAGACATTCTTTGTAGTTGCTTTTCTTACTCAAGGTAATGATGGAAAGATTGGCGTACCCAAAATTTACTCCTGGGAAAAATGAAGATGGAAATAAAGCTAATTCCACAATTTGCGTTGTGGTCAAAATATGATTTCTCAAAGCCTTGTGCATATGAAGATTGAGGAATGTATCGGGAATGATGAATGATAAAATACCGTCTTCTTTCAACAACTCAATACAACGATAGAGAAACAAACCATAGCTTTCTTTTGCATACAGTTCGGGATACATTTTTTTAAGAACGGCTCTCTTTTCATAATCTTGCCAAGCTCCGTACGGTGGATTAGCTATGATTTTGTCATAAATGCCACCAAAGCAAGAATTAAACTTTAATTCAGTATCTAATAATGTATCGCACTCCCGAATAATAACATTTGGGCAATCTGAAAATTTCTCATTAAGAATTTCAACGGACTTAGGATTTAGCTCGCAAATATCTATATGAGCAAACTCGTTTTCACTCAAAATAGCCTCAACAAATACACCATCACCACCGCAAGGTTCAAAGATTTTATCACTTGCCTGCAATGATAGTTTACTAACCATATAATCAACGATTGGTGTTGATTTGGTGTAAAATGCCTGATATTTTCTTGCTTCGCTTATCATTACCAAAGTAAATATTGTAAAAGATTATTGTTGGTCAAATGTTGTGTAGTTTCTGCATTGAAATCTGAAGCCCAATCAATGTTAGTTTCTGTCCATTGTTTCAAGTTGTAACCTGAATATTCACTAATTTTTTGATAGGCTTCATTTCCGCAATATGCTTCCCAAATTCCTGAATTTTTCAGCGTGTTGAAATAGCTGTTGTTTTCTTGGGCTCTTACAAAGAGCAAACACTTATAATTGTCGTCAAGGTTTTGGTAAATGGTTGCTACTAATAAAAGTCTGTTGGTATTTCCTTTTTCATTTGAACCAAAACCGCTTTTGAAATCAACAACATATTTTTGGTCATTGTGAGAAAAATGCAGGTCAAGTTCCAACTGAATTTCTCCTGAACTTACCAAACTCCAAACTTTGTCATAATATCTTTTCAGTTCTTGTTTTTCTTCGTCAGAAATAGTCAAATTATCAATATAGTCTGTAATTTCATCCGTCATCTTCTTTTTTACTTCCGAAAATAATGGTGGTACAAAAAGTGAAATATTATTTACAGGATAATAAAAACATAGCTTACAAAACGGATCCCAAAGCTCGCCAACTCTTCTTGAAAAGTCCATATATTCATAAGGTCTTACCGAATTTCGGCTCTCAATCATAACTACAATGTTGCAATAAGTAATCATCAAAATGGCTTCTAACTTTTCTTGGTTAGTCCATTTGTCTTTTTCGGCTTGTTGCAATAAAGTTGTTATCAGATTATTCTTAGTCTGGTTCAGTGCTTCGTTGATTGCTCTTGCTCTTTTATCAGATTGAGTGTCTGCAAATTTGGTTTTGATTTGTGTCAAAAACTCCGTTGCTCTATCTCTAAAATAAGATAAAAGTTCTTGCTTCTTGTTCTTTATGTTCTTATCTATATTCATTTTTTGTTTTGTAGTCTTTGGTATTTAATTTTCTCTTCTGCCACTTTCAAAATTTCAAGTCCGTTATCTTCATCTAATAATTGATAAGTGATTTTGTCACTTAGGTATCGAAGTTTCAACTCCGATTTGTCAATGTCAAAAATTCTTGAAATTCTGTCAATAATTTGGTCGTTTGCATTTCGCTCATTCTTCTCGATTTTGCTGAGAGTTGAAGTGTCAATGTCCAACTCCGCTGCCACTTTTCTAAGTGGAAGGTTAGCATTTTCTCTGAGCTCTCGAATATACTCTCCGAATGATATTTTTTCTACCGTTGACATTTTTTGCTTTGGCATAATTTGTCCAAAATTAATGAATCGTTTTTGTCTGACAAAATTTTCCGGAGTGTTTTTGTCGGGATGGTGGGTGGGCTTAGGTGCGTTGGCAAAATTGCAGCTTTTTTGCTAGCTTGGGTCTGTGTGTCGGCTTTGTGCGGCTTGCAAATATGCTGCAATGTGCGGTGGATTGTTGAGTTTTTGTCCGTCAGTTGATTGTTATACGTTCGCTCGGTAGGGGTTGCAGATAACGGTTTGCGGCTACCCGAAGGGCGGGACTTTTACCACAAACTTGACTTGAAAAACTAATGTTCCACTAACCACAAAACTGTCTTTGGAACACAAAACCTCCGGTAGCTTTTCCCATTCGCCGTTTTAGTAACTTTGTTTTTATTAACCTTTTAAAAACTCATCAAATGGCTACAAAAAAAAATCTCCGGAGGATTTAAGGACAAACAAATTCCTGAATCGTGCCTCGAGCGAAGTTAACGGTTTTGCCGAACTTCTGCAACGCTTCGAAAGAAATATTTCCATCCTGGGCAGAAGCAAGCGTACCTTCGACAATTATTCCCGTCACGTTGCAGCCTTAGCGCTTCACTTCGGTAAAATCCCTACCGAATTAGACCCGGAAGACATCAAAGATTACCTTTTTGAACTTCAAAAGCGATCAAAAACCCCTTCTCAGTCGTACTTTAAACATACCGTTTACGGACTGCGGTTTTTGCTGAAAACCGAAGGCTTGCCTTACAGCTACCTCCATCTTCCCGCGATTCCAAAAGTGAAAAAACTTCCCACTATTTTAAGCCGTGAAGAAATCTGGCGAATGCTTCAGTCCTTCTGAAAAAACTGCTTTGTACCTCTAAATTCTAAAAACGACAACTCCATAAGAGGACCATAACGCTGTTGAAAAGCCACCGGAGCTTCCGTTCAACGGGCTTTCATTTCTTGTCTTGCAGACAAAACGAAAGCTTAGTTATTGTACGATGTTTTTTATTTAGCCAATTCTATTGAATTTTGGTCATTAAGATCTTGCAGTTTTTGTTTTTGAATATTTCGCAAATTCTCAATTGATCCTGGTGCAATTGTTGTTTCGGAATTTGCCAATGTTCCGATTAGATTCTCATTAAAATTCTTTTTTGCCACTTGTAAATCATCAAAAGTTGTTTCTTTTGCTCCTTCATATCTGCGTTTATTTATTGTCAAAATTTTTCCTTTTATTTCAGTACTTGAAACAGATTTTACAAGTTCAAAATCATAATCTCCACTTTCGTCAGATATTTTGATAATTAATCCTGGTAATCCTGTAAATTTATATGGTCCATAAGAAAGAGGGATTTCAGTTGAATACCACGCAATCCAGTTTCTTCCTTTGTAATTAACTTCAGCTTTTTTACAAGTTAATGAATTTATAGTTTTTGATTCATTAGTAAGTTTCCAATTTGTTATTATTGGCTCATTATATGAAAGCAAAGACATTCCAATATTTTCAAAATATTGAATGCTTTTACTGGATTGAATTATTGCATATTTAAATTTTGATTTTGGAAACGATTTACCCCTGAAATCTATTCCCGCAGCGGTTCCACCTCTACTAACTTTTTGAAATTCACTCTGGAATATAGAATCAAATTTTAATGATTTTTCACTAATAAAAAATGCACGATCCTTTATAACCTGTAAAGAAAAAAGCTCTTCATGTATATAAGTTGGTGTTGATTTATATATTTTCCCTCTCATCAAATATGTAAAATCAGCAATAAGTGAATCTTGTTTTTCAGTTTGAGAATGTATTATCGCAAATAAAAAGAACGTTAGAAGTATTGAAATTTTTTTTAAACTAATCATAAGATTTATTATTATAGTAAAAACTGCACTTATAGTTTTAGCTATAAGTGCAATAGATTAAGATTTAATTATTAACAACCTGTTGTGCATTTAGGAATTAAATAAAAAAGAGATTGTTCAATTGGATAGAAATCCGTATATTTAATTGATTATCAAATAATTAAATAAATGAACAATCTTACTCAA
>NZ_QOVY01000030.1 GCF_003932955.1 Chryseobacterium sp. SC28
ATTTCCTTCGCACAAACTCACAGATTTATTTATGAATTAGAAATTCATAAAAAAGAGGATACTGTAATAGTAAATATGGCTTTGGATATTAATAAAGATTTAGTGAAATTTTACGATTACGAATTTGTAAAACAGGACTCTATCAGAAAAAGCGGAACACCTTTACAATATTTTTCACCATCCGAGCAATTAATATCAAGAAAAAGAAACAGTACTGAAAACAGAACGTACATTTCTTCTGGTTATGACTATTTTTTAATAACTTCTACAGATAAAATGGATTGGAAAATAGAAAATGAAACAAAAAAAAATAAAAATTTTACACTCCATAAAGCAACAACTAATTTTGGTGGGCGAC
This sequence comes from Chryseobacterium sp. SC28, assembly GCF_003932955.1. Lineage (GTDB taxonomy): Bacteria > Bacteroidota > Bacteroidia > Flavobacteriales > Weeksellaceae > Epilithonimonas. Next base: position 359 of record NZ_QOVY01000030.1, read on the forward strand.
AATGGACAGCTTGGTTCAGTACTGAATTCCCTTTTCAGGAAGGCCCTTATAAATTTCAAGGGCTGCCTGGTTTGATTTTTGAAGTTTATGATTCCGAAAATATTTTTCACTATACTTTTTTGGAAAATAAAAATCTTCCAAAAACTTTTGAAACAACTGACTTTTTAGAAACGCACTACGGTAAAAAGCCTATTTCTATTTCTTTAAATCAATATCACAAAATAAAGCTGGACTATTATAATAATATTGTTGAAGTTTTAAGTCAATTTGCAAAAAAAGGAGGCTCTATCGCATCAGAGCATGATGTAAGTACTCCTGAAGAAATTGCTAAAAAAAGAAAAGCATTACAGCAGAGTATTAAAAAATATTATTTACCCTTAGAAATAGATAAGGTTATACCATACCCTGATAACTAAAAACTCTTAAATAGAGCTTTATAAATGTTTTCGAAACATTATTAAATTTGTAGTTTATAATAAGTGAAATTGATTTGAAGTGTATGTATATAATGAACGAGATAATAATTAAATTGGTTTCTATTCTCATAGAATTTCTTTTGAGATACAATGAAATTCCCAATTTTTAAAATATACCGACTTACTTCATCAACTATCAAAATTTTGCATTACTGCTAACAAATCAATTACGAGAATGAAAACCCGAATTTTATTTATATTATCCTTTGTTGTTTTTAGTCTTTCATATTCTCAAAACAATATTTTTTACCAATTTAAAAAAGGAGGTTCACTAAAAACTGAAGCAGAGTATCAAAAAATGAAAAAAGATTTTTTTGAAAAAATGCAGAAAGAGTCTCCCAACGGCAAATTAAACGAAGAAATAACCGACAGCATTGCAGGGAATACTATCTATAAAAAATATAGTTTATCTTTTGTGAGTGAGTCTTCCAATGATGAAGATGCAATTAAGTCTTACATCGGTAAAAAATTCCCCGATTTTACATTTGAAACATTAGATGGGAAACAATTAAAGTTGGAAGATTTAAAGGGAAAACCAACGTTTATAACCTTTTGGTTTACCACCTGTGCACCTTGTGTGCTGGAAATTCCCGCATTACAAAGATTGAAGGATAAATATAGTGACAGAGTAAATTTTATTGCGATTACATTTGATAACAAAGATGTAGTTAACAAGTTTTTAGGAAAAAAGAAATTTGATTATTTACATTTAGTCAATGCAATCAAATTCACAACTAAAATCGGACAAAACACTTATCCAAGAAATGTTTTTATCGATAAAAATGGATTAATTGATGATATCAAAGAAGGCATTGATTATGAAGAAAAAGACAAAAATATAAAGTTCAGTTCTACCGAGTTTGAAGAAAAATTAGAGAGGCTATTGTCACAAAATTATTCTATTACAGATGTATCTGAAAATTAAAGTAAAGAGTCTTTTTAATTAAAATTTGAAGTCCGTAAAATAACAACAAGCTTCCTAAATTAGCCTCCTTTGGGGCTATTATTTTTAGGAATATACGGAAAACCGTAAAGAGATTAAGATTTTAAAATATAATTTTACAGATGGATTAAAAATCCAAACTTTTAGCGAATAATTTGTCAAATAATAGAATTAAAGTAATTTTAAACAAGAATAATAACCATTATGAATTTTCTACTATTCGGAGGTCAGCCTGATTCCGGTAAAACCTCCACTGTTACAAGATTAACCGATGTATTACTATTACCTCCTTTTATATTTACAGTTGCTGATGGAACATTTCCTCCTACCAGAGGTACAGATTTTTTGATTCTTTTACACAGAACTTTTAATGAACAAAGTCAATATATTATAGTGAATTCACCTAGCGACGATGCATTAGTGATAAATAATTTAAGAGATTTTACTATCAAACATAGTGACAAAGACATTGATGTTGTTTTAAGTAGCGTAAGAGACATTGGTTGAGAGAGAAATCACTTTTTTACTACCTTAAAAATAAATCCTACGGATGCAAATGTGTTTGAAATTCCATTGGCTAGAGTAACAAGAAGGCATTCTTCAGGGCTATTCGCTCCTGCGATGAGTTGGTACGAAAATACTGTAGATAGGCTGGTTAATTTTATAATAACACATCCTCCTTTTAATCTGTAAGATAAATATTTCATAGAAGATTTAGTTTGTATATTGCGAATAATTTGTATTCGCAATATTTTCATTTACTAATTTCTTTAATTAAAGTACTATAAGCATTTTCAGTTTCATTGATTATATTTAAAAACTCATTGATTGAATATGTAGATAGGTCAGGTATAAATTTACTTTCGATACATTTAGTTTCACCAAAAGAGTTGCTTACTAGTAGCCGTAACAATAAAAAGTCACTTATATCTCTATCAATACAATAAATATAGTTTTTGTATTTCTTTTCAAAATGATTAACTGTAGACATTTTATAACCCAAATCTTTTAAATCATTACCAAATAAAATATTTATACTTTTTTTCATCTGTTTAATATTTATACTGGGATTTCAATTTCGTTCTCAATTCGGATTGCTTCATAAATTTCCACATTAGAATTTAAGATTTCAATTGATATTACTAATGAATAGGGAATTTCTCCGTTCGATTTATCCCACCCTTTATGACCTCTGATAGCGAAATTAATATCTTCAGGCAAATCGTGCGATTTTATGATTATCCAGTCTTTTTGAACAGTACTATTCGTTCTGCTAATGCCATCTACCTCGCCTCTTTTATCACTTTTTATTTTCCAATTCCAGCCTGACATTGAATTTCTTTCATCTCTGTCATAGGTAGTTACTTCATTTTCAATTTCTTTAAGAACAAAATCTTTAAAATTTTCAAACGACTCTCCCATTTTTGAACTTGTCCAATCTAACCAGGAAGATAAATAAGATTTTGTCTTCTGCCTTGTCCTTCGTACTTTAGCAGTATAGGAAACAGTAACTTCAATTAAAATATCATATTCTTCTGCAGGAGACCTTAAAAACTCCGGGATTTTCAATGAATAGATATGCCCTTCTTCCGCCCTTATATTTCCACTATTATAAAATGTGACACGCTGGTCACTATTGTTAGTCACTCTTTCCAAAGAAGGTATTCCATAACCAAAGTGTTTAATGCTAGTAGCCGTTGGGGCTTCAAAAAAGGGTTCTGGTAATCTAGCACCTTGTATCACTAAGCCTCTTAACAAGTTTATATTTTCCTCGGGATAAAGTTTTAATAATTGTGCTACAATGTATGAAACTTTTGGAGTTGCAAATGAAGTTCCTACAATATCGTTCCCAATTGCCGAACCTCCGTGCAGAGTAGATCGCACTAATTCTGGAGATAATTCATTTTTAATAGAGACAACATTCCCTGTTTTAGAAATGCCTAATCCTCCACCATACTCAACAACATCCGGTTTTATCATCCCCCATATACCAGTTCCAATTCTTGAAAAAGGAGATATTTCATTTTGATCACCTAATGATTCAAAATCATCATTGTCAAACGAAATATTATTTATTGAACCTACCGTAATTGCAAAACTACTTTGTGCAGGATTTGCAATTCTGCAATATGGTTCATCTAAATAATCAGGATAATTTTTTCCATTTTCTAGAAAATGATTAATCCCAAAACCTCTTTGATCATTAATTGAAATATTTCCAGCGGATATTAAAAATAAAATGTTTTTTTCATTAATGAGTGTGTCAATGGTAGCTGCCCACGATGACATATGTTTAATTCTTGATGGTAAACAAGAATTGACCGAAAGGTTAAATACTCTACAGTCTTCATTGTCAGCAATTATTTCTTGCATTAGCTGAGCAGGAAGTTTATCTGTAAGCTTATTGTCTTGATTTAAAACTCTTAAATTTCTTACATAGCAAGGGAGTTGATACGGATTGGAAATATTACTGACACCATATGGATATAAAATTGCTCCCGCCACACGAGTTCCGTGCCCTCCACCTCTTACATAATCTGCAGTAGAAACATCACCTATTATGTAAGATTTTGAGTTTTCAGAAATTATTGCCGACGAAAGATATTTATTTCCTTCCATTATACCGCTATCAATCACTCCAATTTCAGGAGCATCTTCTTCTGGCGCAATTATTTCGATTTCGAACGATTCGGTTTCTTCTGATTCCGAATTAATACCTGAAATTTCATCTACTTCCGAAACTTCAAATACAAAGGGATAATTTAATACTAAATCTTTTAAACCTCTTCCGCTAATCTCAACTTCACAACAAAAACTATCCTCTAAATCAATAAAATCACGGGTAATATTACCATAAAAATTTATGAATTCTTCAAATTCCTCTTGCCTTTCCAAAAATCTATCATCACGCTCGATGAGTTCTTGTCTGTATTTTTCCAATCGGCCTTCATAACCCTGCTTATTTGGATCTGGTGCTTTTGCTGACGGTTTATCAAAAGCTACTCCAACCTCTAATTTATAGTTGGTATTTTCATCAACATTTTGCCATATCGATTTCAGAAAATCAGATAGAATATGATCTGGCTTCCATTGATTTCCATCTATAATTTCCCAAAATTCAGCAATTTTACCTCCTCCGTGCTCTCCATTAAAAAATTTATTTATCTTTTCATCTAAAGACGTAAAGCCATCCAAAGATGCTCCGATAATATAACCATCTTCTTCTTCTGAAATTATTTCAATTCCAAATTGATTTAAATCAAAATCATAACCAATTATGTCGGGATTAATTTTAAGAAAAATAGGAATAACATCAGCATCAATAGGAGCTAAGTCGCTACCTTCTCTCCTGCTAAGTTCACTATACCAATGGTCTTTTAAATTTGACGTTTTTCTACTCAAATATCCTGAGTGTCCTGATTTATTGCGCCTATTTTCTTCTGATTGAGGATTAGGTGTCCCGCCTCCGTGCAAACGAGGTTTTCCAGAAACCTTTTGTAGGAATTTTAAATGAGGAAATCTCTCCATATAATTATTTGTTAAAAGCCAAGTTTTCTTCTAGTGCTTTATCCAAATCATTAACAGAAATTTCTTTGCTTGAATTTATAATTGATTTTTTTGCCGCATCATTTGCTATTTTAACAACGAGAGCGTACGATAACCCCTGCATTCTAGATGCACAATTACTGAGGTCAATATCTTTACTAAGTCTTAATGCTGAAAATGTTATTTTGAGTAAATCTATGATTTCATTTTCATTTGGTCTAGGTAGTTCAATTATTTCATCAAATCTTCTAAATAAAGCTTTATCTAAGCTACCTTCTAAATTTGTTGTGGCAATTAAAATTCCTTCCCCCTTATACTCTTCTAGAAGTCCTAAAACTATATTAACGATACGGTGGATTTCACCAATATCATTAGATTTGGAATCTCTTTGTTGTCCTATGATATCAAACTCATCTAAAAGTAAAACGCAAGGATAGTTTTCAATACTTTCAAACAGTTTGTTTAGGTTTGATGCTGACTCCCCAAGGTAAGAGGAAATGATTGTATCGAAACGAACTTTATAAAAAGGTAATCCCAAATCCCAAGCAATTCTTTCAGCTGTCATACTTTTTCCACATCCTGAACTACCATATAGAAGGATTTTTTGACGAGGCCTAAGACCGTGGTGAGCTAACCTTTCTCTTGCAATATATTCCTTTTCAATTCTCAACACTTTTTCTTCCACCGATGGGGCAAGAACCATATCGTGTCTTAAAAAATCATTTTCTATGTGAGTTGCTAAAGGTAACTTATACCTTCTATCGGCAGGAATCGAAAAAATATCATCTTTGCTTTTTGTCAGTTTTAATACTTGTGATCTCTGCGGCTCAATAACTTTTGCAAGATTTCCTTCTAGAATTGTATCAAGCCTTTCAGCCAATTTTGTATGCCCCTTTTTCCTTTCATCCTCAATAATAGAATAGGCTATCCTTACCAAAGGCTCTTCTTTATTGCCTTCGATAGATTTAAACAATCTGGTAAGTAAGGTTTGGTTCATTTAATTGGTATAACTTTAAAATGCAAATTTAGACATTCAAATTTACATTCTAAATATATAAATAATTTTAAGTTTATATTCGAATAAGTTTAGTTATCTATATAAATAAAGCTTTTAGTGATGTGATTTTACATTTAAAGTTTAGTGCTGAAAACTTTTTTATTGAATAGTTACTAAGGAAATAGATAAAAACACTTTCCCCTTTTTGTTCCCCCTCTAAAACAAAAAAGACTGATAATCAATGATTAACAGTCTTTTTAAGTACCCCAGACGGGACTTGAACCCGTACGTCCTTACGGACACAGGATTTTAAGTCCTGCGTGTCTACCAATTCCACCACCAGGGCTTGGTAAATATGAGCGAAAAACGGGACTCGAACCCGCGACCCCGACCTTGGCAAGGTCGTGCTCTACCAACTGAGCTATTTTCGCATAAAAAAAATCCCTAATCTCTTAGAAATTTTTCTCTTGGTGCGGATGAAGGGACTCGAACCCCCACGCCTCACGGCACCAGATCCTAAGTCTGGCATGGCTACCAATTACATCACATCCGCATTACTCTAAAGAACTACTTTTCTTTCGTTTTAGTGAGTGCAAATATAGACACTTTTCATATTCACTTCAAAATATTATCAATATTTTTTTAAGTTTTTTGACTATCAGGTTCGAACATCATCCATACTTTTTTATTACCTTTACAATCTTAAAAACATTTTTCGAGACATGGAACTATCAGGAACAATCAAAAAAATTTCGGATTTACAAACTTTCGCAAGCGGATTTCAAAAAAAAGAGCTGGTGCTTCTTACGGAAGAGCAATATCCGCAACCAATTAATATTGAATTTTTATCAGAAAAAGTCGATTTGCTGAATGCATGCAAAGTGGGAGATAAAGTGAAAGTTCATATCAACATACGAGGTAGAGAATGGACCAGTCCGCAAGGCGAGGTTAAATATTTCAATTCTATCACCGGCTGGAGAATAGAAAAAGAGGGCTCGGCAGATTTCAATGAACCAACCGAAGCTAAGCCTAACCAAGAAAAACCGGCTGCAGAAAACAAGAATGTGTTCGCAGAGGATGAAGATGACGACTTGCCATTCTAAGTTTCGAAGATCGATAAACCATACATTCCCTGCATTTTTACTAAAAGATGCGGGGATTCTTTTTATATTTCAACTTTGAAACCGTTTATGGAAATCTTTAGAATCACGGAACCATCTGCCCCGAAAGTTCCCATCATCATTAGCATTCCGCACGCCGGCACTTATGTTCCCGATGATATCAAATCTAAGATGAATGCCGAATTGGCTGAACAATTGGACGATACCGATTGGTTCGTGGATCGGCTGTATCATTTTGCCACCGAATTGGGAATTACGATCATCAAAGCCAATTACAGCAGATGGGTTGTTGATCTTAATAGAAATCCGGAAAACCAACCGCTTTATAATGATGGTAGAGTGATTACGGATGTTGTGACAATTACAGATTTCAATGGAAATCAAATATATAAAGATAATTGCACGCCAGATGCTGAAGAAGTTTCACGAAGAGTGGAACTTTATCACCATCCTTATCACGAGAAGTTAGCTGAACTTTTACACCAGACAAAAACCGAATTCGGGAAAGTGTTGTTGTTTGATGCGCATTCGATAAGGAAATCTGTTCCGGGCATTCGTTCCGAGGATTTTCCGGATTTGATTCTCGGTGACAATGACGAAACGTCTGCAGATCTCGAATTAATCAAAACAGCAATGGATTCTTTACAAAATAAAGGTTACGAATTTTCTCACAATCATCCCTTCAAAGGCGGTTACATCACAAGGAACTTCGGAAAACCTCAGGAAAGCATTCACGCCTTGCAACTGGAAATGTGCAAAACCAATTATATGGATTCTACGGAAACAAAATATGATGAAAAAAATGCAGAAAAAATTCAAATGGTTTTGAAAGAAACTTTGGCAAAACTGATCGAATCGATAAAAAAAATTTAGATTAAATTGTCACGGGTTTGCAAATTGCCCTCAAAACAAACAACTACAAACCAATCACTATCAACCAATAAAATGTACACATTCAAAGGACTACTGACCGAAAACGGCTGGCTGCAGAATGCGTTTGTAAAACTGACCGAATCCGGAAATATATCTGAACTGAAAACCGTTGATGTACCGCAAGGCGAGTATATAGATGCGTATGTTTTACCGGGATTTCAAAATGCCCATTCGCACGCTTTCCAATACTCAATGAGCGGCTTGGCAGAATATTTTGAAGACTCAGAAATTCCGGATGATTTCTGGAGCTGGCGCGATGCGATGTACAGAATTGCCCTTTCGCTTTCGCCCAAGCAGATGGAAGATGTGGCGGCAATGTTGTACGCAGAAATGTTGAGAAACGGTTATTCATCGGTGGCAGAGTTCCATTATCTGCATCACGACAAAGAGGGCAAAGCTTACCAAAATCTTTCCGAAATGGCCGAAAGATTGGTCGCAGCAGCCAAAAAAACAGGCATCAGACTGACCTTGATTCCGATGTTTTATCAGAAAGGGAATTTCGGAACAGAGCCCTACGATTTGCAAAGACGTTTTATCTCAAAAAATATTGAGGATTATTATCAATTGTTGGAGGCTTCGAAACAATCGATCAAATTTTATGATAAGGCTAATTTGGCGGTCGGTTCGCATTCTTTGAGAGCAGTTCAGAAAGAGGATTTGATGGAATCTTCCTTGCTTGCGAAAAATTATCCTTTCCATATTCACGTGGCAGAACAGTTGAAGGAAATCAAAGATTGCGTCGATTTCTACGGAAAACGACCGGCCGAATGGCTGTTGGAAAATTGTGATGTGAATGAGAATTTCAATCTTATTCATTGCACCCATTTGGAAGACAACGAAGTCGAAGGCATTGCAAAATCCGGTGCAAACGTTGTGCTTTGCCCATCCACAGAAGGAAATCTGGGCGACGGAAGATTCCGATTTAAGGATTATCAAGATTATGGCGGAAATTGGGCCATCGGAACAGACAGTCAAATTGGCTTGAATCCTTTGGAAGATTTGCGAATTCTGGACTATGGACAACGCATTCAGACGCACCGGCGTGATACTTTTTTCCAGCCGAATCTTGGCGACAGCGGATTTAATGCTTTGAAAATGGCTTGGAAATCCGGCCGAAAATCGATGGCTTTTCAGAATGACAATTTCTTCAAAACCGGACAAAGCTTTGATGCCGTTCTGATCGATGCAAAAGCGCCTTTGATCGCTACTTCATCACTAAAAAACCTTTGCAATACGATAGTTTATTCGTCCGATTCATCTCATCTTTTGGGAACCATTGTTGCGGGAAATTGGGTGGTAAAAAATGGGCAACATTTTGATTATGAGAATATTCGAAAAGGTTTTGTTAAATCAATTAATGAAATTAATATCCGATAAATAAAAATGCTTCGTTTAGATCCAAATGATATCGCTTTCCCCGATCCCGAACTGTATCACCCTGATGGCGGATTGATGGCGATCGGTGGCGATCTGAGACCGGAAAGACTTTGGTTTGCCTATCAATTGGGAATATTTCCCTGGTACAACGAAGGCGAAGAAATCCTGTGGTGGTGTCCGGATCCGAGATTTGTTTTGTTCCCGAACGAAATCAAAATCTCAAAGTCGATGAAGAAAATTCTGAGAGACGATATTTTTGAATTTACAGAAAATAAATGTTTCGAAGAAGTGATGAGGAATTGCAAAATGGCCGAAAGAAAAGATCAGGACGGAACCTGGATCCACGAAGAACTCATCCAATCATTTTTAAAACTACATCAATTTGGAAAAGCAAAAAGTTTTGAGGTTTGGCAAAACAGCGAACTGGTCGGTGGATTTTATGGAGTGGAAGTGGGCCGGGTTTTCTGTGGCGAAAGTATGTTTGCCAAAGTTTCCAACGCGTCGAAAGCCGCATTCATCCACTTTACAAGCAAATATAAAAATAAGTGGGACCTGATAGATTGCCAAATATATTCCGAACATCTGGAAAATCTGGGCGCAAAAATGATCCCAAAGATCGACTATCTTAATATTTTAAAACGTGGGCAAAAAGTAAATCCAATTTCGTAAATGGTATGGTGTTGCAGCGTATTTCGTTGAAAATTCTTCAAATACCACCTAATTTGTCAACAAAAAAAGCCCAGACAATCTGAGCTTTATTTTATTTCTTTTTGGTCTTTATTTTTTTGACCTGTTCTTTGATGAAAGGATATCTTTTCTGCATATCTTGGCTGAGCGAAGGATCCAGTTCCAAAGCTTTTTCCAACATCAGAAGGCCTTCGGGTTTGCTTTTCAAATGGAAATAGCAGTTGCTCAGTTGATAATATAATTCGGCGCGAGGATGCGTTTTCAAAGCCTTTTCCAAAACGTTTACGGCTTCTTCGTATTCACCAATAAGCATCAAAACTTCGGAGTATGCATACCAATTGTGAAACCGTGTGGGTTCTGTTTCTACCAATTTCCTGAGGCAATTTAGGCTTTCTTCGTAGTCCCCGCAAGTGATGTACAGAAGCGCCAAGCGCTTTTGATAGTCTACATTTCCTTCGCTGAGAGCCGTAGCTTCCTGAGCAAAATAAAGTGCTTCTTTGGGATTTCCCAGTTCTTCGTAGATGTAGGACTGCTCCATCATCGCCAAGTAAAATTGAGGATCTTCTCGCAAGGATTTTTGGAAAGACGTAAGAGCGGCAACCAATTTTTTGGTTTCCTTGTAGCACAGTCCGATTTTATAAAAAGTAAAGGCCTGGGTATATTCCAGATCCAGCATTTCTTCATAAACTGCGATGGCCTTGTCCCATTCTCCCATTGCTTCGTAGCAGGCCGCTTTGTTGGCATATACACCTATGGCTTCGGAATTAATAGCCAATAAATAGTCGAAACCCTTGATGGCTTCTTCGTAATTTTTCTTGTTGAAGTGGAATTGGCCATACTCGTACCAAGCCGTTTCCGAAAAAGCGAACTTGTCCAAATATTGGTTTAGGAAGTCCAAGGCCTCCTGCGAGCGGTTGAGCTTGTTGTAGCACAACATTATATTTTCCAAAGAGTAGTCGTCATAAGGATCGTGCTCCAAAGCGGCTGTGTAATGCTTCAGCGCGTTGAACGGATCGTCCAGATTGGCATACTCGTCTCCCATAAAGTTATGGAGGAAATTCTCTTCTTCTTCCAATTCCAAGGCCTTGCGGCAATATTCGAGGGATTTTTTCGGGTTTCCGAGATTTGAATAATATTTGGCACAGCAGACCAAAAAATCGGTATCTTCCAAAGAAGACTGGTGGAGCTCATCAATCAATCCTTTGGCTTTGCTGTAGCGTTCCAACTCCAAGAAAACCTCCAGCTGTTTGGTTTTGATTTCTATGGAATTGGGATGTATTTTCAGAGCGTGGTTCACGGCCATTTCTGCATAGCTGTAATCGCCCAGCTCCAGATAATAGATGACTATTTCTACGTACTCTTCGGTATCGAAATAGAATTCATCATTATTCTCTATCATTTGTTCGAACTTTTGAGCAAGTTCGTTTTCAAAAAATTCTTCCAATAGTGTTAAGATTTTAGACTAGAGATTGAGTGTTGAGAATTACAAATACCCGGTTCTGAAATCTGCTTGTATAAAGTTAATAAATTATTTCCTAAAAATAAGCATTTCAATGGTTACAACTTATTAACATTAATCGTTTTTCTGTCCGGTATAGATAGTAGTCAAAAACATACCAAACGACTTTTCCAATCCCGTAATATCGCCAGATTTGAAATTGACACCGCCGTAGATACTATCATTGCTGCGGATTTTGAAATCGGTCAATGATAAATACAAAGCCGGCTGTCCTTCTTTTGCTGACAATTTTACCGTAGATCCCAAGAGTTTTCTCGTAGAGACTGACATTACTTCACCGCCTGAAAGCTCCAATTTGATGAAACTTCTGGGCTGCAACTCGATGGTTTTGCTATTGATATTAATTTTCTGTTTCTTTTCCGATGCCGAAATCAGATAAACGACATTTTCTTCTTTCGGAATGTCGTCCGCAGCGGTATAATATAAATTAAGAATATAATAAGACGGATTGAACTTCTGGATCGTGCCATCAACATTTTCGATCGGTTTTAAGGCAAAAGTGTTGGCGCCGATCTGTTTGGCTTTTTTATAAATGTCCGAAAATATTTCGACATCATCGTTAGAATAGGCACTCACAAGTATCTCACCCAAGAATTCCGATTTAGAAAAGTCCTCGATTTTATACAAAAACTTGTCTTTGTTTTCGTTGGTTTTTACAACTTTGTTCAGCGTCACAATCTGAAGATAAAAGAACTGAAAAGTAAAAACAGTGACTAATAACAGGATTTTACGCATGGGTTATTTTTAGGATTTCTATACAATCCTGAAGGCTGTTTTCCCAATATTTCGGTTCTATTTGATAATCTTTCTCGATTTTGTCCAAAGACATTGTGCTTCTTCGGGGTCGCTTTGCCGGCGTCGGAAAGTCGGCCGTGCCAATTGCTTTTAATTTCACGTCGGAACCCGAAAATTCTTTTATTTTTTGGGCAAATTCATACCAAGTGGTTTCCGGATAGTTGGAATAATGGTAGATTCCGAAAGTCTTATTTTTAGCTTCGATGATGTCCATAATGGCTTCGGCGAGGTCGTTGGCATTGGTAGGCTGGCCGTATTGATCGGCTACGACGCCCAGTTCGTCTTTGACCTCAAACAAATGAAGCATCGTTTTTACAAAATTTTTATTGAATTCTGAATAAAGCCACGAAGTCCTGAGGATGATTGTTTTGGGATTATTTTCGAGCGCCAGTTCTTCTCCTTTTTGCTTCGAAGCGCCGTAAACCCCGATGGGATTTGTAAAATCGTCTTCGGAGTAGCCGAGATTGGTCTCGCCATCGAAAACATAGTCTGTGGAAATATGAATCAGGATGGCGTTGTAGTCATTGCAAACTTCGGCCAGATAGCCCACTCCGGTAGCGTTGACTGCGAAGGCTTTTTCCTCGTCCTTTTCTGCCAGATCTACGGCCGTGTACGCCGAAGCATTGATGACAAAATCCGGTTTGTACTCCTCGAATTCTTTCTCAATCTGTGCTTTGTCTGTAATATCCAAGGCTTCAGATCCGGTAAAATTAAAATCAAACCGATCGTGGTATTTCGGTGCTAATTTTTGTAGGCAACGGCCTAACTGTCCGTTTCCGCCCACGACCAATATTCTTTTCATTTAATCTTATTTTGGCTTCTGAAAAACGCCACTCTTTCTTTAAAAGTATGGTGATCTATTGCTACCAGAAAATGTTCGAACTGATCTATGATAGATTTTGGCATTTTCTCTGCTTTTCTTGTTTTCATATTGAAATAGATCACTGTGAGCCAGAAGACCGCGTTGATGTGGCCATTTTCATCTTTCATCAGCAATTCTACAACCACGGTAAGATCATTCACGAAGATGGTTTTGCTGGTGATTTCTACCGTAGCATTGTAGCGTACTTCTTTGAGATATGCAATTTCGTTGTTGACCGTGATCCAAATGGAGCCCGTTTTTTCTAAGTATTCTTCGTAGGTAAAACCGTAATTTTTTTCCACGTGGTCTTCTCTTGCGTGGAGCATATACTCGAGGTATTTGACGTTATTCAGGTGTCCGAGGGGATCGCAATCTGAAAAACGGATTTTTACCGTGGATGAAAATTCCTTTTCCATTAAACCAATATTCAAGAAACCGTCCCGAAAATGTCGAGACGGTTGTCATTTGTCTTTGTCGCGCTTTTACAGACCTAATTCTTTTTTCACTGCAGGCGTGGCATCGATGCCTGCTTTGTACAACAGAGCGGGGCTCGCTGCATCGAAAACATATTCGTAGCCGGCATTTTTTGCCACTTTGGTAATGGCATCATTAATTTTTTTCTCAATAGGTGCCAATCCTGCATCTCTTTTTTCAGCGATATCTTTTTGAGCCGCTGCATAGAGTTGTTGCAGATTGTCTTGAAGTTTTTGAACTTCTTGGCTTCTTTGCTCGTTGATGGCCTGAGTCTGCGTAGGAGCCTCTTTTTGATACTTTGCCATCAAATCCTGTAGAGATTTTCCTTGTTTTTCCAACTCTGCTTGTTTTGCGGTTTGCAAAGTTTGCAACTGCGTATCCAGAGCTTTCATTTCCGGCATAGAAGTAAAAATGGAATTGACATCTACAGAAGCTAATTTCTGAGCATTTGCGAATCCGGTGGCAAAAACCATTACAATGGCTACCAATAGTACATTTAGTTTGTTCATTTTAAAAAGTTATGTTTATAATTTATATTTAATTAAAGCTTGTTTTGGTTTAAAATTGTTAAGATTTGGTTTTGCGCTGTGCCGCGCTTTTTGTTTTGGTGTTCGTCTTGCCCGATTCCTTTACGCCGGGGCGCGTATTGTTTTTAGGTTCTTCGGCTTTTGGAAGTGTTTTGCCTAATAGGTTCAAAACAGCCTCCGTATAGTCGTATCTTTTATCGAGGAAAATGACGCTGATATTGTTACTTTTATCAAGAACTATGCCCAGATTATTCTTGGTAGAGACGGTTTTGATGGCATTCCAAATCTGATCCTGAAAGGGTTTTGTAAGGTTGGCTCTCAGTTGATTGACCTCGCCGTTGGATCCGAATCTTCCGCCGATGGTGTTGCGGATATTATTCTCCAAATCTATGACCTCTTTTTCTCTAAGTTTCAGTTGATCTCCCACCAATAGCACTTTTTCATTTTCGAAGGCCTCTTTTTTTCTTTCATATTCTGCTTGCAGCCTCTGCAGATCTGCCTGCCATTGGGCGATCTGGGCATTGAGTCTGTTTTCTGCTTCTTTGTATTGGGGCAGTTTACTCAGAACATAATTTGTATCTACCACGCCGATTTTTTGGGCGGAGACCTGTGCTGCCGAAAACAGTATCATTATGGTTATTAAAACTATTTTTTTCATGGTGTAAAAATAAAAAATTATTTTATAATGGTTGATTCATCAAGAAATGTTGTTGCCATCCCGAAGGATCAGAACTTCCTAATGTTTTATCAAATCCATAAGCAAAATCAAATCCTATCAATCCGAAGGCTGACATAGAAACTCTGATGCCGAAACCTGCTGATCTTTTTAGTTTAAACGGATTATAGCTACCGAAGCTGTTCCAGGCATTACCCCCTTCTACAAAGCTCAAAACAAAAATTTTCGCCGTTTGATTCATAGAGATCGGGTAACGCAATTCTGCAGAAAACCTGTTATATATCGTTGCTCCGCCGTACGGTGTGATATCATATGTGGATGATGGACTGAAACCTGTGGAGGAGGCATTTTCGTAGCCTCTGAGAGGCACCAGCTCTCTACCGTCGTATCTGCCGTTGAACAATCCCACACCGCCCACATAATATCTTTCGAATGGCGGCGGGCCGAGTTCTTTGGTATATCCGTTTAGGAAGCCCATCTCGCCGGTAGTTCTGAGAACAAGTTTTCCTATCACTTCGTTATAGATGTCGGCTTTCAGCTTCACTTTATAGAATTCCATCCACTTGTATTTTTCCAATACACTCATAGTGGCATAATCTTTATTTTCAAACCACGAATAGGGTGGCGTGAATTTTACGGAAGCCTCGACGTTGGATCCATAAGTTGGGAAAACAGGGTCTAAACCGGCGGAATTTCTGCTTAGCCCCAGATTAAAACTAAATGACTTGGTATTGCCGTAATACTCCAGTGCATCACCGAAATAGAACGGATAGTTGCTAAATTTGTAGCTTTGAAACTGAATTCCTGTATAGAGCGAAAAATAATCATCGGGCCATTTTAACATTCGCGTGAGCCCCACGGTGGCGGAGAAAATATCCATCTTCTGATCGCCGGTGGACATGGAGTAATTGACGTTGGAATAATTCAGTCCCACACTCAGCGCGGTAGGTCTGGTGCCGAAAATCCAAGGCTCTGTGAAAGAAATCCCGTAATTCGTGAAGTATTGCCCAGCTTGTGCTTGCAGCGAAAGTGTTTGCCCATCACCTTGCGGCACCGGTTTGAAGTCTTTAAATTTTAGGAAGTTTTTCAAAGAAAAATTATTAAACGTCAAGCCCAGAGTTCCGATGAAAGATCCGCCGCCATATCCCGCCTGAAGCTGTACCTGAGATGATCCTTTTTCTACGAGGGTCCAGTGCATATTCACGGTGTTGTCTTGCGGATTGGGTTTCACGTCGGTTCCGATTTGTTGAGGATCGAAGAATTGCATACCGGCCAATTCGAAATATGTTCTTTTAATGTCTGTTTTGGCAAAGAGCGATCCGGGTTTTGTCCTCAATGCTCGTAAAATCACGTGGTCATGCGTTGTGGTATTGCCGGACCAGGTCACGCGGTTCCAGGTTGCTTTTTCGCCTTCGCTTATTCTAATTTCGAGGTTGACGGAATCTCCTTTCACAGATTTCTCAATAGGTGTCACGGTAGAGAAGAGGAATCCGTTGTTCATATAAATCGATTTGATGTCGGAATCGTCTTCCTTGCCGCCATCGTCTCCCACTTTTTTGTTGAAGCCCACCGCATCATAAATATCACCCTTTTTATAACCCAGAACCCGCTGTAAAAATTCGGTGGTAAAAGTGGTGTTGCCGATGAAGGTGATATCGCCGATGTAATACTTTTTGCCCTCATTAAGTTTTATATTAATGTCGTAGCCTTTTTTGCTTCGGGTCACAGAGTCTGAAACGATGGTTGCATCCCTAAAACCCAAGGAGTTGTAGTAGTTGATGAGGTTTTTCTTGTCTTCTTCATATTTGTCCTGCACAAATTTTGACGTTTTGAAAATACCCACAATAAAACGTTTCTGTTTGGTGTCTTTAAATCCTTTCTTGCGCAATTTCCTGTCGGAGACCGCCGTGTTGCCTTCGAACCGGATTTGGTCAATCTTTACTTTTTTGCCTTTGGCTACTTCGATGGTCCAGTCTACCAAATTGGGATCTTTTTCGTTGGGTTTCTCGATGATATTGATTTTGGCATCGGCGAATCCTTTTGCTATATATTCTTGAGGGATTTTATTTTGCAGGCTCGAAACCAAGTTGTTGTTGATTTTGGTGCCGGGCTTCAAGTTATTATCCTTGATGAGTTTTTCATTTTTGGATTTCCCGATTCCTCTTCCCGTAAATTTCACTTCGCCCAATTCTTTAAGATCCTGCAAGGAGAACTGGAGGACAACGTTCTGACCTTCCACATCTTGGATGTAAACTTCGACTTTAGAAAAGGCCTGAGTCTCCCAAAGTTTTTTGATGGCATTGCTGACCCTCTGCCCGGGAATTTCCAACTTCTCTCCTTTCACCAGACCTGTGAAGCGCAGAATCTGAGCCGGGGTGTATCTTTTGACACCATCTACAACGATGTCTTTCAGGATGTATTCTTGGCTCTGGTTTGCTGCAAGTTCGGTTTCTGCATTGGTACCCGTTGGGGCAACCTGTGCGTTCAAAAACGCCGTGGCTGCCAGCAATATCATGGGTATAAATCTTAATCTCATTCTTTTTGAAGTTCTCTTTTCTAAATATATTATGAAAGTAGCTGCTCGCTGGTCTTTCCGTATCGTCTTTCCTTGTTCTGATAATCTAAAATGCACCGGAAAAAGGTCTCTTTGGTAAAGTCTGGCCATAAGACATCCAAAAACTGCAATTCTGCATAGGCAATTTGCCAAAGCAGGAAATTGCTGATGCGCACCTCACCGCTTGTTCTTATCAGCAGATCTACCGCCGGAAAATCCTTTGTATAGAGGTGATTTTCAAAACATTGCTCATCGATGGCATCAATTTTTAATTTTCCTTCTTTTACTTCGGCGCTGATTTCCTTCACTGCTTTCAGAATTTCTTTTTTGGAACCGTAGCTCAGGGCAAGGATGAGGTTGCCTCCTTTGTTCCCTTTGGTAAGATCTACCACATTCAGCAGCTGATCTCTCACCAGATCTGGCAAGGTCGATATTTCACCGATGACGTGCATCCGCAATCCTTTGGAAAATATCTCTTCGGCTTCCAGCAACAATGTTTCGGACAAAAGATTCATCAGCGTATCGACTTCCTCTTTTGGCCGGTTCCAATTTTCCGAAGAAAATGTATAAAGCGTGAGATAAGGAATGTGGATTTCATTGCATGCGTTAATCACATTGCGAACCGCTGTTATGGCATTCTTGTGTCCAAAAGTCCGCTCTTTCCCTCTAGATTTGGCCCATCTGCCATTCCCATCCATTATAACAGCAACATGCTGGGGCAGTTTATCATTTTTTATAAGTTTTTTCAGGTCTTCCATAACACTATTTACAATAACAGGGCGGTCTTCCAAAAGAATAAGACAGGATGAGTGTTGCGGAGTTAATCCAATCTTTTGAATTTGGATTACCGATATTTCGTTGTTGGACAAAATCCTGAACGATGGCGGCGGTTTGTGCTTCATCCAACGCTGTATGAACTACCGATACATCTTGCTCTTCCAGATAACTGTAATCCACCTGATCCGAGAAGGTCGGTCGGAAAGTAAATTCTCCCGACAAAGCCCAATTGTAATTAAATTTATACTTAAGCCCAACCCCAAACGGCACGGCCATTGTAAATGTTTTTTCCTGTTTGTAATTGACCTGCACATCCGAAACGGAATTAATCGTAAGTTCCGGTTTCGAGCCCTCCATTAATAACCCTGAAAACCCTCCGAAAATATAAGGACTTAGCATACTCACTTGTTCATTATTGACCGGCAAAAAATTATATTCGAAAAGCAAATCTGCCGAGTACACCGAGTTGGTTCCTCGGAGGTTTCTCATCCTGCGGTAGTCTTCTTTGGCATATGCATCATCAAACTGGATATGGCTATATCCCAGATTAAGCCGGACAGTCTGGTAGGGATTAAAATTCCTCCTGTACATCAATCCGCCATAAAAAGGCAGGCCCTCGTCTGAAAGGCTTCCAAAGGGTTTCTGCAGAACATAGTTGGTTCTCCCGATGTCGCCTACCAGATTACTCATACCGATCTGTACCCCAATCTCATGTCTTTGCGCATTGGCAAAATCCAGAAAAGATAAGATTGCGATAAAGGCATAAGTTAGCTTTTTGCTCATTCTCAATATACAGAAGCGTCTACTCTTCAAAAATTTGGTGCAAATATAAAACATTTTTAGTTTAAGGAACTTCTTAATGATAAGTTAAATAAAGTCGGCAAAATATAAATTATTGTTATAAAAACGAAGAGATCTGAAAAATAGTCTATAAAAAAACAAAAGCCTTAAAAAGGCTCTTATTTTTTATTAAAAAACATTCTCAGTTTATTTCTGATTTTGATGATGGTGGGTTCCTTATAATTCTTATCTTCATCGAAGTATCCATATCCATAGCCGTATCCATAGCCATAACCATAGCCGTAGCCATAGCCGTAGCCCTGCTTCAAAGTGAAATCGTTATAAACAAGTCCCAAATTAGAAACTTCTTTGTTGAAGTATTTTTCGGTAATCATCCGCAGCATATGTTTTTCGGTGTACTCGTGGCGGACGACATAGATGGTGGTATCGGCTTTTTTGATGAGTTCAAAAGAATCTGCGACCAGTCCTACGGGCGGCGAGTCTATAATAACATATTCGTAGATCTCTTTGAGCCGCTCTATGAACTTCATATTATTGTCGCTCATCAGAAGCTCTGAAGGATTGGGTGGGATGGGACCTGAGGTGATCACGTCCAGACCCGGGATGCTGGTGTGATTGATGATTTCATTAAGTTCTACCTGACCCGTCAAATAATTGGAGACTCCGTTCTTATTGTTGATTTTAAAATCGCCAAATATTTTGGGTTTTCGAAGATCCATCCCGATAAGAACGGATTTTTTACCACTGAGCCCCAAGACCGATGCGATATTAATGGAAACATACGTTTTACCTTCGCCACTGATAGAGGAGGTGACCAGAACCACTTTGCTGGCCTGCTCTTCATCAAAAAGAAAACGAAGATTTGCCCGGATGGCTCGGAAGGCTTCCGATATTGAAGATTTGGGTTCCTGAAGCACCGTTAAATTATTATCATACACGTTGTGTCCTATGACGCCAAGCAAAGGAATACGCGTCGCCGAAAGTAGTTCCTTCACGTTTCGGATTTTATTATCCAGGAGTTCGCTCACGCCCAAAAATATCAAGGGGATCAGTAGCAATCCTCCTATAATCTGCAGCCGCGTGGCTTCTATATCCGGAGCTATCGGACCCTGGCCGACATTTTTGGCTTTGTCTATAATATTTAGGTTACTCTGGTTTGTGGCGACCCGCATTTGTGATTTGGCTTGCTCGCTCAGCAAAGTATTGTAGGTAGTTTCGATGATGTTGTAACCCCGTTGCGCATCCAAGAACATTCTTTGCTTTTCCGGCAAGGTTACCAATTCTTGATCTATCTTTGCGAGGTCGCTGTTGATTTTTGCCAGTTTGTCGTCATAGCCTTGATAATATTTTTTCAACCCACTTTGAGAGGTGTATTTAGCTTCGTTTATCTGTCGGTTGATTTCTCTCATAGGTTCGGAAGTAGGCGTATAGACCTGCGCCATCTCTCTTCTTTTGGCATAAAGCGTTTTCAATTCCGAGATCGATGCGTTGAAGTTACCATCTTCAATGCCTGCGAGATTCAAACTGATGATTCGCTCTATATTGTTGGTACTGACGGATGATTTTATATCGTCGAGAGAATTCATTTTGATAAGGAGTTCCGCTTTTTGAGCTTCCAGATCGTTAAGTTTTGTCAGCGTTTTCGAGTCGATGTTTTCCATATCGAAAAGGCGGTTATTGATCTTCAGATTGTTAATCACGGCAGCGCTGGAATCGAGTTTCTTTCGTATTTTCGTTAGATTGTCGTTGAGATATTCTACCGTATTTTGATCTACAATATTTTGATCCTGCAGTCGTTTTTTGATTAATTCCTGTACAGAATTATTAAGAAAATTCACCGTACTATTTAGATTATATCCCGTTTTGCTGATGATCATGATGGAGGATAATTCCTTATCAAACTCGACGGACAGACTTCTAATAATACTGTTAACGGCCTGATTTACAGGTGCGAGTGTTACGATTATGTTGTCAAGATCCAAATTTTTAGGCGTATGATTGGGTATTAGTTTGAATTTGAAATTTGGAGATTCGTACCATTCGTTTACCGTTATAATTTTATTTCCCGGCCTGGGGTAGGATGGCACGGCTTCCATGGTTTCTGTATTGTAATTGTAGAGATAGTTGGAAAATCCCTCCTCCGGCAACACAATTTCATATTTGTTTTTACCTTTCGGAATAAGGGTAATAGGAAAGTTGACCTGTTGCAGATGATTTCTATCCATTTCCAGAAACACGGGGCTGTCTTCGCGGTCAAGGTAGGTGGTTTTGATGAGTCCTTTAGTCGTGTAGTTGGTCAGAAGGTTCAGTTTTTTTACCAGATATTCGTTGTGGCTGCGGGAAAGCAATATTTTTTTGAGGTAGATGCCATCCTGATTGCCACCCTGTCCCCAAATAAAATTAATGGATTGATTGGGCGTGAAGTAGCTCGATGTATTGTTGGAGATACTTAAAGAAAGGCTTGAGGAATAAATCCGCTGTGCATAATATTTATTGTAGACAAATGAAATGCAATATCCCAAAAACCCCAAGATCACGAACCAATACCAGTTTTTAAAAACTCTTTGCGCAAAATGCAGCGGATCAAACAAACCGAATGAACCTATTTTTTCAGCATCCTGTGCCGCAGTCTTATTATTTCCTTCTTTTTCAGGAATCATTTATTATAAGTTCTTGGTTATTAAATAGATAGATAGCACGGTGGTTATCAGTGATACGCCGGTTGTCAAAGTCTGAAGTGGTTCTTTACCAAATCCGTTGATGCTTTTCCTATTGGTATTCAGATAGATGATGTCGCCATTTTGCAGCCAATAATAGGGTGAATTCATGGCGTCTTCTCTGGTCAGATCCAATTTGGCCGTTTTTATACCTTCGGGATATTTTCTGTGAATGGTGATGTTTTTCCGGTCCACCGTGCGATTCAGTCCCCCGTTCATTGCGAGAGCCTGCATAATGTTGAGTTGCGTCATGTAAGCTACTTTTTCTCCGGTTATTTGGGTGGTTTCCATATCGCCCAGCACGTAGTAGCGTATGCCGTCGAGGTTGAGTCTTGCCTCTGCTTTTCCTTGCAGAAAATTCTCATCGACGCGGGTTTGGATTTCCTTCGTGATGTCTTCCAGAGTTCTGCCTTCGGCTTTTACATAGTCGTTCCTTAACAAAACCCACTATTTAATTTATTTTTAAAAACAGGATTAGAAAACAGCATAATTTGTATCTTATAAAATAAGAAAATAATTTTCTGTTTCAGTAGTTC
>NZ_QOVY01000031.1 GCF_003932955.1 Chryseobacterium sp. SC28
CCAAGCCAAAGCCAACGAGTTTCCCACATTCCAACAAAATTTTTACAACAACAACAATAAATTATTAACAAAAAACTCTACTTTTGAGTGTGCCTAAAGTGGGTGAGATTACATGTGCGGCTATACTTCCCATCCCTATCAAGAAGAATAGGAAAGAATAAAAATATTTCATTTTTTGTCTATATTAATGGATTGTAAACTAAATAATAACAATTAGATAAATATATATATAAATATCAATGACTACAACATTTTTTAAAATAAAGCGCCTTTTTTTCGAAAAGCCATCATATACAAAGGATTATCAATATATTTTTAAACGATATTACTCAATTAAATAACACAATTATCCAATTTAATACTCCATTTTTCGTGAGTAAGTCAGACAAATCATCGATTTTTGCTGTCGAAACTTAGAAAATATAACCGCTTGTAGTCTCATCAATTTTACCTTTCAACACCTTTCGAATGGCGCTTTCCATTCAAAATACAAAAAAAACGTTTGTTATCAGAATTAGTACTATCCACCATATTGCTTTGGCAGTTTCAAATTTATATAAAGTCCGTCGAGTCGCTTTCTAAACAACTTATAATATTTTTGGTTCATAGAAAGTACATGTCACGAATCTTTTGGATCCTCTTTTTTTTTGAAATAGCCTCACCATCCTACAGACAAACCAAAAAAAACCCTACCGGAGTTCAGAACTCCGGTAGGGTTTTATGACGGGCTATCAGCTACTCTTTTCGGCTACCGCTCGATTTATTTTATAATCTTCCTCGTCCGCAGCTTGCCGGAGTTTTCTGCTTTGATGATATAAACCCCATTGGCCAAGACCGAAGCATCTATTCGGGTAGTTTTATCTTTCGAAAAAGTCGTGAGCACCATTCTGCCCGATGCGTCGTAGAGCTCTACTTTGCCTAAGGTGTGAGCCGATTGGATGACAAAATATGCCCCATCTCTGTACACCACAAAATCCGATTTTGTGGCACCATTTGTTCCCAAGACCAAATCATCTTTATAAACGATTTCGAAGCGCGTATTGTCCGTACCTTTTACCGCTTGGAAGCTATAAGAACCATTGGTCAGGTTCACGATCTTGTTGAGCAACTTATCTTTGAGATAGACGGTTTGACCACTGCTGAAAATACCTTCCGGATTTTTCAGCCCTATCGTATAATTGCCATTGGCAGCATAGACATTCCCCAACGGCACCACATCGGAAGTACCGAAGGTATGCGCCCTGCCTTGGATGGCCAACTTTTTGGCGCCCAAGATAGAATAGAATGAATCTGAACCCACCACAAACAATTCGGCATCATAATCGACTTCATAATTATTGGTAGCGCCGGGGATGTAGCCGACTAAGATGGTGTTGACCAGATTATTAGGCGCCGCCATCTCTAGCCAGAAGCGGTTTTTGATCGTATCCGATTTTTGGAAGAAGCCACCCCCAGCAGTCACCCGTATGCTGTTGTCAAAATCTAAAGGCAAATCCTTACCGTCGCTTTTGGCCTGCACAATGAAGGCCTGCCCAACTTTGATGATGCCATTGGGTACCATAGAACCATTGTATGGGTTGGAAGGATTATAAGTAGCGGGCGAACCACCGCTTCCGTTGTACACCGCGTAATTATTCCCGTCGTAGTCGGATCCGGCCTGAAAAGCGGTATAGCTGTTGTTGGTCCAGAAAAACGCGGTCGAATAGATCTTGGTGCTGTTGAGACCGAAGAGCAAATCGAAATTGATATTCGAAGGATAAGGATTGCCTACCAGGTTGTAGCCGTGTGAGGCGTCGGTATATTTCAAGTTGGCAAACTGCTGGGCGCCGTTGTTCGGAAGTCCTGTAAAGCTGTAGGTCTTATCATAGGGATTACTAAGGCCAGATTCTGCCCGCACTGCATAGCCTTTACCAACTTTGAAAGTAGGGTCCGCAGTTCCGACAAACGAATCGTTGTATTCTCTATATTCAAAGAATCGGTTGGCAGGAGTACCCGGCGAGAATCCGGCGCTACCCGTGGTGGCCTGGCCGGCTACCGGCGAACTCCAGTAGACGTAGTCCATCTGCGTCGCGAGATCGTTATTGATTTGCACGACATCTCTTTGCGACTGGATGTTGCCCGTATTGACGGCGTCTGCATCTTGCATCAGTTGCGCATTGTTTTCAAAAACAACCGAGCCTCCTGTATTTTGAATCCCTTTGTGGGCGTACAAGACATTGGCATTTGCCGATTCTATTGTTTTCAATATTTTCAATGTACCTGCACTCACCGTCGTCAGGTTATTGACCGTGAGGCTTGCCTGTTGCGATTTGGTTCCCGCAGTCGAAATTTTAAGATTCTCGTAGGGGATAAAGTTGGAAATAGTTTGGTCTGTCCCCGTATAATCTATCGTAGATCCCGGCTCCAAAATAATGATTGGATTATTTGTATTTTGAATGGCCGAGATGGAGCCACCGCTGAATCCGTCGGTATTGTTCACATTAAATTTTGCACCGCTCTTCACTGTGAAAACCCCGTTTGGTCCAAAAGACAATCCGTCCGTATCTGTCGTCCCGCCCACCACATTGGAGCCGGAAACCACCACCTTGGCGTATAGCGGCGTCGTTCGGATCTGCGTAGGCGCACCAGTGTACTCTATGGTGCTGCCGGCAGCCAAGGAATAGGTTCCTCCCATATCGGGTTTCAAACCTGCGCCTCCGAGGATCAAGGATCCGGCTGTCATAGTAAGGTTGGTGGCCTCGCTACCAAAGGTGTTGGTCTTAACATCCACGATGGTATTGGCACCGTCGATGGTGACGGTTCCGGCAATCGGGGTGATGTTGCCAGCTACGGTTTTGGTTCCGTTTCCGGTAAAGAGAAGATTCTTATAGTCTGTTCTTGTTGAAACAGCCTGATTACCTGCCAGTGCATAATGAACTGTAGAACCGTCGCCCAAAGTTATATTTGTGATGGCCGGTATCGCCGCATCTGTTCCGGAGAAGCCCTGTGCGTCTCTTGTAATAAAAGTACCATTGTTGACGATAGATCCTGCACCCACAACCTGATTCTCTCCATTGTTGTCAAACGTTGCTCCGCTGGCGATGGTCATCACACCGCCAATATTAAGATTATTTCCGGCAGAAGCTTTCAATGCCAAAGTTCCGGCAGTAATATCCAAGTTATTATTAACGGTAAGAGCGGCGTTCGCGGTTTTAAGGCCTGCGGTAGAAACAGCCAGTCTAGAGTAGACCGGCGCGGTGGTCACTATCTGATCGGTGCCATCGTAATTGATTGTACTACCCTGCTCCAAGACCACGGATGGACTGTTGGTGTTGTTGATGGCCGTCGTTGCGGAGCCCGACAAACCATCGACGTTCTTCACATGGAAAGTGCCACCACTTTTCACAGTGAAGGCGGAGCCGGTTTGCAAGGTTAACGAGGTAGTCGGCCCGGATAAGTTGACATTGCTTCCCGTGACATTGATGTTGCCATAGGTGGGTTCCACCCGGATATTAGTTACAGCACTTTCTCCAAACTCTATGGTAGAGGTGTTGGCCAGTGTGTAGGTGCCGCCTGCGTCGGGTTTTGTGCCACTGCCTCCTGTTTTGAAAATGCCGTTTCCGTTGATGATGAGATTGGTATCGGTTCCGCCAAAGGTTCTATTTCCGGCATCTACTGTAACACCAGGATTGATGGTGACGGTTCCGGTAATAGAAGTTATCGTGCCAGTTGTTTTGGTGCCGCTACCGCTGAAGCGGAGGTTCTTATAGGCAAAATCTGTAACGGCCTGATCGCCGCTTAAACCGTAAACCACCGTAGAATTATCTCCCAAAGTGGGTGTGATGCCCGGGATTGCTGTGTTAGGACCGGTAAAGCCCTCTTTGTCTCTGGTGATGAAGGTGCCATTGATGGCAATTGTGGGCGTGCCGCCGGAAGATGTCACAATCTTTTCTCCGCCATTGTCATAAGTTCCGCCTGCTGCGATGTTCAAGGCGCCGTCTGCGTTGCTAAGATTCAAATCGTTGCTGGCTACGAAAGTTCCACCATTATTAATATTAAGAGCCGTTTTAACAGTTGTGGAAGTAGTACTGATATTATTAGTAACATTCGCATTCACATTCACAGTTGCAAAAGTTGTAGAGGCACCAGTTACAGTTATGAAAGGCGTTGTAGTTGCACCATTAAAAGTATAGTTGGCACCTTCTGCAGAAAAGGTTTTAGTTGTTACCGCCACAGATCCCGGCACTCCCCCGGTATTGGCTGTAATGATGGTGGCATCCGCAGCCTGTGTAAAGCCCCCAGAACCGCTGAGCACATTAGTTCCAAAATCAATGGTGCCTCTGTTGGTGAGCGTTCCAGATGACAAGGTCACATTACTGGTCAATGTTGCAAGGCAGCCGGCAGTCACCGACAAGCCATTGGTGTTACCTAGAGTTAAACTTCCTCCAGACCCGCCTATTTCGGCATTTCCAGATAGGCTGTCATCTCCAATTTGCCATGAACCCGTTCCGCCGCTTATAGCCATCGACGCAGTTCCTACTGCAGTCACGCCATTTCTAAACGTTTTTTTACCATCGCCTTGCCACATTATGTTCACTCCATTGAGCTGCAGCAGACCATTAATGATTGTAGGTGATCCACCACCAATATTACCACCCGCAATTGCTGTAATTTTAAACACCGGAATAGTGCCGATAGACGCTCCCGGAAAATATGTTATTCCGGATGTTTCCGGCGCACTTCCCGTGGTATTCCATTCCAGAACTGCAGCGTCGTTCCAGATTATCTGCGAAGCAGCTGCATATCCAAAATTTCCATAGCCGGAAAATCCCGATACGTTGCTTCCGTCTCCTACTAATATTTTTCCACTGACGTTCATAGATGAACTGTCCACAAAAACAATAGTACTTGCATAAGATTTCCCTTCTTTAACTTGTAACACCCCACCACTTTGAACATCAATATCATGACCTGTTCCATCATTAATATTTAAAACAGCAGTAGTCGAGTTTACCACCATTTGTCCTCCACCGGCAATGACAACCTGGTCGATTGTTACGGTGGAATCTACTGTAATGGTATGTCCACTTCTGATGGTAATGGTGTTTGCAGCGGAAGTTGGTGCGCTGGTCGCCGTTATCCAATTGGTATTGTCCGAAGATGATTCCCAACTGCCGGCACTCGCCCAATTTCCTGAAGATTTGCTCCTGAAATAATCTGTAGCAGAAGTTGAAAAGGACGGCGTAGCACTCGTAGATACCCCAGAGCTCCAAAGACTTCCTTTTCTTGTGAAATAGGTAAAATGATAAGTCGATCCATTTGCCAGATTACTTATAGTCTGTGGAGAAGATGTACCCTTGTAAACCACATAACCTCCGTCAAAAGCGGTTCCGCCACCAAACACCAGACTGGCCGTATAGGCACTGCCATCTCCAGACGGAATGGTACCCGCTGCGCTCCCCTGTTTTGCCACGATCATGATTTCGTCATAGCAACTGCTAGGGTTTGCCCAGCTTACCGACGATTGCGCATTGCCATTGGTGGCTGCAGCTCCTGACACGGTAGGAACACTTATGGTGATGCTACTGCTTGCAGAAGAAGAAGTGAGTCCGGTGGCGCCGGCGGTAAGCGTAGCACTGCCCAGAGCAGTAAACTGCAAATTTGTGAATGTAGCGATGCCGCTTGTCGCATTTACCGCATAATTAAGCATTCCAAGACTTCCACTGTTCGACACAGTCACTTGCGATGCAAAGTCCAGATCCTTATTCCCATTGGCATCTGTAGCAGTTACTGCCGGCGGTGTTGCGAGATTGGTAGTAGGGCAGGCAGTAGCGGAAGGTTGCGTGGTAAAACGCAATTGGCTGGCTACCACGCTTACAGTGAATTGGTTGGAGGTGGTGGCGCTTGTAAATGTGCCGGCAAAAGTACTTCCGGAAGCGTTGGCCACAAAACCATGCGAAGCCGTTGGGATATTAAATTCCAAAACACCCTTATCCACAAGACCACTGCTCTTGAGATAGGTATATAAAGATAAAGTTTTTGTTGAATTATTAGCTACTGCTATTGGTGTTGAAAATGTAAGAACAATCCCAGCATCTGTGATATTTGTAGATGTTGGTGTAATCTCAGAAGCTCCGTCATACAAACGAACACCTCCAATAGTGGATGACCAGGCTGCGGTATTATTACTTCCCGGTTTTACCGTGATCTGAGTCACATTGGTCGGCAATCCGTCTGCAGTTCCTGCATCTACCACATTAAAATCAAAAACTTTCACAGCTGCTGCAGTGGTAGTTGCCAAAGAAGAAATATTAGCAGCTGCCGGCTGAGAAGCCAAAACAGGACCATTGACCTGAGAAGTTGTATCATTTGGTGCTGCCCATTGGGCGTATAGGGTTGCATCTGCGGAGAAAGGATAAGTAGCCCCGTTGGCATAATCTGTGCCGCTGCCATCAGCCTGCGTGTTCCATTTGGAGAAGGTGTAGCCTGTTCTGGTAAAGGTGTTGGCTATAAGAGCAGTGGGCGCAGAGGCCGTCTGAGTATAATCGCCGCCCGTGCCGCCCGTGCCGCCGCCGGTTGCACCATTGCCTTTGAAGGTGACGGTTTTGCCGGAAGGGTTTAACTTATATAGATACACCGAAGCTTGACCAGTACTGTAGCAGGAGAAAAGACCCCTAACATTATTATATCGTAAAATATTGCGTGACACCTGTTCGTTACTGGTTAAAACCGCTGCACCGTTACTAAAAGCGATAGTCCATGTGGAAGTTGTTGATTTTGTTCTTAGATAATTAGCACTATTACTAGCTGCATATAAATACCCATTATTAAGTGAATCATAAAGCGTCCAAGAATCTGGTGAACCTCCTAGAGTAAGTTCATAAGCATGTGTTGTATCAGTGTTATCTGTCGCGGGAGTTGTTGTCACAGTTATTATCCCTGAAGTATTGACTACTGTCACGTCTGCTTTAGGTCTATTATTAGTATTTTGATAGCCTAATGCTTGACTATTACCCGCTACATTAGTACTAACTACCAAATATTTGCTGCCAGCAACCAAATCGCTGGTACTCGTTATGAGAGTATAAGTTGATTGTCCAAACCCCTGAACACCCAAGAGCAAGAACATCAGACTTAGAACTAGGGATCTGAAAAGTTTATCTATTAAAAATGATAATTTTGAGAATAAATATGTTTTCATTTGAAAAAAATTGTCTATGTTGATTTATAGGACACAAATATAATAATATCAGAAATCACATGATGCCGCTCATTACAATATTATCAAAGATTTAATATTGGGGTCCATTGGTCTTGCCTCCGGGCGACGCCTCGCATCGGGCTAAAGCCCGCCGCTGTCGAAATAAATGGGATGCCGGATGAGCAAGATTCGCAAAGTCGCAAATCTCGATGAAGTTGGCGCCGTTTTTTCAAATCATTTGATCACCATCAGCTGGCTGTGCAGATTCTCGATGTGCAGGATTTTGGAGAAAGGGCTGCTGATGTTCTTCAGCTCCTCCTTGGCGTGGATGTAGGTATAGCGCGAGGCGATGTTGTACATATTGGAGACCAGCACCAGCCAGCATTCTTTGGCTTTGCAGTGGTAGAGCCGGTACTTGCTGTTCTTCTTTTCTATCACCTGGCGGATCTTCGCAGAATGCAGCTCATCGAAGAGCGAAAAGCGGTACTCCAAAAACAAAAGAACGCCCTTGTGATGGGGCGTTCTTCGGATATGTTTGATGAATTTGGTATTCTTGTGATTGGTGATGGCCGATGAGATTTCTTTAATGAGCTGCTCGGGTTGCTGGTAAAAATCGTCCTGAAAATAGTCGATATCGAGGTGATAGATGCCATAGAGGCTTTTGTAATCGGACAGCAATGCCTCCACGGTGCGGAAGATATGGTTGATATAGCTCTCCTTTTTCTTGAGTTCGAAATGGTTGATGATTTCCGAAACTTCTACCCCGATGCGTTTGCCTTGATAATTGATAATGAAATCGGGACTCTCGCCGGTGAGATTTTCGATCTCGATATCGGGGAAATGCGCGAATAGGGTGCTGAGCAGCAGGAGTTCTGTTTTCTTCTGATATTCCTCCCGTTCATGCAGGTTGGCGCTGCCAATAGAGTTGTACCACCTCATCAGATTGTCGGTTTTCCCCATTTTGGAAGCCACGCAAACGTCCAAATTTTTCTGAAGGTCTTCGCAAAAAATCATAGCGTTTTTTTATTTGAAATTAAACCTGCTTAAAATTACTAAATAATGGACTACAAAATACTTATGTGAATTAAAATTAATAATGAAAAGCAGAATTCCGACAGGCGGCTTTTGCAATTTGCGCTTTTTACAGACATGCGGGGAATGAAAAAACTTGTTCATAGAACCTTGATTTGCAATCTCAAGGCGTTTCTTTACGAATGATATTATTCTGAGAATTTTCCTTATATTTACCCTTACGAAGATCAACTTGGGACTGCTCGAGTTTTTAGAATTAGCACGGTACCTCGCAGGAAAAGAAAAGCTGGAGGTGCTAAAAAGAAATCGGAATTTCGAAAATTAATCAGAAAGGATCAAAAATTAACTGAAAAAATGAAAAAGATATTAATCTCAACCGGCATTTTGATGACCACTGTTTTTGCAAATGCGCAAAAAATATATTCGGTTGAATACGCAAATCAGGCAGACATTAAAGTATTTGTTGTCCCATACGAAAATCAAGCAGACTTGAAAGTTTACAAAGTAAAATATCAAAACCAAGCGGGCGGCAATGATGGCAAGTGGTTTTTTACGAGCTATTCCAACCAAGCAAACAAGAAGGTATATTTTGTAGAATACGCCAATCAGGCGGATCTGAAGATCTACTTTGTGAACTACGAAAACCAAGCAGGATGGAAAAATTCATCTAAAAAAAGCTTGCTTTATTAAATGGCTTCCTCCACATCATTTCCGATGGTCAATATCGGCCGTCCGTACTCACTAAATGGCACCCCCCACCCCTTTAAACTTCTCTACAAACGCTGCTATTTTCTGGAAAACGCTCTGCTTCTTAGTCAGATATTGCGGGTTCAAAGGACTCATTTTGGGCAGCAGCGCATTGAGTTCGGTTCCGTTTTCGCTGGCATATTCGCGTTTCAGAGAAGTGGCGATGTAGCGCCTCGCCTCTTCTGCATTGAGATGTTCTTCCGCAATTAATTCTAAAGCCTCCGCTTTTTGCTTGCTCTGAGCATACACAAAAAAGGAATCGATAATGCTTGCTTTATCCTCTATGGCGTCTAATTCGGTTTCGTTGATAAAATCCACTACCAAACTTTCCTTTGCTCTGTTTCCCACGCTGGCACGGATCACCCTGCGGATTTCTTCGATGAGTGCGGCTTTGTCCTTCGTCTTTTTGTTGTGATCGAAGATCAATTCCAGAATGTAATCCAGGTTGATCTCTTGTGATTTCAGCAAGTCCACTTCAAACACCACATCATCCCAATCAATGGTAGATTGTTCCGGTTCTTGCCCGCTTTTTTGCCGGCGCAGCCAATCTCTTATATCGTTGTAGGTGGATTTGTAATCCTGAATGGTCCGTTCTTCCAGCAACTGTATGTTTTGCATCGTCGCAATATCCTCATCGGTCACAAAATGCGTTTTTTTAAATGCTTCCACAGCGGCAGCATCATTGGGGTCGATGGCTTGAAAGGCTTTCAGGTGGCTAAATTCATCGTAATTCTGCAGGATGTTTTCGATGCGCAAATACTCGCCGAATAGTTTTGCAAATTCCTTTTTGTCTTTCTCTTTTACGATGGCATCCGGGTTCGGGAACTTTTCATTTAACTCGCGCACCACTTCCTTGTAACCCCGGCGTGCCTCCCCGGTCAAGATATCGGTAAACCCTTCCAAATATTCTTTGTAGCTCTTTTCCAGCACCACATTTTTGGTGTTGCTATCGCCGAAAAGCGTAATGGCATCTATGGTGTCTTTCTCCAAATCCCGGAATGTCACTATATTGCCAAAAGTCTTCGTAGCATCATAAATACGGTTGGTGCGGGAAAAGGCTTGGATCAAACCGTGGTAACGCAGATTCTTGTCCACAAACAGGGTATTGAGCGTAGGCGCATCAAAACCCGTGAGAAACATCCCGACTACAATGATCAAATCCACTTCTTTACTCTTTACGCGCTTGGCAAGGTCGCGATAGTAATTCTGAAACGCATCGCTATCTACCCCATAGCTGGTTTTGAACATCGCGTTATAATCAAGGATGGCCTTCGTCAAAAATTCTTTGGCGCTAAGATCCATTGCCGAAGGTTCAAAAGTCTCGTCTGCAATATCGCCGATGGCGTCTTGCTCTTCATTGGCTGCAAAGGAGAAGATGGTCGCAATTTTCAGCGGGCTGTCGCTCCCTTTTTGCAGACGGTTCAGTTCCTCGTAATAGCATTTGGCGGCATCTACACTGCTCACGGCAAACATCGCGTTGAAGCCCTTGTTGCTGCCTTGGTTTCTATGGGTTTTCAACTTGAAATTCTGCAAGATGTATTGCGAAATTTCCTTTATTCGGGCCGGGTGGAGCAATGCGGTTTTGTTTTCGGCAGCACTCAGCTTTTTCTCGTCGATTTCTGTTTCCAGGCTTTTAAACTGCGGCCGCACATCGTTGTAATCTACTTTGAATTTCAATACTTTTTCGTCTCTGATGGCATCGGTGATCACGTATGCGTGCAGTTCCCTACCAAACACGCTGGCCGTAGTTTCGGCTCCCAACGCATTTTCGGGAAAGATGGGCGTGCCGGTAAACCCAAATTGGTAGTATTTTTTAAATTTCTTTTTCAAGTTTTTTTGCGCTTCTCCAAACTGCGAACGGTGACACTCATCAAAAATAAAAACCACTTGCTTTTGGTAAATGGCCAGGTCGCCCTCCGTTTTCATCAGGTTATTCAGCTTTTGGATGGTGGTGACTATGATTTTGTTGTCGGGTTTTTCAATATTCCTTTTCAGACCGGCGGTACTGTCGGAGCCGTTCACGCTATCGGGCGAGAACCGCTGGTATTCCTTCATCGTTTGAAAATCCAAATCTTTACGATCTACCACAAAGAAGACTTTATCTATGAAATCCATCTGCGTGGCCAGTCGGGCGGCTTTGAAACTGGTGAGCGTCTTGCCCGAGCCGGTGGTGTGCCAAATGTAGCCGCCGCCCTCTGCGGTGGACCATTTTTTGGCGCGATACGAACTTTCTATCTTCCACAACATTCTTTCGGTAGCGGCAATTTGATACGGCCTCATAATGAGCAAGGTATCGCCGGTATCAAAAACGGAATACTTCAGCAACACCTCCAAAAGCGTTTTTTTCTGAAAAAAGGTAGCGGTAAAATCTTTCAGATCTTTAATCGGTGCATTGTCTGCCTTGGCCCAGTTCATCGTAAAATCGAAGCTGTTTTTGTTGCGCTCCACGGTGTTGGCAAAATAGCGCGTATCTGTACCGTTGGTAATGACAAAAATCTGAATGTACTTGTAAAGCGAGTTGGTGGTATTGAAGCTTTCTTTGGAATATCGGTGAACCTGATTGAATGCTTCGCGGATCGCCACGCCGCGTTTTTTCAGTTCTACCTGCACCAATGGCAATCCATTCACCAGAATGGTAACATCATACCGATTGGCTTGCGTTCCCATTTGTTCAAATTGCCGGATCACCTGCACTTTGTTGCGGGCCACATCCTGCTTGTCTACCAAATAAATATTCCGGATATGCCCGTCATCAAAAACGAAATCGTGAATATAATTATCTTGAATTTTTCGGGTTTTCTCCACCAGGTTATCGCTGGGCTTGTCCAAATACTCTTCTACAAAACGGCGCCATTCGCTCTCCGAAAATACCACTTGGTTCAGCGCTTGCAGTTGCACCCTTGCATTTGCCAACAGGGCTTCCGGCGTATTGAGGTTTGCCGGATGTTCATACCCTTGAAGGACTAAATCTTGCATCAACTCACGCTCTAAATCAGCTTCTGTTTGATAACCTGCAGGCGCTTCATTCACCATTGAATATTTGGTGTATTGATCTAAAACAATAAAGTTGTTGGATTCTGCGATGGGTTTGTAGATACTCATTGGTCCGAATTATGATTTTTAGAATGATTTGAATTTTGATGATTTTTGGTGTAATCTTTATTTCCCGCAGACAAGGGAAACGTCAGCAACTGCTCGCGGTAATATTCATACTGTTTTTTACGCTGCTCGATTTCTTTGGGCAGGCCTTCACTGATGGAGGTGGTGAGGGTATCGAATTTGTCGAGAATCGAAACAATGCGGGCTTGTTCTTCTGGTGAAGGAATAGGAATTTTAATTTTAGCCATATCTGTAGTGGAAACATCAATGACCTTTGTTCCTTTTGCATATTTTCTTTTTTGATTTGCAAATGTCTCTGTTTGAGTAAAATATGCAAAGAATTTACCTTCAATAAGTTTCGAGGGTTTAAAAATAGTAGCATGTCCACCCGTAACAGCTTGTTCTTTACCTAAATAAACTACCGCCTTCCCAACATCTTCTAAGTTTTCACTTGTATTTGTAATTACTACATCACCATAATTTACTTTACGTAACTTTTTTGCAGTTTCAGGGGAGACGAACGATTTAGTTTCTTTCGTAAAAGTTTTGTAATAGGTGTAAATCTGACCATAATGAATTGCGGGAATTCCACTTTCCGTAAAGTCTGCTTTAGGTAATCCATTACCTCTAACTAATTCCCCAACCTCCCCCAACATCTTCCACTCCACTACGCCGTCTTCAAAGCTCAGCAACTGCTCGCGGTAAAAGCCATACTGTTTTTTACGCGCTGTAAGCTCCGCTGTAAGTTCCGCTGTAAGCTCCGTAAAACGGTCGAGAATACGAACGATCTCTTGCTGAACGGGCAGCGGCGGGATGGGGATTTGGAGGCGTTCAACAACGAAATTATCTAATGTTGGTATGCCTGCAACCCTAACTCTTGATTTTAAGAAATGTTGTTTACCTATTAAAAAATAATAAAGAAACTTATCATTAAGTGCTTCTGAATGTTCAAGACAAAAACATCCATCAGAAGACCAAAATTTAACATCACTATATCCTACGGTTCCAGCTGAAGCCCCAACATTAATAATCATAACCGTGTGCGCAGGTCTATTATATCTTGAATAAAATCCTAACGGTTCCAAACCACCATGAAAAACAGCGTATTTTTCTTCGGGTGACAACATATCTCTAGTTAATCTTTTACCACGTAAAACCTTCATCACCTCCCCCAGCGTTTTCCATTCCACTTCCACGCCTTGCAATAATTGATCGAGCTTGCTCATATTTCCATTTCTTTAATGATTTGGTCTATCTCTCCGCGCAATTGGTTGATCTTCGCTACCGTTTCGGCAATCTCTGCATTCAGCGCTGCTATATCCACCTGCTCCCGGTGGTCTTTGGCAGCCACATAGGAACTTACCGAAAGGTTGTAATCGTTGGCGGCAACTTGCTCTTTGTCCACCGATTGGGCAATATGCGCCACCGCTTCTTTGCTATCGAAAATTGTCATTATTTTTTCGATATGTTCATCGGTCAGCACATTGTTGTTGGTGGCTTTTTTATAGAAATCTTCGCCACTGGCATCGATGAACTGAATGGTATTGTCGGTTTTGTGTTTAGACAGCACCAGAATGTTAACGGCTATGGAAGCGCCAAAAAACAGATTGGGCGCCATGGAGATGATGGTCTCTACAAAATTGTTATCCACCAGATATTTCCTGATCTTCTGCTCGGCACCGCCGCGGTAAAAAATACCCGGGAAGCACACAATGGCGGCTCTGCCTTTGCCCGAGAGGTAGCTGAGGGCGTGCAGCACAAAGGCAAAATCGGCTCTCGACTTGGGCGCCAGCACACCGGCCGGGGCAAAACGATCGTCGTTGATGAGGGTGGGATCATCGTTCCCGATCCAATTGATGGAATAAGGCGGATTGGACACAATGGCATCAAAAGGTTTTTCGTCGCCAAATTGCGGGTTTATGAGTGTATCGCCCAGCGCAATGTGGAACTTGTCGTAGTTCACGTTGTGCAAAAACATATTCATACGCGCTAGGTTGTAGGTGGTGTGGTTCACTTCCTGCCCATAGAAGCCTTCTTCGATAATGTGATGATCGAAATGTTTTTTGGCTTGCAACAGCAGCGAACCCGAACCACAAGCCGGGTCATAAACCTTGTTGACGGCAGTCTGCCGGTGCATCGCCAACTGGGCAATGAGCTTGGAGACGTGCTGCGGCGTGAAAAACTCACCGCCCGATTTCCCGGCATTGGCGGCATAATTGGAAATCAAAAATTCGTAGGCATCGCCAAAAAGGTCGATTTGATGGTCTTCAAAATTGCCGAAATTGAGCGCTTCTACGCCTTTCAAAACGGCTGCTAAACGGGCGTTCTTGGCTTCTACGGTATTGCCGAGTCGGGAGCTGGTGGTGTCGAAGTCGGCAAACAGTCCTTTGATATCCGGTTCGGATTCATAACCATTGGCCGAACTTTCTATGGCATCGAAAATAGCTTTTAGGTCGGTGTTGAGATTGCGGTTGGTGTGAGCCGTTTTGGCGACATTCACGAACAGCTGACTGGGATAGATGAAGTAGCCTTTGGATTTGATGGCGTCGTGTTTTATTTCGGGGGATATCAGCTCATCGGCTAACTGGGCATAGTTGATATTTTCATCGCCGCCTTCGAGGTAATCGGTAAAGTTTTCGCTAATGAAGCGGTAGAAAAGCGTTCCCAGCACAAACTGTTTAAAATCCCATCCGTCCACCGAGCCTCGGACCTCGTTGGCAATTTTCCATATTTTAGCTTGTAATTCCTGTCTTTGTGCGGTGCTTGTCATTTTTATGTTTTAATAAGTTTTTGAGGGGCTGCGTCTCCACTTTCAGCAATTTTTTGCCGATTTTCAAGTGTTTTTGTAAAGATATAAAAATGAGATTGTCTGCAAAAATTATTGTGGGTTTCTTTGGCTCTCGTTGCAGGTTTCTTCGAGAGCGCTTCGAAAAAAGTACCGTTTTTCCGAACAAGACTCGAACACTTCTCGAACACTTCTGAAAGAAAAGGCTTTTTTTTCTGTGTTTTAATCACCGAAAAATGGAATGTGGGAAAAGAGGATTTCCAGCGTTTTTTTTCTGCTCCTTTTTTGGGTTTTGTTCGACTCTTGTTGCAGGTTTCTTCGAGAGCGCTTCGAAAAAAGTACCGTTTTTCCGAACAAGAGTCGAACACTTCTCGAACAGTTCTGCAAGAAAAGGCTTTTTTTGATGGGTTTTAATCGCCGAAAATTGGAATGTTGGAAACGAGGATTTCCAGCGTTTTTTTTCTGCTCCTTTTTCGGGTTTTTTTCGAGTTTTCTTTCACACTTCTTCGAAAGCGCTTCGAAAAAAGTACCGATTTTCCGAACAAGAGTCGAACAGCTTTCGAACACTTCTGCAAGAAAAGGCTTTTTTTGTGGGTTTTAATCGCTGCAAATTGGAATGTTGCGAAAGAGGATTTCCAACGTTTTTTTTCTGCTCCTTTTTCGGCTTTTCTTCGAGTTTTTCTTGCACACTTCTTCGAGAGCGCTTCGAAAAAAGTACCGTTTTTTCGAACAAGACTCGAAGAGTTCTCGAACACTTCTGCAAGAAAAGGCTTTTTTTGGTGTGTTTAATCGCCGGAAAATGGAATGTTGGAAAAGGGGATTTCCAGCGTTTTTTTCTGCTCCTTTTTCGGGTTTTCTTCAAGCGGAACAGATTGAGGTATATTCAAGAGTTGTTGGGACATAACAGTAGTAAAACCACTGAAATATACACCCACGTGAGTACTAAAAGTATTCAACAAATTAAAAGTCAGTTTAATGATTTGTAGGATTATAAATAAATACTATATTTGATAAAAATACGCTACCGAGTAGCGAGTATCCTCCCATTTTGGGTGTATAGTCGCTAGTTTATAGCGAGTATAAACAAG
>NZ_QOVY01000032.1 GCF_003932955.1 Chryseobacterium sp. SC28
CCGTTCAGTGCTTCCTTTACGGGCAATTCATACTCTGAGGATCAAGTCATCGTTTGGATAGATTTCAACAACGATAAAGACTTTTATGATGAAGGAGAGCAGGTTTTAATGACCATGACGCAAGAATCACCTTGGACAGGTTCTATCACCATCCCGACTACGGCTACTATCGGACAAACACGGATAAGAGTGAGACTACACGCGGCTAATCCTTCTTTAACACCTAACCCAACTCCCTGTGGTACATCTCGCTACGGACAGGTGGAAGATTATACCTTGAACATAGGAGCTCTTGGAGTTTCAGACGTGACTAAAAACGGCATCAAAGCCTATCCAAATCCTGTTAAAGATATTTTTAATATCGAGACACAAGGAAAAATCAAATCGGTCAAAGTATATGATGTAACCGGAAAACAAATATTAACAAAAGAAATCAATGCTGCTCAATCTCAAATCGATTTCAGCAGATTCNATTCCGGAGTTTATATTGTAAATACGGCGATGGAAGATGGTACTACAACTTCTACCAAAGTGATCAAACAATAAAACTTTCAAATTCTAAAATAGATCCCGTCATTATTTTGGCGGGATTTTTTTTATTAAATAATTAAAATTTGGAAAAAAGTTGTACTTTTGCAACTTGAATTTTTAATTAATTACAAACATTATGAACCATTACGAAACTGTTTTCATTTTAACTCCCGTTCTATCTGATGCTCAGGTGGAGGAAGCAGTAAAAAAATTTGAAGATCTTTTGACTTCAAACAATTGCGAGATCGTTGCCAAAGAAAATTGGGGACTGAAGAAATTAGCCTATCCTATTCAATTGAAGAAGAATGGATTTTATACTTTGATCGAATTCCAAGGAGAAGGAACTGTGGTGGCAGAGCTCGAAACTGCTTTCAAACGCGATGAGCGGGTGATCCGCTATTTGACCACTAAGCTGGACAAACACGCTATCGACTACGCTGTCACAAGAAGAAGCAAACTAAAATTAGCGAAAGCTTAGTTATTTAACCCTTTAAAATTTTAAAACAATGGCAATAGATGATATGGCAAAACAAGCCTCTGCCGGAGGCGAATCTGAAGTAAAATTCCTTACTCCGCTGGATATCAATACCAAATCTGAAAAAAAATACTGTAGATTCAAAAAATTCGGAATCAAACACGTAGATTATAAAGATGCTGACTTCCTTTTACAATTCGTAAACGAGCAAGGCAAGATCCTCCCAAGAAGATATACAGGAACTTCTCTAAAATATCAAAGAAAGGTATCTGCCGCGATCAAAAGAGCAAGACATTTGGCACTAATGCCTTACGTCGCCGATCTTTTAAAATAAGACCCAAATAAAGGAAGCAGGTTCGCCCGCTTCTTTTGTTGCTGAATAAATCAATTAATTCTAACGATTTAGATAAGAGATAAAAGATAAAAAGATAAACGATTTTAAAAATCTTTCCTCTTGTTTCTTTTTCTTGGCTCTAAAACTAAAACGGACAACAACAAATGGAAATTATCCTAAAACAAGACGTGGAGAACTTGGGACTAGAGTTCGACACGGTCAATGTAAAACCGGGCTACGCTCGTAACTTTTTATTACCTCAAGGAATTGCACTATTGGCAACTCCGAAAAACAAAGCCGCTCTGGAAGCTACTTTGGAATCCAGAAAAGAAGAAGAAGCCAAATTGGTGGCTGCGGCCAACGCAGTGGTAGAGCAATTGAAGAAATTGTCGATTACGATCCCTGCTAAAGTAGGCTCTGGAGACCGTTTATTCGGTTCTATCAACAATGCCGATCTTGCCGATGCTTTGGAAAAAGCCGGCGTCAGCGTTGATAAAAAATATATCAAAATACCGGGAAATACGATCAAAAGAACCGGTACGGCGACCGCCTTGATCAGGCTTCACAGAACTGTGGAGTACAATTTAGATTTCACGGTCGTTTCGGATGCACCGGTGGAAGCCGCTGCTCCAAAGGATAAAGCAGAAGAGACGCCATCCGCTGAGGCCTAATTAAAGTCTTTGAAAGCTTAAAAAACCATCTTGAAAATTCAGGATGGTTTTTTTTGAGCCTTGTTTTTTTAGGATTTCTTCGGCTTCCACGCATTGAAGAATTCCTTCACTTTTTCAGGACTGTAGCCGCTACCCTCTTCCAATAATGCGCTATCTTGGATATGAATCTCATGCCCAGTCTCGTCTAAAATGATAAAAACCGGATACCCAAACTTATCGCCGGGATTCCCATAACGGGCAAATATCTCCTCGTTTTTGTTCTCGGGAGACCAGTTCAAATGGTAATAAACAAAATTTTCATCCACCATTTTTTTAAGTTCCGGGGTCTGCTGAACGAAATTGTTGAACCGCAAACACCAGATGCACCAATTGCCTCCAGCCTGTATCAGCACGTTTTTGTGTTCTTTTTTCGCGGATTTAATGGCATTCTTTATATCCACTTCGGCATTGGTCTCGGGATGATAGGGTTTCGGTAATTGAGCTTTTTCATCGGCCAATGCTTTCTTTTTAGCTTCAATTTGTTCTCTGCTTAAGGTATTAGCGGTAGTTTGCGCCTGCATTTCAGATAAAGCAAACATACTTGCCACCGAAAATATTTTGATGATTGATTTTTTCATTCCTTACACAACATTTGATTTTACAAGAATCAAATTTACATAATTATCCCGTCATTTTTCAGTATATTTGCCGATAAACACCATAGCTTGAATCAATTTTTATTCAGCATATTACTCCTCATTTCTCGCCTACCCCTGAAAATTTTATATATTTTTTCAGACCTATTGTTTTTTCTTAATTATTACATCATCGGCTACCGAAAAGATGTGGTCTTTCAAAATCTAAGGAAAGCTTTTCCCGACAAATCTGATCGGGAGATAAGACTGATTTCCAGAAAGTTCTTTTCAAATTTTTGCGATTATCTGGCCGAAATGCTCAA
The DNA here is from genome assembly GCF_003932955.1 of Chryseobacterium sp. SC28. Taxonomy (GTDB): domain Bacteria; phylum Bacteroidota; class Bacteroidia; order Flavobacteriales; family Weeksellaceae; genus Epilithonimonas. Next base: position 2,949 of record NZ_QOVY01000032.1, read on the forward strand.
GGCCTTTACCATCTCTGAAACCGAATCTAAGGTCAGGATGCAGCACTTGAACCAAGATGTTTTTGCAGAAGCCAAAGCAGAAGGGAAAAATGTCATTATGCTGTCGGGTCACGTTTTCAACTGGGAATGGTTCAACGCCTTGGCTACTATTCTCCCTCAAAAAAATTGTCATCCCGTTTACAGGAGGATGAGCAGCAAATTTTGGGATCAAAAAATAAAAATGATCCGCAACAGATTCAACAATAAGTCTATCGAAGCACGCGATGTCATCAAACATATTTTTCGAACGCCCAATGATGGCAACTCGGCCTATATGTTTGTGGCAGATCAGACGCCACACGTTTCCAACGTCAATTATGGTCTGAAGTTTCTCAATCAGAAAACGCCTGCCTTTATCGGCTATGACAAACTATCGACCAGGATGGATCTCGCATTTATCTATTGTGAAATGAAGAAAGTCAAAAGGGGATTTTACCAAGTCAACTATCACAGAATCTATCCTGATGGCGAAAAATTTGTGGAATACGAAGTGGTGAAAAAATTCCATCACCTCTTGGAAAATACCATCAATAAAAGACCCGACAATTGGCTGTGGTCTCACAGGCGATGGAAATATCAAGATGCCATCAAAAATTACGACGAGTAGATGACGGTTGCTATCGCTATACTCAACTGGAACGGAAAAGACTGGCTTGCCAAATTCCTTCTTTCTGTGGTGAAATATTCTCCGAATGCGAAGATTTATGTCATCGATAACGCTTCCACAGATGATTCGCTTGAGTTCTTAAAATCAAATTTTCCTCAAGTTCAGGTTGTGCAGAACCATAGTAATTCTGGTTTTGCAGCCGGTTATAATCACGGTTTGAAAGCCATAAATGCAGACATTTATTGCTTACTAAATTCCGATGTCGAAGTCACAGAAAATTGGATTTCTCCCATTATCAAACTCTTTTGCGATGATCCCGATATCGCAGCAATTCAGCCCAAAATTCTGGATTACAATCAAAAAAATAAGTTTGAATTTGCCGGTGCAGGTGGCGGAATGATCGATAATTTGGGCTATCCGTATTGTCGCGGCCGTGTTTTTGAAAATATAGAATTGGACAATGGGCAATATGATGATGAAACCGAAATCTTCTGGGCATCAGGATGTTCGTTATTCATTCGTTCAGAGGATTTTTGGAAAATGAATGGTTTTGATGAGAGATTCTTTGCGCATCACGAAGAAATCGATCTGTGTTGGCGATTGAAAAACGAAGGACGAAAAATCTATTACAGCGGAAAATCAACTGTTTATCACGTTGGCGGAGGAACTTTGAAAAAAGAAAATCCGGAAAAAACTTATCTTAATTTTCGGAATAATTTGACCATGTTGGTAAAAAACTTGCCGGCTTCAAAGGTTTTTTTTATTCTTTTTTTTAGATTAAGTTTAGACGGTTTCGCTGCTTTTTATTTAGCTTACAAGAACGGCTGGAGGCATCTTTGGGCAGTTTTGAGAGCTCACGTCGGATTTTATTGGCAACTTCCAAAATCGATTCAGTTAAGGCAAAAACATCAGATTGATCCGTATTATCAGACCAAATGGTTGATATTTAAACATTTTTTTGGAAGAAAAACGAATTGACTAATGAATTTCATTGCCTTAGATTTTGAAACTGCCACGCACGAAAAAAACTCTGCCTGCGAATTGGGAATTTGCATTGTGGAAGAGGGCGTCATCAAAGAAACCAAATCTTGGCTGATCAAACCGCCTTCTTTCCCCTATTTTAACTCTCACAATATTGCTGTACACGGTATTGATCCTGAAGATGTGTGCAACGCCCCAACTTTTGGCGACATCTGGTACGAAGTGGAAAATTTGATGTACGGAAATCTAATGATGGCGCACAATGCCGCTTTCGACGCCGGTATTTTGCGAGGTTGCTTGGATCATTACGGTTTTTTCAAACCAAAAATTAATTATCTCTGCAGCATTGGCGTTGCAAAAAAAGCTTGGAAAGATCTCCAAAGTTACGGCTTGAAGCATCTTGCAAACCATCATCAAATCCAATTCAGGCATCACAGAGCGGATGCCGATGCCGAGGTTTGCGCCAAGATTGCTCTGTTGAGTTTTGAAAGATTATTAATCTCGAGAAATGATGAAATCAAAGAGGTTTTTAAAAAGAATATTAAATGTCTTTAAAATTAATCAGTTACTTAAAACGCCGGAAACCAGATTGAACTTCGGAATGCTAACGTTGAAGATTCCTTTTTCAAAATTCTCAAAAACATAATAGCCTTCCATATTTCCGACGCCAGATTTCAAAATCACATTGGAAAAATAAGTAAATTTTTCGCCGCTTTCTATAGTCGGTGTCAGGCCAATGACGCCCGCGCCCTCCACTTCTGTAAATCCGAAACCAAGATCATAAATGATCCATTTTCGTGAAAGGAGTTTCACCGGAAGGCTTCCAAGGTTCTCAATTTCAATATGATAACGGAATACGAAGCGGTTTTCAGAAGGATAACTGTTGAAATGATCGTACTCGGCAACGACTGTTACCTTGATTTCATAAGTGTTTTTGGAGACCATTTTTTAGCACATTTAATTTTTTTTATACAAATATCTCGCCGAATATAAGATTAAAGAATTATCATTTGGTTAAATCGCTCTGTACATTCGATTTTCATTTTATTCAACCGGTTAATTTTCTTATTTTTGTCTATCAAAGTAAAAAAGAAAGCCTCGATGAATTCCTACAAAAACCCATTGGAAGAGCGCTATTCCAGTGAAGAAATGCTTTTTAATTTTTCTCCCAACAACAAGTTCCGCACCTGGCGACAACTCTGGGTAGCCCTTGCAGAAATCGAAAAAGAACTTGGTCTGGAAATCTCGGATGCGCAGATTGCGGATTTGAAAGCGAATGTGGAAAACATTGATTATCAAATTGCTGCGGAATACGAAAAGAAATTTCGGCACGATGTGATGGCCCACGTCCACACTTTCGGAGATGCTGCGCCGGCCGCAAAAGGAATCATCCACCTGGGAGCAACTTCCGCATTTGTGGGCGATAACACCGACTTGATTCAAATTCGCGACGGTCTTTTGATCATCAAGAAAAAATTGGTGAATGTGATGAAAAATCTGGCGGATTTCGCAATGCGCTACAAAGATCTCCCAACTTTGGGATTTACACATTTCCAACCCGCTCAGCTCACGACCGTTGGAAAGCGGGCCACACTTTGGTTGCAAAGCTTGGTTTTGGACATCGAAGAACTTGATTTCTTTCTGGAAACTCTAAGATTCAGAGGTGTAAAAGGGACCACCGGAACGGCGGCAAGTTTTCTGGAGCTTTTCAACGGCGATTATTCAAAAGTGAAATACTTGGACAAAGAATTGTCTAAAAGATTCGGATTTGAAAAGGTTTTCGGCGTTTCCGGACAGACTTATGACAGAAAAATTGATGCAAAAGTGGTTGCTTTATTAGGAAATATCGCTCAGTCGGCGCACAAATTCACCAACGATTTGCGCCTGCTTCAAAACCTTAAAGAAATTGAGGAACCATTCGAAAAAAGCCAAATCGGATCCTCGGCAATGGCTTATAAGCGCAATCCGATGCGCAGCGAACGCATAGGAGCTTTGGCAAAATTTGTGATGTCTTTGACAACAAGTTCAGCGATGGTCGCTTCTACACAGTGGTTCGAAAGAACTTTGGACGACTCTGCGAACAAAAGATTGACGATTCCTCAAGCATTTTTAGCAGTGGATGCCATCTTGCTGATTTGGAATAATATTATGGACGGCATCGTGGTTTATCCCAACCGAATCAACAAACATATCGAAGAAGAACTGCCGTTTATGGTGACCGAATACATCATTATGGAAGAGGTAAAAGCAGGCGGCGACCGACAAGACATCCACGAAGTCATCCGTCTTCACTCGATGGAAGCTTCCCGAAAAGTGAAGGAAGAAGGCAAGGAAAACGACCTGATCGAGCGGATTCTGAACGATCATTCGTTGAAATTGGATAAATCGAAATTAATGGAAGTTCTTGATCCTCAAAATTTTATTGGCTTTGCTACTGTACAAACGGAGGAATTTGTCGCCAATGAAGTTCAGCCGATTTTGGACGCAAACCAAGATTTGATGGGTTTGGAATCGGATCTTAAAGTATAATTAAGTTTGCGATTAAATTTGTTCCGTGGGAATAAAATGGATGTAAAAAGGAGCTTGGTGTGAAGGGGCATTCCGTAGGAATGCTATCTTTGTAAGAATGATAAAAATAAAATTTTATGCCTAACACTTATACACAAATTTATATTCAAGCTGTTTTTGCTACAAAAGGACGGGATATTAAAATTAAATCAGAAGTAAGAGATGAAATTGAAAAATATATTTGTGGAATATTCAGCAATAAAAAACAAAAAGTATTAGCTATTTATGCAAATCCTGATCATCTTCATATTTTCTTCAGTTATAAAAATTTGCAGATTACAATTCCGGAATTGATTAAAACAGCCAAAGTTGAATCAACCAATTTTATTAATGATAAGAAATTATGTTTGGGTAAATTTTCTTGGCAGGAAGGCTATGGTGCTTTTTCTTATGCCAAAAGTCAGAAGGAAAAAGTTGTAAATTATATATTGAATCAGGAAAAACATCATTCAAAGAAAAGTTTTAGAGAAGAGTATCTTCAAATGCTTCAGGCTTTCGAAATAGAATTTAAAAATGAATATTTGTTTGAATTCTATGACGATGAAAATTAATTTTATGATTGCAGGAGATTTATTTTTGGGAAATGACAGGAAATAGCAGTCCTACGGACTGCATGTATTAAAAGGTTTAATAGTTTCTACACAGATATGATTCCTACGGAATAAAGAAGAAAATGGCAGTGCCACGGGCTTCGACTGTTGATCTAATAGGTTCTGTACAGATATGATTCCTACAGAATCAAGAAGAAAATGGCAGTGCCACGGACTTCGACTGTTAATTTAATAGGTTCTGCACAGATATGATTCCTACAGAATCAAGAAGAAAATGGCAGTCCTACGGACTGCGCCTATTAATGTAATTGATTTCTACACAGATATGATTCCTACGGAATCAAGAAGAAAATAGCATTTCCACGGACTTCGACTGTTAATTTAAGAGTCCTACACAGATATGATTCCTACAGAATCAAGAAGAAAATGGCAGCCCTACGGACTGCGCCTATTAATTTAATTGATTTCTACACAGATATGATTCCTACGGAATCAAGAAGAAAATAGCAGTCCTAGGGACTTCGACTGTTAATTTAATAGGTTCTAAAACAGATATGATTCCTACGGAATCAAGAAGAAAATGGCAGTGCCACGGACTTCGACTTTTAATTTAATAGGTTCTGTACAGATATGATTCCTACAGAATCAAGAAGAAAATGGCAGTGCCACGGACTTCGACTTTTAATTTAATAGGTTCTGCACAGATATTATCCCGACAGAATCAAGAAGAAAATAGCAGTCCTACGGACTGCGCCTATTAATTTAATAGGTTTTGCACAGATATGATTCCTACGGAATCAAGAAGAAAATAGCAGTCCTACGGACTGCGCCTATTAAGCTGATAGTTCTACACAGATATGATTCCTACGGAATCAAGTATGTAAAAAGCCTCACAAACTAATAATTAAACCGTCAATCGGATTAAACAAAAAATAAAATAATCATAAAATCCGACATCTAATGTCTCAAAGCAAAAGAATTTTCGTAGAAAAAAAAGGAATTTTCGATGTAGAAAGCCCAAGCATTTTTGACGAAGTAAAAGCGGCGGTTCCGTCTATCCAAAGTGTAAAAGTCTATAATATTTACGATATTTTTGGATTAAACGATGGCGAATTCGAAAAAGTCGTCAACAGCACTTTTGTAGATCCTGTGACTGATATCTTGCACGAAGAAAATCCTGCGCAAGGCATCTATTTCGCGATGGAATTTTTGCCCGGTCAGTACGATCAACGTGCCGATTCTGCGCAGCAATGCATCGCTTTACTTACCGGAAATGAAAAATCCAAAGTCCGAAGCGGAAAATTGATTGAGTTTGAAGGCGTTTCAGATTCTGATTTAAGTAAAATCAAAGATCTGCTGATCAACAAAGTAGAATCCCGGGAAAAAGATCTCTCTGTTGTTGATTTTCCTGCGGAAGAAACACCATCAAAAGTGATTGTTCACGAAGGTTTTATTAATTTTGATGATGCTCAGTTAGAGGAATTTTTTAACAATCACGGATTTGCCTTGGGTTTGGACGATTTGAAATTCATTCAGGAATATTTTATAGCAGAACAAAGAAATCCCACCGAAACGGAACTGAAAGTCTTAGACACTTACTGGAGCGATCATTGCCGTCACACGACCTTCGAAACAGAACTATCTGATATTCAATTCGATGGGCAATTTAAACATACACTGGAAACGATTTTCAATGATTATATTGAGAAAAGAAAATTCTTGGGTCGCGAATTAAAACCCATTTCGCTAATGGATTTGGCCACCGTTTGTGCAAAATATTTTCACAAAACAGGCCATTTGGAAAACCTCGTCGTTTCCGACGAGATCAACGCTTGCACCATCCAAATCGAAGCGGAATTTGATGGTAAAAAAGAACCCTGGTACTTATTATTCAAAAACGAAACCCACAATCACCCGACGGAAATCGAACCTTTTGGTGGCGCTTCCACTTGTTTAGGCGGCGCTATCAGAGATCCTTTGTCCGGCCGTTCTTTCGTTTTTCAGGCGATGAGATTGACGGGTGCTGCCAATGTTTTGGAACCAATTGATCAAACTTTACCGGGAAAATTACCGCAAAAAACCATCACCAAACAAGCGGCGAACGGCTATTCTTCTTACGGAAACCAAATCGGTTTGGCGACGACAATGGTTTCCGAAATCTATGACGAAGGTTACAAAGCAAAGAGAATGGAAGTCGGATTCGTAGCAGGAGCGGTTCCTGTAGATTGGGTGCGACGAGACACTCCAGCAACGGGTGATTCGATCATCATCTTAGGCGGAGCCACAGGTCGGGACGGCGTTGGTGGCGCAAGTGGAAGTTCGAAAGAGCAAGACGAAACTTCCATCCACACGATGAGTTCGGAAGTGCAGAAAGGAAATGCCGTGGAAGAACGCAAAATTCAGAGATTATTCAGAAATCCTGAAGTGACGAGGCTGATTAAAAAATCAAACGACTTCGGAGCGGGAGGCGTTTCTGTCGCCATCGGTGAAATCGCCGATTCTTTGGAAATCAATTTGGACGTTTTACCCTTAAAATACGAAGGTCTGAACGGAACCGAGCTTGCAATTTCGGAATCTCAGGAAAGAATGGCCGTGGTGGTGGAACCGAAAGACAAAGAAAAATTCATCAAGTTCTGTGAGGCGGAAAATATTGTGGCTGTGGAAGTTGCAAAAGTGACCGATTCCAGAAGAATGCAGATGTTCTGGAAAGGTGAAAAAATCGTTGATCTTTCGAGAGAATTTTTAAATACCAACGGCTGTTCCAAATCTCAAGAGGTCAAAGTGACGCATCTGCAAAAATTAAAAAACCAAAAACCAAAGTTCAGCGAAGCCAATTTTTTGAAATTATTAAGTGACAAAAATGTTGCTTCTCAAAAAGGCTTGTTGGAAATGTTTGATTCCTCCGTTGGTGCGACTACGGTTGCGATGCCGCTGGGTGGGAAATATCAGCAGACTTTGATGGAAGGAAGCGCTCAAACATTGCCGGTTTTAGGAGCAAAAAATGTCGAAACAGTTTCTTTGGCAAGTTGGGGATTTGATGCCGAAATTTCAAAGCAAAACTCATTACTAGGAGCTGCCTATACCGTTGTAGAAAGTGTCGCAAAAATCGTGGCAATGGGTGGCGATTACAAAAATATCCGATTGAGTTTCCAAGAATATTTCGAAAAGCTGGGTCAAAATCCTGAGAAATGGGGCAAGCCTTTGGCCTCTTTACTGGGAGCTTACGATGCGCAGATGAACCTCGGTTTGGCAGCCATTGGCGGTAAAGATTCTATGAGCGGAACATATCAGGACTTGAATGTTCCGCCAACCTTGATTTCTTTCGCTTGTGCCAACGGCGAAAAGAAAAATATCATTTCTCCTGAATTTAAAAATGCAGGAAATAAATTGTATCTCTTCAATCATATTCCGCAAGAAAACGGACTTCCGAATTATGAAAATCTCAAAGCGGTTTACGCATTCATTTTCGATAATATCGAAGGCGGAAACATTGTTTCTGTGAAAACGGTAAAGGACGGCGGCGTGGCCGTTGCATTGGCTAAAATGAGTTTCGGAAACCGATTGGGCGCTGAGATAAATGTTGCTGATGATAACATTTTATTGTCCAAAAATATTGGAAGTTTCATCATCGAAGCCAAGGAAGAATTAAGTTTAAATTTATTTCAACTAATCGGTAAAGTGTCAGAAAGCAAGTATTTAAAAATTAATACCTTAAATTTTGAAATCGAAAAATTACTTAAAGCAAACAGTATAACTTTCGAAAACCTATTTCCAACCGTTGAAAAAGAAAAGATAAGATTGGAAATCGATGAGAAATTAAACTCAATCAACCCAAGAAATATCTCCGTTAAAAAACACGGTATCGCTCTGCCCAAAGTCTTTGTCCCCATTTTCCCTGGAACCAACTGCGAGTACGAGACCGCAAATGCTTTTGCAAAAGAAGGCGCTATCGTCAGCAGTTTGCCATTGATCAATATCAATCACCGGTTATTGGACGAAAGCATCGATGCGTGGGTGGAGGAAATCAAAACGTCTCAGATTTTGGCTTTCTCAGGCGGTTTTTCTGCCGGTGATGAGCCCGATGGTTCCGCCAAATTCATTGTTAATGTTTTGAAAAATGAAAAAATGAAAAATGCCGTTCACGAATTGCTCGACAGAGACGGAATGATCATCGGGATCTGCAACGGTTTTCAAGCTTTAGTGAAATCGGGATTGCTGCCTTACGGAAGAATCAAGGATTTGGACGAGGACTCACCTACTCTGGCTCACAATGCCATCAGAAGACACATTTCGCAAATGGTCACGGTGAAAGTCGTTAATGACGAATCTCCTTGGCTCAAAGGAATGAAGGATCAAGTTTTTACGATTCCGATTTCCCACGGTGAAGGTCGATTTATGGCATCGGAAGGGGAAATCCGTAACTTATATGAAAATGGACAGATCGCAACGCAATACATAGATTTTGACGGAAACATCGCGCACGGAATGCCTTTCAATCCCAACAATTCGTTGTTTGGAATCGAAGGAATTACCAGCCCGTGCGGAAAAATATTTGGGAGAATGGGTCATCCGGAACGTTTTGCGGAAGGTTTGATGAAAAACATCCCCACGGCGAATTATCATAATATATTTAAAAACGGCGTTGAGTATTTCCGATAAAATAAACATCAGATTTCAGTTTCTTAAATTATATTTTTTTCCTTTCTATACTTATATATTTATAATTCAATAAAATTTCTATTTTTAGCAAAAATAAATCAATGTCGTATTATCCGCTAAGCAGCATTCCCGATTATTATTCTATAGATGCTCTCCTAACCGATGAACACAAGCTCATCCGAGAATCGGTGAGAAGTTGGGTAGAGAGTTTTGTGATGCCCAAAATAGATGAGGCAGCTCAGAAACACACCGACATTCCCGGCTTGATGAAAGAATTGGGCAATATCGGCGCATTGGGAGCCTACATTCCCGAAGAATACGGCGCACCGGGACTGGATCAGATATCCTACGGACTCATTATGCAGGAATTGGAACGGGGCGATTCGGCGGTTCGCTCGGCAGCTTCTGTTCAATCTTCGCTCGTGATGTTCCCGATTTTTGAATTCGGATCCGAAGAGCAAAAGAAAAAATATTTGCCGCGCTTGGCTTCAGGAGAACTCGTTGGCTGTTTCGGTTTGACCGAGCCCAACCACGGCTCCGACCCTTCTTCTATGGAATCCAAATTCACAGACCAAGGCGATCACTATCTGCTAAATGGCGCCAAAATGTGGATTACCAACGCTCCGATTGCCGACATCGCCGTAGTGTGGGCAAAAGGCGAAGACGGAAAAGTAAGAGGAATGATTCTCGAACGCGGGATGGAAGGATTTACAACGCCTACGACTCATAACAAATGGAGCTTGCGAGCCTCGAAAACCGGCGAGTTGGTATTCGATAACGTGAAGGTTCCGAAAGACAATCTACTTCCAAATATCCAGGGTTTGAAAGGACCTCTGTCTTGCCTCAACTCGGCGAGATACGGGATTTCTTGGGGTGTGATTGGCGCGGCCATCGATTGCTATTGCACAGCTCTTCAATATGCCAAAGAAAGAAAACAGTTTGGCAAACCCATCGCCAGCTTCCAACTTCAGCAGAAAAAATTAGCCGAATTTTTGACGGAAATCACAAAAGCGCAGTTGCTTTGCTATCAATTGGGAACTTTGAAAAATGCTAAAAAAGCATCGCCGGCACAAATTTCTATGGCCAAAAGAAACAATGTGAAAATGGCGATCGACATTGCCAGAGAATCTCGTCAGATACTTGGCGGAATGGGCATAATGGGCGAATTTCCGATGATGCGGCACGCTGCCAACTTGGAATCGGTCATCACTTACGAAGGTACGCACGACATCCACCTTTTGATTACAGGGATGGACATCACGGGCATCAATGCTTTTGAATAGAACAAATTTTCTTGATATTCAACAAAAAACCGCGAAAATGTTTCGTGGTTTTTTCGTTTAAGATAACCGTATTTGAAAAGGTTTTATTATGAAAACTGAGGTTTACACTTATTTTACGTATTTTTATCAAGAACCTCGATTATTATATTTTTACACTGTTGTCCGATAAAAACCAGATAAAAAAAGAAGCCAAATTAATGGCTTCTAAAAACTTATCGTAATTTTGAGTTGCAAAAATCAAATAACGATGAGCAAAAGTACATATT
>NZ_QOVY01000033.1 GCF_003932955.1 Chryseobacterium sp. SC28
GAATTACCTCCAAAATCACATCTTTTACAATGATTCAATATCTCAATTTCTTTGTTTTCAAAAGAAGTTTGAACAAAATTAAAATGAATTTATTCTAAATGCACAACAGGTATTTTAAAAAGAGGATTTAAGAATGTTGATGAAGAAATTCGCTTTTTTAAATATCAAAAGCCAATTATCGTTTCAAAGTTCATCTATTATAATGCCATCTATAAAATCGAAACGAGAAGACCGTATGGAAATAAGCGTACCAAGAAATATTTTGTCAAAGAACTGAAAAAGCTAAAAAGGTTCTTTGAAAATAACCTTGATTTTTATAAATACTATCGGACAAATAACTCTTTTATTGATGACAAACTATTTGTAAGGGACAAGTACGATATAAAACTAAGTTTAGACACCTACTATTTTGAGGCTGACCATCGCTTTTCCAATTCCCACGATTACAAAGCAGCTAAAATTATTGCCAACGACCTGATACAAGTTTATATCGAAGACCAACTTAATAATAACAATCGAAAAAAGACCTCCCATAATTCTTCTCTTAATTGGACTGGAAGCAAAACTGCATTAACGGAACTAGTTTATGCGCTATATTCCCAAGGTGTATTTGACAATGGAAATGCAGACATTAAAGCAATAGCTAAAACCTTTGAATTTGCTTTTAATATCAATTTAGGTGATTTCTATCATACATATTTGGAATTAAAAAGTCGAAAAATGAACAGAACGAAATTTCTTGATAGCTTACGTGATGCATTAATAAGTAAAATGGAAGAAAAGTAAAGTTAGACTTACAGCATTCCACGAGGTAAATGAACACCTTTTGTCCGTATAATACTTTCCTGAACCTTTGGGGCTTCATTCTGCTTTTCTACCTGCTCCGGAACATCTTGTTTGGTTTCTGGGGTAATAGATAGCTGTATCTTTCTTTCTACGGCAGCCAGTTCCGTTTTAAGCTCACTCAATCGGCTTTCCTTAGACCAAGTACCGTTAGCCACTTCCTGAAGTATAGGCAGGTCTTTTTGTATTTCAGCGATTTTCGCCTGCTCCTGTTTCACAAAGCCCGGCAGTTTTTCCAAAGCCCTCAAAAAATTCATTGCGGCGGTTTCGGGGTCTTTCGCCATTATACCATTGTTGTATGTGTACTTGATATTGCCCTCGCCCTGAATAAAGAAACGGTTGTACTTTTCAACAAGACTGCTGCTGTCTTTCTGTGTCATTTCTGTTTTCACCAGTAAGGTAAAACCATACAATGTACCGACTTCATCATACTGACCTCCGGTGCGGGCTTTGTCTGCAATCTCGTTGAGCTTCTCACCGATTTGTTTTGGATTTGCATTGGATGGCAAGCTATCCAACAGCACAGGATTTTCGATTGTACCGTCCGAACGCTTTTGGAGGCGTTGCTGTAAGTTTTCCCAGTCCGCACTCATTCGGTTCAAACGGGATTGAGTGCTTTGCAACATTTCCGTATAATCCTGCACCTTAAATTTAGCACTGGATTTAGAACGGTTGAATGCCTGCTTTTCGCTTTCCAGTCCGGCAATCTGCTTTTCCAGTTTGGCTTTTTCCAACAGGTCTGTATTTCCTGACAGGATTGCCACATATTCCGAAAAGTTCATTCCCGATTTTTCGTCCATACTTCCCTCGTCAATCGTTCTTTTGGTCAGGTTGTTGGTCTTTAACTGGTCGATGAAAAGCTGCTTATTGTACAGCAGGTTGAACTTGTAGCTATCCAAAGATTTTTCAACGGCATAGATAATAACCGCTACTTTATTATCGGCAAAGAATTTGGCAATCTCATTGCCTTTTCTGATTGCCCGCCCGTCCCTTTGGGCAAGGTCAGACGGTCGCCACGGTGTATCTAAATGATGAACGGCAACAGCTCTTTTCTGTGCGTTTACGCCAGTTCCGAGCATACTTGTAGAACCGAACAGTACACGGATTTTGCCCTCGTTCATTCCGTTGATAAGTTCCTTACGTTGCTTATCATTTTTCGCTTCCTGAATAAACCTTACTTCGTGCGCAGGTATGCCGTGGTCTTCCACGAGTTTGCGTTTTATTTCGGAGTACACGTTCCATTCGCCGGGCTTATAGGTTCCTAAATCCGAGAAAACGAACTGCGTTCCTTTCTGTGCGTTGAACTGGTTGTAATACTTGGCGATATTTACCGCACAATGCGAAGCCTTGTTGTCGGGATGGTCGTCGTATATACCACTTACCATACGCATATCGAGCGACATCTTACGGGCATAGTCCGTCGCAATGAGCATCTTTGCTTTTTCTTCCCTTTGCGATAATGGTTCTCTACCGAGCAAAGTAGCATCGCCCGTTTTGGCAAACTGCATCAGGCTTTGGATAAAGGCATCTTGGTCGGGCGTTGGCGGTATGTTGTACAATACCTCGTTCTTAGTGGGGCGGTCAATACCAATATCCTTAGCCGTTCTGTAATCCGTGATTTCAGAATAGAACTGTGCCAGTTCCGGCACTTTGATAAAGTAGCGGAAACGCTCTTTTGCTACAATATTGTTAGCTACCGAAAATTCATAATCGGTCGTTTTCCGTGCATAGATAGCTGCCCACGCATCAAAGGAATGAATACCCTGTTTTTCCAATGCACGGGGGCGCAGGTATTTAAACAGCAGGTACAATTCCGTTAATGAATTGCTGATGGTTGTACCCGAAAGAAAGGTTGCACCCATATCCGCATTGGTACGCTCCTGAATGGTGCGGATTGCAAACAGCAGGTTCAGTGCCTTTTGGCTGCCGTCCACGTTCCCCAGTCCGGCAACCCGTGTATGACGGGTGTTGAACATCAGGTTTTTGAACTGGTGGCTTTCGTCCACAAACAAATGGTCTATGCCCATCATCTTAAAGTCCACAATATCATCCTTACGGTTTTCAATATCGTGTTGCAGCGTTTTCAGCTTTACTTCAAGATTTTCTTTCCGCTTGATTACCCCGGCGAGCATTCCCCTTGTCACTTCCTTGCCCTGCGATTTCAGGGCATCGAGATTGCGCTCTACGCTGTCCAGTTCTATTTCGAGGATTTCCTTTTGTATTTCGGGCGATTGCGGTATCATTCCGAACTGGTCGTGCGTAAGTATCACGCAATCCCAATCATTATTTTTAATATCCCCGAAAATCCGCAGGCGTTTTTTCGGCGTAAAATCATCAATACCCGGATAAAGGATTTTGGCGTGTGGATAGGCTTTACGGTAGTCTTCGGCAATGGCAGGTATATTTGCTTTCAGCCCGATAATCATCGGCTTATGGGCTAATCCCAAACGCTTCATTTCCTGCGCTGCGGTACACATTATCAGCGTTTTTCCTGCGCCTACTTCGTGGTCGCAGATAGCACCGTTGTTCAGCTTTATCATCCAAACGGTGTCCTTTTGACTTGAATACAGGTCTTCAATGCCTGCTCCCTTGCGGTCTAATCCCGGAAATTCCTGATGGCTTCCGTCATAGTTTGGGCGAACGAAACAATTAAAGGTATCGTTGTACTGGTCGGTCAGCCTGTTTTTAAACTCATCGTTCTGTGCGTGTAGCCAGTCGGTAAAGGCGGTACGGATTTCGTCAATCTTGGTGTTCGCCATTTGTATGGCTTCCATATCCCGTACTTTAACCTCTTGGTCGCCAACCATTACTTTTTTGGTAATATCAGGCGTGGTATTGACAAGGGCGTGTTTAAGCAGGGCAATACCGTCAAACGTGCGGCTTTCCGCTTTGACCGCATATTTTTCCCAAATGTGCATATTGCCCTGATGACACTTTATGGAAAAGTCGTCGGAGCTTTCGGAGTAATGAACCAGTACATCCGCATCGAACAAATGCGAAGCGAAACGGGCATAAATTCCGGTAGGTATCCACCGTTCGCCGAGGTTAAAATCCAGTTCCTCAAATTCGATACGTTTTGGTCGGGCTTCCTCTAAAGCGGTAAGGCTTTCTTTGGCTTCGGTATCATCGGGATAGTTTTCGAGATAGGCTCTTACTTCATCTGCTTTCTCCACCACGTTGCCTGCAATCCAACGTTCGGCTATTTCATATTCCTGTTGTAGCGGATTGTAGAACAACCGCCCGTGCAGGGCTTCTTTCAGGGTATCGGCAGGCAGGCTGCTGATTTCGGACATAAAGTCCAAATCCACATTTCCGTATTTGTTCAGGGATGCAGCTAAAGCCTCTTCGGGATTGTCGGTTGCTAACGTAATGGTAGAAAAGCTAACGGGACGGCTGAAAATATCCGCTTTATGGATTATGCCGCCAATGACACGCTCCAGATAGGGGATTTCTTTACCTGCACTGTCTGTTTTTATCAGCTTGGCATTGTCGGCAGTATTGAGATTGCCGTATTTTTTGGTAAAGGCATCGTACAGCAGGTTCAGGGTTTCCCGTTCTTCCCTGTGTTCGGTCTGTTTTTCAGCTTCTTTTTGGTACAGGTTGATATAACTGTCCCTTACGGCAATATAGGCTTCGGCTCTTGCTTTCTGTGCCGACGGCAATTGCAATGGATGAAAGATTGCTTTTTTGTCTTCCTTTTCTACCTCTTGGAGATAACCCACCCAACCATTATCCACCACAAGACAATCGTTACGGTGGAATGATTGCAGTTCGCCACTATACGGGGCAGGTTCAGGAATAGCATTAATATTAATAGCGGTAATGGCTGTCTTATCAGACTGGCCATTACCGTTTATTTGTGAAAACAGGTCGCCGATAGCTTCCTGTTTTTTGCCGTTTGCTTGGTGGGTTCCATTGGCAGCACCATTAGATTTAAGCGGCGTATAAGGTTGCTGCCTTGCGCTACTGAAAAGGTCGGGCTGACGACTTACTGTGCCTCTTCTTTTTTTAGTGCTTTGCCTTTTGGTTTGCGTGGCTCGTTTAGGCGGAGCAAGAACCATTACAGGTTCACCCGCACTTTCAAACAGGTCAAAAATGCTTAGTTGCTTTAATTCCTGCGGGCTTTCCTGACGGACTACCGGAGTGAGTACAGCTTGCGGTTTTTGCTGAATGATTACAGGCTCAATAACCGGAGGTGTAACCTTTGGTTCAATCGGGATTTGTATAATAGGCTCTTCGTTACGTTCGCCTCTGTATAAATTCAAATTCAGGTGCTTTCCAAAATCTTCGGAAAGCATTTGTTTTAAATCTTTGGCAATCCCCTCAAGACCGTCTTTATGCGTATAGATTAAGGCAGGTTGACCGTATGGGTCGGTATCTAATTTTTGGTCGGTATGGATAATTCTTGCACTATCTTGAAAGAGCGCATTGCCCGGAGTATTGTATTCGGTTGGCTTGCTTTGGCAAAACAGATCTTCCCTGTCGGTCAGATTTTCTTTTGCCGTATTTTTTTGCAGGATAATCAGGTCGCTGCCCACTTCCGTACCTGCATATTCGGTAAACAGATTGTTGGGCAGTCTTACAACCGAAACCAAATTATTATCCTGCATCAACGCCCTGCGTATGGGTTCGTTCTTAGGGCTATTCAGAATGCCCTGCGAAGTGATGTAAGCCAACAAACCACCCTCACGGAGCATATCAGCACCTTTCAGAAAAAAGTAATTGTGTATGCTTCGGGCAGCCTGTTCCTTTGCGCTGTTTCTGCTGCGTGAATAAGAAAGGTCAAATACAGAAGTATCGCCAAAAGGGATATTACTGGCAATTACATCATAGCTGTTTTGTTCCCTTTCGGGAATTTCCTCAAAACCGTTTATACGGATATTACTTTCGGGGTAAAGCTGCTTTAAAATCTTGCCTGTAAGCAAGTCCTTTTCATAAGCGGTAACACTGGCTTTCTGATTTTCCGAAAAGGATTGGATGAATGAACCGATACCTGCGGAGGGTTCGAGGAATTTGTCAAAGTGCAGACCATTATCCCGCAAGGCAGATGAAATGGCATCTATAACCTTTGGCGGGGTATAAAAAGCCGTAAGTACGGAACTTTTCATACTGTCCACATACCTGCGGTATTGCTTATTGTCTGCGGAATTTTCTTTGAGTAGTTGGTGGAGTTCCTGCGTGAGTGGAAAGAGGTCGTGTTCTGTTTTTCTCCAATGATTGATGTCTATTTCGTTTTCAATGGGGTTCAGAACGAATTTAAGACCGCCAAATCCGCTGTATCGCATCATTAGCAGTCTTTCGCCTACGGTGGCTTGCCGTTTCTCCTTTTCCAGTTTAAAAACAATTCGCAGGGCATCAATATTCTGTTGGAGATGGAACCGCTTACTGAAGCCCATTTTCGGCTATCCATATTGAGATGGTTCCGGTCAGCTCGGTATAGAGTACATCAAACTCATACCCATAGGCGAAATCATCAGTTAATTCATATCCTGCGAAAACAGGCTCACAAACGGGAAACATTTTAAGGGCGAACGGTCGCAGTTCCTCGTCTGCCATTATGGTATCAAATTCATTGCATACCACTTTGAAAATCGTGTCAAACTTGGAAAAGTGCAAGCCCTCAAAAAGTATGTAGTTGGCTATTTCATCGCATTGCTCAACGGCGTTTCCTGAACGGAAAGCACCCTCATAAGCATTGGCAGCCCACGAAGACCGTTGGTCTATAAATTTTTGGTCGTGCGCCTTTTCGGGGAAGCTGCTGTTTAATAATTCTTGCAGTCGTAATCTGAAATACGACAGGTCTTTTTGCTGTACATCCATACTTATTTTGTTTAGAATTTTACTTAAATCCTAAAATTATAAGCAGGAGCAAATGCTTCTGATAATGTTGTAGGGTTTGGCTTTGAAAGGCGGGATTTGGCGTAGAATGGTATGATGCCAAAGATTAATTTGTACCTTTGTTAAGGTCGTAAAAAGGTATATATGAGTACACTCTTTATTAAAAATATGGTTTGCAACCGCTGTATTATGGTGGTGCAAAATGAATTGGATAAGTTAGGTCTGAACGTAAAAAAAATCAATCTTGGAGAGGTAGTATTGGATAAAGAGATTACATCCGAAGAAAAAAATAATGTAGATAAGGTTTTAATTCCATTAGGCTTTGAACTTATTGACGATAAAAAAAGCCGCATAATTGAAAAGATAAAAAATATAATTATTGACCTTGTGCATCATCAGGACAACCACGCCAAAACCAATCTTTCGGATGTGCTAAGTAGTCAACTGCACCACGATTATAATTATTTATCCAATCTCTTTTCGGAGGTAGAGGGTACTACCATTGAAAAATACTTTATTGCCCAAAAAGTAGAAAAGGTAAAAGAGCTATTGGTATATGATGAGCTTTCTTTGAGTGAAATTGCCTTTCGTTTAAACTATTCGAGTGTGTCCTACCTAAGCAACCAGTTCAAAAAAGTTACAGGGCTGACACCGAGCTATTTCAAACAGATAAAAGAAGATAAAAGGAAGCCATTGGATAGTTTGTAAATCTTACACATAAATTCCAAAATTTCACAATAGCACCCACCCATATAATAGCCAATTTTGTACTGTTAATTAAATCAGGCAAATATGGCAACGAATAATAAAGAAACTATTTATCTTCCCTTAGAAGATGTAGAAAGCGAACATTGTGCGTTAATCGTTGAAAAAGGATTGGCACAGGTCAAAGGCATCGAAACCCACAAAGTAGAGCTAAACAACCGCAGGGCAGCTATCACGGTAGATAACAGCGCAGCGATAGGCGCAGCGGTAAAAGCAATCAAAGATTTAGGTTACGGCGTTTCTACTGTAAAACATACATTCCCTGTATTGGGAATGACCTGCGCATCCTGTGCAGGCAGTGTAGAAAGTATTGTAAAGCATCAGGAGGGCGTTATAGAAGCATCCGTAAACTTTGCTACGGGAAATCTTACCGTGGAATACCTACTCAATATGACCGATGCCACCAAACTGCAAAAGGCGATACAGTCCATAGGTTACGATTTACTGGTAGAAGAAGAAAATAAGCAGCAGGAAACATTAGAAGCTATCCACGCTGAAAAGTTCCAAAAGCTAAAGACTAAAACCGTATGGGCTATTGCGCTGTCATTGCCTGTTGTATTGATAGCAATGTTCTTTATGGATATGCCCTATGCAACCCCTATAATGTGGCTGTTCTCTACTCCTGTTGTATTGTGGTTAGGCAGGGATTTTTTCATCAATGCCTGGAAGCAGACAAAACATCGTTCAGCCAATATGGATACACTGGTAGCATTGAGTACAGGTATCGCTTATCTGTTCAGCGTATTCAATATGTTGTTTGCAGATTTTTGGCATCAGAGAGGACTACACGCCCACGTATATTTTGAAGCAGCAGCCGTAATTGTCGCATTTATCCTGTTAGGGAAACTATTGGAAGAAAAAGCCAAAGGCAATACCTCTTCAGCCATTAAAAAACTGATGGGCTTACAACCCAAGACCGTTATTGTTATACAAGCGAATGGAACCGAAAAACAAACCGCTATTGAAGAGGTAAACGCAGGCGATGTTATTCTTGTAAAGCCGGGCGAAAAGATTGCGGTGGACGGTATGGTTACTTCGGGCAGTTCCTACGTTGATGAAAGTATGTTGAGTGGCGAGCCTGTACCTGTACAGAAAAAAGAAAACGAAAAAGTATTTGCGGGAACGATTAACCAAAAAGGAAGTTTCCAATTCAAAGCGGTTAAAGTCGGAAGGGAAACAATGCTTGCCCATATCATCAAAATGGTTCAGGATGCGCAAGGCAGTAAAGCACCAGTACAAAAGTTGGTAGATAAGATTGCAGGAATTTTTGTTCCCGTTGTGATAGGGATTGCTATTCTCACATTTATCCTATGGTTTATTTTAGGCGGCAACAATGGCATAGTTCAGGGATTGTTAGCGGCTGTTACGGTATTGGTTATTGCCTGCCCTTGTGCTTTGGGATTGGCTACGCCTACCGCTATAATGGTTGGCGTTGGCAAAGGTGCTGAAAACGGTATTCTGATAAAGGATGCCGAAAGTTTGGAATTAGCCAAAAAAGTTGATGCCATTATTTTAGATAAAACAGGAACGATAACAGAGGGTAGACCAGAGGTAACAGGTATCGAATGGCTAAACAATGATGATGCAACGAAAGATATTTTATTAAGCATCGAAAAGCAATCCGAACACCCATTGGCAGAAGCGGTAGTGAAACATTTAGACGGTGTACAAACCACTACTTTATCACTGTTCGATAGTATTACAGGAAAAGGTGCAAAAGCCAATCACAACAACGAAACCTATTTTGTAGGCAATAAAAAGCTATTGGCAGAAAACAACATTACCATTGCGGAGCAACTGCAAAAGCAAGCGGATGAATGGGGAAAACAATCCAAAACAGTTATTTGGTTTGCCGACAGCAAACAGGCGCTTTCCGTTATCGTCATTTCTGATAAAATCAAAGAAACATCGGTCGAAGCCATCCGGCAAATGCAGGATATGGGCATAGAATTGTATATGCTTACGGGCGATAATGAAGCCACTGCAAAAGCCATTGCAAAGCAAACTGGCATCGGGCATTACAAGGCAGAGGTATTGCCACAGCACAAAGCCTATTTTGTAAAGGAACTTCAAAGCAAAGGCAAAGTAGTGGCAATGGTTGGCGACGGTATTAATGACAGCACAGCTTTGGCAACAGCCGATGTAAGTATTGCAATGGGTAAAGGTTCCGACATTGCAATGGATGTTGCCAAGATGACCATTATTTCATCAGACCTTACCAAAATACCACAGGCAATAAAACTTTCAAAACAGACCGTAGCCACTATTAAGCAAAATCTGTTTTGGGCATTCATCTATAATTTAATCGGCATTCCTATTGCGGCAGGTATCTTATTCCCAATAAATGGCTTCCTGCTGAACCCGATGATTGCAGGTGCAGCAATGGCATTGAGCAGCGTGAGCGTGGTAACTAACAGCCTGCGGTTGAAGTGGAAAAAGTAAAACATTAAATATCACAAATCAAATAAGAAATTCCACAACAATACAGAACGGTATAGTGCTGAAATTTGTGGTATCAAACAACAATCAAAATTTAAGACAATGGAAAATAAAGAATTTCAATTTAAGACGAACATCAATTGTGGCGGTTGTATAGCATCTGTAAAGCCGCATTTGGACAATGCAGAGGGCATCTGCCATTGGGAAGTTGACACCGCCAATAAAGACAAGGTACTTACAATAAAATCAGAGGGTATTACCGAAGACCAGGTAATTGAAACAGTACAAAAAGCAGGCTTTAAAATCGAACCTTTAAACGCTTAATATATTGAATTTATAATGCCCTTTTTAGCAACCTGACCTGATAAAAAGGGCATTATATCTTTAAAAATGGAAAAAAAATGCGGCTTTATTAAACATTTGGTATCAAACACCAAAAAAAGAGGGAAAGCCATCAAAAAAAGATAATCTTATTTGTAACTTTGTAGTGTTGAAAAATTTGGGTAAACATATCAGCTTTGTTCTCTTACTGTGTTTGGGATTTTTCCTTATGCCGAGCATAAGCTATGCCTGCGCCAAAAAAACAACTAAGACGGAACAAAAATCCTGCTCAAAAGAAAAATCTGAAAAATCGCAGCACAAAAACAGTTGCAAGGACAAGTCCTGTAAAAAATGTAAGGATGGTCACGACTGCGGAGGCAATTGCAAACACAGTTCTTGCAGATGCGGTGCTTCAACAACTTCTTTAAGTGTACCTGTTGTAATCGAATTGAAAGCAAAAAATCTGTTTGCAGAAGCAAAAAAGCAAAAATTCGGTTTCAAACAAGCCTATTATTCTTCAGGCTTTTTCTCCATTTGGCTACCGCCTAAAATAAGCTAAATCTGTTGCTTGACAGCCACAGGTATGTCTTGTCGAAAACCCAATCCAGTTTTCGCACCCCTTTTGTATATCTTATTAAATTAAAATTTTCAAAATGAAATCATTATCAAAAATAGTGATGGTAATCGGCGTATTACTATCATCAATAAACAGTTTCGCACAAATCAAAAATGCGAAAACAGAAACCGTAAAAATTTACGGCAATTGCGGTATGTGTAAAGCCACTATCGAAAAAGCAGGCAATGTGAACAAGGTAGCCAGTGTGGAATGGAATAAAGACACTAAAATGGCTACGCTCACTTATGACAGCGATAAGACCAATCAGGACGAAATATTGAAACGTATAGCTTTGGCAGGGTACGACAGCGAAAAATTCTTAGCACCTGATGATGTATATGCAAAATTGCCGGGATGTTGCCAGTACAGCAGAGAATTAAAGCCAGCCGCAAAATCCAATGATGCGGGTATGGATATGAAAAACGAACACGCCAACCATAACCACAACGAAATGGCTGCAACAAATACTGCCGATGCCCAAAATGCACCACAACTGAAAGCTGTGTTCGACAATTATTTTTCCGTGAAAGATGCTTTGGTAAAAACTGATGCAGGTACTTCATCTGCAAAAGCTGCCGAATTGGTAAAAGCCATCAAAGCGGTAGAAATGGCAAAACTTTCTACTGAAGAACATACAGCTTGGATGAAAGTAATGAAAGACCTGACGGCAAATGCCGAACAGATTGCTGCTTCCAAAGATGTTGCCAAACAAAGGGAAACTTTCGCTTTGCTTTCTAAGAATATGTATGAATTGGCTAAGGTATCAAAACAGGAAACACCTGTTTATTATCAGCATTGCCCAATGTACAATAACGGGAAAGGTGCAAATTGGTTAAGCAAGGAAGAAGCCGTTAAAAATCCATATTACGGTTCTCAAATGCTAACCTGTGGCAGTGTACAGGAAACAATTAATAATAAATAAAATATTCTGTTATGGAAAATATAGAAAACAAACTCGATATGCACCACCACGGGGCAAATGACGGGCATAACGGCAAACATTCTTCAGCAATGTACAAACGGTTTGCTATAATGGCTGTTGCAATGTTCGCAGCGATGTATTTCCTTATGTATGCTATGATTGACAGATTGGATAATCTTATCCCGAACATCAATAATTTGTATATGACCCTGCTGATGGTTTCGGCAATGTTGGTCATTGAATTATGGATAATGAAAGGAATGTATCAAAACAAAAAAATCAACTGGGCAATCATTGCATTTTCCCTCGCAATTGGCATCTTCTCTTGGTTTGGCATCAGGGAGCAAATAAATGTGGGCGACAAACAATTTGTAAAAGGAATGATACCGCACCACGCAGCAGCAGTGCTGATGTCGGAAAAAGCAAAATTAACCGACCCCGAACTGATAGAGTTGCAAAAAAACATACTTGAAACACAGGCAAAGGAAATCGAATTTATGAAGCGAAAGCTGAAAGAATTTGAAAACAAGTAAACCACAAAAATTTCTTTAACAACATTAAATAGCATTAAAATGAAAAATATATTTTTCTCCATCATCGCACTGGCTACGGTTGTAGCAATAACCGTTTCCTGCAATTAGTCTTCCAGTAAAAACAGCGACAAAACAGCCAATGATAGTACAGTGGTGTCTGACGCTCAAAATGTGCCATCATCAACACAAAATGATACGGCAACTTCTACTGCTCCAGTTGATACATTAGCTAAAGCTGCAGAAAAATCAGATGTAAAAAAGCAGGCGCAAAACTTCTCTATTGCACCCATAATTACCGATTATCTGTCATTAAAAAACGCCCTTGCTTCAGACAATGACAAAGCTGCTGCCAATGCAGGCAAACAGTTGTTCATTACCTTGAAAAATGTAGATATGAAAACCATACCTGCAAACAAACATAAGGAGTATATGGATATTGCAGAAAATGCAAAAGAAAACGCAGAGCATATTGGCGACAATGCCGGAAAGATAGACCACCAAAGAGAGCATTTAGCATCATTAAGCAAAGATGTTTCCGACCTTATAGCATTGTTCGGAACTACCCAAAAATTGTATCAAGATTATTGCCCGATGTACAATGATGGCAAAGGTGCTATTTGGATTAGTGAAGCAAAGACAATCAAAAATCCTTACTATGGTAGTAAGATGCTTACCTGCGGTTCTGTAAAAAAAGAATCATTAATGTCCGATAAAAATTAAAATTGGACTGTTTTATTTTTTATTTATTTGTAAATCAATTACTTACTTTTTTGTTTTAGCCCATTTTCAAAAACAGGCTTCAAAAAAG
>NZ_QOVY01000034.1 GCF_003932955.1 Chryseobacterium sp. SC28
TTTTGAGTAAGATTGTTCATTTATTTAATTATTTGATAATCAATTAAATATACGGATTTTTATCCAATTGAACAATCTTTTTTTTATTTAATTCCTAAATGCACAACAGGTAAATAAAGAATCTATTATCATCAAAAAAGAATACCCCGTCCAAAAGACGAGGCAGTCTCAGCAGTAATGACAGTTGGGATTACAAACCAAATTCTTTCTTGATATCCTCCACGCGATCCAGCTTTTCCCAAGTGAAAAATTCGAGATTTTTCAGCGTTAATTCGTTTTTCAGTCCTTTGTTGAAGGTCTTGTCTGCCACATAATAGTCTTTGCCCATATGGCCATAAGCAGCGGTCTCGATATAAATCGGATTTCTCAATTTCAGGTTTTGCTCAATGGCGTAGGGCCGAAGGTCAAATAGTTCCTGCACTTTCTTCGCCAGTTCGCCATCGTGAATGTCCAGTTTGGAAGTTCCGAAAGTATTAATGTACAGCCCGCACGGTTCGGCTACACCGATGGCGTACGAAACCTGAACCAAAATTTCATCTGCAACGCCTGCAGCAACTAAGTTTTTCGCTATGTGTCTTGTGGCGTAGGCGGCACTTCTGTCTACCTTGGATGGGTCTTTGCCCGAGAAGGCACCACCGCCGTGCGCCCCTTTTCCGCCGTAAGTATCTACGATGATTTTTCTTCCCGTCAAACCGGTGTCGCCGTGTGGACCTCCGATGACGAATTTCCCTGTCGGATTGATATGATATTTGATATCGCCGTCGAAGAGTTTTTGAATCTCCGGTTTTTGCGTGGCTTTGATCTTCGGAATCAAAATCTCGGTAATGTCTTTTTTGATTTTAGCAAGCATGGCTTCTTCGCTCCCAAACTCGTCGTGCTGTGTAGAAACCACGATACTGTCTATTCTGATAGGTTTGTGATCGTCGGAATATTCAATGGTAACTTGGGATTTTGCATCCGGGCGAAGGTAAGGAATTGCCGAACCCTCTCTTCGGAGATCCGCCAATTCTTTCAGTATTTGGTGCGCAATATCCAAGGCCAATGGCATATAATTCTCGGTTTCGTTGGTGGCATAGCCAAACATCATCCCCTGATCGCCGGCACCTTGAGCATTTGCTCGGGCTTCGAAATCGGACTCTTCCAAAGTCCTGTCCACCCCTTGGTTGATATCCGGAGATTGCTCGTGAATCGCAGAGATCACGCCGCAGGAATCGCCGTTGAACATATATTCGCTCTTCGTGTAGCCAATTTGGTTGATGACATTTCTTGCAATTTGCTGAACATCCAAATAAGCATCCGACTTCACCTCGCCGGCCAAAATGACCTGACCGGTAGTCACAAGCGTTTCGCAGGCTACTTTGGAGTTTTTGTCATAGGCAAGAAAATAGTCGATGAGCGCATCCGAAATCTGATCGGCCACTTTATCAGGATGTCCTTCGGAAACCGACTCGGACGTAAATAGATAAGACATAAATTATTCCTTTTTTATATTAAATTTTTGAGGACAAACAATGATTGTTGTAAAAAAAGGAACTAAAAGAGAACTAGATCTGTTTTAGCATTTTTTAATGAGGTTGCAATCAGTCAACGTTTTCCTCTGTTTATTCAAAAATCGGTGCAAATCTACAAACTAATTCTCAGATTTCAAAATCGATTTTTATTCGGGTTTGATGCTTTGGTAATTCTCCGGGTCTTTGTAGTAATTCAGTTTTTGTTCCATCGATGTTTTAATTTCGGAGATCAATTCATCGATGATTTTCTGTTTATAAGTTGGTTTGTAATAGATCAAGCTAATCTCTCGATACGGGAACGGCTTGATGAAGCGGGAAACTTTCTCCTTCTGTTCTCGTGACAATTGTTGCACGCCGATTTCGGAAAGGATCGTAATCCCTCCCACTTTATCTACCATTTGGATCAATGTATGGATATTCGACGCAAGAAATTCTAGATTTTTCGGTTTCAAGGAGTTTTCTTTGAGATGGCAGATATTTTCGAACTGAGTCCGCAGGCAATTTCCTTCCTCCAAAAGCCAAACTTTATTGACGTCGATATCTTCCGGTACTATGAAGTAATCTTTCTCCTTGCCGGGCTCCAAACCGGAGTACAACATCAGTTCTTCATTGAAAAGAAAATCTTGGTAGAAGTCGTCTGCGGCGCTGTAGGGTGTCGAAATGATGCCGGCATCCAGCTCTCCGGATTTCAGAGATCTGATAATGCTGTCGGTAGTCATTTCCTTGATATTGAGTTCTATTTGCGGATTTTTATTAAGAAAAGCAAAAATTTCGTTTGGCAGGATGTACGTAGAAACGGTGGGGATAATGCCCAGATTCAGCTTTCCCGCCAGAACGTTATTAAGAAAATTGGCTTTGCTTTTCAGCTCCATCACTGCATCGATTATTTTTTGGGCTTCTTTGATGAGTTCTGCGCCGGCGTCTGTGGTTCGGATCGGATGCGTAGTTCTGTCGAAGATCCTGACATCCAGCTCATCCTCGAACTTTTGAATCATTGCACTTAAGGTGGGCTGGGTGATGAAGCAGGCTTGTGCCGCTTTGCCAAAATGTTTATATTTATCTACTGCTATCAAATATTCTAACTGTTGGATATTCACGTTTTCTTATTTATATTGTCTATGACAAAAATACTAATTATTAGTTTCTTAAATGACTTTTTTTATCGAATTTAGCTCTTCAATACATCCAAATCAAAAATCTAAAATATGGAAAACAAGAAAAAACTTACCAATTCTGTTGGAGCGCCTTACTTTGAACATCAGGATTCGCAGACGGTGGGTCCCCGCGGTCCTGTGCTGCTCCAAGATTTTGTCCTCCAAGAAAATCTTGCGCATTTCGTGAGAGAAAGGATTCCGGAACGCGTCGTCCACGCCAAAGGTTCCGGCGCTTACGGAACGTTTACGGTGACCAACGATATTACCCATTTGACCAGAGCCAAGCTTTTTTCATCCGTTGGCAACTCGTGCAGAATGTTCGCAAGATTCTCTACCGTCGGCGGAGAAATGGGAAGTGCCGATACCGAAAGAGACCCGCGAGGTTTCGCTTTGAAATTTTATACCGAAGACGGCAATTGGGATTTGGTCGGGAACAATACGCCGGTGTTCTTCATCAAGGATGCCAAGAAATTTCCGGATTTTATCCATACTCAAAAACGGGTTCCCAAGACAAACCTGAAAAGCAAAACAATGATGTGGGACTTCTGGTCTCTCAACCCGGAATCTCTTCATCAGGTTTTGATCTTGATGTCCGACCGCGGAACGCCGCACGGGTACCGGCATATGCACGGCTTCGGATCGCATACTTTTTCTATGATTAATGATAAAAATGAAAGAACTTGGGTGAAATTCCATTTCAAAACGCAACAAGGCATCAAGAACTTCTCCGATGCCGAAGCCACCAAAATGAAGGGCGAAAATCCGGATTTTGCTCAGGAAGATCTCGTAAAAGCCATCGAAGCAGGAGATTTTCCAAAATGGAAACTGTACATCCAGACGATGACCGAAGAGCAAGCGAAAGAGTGGCGCTGGAATCCTTTTGATGTCACCAAAGTCTGGTTTCAGGACGAGTTTCCTTTGCAGGAAGTCGGCATGATGGAACTGAATGAAATACCTCGGAATTATTTCGTTCACGTGGAGCAGGCCGCTTTTGCTCCGAATCATTTGGTAGATGGCATCAGCTTTTCGCCGGACAAGATGCTGCAAGGCCGATTGTTTTCGTATGCCGATGCGCACCGATACAGATTGGGGGTCAACTCGCATCAACTGGAGGTAAATAAATGTCCGTTTGCTGTCAACAATTTCCAAAGAGGCGGATTTATGGCAGACGATTCTGATTATGGCGACAAACCAAACTATTTCCCGAATAGTTTCAGCGATGTGGAGCCGGAAGCCGCTTACCAGAATTTGGAATATGATCTCGACAATTCGCACGTTGCGCATTACGACAGAAATCAAAATGACGACGATCATTACACGCAACCAGGTTTGTTCTACACAAAAGCGCTGGATCTGGAAGCCAGAACGGCGTTGGTCAACAACATTGTTGGACATCTGGGTGCCGTCGATGGACCAAAACGGGACGAGATCATCAACCGACAGCTTTGTCATTTTTTCCGAGCGAATATCGAACTTGGGATGAGAGTGGCGCAAGGATTGGGCGTGAATATCGATGCCAACACGATGAATCATGCAAAATAGACTTTAAAACGTCAAACATCAGTCAAATCGCAAATCCAAATCCTTCCGTTTTTTGTCGGAAGGATTTTCATTTTTTTTGATCCATTGCCCAATTTTTTAGCTTGAAATACGAAAAAAATCTGTTGGGAAATTTCAAAATAGGTAATAGCAGCAGTCAATCAATTGGAAGATCTTATTAGTTTTTTAAAGAAAAAATTTTCAGTACTTTTGTAGTTATGAGTCAAAAATGGATTTATAAACCTGAGCCGGATGAAGAAATTGTTGATGGACTGATTTCTTCCATTGGTTGTGGAACTTTAGAATCCAAAATATTGGTGATGCGCGGCATCGATAACTATCAGAAAGCCCGCGAATTCTTCAAACCCAACGGTACCGACATTCACAATCCTTTCCTGATGGCCGATATGCAGAAAGCGGTCGAACGCATTGCAACCTCCATAGAAAACGGCGAAAAAATATTGGTTTACGGCGATTATGATGTCGACGGAACGACTTCCGTGGCGTTGATGTACCTGTATCTCAGCAAGATTGTTGACAAAAAATATCTCGACTTCTACATCCCGGACAGAAATGTCGAAGGTTACGGCATTTCCGATGAAGGCATTGATTTCGCAAAAGACAACGGATTTTCATTAATTATTGCGCTGGATTGCGGCATCAAATCTGTGGACAAAATAGATTACGCCAATTCTGTAGGGGTAGATTTCATCATCTGCGATCACCATTTGCCCGGCGACGAACTTCCGAAAGCCGTGGCCGTTCTGGATCCAAAAAGGAAAGACTGCCGATATCCTTACAAAGAATTGAGCGGTTGCGGCGTTGGTTTCAAACTTTGCCAAGGGCTTAATACCATCTACAAAATCCCCGAACGCGAGCTCTTTGAGTTGACAGATTTGTTAGCGATCAGTATTGCATCGGACATTGTGGCGATAACGGGCGAAAACCGTGTTTTGGCAATGCAGGGACTGAAATTCCTGAGGAAAACAAGAAAATTTGGATTAAGACTTTTGATTCCCGAAGAGAAATTAGCACATTTCGAAATTTCAAATATCGTTTTTGATATTGCGCCGAAAATCAACGCAGCAGGAAGGATTTCTCACGCAAAAGCATCTGTGGAGCTGATGATCTCGGACAATTTGAAGCAGGCGCAGCAAATTGTTGAAAATATCATCAATCTGAACGACGAGCGCCGGGAGATGGATCTCAGCATTACACAATCTGCGATGAGCCAAGCTTTGGAAATGCACAAAACCCCACGGTATTCTACGATTGTGTATGATCCGATTTGGAACAAAGGCGTGATCGGCATTGTCGCTTCGCGATTGATAGAAAATTACTTCAAACCCACTTTGGTCTTCACTGAAGGGAACAATGGCGAAATGGTAGCCTCTGCAAGATCGGTTTCGGATTTTGACATTCACAAGGCCTTGGAATCTTGTTCGGATCTGTTTATGAAATTCGGCGGGCATCAGGCTGCGGCAGGGCTTTCTATGGAGAAGGAAAAGTTTGAGGAATTTAAAATCAGATTTGATGATTACGTCAAAGAAAATATTCAGGAACATCAAAAAGAGCCCACGATCTATGTTGACAGCGTGGTAAAGCCCGAGGATTTGAACCGGGAATTTATTAATTTTCACCGAAAATTGGCTCCGTTTGGGCCGCAGAATATGAAGCCTGTTTTGGTTTTAAAAAATGTGAAAGTCAATGGTTATGTAAGACTGATGGGGAAAGAAAGTACACATCTTAAGTTCAATATTTTGCAGCCGACAAACGGTAGAAATATTGAATGTGTGGGTTTCCGTTTTGGACAGTTTGCGGAAGATTTCAAGACTAAAAGTTTCGATTTGGCGTTTACCATCGAGGAAAATCACTGGAAAGGCAACGTTTCGCACTTTTTGAATATCCGGGATGTTATTTTCCATGATTAAAGCGGAATTACATAAATCTCACTTTGAATTCACAAACGGATTATGCGCTTTTTCAAAACCAACGTTTGTAGATTTTCCGTGTCCGCTGAAAACTTTCGTAGATTCCGGAAGGGTCAGCAATTTGGTTTTAATACTTGTAATTAGTTGATCGTAATTGCCTTTATAAAGATCTGTCCGGCCGATACTCATCATAAACAGAGCGTCGCCGGAAATCACAAATTCGTCTTTTTTGTTATAAAAAGCCACACTTCCCGGCGAATGTCCCGGTACATCAAAAATTTCAAACGTGTCTGAACCCAATTTCAACTCATCACCTTCTTTTATAATTTGAATCTCACCTTTAAAAGCCGGAAAAAAGAAACCGTAATTTTTTGCTGTAAAAGGTGCTTTCTCCAGAATTTCGATTTCTTCCAAATGAACCAAAACCGGAACATTGAACTCGTTATAAGCCCATTGCAAGCCAAGGACGTGATCGATATGTGCGTGTGTCAAAAGTATGTTTTGAATTTTCAGCTCATTAGATTTGATAAAATCTGCCAAAAGATTGGTTTCGGCATCGGGCATATTTCCCGGATCGATAAGAAATGCCACCTTTTCCTCGTTATAAATGAGATACGTATTTTCCGAAAACGGATTAAAAGTAAAAGTTTCTACGTTTAGCATTCTATTTAATTTATCTGTAAAAATATAAAACATTAACTTAGCAATATGAAGCTGATCCCAATATTTTTCGTTTTTTTAAGTGTATTTTCTTTTGCTCAGGAAATCAAAAGTGTTCAGGTTTTCAACCCGAAAACCAACGACGAAACGCCGGTCATCGCACAAGGCGAACAATTGATTTTAAGGTTTGACGATCTGTCGAACTCCAGCCAAATCTACCGATACACTTATAAACATTACAACCGGAATTGGCAGGACGACGGACTTTTTTTCACAGAATATGCGAGCGGAAGTATGAATGCCTTGATCGATCAATTCCAATATTCCTTCAATACCTATCAGAAATATACACACTATGAATTGGCTTTTCCGAATGAGAAAATTCAGCCCAAGATTTCTGGAAATTACGAAATCATCGTTTACAAAGATTCTCAAGATAAGCCTCTGTTCAAAAAGAGATTTTCGATTTATGAAGGAGGCGCCAATCTTGCGATCAACGTCACTCGCCTGATAGACGCCAAAAATCCCAATGCCAATCAAAGGCTGGAAATCCAAGCCCTCGGCAACGCAGCCGGCATTAGCAATAATCTGGCCTCCCTGTCCCTAAGCGTGATCCAAAATAACAATTGGGATATCGCCTTGACCAACATCCGAGCGAGTTCTACCTTGGGCAATCAGATTTTGTTCCAACAGTTGGGTTTGGCTTTTCCGGGCAACAACGAGTTTTATTACTTCGACAACAAAATTATTAATCAGGCGCTGGATGCGGTGGCGAATACGGAAATCCTAAACGGCCGAAACTATACTTATCTTCATCCGGTATGGGCATATCCGGGCGATTATCAATATCAACCCGACGTAAACGGCGCTTTTTATTTCCGCAGAAATGATCTCGGAATCGAAAGAGATGCAGACAGGGAGGGCGACTATTCTTGGGTTTATTTTGCGCTGGACAGTCAGAAATCTGATAAAGAGTTTTATATCCTCGGGATGTTCAATGATTATCAAGCAGACCAGCTGAGCCAAATGCAGTACGATGAGCAAGCTCAAAAATACATCGCCAAAATCTATCTGAAACAAGGTTTTTATAATTATATCATCGCCACAAAAAATACCGACGGATCTTTGAATTACGGCGAAGTCAACGGAAACTTCTGGCAGACCGAAAATCTTTATCAGGCTTTTTTGTATTACACACCATTTGGGAGAAACTTCGACGGACTCCTTGGCTATGGCGAATTCCGGACGCCGTTGAGATAATCTCTGTTTGAAATATTTTTTCCGCACTACCGCACGAATCCTTTCGTGTGGCATTTTTTGTAACCCATAATTTTTAATTGGCTATCTCATTATTATATTTTTACAAAAACCTGCGACGGCAGAAGGATTTTATGATTATGAGAATTTTCGAATGTTGGAAAAGAGGATTTCCACCTTTTTTTTCGCTCTGTTTTCGGGTTTTTGTTCGAGTTTTCTTGCACAGTTCTTCGAAAAGTCTTCGAAAAAAGTACCGTTTTTCCGAACAAGAGTCGAACACTTCTCGAACACTTCTGCAAGAAAAGATGACGGTAGCGGGGTACTTTTTGTAGTATTTTAAGATTAAACGTTTGGAGCTTAATAAAATCATAAATTACTTGTTTTTTTTTAATGGTGTGTAAAAAAAATTATTAATTTTAAAGAGTTTAAAAAAACACAATTTATGAAAAAATTTTATCTCCGCTTCTTACTGTTGGCAGTTGGTGTGGCCAACGCCCAAGAAGTACAGTGGCAGAAAAACATCCCTTCCAATACCCAGGATTTCCTAAGCAATATGACTTCCACGATTGACAGGCAGATTCTACTCTCCGGAAGTTCCATTCAAAGTCAGAAGACCGAAGGCGGAAGTCAGAAGCAAAATAATGGCTACGATTACCACATTCTAAAACTTGACCAGCAAGGTTCCAAAGTCTGGGAAAAGTATTTTGGCGGAACCAGACACGATTACCTTACTTCTTCCATCACCACACAGGAAGGCGGATTTGTGATTTCGGGTACTTCTTTTTCTAATATGTCCGGAGAGAAAAAGGAGAATAACCTGGGTGGTTCTGATGTCTGGTTGCTTCGCCTGAACGAAAATGGCGAAGAACTTTGGCAAAAAACATTAGGAACCAAAAGCAATGACGAGGCATCGGCAGTTGTACAATCTACAGATTTTGGATTCTTTGTTGCAGGCAATATCAATGACAATAAAAAGCTGTTCGGTTCTAAGGACGTGTTCGTTTCAAAACTGGACAAAGACGGAAAACTAATACAAACAACTATACTTGGAGGCAAATCCCTTGACGAAGTGACCGATATGATCCCGACACCGGATGGCGGAGCGGTTGTTCTCGTTTACTCTACTTCCGGAAGAGCGGAAAATCTGAATAATGCTGAAACTCAACATTCTGCTCAAAATAATAATCCTCAAAGTTCAAATACTCAAAACGAAACTGCAAGGCTCGAACTGATCTCAACAGTAAAAACGTTTATTGGAAAATCAGAACAAACTTTCGGAGAGGGCGATTATTGGATTATAAAACTTGATAAGAACGCCCATATCGAATGGCAGAAAACCTATGGCGGAAGTGGTGATGACCGTCCAAAAAGCATTGCTTATACTGAAAACGGATATCTGATAGCGGGCGAAAGCCGAAGCAACTCATCCGGAAACAAAAAAGAAAATGTAAAGGAAGGAACAGACATTTGGGTACTTTCTTTAGACAAATCGGGCAATGAGATCTGGCAGAAAAATTACAATTTCGGGAACAGGGATGTTGCGATGAGTTTGGATGTGATCCGGAAAACCAACAAAGATAATTTCAGTGAAGACAGGGGTTTTCTGCTGGGCGGTTACACCCAGGCTGAAGAAAAAGTGAAAAAGGATGATGAAAAATTCTGGATGCTTTACATTGACACCAACGGCAAAGAAGAATGGCGAAAATATGTGGAAGGCAAAGAAAAGAAGAATGAAGAGCGGTTGGTGTCTGCCAAATTACAGAGTGACGGCACTTATCTTTTAGCCGGAACGAGTGCAGAGGAACTCGGACAGGAAAACTGGAAGATCGTAAAACTTGGAGACAAGCAACTGGATGATTTGATTGAAAACAAAGACATCCGCATCTACCCGAATCCTGTGACGGATTATGCTTATGTGGAGATAGGATTGGACTTCGAGAATGCAGATATTTATTTGTATGATATGACAGGTAAGATTGTACAAGAACTACAAACCAAAAACATGGTTACGAAGGTCAATACAAGTAAGCTGCCACAAGGGGTGTATGTCATAAAAGTTAATATCCCTACACAACAGAATAAAAAACTAACTACTAAAATCGTGAAAGAATAAGATTATGAGAAAGAAATTACAATTGTTATTTATTCTGTTTCTTGGAATAAATATAAATGGGCAGGGAGGTATAGATGCCATCTCTGCTCTAAATAAAATTACACCTACTAGTCCGAATTCTACAAATTTTGAAAAATATGGAATGAATCCCGTAAACCTAAGTGCGGGGGTTGTTTCACCATCTATTCCTCTTATATCTATACCAGTTGGTAATAATAATTTTAGTGTCAATTTAAACTATTCTACGCAAGGTATCAAGGTGGATGAATTCGCCAGCATTGTAGGGATAGGTTGGAGTGTAAATCTTGGATCAATCACCAGAAATATACGAGATTTAGCTGATGAACAGGGTGGTACTCTAAAGGAACTTCCACCGCTTACCGGCGATAATCTATTTAATGTAGGAAATTCACTTTATCAAGATCTGACCCTTGATTCAGAATATGATGTTTTTAATGTAAATGTAGACGGATTATCCACAAAATTTATGTTGGAAAATGATGCTCAACTAAATTTTACAGTTAAGAAGTTAATAAAAGATGATATTAAAGTTGAATTCGTGGGAATTGCAGCTGATATTTCGAATGGTAATCTAAATACTCCGGTTTTATTAGTTACATCTCCAAATGGTACAAAATATTATTTTGGTGGCAATGGTGGAGTGGAAACATCATTTACCAGACCTTTGAATGTTGGTGGAATACCGCCCACAATGTATACTACTGCATGGATGGTTTCAAGAATTGAGTATGTCAATCAAAAAAGTATTGATTTTTATTATACTCAAAATCAGATAATTTATAACGATGGGATTTCACAGTCTTCTACAATTAAATTTGCAGTTCCTGACAATACAAACTCAGGACTACCACAATTACTTGGTGCTAATACTTCAGTTACTTACAATAAAAATAGGATGTGTGTTCCTGACAGGATAGTTTCTGATGGCACTACTGTAAAATTTAACAAATCCATTTTTAGTAATTACATCAGTAATTATCCCAACATTACCTCTATAGAATTACAATATAATAAACCTGTTGTGCATTTAGGAATTAAATAAAAAAAAGATTGTTCAATTGGATAAAAATCCGTATATTTAATTGATTATCAAATAATTAAATAAATGAACAATCTTACTCAAAA
>NZ_QOVY01000035.1 GCF_003932955.1 Chryseobacterium sp. SC28
GTTTTGAGTAAGATTGTTCATTTATTTAATTATTTGATAATCAATTAAATATACGGATTTCTATCCAATTGAACAATCTCTTTTTTATTTAATTCCTAAATGCACAACAGGTTTAATAGAATACATTTCCAAAGCCAACAACCTGAACAATTCGGGTTTAATCATCACTCAATTTGCTGATAAATATATGCTGATCAAATGGGAACGCTTTAAGAAATAAGTTTAATAAATCCTCCCTAATATACCAAGCTATACTTTTAGCATTAATATATATTAAATTTTTCCAAGTAAAATATTAATAACAATTTGGCATCCACAAAATAACCACCAAATTTTTATTAATCTATGAAGAAAATTTTTTATTTATTAATAATTGTTTTTTTGACTGCGCACGGTGATAAGTTGTACGGTCAAGAAGTGACAAAAGAAGAACTCCTAAAGCGAATAGAAGCTTTGGAGGCAGAAAAGAACAAAAAGAAAGAGTGGGACGTCTCTCTTTATGGCTGGGTAAGAACGGATTACATTTTCGACTCCCGGCAATCCGCTTATGTGAGAGAGTACAATCTTAATCTTTATCCACTGGATGAAAAACTGGATGCCAACGGAAAAGACATTAATGATGCGGGTGCCAGTAATTTCTTATCGCTCACCACGCGTGTTGGCATCAAAATAAAAGGTCCCGACGTCTGGGGTGCGAAAGCCACAGGACAAATCGAAGGTGATTTTTTTGGTAATACGGAACTGAACAAAAGTGCTGCAGGAACTGGAAGCACCGGGCTATTGAGATTGAGGCATGCCTTTGCAACTTTGGATTGGGGAAAAACTGCGGTCACCTTTGGGCAAACTTGGTATCCTGCTTTTATCCCTGAAGTGTATCCGGGCGTAGCCAATTTCAATACCGGCATTCTATTCAATCCGTTTGGTTGGGCCGGACAAATCAAAGTGACTCAAAAGATAACACCTGAGTTATCTGTAACTGCGGTAGCGTATAAGGATCGCGAATTCCAGACAGCGACTGCTGCCGGTGCATCCGCCAACAGTGCCACCTTCAACTCCAGCATACCCTCCTTGCACGGGAGATTGCAATATAAAACCAAAAATATAATGGTGGGCGTTGCGGCAGAGTATCAATCCTTGAAACCCGTCATCGAGTCCAACAATCTGGCCTCTGACGAAAAAGTAAATTCATCGGATTTTTTAGCTT
Source organism: Chryseobacterium sp. SC28 (assembly GCF_003932955.1). Taxonomy (GTDB): domain Bacteria; phylum Bacteroidota; class Bacteroidia; order Flavobacteriales; family Weeksellaceae; genus Epilithonimonas. The sequence goes on from NZ_QOVY01000035.1 coordinate 1,205, forward strand.
ATTTTTTATATTCCGGCGACAAAGTCATTGCCAAAATATACGGCATCACGGGAGGCAATCTTAATCATTACGTAATGTTGGGCGGTTTTGCAGGGTACACCAAAGCCAACGGACAAGAGTCTTACGAACCCACCAAAACGAGTGCCTTCTGGGTAGACCTTGCCGGCAAAAATCCCAAAATAGCGCCGGGCGTCTTCTTTGGATATACGCAAAACAACGGAACCGATGCCGGCTACAAGAACCTGTATGTCCGCGGTAATTCCGGAACGAGAATCTTGGACAATGTTTGGAGAGCCTCTGCCAGAGTAGAATTTACACAAAACAAATTCAGCATTACACCAGAAGTGGAATATACCGCTGCACGCTGGGGCGACACCAATCCTGAGGCGAAAGCTGAAAATCATTTGAAAACCGTCGGAAACGTACGAGGTCTTATACGAGTCATGTATTCTTTCTAAAAAACAATTTAAAAACAAATACAATATGAGCGATTCACATCACGAAAACTACGAAAACCTGAGCGAAAGGCAAAAGAACCGCACCATCTGGAGCGTGATTATGGCTTCGTCTCTCGGAACCCTTATCGAATGGTATGATTTCTATATCTTCGGAAGCTTGGCAGTGGTCTTGTCCACAAAATTTTTCCCGGCAGATAATCCCACAGCAGCATTCTTATCCACGCTTGCCACTTTTGCAGCAGGATTTGTGGTTAGACCTTTTGGAGCTCTCTTCTTCGGAAGACTGGGCGATCTTATCGGTCGCAAGTACACTTTCTTGGTCACCCTTCTCATTATGGGATTCTCAACATTCTTGATCGGGTGTATCCCAAGTTATGAAACAATAGGATTTATGGCGCCGGTTTTAGTATTAATTTTAAGACTTTTACAAGGTTTAGCCCTTGGCGGTGAATATGGAGGCGCCGCAACCTACGTGGCAGAATATTCGCAGCCAAATAGGCGCGGCTACTGGACTTCGTGGATCCAAACTACGGCGACCGCAGGTCTGTTCATTTCCTTGATTGTCATCCTAGTCACCAAAACATCCCTGTCTCCTGAGGAATTTGACAGCTGGGGTTGGAGAGTGCCGTTCTGGATTTCTATTTTAATGGTCATTGTTTCATATTTTATCAGAAGAAATATGAAGGAATCTCCACTTTTTGCCAAAGCGAAAAGCGAGGGAAAAACATCTACCAATCCACTAAAAGAAAGCTTTGGAAATAAATTTAATTTCAAATTTGTGCTTTTGGCGCTTTTCGGAGCAGCAATGGGGCAAGGTGTCATCTGGTACACTGGACAGTTCTATGCAATGAGCTTTATGCAGAAAGTGATGAACGTAGATACCACTCAGGTCGATTCTTTGATGGCATTGGCCCTGTTCCTCGGAACGCCATTCTTTGTTTTCTTCGGATGGTTATCGGATAAGATTGGCAGAAAAGCCGTGATGATGACGGGGATGCTCGTCGCAATCTTGGCTTACAGACCAATTTACAGTGCAATGTTCAACTCGGTAGATACTGCGAAAAAAGAAGTGGCCGCCGGCGGCATTACCGAATCCCGAACTGCAAAAATACATCCCAAAATAGCGACCGACAGTTTGATTACTTTTCATAAAGAAATTGCTTACACAGATGGCACATTGTCTAAAAAAGACAGCGTCGTCCATTGGTCTGCAGCCGGACCGGTGATGAAAGACGGAAAAGCGGAAGCACCAAAAGTGACAGAATCTATCAAGGTCAATGATGATACAAGGTGGCATCTGGTTTTATTGGTCTTCATCCAGGTCATCTTTGTGACGATGGTTTACGGCCCGATTGCGGCATTTTTAGTCGAGATGTTCCCTGTGAAAATCCGATATACCTCTATGTCTCTACCTTATCATATCGGAAATGGCATCTTTGGAGGATTACTACCTGCGGTGGCAACATATCTGGTAACGACGGCGAAAGACGCAGGTCACCCGGCCTGGTATCTGGAAGGTCTCTGGTACCCTATCGGCGTTGCGACGGTCTGTCTCGTAATCGGATTGTTCTATCTCAAAACGAAAAACACTAATATTCACGATTAAAAAGTCTGTTGGCAAAGCATTACACTGCTAAGAAATAAAAATTATCATGTAATCTTAGAAGTATTCACAATTAATAATTAACTTTAAATCAAACAAAAATGGATAGCATCAAAAAAATATTAGGCATCGTCTGGATTGCATTGGCACTCGTAGTTCTGTACTTCGGACTGACTGTGATGGGGATTCCCAAGCTGGCCTCCGGCAAGCAGGAAGATCTGGTCTTTGGGATCATCATTGTATTCATCCTCTTGCCCATCGTCTGCGGTGGATTGGGGATCTTCGGCTACTATGCGCTGAAAGGTGAATATTCTGACGAAAAAATATAAAGAAACCAAATTATAATTTTGATAATTGATGGATGATAAATATCGTTCATCAATTATCTTTTTTCGATAATCATCTATGAAAAAAAGACACGAACAAAAATTGATCCTCCTGAGTTTTGGACTCATGATATTGTTCAGTGCGCCGATTATTCTTTTGTTCAATAGCGAAAAAGAGCTTTTCGGATGGCCTGTGGTGTATGTGTATATATTCAGCGTTTGGCTTTTCTCCGTCGTAGCGTCTTTTGTAATCCTCAAAAAATACGATGAGTAGCGTTGCTTTATATGCATTAGTGATTCTTTATCTCGCTCTTCTTTTTTTGGTAGCTCACACCGCGGAGAAAAAGAAGAGCAAGATGTGGGTCAACAATCCGTACATCTATGCCTTATCCTTAGCGGTCTATTGCACAGCCTGGACCTACTACGGCAGCATCGGGGTGGCAGCCAATGAGGGTCTTGATTATCTTCCCATTTACATCGGTCCGGTCATCGTGATCCCGGCGTGGATTTATATCAACAAAAAAATTCTTCAAATCTCGAGAGTCAATAAAGTGAGCAGTATTGCAGATTTTATTTCATTGAGGTATGGGAACAGTCGGTCTTTTGGCGCCATTATCACATTGGTTTGTATTTTTGGAATCATCCCCTATATTGGGCTGCAGATCAAAGCTATTTCCGAGACCTTCCATCTGGTGACGCAGACGCCCATTTCGAAGAATATCTTCTCAGATAACGCCACGATGGTCGTCTTACTTTTGGCATTGTTTTCCTCCTATTACGGCACCAGATATGTGGATGCTTCGGAAAAAAGATTAGGAATCATCTCGACAGTAGCTTTGGAAAGTCTTCTGAAATTAATCTTCTTGGTGGTTTTGGGGATTTTCGTCACCTATTTCGCATTTGATGGAGTTTCCGATATTTATGCGAAGGCAAGCATTTTTCCAGATTTCAAGGAGAAAAATACGTTTAATGGCTTGGAGGGCAGTTTCAACTGGATGATTCTCTGCCTGATTTCGGCCTCCGCGATTTTTCTACTACCAAGACAATTCCATACAACCATAATCGAAAACCGGCAGGAAAAACATCTGAAAACTGCGATCTGGTTTTTTCCGCTTTACATGCTGATCTTCACCCTATTTGTATTTCCAATTGCGTGGGGCGGCCGCATTTTGTTTAATGGGCAAGATGTGAATCCCGAATTCTACTCGATATTAATTCCTCAATATTTTGACAATCAGCTGATTACCGTTTTGGTTTTTCTCGGCGGATTGAGTTCCTCCATATCGATGGTCATTATCTCGAGCATCACGCTTTCCATAATGCTATCCAACAACCTCATCATTCCCTACGGCTGGCTGGATCGGTTGAAATCTGATCACGAAGAAAAGAATACGAAAACCATCATGAACATTCGGAAAGTCAGCATTTTCATTCTGATTGTTACCGCATTTATTTTTTACAAATTCTTCATTTTAAAGAACAGTTTGTACTCCGTTGGGTTGATTTCTTTTGTCATCATTTCGCAATTGGGTCCCTCATTTTTCGGCGCCATCTTTTGGCGGAGAGGCAGTTACAGAGGTGCTGTAGCTGGCTTAATCGCGGGATTGATTGTCTGCTACTTCGGCCTGATAATTCCGCAATATTATTTCTCTTACAATCAGGAAATTAAAGGCTTTATAAGGAATGTTTATGATTGGTTCAGTTTTTTCGACATTCCTTATTTGAGTAATATTTCGGAAGTCTTTTTTTGGTCTATTTTATTGAATATCAGCTTATTTTCGATAATTTCATTAAGCCGAAAAGGCGATTATCGGGAACGCAACTTTGCAGAAATCTACATCGATATTGATAAATATATCCAAAATCATGAGAACGCTTTTGTCTGGCGCGGCCGTGCCTATGTTTCCGACATTCGTAATATATTGGTCAAGTTTCTGGGCGAAAAAAAGACCGAACAGGCATTGCGGATTTTCAACCTCAAATACAACATCGATACGCGCACCGAAACCGCCGATGCGAGATTCATCAAATTCTCGGAAAACTTACTTTCCGGAAGAATTGGAACCGCTTCTGCAAAAATTCTGATCGAAGGGGTGACGCAGGAAGACAAGATCTCTCTCACCGAAGTCCTCAAAATCTTGGAAGAATCTAAGGAAAATATCAGCCTTAATAAAAAACTGACCGAGCAAAGTCGAGAACTTCGCCAGTTGTCGGACGAATTGAGATCTGCCAATGAAAATCTCATCATCAAAGACAGGCAGAAGGACGACTTCTTGGATGCCGTTGCCCACGAGCTCCGGACGCCGATAACCGCCATAAGATCTGTGGGCGAAATCCTTGCGGACGACGATGAAATGCCGCCCGAACTCAAAAAAGAATTCTTGAATAATATCGTCACAGAATCGGACCGGCTGAACGAAATCATCAACGATATTTTGTATCTCGACAAGTTGGAGCACGGCGAAATCGCTTTGAATATCCGTCCAAACAACATTATCGAAACCTACCAAAAAGCCTTAAATCCCATCAGTCCCCTGATTCATCAGAAAAAAATCCACCTTAGTGAAGTTGATCTTTTGACCAATCCGATTTTCGAATACGACGAAGCCAGACTGATTCAGGTTTTTCAGAATATCTTAGGAAATGCCTTGAAGTTTGCCGAGGAACAGGGAACCATCCAGGCTAAATTTCAGGAAAAAAATGCTAACTTAGTGATCAACATATTCAATACCGGGAGAAAAATTCCGGAGGAAGATCTCGAGTTGATATTCGACAAGTTTTATCAGTCTAAGAACCAAAACCTTAGAAAGCCTTCCGGTAGCGGATTGGGACTGGCCATCTGCAAAAAAATAATGGAGGCACAAAATGGAACTATCGGTGCCGAAAACAACGAATTGGGCGTCACTTTTACCTTACAACTAAGAACTCAAACCAGCAAGAACAATGAAAACGATTTTAATAGCGGATGACGAGCACAAGATTCTGATGTCTTTGGAATACAGTTTCAAAAAGACAGGTTATGATGTTTACATCGCACGAGACGGAACCGAGGTTTTGGATCTGCTAAAAACCATCACGCCGCAAGTCATCCTTTTGGATATTATGATGCCAAACTTAGACGGCTACAGCACTTTGGAAGAAATCAAACAGATGGAGAAAATGAAAGACACCAAAATCATTTTCCTAAGTGCAAAATCTAACCCAAAAGACATCGAAAAAGGCTTGGAGCTTGGCGCCGACGCTTACGTCACCAAACCCTACTCCATCAAAAAATTGATACAACAGATAGAAGAGATGTTTTAGAATAATTATTAACTTTATAAAAATCATATCCATGAACTACGATACATTATTTAAAGAAAGTATTGAAAACAGAGAAGAATTTTGGAAAGCGCAGGCCAGAGAAATAGACTGGTTTCGGTTTCCCACTACCATTACTTCCTTGGATGAAAACGGCTACAACCAATGGTTTGCCGGCGGAGAGCTCAACATGTGTTACCTCTGCATCGATAAGCACATCAACGATGGCTATGGCGATCAAGTTGCCGTCATCTACGATTCTCCCGTGACGAATCAGAAGCAGCAATACACTTTTTACCAGCTCAAAGATGAAGTTTCCAAATTGGCGGGCGGACTCAAATCTTTAGGATTGACCAAAGGAGATACCGCCGTAATCTACATGCCGATGATCCCCCAAACTCTTTTTGCAATGCTGGCTTGCGCAAGAATTGGCGTGATTCACAATGTGGTGTTTGGAGGGTTTGCACCCACAGAATTGGTGGTAAGAATAAACGACTGCAAACCCAAAGCTATGATCACCGCCACAGCCGGAGTCGAGATTAGTAAAAGAATTCCTTATCTGCCACTTGTAAAACAAGCCATAGAACTCGCCCAAGACAGAGTAGAAAACATCATCGTTTACAATAGGAAATTGATAGACAACAAGCACGAAATGTTTGACGGCATTTTGGACTATGATGAATTGGTTGCCCAATCGGAGCCTGCAGATTGCGTTTCTGTAGAATCTACCCATCCACTGTATTTGCTTTATACATCGGGAACCACAGGGAAGCCAAAAGGCATCGTTCGAGACACCGGCGGATATGCCACAGCGATGAAATTTACCATGAAATATCATTATGCCATGGCAGCAGGCGAAATAATGTGGACGGCATCGGATTTCGGATGGGCCGTTGGCCATAGCTACTCGGTTTACGGGCCCTTAGTCAACAGAAATACGACGGTCATTTTTGAAGGAAAACCTGTTTTCACCCCAGATGCAGGAACCTATTGGCGCATCATCTCGGAATATAAAGTTTCGGTAATGTTCACCGCACCAACGGCGATTCGCGCCATCAAAAAGGAAGATCCCAACGGAGAATTCATAAAAAAATATGATCTGTCGCATTTCAAAAAACAGTTTCTGGCCGGCGAGCGTTGCGATGTGGCCACTCTGGATTGGTTTGCAGAGCACATCGGCGTACCCGCAATAGACCACTGGTGGCAGACAGAATCTGGCTCACCAATGCTGGGATTGCTGACTGCAGACGAGAATTACAAGATAAAAAGAGCCGCAGCCGGAAAACCCATTCCAGGATACGACATTAAGGTTTTTGATGAAAATGGCTTTGAACTCGATCCGCATCACGAGGGCTATTTGGTCATTAAATTACCATTAGCTCCAGGTGCTTTGCTGGGCATTTGGAATGATTTTCCAAGGTTTAAAAGCAGCTATCTTTCTCAGTTCGAGGGCTACTATTTTTCCGGAGACGGTGCCATCAAAGACGAAGATGGCTATGTTTTCGTGACGGGGCGGGTAGATGATGTGATCAACGTGGCAGGACACAGACTTTCTACCTCCGAAATGGAGGAAATTGTCTCCTCAAATCCTAACGTTGCAGAATGTGCAGTGGTGGGAAAAGAAGATGAATTAAAAGGTCAAATTCCTTTTGCTTGTGTAGTGTTAAAAAGCGGCATCACCATTTCCGAAAAAGATATTGAAAAACAAATCGTGGAAAATGTAAGAGAAAAAATAGGTGCCGTTGCCTCTTTTAAAAATGTAATGGTCGTCAAACGATTGCCGAAAACCCGATCGGGAAAAATCCTGAGAAAATTGATAAGAACCATACTCGACAAAAAAGACTTCCAAATCCCATCTACGATTGATGACGAACTCATCGTTGAAGAAATAAACCGCAAAGTAGATGAATACTGGAAAATCCATCAAGCCTAAACATACAATAAATTGAAAATAAAATGAAAAATTATCACATTCAGAATTTGCAGGATTATTTCAAAGAGTACAAAAAATCCATTAAAAACCCGAAAAAATTTTGGGACAAGATTGCCGATGAAAACTTCGTGTGGTACCAGCGGTGGTCCAAAGTTGTGGACTACGATATGCAGGAAGCTAACATCAAATGGTTCAAAAATGCAAAACTAAACATCACAAAAAACTGCCTAGATCGGCATCTTGCTCTGCGCGGAGACAAAACGGCAATCATCTGGGAACCCAATGATCCAAAAGAAGAGACGCAACACATTTCTTACAACGAACTATATACCAGGGTCAACAAAGTGGCCAACATCCTCCGCGAAATGGGAATCCAAAAAGGAGACCGGGTTTGCATCTACTTGCCGATGATTCCCGAACTGGCAGTTTCAATGCTTGCTTGCGCCAAATTAGGCGCTGTACACTCTGTGATATTTGCAGGATTTTCAGCCGCTGCGGTAGCCTCACGAATCAATGACTGCGGCGCGAAAATGGTGATCACATCGGACGGAAGTTATAGAGGAAACAAAGTTTTGGATCTGAAGAGCATTGTGGATGAGGCGCTCGAGAAAACGCCAACAGTAGAAAATGTTTTGGTGGTGAAAAGAACGCACAACGATGTCCAGATGAAGGAAGGCAGAGACCACTGGATGGACGAATATCTCGACAAAGCATCTCCCGACTTCGTGACGGTCATTATGGATGCAGAAGATCCATTGTTTATCCTCTACACATCGGGTTCCACAGGCAAACCAAAAGGAATGCTTCATACCAGCGCAGGATATATGGTTTATACGGCATACACTTTCAAAAATGTTTTTAACTATAAAGAAAATGACATCTATTGGTGTACTGCGGACATCGGCTGGATCACAGGGCATTCTTATATCGTTTACGGCCCCCTTCTAAACGGCGCTACAACCGTAATTTTCGAAGGAATACCAACGTTCCCGGATCCGGGACGATTCTGGGAAGTAATTGAAAAGCATAAAGTGACTCAATTTTACACAGCGCCGACTGCCATTCGATCCTTAGCCAAAGAAAACATCGATTGGGTTCAGAAGCACAACCTGGATTCGCTGAAAGTCATTGGATCTGTGGGCGAGCCCATCAACGATGAGGCCTGGCATTGGTACAACGATAATGTCGGGAAGAAAAAATGCCCGATCGTGGATACTTGGTGGCAAACCGAAACCGGCGGCATCATGATCTCCCCCATTCCATTTGTGACCCCTACCAAACCCACCTACGCCACGCTGCCATTGCCCGGCGTGCAGCCGGTGTTGATGGACGAAAAGAGAAACGAAATCGCCGGAAACCAAGTCGATGGCAACCTCTGCATCCGCTTCCCTTGGCCCGGAATTGCCCGAACGATTTGGGGCGATCATCAGCGTTACAAGGAAACTTATTTCTCCGCTTTTCCGGGCAAATATTTTACCGGAGATGGCGCTTTGAGAGACGAAGTTGGTTACTACAGAATTACTGGTCGCGTAGATGACGTCATCATCGTTTCCGGGCACAATCTTGGCACTGCCCCAATCGAAGACAGCATCAACCAACATCCGGCAGTAGCCGAATCTGCCATCGTGGGTTATCCACACGAGATCAAAGGGAATGCCCTGTACGGCTTTGTGACACTGAAAGAATCCGGCGAAGAACGAAACCGGGAAAATCTGGCGAGGGAAATCAACCAATTAATTTCGGAACAAATAGGCCCTATCGCTAAGTTGGATAAAATCCAATTTGTATCGGGACTTCCCAAAACGAGATCCGGCAAAATCATGCGTAGAATTCTTAGAAAAATTGCCGAAGGCGATTTTGACAGCTTCGGCGACACCTCTACTTTGCTGAATCCGGAAATCGTTGATGAAATTACGAAAGGAAGAGTTTAAAAAAGATGTACTAAAATCTTAATTAAAATTCGACGCAAGCCACGAAGTGGCGACTTACTAAAGGATAGGATGAAATCCTATTAAACCTAATTAGTCTCTCCTTAAGCTACCTATAATTTACTGATTATTAGTATTTTGGGTTTAAAATAGCTTGTTTTTTATTGCAAGAATTTGTATCTTAGAGCTTTAAAACCTTGCAAATA
>NZ_QOVY01000036.1 GCF_003932955.1 Chryseobacterium sp. SC28
ATATTTGCAAGGTTTTAAAGCTCTAAGATACAAATTCTTGCAATAAAAAACAAGCTATTTTAAACCCAAAATACTAATAATCAGTAAATTATAGGTAGCTTAAGGAGAGACTATTTATAAAACTATCAGAATTTAATATCCAAAAATCTCTTCCAGACTCACTTCCGTAAAGGTTCCCATTTTGTTGACGGAATCCATATTCAGGTTTTCTTTTTTCCCGATGATGGCTGTGTTGTAGGACAACGGTTTCACTTCGGTGTTATAGAAACTGGTCAGTTCCGGTAATGTCAAGCTTTGAATTTCTGCATACACATCTTTTCTGATGTCGTGATCTACGCCCAATTTCTTAAGGGAAAGTTGGTTGTAGAAAATCGTGGTTCTCGTGATTCTGTTGGAGGCGATCTGTTTCAAGGCTGATCCTTTGGCGTTTTCAAACTGCGCCGGGATTTGCGGAAGTTCCACCATCAAATCGTTCATGGCATCCACCGCCAGAGGCAGTTTATTGGCCTGAGTGCCGATGTACGTGGTGACGTAATTGGGCTTGTTGAGCTCTGTTGCATTGGCATAAGACACGTAGGCCGAATAGGCCAAAGACTTGCTCTCTCTAAGTTCCTGAAAAACGATAGACGACAATCCGCGACCGAAATACTCGTTGAAAACATTGGCTTTCCCGAAGTTTGCAAGATTGACATTTCCTGCTTTTGCCACCTTGGACATTTCCATCTGCACCATATCGTAATTCGTAAAAAAGACTTTGCCTTCCGTTGCAAGTTCGGGATAATCTTTAGCTTTTGCGGGCTGAAGTTTTGTCTCCACGATATATGGTTTCACGGCTTTTTCCAAATCCTTCTGATTCTGTCCGTAGAGAAAAACTTGGTAAGGAAAATCGTTCAGGGTTTTGATTTTGGACATCAATTCATTGACGTTGATGCTCTGCAGACGCTCCTTGGAGATCACGTCTGTCAATCGGGAATCTTTGCCGTATTTGGCATAATTTGCAAGCGCGTTCATGATTCTGTTCTTATCTTTTTTCGCTACTTCTCTGGATTCCAGAATGGTTTTTACAGTTTGGTCGTAGATGGCTTGGTCTGCTTTCACATCGCTGATCCAGTGGTTCATCAGCTCCACACCTTTCTTCATATTGCTTTCCAGCCCGCTGAGTGAGATGATCATTTGATCATTGGTAGTTTTGAAACTATTGGTAATGCCCAATTTGTAGAACTCCTCTTTCAGCTGCGCCGGCGTATATTGATCTGTTCCAAGATATTGCAAGACTGTAATGCCCAGCGCCAACTCTTTGTCGTTATCGGTTCCGAAAGGAAATACGTAATCGATTTGAGCCACTTCGTTGTATTTGTTTTTTACAAAACTTATTTTTTTGTCTTTGATGGTAGAAGTCGCAATGGCGGTTTTAAAATCGATGAACTGAGGTTTGATGTCAGTCGATTTGGTGTTGATAATCTCTTTTAAGAACGGCGATTGCGCTTCTCTGTTGAGTTTGACGGGCGTAATGCCGGGATTCTGTACACGCACCAATTTGTCGTTCACGCCTTTTTCTTTGTAAACGACAACGTAATTATCCTTGAAGAAATCGTTGGCAAATTTCACAACATCGGCCTTCGAAATGGCTTCATATTGATTGATATCGGCCAATTCTTCTTCCCAACTTCTTCCATTGATAAAGTTGGAATAGAGTGCTGTTGCCAGCCCATCTGCTGTTTCCCAGTTTTTCATTCGCTGAACTTTCATATCGTTCACGATGGCATTCAGCATCCAATCCGGGAATTGCCCTTTTTTCACCAGATCGATTTGGTTCAATAGCAATTTTTTAGCTTCCTCAAAGCTTTGTCCTTCTTTGGGAACCACTGTCACGACGAAGGCACCATAATTTTTGAAAGCCGACTGGTAGGCGCCTGCACCAAGGGCTTTTTGTTTCTGATTGATGTTGAGGTCTATCAATCCTGCATCGCCATTGTTGCTCAATAGTTCCGCAACGATGTTGGCCAATCGCGCTTCCTCCGTGCCGTAAGAATCTGTTCTCCAAGCTAAGGTCAGTCGTGGCGTAGAGGGGCTTTTGACCGTTCTGGGAACGATGCTTGTCATTGGATCTTCCGTCACCATCTTCTTGGCCGGTAGTTCTTTGTATTTGAAGGTTCCGAAATACTGATCCACAAGTTTAATCGTCTTGTCAAAATCCAAATCTCCCACCAAAACGACGGCCATATTATTTGGTACATAATACGTATCAAAATATTTGTGAATGGCGACCATAGAAGGATTTTTCAGATGTTCGGAAGTCCCGATTGTCGTCTGCTGCCCATTGGGATGTTTGGGGAAAAGTGCTTCCATCATCGCATAATTTACCAGCCGGCCATCATTGTCCTGCGCTCGGTTGAATTCTTCATAAACGGCTTCCAGTTCTGTATGGAACAACCTCAAAACCAATTCGGAGAAGCGTTCTTTTTCCACTTTTAGCCATTTTTCCAGTTCGTTGGAGGGGATGTTGTTTTTGTAAACCGTCTCGTCCAGCCAAGTGTGGGCATTGGTTCCCGTGGCACCAAGCGAAGATATTGCCTTATCATATTCGTTGGCGATGGCAAATTTGGAAGCTTCCTGAGACACTTCATCAATTTTCCTATAAAGTGCTTTTTTCTTTTCGGGGTCTTTTTCCGCTTTGTGCTGCTCATAAAGGTCGGAAATCTGTGCGAGCAAAGCATTTTCCTTGGCCCAATCCTGAGTTCCTAAATGCGAAGTTCCTTTGAAAACCATATGCTCCAGATAATGCGCCAATCCCGTGTTGTCGCCGGGGTCGTTATTGGAACCGGTTCTTACCGGAATATAGGTTTGGATTCGGGGTGCATCATCATTTTTCGCAAGATAGACTTTGAGTCCGTTTTTTAGAGTGTAAATCCGCACGCCGGATTGGTCATTTTTTACAGTTTCATACGTGTAGCCCGCAGCGTCGGTTTTGATTTGTGTTTCAAATTTCTGTGCCATTGCATTCATCATAAATAAGAGTGAAATTGAAATAAAGAGTTTTTTCATTTGTCAAAATTTTTTTTTTTGAAGTGTAATTTACACAACAATTTATGGGATGACCATTATTGTAGAATTTTCCAAAAAATTGGATAAGATTTTCTCAGATAAATCGTTCTCAAAATTTATTTTGACAGTCATCCAACTTATTGTACCTAAGGTGCCACCTGTGTTCTTTCGTCGCCGATGATATGGAGATCTTTGTGCAATTTTTTGTACTTGAACCAAGAAAAAACCGACAATAGAAGCATATAACCAAGGCCGACATAAACCCACAGCGGAATAGGAACCGGATCTCCTTTTGCATAAGAATGCAGACCGGTCAAATAATAATTGACCCCGAAATAGGTCATTACCATTGAGCAAAATGCAAACATCGTGACGACGTGGAACGTATATCTTCCTCTAAGTCCCGGAACCAGTCTCATATGAATGACAAAGGCATAAACTATAATGGAGATGAAGGCCCAAGTTTCCTTTGGATCCCAGCTCCAGTATCGCCCCCAAGATTCATTAGCCCAAATTCCACCGAGGAAATTCCCGATCGTTAATGCTAAAAGTCCAATATTGAGAGACATTTCGCTGACGATGGCTAATTCCTTCAGCGTGGTATCGTTGTGTTTTTGGAAAGTTTTTTTGTTGGCAATAAGGTAGAAAATCAAAGAAATCATCGCAATCAACATAGATAACGAAAAGAATCCGTAACTGGATGTGATAATGGCCACGTGGACGATCAACCAATAGGATTTCAAAACCGGAACCAAAGGGGTAATTTGCGGATCCAATGCAGATCCACCGTGCGCGAATCCCATCATAATCACCGCGACCATAAACCCGGCTGCCGGGATCAAAGCATTGGAATTCCTGTATAGGGCGTACCCGGCAGTAATGCCCACCCACGAGATGAAGATGATGGCTTCGTAACCGTTGCTCCAAGGCGCGTGACCCGAAATGTACCATCTTGCTATCAATCCCAAGAAATGCAAAATGTACCCGATGAACCCAATGTAGATAATACTTTTGATAATCAGTTTTATGGTTTTGCTTGGTTTAAATAATTCTACGAATCCTAAAAATAATAGCAAACTGCCAATGATGGTATAGAAAATCAAAAGTTTGAAATTGATATCCAGCTTGTTCATCAGAACCTCCAGTTTCACTTTGGTTTCAGAAGGAATCACGTCTTTGCCCCATTTTCGCTGATATTCTTGCACTTTCAGCAATTCGGCATCGGCTTTTGCCCAGCTACCGCCTTGCGTTGCCAAAAGTACACTTGAGAGATATGGGCCTAAAATAGCCTGCGCATTTTCGTCCGGCTCAAAATTGGGTGTCATCACAGAACTCCAAGTGTGGTTGGGATCATTTTTCACCGGAACAGTGCGGAAATATTGGTAAGACATAATGCCGTTGAGCACCTGAACTTTGTCGTTTAGTTTGATGACAGCTTCGTCATAACGAGTTCTTTCTGAGGATTTTTTTCGGAAAGCCTCGTTGTAGTCGTCTTCCAAAACGAAGCGGAGGTTTCCGCTTTTGTCTGCCGGAAATAGTTTGATGAGACTTGTAAAGCCCTCGTCATTGGCTTTGGTCTTCGCTTTTAAATCCTTACCTACTTTGCCTTTTGTTTCGATTTTGATGATATTCACCTGAGCCCAAAACATCGGATCTATCGTAGCTGCCAAAAACCATTGATTGGCATCGAGATTCTGAAACTTGTCTTTGCTTGTCAATTTATGAAGAATATCGATAGCCTGTGTATTAGCCGGCACAATACGCCCTTCGTAATTTTGAACCAATAAGTAGCCAAACTTTTCGGCGTGTTCCTTGCTGATTTCGATGTTCTTCACCATTTCGTCGGCATCGATGACTGAAGGATTTCTGTTGGGAGAAGTTACTTGCGTTTCGGAATGAGGATGATTTTCGTGGCTGCCATCTTTTCCGTGCATATCGATTTCCTGAGCATTGAGTCCTAAACTTAATGTCATTAGAATGAAAGCGACAACCTTTCTTTTGCTCACAGTTTTCAGCATTTGATTCAGGTTCCAAAAACGGGATCCTTTCCAAAACATCGTTACAAACATCCCGACAAAAAGGAATGCATATCCGATGTAGGTCACCGTCGTACCCCAAAAATCGTAGTTCACAGAGAGGATTGTTCCTCTCCTATCCGGATCGAAACTGGCTTGGAAGAAGCGGTAGCCTTTGTAATTCAGCACGTGATTCATATATATTTTATAAGGCGTTTCTTTGCCTTCGTCCACTATTTTCACGTGCGATTCATACGCCGATGGCGAGGAACTTCCGGGATAAGTTTCCATCACGAACTTGTCCAGTTTCAGCGCGAAAGGTTGCGTATAATAGATTTTTGGACCGAATCCCAGCATAATATCGAGACCGTCGAGATGAATCTGCTTGTAGTTGTTTGGATTTCCCTTTTCTACCACGAGATCTACGATTTGTTTTGATTTTGGCCCCGCCACTTCTACTTTTAAAAGGTCGGGAACATCTTTATCTTTCTGTTTATCACCTTCGTAGGACACCAATTTTCCGTTCTTCGTTCCTTCGGGAACTACCAATTTCAGTTGGTCAATCGTATAAAGGCTTCTAAGCGCCAATGGTTGAAATTCATCTTTCTTAGTGGTTCCGGTGGCTTTGGTCGCCATTGTCATATAAGCAGCGTCAGTCGGCGTTTTGATGTAGAGTTGGCCGTCTCGCTTCTGAAATTCTACCGCGCCATCGATAGCCGTTCTGTTATAACTTACCAGCGTTCCATTGATATTTTGCACATCGCCTTCTGCCAAATAAATATTTTGCCGGCCGCCCATATCGCCGGTAGAAACCAAGTGCAGGTACTCTTTTCCGGATCCCACTTGCAGACTGTCTTTTTTTCTTTGAATATAATCCAAAGCTTTCACCACGATTTTTTCTTTTCCCAGAAAATCATAAGTGGCTTGAAAATCGTGATGCAGCGGCGACATCAGATAGGGTATGTCGTGGTAATTCTGCTGTTCTCCCTTCTCTTCGATTTTGATTTTGAAGAAATGTTTGTCAGTCACGATTTCGTTGGTCGTTTCGCCTTCGCGGATGTGCATCGTCCCTTCGAAGCTGATGTAGCGCGTGATGGCTCCTCCTATGAATATTAAAATAAAAGCCAAGTGAAAAACCAAAACCGGCCATTTTTCTTTTCGGAAAAGTCTGTATCTGCCTATGTTGCCGATGAAATTTAATATCAACAGAAACATCACAGCTTCAAACCATTTGGCTTCATAAATCAGTGCTTTTGCAGTGGGTGTTCCGTAATCGTTTTCGATAAAAGTGGCGACGGCCATAGAAATTGCGAAAACAAGCAGTAGAATGGCCATCGTTCGCGTAGAAATAAGAATATCCTGAATTTTTTTCATTAGGTAGAAAGCTACTGTTTTATTTATCAGATGTTGTCGCCCGCAAATCGGTATTTTCCAAAAAACTTAGTGAACGGCGATTCCATTTTGAAATTTATGCTTCGCAAAAATAAGGATGTTAATTTGATTAGGCGAATGAAAAGCTGTATTTATGATTTTTTTAGAATAGAGATTGGCTCTTAGTCTGTTTTAGGCCAATTCCATGCTTTAACAAAAATGATGATTGTTATAAGACTTTCAAGAAATGACAGGAATACGTAAAATATCCGCCATTCAGAAATCGAGGAAATCCCCACCAAAAAAGTAAAAAGCGTAAAAAAGACCGCAATACCTGCAGTTAACCATTTAGTGAGTTTTGGTTTCAAAATTAAGGACAGAAATATCATCAGTGCAGGAATCGTTAAAGTAAAAGTTGCCACAAATAATTTCAAGGGATCATCGAGCATATTCTGCCCGTTGAAAAGTCCTTCGACTTTTTTTGGAACGTAAAGTTCAAAATAATCACCATAGATATATAAAAACATAAGCGTTGTCCACAAAGCGCTAAGCTGGATCCGTACATTAATCTTAAAGTCTTGTAATTCGGTATTCATATTAATTTGTTAAAATATTATGTTTTTTAATTCTGCCAAAAAGCAGCCAAGCGCAGATGCTCAATACAGAGCGCCCGCCATTCTAAAAAGTGCATTCTTATTCTTAATCATTTTTTTCTTCAATGGGTCATAAATACGTTATTTTTGTTACATATTTCTTAATAAAATCATAATTTAGCTTACTATTATAAGTTTATCAACAAAAGTCTCTCTTTATTTTTATCCGGCGGAAAAAACATTAAATTTGCATCTATTGTCGATTTTTTAAAATGAGTAAAGAACTACATAATCCCGGCGCTGCCAGCAAAATCCTCTCCAAACCAAGAATAATTTTCGGTATTACGTTCATTGTATTGTCCGTCGTCCTCACGCTTTCTTTCGTGTCCTATCTGATGAATTGGAAAGCCGACCAAAGCCAAGCCGGAACGATGGGCGACAAAACGATCGTTCCCAACAATATTTTTGGAAAACTCGGTAACTGGCTGGGAAACGTTTTCATTAATGAAAGCATTGGAGTCGCGGCATTTATCGTCGCCTTTCTGTTCTTTGTTTTCGGAACTTTGATTTTAAAGAAAAGCTATTTCAAACCTTGGAAAACCATTTCGCACAGCGTCTTCTTCATCTGCTGGATTCCGATCTTCTTCGGTGCGATGACCGGAGGCGAAGGCGTCTTGGGCGGCGTTTACGGCTATCAAATAATGGATTATCTGAAATCTTACATCGGTTCTGTGGGACTTTGGATGGTTCTCGGGGTCAGTTTTGCCTTATATTTCGTGCTGGAATTTAATCTAAGACCAAGTTCTATCAAAAATAAACTGAATGATATAAATGATCATACATTCGGGAAACTGAAAGGTCTGATGCCCGATTCTGAAGAAGAATTTGACGCCGATGAAGAACTTATTGCCGAACAATCTGCTGCGGATAATTCAACTTCCAAAACTGAAAAGGATTTCGGCAATATCAAAGTGACTCAGGAGTTTGAACCGATTAAAACGCCCAACCAAACCTCTTTCAAAGATGATGTCAAAGAAACTGCGCCACAGCCCGTGATTTTATCGGCAGAGAAAGTGAGTCCCACTTCCGTTCCGAGCACGGACGACAACTTTGCCTTCAATGTAGAAATCAAAAAAGATGAAGATTTCCCGCTGACAGCCGAGCAGCAAAAATCTGACGATCTGGTGAGCAAGCACGGATTGTACGACCACAAACTGGATTTGGCAAAATTTCAAATGCCGTCTTTGGATCTTCTGAAAGATTACGGAAATGAGGAAATCACCATCAATCACGAAGAACTCGAAGAAAATAAAAACCGAATCGTTGGCTTACTAAAAACCTTCAACGTCGGGATCTCGGAAATCAAAGCGACCATCGGCCCTACCGTGACGCTCTACGAAATCGTACCGGAAGCCGGAATCCGCGTCTCGGCCATCAAAAAATTACAAGACGATATCGCACTGAATCTTTCCGCTTTAGGCATCCGGATCATCGCGCCTATGCCGGGAAAAGGCACCATCGGAATCGAGGTTCCCAGAAAAAATCCGACGATGGTTTCTATGAAATCCGTCATCGCTTCACCAAAATTCCAATCCGCGGATATGGATTTGCCGATCGTTTTCGGCCGAACAATTTCCAACGAAGTTTTCGTGGCGGATCTGGCAAAAATGCCGCACCTGCTGATGGCGGGAGCCACAGGACAGGGAAAATCTGTGGGAATCAACGCAATCATCACATCCTTACTTTACAAAAAACATCCGAGCGAACTGAAATTTGTGATGGTAGATCCCAAGAAAGTGGAATTGTCTTTGTATTCCAAAATCGAAAGGCATTATTTGGCAAAACTGCCCGACACCGAAGATGCCATCATCACAGATAATGCGAAGGTAATCAACACTTTGAACTCGCTTTGTATAGAAATGGATCAGCGTTATGATCTATTGAAAAATGCTTTCTGCAAAAACATTAAGGAATACAACGCCAAATTCTCCCAAAGGAAACTGAATCCCGAAAACGGTCACCGATATTTGCCATACATCGTTTTGGTTGTGGATGAGTTTGCAGACCTCATTATGACCGCCGGAAAAGAAGTAGAACATCCGATTGCGCGGCTTGCTCAGCTGGCAAGAGCCATCGGAATCCACTTGATTGTTGCGACGCAACGGCCTTCCGTCAATGTCATTACAGGGATGATCAAAGCGAATTTCCCGGCGAGGATTGCCTTCCGCGTCATTTCGGGAGTCGATTCCAAGACTATTTTGGACTCGCCGGGCGCTGAGCAATTGGTTGGTCGCGGCGATATGCTTTATTTCAACGGAAACGATTTGATACGCTTGCAATGCGCCTTCGTCGATACGCCGGAAGTGGAAAGGATTGCAGAGTTTGTGGGCGAGCAGAAAGGGTATCCGGATGCTTATCTTCTGCCGGAATATTCCAGCGAAGAAGGAAGCTCAACCGTTGGAGCATTTGACCCGAACGAGAAAGATCAATTGTTTGAAGATGCAGCGAGAATCGTGATCTCGACGCAGCAAGGATCCACATCGATGCTGCAAAGACAACTTAAATTGGGATACAACAGAGCTGGACGAATTATGGATCAGCTGGAAGCGGCCGGCATAGTTGGCGGGTTCAATGGCGCTAAGGCGAGAGAAGTTTTGATTTCCGATCTTAATTCGTTGGAAAGGTTGCTGGATGAGTTGAAAGGGAGATAGAATTCGATTATACTTAATAAAATTAACACAAGTAGATACCTGTTGTGCATTTAGAATAAATTCATTTTAATTTTGTTCAAACTTCTTTTGAAAACAAAGAAATTGAGATATTGAATCATTGTAAAAGATGTGATTTTGGAGGTAATTC
>NZ_QOVY01000037.1 GCF_003932955.1 Chryseobacterium sp. SC28
GAAAGACAAATACCGCTCGGCTTGCATGTGTTAGGCCTCCCGCTAGCGTTCATCCTGAGCCAGGATCAAACTCTCCATTGTATGTTTGTTCGTCTCCTATACTCAAACTCAATTTAAAATTGACGCTTTGGTTTTCTTACTTGGTTGTTATATGTTATGTCAATGAACGTCCTTCTTTACGCTTCCTCAGGATCTCTTTTTATCTGTATCCCCCAATTTGCGTGTGCAAAAGTATAAACTTTTAACGAACCTACCAAATCTTTTTTATGGTTTTTTTCTCAACCTTAAAAACACTCAATAATATCCTTCTAATCTTACTTCACTTAACCCAATCATTCTAATTCGGGAGTGCAAAAATACAGATTGTTTTCTTATCTGGCAAATTATTTTTAATTTTTTAATCTATATATTATTCAAAGATTAATTAGTTCTAAACTTCTCTGCGCTCCAAAAAGCTTTCACTTTAGTTGTGCAAATATAGTATGGATAAAGTCGGCTTGCAAATAGAATTAACAATGAGTTTACAATTGTGTAAAAAAGGCTCAATTAAAGAACTGCAAAACAGTACGGTAGTAATTGATATAAAGTTATCCACATTATGTGCTAAACTTGTTTAGAAATTCTATCGTATGACTACAACCTAAGATTTCAAATATTTATTATATAAATAGAAGGCGAGGCAGACGCCCAAGCTGTCGGCAACAGCGTCTAATATTTCCAAGGATCGACCCAAATCCATCACATCCTGAAGAATCTCGGTAAGTAAGCCATAAGAAATCAGGATAAGAAAAAAGTGAAATATAGAAATTTTTGGAAAGCGAACTTTAAATAAAAGACCTAGTAGAAAGAATATTGAAAAATGAATGACCTTGTCCAGCTGCGGAAACATAAAGAAGTATTCTTTGTTCTCGACCCCGGGGCGCAACAGCATATATGTAAGAATTGCCCAATAGATGGGCAATGTAATCTTAATATATTTAGTAACAAAATTATCCAACAACTTCCTGATATTCTTCTGCGGAGAGCAATTTGCTAAAATCTGCATCTTCTGCAATTTTGAGTTTTATGATCCAGCCTTTCCCGTACGGGTCTGAATTTAATAATTCCGGCTGGTCATCTAATTCCGAGTTCATTTCTATTACGTTGCCGGCAACAGGAAGGAAGAGGTCGGAAACAGTCTTTACGGCTTCTACGCTGCCGAAAACCTCGCCGGCATCAAGATCTTCGCCCACCGTATCTACATCTACGAAAACAATGTCGCCCAATTCGCCTTGGGCATAGTCTGTGATCCCGATGGTGGCTATTTCTCCTTCTATTTTGATCCACTCGTGATCTTTGGTGTACTTTAGTTCAGATGGTGTATTCATTTCTTTTGATTAGATTTTGACAAATTTAATTATATATAACAATAGAATGAAAACAAATTACAAAAAAAATAAGCGCATCTATACATACCCATTTCATAGGTTGATGCGAGTACTGAATAATGCTTTATACTCTAATTAGNAGGTTCAGGTTTTGTGACATATTGTAATCTGCGGAGAGTTTGAGACTGAAGATTTTTTGTCCGCCTGTAATCTGAGAATCATCTATCAGGATGTTGGTAATCGTCGTTTTGCTGTCCCGCATTGACAGGTCTGCTCTCATATTGAGATCACTTTTTATATTTTTTACTTTTCCTTGATAATTCAGACGGATTTTGAGATTTTTCAAAATGTAGCCGTAGCCGAATACATATTCGGTTCCGAGCTCTTCTGTAAGTGTGCTATTGACTAATCCCAACATATACGTACGGTCCCTGTTGTAGTTGAACCGGAACTGCATATTATTCCTCATCGTGACATCAAAACCAACCAGAGGATAGAATGCTTCCACATAGCCCACTTGGGTTACTGTATAAGGATTGTATCTGTTGCCATTGGAGTCGTACATGGTGCCGATATCCTCCGGATTTCTGTTATAGTAATCGATGCTCGATTGTACACCAGACATCGTAGAAGTCGAAACATAAGAATGCAAAATATCAAATTTGGTGAACTGACTGTTGATAATCGGGATATTTCTAAGACCCGAATACACCAATTTCCAGTTGGGTAATGGCGTACCTGCCTTGGTAGGATTGCTCATTTTCTTAGGCGATTTTCCTTCGATTGCTGCTTGGAAAGCAGGTATCAAAACATACGCATTGCTTTTGGAGTAGCCGGCCGTGAAGCCTTCATTATCTCTAATGCCTTCATACTGCTGAGAGATCGCCAAGGCATTGTCTTTGATATCCTGATAAATGGCAGATCCACTTTTGAAGGCGGTACCGAAAGTCCACGCAGTGTTGGAATAAGTTATCATTTCCGATCCAAAAGAAAATTGGAATCCCTCTTTGGTAATATCGGCGTCGATATTGTAGCCTCCTTGCATAAAATTCCGGGTATAAGTCTGCAATACATTGAAATCTATTCTAAGATCATTGGCCGGCATAATCTGCAGATTGCCTGTAAAGGTTCTGTTGTGAAGTTCTGTATAGGCATCGTTCATTAAGGAGGAATTAGAAATCCATCCATTCTCTATCACAGTTCTACGGATGTCGGCTTGGGATCCCAATAGGAAACCAATCGTTGGCCCGCCAAGTGTTTGCCCATAGCCGTAGAAATTAGGCGCCGATAGAAGTCCCGGCAACATAATGCCATTGTTTTCGGAATAATTAAAGTCCAACTGTTTGAAGGATGTGAGCGCATAGGCTGCTGCCTGAAGTGGCGTGAGCTTATTCTTGAATTTATATGATTTGAATTTGAATCGGCTGTTTTTCTTTGTAAATGCGGTGTTGTACACGTTGTTGAGCGAGTCTATTTCCTGACGGCGCTTCTGCATTTTATCATTAATCTTTTTGAAATAATCAAATTTGCCAAAGAATCTGGGAATATCCACCGTAGAAGTTGCAACGATGGCATTCGTATTTTGAGAGATATTTCCAAGATTTTCGATTTTGTCTTCGAACACCACATTTCTGGTGCCGGTGGATCTTGCATTCCAGTTGTATTGGAACTGATAACTCACCTCTGCATTGATAAAATCCAAATAAGGAAAATATTCAAATGGCAATCTGTAGTTCAACTGCGCCCGGTGGTTATACAAAACAGGACGCCCGGCTCTGAAGACATTGCTGAAGATGGAGCGGTTGTTCATAGAATTGACATCCAAATTATCATTGAGTGTTTTGGTCTCCGAACTTATTTCCAGCTTGAGGGATCGGGTAAAATTAAATCCCAAACTATATTGCCATCCGAAGAAGAAGTTTCTGTTTTTGATAACATCGAAGTCTGCACCTGCATTTCCGGAAAGCAAGGCATCCACATTTCTGTACTCCAATTCGTTGTAATTTCTGTCCAAAATGGTTCTGAAAGATAATCTCGTAGGCACTGGGTTGAAGTTAATTTCTTTGATCCACCTTAGATATTTGTAGGATTTAGCCGTATCACTTACCATCTTGTTAAACGGTTTCAAAACATACGGTTTGAAGGTGTAGTTATATTCTATGTATCCATTCAAATATTGTTTGTAGTTGCGTTTGGTGTACACATCGCGGTAAAAGTCGTCGTTGTAAATGGCTGTAACATTTAAGTTTTCTACATCGTAGAATTTCGGTTTTTTGTTCGGATTCATTCTCTCCTTTCTCATGTTTACCACGCCGATGCTTCTTTGCTGAGTATAGGTGCTGACGACTTTTTTCAGTTCGGCTTCATTCGGTGCTTTATTGAGCTCGATGTCATTATCCAG
The DNA here is from genome assembly GCF_003932955.1 of Chryseobacterium sp. SC28. Lineage (GTDB taxonomy): Bacteria > Bacteroidota > Bacteroidia > Flavobacteriales > Weeksellaceae > Epilithonimonas. The sequence continues at coordinate 3,769 of NZ_QOVY01000037.1, forward strand.
CGGGTTGTACTTCGGATTGGTCATCGTCTGCGTGTAGGAATAATTGACAGGGATTTTCATTCCGATTTTTTCAGGAAGAAACTTATCTACATTTACAGTTGTATTGATGCTGAAAGCCGAATTCTCATCCTGAGATCTTTCCGATGGTTTCTGATCTATCGCTCCAAATCCAACTGAAGCATAAGACGCATTGGCATTGACCATTGCAAAATCGCCCAGGTTGAAATTTAAACTTGCGTTCCCTGCATATCCCCCTTTGTTTTCGATTTCGGAAAGACGGATTTCGTTTACCCAAAGGATAAGGCTCTTGCCTTCGCCATTGTCGTTTTGGCTTCGCACACCAATCATCATCGTCGTCACATTTCCAATACTTGGACGGCCTTTGACGTAGATTTTCTTGTCCTCGTCTCCAAAATCGGTAAAATCATAGCGTTGGTCAATTGTAATCGTTGGATTCGCTTCTCTCAAGAGCTCGTCGCGTTGCAGTTTGGCATTGACAAAGTTTTCTATTTCCAGATCTACGGTGTTGGCATCGGGCCAGATGTCTAACGGCGACGTTGCATTCTTGGCCGTCATCGTCAAGGAAGTTTCGTATTCGTAATAATTATCCGTCGCATCGCTACCAAAACGGATAAAGAATTTGGCATCTTTATTTAAGGTGCTCGTATTAGTAGAAGTAGGAGATACATCTTCTGCATGAACAAACAGAGCCAATTTCTTGTATCGGCGCATATCCAAACTTGTATTTTTGAAAACGCCTCTGGATTCGTTCTTCAAGCGATCTACTTTCATATACAACGAGGATTCATTTTGCCGTTGCGCACCAGCATTGCCGCTTAGTACTTGTCGCTCGATGCCAGGAGGCAAAACGTACGGTGGTGTGCCTAAGCCGTTCTCCTCAAGGTTGACACTTCCGAGATCGAAATTTGAATTTTGATCGGCAGGCGCGCTATTTCCTTCGTCCTCATTGGTGACAGATGCGCTGTAGATTTTGTTGGAATATTTTCTCCAGTCAGACCTTACCAAATCGAAAGATCCAAATCTAAGTGTGGAAGTCTGCTCAAATCCTTTCATTAATAATCGGGCAAATCGGACATTATTAAGGACGGAGACATCCGAGCCATCGACAACGGTATTGTCGTCATAGTTGGCAACCGGGATGCGGAAGAGATACCATTTTACTTTTTTGGATTGCCCGTTCTCGAATTTGACATCCACTTCTTTTACATCTACTATTTTGTTCTGTCCCAAAGTCAAACTGGCTGGAGAGAGATTGATGGTATATTGGTTGTAATTTTCTGTCTGATCCAAGTTATAATCTCTGTTTACGTCTTCTGCATCCGGCGTTTGGGTTGCAACTTCCAAAGTATTGGCAGCGGAGTTGCCTTCAGGACCACGGAAATATTTGTAACGCTCAGTCAAAGAAGATGCAAGATCGCCCTGGAACTGGTCTGACAAATAGAATACAAAGTTATCAGAAGCCGGATCCAGCTCATTGGTCACGGGATTGGCGAAGTTGGTGCCAAACTTTTCTTGTTCCTGAGTAGCGGCCAGACCGTCGTAGCCCAAATCTTGCTCGGTTCTTCCCGCCCCTTCTGTAGAGAAAGCATAGAGAATTGGGAATTGGCTCGGCTGCGTTCCCCAATTGGTGGTAGAGGTATTGGAAGGCGCCGCGGCAGTTGGCAATCCATTTTCGTACTGGAGTTTGCCGTCCTTCAAAACATCCTCGGACACGTTCCCCAGTTGCAGTAAAAGTTTGGGATCGGTACCCAAAGTATTTCCGTCGGCATAAGGATCCTGCAACCAGAACTCTACATAATCGATATTGGAAGTTACAAAGTTGGTCACGGAGATTGGCCGCATCAGGCCTGCCCATCTCTGCGAGACGGTTTCTGTAGCAGGATTCACGTTGTAAGGACCTCTTTCTTCCGGATAATAAGTGATATCAAAAGTATTAAGAATCGTTTGCTCACCCGCCACATAATCTCTGTTGTTGTACAGTTCTTTCATCTGAACTCTTCTGGAAGCAAAATTGGAAAGTGCCGCCGCGTTGATCCCGTTGGGTGCTGCTCCGCCCACGCCGTAAAATCTGGGATCAATGGTGTACCAAGACAAGAGCCCTCTTCCGTTTCCGCTGTTTAAGTTGTCATTTGAAACGGTTTGTGGAAAGACGACATCATTTAAGTTTTTTTCCGGCCGGGAAGCCAAGCTCCACATTGCAGGTTCTTTCAAAGAAATTTTGGAAGTAGTCTGTTCAAAATCGTCGATGTAAGATTGATCGTTGATGCCCTTGTTTTGACCCGGAATCAGATAGGCACCTTCTGCCTTGAAATTCAAGTTGGATGGCGCTTCGGTATCGACGAGAGGAATTTTATCCGTCAGCCTTGTCAGGAATGGCAACTGATTGTTGTACATCAAATTGAAGCCGGCCATTGTATTGCTAACGGCTTCCTGACCATAATTTACTTTTTGGGTCAATGGTCTTTCGGAATAGTTGACAACCGTGGCGCCCACCATCAAATGATCGCTGAATTTTCTCTCAAGATTCAATCCCCAGAAACTTTTTCTTTGCATATTGAAGGTCATCTGATTTTCCAAAGAAATATTGATCGCCTGTCCGGATTGCTTCACCGTTTCATTAATGATATTAACGGTTCCCAGCATATAATCGACGGTATAATCTACCCCTTCTACCAATTGCACCCCGTTTGCAGTCACCCGCACGGATCCCTGTGGAACGTTGATGGCACCAAGAGAAATCCCTTGTCCTTGACTTCCTTTGTATCGGCCCTCGATGGTGTAGCGCTGTGCGAGCGAACTTTCCTGCGCTTGGGCTTTCTGCTTGTTGTACAGATCACTGAAAACATACGGCGTCGTATCCTGATTGGCCAATATGCTCTGCAGATATTTCCCAAACGGCTCGGCCTTCGTAAAAATGATTTTCCCATTTTCAGCATCAACCGTAATTCCTTGTACAAAGTCAAAAATACCGTCTCCGTATAGGCCTTGTGCGTTTTGTTGTAAATCGTTATTAATATTCAGGCGATCCCAGTTTAGCAATCTTAATAAATTGGTATCCGCCGGAATACCATTATTGTACTGAGCCCCGGGCAGATAATTAACTTTCCCGCCGGAATTGGGATCTCTGAAATTAACATTGAGCAGGAAATCCTCAGCGATTAACTGATTAGAATTGAGGGAATAAATGTTCTTCATCATCAGTTGCCACATCGGAGAAGTGGGTTTCACAGCGACATTGGATTTCAAGAGTTTCGTAATAAGCACCGGATTTTCCTCAGAAAACTCCCCCACTTTGTACACCGTGCTAGAACCGTTGATGGTATAAGAATAGGAGACCGCCAGAAACTGATTATCATTAAGTCTCTGATTTAAAGATATATACCCCAACTGGGAATTGAATTTGTACTCCGATGTATTTAATTTTCGAGCCTTGGTATTGGTGATGTATTGCTCGCCAGAGGTATATGGCTCCAAAACGCCTTGAGAATTGGGGAAAGATTTTCCCGCCAATGTGCTGTAGGCGGTATTGATATCGCGGTTGCCTCCTAAGGTAGAAACGATTTGACTGTACAGATTATTATTGCTGTTGCTCGGTGTGACGCCTTGCTGATCTCCCAAATCTCTGATTCCGACAATTGGTTTCTGACTTTCCAAGTTGGAGCCGCCCTGATCCAGCACCCACACTTCCATTCTGGTGATATTGATTCTGGAATTAATCAATGGGTAATTAGCCAGCGATGCGTCGTAATTATCCAAAAAGTAATGTCCCAAATAATAATGCTGATTATCTTCATAATCAAAAGCATTGACTTTGAAGGTGCTCATCGTTCCGCCGCCTTGTGCCACGATGGTTTTGGCCTCGCCTTGCTGCTGCGAAAAAACCAAAGTTCCCGTGGTTTTACCCATTTGGAATTCTGTTTTCAGACCGAATAATGATTGCGATCCCCGGATCAAACTTGTAGAAAGCGGCATGCTGATGTTCCCGACCTCTACCCTTTTGATGATCTTATCTTCCGGATCCTGCCCTTTTTCATCAAGTCCTTTGGATTGCAGATCCCTCCAAGTTCCTTTGGCCTGCCAAACCATGTTGAGCCTATTTTCGAAAGCGAATCCACTCTGGGTATCGTAGTTAGCCTTGAGCTGAAGATTTTCTCCAACCTTGCCCGTAATCCCCAATTGGATTCTCTGTTGGATATTGATGGCAAAACTTTTCCTATTCTGGGGAAGGATGAGCGGATTATCAATTTTTTGAGAAAGAACCCCCAGATCAAATGAGGCAAAACCCTGCGGAATCAACTCTATTTTGTTGCTTCCAAAGATATTTTCGAACATTTTGTTCTTGATGGTGATCGCCGGTATCAAGCCTTTATTCTTCGCATCCGTCTGGTCTCGCCTGCGTCCGAGATCGTTTAAAAGAGATTTTTCTTCGTAATACTTACGAAGATTGTTCTGCATGGTGTAGTTTTTGTATTCTTCAAACGTCATCGCGATGGGCGCTCCAACGATGGTATTGCCAATCTTCGGATACAGATAGTACATCCCTGTCTTGAGGTCGTAATAAGCATCATAATGAACAGGATCTGCCAAGCTGAAATCTTTCCTGACGCTTACTAAGCTGTCAGCGGGAGTCTCTTGGGCAAAAATATCGGTAAAACCTATGAAAATTAAAAAAAGGAAGGTTAATTTATAAAGGTAAATGTTTTTCTTCACATATATTTTTTTAAGAAATTGATGACAGGTCAAACGCATTAAAATTTCAATAACTCCTGCAAGTAATCTAAATTCCAAGAGGCGATTTTTCTCATTCTTTTAATGCTTATTTTCTTGTTTTCTGCTTGTTTTTCT
>NZ_QOVY01000038.1 GCF_003932955.1 Chryseobacterium sp. SC28
TTTGTTCAGATAATATCTTAATAATCTGAACTTCTGAAAATTTACTGTTTTTCATAGTCTTCCAAATTAAAAACTATATTTTTAAATATTCCTATTTTTGGGGAAGATTACAGCTGGAATGTTTTTCTCTTTACAATCGTTTAAGAAATTGACGGCTTCTTCTTTCCAATTTTGTTTGTCAAAATCAGCGACTAAAAACCAAGAAGTATTGTCTTGTAATAAAGGATAAACACCAATTTGTTGAATCCCGTTTAAATGTTTTTGAATTTCGTTATTAGTAAGCGGTAAATAGGTTTTGTGTGGATAATTCTGAAAAGTTCCTCCATTCGATTTATGAATGCGATAGTGATATGGGTCATAATGATAAGAAGGCATATAGCCCGATTTTCCTGATTTTTCCCAGCGAATAGCGAACACGTCTTCACGCCCTTGGAAGAGTGAGCGGAAGATGTTTGTTTGAGATTCGCTTTTCATTTTCCAAGATTAAAAAAAGGTTAAAATCCTATGGTAATAATCGAATAATTATCTTCTGCCTCTTTGAGAAATTGATGTTCTAATTCTTGCAAGCCCTTTTCTTTAAATGTGTATTGAAGAATCTGTTCAACAGAAATAACATTATGAACACCATCTGAACAGATAATAAAAACATCATCTTTTGATAATTGAAACGATTGATACCCGACAGTGGATTCCGAAGGTTTTCCTGATACAGATCTGGTTACGATATGCTTATATTTATCTAAAGATTTTTCTTCTATTATGCTTTCCGATTCTAAAAGGCTATTTACCATTGTATGGCTTTTGGTTTGAAACAAAACTTTATTCTCGTTTATTTTGGAAACCATTACGTCTCCAACCCAAAAAATATGGGAGATATTTTTATCTACAATAATACCTCCTATTGTAGCTCCAGATTTGATATTATTTTTGTTGTTGAATTGTTTAATCGCCAAATTGGCTTTTTGCACCGCTTTTTGGATATTTTGCTCGTTAATACTTTCTGCATAATTGAGAAAGGTGAAAATATTTTCACAAACAATTTTTGCTGCTTCATCTCCTTTTTCATAGCCACCCATTCCATCGGCTATCAAAAAAAAGGAAGCAGCAGACTCTAATCTGTGAATACAGATAAAATCTTGATTGCTTTCTCTTCTTCCTCTTCCTGTTAATTGCTGTATTTGCATTAGTTCCCTGTTGCTTTTTTTGTTGCTCCTCCGTGATTAGTAACTCTTGGTCTTGTACTTATTTTTAAAGGCTTTGTTGTTATACTTTGCTCAGATGCTTTGGAAGCCCATAGGAAGCCTTCACCAGGTTTCAATACACTCATATCAGCAGCGTTCAAGCTATTCAACTGTGTTAAGGATTTTTGAATATGCTTTAACCATTGAGGTGAATTAAACTTGTGGAGTAAAACAATACTACTCAATTCGATAATTTCGTTGGGTAAGCTTGGCGGATCCTGACTTGCAATCATAATGCTTACTCCTTTATGTCTCATTTCTCGAATTGCAGTAACTATATTATTTGTCAAATCTTTATTGTCCATATATTTATGAGCTTCATCAAAAACAATGAACTTATTAAAATGCTTATCATTAAAGGTTTTGACTCCTGAGAAAATATTCAACATAATGACAAATAACCCTAGTGCTTCATCCTTAACAATAAACTCATCACGTAAATCTACAATGACCAATCTCCCAGGTTTCAAAACCTCTTTAAGAAAGAAACTATCATCAATATATTCTTGGGCGAAACTAAGTTTCTGCCTAGCTAAAGATTTTTGAGTGTTTGAAAGGAGTTCAGATACCTCCACGCTTTCCCTTAATCCATCCAACGTAATGTTTCTACGCTGTTCTTTCATCATAAATTTCAACTGTTTGATATACGACGAGTCGTTTCCAATTGCGCCTAATAAAAACATCCAATCTTGAACATTAAGCTCTTTAGAATTAAAAGCTATTGACTCAACTTGTATAGATGGAAATTCCTCTCTACGCTCTTCAACCTTATCAGAAGGAGTTAATATTATAACATCTTCAATAACATCTGGTTCAGCACCATATAATTCCTTTAGCTTTTCTAATTCTGTAAGATTCGTATTAGCATTAATCATCGAAGTGAATTCCGGTTCATAATCCATACTTTCACTATAATGGAATATAACGCCTGCTAAAGGAGCAGGTAGTTTATTGATGTTTGAAAATTGTTTCAATACCATTTCGCTAATCGTACCAATCGTATAACTTTTTCCTCCACCTTGCACACCAAATAAGCTTATGGTATTGGTTTCGGATAGGTCTATAGCTATTTTTTTATTGTGTATTGAAGTACCAATTATTCCAAACTGATCAGATATACTATTTTTACCTACAATAATATCAAATTCTGGTTTATTGTATGGTACATCAATCTTTTCAGGAGCTACTTGCTCGTTATCTTCTTCATTAGATTCTACCACACTCTTATTGTGAGGTTGTTCAATAATGACCTCGTCAGAAGAATCTGCTGTATACTTTTTAGACAAATCCTGAATTTTATTGTTATCTTCTTTCTTTTCATCAGAAGACACGTTAAGTTTTGCTTTAAAATTCTGAATAAATAGCTTTAACTTGTTGTTTGATTCGAGAGCGGAAGCCAACTCTTTATTAAATTCTGAATCTTCCAATCTTTTGGTGTTCAAATCAGAATTTGGGTCTAATATATCGCTTATTAATTTATGACCAAAAGTAAAAATGGTGGTGTTATCATCAATATTTTGTTTTTGATGCTTTTGTTCAAAAGAGAAGTCGAAGATGAAACCTAATCGAGTGAATTTAAATTCAAATCCATTATTTAACGTTTGAATAAAATCAATATAACTGTTATAAGCGTTTTCACACAAGTAATTATATCTATATGCTCGTTCTATATAAAAGCTAAATAGTGATTTTAATTCCTTATTTTTTATTTCTCGATCTAAGCGGTCACTACTTTTGTAATCATTTGGGTCAAAATGATGTTTAATGGCAACGATTGTATTATCAATCTGTTCTACCATTTTGGTTTTAAGTTCATCACGTTCTGATGTACCCAAATAGCTTCTACATTTTATTTCTAATATTGCTATTTTAATCTCTCTTTTCTCTTTATTGATAGAAATAAAAAGATTATCTGCTCTGCTTTTCGAATTGGTATCTAAATTCTCAAAAAGATTTTGATGTAAATCAATTGGAATCAGGAACGCATTGTCCAATAATCCTTTTTTCTCTAAAATTCTTTTAGAAAAAGCTGTTCCTATGGCTTCAAAAGCTTTGCTTTTTGAAGAATTAAGCTGAAGAACTAAAGAGCTGCTAATTGCTCTTAAATCCTCAAGGATAGTCTGAATTTTATTTAGACCTTCGGGACTATTAATGTCTACTCCGAACGATTCAAAATGTGGACTTAATAATCCTACTATCTCACTTGAGGGCTTCGTTGTAAGATAAGAAGAAATTCCTGAGATTTCCTCTCCTGGAATATAGTCTAACAAAAATGGTGTTTTTCCATTTTCAGAAGGCTGATCAAAAAAATGTGGACCTAAGTTTTTGTCAAAAGTTACAACCCAGTCCGAATATTCGTGTAAATGAGATAATAATACCTGATCTCTGTTGGTTAAACTTAATTGTGTGGCAGGAATAGAATCTGTAGCTTGCGCTGCCAAAGATCCTGATGTGAAAACTTGATATGAAGCATATACTTTATTTATTAAGTTCTCTTTTGGGTTTTCTATTTTCACATAATTATTCCAAGTAATTCTTTGGGGCTCTTGAGTCATCTCAACATCTGTCGCCCGATCAATAATTAAACTATTTAGGTAAGTAGATTTATATTCCCTATAAGGTTTGTATAAAGTAATTTTTGTGGCAAATGGATTGATCAAAAAGCTAATATGAGCATTATAAACAATCGGATTTTCAACAAAATCTTCAATGTTATTAATAGAAAACCTTAATTTAGGGAATAATCTATTTTGAGAAGGTTGTGAAAACAACTCTGCTTCTTCACTAATATTCGTTTCTGGGTTGAGCAATGCTTTTAGAGCCAATCCGTGTTCAATCAGGGATTCCTGTCCCACAAAAATCCGAACTTCAAATTTAGTATTATAGTATTCGGAATATTTACTTAAATCAACAAACGCATCTGCAAAAACTTCTGCATCACCAACATTAAATAGGTTTATTATTAATGTATCCGTGTAAGGATGCTGTATTAAAAAGTTTTTTATATGCTTTACTACCAAAGCTCTACTAACATCATTATTCACAATATTTCCAGAATCAATATTCAGTAAATGTCTGAAATAGTACTTTAATTGGTGCGAAATAGGAACAAGTGAATCAATCGGATTGGGGGTAGATGAATTAATATAAATTCCCCAACCAAAACTTAACTCTCCAAGATACTCATAATTGATAAACTGGTTTGGATCAACCAAAACAAAAGGACTATTGCTCGGATTTAGTTCTCCTAAGAATAAGCTTTCTAATTGTTGCCATTCACGAAGATGGTCGTTATACGAAAGAGATTTGGCAAACCACTCATCAAATTGATCTATTAGATTCATAAGCCAAGTTAATCTAATCGGATGTAGCGGAGATAATAAAACCGCAGAAACAGAACCTCCGGTTGGCAATTTTGTTTTTACTTTTACGGTATCTAAAAATTGAACTTCGGTGTATAGAAGTTTGATATTTTCTTTTTCTCCTGTAGAAACATTGGTCTTTTCAATTTTTTTATTGAGACTTACCAACCAATTATTGTAATGTTCCAGATAGGTTTTAATATCTTCTTTGATAGAATATAGATTTGCAGTTTCTAATACTCCATTTTCAGAATCATTTGATTTTTTAATTTTCTCAAAAACAATTTTTCTTGATTCTAATAGCTTTTTGGGAGCTATTTCTGTTAGACTACTGATTGTGTATTCGCTATTTTGTAAACCTAAAGATGTATTGTTATTACTAATTACAGTGTTTACAAAGCCAAAATGATTACTATTATTTAGAATCTCATTTTCAATCATTCTAAGTTTTGAAGACAAAATAATTTGGTAATTATGCTTGTTAGAATAATTAATATGAAAGACCGATGATAACTTTGTTTTATCATCGTTTAACCACACATTGGAATGTTCACTTGGATGAGGAATATCCAATGCTGCTTCTTGTCGTAATCTATCAATGTTATATTTAAAAAATGCTTGAAGAACATTATTTAATTTATCCTTGCGTATTGTATCTTCTTTTTCGGTGTTAATGTCAATAAAATAATCAAAATCCTCAGAATCGCATTTTAGTTTGTAATTCAAATCTTTTTTGCTCTCAAGAGAATGGTTGTTTTCCTCCCAAACTCTTTGGATAGCATCTTCATAAAAATCATCATTTACATTTAGAATATTCCCTAATTCATCCTCAGCAAGTACCTTAAAGAAGTATGAGCCTTCTTCAATACTATTGGTATTTAGCTCTATTTTAGCTTCTCTGTAAGATTGTTTGGAGGTGGTGTTTTTTAGCTTTCTTAATGTTGTTATTTCTTGTCCTGAAAAACCATCTACAGCCATCAAAACAACTCTAAAATATTTTAATTCTCCAATATTTTTTGGTTCGGGGTTAGTCGTAAATCGTATAGTAACTTTCGGATTAGTTATACCATCAGACAAAAGAACTTTTTTACCCTCTTCAATTGTAAAATCCGTCGAACGTATTTCAATCACTTTTAGTTCTATTTTTTCAAAATTCAGATTTGGTATTTCCCATTTGTCAAACCAAAGTTCTGGATATTTGCTTGCAACGGTTTCTACAAGATCATTTAATGACGTGATGTTATTCCCATTTCTAAATAATTGTATGAAATCTTTTTGAACAGTTCCTTTTTTTATTTGAAGTTCATCTACTCTTTCATAAACAGATTTATTAAATGAAGTCAGAATATTACAGCTCGTAGTATTTAAGTTAAGTCGGGAACGAATTAAATTTTCATCAGCAACTAACTTTAAATCTGGAAACAAACCCAGATGGAATAAATTTTTTCCAATGCTTTCTTTAGTAAAAGAATCTTCTTCTATAGCTAATAAATAGCTTAATATGCTTGAACGAGTAGTATCTATATAACCTATAATGGTATTAATATATGTAGAGACCTCAACAGGAAGCTTTTCTATCAAATTTTTCACCAAAATAGATTCGATATTATCCAAAGAGATTTCTTTAAAAGTAGCATTGCCGTAAGAGTCTTCCGCAGCAGTTCTGCTATTTGAGGGAACAAGTATAAGCAAAGGTTTTTTCTGCTGGTTACGTAGTTCAATTAGCTTAGTTGCAGAAATGTAACAATTTCCTTGTTGAGTTTCATCAACAATGTAAGTGTTTAAATTCTTAAAATGATTGGTTATAATTTTCCAAAGTGATAATAACTGTTCATTTCCCAATCCTGTAATCTTCATACAGTGACCGGGTTTTGCATCTTCAAATTCCTGCTTGTATAGCTCTACAATAAGCTCGATGATGTATTGATAATAACGAGTTAAAATATTTACGTCCATTCTTTCTAAATTATGTTAGTTCGTAACGAGGTCTTATTTTCTGTAAAATGTAAGCATCACTTAAATCATTGTAAAAGCCTATCTGCCTCAATTTTATTTTGAACGCTTCTACATTTTCTTTAAAAGCTAAATGGGTATGTATATCAACATTTTTAAAGCGTTCTTCCTCTAATCCATTTATAATTAAGCCGTAACGTTTTCTCAGATTATTCATCAATTCTTCAATAGATAAGCTTTGGGTGATAAACTTATCTCCTTCAAGATGCAAAACCTGTATTTGAACCAAGGCTTCTAGCAATCTGGTGCCAAGGACATATCTTCTGGGATGTTTTTTGCTTCTTCCCTGAGCCAAGAATCCCCTTTCGTTATTCTTTTGAGATAAACTATCCAATAATTCTATGTAGGATTTGTGTTGATATTTGCCTCTAACCTTCAACAATAGCTCAACATACCTGTCAAAATAAGTAGTTTCATATTTTACCATTTCAGATAATAAAGTCCTGTCCTCATCATCACTTTGATTTCTAATCGTATGTCCCCAAAGTGCCTTAAAATCTATTTCATATTTGCCAATATCCTTTAATGCAGAAAGAGCTATTTCAATACTTTTTGAATCACCATTATCAATTTGTAAAACAGATATAACACTATTAATTTTAAAAGTCGCTTTAATATATTCATACAATGAATTGTATGTTCTTTCTGTATCAGCTATGGAAATGGAAGCAACTTTACTTTCAAAATTGTCTGTGGTATCTAGTATTACACTCCAATCATCGTCAATATCTTTAGTTCCTGCTTCAACCATTTTTGGCAATAAATAAATTATCTTATGTACATACAAAGAGAGATGAAAGGAAGTAATAGTTTTCAGATAATCTATCAGAACATTTCGGGGAATTTTGGATTTATATACCAACAACCTGTTGTGCATTTAGGAATTAAATAAAAAAGAGATTGTTCAATTGGATAGAAATCCGTATATTTAATTGATTATCAAATAATTAAATAAATGAACAATCTTACTCAA
>NZ_QOVY01000039.1 GCF_003932955.1 Chryseobacterium sp. SC28
TTTGGTTATAATATTTGAAATTCATAAACAATTATCTGATTATCAGGTATAAATATACAAAATTCCACATTAATTACCAAAAAAATCCGCCTCTAGTTGTGAGACGGATTCTTGAACTTTTTTTATTCGACGAGATCCACATTTTCCTCTTCGTGATCGTCGTCATTATCGCTCGTGCTCCAGTAATTATTTTCTTCATCTTCGGAGCCGATTTCTTCCATTTCATCATCGTCTTCCACGCCCGGGATGTCCAATCCTTTATCGGGTTTATCATCATCTATATCTTGGTGATAAATGGGATTTCCATCGCCGTCCAAAGGGAGGATTTCTTCTTTTTCGAAAATATCTTCGGCTGGATTATATTCCATTTCTCTGAGCTTTCTGTCTTGTTCGTTGAAGTTGTCTTGCGGTGTCATAACGTTTTATTTTTGGTTATCTTATTACGCACAAATATGATTCCATACTGGCTTTAAAAGCTGTTTTTTTAGAAATTTATGACAAAAAAGCAACTATTAGAAAATTGTTTCCGATTCTGCAGTTTGAACTGATGTTTCACTTTTTTGTTACTCTATTTTCGTTGGTCTTTCCTTATCTTTTGTAAAAAAGAATTTGATGACAATCGGCAAAGTGGTAACGACTACGATTATCAGTATAATAATCTCTAATTTCTCCTTAAGATCGATGCCAAACTGGTCGAGAAATAGCTTGTCCAGATAATGTCCGGCAAAGATGATTACAAATGACCACGAAAAAGCACCAATAACGTTGTAATAGAAAAATTTTTTCTTATCCATTTTCACAATACCTGCAACGATGGGTGCAAAGGTTCTCACAATGGGAAGAAATCTTGCCAATATCACGGCAATCGTCCCGTGCTCCTCAAAGAAATCGTGGGCTTTGAAAAGGTATTTTTTCTTGAAGAGAAAGGTGTCTTTTTTTTCATAGAGTAGCGGCCCGCTTTTGTAGCCAAACCAGTATCCCACTTCGTTCCCAATAATTGCGGCCAACGCAACGGCACTTGCTAATATGGCTGTGTCTAGAAAGTCGGAACCGGTGGAACCAAAGGTGCTATCGATGATATTGACGGCATAGATGCCGGATATGAAAAGTAAACTGTCGCCCGGCAAAAAAAAGCCTACAAAGAGACCGGTTTCTGCGAAAATAATAAATAAAATGAGCCAAAAACCACCCAATTTGATGTAAAATTCAGGGTTCAGTAAGTCTTTCCAGCTTTCGAAATGTTCCATAGTCGTCTGTCTTCCGCAAATATATTAAAAGCAAATTGAAATCCTCCGCTTAAAATCAATTTTAGGACTATTTAACGAACCGGCAAATTTTACAGATCATATTTGTTTTTCCATTTGTCCTTCAGCTGTTCCCGAATTTTTTTCTCTGTTGAGTTATTCGCAGGATGGTAAAAAGTAGTTCCCGAAATCTTTTCCGGCAAAAATTCGAGATCTACAAAATGACCTTCATAAGAATGCGCGTATTGATAATCTTTGCCATAGTCTAAGTTCTTCATCAGCTTCGTCGGCGCATTGCGCAGATGGAGCGGCACGGGCAAGTTTCCGGTTTTCTTTACCAAAGCCATGGCTTCATCAATGGCGTTGTAAGTAGAATTGCTTTTGGGCGAAACCGCGAGATAAACAGCCGTTTCGCTCAATATAATTCGCGCTTCCGGATTGCCGATGATATTGATTGCCTGAAAACAATTATTGGCCACAACAAGGGCGTTGGGATTTGCCAAACCAATATCTTCCGCCGCCAAAATCAGCATTCTGCGGGCAATGAATTTGATGTCTTCGCCGCCCACCAGCATCCGGGCAAGCCAATAGACCGCACCGTTTGGGTCGGAGCCCCGCATCGATTTGATGAAAGCCGAGATAATATCGTAATGTTGCTCGCCGTTTTTGTCATACAAGGCCATATTTTCCTGCAAAACAGCGAGGACATCTTTGTTGGAGATTTTATTTTTCTTTAAGGATTTGAACTGATTCAGCACCAATTCAACGGCGTTGATCAGCTTTCTGGCATCGCCACCCGAATATTGGATGAAGGCCTGCTTTTCCTCCAAAACGAATTTGCTTTGGTGCAGTCCATTGTATTTGGCAACGGCGATGTCGGCCAGTTCTTCCAGTTTTTCAAATGTCAATGCTTTTAGGATATAGACCTGCGTTCTGGAAAGCAAGGCCGAAACCACTTCGAAGCTCGGGTTTTCCGTGGTGGCGCCAATCAGGACAATCCAACCTTTTTCGACCGCGTGGAGCAGCGAATCTTGCTGAGATTTATTGAATCGGTGGATCTCATCGATGAAGAGTATCGGACTTTTGCCGGAAAAGAGATTTTGTTTTTTGGCTTCTTCGATGATGTCTCGCACGTCTTTCACACCGGCAGAAACGGCAGACAATTTGTAAAACTTACGACCCGATTTTTCGGAGATGATCTCTGCAATCGTGGTTTTGCCGGTTCCGGGCGGTCCCCAAAAAATCAGGGAATTGAGCGTATCGTTGTCCATCATCCGCTTGATGGTTCCGGATTTTCCGGTGAGATGTTCTTGTCCCAGGACTTCCTCAAGGGTTTTTGGCCGTAGAATTTCGGCTAACGGAATATTCTCATTCATCTATCAAAATTACGGAAATTAAATAGTTTGCAAAAAGATATTGGAGTTGTACTTTACCAATCGAGGCTTCCAAAAGCTCAGACTGACAATTTTAAAAATTATGCGCTGGCAATGGCGAAAAACTGTCCAATTTAAAAAACTTTTATGAAAAAAGTAAAATATTTATTGTTTATCAATAAATATTTTTTGATATTTGCATCATTAAATAATTTACAAAATGAATACAAAACAAATTCTCAATGTTCTTAATGTGCTGGCGTGGATCGCTTTCATCGGTTTGTGCATCAAAACCGGAGCACTCATCTTCAATCTGATCTTTAGTTTATTTATCAATCCACAAGCGACGCACAATCTGTATTTGGGTCTGGATCTTTCCATTTTGCATCAAAGCAATCTCACCGAATATATTTCTTTGATGTCCTTCTTTATTTTCATCGCAGGATTGCAGGCCTACTTGTTTTTCGTCACGACCCGATTATTTGAAAAAATCAACCTCGAAAATCCATTCAATGACATTGTTTCTAAGCTGATTGTCAAGATCAGTTATGTGGCTTTTGGCATAGGAATTTTAAGCATTATTACAGAAAATTATGCGCAAAGATTGGTGAAAAAAGGAATACAATTGCCCGATGTGAATGAGTTTGTCGCTTCTTCGTCAGAATATATTTTCCTGGCGGGAATCATCTATGTCATTGCTCAAATCTTCAAAAGAGGTATCGAACTGCAAAACGAACACGAACTAACCATCTAAGCTATGCCGATAATTGTAAACCTGGATGTGATGATGGCCAAACGAAAAATGTCACTGAATGAGCTTTCCGAAAAAGTAGATTTGACATTATCCAATCTTTCGATTTTGAAAACCGGCAAGGCAAAAGCCATCAGATTCAGCACTTTGGAAGCCATTTGCAAAGCATTGGACTGCCAGCCCGCCGATATTTTGGAATATAGAAAAGAGTAGTGCTACAGCTTTCTACGGATCACGTAATCCAGCATCAACTTCAGCGCATCTTTTGCTTCATTATCGGGAAATTCGGATAGTATTTCCAGTGCTTTTTGCTGATAATCCTTCATCGTTTGGATCGCATAATCCATTCCGCCGGAGGATTTTACGAAGTCTATCAGCTCGCGCACCCTTTTGCCGTCGGTGTTGTGGCGCTTTATCGTGGAAAAATATTTTTTGTAATTCTCGGGACTCGCGTTCTTCAAAGTATAGATCAGCGGCAAAGTCATCTTCTGCTCTTTGATGTCGATCCCGACGGGCTTTCCGATGATATTGCTGGTTTGATAATCAAAAAGATCATCTTTGATTTGGAAAGCCATTCCCGTGTAAGTGCCGAACAGTTGCATTTTTTTCGCCGTTTCCTCGTCCACATTGTTGGAGAGCACACCCACCTCGCAGCAAGCCGCAATCAAAGTGGCCGTTTTCTGCCGGATGATTTCGTAATAGATCTCTTCCGTAATATCCAGTTTGCGGGCTTTCTCCAGCTGCAGGAGTTCGCCTTCAGACATCTCGCGTATCGTTCGGGAAATCACGGCCAAGAGGTCATAATCCCGGTTGTCCGTCGATAGCAAAACAGACTTAGACAGCAGGTAATCGCCTACCAATACGGCAATCTTATTCTTCCAAAGCGCATTGATGGAGAAGAAATTTCGGCGTTTGAAGCTCTCGTCCACCACATCGTCGTGGACCAAAGTGGCCGTGTGGATCAGCTCAATCATACTCGCCCCGCGAAAGGTCTTTTCGTTCACGTTGCCCACCAATTTGGCGCAGAGAAAGACAAACATCGGGCGCATCTGTTTACCCTTTGTGGTCACCACAAAACGCGTGACTTTGTCCAGCAGCGGCACATTACTCTTCATAGATTCGTAAAACTTTTGCTCGAAAAGTTTCATTTCATCAGAGATCGGCGCCTTGATCAGTTCTACGGTATTTGCCACTTTGTACGTTTAGGTATGCTATTTTTTTGGAGCAAGACGATTCAGCCTCTTTTCACGGGTTCCACCCGCTTTCCGTTGCAATCTTTTTTTCCCCGCCCAAGAGCCCTCTCCCGAGGAGATGTCTCGCAGCCGCAAAAAAAAGGATTTCCACTGCAATCGGGGCTATGTTGACGATTGGTCTATCGATTGATCCAAAATTATTAATAAAAATTTCAGCAGATGAATTAGTCTAATCTCTCCTTTCTAATATCTTTATTATAAGTCTGCAAATATAATTATTCTAAATCTTTAAACGGAATAAAATAAAGACTTTGGGGCACTTTTTTGATTTTGATGCTGAAGCGTTCGCCCGAGATATACAGTCCCTTTTCCGTCGCAGCAATCCCTTCGATTTGTCCGATGTTGTACGCTTTTCCGAGGAAATATTTTTTCGCCGGCTTGCGAAAAAAGAGCGGTCCCGAATCTTCCTTTTCGAAGATTATCAGGTAAACATTGGCTTTTTTGGTGTAGCCCACCGCGTACAATTTGTTGCCGAAAAACGAGGCATCCGTCACCCCAAATCCGGTATCGAAAGATTCCAGTTTCTGAGCGGGCTGATTCTCCCTCAGATTTTTATCAATTAAATAATGAGAAACAGTGTTGCTAAGCCATTCTTTGGTAAAAATATGGAGCTTGTCTTCAAAAAAAATCATCGCTTCTGCATCAAAATTATGTTGCAGGTTTTGGCGCGAAAAATCCGTTTGCTCGGGATAATAAAAAGGAATAGATTGGACAGAATCTATCAGGATAGAATCGTTTCTAAACGGCAGTCTATAGACTTTCAAATCTTTTCTCGTCCCCAGATTGTTTCCAAAATCTCCGATGTAGAAATTCTCTCCGTCGGTGGTCATCGCTTCCCAATCGATGTTTTTAAGACCCGTTTGGAATGTCTTTTTGATGGACGAACTGCCTGGTTTTATTTCAAAAATTTCACTTGTATTTCCGCTATCGTTGAAGGAAAAAAGTTTTTCGCCCAGCGCCGCCAGGCCGGAACTTTCTCTTAGCGAATCGCTGAGTACCGCAATTTTATAATGGTTGAGATTTAGCTTTGGAATATTTTGTGCCGAGAGTTGGAGGCTCAGCCACAGAAAGACATAATAGCAAATCCTTTTCATACGGTACAAAAATAGGAATAGATTTTTGGAAATGAAGAATGAAGCGTTGCGGCGATTTTTATAAACCCCAATCTTGCAGTCCAATATATTTTAGGCAAAATTGTATTGCAATCTTCCAAATTGATCATTTTCGAACCAGAAGATTTGATTTATTTATTTTCTTCTCTGCGTTGGGTTTTCTTCGATTTTTCTTTCACACTTCTTCGAGAGCGCTTCGAAAAAAGTACCGTTTTTTCGAACAAGAGTCGAACACTTCTCGAACACTTCTGCAAGAAAAGGGTTTTTTTACGGTGTTTAATTGACGGAAAATGGAATGTTGGAAACGAGGATTTCCAGCGTTTTTTTTCGCTCTTTTTTCGCGGTTTTCTTCGAGCGGAACAGATTGAGGTATACTCAATAGTTGTTGGGACATAACAGTAGTAAAATTACTGAAATATACACCCACGTGAGTACTAAAAGTATTCAACAAATTAAAAGTCAGTTTGATAATTTGTAGGATTATAAATAAATACTATATTTGATAAAAATACGCCACTGAGTAGCGGGTATCCCCCCAATTTTGGGTGTATAGTCGCAAGTTTATAGCGAGTATAGGCAAGTTATGCCCAATTTTAAAAAAGAACACAGTATGAAAACAATCTTGACAAGTATTCTATTGGTAATTTATCTTGTATCTTATGGACAAGACTTGACGACAATTCGAGTATC
>NZ_QOVY01000004.1 GCF_003932955.1 Chryseobacterium sp. SC28
TCTGATTTTCAGATAAATATACGAAAAATTATTTGAAAAACCAAATATAAAACCCTGAATTTCAGCAATTTAATGAAAATTATTTGAAATATTTTTTAATGCGTTTGGCCTGAATTGATGACAAAAATGCATCAAATGTTAAATGTTTTTTAAAATCTCTTTGACTAATTCTTCGATGGAAATTTCCGGATTCTGATGCAAAATTCGGTCTGCAATCTTCTCACTCACTTTCCGCGAAATCCCCAAAACTTCTAAAGCAGATAACGCCTCATTCTTTATTTTATTGTTTACAAGATTAGAAAGTTTTTCTTCGGAAAGGCCGAATCCTCCTACCTTGTCGCGCAGATCTACAATTATCCGCTCCGCCGTTTTTACGCCTATTCCCTTGACTTTTTGGATGAGTCCACTATTCCGCGAGAGGATGGCGCTGGCAGTGTCTGACAGACTGAGGGAAGAGAGTAAAATCAGTGCAGAAACCGGCCCCACGCCGTTAACACTTATTAACAGGTTGAACATTTCCTTTTCTTCTTTCGTAAAAAACCCATACAGCAGATGAGCATCCTCGCGGATGATTTGCTGTATATAAAGAAAAACCTCAGTATTCAATTTCAACTGGTGCGACGTCTGAAGGCTTAAATTTACATAATACCCGATGCCATTCACCTCAACGACGGCAAATGTTGGTGTCAGCTCCTGAACCAAACCTCTTAAAGAATAAATCATTAAAATCAAAAATTGGATTTTGCGAAGATATAAATTAACTTAATGATAAAAGCCATCTTAGTAACTAAAATGGCTTTTTATCTCTGTTGTAATTAACGGAAACTACTTTTTCTCTTTCATCTGTGCATCCAAAACGGCAATTGTGGCAAGATTGACGATTTCGTCTACGCTGGATCGCATCTGCAAAACGTGAACCGGATGATCCAGTCCCATCAAGATTGGACCAATGGTTTGTGCCGCTTTTATCCCTCTAATGATCTTATAAGAAAGATTGGCACTTTCGAGATTGGGAAAAACCAGAACGTTCGCGGGATTGGTTCCCAATTTCGAGAAAGGATAATCGGCCAGATGATCGCTGTTTAGCGCAAAATCCGGCTGGATCTCGCCATCTACGATCATTTCGGGATATTTTTGATGAAGGATTTTCACCGCCTCCGCTACTTTTTTGGAAGAATCTGCTTTGGCGGAAAAATTCTCGTAGCCCAGCATTGCAATCCGTGGTTCGATGGCAAAAGATTTCACAGCTATTTCAGCCATTTTTGCAATTTCCACAAGATCTTCAACAGAAGGATTTTTATTAATGGAGGTATCTGCGAAGAAAAGCGGTTTCTTTGCCGTAAGAATCATCATCATCGCCGCTGCTTTTTTTACCCCAGGTTTTTTAGGAATAATTTCCAAAATAGGTTTCAAAATCGAGGAATAGCTTTTGGAAAATCCTACAATCAGAGCGTCGGTGTCGCCGTGCTCCAACATCAAGGGCCCGAAGTAGTCGCGCTGGCGGACGTATCTTTTTGCCTTGTACTCGTTGACCCCTTTGCGATTTCTTTTATTCAAAAGTGTTTCGCGGTATTTTTTGCGGGTTTCTTTCTGTTCGTCATCATTAGGATCAATAATGGGAATATCAAAATCCATCCCGTACTGCGTCATTCTTTCTTTGATGAGTCTCTTGCTGCCCAGCAAACTTGGATAGGCGATGCCTTCTTCCAGCAAGATTTGCGCGGCTTTCAGAATATTGTATTCTTCTCCGTTTCCGAGGGTCACTCTTTTCGGATTGGCTTTGGCGCGGTTTTGCATCATTCGTACGAGTTTCTCGTCGCGTCCCATCCTGTCCAGCAGTTGCGTTTCGTATGCTTCGAAATCTTCAATCGGTTTTGCGGCAATGCCACTTTCCATCGCTGCTTTTGCAACAGCGATAGAAACTTTGGTGATCAATCGGTTATCAAAAGGTTTCGGGATGAAATAGTCTTTCCCGAAGCTTATATTGGTTACATTATACGCCAATTTTACCATTTCAGGAACGGGCTCTTTTGCCAATTCTGCCAAAGCATAGACCGATGCTACTTTCATTGCTTCGTTGATCCCTTTGGCCTGAACGTCTAGTGCGCCGCGGAAAATATACGGGAAACCCAAAACATTATTCACTTGGTTGGGAAAATCGCTTCTTCCGGTTGCCATCATCACATCCGGTCGGGTAGCGATTGCGAGGTCATAGCTAATCTCCGGATCCGGATTGGCCAATGCAAATACGATCGGATTTTCTGCCATCGAAAGCAGCATCTCGGCGGTCATCACATTTCCTTTGGACAAACCGATGAAAACATCGGCACCTTTTAAGGCTTCTGCTAAAGTTTCTTTATCAGTTTGCGCTACAAAATTTAACTTTTCCGGAGTCAGGTTTTCTCTTCTGTGATGGATGACGCCTTTGCTATCGCACATCAAAATATTATTTTTGTCAAGCCCCAACGAAATATATAATTTTCCACAAGCCACTGCAGCTGCGCCGGCGCCGTTGATCACCATCTTCACTTCCCCGATTTTTTTGCCGGCAATCTCCAAAGCGTTGATCAAAGCAGCCGCAGAGATAATGGCGGTACCGTGCTGATCATCGTGCATCAACGGAATATCCAATTCCTCCTTCAACCTTTGTTCTATGTAAAAGGCTTCTGGTGCTTTGATGTCTTCCAGATTAATCCCACCAAATGTTGGTGCAATGGCTTTAACGGTCTCGATGAATTTATCCGGATCTTTCTCGTTGATTTCGATATCGAAAACATTGATGCCCGCAAATATTTTGAAGAGCAAACCTTTGCCTTCCATCACCGGTTTGGACGCTTCGGGACCGATATCTCCTAAACCTAAAACAGCGGTTCCGTTGGAGATTACGGCCACCAGATTTCCTTTGGATGTGTAGTCATAAACTTTCTGAGGATCGTCGTGGATTGCCATGCAAGGCACCGCAACGCCAGGCGAATATGCTAAAGAAAGGTCTCTTTGCGACGAATGCGGTTTGGATGGAATGACCTCGGTTTTGCCTTTCGGTTCCTGACTGTGATAGTCTAAAGCGGCTTTATCGAACGCGATCTGATCTCTTGAAGTAGTTGACATTTTTTAATTTCTTTTGCGTGAATCAATTTCAGAAATAATGATCCACAGGTTTTACTTTACAAGCCTCATAAAGTTGAAAAGTATGAGGTTAAAATTTCAGGAATAACAACGGAAATCCTTGAAATATTCTGCAAAGTTAAAGTTTTGGAATGATATACTCGCGGTGATAATTTACCAGACTTTCGATCGGTTTCTGGACAACGGTGCCGATTTTGAAATGAAAATCTGAGGCTGCCGCCCGAAGTGTGTCTTCGAAGAAATACGCAATCGAGCCAATAAAATTGACCTCAGCCTGGCGGCACTCCTCGTACGGCATCACCTGAAACCCGAGGAAATTCTTGAGTTCTTTGTAGATGAAATTTTGAAAATAGGGATGCGTCTTTCTGTCCACAATGAAGCGCGTAAAATCCGCCATGTAAGCATTTGCCCGCGGATTGTGATACATATTTTTGAGAAGATCATCAATATTAAGCTGATAAATCTCAGTAAACTGCTGGTGAAGATCCGGCGGCAGCTTTTTCATAAAATAATGGCGCACCAGCTGCTTGCCCATCGCGCTACCACTGCCCTCGTCGCCAATTAGGAAACCCAAAGAAGGCAGCTCGGTTTTTACGTTTTCCCCATCGAAATAGCATGCGTTGGAACCTGTGCCGAGAATGCAGACGATAGCCGGGACGCCCCGGTACGCCGCATAAGCAGCAGCCAAAAGATCTTCTTTGACCCGAATTTGTGCTTTGGTGAAAACCTTTTGAATTTCCCGTTCTACGATGAGGCTGTTTTCTGAAGTGCCACAGCCGGAGCCGTAAAAAAATATATTTTCCAGATAATCCCGAAACTTCGTTAGCGCCTGATTTTTTTCTAATTCCGGTGCTATCAGTTCGCCCTTGATGATATTGGGATTGAAGCCGATGGTCTCGGTCTTGAGCACTTCCGTACCATCATTTTCCAAGATAACCCAGTCGCATTTGGAAGATCCTCCGTCAACAATAGCAATCATATAATATCTTTTTTAAAATGCTAAAGTAATGTTTTTTGCGAAGATTCTCTCTATTTTGGTTACTGCGGATCTTTGATGAGCCAGTCCTGTATCTCCTCTTCTAAGCAGGAGGTTTGCAGCTTTATGGCATTTATAAAATCGTCGGGGATGCTTTCGGAGGTTTGGTTGCTTTCCATATCCCAGAGTTCATCGGACATAAACTCGTATTCCGAATAGATTCTTTTGAACCTGGCGCTACTCTTTTCCAGCTCCTCAATTTTCTTTTGCTGAGGCTGAAATTTTCTGTACGGTCTGTTAGAATTTTTCATTGTTTTGTACTAATATTTTGTGGTGTGTGGTGTCTAAGCATACGATGAAAAAACGTCCCGGCTAAAATTTTAGAGCCAGGATTCACTTAAAACATCGATAGGTATTAGGATTTTGACAATTATCGGCTTCAAAAGCAAACAATTATTCAATCAAATTGCTCGAATCATTAATAAAATAAAAGTAAAAATATTTTTGATATAAAAAAATTATTTAACTATTATTTTAAAAACATTTAACTATTCGTATAAATTTGCAAGCGAAATGAGACATCTAATCCTTCGCCATAAGCAAATTTTATTTTTCACCATTGCCGGTGGAATCAGTGCTGTCGTGGAGATCGGTAGTTTCAAGATTTTGAGCGTTTATCTTCCCAGAATTTTCATCGCCGAATATAATCTGTATGGCATCAAATATCCCTTCAGTAATATCTTGTCCACCAGTTGTGGCATCCTCACCAATTATTTCCTCAGCATTTGGTTTGTTTTTACAAGAGGAAGATATTCTAAGCGCAGAGAATTTGCTTATTTTGTTTGTCTTTCTTTTGTTTCTACGTTTATCGGTTTGTTCCTATTCCAAATTCTTTATCATTTTATTTTCAGAGATGCATTGGATTTGGGTATTTTTGTTGTGTCTCGCGAAATGATGAGTAAAATTGTTTCTATTGTGATAGTATCGCTGCTGAATTATTCTATTAAGAAAAAAATGATATTTAACGGATAAAAATCTTATGTTGAAGTTGATATGAATTTGATCAAAGTTTTCTTGGTCTATCTCTGGCGCTTTTGGATGATGGTCCTTGCCACCGTGCTGACCCTTATTTTCTTTTTGCCGGTCTATCTCCTATCCATCCGAAAGTCGCATTACAAAACCTGCTACTTCTTCATCCGGCTATGGGCCATGGGCATTTTCTATGGAACCGGTTTCCGGTATCGGATTATCAACAAAACCAATAAAAAAATCGATAAAAACCAAGCTTACGTCATCATTAGCAACCACACTTCTCTGATGGATGTGATGCTGCCCTGCATCCTATTTCCCAATCATCCGCTTTGCTACGTTGGGAAAAAGGAATTGGAAAAAATCCCTGTCTTCGGAACAGTTTATAAACGTGTCTGCGTGATGGTCGACAGAAAAAGTGTTCGAAGCCGCGCCGAAGTTTACAGAAGATGTGCCGAGAGGATGCGAGAGGGACAAAGCATTGTTATCTTTCCCGAGGGCGGCGTGCCGGATGATCCCGCTGTAATACTCGACGATTTTAAAGATGGTGCCTTCATCCTTTCCACAAAACATAAATTCCCGATTGCCGTCTATACCTTTGTAGGATTGAAAGAGATGTTTCCTTTTGACTACAAAAAAGGCTATCCCGGCAGAGTAGATGTCTATTTCAATGATATTCTGTGGCCCGAAGCGCCGCTGAAACAATTGAAAGAAAAAGCGCACGAGGAAATGCGACTGGCTCTCCTCGAGAAATTAAAATAATTATTGTTAAATTAATTTAAAGTAGGGTTTTTGTTTATATTTGTTAATCTTGAAATATTGTTAAAACACCAAAAAACAACACAACTAAAAATAATTGTAATATGACTACTCAAACGAAAAGCCAAAGCTATGCTTTGCCAATTGCAATGATGTTTGCACTCTTTTTTATGATTGCCTTTGTGACCGGTTTGCAGAACCCAATGGGTGTAATTGTGAAAAACCAGTTTCACGCGAGCAATTTCTTGTCACAACTGGGGAATTTTGCCAATTTTATTGCGTACGCCTTTATGGGGATTCCGGCGGGAATGATGCTTCAAAAAATTGGTTATAAAAAAACGGCACTTACTGCTATTTTAGTTGGGATTGCCGGTGTCGGCATTACTTATCTTTCCGGCCAATCGGGGAGTTTTCCGGTGTATCTTATCGGTGCATTTATTTCAGGTTTTTCGATGTGTATGTTGAATACAGTTGTGAACCCGATGCTCAATACGCTGGGCGGCGAGGGAAAAAAGGGAAATCAGCTTTTACAGTTTGGGGGAGCGCTCAATTCTATGGGTGCTACTATTGTTCCCGTCTTGGTGGGCTATCTTATGGGCGATGTCACCAGAGCCACTATTTCGGATGCAAATCCTGCGATATTTCTTGCCATCGGAATTTTTATTTTGGCGTTCTTAGTGCTATATCTGATGAAGATTCCGGAACCTCACATCATCAGAGAAAAGTCCTTAGAAAAAAATGCGCACAGCCCTCTATCTTTCAGACATTTCACTTTAGGAGCTTTAGCCATATTCGTCTATGTGGGAACCGAAGTGGGCATCCCCAATATCGCCAATCTCTACATGACCGGCGATTTAAAAATAAATGCCACCACAGCAGGTACGGTAGTAGGTACCTATTGGTTTTTGATGCTCATAGGCAGACTGATCGGCGGCTTGCTTGGTGCCAAATTCTCCAGCAAGGCGATGCTTACGTTTGTCTCCCTATTAGCTCTATTAATGGTGACTTTGGCGATTCTCTTGCCCAAAGACCAAGTGGTGAGTATGCCGGTTTTTCGATCTGATATTTCTTTTGGACTTGCAGAGGTACCATTGAGCGTTACGTTGCTCGTGCTGTGTGGACTGTGTACCTCGGTAATGTGGGGCGGGATTTTCAATCTTGCAACTGCCGGACTCGGCAAATACACGGCTTCCGCATCCGGAATTTTTATGGTGATGGTTTGCGGCGGTGGTATCATCCCGGCCATTCAAGGCTGGGCCGCAGATTTATTCGGCTACATAGAAAGCTATTGGGTCATTGTCATCTGCCTGCTGTATATTTTATTCTATGCCCTCGCCGGCAGTAAAAATGTTAACCCCGATATCCCTGTACAACAATTATTATGAAAGAGACATTTGCAATAGGAATAGACGTAGGCGGCACCAACACGAAGTTTGGCGTCGTGAACAAAAAAGGTCAAATTCTTGTCCAAGACCGGATAAAAACCAACGAAAAAGAGAATGTGGAGGGCTTCATCGAAGATCTTGCGGAAAAACTGCAACCTATGATTGACCAATACGGCGGCAAAGAAAACTTCGTCGGCATCGGTATGGGCGCTCCCAATGCCAATTATTACAAAGGAACCATAGAATATGCCGCAAATCTGAAATGGAAAGGCATTATCCCAATGGCTGAAATCTTGGAGAAGAAATTCGGGATCGTCGCAAGACTCACCAATGATGCCAATGCAGCAGCAGTGGGAGAAATGAAGTACGGCGCGGCTAAAAACATGAAAGATTTTATCACCATCACCCTGGGAACCGGCGTGGGAAGCGGCATCATCATCGACGGAAAAATTGTGCTGGGTCACAATGGTTTTGCAGGCGAATTGGGACACGTCATCGTACGATACAACGGAAGACTGCACAAAGGAACAGGCCTGAAGGGCTCGCTGGAATCCTATGCGTCTGCCAGCGGACTGAGAGATACCGCCATAGAACTTCTGCAACGCAATCCCGAAACGCCCAGTCTCCTGAGAAATTACTCGATCGATGAGTTGACCAGCGAAACCGTCTTCCTGTGCGCTAAACAAGGTGACAAACTGGCAAACAACATTTTTGAATTTACCGGTAAGATTTTGGGCGAAGCCTTGGCTACCTTTGTGCTGTTTTCTGCCCCGGAAGCCATCGTCCTTTTTGGAGGACTTACCAAAGCCGGAGATCTCATTATGAAACCCACCCGCCAAGCTATGGAAGCCAACCTGCTCCAGGTATTTAAAAACCAGGTGAAGATTCTTTACAGCGATTTGAAAGAAGCCGATGCGGCTATTTTGGGCGCAAGTGCTTTGGTATGGTAAATAAAATTCCACATAAAATCACATATTGGGCAATCATTTTGGTTGTCCAATTTTTGTTGTTCTACATCCTGTCGAAAACAGATTTTGCTGTCGCATTCTTCTCAAGGCTTTTTGAATGGAAAAAGAACTTGCACATCTTACTATTTTCCAAATTCGGGTTCTCTGCCGGCGACATCCTCTATGCGGTTATTTCGCTCTATTCGATCTATGCCCTCATCAGTTTGATTCGGAAAAAGAAAAGCAAAATAGGGGTGCAATTACTAATTTTCATTAATTTTTCATTCTTCGTCTATCAATGCTTCTGGGGAATGCTATACTTCCAACCTCCGATGATAGAAAAACTGCCAAAGAAAGAAATTTCGGACATCCAATTAAAAAACTTAGCCCTCCGATATCTTGATCTCTGCAAAGCAACAAGGGAAAGAACTTCCGAAGACCAAAACGGAATTTTCGTCATCAATGACCCGCGAGCTATCTGCACAGAAATATTATTGCAACAAAAGAAATTACCTCGCGCATTGAGTGACAAAAGTCCTGTAGAGCATTTGTCGGTAAAGCCGAGTCTGTATAGCGGCTTAATGGATTATAGCGGGCTATTGGGCTACTACAATCCTTTCACTGCGGAGGCGCAATACAACCCGCACCTGCCATCTACCCAGCTTCCGTTTACCTTGGCGCACGAGATGTCTCACCAGCTTGGCTATGCGCGGGAGCAGGAAGCAAGCTTTGTGGCCTATTTGTGCGCAAAAGACTCCGACAATGTGGAATTGAAATACTGCGCGCAACTGTATGTGCTTAAAAGTCTTCTAAGAAATCTGTCGGAAAATAATAAAGCATTTGTAAAAGATATTCTCTCGAAATATTCTGCGAAGATGAAGAGAGACCGGGCGAACGAGCTGCAGTTTTTTGAGAAACACGACAGTTTCTTGAATACGGTATTTGGATTTACAAACGATTTATTTTTAAAATCGAACCGGCAGGATGGGAGCATTACCTATTCTTATTTCATCGCTCTGCTGGTACGATATGAAGCATAAAAAAAGAATCGCACACGAGGTACGATTCTAAAAACACAAATGATGAAAAAAAATTTATTGCTCCTCAGTGATTCACTCAAAAGCCCCGTAAAAGTACAAATTGATCTTCAAACCGCCAAATAATTTTTGCTTTTATTAGAATATTTTAAATTTAATATACGGATAAAGAATTATATGGCTAATTTAGAAGCAGTTAGATTTGTACTTTTTTCGTACACATAAAGTTAACTGAATCTTAACTTGTTTTTAAAAATTAAACCACTTCAAGGAAGTATATTTGGAAGCAATGAAAACTTCTGCCCATCAAATCAATTGGTTCCTGTTTTTAAGCTTTATCATTTTGTGCTCTTGTAATCAAAATGATAAAACAATCAAAATAAAAGGCTCGGATACGGAAGTGAACTTGGCGGTCAACTTGGCCGAACAGTTTTATAAAACCAATCAACACTACAGCATTTCCGTTTCGGGCGGCGGCTCAGGCTTGGGAATCACTTCTCTTTTGAACGGACAAGCCGATATTGCCAACTCATCTCGACCACTCACCGATGAGGAAGAACGGATGTTTAAGGATAAAAAAATCGAACTGAAAACCGTGGTTTTTGCTGAGGATGCCACGGCATTCGTGGTACACGAAGAAAATCCGATTGAGGAAATTGATGTACAGACTTTGAGCGAGATTATGAGTGGGAAAATCCAGACGTGGAAATCGGTTTCAGGATTGGATTTGCCGATTAATATATACGGAAGGCAGAGCAGCTCCGGCACGCACTCTTTCATCAAGAAAAAATTAGGAATTCAATACAGCCCGAAAGCCAAAGAAATGACGGGAAACGCCCAAATATTGGAAGGGATTAAGATTGATAAATCGGGCATCGGATATGTGGGCGCAGGATATATTTCCAAAAATCCGCACCAAAACAAAGGCATAAAAGTATTGAAAATCAAAGCCAACGCCAACGCCGTAGCCGTTTCTCCTCTGAATCCGGAGTCTATAAAAAATAGAAAATACTTTTTCCAACGGCCTTTGTATCAGTTTATTCCCGTTGAATCTTGGGAAAAGGTAAAACCCTTTATCGATTTTGAAACCAAAGGAATGGGGCGGCATATTATTGAAAATTCCGGATATTATCTCATCAATTAAATCTTATGCAATACAAAAAAAGAATCGTCATCGATAATGTGGCCAAAGTCCTCTTCAAATCTACTGGTTTGCTGGTTTTGGCTTTGCTGGGAGGCATTTTTTTTATGCTTTTGTACAATTCACTTTCATTCTTTTTCAAAGTCTCTCCTTTAGACTTTATCACGGGAATGGAGTGGAATCCCACAGCTCCGACACCCGTTTACGGCTTGTTGCCCCTCATTGCTAGCACCACCTTGGTTTCCTTTGGTGCGATGCTCATTGCCATTCCTTTGGGGATAGGAACTGCCGCTTTTATATCGGAGTATGCCAGTCCGAAATTGAAGGCATTTTTGAAACCCGCCATCGAGATGCTGGCTGCCGTGCCATCGGTGGTCATCGGATTTTTGGGAATAGTTCTTTTGGGGCCTCACATTGCCGAAATGAGCAATTTGCCCAATGGTTTAAATGCACTGAACGGCGCAATTCTTTTGGCAATTATGGCCTTGCCTACGATAATCACCATTTCGGAAGATGCCATCAATTCGGTACCGCAAACCTATCGCGAAGCGAGTTACGGATTAGGCGCTTCCCAATGGCAGACCTTGAGAAAAGTCACCATTCCGGCAGCCAGTCCGGGGATTATCGCGGCCATTATGCTGGGATTGGGAAGGGCGATTGGCGAAACGATGACCGTGCTGATGGCAACGGGTAATGCCGCCATTTTTCCGAAAGGATTTTTTGATTCTGTAAAAACGATTACCGCCACGATTGCCATCGAGATGGGCGAAGTTCCTTACCAAACTACCCATTACTACGCGCTGTTCGCCATTGCCATCGTGCTGTTTTTTATGACCTTGATTGCCAATTTGACGGGTGAATATTTTATTAACAAATTTAGAAAATTCCATGCCGTCTAAACTAAAAAAAATAACCCCGATCATAGAATGGGGAAGCTTGCTGTTCTGCACCATCTCGGTGTGTGTTTTCCTGATTGTCATTTTGTACGACATTTTCAGCAAGGGAATTTCGGTGATTTCTTGGGATTTTATTTCCCAATTTCCCACAGACGGAATGACGAAAGGCGGAATCCTGACGCCGATAATCGGAACGGTGGTTTTAACCTTCATCGCAGCACTTTTTTCCATTCCTTTTGGAATATGCTGCGCCATTTACCTCAATGAATATGCCGAAAATACTTGGCTTACGAGGACCATTCGTGCTTCTATCCGAAATCTTTCGGGAGTTCCTTCCATCATTTACGGGCTTTTTGGATTGGCATTGTTCGTTCAGGCTTTGCATTTTGGAACATCTATTTTGTCGGCAGGTTTAACCCTTGGTTTATTGTCGCTCCCCTACATCATCACTACCACCGAAGAAGCTTTGCTGAGAATCCCCGCGAGTATGCGCGAGGCCGCTTTGGGAGTAGGCGCTACCAAATACGAGTCCATCAGAGATGTGGTGTTGCCCTCGTCGATGTCCGGAATTTTAACGGGCGTGGTTTTGACCTTGTCGCGGGCTGCTGGAGAAACGGCTCCCATTCTGTTTACTGGCGCCGCATTTTACATTACCACGGCTTTGGGTACGCCCAATCAGGAATTTATGGCTTTGCCTTACCATTTATATATGCTGTCCACCCAGCATCAATCCATTGAGGAGGTTCGTCCTATTGCTTACGGGACTGCTCTTGTGCTGATAGTGGTGGTATTTCTGATGAATTTGACCGCATTTTATATCCGATATAAATATAGAAAAGATGAAAAGTAAACTAACTGCGGAAAACCTGAATCTATCTTTCGGGGACAAACTTATTTTAAAAAATATCTCTGTAGAATTTCCGGAAAAGCAAGTCACGGCATTGATAGGGCCTTCGGGCTGTGGGAAAAGCACGCTGCTCCGCTGTTTCAACAGGATGCACGATTTGTACCCCGATGCCAAAATCGATGGAAAAATTGCTTTGGAAGGGCAAGATCTTTATCAGAAAGGAATCGAGGTGACCAGTGTCCGCAGGAGAATAGGAATGGTGTTTCAAAAAGCCAATCCTTTTCCCAAAAGCATTTACGAAAACATCGCTTATGGATTAAAAATCAACAACTTGCCAGCCGATTCGGCTACGGTACAAAAAGCCTTGGAAGAAGCCTATCTTTGGGACGAAGTAAAAGACGACCTGAAAAAACCGGCTACCAGACTCTCGGGAGGGCAGCAACAGCGGCTTTGCATTGCCAGAACCGTGGCGCTGCGCCCGGAAGTAATCCTGATGGACGAGCCGTGCTCTGCGTTGGACCCGATAAGTACCTCCAAAATCGAAAATCTAATTCATAAACTGAAAGAGCAATATACGATTGTAATAGTCACCCACAATATGCAGCAAGCGCAGCGCGTAGCGGACAAAACGGTTTTTATGTATCTCGGCGAAATTATAGAGGAAGGCGAAACCAGCCAGATCTTCAACAATCCAAAGTTGGAAACCACCAAAAGCTACATCAGCGGGCATTTCGGTTAGGCATTTTCCTTCTGATTTTTTCTGAATAACGCTAACATTTCGAAAAAAAATCCTGAAATTTTCATAGAAATAGATTTTTTCGGAGGGGTTGTATATTTTTGTATATTTGGATGTTGCCTCCCATTGAATAAAGTGGAAAAAAAGCAGCGTCGTTAAAATTATCGGCTCTGAACGTTAATAAAATCAACATTATTGAGACATTAGTTTCAACAATTGAGAATATTTTGGGCAGGCAAAATCCCAGGTGACTCAGATGATTTTCAGTTGCGTGCAACTCACGGACGATGAAAACCCTGTTGAACGGAAACTTCCGAAACTTTTATTCAGCCCGCATCAAAACAAAAAATCTAAATTCTTGCCCGCAGTTTCTCGCATCTTCCTTACTTTTGTCTAAAATTATTCAGAATTGAAAACCCATTTCATTGCTATCGGCGGTTCTGCGATGCACAATCTTGCCATCGCACTCAAAGACAAAGGCTATCAGGTAAGCGGCTCCGATGATGCCATCTTCGAACCTTCCAGATCGCGCTTGGATAGAAAAGGAATTCTTCCCGAGCAGTTGGGATGGTTCCCGGAAAAAATAACTCCAGATATCGATGCCGTCATCCTCGGGATGCACGCCCACGCCGACAATCCTGAGCTGGCAAAAGCCAAAGAATTAGGCCTAAAAATCTATTCCTATCCGGAATTTCTCTACGAGCAATCCAAAGAAAAAACCCGAGTGGTCATTGGCGGTTCGCACGGGAAAACGACGATTACATCGATGATTCTTCACGTTCTCAACTTTCATCACAAAGATATCGATTATATGGTCGGCGCCCAGTTGGAAGGCTTCGATTGTATGGTGAAAATCACCGAGGACAATGATTTTATGATCTTGGAAGGCGACGAATATCTGTCTTCGCCGATAGATCTACGTTCCAAATTTTTACTGTATCAACCCAATATCGCCCTGCTGTCCGGAATTGCCTGGGATCACATCAACGTTTTCAAAACCTTCGACGACTATATCGATCAGTTTCGGAAATTTGTCGCAACCATCACACCCGGCGGCGTTTTGGTTTACAACGAGGAAGATGCAGAAGTGGTAAAAGTGGTTGAAAATGCCGATAATTATTTCCGAAAAATCCCATACAAAACACCCGATTACAAAATAGAAAACGGCATCGTAAGCCTGAAAACCAATATGGGCGATGTTCCATTGTCGGTTTTCGGAAAGCACAATCTCCTGAATATGGAAGGGGCGAGAATAATCTGTTCGCAACTGGGGATTATGGAAGAGGATTTTTACGAAGCGATTATGAGTTTCAAAGGCGCTTCCAAACGTCTGGAAAAAGTGGAAAGAGCCGATGGTGGCTTGCTCTACAAAGATTTTGCGCACGCACCAAGTAAAGTGAAAGCGACGGTTGCCGCATTTGCAGAGCAATTTCCTGATACCGAAACTTTTGGATTTTTGGAGTTGCATACTTATTCCAGCCTCAATCCTATTTTTTTAGAACAGTATGATCACGCTTTGGATGGCTTGAATAATGCCGTCGTTTTCTATTCAGAAGAGGCGTTGAAAATCAAAAGAATGGATCCGATTTCGCCGGATTTAATTAAAGAAAAATTCAAAAATGAGAATTTGAAAGTCTTTACCAATGCAGAAGATCTTCACGCTTATTGGGAAACTTTGGACAAGACCAAAGGCGCTTTTTTGATGATGAGTTCCGGAAATTTCGGAGGCTTGGATCTGACTAAATAATTTTATAATAAAAATAGACAATCCACCTTCCGGAACAATTTTCGGGAGGTTTTTTTTTGACAATCCTACTAAACTTGTGGTTTTTTTAATTTTTAAAAACCAATAAAATCCCGGAAAAAATGGCGCTTTCCATCAATAAATCCAAGTGTCATAAAAAAATATTACATTTGAGAAAAGCCAAATCTAATAAAATGAGATACGTTCAGCTGGGTAAGATTCCGCCAAAAAGACATACGATTTTCAAATCCGAAGACGGCAACTTTTATTACGAGCAACTCTTTGGAACTGAAGGTTTCCACGGGATTTCGTCGTTGCTTTATCACACACATCGCCCAACTCAGATTAAATCTATCGGCGAAGCAAAAGACGTGACACCGAAAATTGCAGTCGAGAAAAACGTAACGCCAAGAATGATAAAAGGCGCAAAAGTGACCGCCGAAGACGATTTTTTGGACAGCCGAAAGGTTTTGATGCTAAACAACGATTTGAAAATGGGCTTGGCAAAACCACGAAAATCTACCGACTATTTCTATAAAAATGCAGAATGCGACGAGCTGTTTTTTGTTCACGCCGGAAAAGGAATTCTGAGAACAATGCTCGGTAACATCGATTTTTCAGTCGGCGATTATCTCATCATTCCGAGAGGAACTATTTATCAGCTGGAATTGGAATCTGAAGACAATGTTTTCTTTTTCATAGAAGCGCATTCCCCGATTTACACGCCAAAACGTTACCGAAATGAGTTCGGGCAGTTGCTGGAACATTCGCCGTTTTGCGAGAGAGATATTGTTCCGCCCACTTTCGTAGAGCCAAAAAACGAGAAAGGCGATTTTCTCATCAAAGTGAAAAAAGAAAACCAAATTACCGATTTTATTTACGCCACGCATCCGTTTGATGTTGTGGGTTGGGATGGTTATTTTTATCCTTACAAATTCAATATCAAAAACTTCGAACCGATTACGGGGCGGATTCATCAGCCGCCTCCGGTTCATCAGAATTTCGAAGGTCACAATTTTGTCGTTTGTTCGTTTGTGGCGAGGATGTACGATTATCATCCTCAGGCCATTCCGGCACCTTACAACCATTCAAACATCGATTCAGACGAGGTTTTATTTTATACAGAAGGCGATTTTATGAGCAGAAACCACGTGGATTTGATGGATTTTTCACTTCATCCCGGCGGAATTGTTCACGGTCCGCATCCCGGCGCAATGGAACGAAGCATCGGAAAAAAATCTACCGATGAATACGCGGTGATGGTTGACCCATTCCGACCTTTGAAACTGACGGAAGAAGCAATAAAAGTGGAAGATTCCGGTTACAAAACCAGTTGGCTGGAGTCAAATTAGCTGTGTTCTAAATTATAATATAGCGACCGGAATATTTTAAAATATGACTTTTTACCAAACTGATAACGCTCATTTTTTAATGATGTTCTAAGGTTTATTTTTGCTTAAAAATTAAAAATAATGATCAATTACGTAAGCGCAGAAGAAGCAGTTTCAATCATTAAAAGCGGTGACCGAATTTTCGGACACGGCAGTGCTTGTACACCAAATTTGTTATACAATGAGTTGGCAAAGCAAGCCTCCAGATTGCAAAATGTGGAAATGGTTTCCATCACGCAACAGGGAAATGTAGAAATTGCAAAACCTCAGTATAAAGACAGTTTTTATATTAATTCCTTATTCACTTCAGGGCCGGTTCGTGAGGCTGTAAACGGTGAAAATGGCGATTACGTTCCGATTTTCCTAAGCGAAATTCCCATTCTTTTCAAAAACGGAATTCTGCCAATTGATGTCGCTTTGATCACGGTTTCGCCACCAGACGCTCACGGCTATTGCACGCTGGGAACTTCAGTAGATGTTGCTCGCAGTGCAATTGATACTGCAAAAAGAATCATCGCCATCGTCAACCCAAAGATGCCAAGAACCCACGGCGACGGGATGATTCACATCAAAAGAATCGAAAAAATGGTTTGGAGCGAGGAAGAACTTTTGACCATCAACTACGGCGAAAAAGTGGGCGAAGAAGAAATGAAAATCGGAAGGAATGTGGCTGAACTGATCGATGACAAAGCGACGATCCAAATGGGAATCGGGACTATCCCTGATGCCGTTTTGCGATGTCTTAATAATCATAAAGATCTGGGTGTCCATACCGAAATGCTGAGCGACGGCGTTATTGATTTAATAAAAAATGAGGTTGTTAATAACAAATATAAAGGCACGCACGCCAACAGAACGATCACGAGTTTCTGCTTCGGAACCAGACGATTGTACGATTTTGTGGATGATAATCCGGCCGTCTCGTTTATGGATGTTCAGCACGTTAATTTCCCGATTAATATTATGAAAAACAAGAAAATGCACGCCATCAATTCGGCCATCGAAATCGATTTGACCGGTCAGGTTTGTGCAGATTCTATCGGAACCTATCAATTCAGTGGTATTGGCGGGCAGATGGATTTTATGCGTGGTGCTGCTCTCAGCGAAGGCGGAAAACCCATTATGGCTTTGTCTTCCCGAACCAAAAAAGGCGTTCCAAGAATCGTTCCTTTCTTGAAGCAAGGTGCAGGTGTCGTGACGACGCGGGGTCATATTCATTATGTCGTGACGGAGTACGGCACGGCTTATCTCTATGGCAAAAATCTTCGTCAGAGAGCAAAAGCTTTGATCGAAATTTCTCATCCCGACGACAGAGAAATGCTGGAAAAAGCTGCTTTTGAGAGGTTCAAATAAGAAAATTAATCCTTCTTAGCTTCTCACCGAAAAATTCTTATCTTGGTCTCGTCAGATATTAAATTTAAAAGAAAAATGTCAACACTTACTTTTTCCGAGAAAATCGCACAAGCCGAGAATTTTCTCCCGATCAACGGAACAGATTATTTAGAATTTTATGTGGGAAATGCCAAGCAAGCGGCTCATTTTTACAAAACAGCTTTCGGCTTTCAATCCGTGGCGTATGCTGGTCCCGAAACCGGCGTCCGGGATCGGGCGTCCTATGTCCTCCAACAGGGAAAAATACGCTTGGTTCTCACCTCCGGACTCCAATCCGATTCTCCAATTTGTGAACA
Organism: Chryseobacterium sp. SC28; assembly: GCF_003932955.1. Lineage (GTDB taxonomy): Bacteria > Bacteroidota > Bacteroidia > Flavobacteriales > Weeksellaceae > Epilithonimonas. The sequence continues at coordinate 17,703 of NZ_QOVY01000004.1, forward strand.
CCAAAAAAAACACGGCGATGGTGTTAAAATCCTTGCACTTTGGGTAGATGATGCCGAAAAAGCCTTCGAAGAAACCACCAAACGGGGCGGCAAACCTTATCTGGAACCACAAACTTTAACGGACGACTTTGGCGAAGTCAAAATGTCCGGCATCTACACCTACGGCGAAACCGTTCATATGTTCGTCGAGCGCAAGAACTACAGTGGCGCTTTTATGCCAGGTTACGAACCTTGGACAAGCGATTATAATCCGTCGGAAGTCGGTCTTCTGTACGTCGATCATTGCGTCGGAAACGTCGGGTGGAACAGGATGATCCCCACAGTCAAATGGTACGAGAAAGTGATGGGATTTGTGAATATTCTGTCCTTTGACGACAAACAAATCAACACAGAATATTCCGCTTTGATGAGCAAAGTGATGTCCAACGGAAATGGTTTTGCCAAGTTTCCCATCAACGAACCCGCTGAAGGCAAAAGAAAATCTCAGGTCGAGGAATATCTGGATTTCTACGAAGGCGAAGGTGTGCAGCACATTGCCGTCGCCACCAAAGATATCGTGAAAACTGTGACAGAACTCAAAAATAGAGGCGTAGAATTTCTCTCGGCTCCGCCCGAAGCTTATTACAATATGATCCCGGACAGAGTGGGGAACATCGATGAAGACATCAAAAAACTTCAGGATCTGGGCATTCTCGTAGATTGCGATGAAGAAGGATATCTGCTGCAGATTTTCACCAAACCCGTGGAGGACCGGCCAACGCTTTTCTATGAAATCATCCAAAGACACGGTGCGCAAAGTTTTGGAGCAGGAAATTTCAAAGCACTTTTCGAAGCCTTGGAAAGAGAGCAGGAAAAACGCGGCAATTTATAAAACAAATCGTTCAAGATTCAATTAAAGCATTATTTTTAATGCTTTAATTTTTTATCTAATTCTAACATCTAAACTCTAAATTCTTAATGAAATCTTTCATAGAATATCCCGCAAACTCCGATTTTTCCATTCACAATATCCCGTTTGGGGTCTGTGTTTTCAACAAAGAATTTATCGCCTGCGCCACAAGAATTGGCGACATCGTGATCGATCTGGCCACGCTGTACGACCTTGGTTTTTTCGATGACATCAAAGGCTTGGAAGAAAACGTTTTCGAAGCTTATACGCTCAACGAATTCATCGAACTCGGAAAACCGATTACAAACGCAGTCCGTGAAAAAATACAGCAGCTTTTGCTCGAAGATTCGCTCTTGTCCAAAGACGAAAGATCCATTGAGGATTGTTTTTACGATCTGGATGAGGTTCAAATGATGATGCCTTTGCACATCCCCAATTACACCGATTTTTACAGCAGCATCCAGCACGCCACCAATGTCGGCACGCTCTTCCGCGATCCCGCAAATGCGCTGCTTCCCAATTGGAAACATCTTCCGGTGGCCTATCACGGTCGCGCTTCGTCAATCGTTTTATCGGGAATAGACATTGTTAGACCGTGCGGACAAATCAAACCGGCGGATTCTGACAAACCGATTTTCAGTCCTTCGAAACAACTCGATTTTGAGCTGGAAATGGCTTTCGTTGTTAACAAAAATACCGATTTGGGTGAAAGAATTTCGGTTGCGGAAGCCGAAGATGCGATTTTTGGAATGGTGATTTTCAACGATTGGTCGGCAAGAGATATTCAGAGTTGGGAATATGTGCCGCTTGGGCCATTTTTAGGAAAGAATTTCGGTTCTTCTATTTCGCCTTGGATCGTGACTTTGGAAGCTTTAAACCCATTCAAGACTGAATCTCCGAAGCAGGAGCCGGAAGTTTTGGATTATCTGAAATTTGATGGTGACAAAAATTACGACATCCATCTTGAAGTTTATTTGAAACCGGAAAATTCTGAAGAAAACCTGATTTCGCAAAGCAATTACAAATGCATGTACTGGAATATGTGCCAGCAATTGGCACATCACACCGTGAATGGTTGCAATGTGGAAGTGGGCGACGTTTACGCCAGCGGAACGATCTCCGGAGAAGAAGAAACATCCTACGGATCCTTGCTGGAATTGGCTTGGAAAGGAACGAAACCGTTGCAACTGAAAAACGGAATCGAAAGAAAATTTTTGGAAGATGGCGATACGGTAACGATGAGAGCGTGGTCTGAAAAAGACGGAATCCGCGTTGGTTTTGGAGAAGTTTCCGGAAAAATTTTGCCTGCCATTTTACCATAAAATAGAATCAAATTAATAAGTCATTGAAAACAATCATCCCTTCCGATATTTCCGCATTGCAGCTCCAGCAAGTGATGCAGACAGCCATCGCGCCCCGGCCGATTGCCTTGGCAAGCACCATTAATGCAAAAGGAGAAGTCAATCTTTCGCCGTTCAGTTTTTTCAATATGTTCAGCACGGTTCCGCCCGTGGTCATCATTTCACCTTCTACCCGAGTCCGTGATAATACGACCAAACATACTTTGGAGAATCTGAAAGAAGTGCCGGAATTGGTCATCGGAAATGTCAATTTCGAAATGGTGCAGCAGGTTTCCTTAGCCAGTACAGAATACGAAAAAGGCGTAAATGAATTCATCAAATCGGGATTGACGATGAAGCCAGCCGACATTGTAAAACCACCTTTGATTGCAGAATCGCCGGTTAATTTTGAGTGCAAAGTGATGGAAATTAAATCTTTGGGGAATCTGGGAGGCGCGGGAAATCTCGTGATTGCAGAAATTGTAAAAATTCATATCAAGGAAAAATATCTCGACGAAGCTGGAAATCTGGACCAAAAAAAATTGGATTTGGTTGCGAGATTGGGAAGTAATTTCTATTCCCGAAACAACGAAAATAATATCTTCGAAGTTCCAAAACCGCTGGTTACAAAAGGAATTGGCTACGATCGGCTTCCAAATGAGATCAAACAAAGTCATATTTTCACAGGCAACGATTTGGGAATGCTTGCCAATATTGAAATTTTACCAACCGGAAGTTTTTGTTCGGAAAAAGAGGTACATTTATTAGCTCAGAATTATTTAAAAAACAATGAAATCGAAAATGCATGGAAGGTTTTAAAATCTGATTAAAAGGCTATTAAAAACTAAAACCATCAAATGAACTATGAGAACGGAACGCTGAGTTTTAGGGGCAAAATTGTGAAGAATTGAATCTAATTTCGCATCATAAAAGCCTGAAAAAATCCTATTTTTCTCGTTTCGATGTTCTTTTTCAAAAGGTTTAAATCAAAATTACAAATATTTTCAACTAAAATAATAAAGCAGATTCAATGATTAAATCAGCGTATCTGCATCCGGAGAAACTACCTGAGCCTTGTAAAGCAAAGAATAGTATCCATTTTTCGCAAGCAATTCCTGATGTGTGCCTTCTTCCACAATCAATCCGTGATCCATCACGATGATTTTGTCCGCTTTTTCAATGGTTGAAAGTCGGTGAGCAATCAGAATTGAAGTTCTGTTTTTCGTGATTTTTTCCGTCGCCCTTTGGATTAACTTTTCACTTTCGTGATCGATGGATGAAGTGGCTTCATCTAAAATTAAAATTTTCGGGTCAGAAAGATAAGCTCTCAAAAACGATAATAATTGTCTTTGTCCGAGGGAAATCGACGATCCTCTTTCGCTCACCACATAATCGTAACCGCCCGGCAGTTGCTCGATAAATTCGTCCACCTCGATTTCTTTTGCCGCTTTTTTTATTTGTTCCAAAGTGATGCTTTCGTCGCCCAAAGTCAGGTTTTCAAAAATACTGCCGTGGAACAGGAAAACATCCTGCAGCACCACGCCGATGTGACTTCTGAGATTATACAGTTCGTAATCTCGAATGTCGATCCCGTCCAGCAATATTTTGCCCGAGTTAATATCATATAGTCTGGTAATCAAGCTGATAATCGTAGATTTTCCAGCGCCGGTTGCGCCCACGATCGCGACCGTTTCTCCTGGATTCACTTGGAAATTGATGCCTTTCAAAACCAATTGCTTTTCGTCATAAGCAAAATGGACGTTTTGAAATTCAATCTTTCCGTCAAAATGATTTCGTACCACCGTCCCGTTATTCGGCATTGCCTGATCTTCGTCCATGATGCCAAACACCCGCTCTGCACCCACGATTCCGCGCTGTATATTATTAAATCGGTCCGCAATCTGCCTTAGTGGCCGGATCAGCATATTGATAAACTGGATAAAAGCAATGATGACGCCCGGCGAAGAGTGGATAAAACCGCCATAAAAGAGGATGAATCCAATGAAAAGTGAAGAAATCAGCTCTACTACCGGAAAAAACAATGAGAAGATGAAAACTGTTCTCAACAGTGCCTTCTTCAACTCGGTATTGATCTTGTCGAATTTTTTAAATTCCGCTTCCTCTCTGTTGAACACTTGGATCAGGGGCATCCCCGCCAAGCGCTCCTGTACAAAGCTGTTCTGCGTAGAAGTCCAGCTTCTCTCCAAGGCGAAAGCTGTTTTCAGCCGTTTCTGAAAAGCTCTCGTGATGATGAGCATAAGCGGCAGAATCGCCAAAGAAATAAAGCTGAGCTGTGTATCGACCTGAAACATCGCAAATAAAACCATCACAATCCTGAGAATATCTCCGAAAATCATCAGAAACCCGTCTGTGTAAACGGTTGCAATGGTTTCTACGTCACCAACTGCTCTGGTGACCAAACTGCCAATGGGCGTTCTGTCAAAAAATGCCGTTCGGAAATAGATTAATTTGTGATAAAGCCTTTCGCGAATATCCCGAATGACGTTTTGCGAAATATAATTCGATAGAAAAACCAGAAAGAAATTCAAAATAGTCTCTGCAATCACCAAGCCGATGAGCAAATAAATGTGCTTCATCAGCTGCGCCTTGTCCTTGAGCTGAACGATGTCGATATCCACAACATTCTTGGTCAGTATGGGTCTGTACGTAGAAACTATCGCAAGGAATATCGAAATAATCAGTGTGATGATGAACCACGAGCGAAATTTCATTCCAATCAGAAAAAGCCTCTTTATAACCTCCCAAGTTGTCTGTTTCTTCATTTTTTCTTTTAATTCCGGAAATTTTGATTCCGCAAAAATCCTTGCAAAAATAGGACTTTAAAATTTTAAACTTTCAGATCTTCATCGAAATCTGTATTAAAAATCATAGCCTACATCTACCAAAAAAAGACCTTGCGCCGGCGCAGAAACGCCGGCTGAATTTCGGGATTGATCTTCAATGATTTTTCGCAAATCGTTTGGCTGCAGTTTTCCGGTTCCGATTTCGACCATCGTTCCGACAATTGCCCGAACCATATTGCGTAGAAAACGGTCCGCAGAAATCGTAAATTTCAAATGACTACCAATCTGTTCCCATTCGGCTTTGTAGATCTTGCAAATATTGGTTTTGTTGTCGGTATGGAGTTTGGCAAAACTGGTAAAATCCTCGTATTCCAACAGAATTTTGCAGGCATAGTTCATTGCGTCGATATTCAATGGCTTCTGACGCCAAGTTTGCCACGACGAATGCGCCGAAAATGGATCTTTTTTTTGAGAAATATAATATTCGTATGTTCGAAAAGTGGCGCTGAATCTGGCGTGCATATCACCGGACACGGGGAAAATCCGCTTGATCGCGATGCTTTCAGGCAAAAAAGAATTGAGCTGATAAACCAAATTTTCTCCAAAATTTTGATCGGTCTCGAAATGGGCAAACATTTTCTTGGCGTGTACGCCCGTATCCGTTCGGCCGGCTCCTGTGGTTTTTATCGGTTCACGAAGAATGGTTGACAATGCTTTTTCCAATTCTTCCTGTACAGAAATCTGATTGGGCTGGATTTGGTAGCCAAAAAAAGACGAACCATCGTAAGCAAATTCTATAAAATATCTCATCTCGGGTGTAAATTTCCTGCTTTTTTTTTAATTATCAAGAAATTCTTAATTCGTAATTTTGTAGTTCGAAAATCTTAAAAGAAAATGAAACCGATCAAAAAGAACAGGCTTTCCGATCCGGCAGAATTCATCAAACTGATGGTCGTCATCTTTGTGTTGGTATCGGTTTTCTTGTTTAGTCAAGACCGGTCGGATGTGCAGATTATGATCAACTTTTTGGTTTTGGTCATTCTTTTTTTTCTTTTGCAATTGGTTTTTGTGATAATCTACAAAAAGGGCGTCAAAACGCTGGCTTTTTGGCTTTTGATTTTGATGGGATTAATTGGCATTTTGGTCGGCAGTGTCTTTTGGTATTATTTAAAATATGGCATCATCTTTCGGCTGTAAACAATTTCAAACTTTTAGAAATGAAACGCATTCTTCTTTTATCCGACACGCATTCTTACATCGACGACAGGATTCTCGATTATGCGTCTGATGCCGATGAAATCTGGCATTGCGGAGATTTTGGAAGTATGGAAGTCGTTGAAGCTCTGGAAAAAATCAAACCACTGCGCGGCGTTTTCGGAAATATTGACGAAGCCAAAATCAGAACAGTTTTTCCCAAAGTTCTAAGTTTCCGATGCGAAGATGTAGCGGTTTTGATGATTCATATTGGCGGTTATCCCGGCAGATATTCTGCTTTGGCGAAGCAGGAAATTGCCGACAAAAAGCCGAAATTATTCATTTCCGGTCATTCCCACATTCTGAAAGCGATGTACGACAAGAAGAACAATCTGCTGCACCTTAATCCCGGCGCTTGCGGCAAAGCGGGCTGGCACAAAGTGAGAACGATGATGCGGTTTACCATTCATAAAGACGAAATCAAAGATCTGGAAGTGATCGAGCTGGGAAGCACGTAGATGTGGAGCGCTTTTGGGTTGGAGATTTTTTTTAAGAATCATCATTAATATTATAAACATGAAAGTAGGAGACAAAGTTTCTCTCATCGATGATGATCTGAGAGGAACCATTTTGAAAATCATCGCAGACCAGGTGAAAATCCAAGATGAGCACGGCTTCACGTATGATTTTCCTAAAAACAAGTTAACCCTCGTCGACGCCAAATTGTATGAAAATTCGCCAATTGTCAAGAAAAATGAAAGTTCCAAAAACGTTTCTAAAAAGCACAACAAAACGCCTCTGAAGGTAGATCTTCATTTTCAAACTCTCGTAAAAAATCCCGCAGAATATGACGCTTTCGAAAGATTGATGATTCAGAAGGAAAAGCTACTGGAAAGCATAGATTTCTGCAGGAAAAATCACATCAAAAATCTGGAAATCATCCACGGCATCGGCGATGGCGTTTTGCAGAAAATGGTCTATGATGTTTTGGAAGGCCTATCGAATGTGGAATACGATGAACACGGCTTTTTCTATCACGAATCGGGCAAAGTAGAAGTTAAATTTTTATAAAAAAAACACAATGCTAAGAAAACATTTGAGCCTTATTTTAATTCTTGTATTTGCATTAGCATTTACTCAGACAGAATATAGAACAGAGAACAATATTGCCTATTACCCTGAAAATATTTCGCAAAAAGATGCTTATATCAATTCTCAATGCAAGCTGAATTTCTATTATCCCACCAATGTCAAAAACTTCTCAACCGTCATCTGGTTTCACGGTGGCGGATTGACCGGCGGCAGCAATGAGCTGCCAAAGGAACTACTAAATGAAAATATCGCTGTAGTAAGTGTGGCATATCGGCTTGCTCCCAAAGTGAAGGCGCCGGCTTACATCGAGGATGCAGCCGCAGCCACGGCCTGGGTTTTTGGCAATATCGAAAAATATGGTGGCAGCAAAAATCTTATCTTCCAGTCCGGACATTCCGCGGGCGGATATTTAGCCATGATGATTACATTGGACAAAAAATATTTGGCCAAATATAAAATCGATGCCGATCAGATTGCGGGGTTGGTGCCTTTCAGCGGCCAGGCCATCACACATTTTCAAATCAGAAAAGAACAAGGAATCCCGGAATTGCAGCCTACGATTGATGAATATGCCCCATTATTTCATATCCGGAGAGAAGCGCCCCCGATCGTACTAATCACCGGAGACCGAGAACTGGAGCTGTTCGGACGCTATGAAGAAAACGCCTATTTGGCAAGAATGTTGGAGTTGGTAAAGCATCCTTCGGTCAAATTGCTGGAAGAAGATGGGTTTGACCACGTGGGTATGGCAAAGCCGGGTTTCCAGTTGCTGCTAAAGGAAATCCGAGAAATTTCAAAAAAGACAAAGACCAATCAAAACTGACCAATGATGTTCACATTAGCCGAAATAGAAACTGCGCATTCTGAAATAGAAAGCGGAAAAGACTTCCCAAAATTTGCCGCCAAAATCAAAGAATTGGGCGTTTGCACCATTGAGACTTTCGTAGAAGACGGCTCTACAATTTATAAAGGCGAGGACGATTCGCAAGTTACTGCTGCACAGCAGTATGCACCATTGCTGATCTACGGCATCGTCAATCCGCCAAAATTTTTGGAAGCGCTCCGCCATTACCGGCAAGGCCATATAGACTTCTTCCAATTCTGCAAAGATTGCGCAGACAGTGGCATTTTCAAATGGATCGTGGATTTGAACGCCGACACCTGCACGTATTACGACCGTGAAGGAGCCGTTGTTTTTCAAGAACAGATCTCCCATTCAAACTGAGATGAATTGGGCATAAGTTTTAGAAAAAAAACAGCCTGATTTTTTATTTTACGCAAGTTTTTGCATTTCGGCTTTTATTTTTTCGTGCAATCCTGCCGAAGCCTTTACAAGAGGAAGTCTTAGATGGTTTTTGATCAGTCCTTTTTCTGCCAAGATGGTCTTCACGCCGCACGGATTTCCTTCGGCAAAGATGAGCCTGGTGATTTCTACCAGCGAGTTATGGATTTTGTAAGCCTCGTCCACTTCGCGGTTCAGCGCCAGTTTTACCATTGTAGAAAACTCTTTGGGATAGGCTTGCCCGATGACGGATATCACGCCATCGCCGCCGGCTAAAGTCACGGGCAAAGTGAACTCGTCATCGCCGGACATCAGCGAAAAATGCTTTGGCTTCTGTCTCAGAATGTCAAAATATTGCAGGATATTTGGTGAGGCTTCTTTCACCATAATCAGATTTGGGAAATCGTTTGCCAATCGCAAAGTTGTCGCGGCTTCCACATTTTGACCCGTTCTTCCGGGAACATTGTAAATGATAATTTTTGCGCCGGTCTCCGCCAAGGCTTTGAAATGCTGATAAAGCCCTTCCTGATTGGGTTTGTTGTAGTACGGCGAAACCGACAAGACGGCCTCAAAATCGGAAAGATCGGCATCCAGAATCTGCTGTTTCACTTCTGCCGTATTGTTTCCGCCAATTCCCAACACCAGCGGCAATCTGTTGTTGTTGATCTTGACGACGTGCGCAATGACCTGCTCCTTTTCTTCCTTAGAAAGCGTTGCAGCTTCGGCTGTGGTTCCCAAAACCACCAGAAAATTGATTCCGTTGTCTATATTAAAATCGATTAGCTTGGTAAGAGCATCAAAATCTACGGAGAGATCTTCGTTGAAAGGTGTTACCAAAGCGACACCAACGCCTTTTAAATGACCCATTTTTTACTAGTACTTTAATTTTCTCAAATTTAATCTATTTTCGTAAAAGGACAAACATTATATTTGTGTTTATCTAAAAAGCAAATTCCCATCCTGAAAATCTAAAAATGCCCTATAACACGCTGAAAAAATTAGTCCCGAAAAATATTTTAATCAAAAATGAACAATTCTTCAGGAGATTTATCTATATTTTTTATCGAGGCAACAGCCATCAATGCCCCATTTGCGAAAAGAAATTTCGGAAATTTTTGATGAATCAGCGTGGCGAAAAGCTGTGTCCAAGTTGCGGAAGTATGCCCCGAGACAGGCGCTTGTTTATCGAATTTCAAAAGGAATTTTCGGGAAAAGAAAAAGTCAGGTTGTTGGATTTTTCGCCGTCCAGATCTTTGTACAGAAAATTAAAATCGATCAAGAACATAGAATATTATCCCACCGATTTGTCCACCGACTTCATTTCTGAATATCAATATGACATAACCGACCTTGCCGTCGATGAACGGTTTTTTGATTTCATCTTTTGCTATCATATTTTGGAACATATTGACGACGATGCCAAAGCCATGAAAGAATTGTACAGAGTTTTGAAATCTGAAGGAAAAATATTTGTGCAGACGCCCTTCAAAGAAGGCGAAATCTATGAAGATCCGGAAGTGAAAACCGATGAAGACCGGCTGAAATACTTTGGACAAAAAGATCACGTGAGAATCTATTCGGTAAATGGATTGGCGAAACGGCTCGCAAATGCGGGATTCCAAGTTCAAATCAAAACTTTTGGTCAAGATATCTTTTTCGGTCTTCGCAAAGACGAAACCTTGCTGCTGCTCTCCAAGAATTAATGATTCGGCAACGAAGATGCTAATTAAACAGTTAGTTTTCAAAATCTAAAATCATTAGATTTGTAGTCATATATTTCTCGATGAAAAACAGACTTTTGGGATTCGGAATCGTCGGATTGCTGATGATAAGCTGCAAAACGCCGCTTAATGTCGCAAACATCCATACCGAAAAGAATATTTACATTACCGATCAGCTCAAAGAAAATGAAGCGATGAATGCGGCAATCCAGCCCTACAAGCAAGAGCTGGAAGGCAAGATGAACACCGTCATCTCCCACACGAATGTAGAACTGACGAAAGCCGGAGACAACAGCAATCTTGGGAATCTGCTGGCAGATTACACCTTTGAAGGTGCCGATGAATGGGCAAAGAAAAACAATCGGCCGCCGGTAGATGCGGCCGTCATCAACATCGGCGGCATCCGGACGATCATCCCGAAAGGTGACATCCAAACCAAACAGATTTACGAAGTAATGCCTTTTGAAAACGAAATCGTGATCGTGAAAATGAGCGGTAAAGGTATGGAAGGACTGTTTGATTATTATTTGAAAACCCAAAAGAATAATCCGGTATCGCACCTCATCATCGAAACGGAAAATGGAAAACTTTCTCAGAAGCTAATCAACGGAAAAGCCATAGATTACAACAAAACATACTACATTGCTACTTCGGATTATCTGGCTTTGGGCGGTGATAATATGTTGTTTTTTGGCAAAGGCGAACTGATCTCAACCGGAATCAAAATGCGTGATCTTTTTTTGGAAAAGTTCCAGCAAAATCCCGAAATTTCTGCACCCAATGATGTGCGATTGATTTTCAAAAATAAAAAATCCGAAGAATAATGCAACGAAAGGAATTTCTAAAATATGTTGGCGCCGGAAGCCTTGCTTTAACATTGGCTCCCAATCTTCTGTTGGCCGATCAACTGGATTCTATCAATAAAAAATCGGCTTACAAACTGACCATCTTGCATACCAACGATCAGCACAGCAGGATTGAGCCATTTGACTCGTCTTACACCAAGAACCCTAACCAAGGCGGATTTGCAAGGCGCGCCTCATTAATACAACAAATCCGCTCCGAAGAAAAAAATGTTTTGTTGCTGGACTCGGGCGATATTTTCCAGGGAACGCCTTATTTCAATTTTTTCGGTGGCGAGCTGGAGTTCAAGCTGATGAGTATGATGAAGTACGACGCTTCTACAATGGGAAACCACGATTTCGACAACGGTTTGGAAGGTTTTCTGAAAGTCTTGCCCAATGCCAGGTTCCCCTTCATCTGCTCCAATTATGATTTTAAAAATACCCTATTAGACGGCAAAACGGAGGCTTACAAAATCTTCTGCAAAGACGGGATCAAAGTGGGCGTTTTTGCGGTGGGGATTGAATTGAATGGCTTGGTGAGTAAGAAGAATTATGCCGAAACGATTTATCAAAACCCGATCGAAATTGCGCAGCACTATGCAGATTTTCTTCGGAAAGATAAAAAATGTGATCTCGTGATCTGCCTGTCCCACATTGGATTTGATTATAAAGATGATCCTGCGAAAATATCGGACAAGCATCTGGCTGCCAAAACCTCGGGGATAGATTTGATTTTGGGCGGTCACACCCATACTTTTTTGAAGGAGCCTTTGACTTTTCAAAATAAAGCGGGGAAGAATGTGATTGTCAATCAGGTAGGTTGGGCCGGGATCTTACTGGGAAGACTGGATTTTTATTTCGATAATCAAAAGGATTTGAAAAATATTTCGTGGAATAATCAGTTAATAGATGGAAACATCATTGTTTAGAATGAAGAAAATTTTATTATTGATATCGTTTGGCATTGCGCTGCTTTGCCAAGCTCAGACTTCCACCAAATGGAGCGACCTGTTCTCCTACAACAATGTTTTGACTATTCGGGAAGATGGCGACCGATTGATAGCGGCTACGGAAAACGGTATTTTCTACTATAATCCATCGACGGGGGAGATCAAAAAACTCTCTAAAGCCAATGGTCTGCACGAGGTGAAAATTTCCGCCTTTGATTACAATTCGGCTACGAAGATGGGAATCGTAGGCTATCAAAACGGCTCGATGGATGTCATCACGCCCGAGGGTATTTTCCTGATCGTCGATATTCCTTTGGCCACCGGCTACAACGGCAGCAAGAGAATCAATCATATCTCCATTAATGGCGACCGGGCTGTGATCTCGGTGGGCTATGGCGTTTCTATCTTCAATATTGGCAGAAGAGAATTTGGAGACACGGCTTTTTTTGCAACCGGCGGAACATATTTGGCTGCCAATGCCGCAGTCTTGAAAGACAATACGATATACGCCGCAACCAGTTCCGGCATCAAGTCCCACGAAGTGGACGCGACTTTCCCTGTATTTTCCAGCTGGGCAACGCCTCTCGGCGGAACTTTTAAAAAAGTAGATGCCAACAGTACAATTGCTTTTGCCACGAGCACACAAGTGAGCTATGGCACCGGCCCCACTTATTCTAACCTTAGCAAAACGTTTACAAATATTCAGGATTTGAGAGTGACGGAGAACCAAATCATCGTGACAGATCAGAGCCAAGTTTATATCTACAGCACGGCGGGTGCGCTTCAGAAAACCTTTGATGCGGGAGAAATAGTCAATACTGCATTGGTCTATAACAATACTTTGTTTACAGGAACAAAATTTTCGGGAATCTATAATGAGCAAAAAAACAGTTTCCGACCCGATGGTCCCTACAACAACAGAGCTTATAAGCTTAGCTTACTCAATAACGAAATATGGGTGGCCTCGGGCAATAGAAATTCTGATCCTGTAGCCACTGCCGGCAATCCCAACGAAGACAAAATCGGCTATTACCATTTCGACGGCACCAAATGGAACTATCCAACCTATTTTTTAAACAATACCTCCGTCAAATTCAATATTTTGGATGTGGTTCCCGATCCGTCCAATCCCACAGAGATCTATTTTACCAATTTTTATTCCAACGGATTTTCGCCAACCGACAAAGGCGTTTATAAGATGCGGAATAATGAATTTGTCAAAAGATATTCTTTCAATAGTGATGAAAGGGCGTATTGGTACAAGCCTGTGGGATTAGTTTTCGACAGTCAGAATAATCTTTTCTGCACCGTCCAGTCCACTTGTCCGGCTTTTAATGATCCTTGTCCTACCTCCAGCTTTTATTTATTCAATAAGTCCAACGATGCATTTGGGGTCAATCCCTTTACGACTTTTAATATCGGAGGCATCCAAAAGCCGGTTACCAAAGACGGCGTCCTGTATATTCCGGCACCCTACACGAGTGACGGCGGACTGATGATTTATGATTACAACAACACCGCGAGTTCCACTTCCGATGACAGATTCAAGGTGTTGAAAAAAGGTAATAATCTACCCATCGACGGTACTACATCTGTAAGCATCGACAACAATGATGATGTTTGGATTGGCAACAACGAAGGTCTGCGCATATTGTCGAATCCGAAAGCTGCCATTTTGGAAGATAATCCGCAGACCGATCCCATTATCATCGAAGAGAATGGCCTGGCAGAAGAACTTTTCAGGGATGCAAAGCTTTTGCAAATCAGGACAGACTCCGGAAATCAAAAATGGATCTCCATCGATGGCGGCGGTGTTTTCTACATCAGTTCCAATGGCGACAAAACCATCTATAAATTTACAAAATCCAACTCCCCTTTGCCCAATGACAGCGTTACCGATATCGAAATCGACAGCAAAACCGGGAAAGTCTATTTCGTAACCTTGGACGGCATCGTGGTTTACCAGGGCGACGTCGCAGAAGTGACTTCCAACTTTGGCGACGTTCTGGTTTACCCCAATCCGGTGGTCTATGCCCAATACAAAGGCAACGTGAGAATACGCGGGCTGGCCGCAAAAACCAATATCCGGATCACCGATGCGGCGGGAAATCTGGTACATTCTGCGGTGGCAACGGGCGGGTATTTCGAGTGGAATTTGGCAAATCAGCGTGGCGTGCGGGTGGCCTCCGGAATCTATTTTGTGCTGATGACCAACGAAGACGGAACCGATACGGCCACGGCCAAGATTGCGGTCGTGAATTAACCGATGACACAGGAAGTTTTTCTACTGTCTTATACCAAATATGGAGATCAGGATGCGGTTCTCCATTGTTTTTGCAAAGAAAATGGCTTCGAAAGTTTCTTTGCCAAAGGAATATACGCGCCCAAAAATAATAAGAAGGCTTTTCTTTTTCCGTTGAATGAGCTCGTACTGTACACTTCGGACAAGAAAAAAAATATTCCGAACGTCCTGAAAATGGAGCAAAAAAATGTCGATTTTTTCAGTACAGACATTCGGAAAAGTTCCATTTTGTTTTTTATATCAGATTTGCTCAATCAGGTTTTGAGGAATGAGCATCGAAATGTGGGCATCTATTCCGAAATTTCTATTTTCTTAAGTCAGTTGCAGATTAATAATTTCCAGTCGCATTTGATTTTTATTTTCAGGCTTCTCAAGCAACAAGGCTTGCAGCCGCTCTTCTCGGAGAAAACGTTTTTGAATCCCGAGACCGGACATTTCGAAGATGCAGAAGTTCATCCTTTGTTTGGCAAAGAAGTTTCGGGGGTTTGGAGGAATCTTATTACTTCCCACGATCCTTATTCCATAAAACTGAGCAGAGCCGAAAAACAGAATTTCCTCGATTCTATTTTGGTCTATTTCCATTGCCATTTTTCAGACTTCCGCGAGCCAAAATCTTTGGAGATTATTAAGGAAATATTTTAGCAGAAAAATCGGAGCGAACAACTATTTGATTTTAGAACAACTGTAATGTAATAAAAAAACCCTAAAACATTATTAAAATGAATTGGGGTTTTCGGATGAGGTGCCTAGCGGATTCGAACCGCTGTAGATGGTGTTGCAGACCACTGCCTAACCACTCGGCCAAAGCACCATTTTTCTTGGCTTGCAAATTTAGTGTTTTTTTTCAAATTTCAAATTTAAAAAGTTTCTAATTTCAGAAATAAGTTTGAAAGGATTCTAAACAGACTTTGAAGACCAAGCGTTACTAGCCCTGATGGTAACGGCTATCCTTTTTGTTTTTTCGGCCACGCCGTGTGAGGATCACCAAGCCTTCTGAAAAACAAAAAGATAATAGTGGACAGCAGGTTCCCGGCTCCAAATGATGGATGTTTTCCACATCTTTAAAGGTGTTGCCATCTGTTTTTTAGGTTCGAAATCAGTATCTTTGCAGAAATTTTAGAATAAATGGACAAGATCCAACTCAATACGATTCCGGAGGCACTGGCCGATCTCAAAAAAGGTAAAATGATCATCGTAGTAGATGATGAGGACCGAGAAAATGAAGGCGATCTGCTGGCTGCGGCGGAGATGGTGACGACGGAGATGATCAACTTTATGACGATCCACGCCAGAGGTTTGATCTGCATGCCGTTGACCGAAAAAAGATGCGACGAACTGGAACTTAATACGATGGTCGTCAATTCTACCGACCCCAAGGAAACTGCTTTTACGGTATCGGTAGATCTTCTGGGGAAAGGCACTACCACCGGAATCTCGGCCGGCGACCGTGCGAAAACCATCCAAGCCATCATGGATCCGGCGACCAAACCCGGTGATTTGATGAGGCCGGGACACATCTTCCCACTGCGGGCAAAGGAAGGCGGCGTGCTGAAGAGAGCCGGACATACGGAAGCGGCAATCGATCTGACGCGGTTGGCGGGGCTGAAAGAAGGTGGCGTGATCTGCGAAATTATGAATGAAGACGGAAGCATGGCGAGACTGCCGGATCTGATGGAATTTGCCAAAAAGCACGATCTGAAAATCGTATCGATAGAAGATTTGATTCAGTATCGGTTAAGGCAAGGCGATCTGGTAGAAAGAATCGAAGAGCGCGATATCCAGACCTATTATGGAAATTTTAAATTTTATGTCTTTGAGGAAAAACCGACGGAGCAGATCCATTTTGCGTTGACCAAGGGAACTTGGGCGCCGGATGAGCCTGTGCTGGTGCGGGTGCAATCTTCCGGTTCTTATTTTGATGTCTTGAGCAGGCTTGCCAACGGGGAGCATCCATTGATGCAGCGGGTGGTAGATCTTATCAATGCTGAGGGAAAAGGAGCCATCGTCTTTATCAACAATGTTTCTACGAAAGAAAACACGCTGAGCAAAGTGCAGCAATTTCTTAATTATCAGGCTAAAGGCGTGCGTCCTCCTGTGGCTCCCAACTTTCGGGATTACGGAATCGGAACCCAGATTCTGAAAGATCTTGGCATTCACAAATTCAAGATTATCACTCAGAATCCGAATATCAGACCAGTTATTTCAGGCTACGATATTGAGATCACGGAAATGGTTGGATTGTCGAAATAGAGTTTGAATTAAAAAAAGAGTCTGCTACAATTTCAAGTATATTTACGGAGAAGATTACCATAAAAAAACCATCCCGAAATGAGATGGTTTATTGTATAAAAACGGAGAATGTTTATTCTTCGGTTTTTTCTTCTGAAGAAGTTTCTGAAGCAGGCGTTTCTTCCGCTTTAGCTTCAGTAGCTTCGAACACTGCAACTTCCTTTTTAGGAGCTGAACCGGATCTTCTGCTTCTTCTGGTGGCTTTCTTCTCTTCTGCGTTGGGGTTGTAGATCTCGTTGAAATCTACCAACTCGATCATTGCCATATCGGCTGCATCGCCCAGTCTGAAACCGGTTTTGATGATCCGTGTGTAGCCACCGTTTCTTTCTGCAATTTTCGGAGCCACAGTTCTGAACAATTCGGTCACGGCTTCTTTACTTTGCAGGTAGGAGAAAACGGTTCTTCTGTTGTGTGTGGTATCTTCTTTAGCTTTTGTGAGGATGGGTTCCACGTAAACTCTCAAAGCTTTGGCTTTGGCCACTGTGGTGTTGATTCTTTTATGTTCAATTAGCGAACAGGCCATATTGGCAAGCATTGCTTTTCTATGCGGGGCTGTTCTGCCTAAGTGATTGATTTTCTTTCCGTGTCTCATTGTAAGGATTATTTATCAGCGTCTAACTTATATTTTGCAACATCAAACCCGAAATTAAGTCCTTTTGAGTGAACCAATTCTTCAAGTTCTGTTAACGATTTTTTACCAAAATTTCTGAATTTCATCAAATCAGATTTACTGAAAGAGACCAATTCTCCAAGGGTTTCTACTTCAGCGGCTTTCAGGCAGTTGAGGGCTCTTACGGAAAGATCCATATCTGCTAATTTTGACTTTAGTAGTTGTCTGGTGTGAAGGGTTTCCTCATCGTATTGGATGGAAGCTTTTACGGCTTCGGTTTCTAATGTGATTCTCTCATCGGAGAACAGCATAAAGTGATAGATCAATATTTTGGAAGCTTCTGTCAAAGCGTTCTGTGGCGTGATAGATCCATCGGTTTCTATATCCAACACCAATTTTTCGTAATCTGTTTTTTGCTCTACACGATAATTTTCTATGCTGTACTGCACTTTCTTGATTGGGGTGAAGATGGAGTCGATCGCAATAGTTCCGACGGGTGCATTGCTGGATTTGTTCTGATCAGACGGCACATATCCTCTTCCTTTTTCTATGTTGAAAGTGATTTCGAACGTTACGCCTTTGGCGAGGGTTGCGATCACCAAATCCGGATTTAGAACCTCGAAATTGGTAATGGAGGCGCCCAAATCTCCGGCGGTCACAACATCTTTGTTCGATATTTTTGCAGTGAACTGCTCGGCTCCCGGGTTTTCTGTCTTCGCTTTGAGGCGTAGTTGTTTCAGATTAAGAATGATTTCCGTAACATCTTCGATTACTCCCGGTATCGTGGAAAATTCGTGCTCTACGCCTTCTATTTTGATAGAAGTAATAGCATATCCTTCCAGAGAAGAAAGCAAAACTCTTCTCAATGCATTACCGATAGTAAGCCCAAAACCTGATTCCAAAGGTCTGAATTCGAATTGTCCTTTAAAGTCTGTGGAGTTTAAAAGGATTACTTTATCGGGTTTTATAAATGTTAAAATTGCCATAGTCTGGTTGAGCAAAAATTTGAAAAAATTATTATTTAGAGTATAATTCGACGATCAACTGTTCTTTGATATCCTCAGGAATTTGAATTCTCTCAGGAGCAGTCGTGAAAGTGCCAGTTTTCTTTTCGTCATTGAATTGTAACCACTCATAATTTGCTTTGTAAGCGAGAGCGTCTGCAATGACTTCGAGGGATTTTGACTTCTCTCGCACTGCAATCACGTCGCCGGCTTTCAGCAAATAAGAAGGGATGTTTACCAATTCCCCATTCACAGTGATGTGCCTGTGGGAAACCAGTTGTCTGGCTGCAGATCTTGTTTTTGCAAAGCCAAGTCTGTAAACCACGTTATCCAATCTCGATTCGCAAAGTTGCAACAGGACTTCTCCGGTTACGCCTTTGCTTCTATGCGCTTTTTCGAAAAGGTTAGCAAATTGTTTCTCGAGGATGCCGTAGGTGTACTTAGCTTTTTGTTTTTCTGCCAACTGTACGGCATATTCCGATTTCTTTGCGCCTCTTCTTTTGTTGACGCCGTGCTGTCCCGGTGGTTGATTTTTTCTTTTCTCGAAGTTTTTGTCATCTCCGAAAATTGCTTGACCAAATTTTCTAGCAATTTTTGTTTTTGGGCCAATATATCTTGCCATGTTTTGTAGGATTTTAGGATTTTAGATTTTAGATTAAAAATGAATGCATTTAAAATTTAAAATTCAAAACTTTCGGGTTATACTCTTCTTCTTTTAGGTGGTCTGCATCCGTTGTGTGGCAGCGGCGTCACGTCCACGATTTCGCTTACTTCGATCCCTGAGTTGTGCAGCGTTCTGATGGCAGATTCTCTACCGGCGCCGGGACCTTTTACAAAAACCTTCACTCTTCTGAGGCCTGCTTCGAAAGCGACTTGCGAACAGTTTTCGGCAGCCATCTGCGCTGCGAACGGCGTATTCTTTTTAGAACCTCTGAAACCCATTTTGCCGGCAGAAGCCCAAGAGATTACCTCTCCTGCTTTATTGGTTAAAGAAATGATGATGTTATTGAAGGAAGCCTGGATATGCGCTTCGCCGATAGCATCAACTTTTACTTTTCTTTTCTTAACTACTTTGGTTTGTTTTGCCATAATTCCTAACGATTATTTACTTGCTTTTTTCTTGTTAGCAACTGTTTTTCTCTTTCCTTTTCGGGTTCTGGAGTTGTTTTTCGTTCTCTGGCCTCTTAAAGGTAATCCTAGTCTGTGACGTATTCCTCGTTGGCATCCTATGTCCATCAATCGCTTGATGTTCAATTGCACTTCAGAACGCAATTCACCTTCTACTTTGATATTTTCGGTGATGTAGTTTCTGATTGCGGCCAATTCATCGTCATTCCATTCGTTGACTTTCTTGTCTTCGCTGATTCCAGCGTTTTTCAAAATTTCTGAAGCCGTTCTTCTTCCGATACCGTAGATGTAAGTAAGCCCGATAACGCCTCTTTTGTTTTTTGGTAAATCAATACCTGAAATTCTCGCCATAATTTAATTGTGGTTCTTAACCTTGTCTTTGTTTAAATTTAGGGTTCTTTTTGTTGATTACGAAAAGCACACCTTTTCTGCGTACAATTTTGCAATCAGCACTTCGTTTTTTGATAGATGCTCTAACCTTCATTTTGTTGTTTTTAATATCTAAAAGTTATTCTCCCTTTAGTTAAGTCATAAGGAGAGAGTTCGAGTCTTACCTTGTCTCCGGGTAAGAGTTTAATATAATGCATTCTCATTTTACCGGAAATATGGGCTATCAACACGTGTCCATTTTCCAGTTCTACGCGGAACTGCGCGTTCGAAAGTGCTTCGGTAATCACGCCGTCCTGTTCTATATGTTTCTGTTTAGCCATTGACTTTTTTAATAGTTTGATGATCTTGATAATTTAGATTGCATCAACCCATCATAGTGATGGTTCAGCAGATACGTATTGATTTGCTGCACGGTATCTAAGATAACGCCCACCATAATCAGCAACGATGTACCTCCAAAAAACAAGGCAAACCGATCTGTCTGAACAAACGTTCCATGCACTACCGCCGGAAGGACTGCAAAGATAGACAAAAATATTGCTCCCGGCAAGGTAATCTTGGACAAAATATCATCCAGATAATCAGCCGTTTCCTTCCCGGGTCTTACCTTCGGAATCAATCCTCCATTGCGCTTTAAATCATCAGCCATCTGATTTACAGGAATGGTGATTGCCGTATAGAAAAACGAGAAAATTATAATTAATAAGGCAAACAATACATTGTACTGCCAGCTAAATACATTTTTGAATCCTGCCAAAAAGGTATTGGATTCGTCAACTTTTGTAAGCAATCCCGGGACGAACATTAATGCCTGTGCAAAGATGATGGGCATTACGCCCGCTGCATTTACCTTCAGGGGAATCCACTGCCTGGCACCTTCCATTAGATTTCTGCTCACGCCACCTCTTGCTTGGGCTCTGCTTACATACTGGATGGGGATTTTTCGTACGGCAACCGATAATATGATTGCTAACAGAACGACCACAAGCCAGAAAATAATTTCTATCAAAATCATAATGCTGCCAAAACCACCTTTACCGTTCTGAGTAATTACCTCTTGATAAAAAGCTGTCGGCAGATCTGCAAGGATTCCTACCATAATAAGAATAGAAATACCATTGCCAATTCCTTTATCCGTAATCTTCTCGCCCAGCCACATTGCAAAAACCGAGCCAGCCACCAGAATAATGATGCTTGGCAGCCAGAACATTACAGATGCGGGATC
Organism: Chryseobacterium sp. SC28; assembly: GCF_003932955.1. Lineage (GTDB taxonomy): Bacteria > Bacteroidota > Bacteroidia > Flavobacteriales > Weeksellaceae > Epilithonimonas. Next base: position 38,768 of record NZ_QOVY01000004.1, read on the forward strand.
TATATAGTACGCCGACTGGAACTGCGAGTAAGGCAGGAAAAATTGTGTTACCGATGTGAGGTAAGAAGGCGCCTGTACAAGACAGACTCCGATGGTTAGCCAGCGCGTGATTTGGTTGAGCGTGTTTCTGCCGCTTTCGCCGTCTTTTTGCAACTTCTGCAGATAAGGGATTGCCATACCCATCAGTTGTACAATAATAGAAGCAGAAATGTAGGGCATAATTCCCAACGCCATAATAGAAGCACGGCTGAATGCGCCTCCGGTGAAAGAAGACAATAAACCCAAAAGACCCGCACCCTGCTGGTTTCCGCCTTGGTTTTGGTAGTGTTGCAGTAAGTTTCCTACTTCTGCAGTATTGATCGCCGGAAGTGAAATATACGATGCGAATCTATACACAAGGACCAGCAAAAGCGTCAGGATTATTTTATCTCTCAGCTCTTTCAGGCTCCAAATGTTTTTAAGTGTTTGTATAAATTCTTTCATTAGTCAATGATTAAAGAGTAATGGCTTTACCTCCTGCTTTGTTGATGGCTTCTTCAGCAGATTTAGTGAATTTATCCGCAGCGATCGAAACATTGGCTTTCCAATCTCCTCTGCCTAGGATTTTTACTAATTCGTTTTTAGATGCAAGACCGTTTTCTACCAAGACGTCTCGGGTGATATCACCGGTGATGTTCTTGGTATCGATCAAAGTTTGGATGGTATCGAGATTGATGGCTCTGAACTCTTTTCTATTAACGTTTTTGAAACCAAATTTTGGCAATCTTCTTTGCAAAGGCATCTGCCCGCCTTCGAAACCGATTTTCTGAGAATATCCGGCTCTGGCTTTTTGACCTTTGTGACCTTTGGTTGAAGTACCACCGTAGCCGCTTCCCTGCCCTCTGCCGATTCTTTTTGTGCTGAATGTGGAACCAGCTGATGGTTTTAAGTTATTTAAATTCATTGTCTTATTGAATATTTGAGATATAGATGCGAGACCGAAGAGAACTCTCCCATCTTGCATCTCTTGATCTGTTATTATTTTTGAACTTCTAATAGGTGACTCACAGAAGCGATCATTCCTAAGATGGAAGGTGTTGCTTCGTGCTCGATCACTTGGTGCAATTTTTTAAATCCTAAAGCTTCCAGCGTTCTTTTTTGGGTTTTGGATCTATTAATAGCGCTTCGAACTTGTTTTACTTTGATTGTTGCCATTATGATATTGATTAACCGTTAAACACTTTATCTAAAGAAACTCCCCTCATTCTTGCGATCTCCTCTGGTCTTCTGATGTCGAGCAATGCGTTGAAAGTCGCTTTCACCACATTATGTGGGTTAGAAGAACCTTTAGATTTCGACAATACATCGTGTACACCTGCAGATTCCAATACTGCACGAACGGCGCCCCCCGCGATGAGCCCTGTACCGTGAGACGCTGGTCTCAAGAAGATATCGGCACCGCCGTATCTTGCAGAAGTCTGGTGCGGGATGGTGTGGTTGATGACAGGAACTTTTACCAAGTTTTTCTTAGCATCTTCAACGGCTTTTGCGATGGCAGAAGCCACTTCTTTGGATTTACCGAGTCCGTACCCGATGATTCCGTCTTCGTTTCCTACCACAACAATTGCAGAAAACCCGAAAGCTCTACCTCCTTTGGTAACTTTGGTTACTCTGTTGACATCTACCAGGCGATCTTTTAATTCTAATCCTCCAGGTTTTACTCTTTCTATACTACTATCTACCATTTTTTTTCCGAATTTTTAAGATTAGAATTTAAGACCCCCTTCTCTGGCGCCATCTGCAAGAGCTTTCACTCGGCCGTGGTACACGAAACCATTTCTGTCAAAAACGATATTCTCGATACCGGCGGCTTTGGCTTTTTCGGCAATTGCCTTACCTACGGCTGCAGCTACTTCTGTTTTTGTGCCTTTAGCATCCACTCCCTTTTCTCTGGAGGAGGCCGATACCAAGGTTTTTCCTTCTTTATCATCTACCAACTGTGCGTAGATTTCTTTATTGCTTTTGAATACAGACAATCTTGGTAAGGTTGCAGATCCTGAGATCTTACCCCTTACTCTTCTTTTGATTCTGTTTCTTTTCTCAACTTTTGTTAATGCCATTTTCTTAATTTTTATGCAGATTTACCGGCTTTTCTTCTAATGATTTCACCTACGAATCTCACACCTTTACCTTTGTAAGGCTCTGGTTTTCTGAAAGATCTGATCTTTGCAGCCACCATTCCCAGCAGTTGATTATCGTAAGAAGATAGCGTAACGATCGGGTTTTTCCCTTTTTCAGTCAATGTATCCAAGGTCACTTCTTTTGGAAGTTCCAAGACGATAGCGTGGGAAAATCCGAGAGCCAATTCTAATCTTTGGCCGCTGTGGGATGCTCTGTATCCAACGCCTACCAATTCTAATTGCTTGGTGAATCCTGTCGTTGTCCCCACAATCATATTGTGGATAAGCGCGCGGTACAAGCCGTGAAGCGCTTTGTGTTCTTTTGAGTCGGACGGTCGGCTGAACGTCAGTACGCCGTCTTCCTGAGTGAAGGTAATTCCTCCTGTAAGTTCCTGAACCAATTCGCCCTTTGGACCTTTCACTGTTACCACATTATCTTTTTGAGAAATTGTAACACCAGCAGGAACTTCTATAATTGCTTTACCAATTCTTGACATTTTCCTTTGTTTTAAAAAATTAATATACGTAGCAAATGACTTCGCCTCCTACTTTCTCTTGTCTTGCTTTTTTGTCGGTCATCACTCCTCTGGAAGTAGAGATAATAGCGATGCCCAAGCCATTGAGCACTCTTGGCAGTTCGGCCGAACCCTTGTACTGTCTCAGTCCCGGTCTCGAAGCCCTTTGGATAGACTTGATCGCCGGCTTATTAGTTTGCTTGTCGTACTTAAGAGCGATTTTGATTGTTCCCTGAACCGTGTTGTCATCGAATTTGTAATTCAAGATGTAACCTTGGTCGAAAAGAATTTTCGTAAGCTCTTTTTTGATTTTCGATGCAGGAATTTCCACCACTTTGTGGCCTGCGCTTTGTGCGTTCCTTACTCTGGTCAGGAAATCTGAAATTGGATCTGTTACCATTTCTTTGTTTTAAATTATTGGTTTATGACAACCAGTTTTGAAAAAGAATCAAGATAAAAGAACAAAGAGCCAAGACCTTAAAATCTTTTCTCTTTATACTTTTTTCTTTTATCTACAATCAACTTAATTGCCTCGATTGTTCTTGTTGCTTACCAACTAGCTTTTTTCACGCCGGGGATTAGGCCGTTGTTCGCCATTTCTCTGAAAGTTACTCTGGAAATGCCGAATGTTCTCATATATCCTCGAGGTCTGCCTGTCAATTTACATCTGTTGTGTAATCTCACGGGGGAGGCATTTTTGGGCAACTTCTGCAATGCTTCGTAATCTCCGGCTTCTTTCAGAGCTTTTCTTTTCTCAGCATATTTCGCTACAGTAGCTTCTCTTTTGCGCTCGCGCGCTTTCATTGATTCTTTAGCCATTTCTTAATTCTTTTTGAAAGGTAACCCGAAGTGAGTTAATAATGATTTTGCTTCTTTGTCAGTCTTTGCAGTTGTCACGAAAGTAATGTCCATCCCTTGGATTTTTTTCACTTTGTCTATGACGATCTCCGGGAAGATGATTTGCTCGGTGATTCCTAAGTTGTAGTTGCCTCTTCCGTCGAAACCGTCAGCTTTGATACCGGAAAAATCTCTAATTCTTGGTAGCGCAGAGGACGTCAATCGGTCTAGGAATTCGTACATTTTATCTGCTCTAAGTGTCACCCTCGCCCCGATTGGCATTCCTTTTCTTAGTTTGAAGGCTGCTTCATCTTTTTTGGATAGGGTACCTACCGCTTTTTGTCCTGTGATTGCCGTCAACTCTTCGATAGCGTAATCCACGATTTTTTTATCCTGAACCGCCGATCCCAGTCCTTGGCTTACAACGATTTTCAATAATTTAGGCACCTGCATTACAGATTTGTACCCAAATTCTTCCATCATTGCAGGAACGATCTTGTCTTTATATTGTTGTTTTGGTCTTGCTATATATTCCATCGTAAATCTAATTATAAAGTTTCGCCGGTAGTTTTCGCTACTCTTACTTTTTTGTCTCCGTCTATTTTGATTCCCACTTTGGTAGCTTTCCCGTTTTTATCGATGAGTGCCACGTTTGAGATGTGTATAGAAGCTTCTTTTTCAACAATTCCTCCTTGAGGGTTAGCGGCGGATGGTTTCATGTGTTTCTTCACGATATTCAGTCCTGCAACGATGACCCTTGGATCTTTACCTTCTTTTCTGATGACTTGTAGGACTTCGCCTTTCTTACCTTTATTTTTTCCGGTAGTTACAAGTACATTGTCTCCTCTTTTTATTTTAACTTTTGTCATTTTTTTGTAAAATTTTAAAATTAAAGTACTTCAGGAGCTAATGAAATAACCTTCATATATTCTTTATCTCTCAATTCGCGCGCCACAGGCCCGAAAACACGGGTTCCTCTCATTTCTCCGGCAGCGTTGAGCAACACACAAGCGTTGTCTTCAAATTTGATGTACGAACCATCTTTTCTTCGCACGGCTTTTTTTGTTCGTACGACCACCGCTTTGGATACCTGACCTTTTTTTGCGTTTCCTGATGGTGTAGAATCTTTGATAGTCACTACAATTTTATCACCCACAGAAGCATATCTTCTTCTAGTACCTCCTAGAACTCTGATTACCAGTACTTCTTTAGCACCCGTGTTATCAGCAACTTTTAATCTTGATTCGGTTTGTAACATTATTTAGCTTTTTCTATGATTCTTACTAATCTCCATCTTTTGTTTTTGCTCAGAGGTCGGGTTTCAGTGATCAAAACTGTATCGCCTTCTGTGCATTCGTTTTTTTCATCGTGAGCGGTATATTTTTTCGTTTTCAAAACGAATTTGCCGTACATTGGATGTTTCACTCTCGTAGTTTCGCTAACAACAATAGTCTTTTCCATTTTATTGCTGGAAACTATTCCGATTCTTTCTTTTCTTAAATTTCTGTCCATTGTAAAAAGGAATTATTGTTTGTTAGTTAACGCGGTATTTAGTCTAGCGATAGATCTTCTCAAATCTCTGATTAAGATCGGATTTTCCAGCGGACTGATTTTGTGGGCTAATTTTGTTCTTGTATAATTAGCTTTGGCTTCAGCCAATTGGTTTTGTAAATCCTCTTTGCTTAAATTTTTGATGTCAGCTTTTTTCATTTTAATAGAGATTATAGCGGTTTAACAAAATCGTTTGCCACTACGAATTTCGTAACGACCGGCAACTTCTGAGCTGCAAGCCTAAGGGCTTCTTTGGCAACATCGTAAGGTACGCCACCAACTTCGAACATAATTTTACCGGGTTTCACTACGGCTACCCAATATTCTACGGCACCTTTACCTTTACCCATCCTTACTTCGGCCGGTTTCTTGGTAATCGGCTTGTCCGGGAATATTTTGATCCATAGCTGGCCTTCTCTTTTCATATATCTTGTCGCAGCGATACGGGCTGCTTCAATTTGTCTTGCAGTAATCCAAGCTCCCTCTGTAGCTTTGATTCCGAAGGTTCCGTAAGCGAGTTGATTCCCTCTTTGGGCAATCCCCTTCATCTTCATCTTGTGAACTCTGCGGAATTTGGTTCTTTTTGGTTGTAACATAATTTTAAATTTTAGATTTTAGAATTTAGATTTTAAAAAAGTAACGGTCATTTAAAAACTATCCTCTAAAATTTTATTAATTATTTCTTCTTGGTTTTCTCTCGCCACCTCGGTTCTCTCTGTCTCCGCCTCTTTCATTTCTGTCGCTGCGTCCTCCGGAAGGTGCTTTTTTCTGTTGTCCTACGAGTGGCGTAAGCTCTCTCTTGCCGTACACTTCTCCTTTCATAATCCAAACTTTGACGCCTAATTTACCATACTGCGTCAATGCTTCACCGATGTGATAATCGATATCTGCACGGAAAGTCGATAAAGGAATTCGTCCTTCTTTGAAGTTTTCGGAACGTGCCATTTCAGCGCCGTTCAATCTTCCGGAAATTTGCACTTTGATCCCTTCTGCACCCATTCTCATCGTAGAAGCGATGGCCATTTTCACAGCTCTTCTGTAGGAGATACGGTTTTCAATTTGCTTAGCAATGCTGTCGGCAACGAGCACGGCATCCAGCTCGGGTCTTTTGATTTCGAAGATATTGATCTGAATATCTTTACCGGTCAATTTTTTCAACTCTTCTTTTAGTTTGTCCACTTCTTGTCCGCCTTTTCCGATGATAAGTCCCGGTCTGGCAGTCGTGATCGTCACAGTTACTAATTTCAGGGTTCTCTCAATATAGATTTTTGAAATTCCGCCTTTGGATAATCTTGCTTCAAGGTATCTTCTGATTTTGTAATCTTCAGCGATTCTGTCGCCGTAGTTTTTACCACCAAACCAGTTAGAATCCCATCCTCTGATGATTCCTAATCTGTTACCAATTGGATTTGTCTTCTGTCCCATACCTTGAATTAATTTTTAGTACCTAAGATTAATGTAATGTGGTTAGATCTTTTTCTGATTCTGTAGCCGCGTCCTTGCGGAGCCGGTCTCAGTCTCTTCAGTTGTCTTGCGCTATCCACGAATACTTCTTTTACAACCAGGTTTGCTTCCTCTATGTCGGCACCTTCGTTTTTGGATTGCCAGTTGGCAATGGCAGAAAGGAGTACTTTTTCCAATTTCTCGGAAGCCCCTTTCTTAGAATATTTTAAGATGGACAAAGCTTTCTCTACCTCTACTCCTCTGATGATATCAGCTACTAATCTCATTTTTCTTGGAGAAGATGGGCAGTCGTTGTACAACGCTTTTGCCACATCTTGGTTTGCTACTTTACGTGCTAATGCACTTTCTCTTTTTCTTGATCCCATGATTATCTACCTCCTTTATTTTTGTTACCACCGTGACCTCTGAAAGATCTTGTCGGAGAAAATTCGCCTAGCTTGTGTCCTACCATGTTTTCTGTAACATAAACGGGGATAAAAGATTTCCCGTTGTGTACTGCGATAGTTTGACCTACGAAATCCGGAGAGATCATAGACGCTCTGGACCAAGTTTTGATGACTGTCTTTTTATTAGACTGTATATTTGTCTGAACCTTCTTATCTAAAGTATGATGAATAAAAGGTCCTTTTTTAAGTGATCTTGACATATTTATTTTCTTTTAGATATGATGTGACGGTTAGACGCTTTGTTTTTCTTTCTAGTTTTGTAACCTTTGGCCGGCATACCGTTTCTAGATCTTGGGTGTCCTCCGGACGAACGTCCTTCGCCACCACCCATCGGGTGATCTACTGGGTTCATTACGACGGCTCTCGTTCTAGGTCTTCTCCCAAGCCATCTGCTTCTACCGGCTTTTCCCGATACAGTCAACTGATGGTCTGAGTTGGAAACAGATCCAATCATTGCATAGCACTCGGTGAGGATCATTCTGGATTCTCCTGAAGGCAATTTCACGATGGCATATTTCCCGTCTCTTGAAGTTAATTGAGCCGATGATCCGGCACTTCTGGCAAGGATAGCACCTTGCCCGGGTTTCATTTCGATGCAAGAGATCACAGTTCCCAGCGGGATATTTTTCAGCTTCATAGCGTTGCCAACATTTGGTTCTACGCTTTCTCCTGAAACTATTTTTTGATCTACTTTGATTCCGTTTGGAGCGATGATGTATCTTTTCTCGCCGTCTGCATATTCCACCAAAGCGATGAAAGCAGTTCTATTGGGATCATATTCTACAGTTTTTACCGTGGCTTCTACGTCGTGCTTATTTCTTTTGAAGTCGATAATTCTGTATTTCTTTTTGTGTCCACCGCCGGTGTAACGCATGGTCATCTTACCAGTTTGGTTACGTCCACCTGACTTACTAATACCAACGGTAAGAGATTTCTCTGGTTTGTTGGTAGTAATTTCCTCAAAATTGTTTACAATTCTGAATCTCTGTCCCGGGGTGATAGGTTTTAATTTTCTAACAGACATTACTATTATTTATAATTAATTAATTCGTTGCGAAAATATCAATAACATCTCCGGCGGCCAGTGTTACAACCGCTTTTTTCAATTTATTGGTTTTCCCAACCTGGAGTCCTTGTTTGGTGTTTTTTGTAGAAACTTTAGGCGCATAAATCATCGTTCTAACGTCTGCTACTTTTACACCATAATGTGCTTCTATTGCACCTTTGATCTGGATCTTGTTTGCTTTGGGAGCAACTAAGAAAGAATAAGCACCTCTCAACTCTGTAAGATAGTTTGCTTTTTCTGAAATGATTGGTTTAATAATAACTGACATGATTTATTTCTTTAGATTTTCCTGAAATTTTTCTACGGCATCTTCCAAGAAGATAATCTCACCGGCGTTGATCAAATCATAAGAAGAGATCTCGTTATAATTCAAAACTTTTGTTTTGGGCAAGTTTCTTGAAGATAAATATACATTCTTGTTAGACTCAGGAAGGACGAATAATGATTTTTTACCCGTAAGCGTCAAAGCATCCAACAATTTGATGAATTCTTTGGTCTTAGGCGCATCAAAACTGAAATTTTCCAAAACCCTAACGCTGTTGTCTTTCAATTTTTGAGAAAGCACAGATTTCTTGGCTAATCTTTTCAAAGATTTGTTCAATTTGAAACGGTAATCTCTCGGTTTCGGGCCAAAAACTCTACCCCCACCTTTGAAAGTTGGCGACTTGATATCACCATATCTTGCAGATCCGGAACCTTTTTGCTTTTTAAGCTTTCGGGTAGATCCTGTGATCTCGCTTCTTTCTTTTGATTTATGAGTCCCTTGTCGCTGAGCGGCAAGATATTGTTTAACTTCTAAGTAAACCGCGTGCTGATTGGGCTCTATTCCGAAAACTGATTCGTCAAGAGATACTTTTCTTCCGGTTTCTTTTCCTGATGTATTTAATACTACTAATTCCATTTTCTGACAATTACATAAGAATTTTTTGCTCCCGGAATAGCACCTTTTACAACTAAAAGATTTTGTTCCTCATCTACTTTCAAAACCTGAAGGTTTTGCACGGTGACCTGCTTACCTCCCATTCTGCCTGCCATTCTCATCCCCTTGAATACTCTTGAGGGATCTGAACCCGCACCGATAGAACCGGGGGCTCTAAGTCTGTTGTGCTGTCCGTGAGTAGCCTGCATCACACCTCCAAAGCCGTGTCTTTTCACCACACCTTGGAAACCTTTACCTTTGGAAGTACCTGTTACATCCACGAATTCTCCTTCGCCGAATAATTTTACAGTTACCTCTTCTCCTACCGTCACTTGGTCTACAAATTCTCTGTAGAACTCTACCAACTTTGCTTTAGGAGTAGAACCCGCCTTTTTGAAATGGCCGGCCAACGCTTTACCAACGTTCTTCTCACTCTTGTCATCGAAACCCAACTGAACAGCTTTGTAGCCGTCTTTCTCTTCGGTTCTGACCTGTAAAACCGTACATGGACCAGCCTGGATAACGGTACAAGGCAAGTTTTTGCCGTTCTCGTCAAACAGAGATGTCATCCCGATTTTTTTTCCAATAATACCTGACATTATTTATTATATATCTACTATATTCAAAAAATACAACATTTTAGCGGTGTTCGTAATGTACTATGTTTGAAATAGGCATACTCCTTCCCTAAAATGAGTGTGCAAATGTAGGAATATTTTTTATAATGACAAATAAATATTTGGAAATTATTTGATAATTTGTGAGTTACGGAATTGTGAAACATCACCATTTAATTTACCCATTCGAACAGCCGAAAATATTTACTAATGCCCGCTTATGTGAGAAATTCTCGCCATCATCAAATCCATCAGTAAAAGCAAAAAATCCCCAATCTTTCGAAAGGGGATTATATTCATGATAATTTGAATCATCACACTTTAATTTCTACGTCTACACCGCTCGGCAATTCAAGTTTCATCAAGGCATCCACAGTTTTGGAAGAAGAAGAGTAGATATCCATCAATCTCTTGTGCGATGATAATTGGAACTGCTCTCTGGCTTTCTTGTTCACGTGCGGAGATCTCAACACCGTGAAGATTCTCTTATTGGTTGGCAAAGGAATGGGTCCGTTTACAACAGCACCTGTAGATTTTACCGTTTTTACGATTTTCTCGGCAGACTTGTCCACCAAGTTGTAATCGTAAGATTTTAATTTTATTCTGATTCTTTGTGACATTTTTTTAATTTAAAAAATTAACCTTTAGCTTTAGCAATGATTTCTTCGGCAATGTTTTGTGGCGCCGGTTCGTATTTCTCGAATTCCATCGAAGAAGTAGCTCTTCCGGAGGACAAGGTTCTGAGCGAAGTAACATAACCAAACATTTCAGATAGTGGCACGAAAGCTTTAATGACCTTGGCATTATTTCTATCGTCCATACCGTTTATCGTACCTCTTCTGCGGTTGAGGTCTCCTACGATGTCGCCCATATATTCTTCCGGAGTTACCACTTCCAATTTCATGATAGGCTCCATGATCACAGGTTTTGCTTTTTTACCGGCCTCTTTGAATCCCATTTTGGCAGCTAATTCGAATGATAACTGATCGGAGTCAACGGCGTGGAAAGATCCATCTTTGAGCACGATCTTCATCGATTCGACTTCGAAACCTGCTAAAGGTCCATTTTTCATGGCTTCTTTGAAACCCTTTTCTACGGAAGGGATAAATTCTCTCGGGATGTTACCGCCTTTGATTTCGTTGACGAATTCCAGACCAGTTTTACCTTCGTCCGCTGGACCTATGTCGAAAACGATATCTGCAAATTTACCTCTACCACCGGTTTGTTTTTTGTAAACTTCCCTATGGCTGGCCACTTGCGTGAGTGCTTCTTTGTATTCCACTTGAGGCTGCCCTTGGTTGACTTCTACTTTGAATTCTCTCCGCATACGATCGACGATGATATCCAAGTGAAGCTCACCCATCCCGGAGATAATGGTCTGGCCGGATGCCTCATCTGTTCGTACCGTAAAAGTGGGATCTTCTTCTGCCAGTTTAGACAGGGCATTACCCATTTTATCCTGATCCGCTTTGGTCTTAGGCTCAACGGCAATACCGATCACGGGCTCCGGGAAAACCATCGATTCTAGAACGATTGGGTTTTTCTCGTCGCACATAGTATCACCGGTCTTGATAGATTTGAAACCTACTGCTGCGCCAATATCTCCCGCTTCAATATAATCTACGGGGTTTTGCTTGTTGGCGTGCATCTGATAGATTCTCGAGATTCTTTCTTTGTCTCCCGAACGGCTGTTCAAAATATAAGAACCCGCATCAAGTCTTCCTGAATAGGCTCTGAAGAACGCCAATCTTCCCACGAAAGGATCGGTAGCTATTTTAAAGGCCAAAGCTGCGAAAGGCTCTTTCACGTCTGGCTTCCTGGCGATTTCGGCGCCGGTTCTCGGGTCTGTGCCTCTGATATCATCTTTATCCAATGGAGACGGCAGATATTTGCAAACGGCATCCAACATAAACTGTACACCTTTATTCTTGAACGACGAACCACAAGTCATCGGGATTATAGAAAGATCGATCGTCGCTTTTCTAAGGGCTTCGTTGATTTCGTCTTCGGAAATAGAATCCGGATCTTCGAAGAATTTTTCCATCAAAGAGTCATCATAATCCGCAACAGCTTCGACTAATTTTTCGCGATATTCCAAAACTTCGTCTTTCATATCTTCGGGGATCGGAACCACTTCAAAAGTAGCGCCTTGCCCTTCTTCGTCCCAAACGATGGCTCTGTTTTTTATTAAATCCACCACGCCTTTGAAATCTTCTTCGGCACCGATGGGTAAAACAATCGGGACAGCGTTTGATCCCAACATGGTCTTAACTTGGTTTACCACATTAAGAAAGTCGGCACCTTGACGGTCCATTTTGTTTACGAATCCCATTCTTGCAACTTTGTAATTATCGGCCAATCTCCAGTTGGTTTCAGACTGAGGCTCGACTCCATCTACTGCAGAGAAAAGGAATACCAATCCGTCCAATACTCTCAACGACCGGTTAACTTCTACTGTGAAATCAACGTGTCCCGGCGTATCGATGATATTGAAATGGTAGGATTTGGTTTCCGGAAGCGGTCTTCCCTGATCGGTCGGGAAGTTCCAATTGCAAGTTGTAGCGGCAGAAGTAATGGTGATGCCTCTTTCTGCTTCCTGCTCCATCCAGTCCATTGTAGAAGCCCCATCGTGAACTTCTCCAATCTTGTGGTTGACCCCGGTATAGAATAAGATTCTTTCGGTTGTAGTGGTTTTACCGGCATCGATGTGCGCGGCAATTCCTATATTTCTTGTGTATTTAAGATCTCTACTCATTTATAATTAGAATTTGAAGTGTGAGAAAGCTTTGTTAGCTTCCGCCATTTTGTGAGTATCAGATTTTTTCTTGTAAGCGGCTCCTTCTTCTCTGGAGGCTGCTATCACTTCGTTGGCCAATTTCAAAGCCATAGATTTATCATTTCTAGCTTTAGAATATTTGATTAGCCATTTCATGGCCATAGAAATTTTTCTATCGGCTCTGATGGGCATCGGAATTTGGAAGTTGGCGCCTCCTACTCTTCGGGAACGTACTTCTACGTGAGGCATCACGTTGGTCAATGCATCTTTCCAGATTTCAAGGGCGGTTTTTTCGGTTTCTCCTTTTTTGGTTTCTACGATGTCTAGTGCGTCATAGAATATTTTGAATGCGATAGATTTTTTACCATCCAGCATCAAGTTGTTTACGAATCTCGTTACCAATTGATCATTAAATTTCGGATCTGGTAACAACGGTCTTTTTTTCGCTTTTGTCTTTCTCATTGTTTCTGTACCTTTATTTAATGATTATTTTTTCTTTCCTTTAGCTGGCGCTGCAGCTGCCTGACCTGGTTTTGGTCTCTTGGCTCCATACTTAGATCGTCTTTGAGTTCTTCCGTTGACACCTGCCGTGTCCAGTGCTCCTCTTACGATATGATAACGTACTCCCGGTAGGTCTTTCACCCTTCCGCCGCGTACCAATACTATCGAGTGCTCTTGAAGATTATGTCCTTCGCCCGGGATGTAGGCGTTGATCTCTTTACCGTTGGAAAGTCTTACCCTTGCAACTTTTCTCAGTGCAGAGTTAGGTTTCTTAGGAGTGGTGGTATATACTCTCGTACATACACCTCGTCTTTGTGGACAAGAATCAAGGGCAGCCGATTTACTCTTCTTGGTGAGTGCGACTCTTCCTTTTCTTACTAATTGTTGAATAGTAGGCATTTAATTGCTTTTTATTTTAGGGTGCAAAAATATGAATAATTTTGTAATCTACAAGTAGTTGGAACAAAAATAATTAGCGATTGAAATTTTCAATAAGACATTTGTCCAATTTTCATCAGCATCTCTCCGGAAATGATTAATTTTGGAAAGATTATTGCTTACAAATAGGCGATTTTCCATTAATCAAAATTTAAACAATAAATCCAATATCTTTAACATAATGAAAAATGCAACTTTAATCGGCCTCAAAGAAACCGATTGCAAAACCATCGCAGACAAACTTAATGTCTTATTAGCCAATTACTCGGTTTTTTACCAAAACACCAGAGGTTCTCACTGGAACATCAAAGGCGAGCAATTCTTCACGCTTCATCCGAAATTCGAAGAACTTTACAATAGTTTGGTTTTAAAAATTGATGAAATTGCCGAAAGAATCTTAACTCTGGGAGCTACTCCGGCTCATAACTATTCGGACTATTTGCAAATATCGACCATCAAAGAAAGCAAAGAAGTTTCTGACGGAAACAAAAGCGTCGAACTCATTCTTAATTCTTTCAAGGTAGTGATTGAGCTGCAAAGAGAGCTTCTCGAAATCACAGAAAAAGCGGGCGACGAAGGCACCAACTCCCAAATGAGCGACTACATTACGGAACAAGAAAAAGAGGTCTGGATGTACAGTTCCTACCTTGGCAAATAAAAGTTAAAATTTTTAAAATTAGAATCCGGCTCCTTACAAAGCTGGATTTTTTCATTTATTGATAAAATAATATGCAGTCACATTTTTATTGAGATCAAATTGTGCCAGATTGCGCCTCAAAATTACTGCATCGCTGTTATTGAAGGCATACCAAACCACCCGGTTCTGAGCCGTTCCAATATTGTTTTCTATCCTCCACGATGCCACAGGAATCCAGCTTTTCGGGACTTGCCCGGGAAACCATTTGGGATAGATGACCGCCACTTTGTATCCGTTTCTCGAAATATAATCTGCTAAAAATTGATGGTATTTTTTATTAAAATCAGATTCCGGCAAAGATCTATTCTCGATATAAAACCTTGCAACATCGGTGGATCCCAACCCCACGATGTCTAAAAGCTGCGTTTCTCCAAAATACGCAATGGCACCAATATCGTTTGCAACGGCTTTTTGTCCTTTGTAAAATTGATGAAGAAACCCGGCCATCTCAATTTGTTGTGCCTCGATGTTTTTAGACGAATTTTTTAGCACAGGATGCGCCGCCGCAAAGCGGTAAAAACCTACAAGACCAAAGCCTACAAACGAGATGGCAAATAAAAAATATCCGGCCTTTTTCTTTTCTGTAACTAAATATTCTACCGCCATTGGGATCAGAACCAACACCAGCATCGCCATAAGATAGTTCTCGTACCGAAATTTGATGACCGCGAAAAAACTTTGGAAAAGCGCTGTGCCAAGAATGATTATCAGCAATGATTCATTTTGAATCAATTCTTTAAAGCTTTTTTTTCGGTAGTTTTTGATGAGATAGAGAAAAATGCAGATCAGCGGAAAAAGAAACAATTTGTAGAAACTCTTATTCAATAAAATTCCATTTTCGAACATTATCCAAGTGCTTCTCAGCAGATTACCGGTGGGATAATTTCCTTTGATAATGACCGAATTGGGAAAAAAGAAGCCGCCGTTTGCGATTGAAATCAAACCAAAAATAACCATCGGCGCCAGACCTACCAGCAAAATCAACAGCATTTCTTCGAATTTTTTAGCGATGATCAAAATGATGCTCAGCCAAAAAACAAAAAACATACTTTCGAACCGCACCATTCCTAAAAAGAAAACGGTGATCAGGAGTTTTGCTAAATCGCGCCGCTGAAAATGATTGTTAAAATTTTTCTTGATAAAATAAACCGCCATCACCGATAACATCATATGCAGCGTCTGCTCCATACCCAAGATAACCATCATATATAATAAAGAAACCGGCAAAAAAAGGATGAGTCCCACTTTCAGCTCTTTCTCCGAATAAAAATCCCGAAAAAATCTGTAGATCCAATAAGTCGCAACATATCCGGCCATAATGTTGACAATCATCGGATAATAAACGTTATCGCCAAAAATGCGGATCAACGCACTTAATATCAAGGTGTAAAGAATCGATGAAGAGGCACTGTCAAAACTATTCAAATTGACAGACCAAAATCCACTTTCGCCAAAATGTTTCGCAATGGCCAGATGGATGTAGGCATCGTCTATCGGATAGACAAACTGATTGCCCGATAACTGTAGGTAAGAGTAAGCATAATAAAAGCCGGTAACAATGGTAAAAAGCAGAATATAGTAAATCAGATATTTCCTCATAAAAAAATCACATCACGTGCGAAAATAATCATTAATTTTCTTACAAACAGATTATTTAATTTGTTTATACATTATATTTGCGCTTTAATTTTACACAAACTTGCGAAAAATTCTATTTTTTTTACTGATTTCCAATTTTTTCTATGCGCAATGGAGCATTTCCAATGCCGACCGTGCTTTGCTGATCAATATTTATGATGCAACCGACGGCGAAAATTGGAATAGGACTTGGAACTTGGAGGAAGATCCACGCAATTGGTTTGGCGTCGTTGTAAAAAATGGTTTGGTTGCGGAACTTAACCTTTCCGGAAACGCCTTGCGTGGGGTTTTCCCTGCAACTATCACTTCTCTCACAAAACTCACAAAATTAGACCTCAGCAACAATCAGCTCACGGGCGAATTGGCGATGGGCGTTTCTTCCCTCAGCTTATTGACCAAACTCGATATCAGCAACAACAGATTGACGGGCGATCCATCTGCTGCTCTGGGCGGGCTTTTCAATGTCGAGGATCTTGGCTTGGGTGGTAATATGTTCACCATTGCAGACGCCAACGGAATGCTTCAGAATTTCAACAATCTCAAATTTCTGAATATCGCAGATCTTGGTTTGACTACCGTTCCGGCAAAAATTGCGACATTCCCCAACCTCGAAACCTTGATTTTGGACAATAATCCAATCGTGGCAAATGGCTACGGAAATCTCGCGGGTCTATCAAAACTGAAAACGCTTTCGCTCTCGGGAACCAATCTTGCTCAAATCCCCACGCAGGTTTCGCAACTGACACAACTCACGAGTCTCGACCTTAGTAATAATCATTTGACAGAGCAAAATGCCGCCGGGCTCGCTTCGCTCATCAATCTGGAGTGGCTGTCTTTGGAAAGCAATCAACTTGCTGAGGTTCCAGCGCAAATTGCTCAGCTTAAAAATTTGCAGAATCTGAACCTCGGCCGAAATAAAATCAGCGGGAATCTCGCCGTCGTTGCAGCATTGCCCAATCTGCAGCAGCTGTTTCTCCACAACAATTTGATTGAGGGAAATTTTCCTTCGCTATTATTAGGAATGCCAAAACTACTGATGGTCAATTTGAATAGCAATCAACTTTCAGGCGAATTGCCCGATCAGCTGCCTCCGATTACGCACCTGAGCAACAACCGATTTTCCAAAACCGATTTGTCAAATTATATCACAGACTTTGCCGAGCAGACCGATTTCGATTATTCGCCACAGCGTTATGATGACATCAAAACTGTTTTAGCCATCGTTGGTCAGTCCGCAAAACTGGAGCAGTCGCTTTCGGGAGATTACAGCTTTAGTTGGTTCAAAAACTTGGATCAAAAACTCAATACCAGCGCAGAACACCTCAGCTTCAATAGTGTAGAAAACCCGGATTTTGCCACCTACACCGCAGAAGCCTACTCTTATGGCGTGCTGGGCAATAATATTTTGTTGGAGCTCTCTCTTTTCCGCGAACCGATTACTTTGACAGATGCTTTATCAACATCAGAAAATCCCGAGCTAAAAGGAATCAGCATCTACCCCAACCCGACAAAGGAGTTCATTAATATTATAAATGTAAAAACCAAAATCGAAAAAATCGTCATTTACGATCTTAGCGGTAAGCAGATGCTCACTGAAAACAGCGCAAAAATCAACGTTTCCAAATTGCCGTCGGGAGTTTACTTATTATCTTTGAAAACCGACTCCGGTGTAAAAAGTTTCAAATTTATAAAGCAGTAAAAATCAGTGGACTGATATCTGAATTATGCATTGTATTTTTTCCCTTTTTTAATTCACCCGATTCCATTTCCCAAAAAATATTATCTTTGGAAACAATCGATAATAAGAAATGGAAACCCAACCATATACTCCAAAAAACAAAGTAAGAATCGTAACCGCAGCCGCATTATTCGACGGTCACGATGCTGCCATCAACATTATGCGCCGCGTGATCCAAGCAACAGGTTGCGAAGTCATCCACCTGGGACACGACAAATCTGCTGAAGAAGTAGTGAACACAGCCATCCAAGAAGATGCCAACGCGATTGCACTGACTTCCTATCAAGGCGGACACAACGAATATTTCAAATACATCTATGATCTCCTGAGAGAGAAAAACGCGCCGCAAATAAGGATTTTCGGAGGCGGCGGCGGCGTCATTCTTCCGGAAGAAATCGACGATCTGATGCGTTACGGAATCGATAGAATCTATTCTCCGGACGATGGGCGCGAGCTCGGATTGCAAGGGATGATCAACGATTTGGTGAAAAAATCTGATTTCCCCACGGGCAAGGAAGTTGCCGTAGCGGATTTGGATACCATCAGTTTTGAAAATCCTTCAAGCATTGCCAAAATCATTTCTGCAGTAGAAAACTTCTCCGAAGAAAAACCGGATTTAGTAAAAGCAATCGACGAAAAATCAAAAAATTCCAATATTCCAATTGTCGGGATCACGGGAACTGGCGGTGCCGGAAAATCTTCTTTGATCGATGAATTGGTAAGACGATTCTTGCGATCCAATCCCGATAAAAAAATGGCCATTATCTCTATCGATCCTTCGAAAAAGAAAACCGGAGGGGCGCTTTTGGGAGACAGAATCCGTATGAACGCCATCAACGATCCACGAGTTTATATGCGCTCAATGGCGACGCGAGAAAACAACGTTTCGGTTTCGCCTTTTATTCATTCAGCATTAAATGTGTTGAAATTGGCTGACCCTGATATTATCATTTTGGAAACTTCTGGAATCGGACAATCCGGCTCGGAAGTTTCGGATTTTGCGGATATTTCTATGTACGTGATGACGCCAGAATACGGCGCATCGACTCAGTTGGAAAAAATCGATATGCTGGACTATGCAGATTTGGTTGCATTAAATAAATCCGACAAGCGCGGCGCTCTGGATGCGCTTCAGGCCGTGAAAAAACAGTTCCAACGAAACCACCTGTTGTGGGAAAGTCCGTTGGACGATATGCCCGTTTATGCAACAAAAGCTTCTCAGTTCAATGACCACGGTACCACTGAGTTATACAATCGATTAGTTGAGAAAGTTAATGAGAAATATTCTGATTTAAATTTGCGAGCTTTTGTGGAACAGGAAATTACCGAAGAAGTAACCATCATTCCTCCAAAAAGAGTTCGTTACCTTTCTGAAATTGTTGAAAACAACAAACAATACGACGCCAATGTTGAAAAACAGGCTGAGTTAGCCAGAAAAATGTATCACATAGAAGGAGTGAAAAAATTCCTTTCCAGTGAAACGTTGGATGCCGAATATCAAAAGGCTGAAAAAGAACTTCATCAAGACAATATCGACTTCCTGAAAACTTGGGATGATACGAAACAGGCTTTCCATAAAGAATTTTATTCTTATTTCGTTCGTGGAAAAGAAATCAAAGTCGAAACCTCAACGGAATCTTTATCTCATTTAAAAATCCCGAAAATCGCTTTACCAAAATATACCGATTGGGGCGATTTGATTAAGTGGAAGGGTCAGGAAAATCTTCCGGGCGGATTTCCTTACACCGCCGGAATTTATCCGTTCAAAAGAACCGGAGAAGACCCAACGCGAATGTTTGCTGGGGAAGGCGGCCCGGAAAGAACCAACAGAAGATTCCACTATGTTTCTGCGGAAATGGAGGCAAAACGGCTTTCGACAGCTTTTGATTCTGTCACTTTATACGGTCAAGATCCCGCTCTGCCACCCGATATTTATGGTAAAATCGGGAATGCGGGAGTTTCTATCGCCACTTTGGATGATGCCAAAAAACTGTATTCCGGATTTGATTTGGTGAATCCAATGACGTCGGTTTCGATGACCATCAACGGACCTGCGCCAATGCTGCTGGCTTTTTTTATGAATGTGGCCATCGACCAAAATGTTGAAAAATATATTGCTGAACACAAGCTTGAAGCGAATGTTGAGAAAGCTTTAAAAGCGAAATTCGATGACAAAGGTTTGGAAAGACCAAAATATAACGGCGAATTACCGCCGACGAACAACGGCTTGGGTTTAAAATTATTGGGACTGACCGGAGACGAAGTCATTCCGGCGGAAGCGTACGCAAAAATTAAAGATAAAACCATCGCGACCGTTCGAGGTACCGTTCAGGCGGATATTTTAAAAGAAGATCAGGCTCAGAATACTTGTATTTTTTCCACAGAATTTGCCTTGAGATTGATGGGCGACGTTCAGGAATATTTTATCCAAGAAAAAGTCCGAAACTTCTACTCGGTTTCGATTTCCGGTTATCACATTGCGGAAGCGGGTGCCAATCCGGTTTCTCAGTTGGCTTTTACGCTCGCAAATGGTTTCACTTACGTTGAATATTATCTGTCCAGAGGAATGGACATCAACGATTTTGCCCCCAATTTATCATTTTTCTTTTCCAACGGAATCGACCCCGAATATTCGGTAATCGGCCGCGTGGCGAGGAAAATCTGGGCCAAAGCTATGAAATTCAAATATGGCGCAGACGAAAGAAGCCAGATGCTGAAATACCACATTCAAACTTCCGGCCGCTCGCTTCACGCTCAGGAAATTGATTTTAATGATATCCGGACAACGCTTCAGGCGCTTTATGCCATCTATGACAATTGTAATTCACTCCACACGAATGCTTATGACGAAGCGATTACGACGCCGACTGAGCAATCCGTACGAAGAGCGATGGCAATCCAATTAATTATCAATAAAGAATTGGGTTTAGCGAAAAATGAAAATCCGCTTCAAGGTTCATTTATTATTGAGGAATTGACGGATTTGGTGGAAGAAGCGGTTTACGCAGAATTCGACAGAATCACAGAAAGAGGTGGCGTTTTGGGTGCGATGGAAACGATGTATCAACGTTCAAAAATTCAGGAAGAATCGATGCATTACGAGTGGTTGAAGCACACCGGAGAATATCCGATCATCGGCGTGAATACTTTCCTGGGAAAAGATGGGTCGCCCACGGTTCGTCCGGGAGAAGTGATCCGTTCGACTGAGGAAGAAAAGCAGGTTCAAATCAAAACGCTTCACAACTTCCAAGAAGCTAATGAAGACAAATCTGAAGCCGCTCTGAAAACCTTGCAACACGCTGCCATCAATCAGCAGAATCTGTTCAATGTGATGATGGATGCCGTGAAATACTGTTCGCTTGGGCAGATCACCAATGCTTTGTTCGAAGTGGGTGGGAAGTATAGAAGGAACATGTAGGGTATATTCAAACCTTCAAGGTTTTGAAACCTTGATAGCAAACGGTCGAAAATTCAAACCTTCAAGGTTTTTGAAACCTTGAAGGTTTAATTGAAAACAAAACACACAGCAAACGATTTCAAACCTTCAAGGTTTTTGAAACCTTGAAGGTTTAATTAAACGAAACACACAGCAAACGGTCGAAAATTCAAACCTTCAAGGTTTTTGAAACCTTGAAGGTTTAATAAAAAAATAATTGAAAAATGAACAACAAACCTCTTCTTGAAGCGGGTAAATATTATCACATTTACAACAGAGGAAATAATGGTCAGGATATTTTTTTTGACATCAAAAATTACACCTTTTTCCTGAATAGGTATGACCAATACCTTTCCCCTTTTTGTGATACAATTGCTTGGGTCTTATTAAAAAATCATTTTCATATTTTGGTTTATGTGAAACCTTTCGAAGAGATAAATCTCGACAAACTAGAATATACCGCCACCGAATTTCCTAAAAAAATAGATATCCATTTGCAATTTGGACATTTTTTCAATTCTTATGCAAAAGCAATTAACAAACGGTACAACAGAACGGGAAGTTTATTTGAAAAAAACTTTGAAAGAAAAGAAGTTCATTCTATAGATTATTTTAAAAAGCTCATCCATTATATTCATTTCAATCCGGTAAAACATAGTTTTACGCAACAAATTTGGGATTATCCTTGGAGTTCTTATGGAAGTATCATCTCACATAAACCAACAAAATTGAATCGGAAATTTGTAACAGAACTTTTTAAAAACCAAGAAGAATTTAAACTATATCATTCAGAACCAAAAGATTATGAGGACATCATAGACCTCATTATTGAGTTTTAACATCAAAGTTCCAACGGTTTTCCTTAATTTGATCTGGTTTCATTTTTGATTTGTATTCAAGTACAAGACAATTTATGAAACTCAAATCTCCCGAACCGTTCTGGCTCGTCAAAGACGGCTTTAAACATTCTTATCCTTCCCTTAGAGCAGACATCCAAACCGAAATCCTCATCATCGGTGGCGGAATCACGGGTTCTCTTCTGGCGCATCAAATGATCAAAGATGGTTTTAAAACTGTTTTGGTGGATCGGAGAGAAATCGGGAACGGAAGTACGAGCGCCACAACATCAATGCTGCAGTACGAAATTGATGTTCCGCTTTTCCGACTCTCAGAAATGATCGGGAAAGAAGGCGCGGAAAAAGCGTATTGGGCGTGTTACGATTCTATTGATACTTTAGGAAAGATTTCAAAACAGATAAAGTCCGAATGCGGTTTCAAGAAAAAGGAATCACTTTATTTTGCGGCTTTCAAAAAAGATGTTCCGGATTTGAAAAAGGAATTTGAAGCCAGAAACGCAGCGAAGTTTCCTGTAAAATGGCTTTCAGCAGACGAAATTGGCAAGACATTTAAAATCGAAAATACCTTTGGCGGCATTCTATCGGAACAAGGCGGAAGCATCGACGCATTTTGTCTGGCGCACGATATTCTTCATTACAATTATAAAAAAAGTTTGCAGATTTTCGACAAAACCGATGTTATCAAATTCGATTATAAAAAAAATGGCGTCATAGCAACCACAGAATTTGGAAACAAAATAAAAGCAAAAAAAGTGATATTCTGTAACGGTTTCGAAAGTACAGAAATCATCAAAGACAATTTTGTAAAACTCCTTTCCACGTACGCCATCGTGGGCGAACAAAATGAAAAAAATCACAAAGAACTGAATGATCTTTTGGTCTGGAATACAGCCAAACCTTACATCTATATGCGGACAACCGATGATAACAGAATCCTGATTGGTGGTGAAGATGAAGAGTTCGTGAATGCTGAAAAACGGGATTCTTTGCTTCAGGAAAAGGAGCAAAAACTCGTCAAGAAATTAGATAAATATTTACCAAAAAATGATTTCCGAACCGATTTTGTTTGGGCCGGAACTTTTGGAGAGACCGACGACGGCTTGCCCTACATCGGCGCGCATCCCGATTTTCCGAGTGCTTATTTTGTCTTGGGATTTGGTGGCAATGGGATTACCTTTTCGGTGATTGGGATGGAAATGGCTTCTCAGTTTTTGAAAGGTCAAAAGCACGAATTATCGCAATATTTCAGATTCAGAAGATAATTGATGAGAAAATATAGCCTATCATTTTAATATTTAACTTTGATAAAAACTTAACTGATATGAAATCACTTTTCACAATACTTTCTTTAATCATATTTTCCTCTTCTGCGAACGCTCAGAATAAAAATTTTGACCATAAACTTGCAGATTCTCTCGGTGCGGACCAGTACGGAATGAAAGTCTATTACCTCGTAATTCTCAAAAAAGGGAAAACCGAGATGACCGACAAGAGCAAAAAATCTGAATTGATGAGAGGGCATATGGACAACATCCGAAAATTGGCTAAAGATGGAAAACTGATCGTCGCGGGTCCAATGTTTGAAGAAAATGAAAATCATTACAACGGCATCTTCATTCTGGACGCGAAAACTAAAGCAGAAGCAGAAAGTTTGGTGCTGACAGATCCTTCTGTAAAATCCGGAATTTTTGCCGCAGAACTTTATAAATGGTACGGCTCGGCGGCGCTCCCGCTCTATCTAAAGTCGCACGATAAGATTACCAAAAACAGTTTTTAAAAACCAAAAAATAGTGTCTTCGACATTTAACTTCAATGGATTTTTCTTTGTGCCTTCGTTGATTAATCTCCAGAATTAATATTTGCAGAATCTGTTTCAGCAGCAACATTTAGGTTCATCGTGCTGTTGAATTTTTCCATCTCGAACGGGAAATCTTCAAACAATCCCGATAGCGCCAAAGCAGAATATACTTTCCCCGAATATTTGTTTCCAATAGCAATGATCGTAACCTTGGATTTCAAAAGATGTGCAAAAACCGAATTGGTGCCGTGCCACCAGCCGTTGTGATAAGTGAGTTTTTCGCCATTGTCGAAATTCTTCATCCTAAATCCCAAACCATAATTGTTGATCCCTTGCTTCTCATTGCTGTAAGGTTCGAAAATCTTAGCTTTCAGTTGCGGTTTCAGGAAATCTTTGGAATATAATGCGACCGAAAAATTAAGCAAATCTCTTGGCGTGGTGTAAACGTTTTTGTCGCCGTAGATCAAATCGAGATTATCCAACGGATAAAGTCTATAACCGCTAAAAAATGATTGTGAAGCAGTGGGGATATCTTTCTTTTGGAAAATGAAAGTATGAGCCATCTTCAAAGGTTTGAAAAGGATTTCCTGCATTGCCTCGGGGAATGGCGTTGCCGTCACTTTTTCTACGATCAAAGCGAGAAGTGCAAAATTGGTATTGCAGTACATAAATCCAGTGTTGGACGGTCTTGCCAGATCCGGCTTGTACTTGATGAGCATATCCACAACATCTTGGTTGCTGAGAAATTCCTTCTTCAATTCTTCCGGAGCCGGCTTTATGCTTTGATCAAAATGCTCGTATTTTGGAAGTCCGCTTCTTTGTGATAACAAACTAAAAACGGTAATTTCAGGATAAGGAAATTCTGGGAAAAATTTAGTGACGTTATCTTCGAGTTTCAGTTTTCCGGCTTCCACCAATTTTAAAACTGCCATTGCCGTCATTGTTTTGCTGACGGATGCCACGTGAAGTGGTGTCTTCGCATCGATTGGCATTCCACCGTTTTCTCTGCCAAATCCGCGGTATTTTTCGAAGATAATTCTATTTCCTTTGGCAACGAGCAGACCACCGCTGAGATCTCCTTCTACCCATACTTTTTGATAATAATTATTAATCTGTGGCAAAATGGAAGTTTGATTGGGCAGGGTCAAATCCTTTGCCTCAAAAACTTTGTTCAGATCTACGTTGCCGTAGTTGGGAAGTTTGGAGGTGTACGATGCTGCAGATTCTTTTTCTTTTTTGCAGGCGAAAACGGCTAACACGGTAAAAACGGGAACTATAATTTTTCTAAAATTCATTAGGATTCCAAACTTCGTTGAGGCACGCAAGTTAACATAAAATGAAATTTTGACCGAGCGGAATTGTCTTAAGATTTGTTAAAAATAAACTTAAAAATCGGTTAATATTTTGTCAACGATCACTTGCGCCAACTTGGTCTTACTCTGGTACGTCCAACCAGCAATATGCGGTGTAACAATCACTTTTTCAGAATCCAAAAGAAATTGCAAATCCTGATTTTCTCCTGTGCTGAGCGAAGTCGAAGTATCGAGGTTTTCAAATGATGACTTTTCATATTCCAAAACATCCAGGCAAGCACCCAAAATTTTTCCAGATTTGATGGCTTCTACCAACGCTTTTGTCTTCACATTTTTCCCTCTCGCCGTATTAATGAAATAAAAATTCTTATTTATTTTGGAAATAAAATATTCATCAATCAAATAATGTGTTTCGGAAGTCAAAGGAATATGAAGACTCAAAACATCTGATCTTCTTTGAAGTTCTTTCAGTGAAACCTGCGTTGCCAATTCATCTGAAAGATCGGGCAGAATATCGTAGAAAATAACCTCAACGCCAAAGCCCGAAAGCCTTTTTGCAACGGCCTTTCCCATATTCCCGTAACCGATAATCCCGAAAGTTTTGCCCAGTAATTCGTCACCACGATTTTCTTCCCGTTTCCAGATTCCATTTTTCACTTCATTGGAAGCAATGAATAATCTGTTCATCAAAATCAATAACATCCCAACAACGTGCTCTGCAACAGAATCTCGGTTTCCCTCGGGCGAATTGATCAGTTTGATGCCCAATTTTGTTGCGGTTTCGACATCAATATTTTCCATTCCGGCGCCTACTCTTGCAATGAATTTGAGGTGAGAAGCTTTAGTCAGGAAATTTTGATCCAATGGGATTCTACTTCTGATAATAATTCCTTGATAATCAGCAACTTTCTCCAAGATCTCGTCATAGTCCGAAGAATAATCTTCTTCTACCACAAAACCTTTGGCAGTCAATTGTTCCGAAATCAGCGGATGGTTTTGATCGAGTTGAAGGATTTTCATTAATTAGACTTTAGAAATTAGAAGTTAGATAAGAAAAACGAGCTAAAAAGCCCGCTTATATTTATAATTACTCGCCTAAGAATAATTTTTTAAGCTCCTCAGAATCGGTTGGTTTCATCCTCCCCGAAAGGATTAATGACAGTTCTTTTCTTCGCTTGGCTCCTGCAAATCGCTCGATTTCCAACTCAGTTTCGGGGATAATTTCCGGCACTTTCGCAGGCTTTCCGTCGTCGTCTATTGCTACAAAAGTGTAAATGCCCGAGTTGGTGTGTACTTTTTTTTGCTTAATGGGATCATCCAGCCAAACATCAACATAGATCTCCATCGATGTGGAGAAGGCACGGGAAACTTTGGATTCCAAAACCACAATTCCGCCTTCGGGAATCGGGAGGTCGAAGGAAACGTGATTCACAGACGCGGTAACCACCTTCGTTTCGCTATGTCTTGCGGCGGAGATGGATGCGGCACGATCCATCTTGGACAGCAGCTCGCCACCAAACAGATTTTTTAACGAATTGGTCTCATTGGGTAAGACAATGTTGGTCATTACGGTAAGGCTATCACTTGATTTTTTGGACTTTAGCATTTTTTATCGTTTTTGTACTGTCTTTGATTGGAGTTTGTTTTGGGGCTGACCAGGCTTCTCGAACTTCGGTTTTTGAGACGATTTTTTTTGAAGGAATTTGAGACGATTTCCCAAATATCAATTCCCGATCGCCAAAGAGGAAAAGTGAGACTGTGCCTAAAATAAGGAGTAACAGAAAAGTCCAAATAACCGCCTTGTTCAAAGCATAATCTTCGGATTCAGAACTTTTCTTAACCGGATAAGTTTTATTTAGATTTTGAAGTTTGATGGCCTCTAACCCGAATGCATCATCGGAATCATTTGTCTTCACAATGCTGTTCTGTTCGTCCCATAAAAAGAGACCAAGATTCTGCAGATAAAGAATTTTCTCGGCGTGCAACTGTTTAATCCACTTCGCAACCTCATCTTTCAGCTCCATCTGAATGGTGAAAAGGTTGGTATCTGTCTCTTCTGCGATATATTTTGCCAAATGGTTATCAAAAACAGACGGCTGATATCGAAATGTGATGAGTTCCTTGGGTGGCATAATCACAGCGTTTTCGGCATCTATTTTAGCAGGCTCTTTGGAAATCTCAAAAACGCCAAAATCCGGAACCTCTGTCCGGCCATGCTTCAAAAGATAGTGATAGATGTGATACTCAAAATTCATTTGCCACAAAACTACATATTTTTCGGGCTTTCAGAAAATATAAAAGCCTGCTATTTACGGCAAGCTTTTGAATTTGATATGAAAAATTAAGGTCTAATTGGTAAATTTTACCACTTCTGAAACATTATTTCCAGAAATCTGAAGTAAGAATAATCCCTTTTGAGACATGTTAAGATCGATCGGAGTGCCATTGGCATTCACCTTAATTGTTTTAATGACTTTGCCTCCAAAATCGTACACCGTAAGGTCTATACTTCCTTTAACGGAGGTAAATAATTTGCCTGCAGCCACTTGAGATTTCGTTTTGGCATTGACGTCGGAGACGCCCAAAGTTGAAAGCGTGGTCGGACCTTCCAAATCTTGGTCTCCAGATTGTGCAGTAGCCCCATTCTGTTGATTTTTGAACACAATACCAATCCGTTGCACAATCGTTCCTTGGGGCATAATGTTGTTAGAATTGGTGAAAAGTTTTGTGTTCAGATCGATCGTGCCGACATAAGCATTTTCTGTTGCATCCCAATTCATGGTTGTGTTAGAATTACCCCAATTGTCATCGTAGTTGCCGCTGTTGTTATCGCCGTCTGTCTGCGAGGACCAGACGTGTACATAGAACGTGGGAGCACTTTGAGGATTGTAGAAACTCCAATCGCCGGTTTTCCCGTAAGTCAATTTGAAAACACCATTGTTGACGGTGTAGGTAAGTTGCCCGAAAGCACTGACACTCGCTAATAAAGCAAGTCCCAGAAAATAAAATTTTCTCATAATTGTAAATTTTTAAGGTCTTTATTATTTAAGTCATAAATGCACCTCACATAGGCATAATAACTTATCGTAAATTTAAAATTAATTTCAAACCATCAAATAAAATTATAAAATATTTCTAATGATTTACTTTAATATATTGATAATCAATGAGAAAAAATTTATTTTACGCGGATCGAAAGGCCAAAAAGGAAGTTAATTCCTGCCTGAGCGAAGTAATAAGGTCCACTAAAACCATTGTTGACATACTTCGTATCGGTGAAATTATTTAATAAAAATCTTAGGATAACTTCATTTTTCACGAATGGCAGTTTGTACGAAGCGGTGAAATCCGGAACCAGATAATCATCCAACTGATTGACAGTGCTTCCGGAATTATCCAGAAATTGTTTGCCCACATATTGTGCTGTAATGCCAAGGTTCAAATTTTTGAGCGGCGAATAAGTGATATTTCCGTTGGCCATCACACTTGGCGAAAAAGAAATATCTGTTTTTCCGTAGTTTACAAGACCTTCCTCCGTTTCTGCGATGAATTCTTTGTTTTTATTTGAGCTCAAAGTTGCATTGCCGGATAATTGCAACGTGTTGGATATCTTGGCCACTAATCCCACTTCTATCCCCATTCTATAGCTTTGCCCGCTGTTGGTTCGGATGAATTCTCCTACATTATTGATTTGCCCGTTCAAGACCAGCTGATTTTCATAATACATATAATAGGCGTTTGCGGTAAAAGCAATTTTTCCAAACTGTCTTTCAAATCCGGCTTCGAAATCGTGCAGCGTTTCTGCCTTTGTATTGGGATTCGAGAGAAGATCGTCGCGGTTGGGTTCGCGATGCGCATTGGCATAAGAAAGAAAAATTTTACCCTTACCCAAATTATAACTGACGCCCGCTTTTGGATTGAAAAATGTCCATTTTCTATCCAAATCTGCACCTTCGGAATCGCCTTCCAAAAGTATTTTGGTGTCATAATCAATATTTCTTAATTGCAGATCTCCGAAGATTTCAAATCGTCCTAATTTATAAATGCCTTTTGCAAAACCCGACACTTCATTTTTTACCGATCGGTTTCTGTAATATTCGTGTTCATCAATTTCCGGCAAGAAAACCCCGGTTACGTTGCCGTAATGTCTCCCATAATATTGATTGGTCACAGCACCGATATTAAGATCAAGAGATCCCAAGCTGCCGTACAAAGTGGAGATCACACCATAAAAATCATTATTCAGCCATTTTTTTCGGATAAAGTCTGAATATTCTTCTTCAGCGCCGTTTATTATCGGGTTGGGCAGATTATATTTTGCAAACGGATCGCCTTGCCTATAATTTTCGTAATAACCTTTCCCTTTCGTGTAGTGCGCCGTGGTTTCAAGTTTCCATTGTTCCGAAAACCGCTGGTTCCATAAAAGTTGATAATGGTTTTGCCGGTAATTATCGGTTTCATTATCATAAAAATCGATAATATTTTCCCAATTCTCG
Source organism: Chryseobacterium sp. SC28 (assembly GCF_003932955.1). Taxonomy (GTDB): domain Bacteria; phylum Bacteroidota; class Bacteroidia; order Flavobacteriales; family Weeksellaceae; genus Epilithonimonas. The sequence continues at coordinate 68,030 of NZ_QOVY01000004.1, forward strand.
TCGTAGATTGCTCCGGAATAATTGAATGTGGGATTCGTCTCCCAAGTCGCTTTATCGATGCCGTTCCAGGCCTGATAGGTTTTTTCCTTGCCCCCGAAGGCCAAAAGCCGTATCTCCGTGTTTTTCTCCTGAAACAAGGTCGAAAAATGATAGGAGTGCAACTTGGAAAAAGCCCGGTCGATATAGCCGTCGGAGTGGATATAGGTGTATCTTCCCATCGCGGATAATCGGTTTTTCCAGAATTTCCCCGAATTGATTTCAGCCGAATATTTGTAAGTATCAAAGGAGCCGTAGGAATCATCCGTACGTACAGAAAATGTCTCGGAAGGGTTTTTGGAAATGATATTCACGCTTGCGCCAAACGCCGAAACCCCGTTGGACGAACTCCCTACCCCACGCTGAATGACGATCTGCGAAGCCGAGCTTGCAAGATCCGGCACATCTACGAAAAAGGTACCTTGCGACTCCGAATCGTTGTAGGGGACGCCATTCATCATCACGTTGATGCTTGTCCCGGCGGAACCCCGAATTCTGAATCCCGTGTAGCCCACGCCATTTCCTGCATCGGAGGTAGAAACAACGGACATTTGGTTTTTCAACAGAATCGGCAAATCCTGACCCAAATTCTTATCGGCAAGATCTTTTTCTACGTTGATAATGGATTTCGCCACGGGCGACCTTTGGGTAAATTCTACCGCTTTGATGTTTGTAACTTTCGCAGAATCTGTAGTTTGCGAAAAATAAAACGGAGTGACGAAGACTCCTAAAAAAAGTAAACCTTTCATTCTTAAAAAAATTTTGTGGTAAAAATCTATTTTAGAATAAAAGGGGCGATAAAGAATTGTCAATGAAGATTTAATAATGAAAAAGCAGACTTCTATAAAATCTTTTTCATTAATCCCTAAACGGCATTACCCGTTCCAGGTTCATTGGGTATAATCTCAGCTTTTTACGGCACCCCTTAAATTTCTTATTGCAAAATTACAATTATTTTTGAGTTAGTAGGCTTTATTTTTCTCGTCTACATAGAAATAATTTTTCCCGTCGTACGAAACCTCAAAAAGATGAGCCGTTATCCAGGAGAGATTCATTTTAATATCTGAGTACACGAAGGGTAGAATAATTTTATTATGCTTATCCACAATCCCAAACTTGTTGTTCCTTACGGCGATGATCATTGGATTTTCGCGATCGCTCTCCAGCACCATCATCATCTGGTATTGCGGATAGATGTCGAAATCTTTGTAGCCGCCTAGATCGATGCTGTCTTTGCTCACCAAGCCGTACATCCCATTGAGCGCAAAAGCTTTGTATCTTGGCATTTCGTATGACTGAGAACAAATGCCCATATCCGCATTTCTGTATCGATAGACGCGCGTTCCCTTTTTATCGATTCGGTACGCAGTGCTGTCTTTTTCCACCGTTGCATACTGAGCCGAACCGAAAATCCTGACCTTTTTGTTCGGGGAATTAAGAAGGTTGCAATCTTCTGAAAAGAACATGGCAATATCGTATTCCGGTAAAATGACCGTTTTGCCTTGCCGATTGACGTAACCAAATTTTTGCTGAATTTTTTTTGGAATGAAGGACGGAACGGGATTTTCCTTAGCCTGCGCAACCACTGCGAGACAGCAAATTGTGAGAATAATGCTAAATATTTTTTTCAACGGATGTGCCATTAGAGATTTAAAATAAAATCTTTGTAAAAGTCTGTGTTTTTCAGCCACGAAAATACAAAAACTATTATTAGAAGACCGAAAATAAATGCTTTACCACCGATGAAACGATCGATGCGCAGTTTTAGTTTTTCTTTTTTAGAAAATTGAATAGCAAAAATCATTAGGAAAACTGTTATGGCAAAAACAAAAAGCGGATTGAATTTGAAAGCCTCTAAAAATCTGAAATGCAGCAACTCGTGAAAAGATCGTTGAACGCCGCATCCCGCGCATTCGTATCCGGTCATCACTTTCAGAGGACATTGTGGAAAATATGAGCTTTCCGAAGGATCAACCAAAAAGTAAAGACCGGCTAAAAGCACAAAAAATACCAAAAAAATTATTTGATTTTTATGTTTCCTAAATGTGTGCGCAAGCAAATCCATAATTAAAGTTAGTATTAAAAAAGCATTACAAAGAAAGAAAAAGCCTTCATATAGAAAAATTAAATTTAATTTATTTTTAATCTAAATGAATCCCAATCGCGTCAAAGCGCATATTTTTGTAGCTTTGTTCAAATTTTGAAGGGAACGAAAATAATGCAGAAAATACGAGGACAACGCAGATTGATAGAGATTTTCAGGGTCGACTTTATAAATCTATCGGGACTATTTTTATTTTTAGAATCTTTCCATATTGCGTTTAAAAAACGATTTTAACTAAATTTAAAAGTGACATCTTGTTTTTTTTTCGTAACTTGACAGTTGAAAAATACAGAGGGCTCATTGGCTTTATTTTAAGCCTAAAACTCAAGCCGTACGACGGAAATATTTGATTAATCCATATAGCCGAGCGTGCGTTTGACCGTTTAAAATTAAGGAAAAACCTAAATAAAATAGTATAAAAACAACAAAAAAATAAAATCGAGACATGACTTTTGACTTTGATATGATCAAAAAAGTTTATTCTGATTTCGAAACCAGAGTAAACGAGGCAAGAACTTTTATGGGAAGACCTCTTACTTATTCCGAAAAAATTCTTTGTGCGCACCTTTATCCTTCGCAACCGAAAGAGGCTTTCAAACGAGGCGAATCTTACGTAGATTTTGCACCGGACCGAGTTGCCATGCAGGATGCAACGGCGCAGATGGCGCTTTTACAGTTTATGCAAGCGGGCAAGAAGCGGGTGGCGGTTCCATCCACAGTTCACGCAGATCACCTGATTCAGGCGAGAGTGGGTGCAGCAAAAGATCTTATCGAAGCTGAAAATAAAAACAACGAGGTTTATCAATTTCTTCAGTCCGTATCCAACAAATACGGCATCGGATTTTGGAAAGCAGGAGCCGGAATTATCCACCAAGTGGTGCTGGAAAACTACGCCTTCCCTGGCGGAATGATGATCGGCACCGATTCTCACACAGTCAATGCAGGTGGATTGGGGATGGTCGCCATCGGTGTGGGCGGCGCAGACGCCGTCGATGTTATGGCGGGAATGCCTTGGGAACTCAAATTTCCTAAGATGATCGGCGTAAAACTGACCGGAAGACTCAACGGCTGGACCGCCGCAAAAGACGTCATCCTAAAAGTAGCAGGAATACTTACCGTGAAAGGCGGAACTGGCGCTATTGTAGAGTATTTCGGCGATGGTGCAGAATCGATCTCTTGCACCGGCAAAGGCACCATCTGCAATATGGGCGCCGAAGTTGGCGCCACCACTTCCATCTTCGCCTATGACCACAATATGAGCAAATATCTACGCTCTACAGACCGGGAAGATCTTGCAGATGCCGCCGATGCTATTGCCCACGTGCTGAAAGCAGATCCCGAAGTTCTGGCAGAACCTGAAAAATATTACGACGAAATCATTGAAATCAATCTTGATACCTTGGAGCCTTATCTCAACGGACCTTTCACCCCCGATTTGGCAACGCCGATCTCGCAGATGAAAGAAATTGCCGAGAAAAACGGGTGGCCAACAAAAATCGAAGTTGGACTGATAGGGTCGTGTACCAACTCGTCTTATGAAGATATCGCAAGAGCAGCATCGGTGGCCAAGCAAGCAAAAGAAAAAAATCTGGAAGTAAAGGCAGAATATACCATAACACCGGGATCCGAACAAGTGAGATTCACGGTAGAAAGAGATGGCTTTTTGAAAACTTTTGAAGAAATCGGTGGCAAAGTCTTCGCTAATGCTTGCGGGCCCTGTATCGGGCAATGGGCGCGAGAAGGAGCTGAGAAACAAGAGAAAAACACCATCGTTCACTCCTTCAACAGAAACTTCTCCAAAAGAGCAGACGGAAATCCCAACACTTACGCGTTCGTAGGTTCGCCGGAATTGGTAACTGCTATGGCGATTGCCGGAGATTTAACTTTTAACCCGTTGACCGATAAACTTCGGAACAAAAATGGCGAAATGGTGCTCCTCGATGAACCCAACGGCGATGAGTTGCCAAAATTGGGGTTCGATGTGGATGATCCCGGCTATGTTGCCCCGGCCGAAGATGGATCTACGGTAGAAGTAATAGTCTCTCCAACATCGGACAGACTACAATTGCTGGAGCCTTTCGAACCTTGGGACGGCAAGAATATCACCGGCGCTAAACTCCTCATCAAAGCATACGGCAAGTGTACCACCGACCACATTTCTATGGCAGGTCCTTGGTTGAAATACCGCGGACATCTAGATAATATTTCCAATAATATGTTGATCGGTGCGGTAAACGCTTTCAATATGGAAACCAATAAAGTTAAAAACCAATTAGACGGGCAATACAAGGCCGTTCCCGACTCTGCAAGACAATATAAAGCAGCCGGCATCCCAACCATCGTGGTGGGCGATGAGAACTACGGTGAAGGTTCTTCCAGAGAGCACGCAGCGATGGAACCGAGACATCTTGGTGTACGGGCAGTTTTGGTGAAATCATTTGCCAGAATCCACGAAACCAACCTTAAAAAACAAGGAATGTTGGCACTCACCTTTGCAAACAAAGACGACTATGATAAAATCCAGGAGGACGATACCATAAACTTTTTGGACTTGGATCAATTTGCTCCGGGGAAACAATTGTCGCTGGAGTTTGTGCATTCAGACGGAACCACGGATATCATCCTCGCCAACCACAGTTACAACGCTGGACAAATAGGCTGGTTCAAAGCAGGATCAGCGCTTAATCTTATCAAATTGATGGAAAAGCAGAACTAAAACAAAAATATTTACTCTACAAAAACCGCCCCCAAAAAATGGAGACGGTTTTTTTATTTTCTTGAAGCAGATTGAAGAGCAGCAGACTCAAAAGACAAAAACACGGCAATTCTTCGATGAATTTGTTATGATTCCTTTTCAGGATTAGATTCGGGCTTGTAAAATTTGGCCTCGAATTTCTGTTTCCAAATCTGTTTTTCCCTTTCGTGTTCCTCGTCGGTTCCGCAAAATCCGGATAGGGATTTCTGTCTCCAAATGTCCTTTCTTTCGCCATCAGCAGCGGTTCGATTTCTGCATTTGGTCTTATCTCCAAAGCCCCCAAACAAAATTTTCGACAACAATAAAATTCCCAGCGACTGCCAATAATTGATGGATTTGACTCCCAAAATATCGGGCAGCAGAATGTTCCAAAGCCATTGGAAAAACCAAACAAACAATCCGATAGCGACAATTACACACGCAATCGCTATCCAAGATTTCTTTTTATGACTGTTCATCTTTTTTAAAAATTTAATTTTCCAAATCGTTATATAGGCGGCGCATCTTCTTGCGCAAGTGCTTTACGGCATAAGACTTTCTGCTGATAATGGTTTTGATGTTTTCGTTTTCGTCATTTGCAATGCTCTGCAAAGTCTTGTCTTCCAACTCGTTTTGAATATACACGCGCTTTTGTTTTTCGGGCAGTTCGTCCAGAGCTTTCATCAATTCTTCCCAAAACAAATCTTGAAACATCCCGACCTCCGGGTGGTGGCTGTCGTCTGCAGGCAGAATATCTTTGAAATTCAATTCGCCATCCTCGTCCTGATAGAAAAAGTCTTCCAGCGATTCGGTTTTCTTCTTGCGATAGTTGTCGACGATTTTATTTCGGGTAACAGAGTAAAGCCAGGCGCCGACATTTTCCAGCTCGTTAAGATTTGTCAATCGGCTGGTCTGATACCAAACCTCTTGAAGAATATCTTCTGCGTCTTCTGCCTTTGACACCTTTGAATTGATAAAGCGCAAGAGTTGAGAGCCGTATTTTTTTACAAGCTCTGTGATAGAAGCAGATCGTGTTTCGGTCATTTGCAAAGATAGCGCATCCATACGAATAGGACGATAATCGTCAGTTTTTTACTTTAAAGTTTGTTCAAATAATTTATTGGCACCATTAAGTTATTCTAAATATTGAAAGCCTACGGTGTCCTTTTGTCTTTTATTTTTTTTTTACGAACATTGCGCTTTTGCTATTCTGATATAATTCTGTAATTCAATCCATAGCGATCCATAAAACAGGCATTTTTTGCTGTTTTTATTCTTTGCACGCTGCCCACAAAGCATCGTTCTGAGGAAGAGGCGCGACGATTATGAGGTTTTCTTTTGTAACAGGATGGACGAATTTTAGTTCTCTGGCGTGCAAAGAAATGCTTCCGTCCGCATTGGATCGTGGTGCGCCATATTTGAGATCGCCTTTGATCGGAATGCCTATTTTGGAAAGCTGGGCTCTAATCTGATGATGCCTGCCGGTTTCCAAATCGATTTCCAGCAGTTGATAGTTTTCCAGCGTTTTGATTACCGTATAAGTCAAGATCGATTCTTTTGCGGCCGCGGTCGGCTTTGAAAAAACTGTGGCTTTATTGGTTTTTTCGTTTTTCTGAAGATAATGAACCAACCGTTGAGAATGAGGGATCATTTCCCTCGCCGTGATGGCCCAATAAGTTTTTCGCAGTTCGCGGTTTTTTACCATTTGTGTCAGTCTCGTCAAAGCTTTGGAGGTTTTCGCATAGATGACCAAGCCTGAAGTCGGCCGATCGATCCGATGGACCAAGCCCAAGAAAACATTGCCCGGTTTCTCGTCTCTTTTTTTGATAAAATCTTTGATTAATTCCAACAAAGACATATCACCAGTTTTATCACCTTGAACGAGTTGTCCGGCTTTTTTGTTGATGATTAGAAGATGGTTGTCTTCATAAACGATTTGCGAAGCCGAAAATTCTTGAGACATTTAGAAGATATTTGGCATTTATTATCCAATAAAAATTATTTCCTAACGGGTGCAATTCTTTAAAATTAAATCTCAAAACTGAACTGCCTAAAAACAAGTGAGTTTCAAAAAATGCATTTTAGAAAAAAGATAAATTTGCCGATTTCCTGAAAACAAAACGATCGATGGAGATGGCTTTCATCATAATTCCTTTCTCAATCTCGCAACCGGAATGTTGAGCTGCTCGCGGTATTTGGCGATGGTTCTTCGGGCAATGTTGTAGCCTTTTTCTTTCAGGATGCCGACGAGTGCATCATCGGTGCAAGGTTTTCTTTTGTTTTCTTTGTCGATGGCTTCCTGCAGGTGTTGTTTGATTTCTTTAGTAGAAACTTCTTCGCCGTCGTCATTGGTCAATGAATCTGAGAACAGGTTTTTCAGGTAAACAATCCCGTTGGGCGTGTCGGCATATTTGCTTTTTACCACTCTCGAGATTGTGGAGATATCGAAACCGGTAATATCGGCAACATCTTTAAGGATCATTGGCCGTATTTTTTTCTCGTCCCCGGTAAGAAAGTATTCTTTCTGAAGTTTTACAATCGCCGTAATGGTCTGCATCAGTGTATTTTGTCTTTGGTTAATAGCATCGATGTACCATTTTGCGGCGTCCAGTTTTTGCTTGATGAAAAGTGCGGCTTGCTTATGTTCCGGCGATTTCTTGTCGTGAGAATAGGTGGCCAAGATTTCTTTATACTCGTCTGAAACCCGCAAGGATGGCGCGTTTTTGTTATTCAATGTCGGGATAACTTGGTTGTCTTTCACTTGAAGCACAAAATCCGGAATGATCTCTTGGTTGATGGTAATCGTTTGTGTGTCGAAATTTCCACCTACTTTGGGCGATAGCTTTGCGATCTCCTCCAAAGCCTCTTTCAGATCCTCTTCCTCGATGTCATATTTTTGAAGAATCTTGTTGTAGTGCTTGTTGGCCAGTGCATCGAATTGATTTCTCAAAATATTTCCCGCCAATATCACCGCCGGATTGGAACTTACTTTTTTCTCGATCTGCAGTAGCAGACATTCTCGCAGATCTCTGGCGCCAACTCCGGGTGGATCCAATTTCTGAACATAATTTTCCAGAATATCCGTCACCTTTTCTACCGTGGTATAGATGCCTTGAGAAAACGCCAAATCATCGACAATAGACTTGATGTCTCTCCTGAGATAGCCGTCTGTATCGAGATTTCCTATGACGTATTCGCAGATTTGAAGATCATCTTCATCGATGCTCGAGAGGCGGATTTGCTCCAAAAGATAGTCGTACAGGGTTTGACCTTCTGTGAGAAGGGATTGGTTGTCAAATTCTTCGTCGTCAGCAGAGTAATTGCTGTTGGCCGTCTTGTAGCTCGGCTCGTCGTCGTAGAGGTAATCATTGACGTCGAAATCTGTTTCTATACTTTCGGCACCTTCGTTTTCATAAGCTTCCTCGGCTGCGGCATAGTCGTCTTCCTTGCTTTCTTCTTCGTTTACTTTTTCTAAAGCGGGATTTTCCTCCAGCTCTCTTTCCAGTTCTTCTTCGAACTCTAAAGTATGAAGTTGTATCAGCTTCATGAGCTGGATCTGTTGCGGGGCGAGTTTTTGTCCTAGTTTTAGTTGTAGATTTTGCTTTAGCATAATTTCAGAATGTCAATGATTAATCAACTGGACGAAGATAAAAAAATATTACCAAAAATACAACAAGTTTAGCACGATTTTTGATGATTGCCTTTCAAAATAAACCTTCGGAAAACTCCTGAAGGTTTTTTTGATTTGCATCAATTCAAGTTTCCGATTTTTTTAAAATCCTGACCTTTGCTGTTTTGCCCGAACATTTCAGAAAAATCTTCCGAACTTTTTCTATATTTATAAAATGAAAAAACTCTGTTTCCTTTCCCTGCTACTCTCAACATTCTTTTATTCACAAAAAGTCAAAATCGATACTTTATTGACCGACAAAATAAGCATTCGAGCCATTCAAATTTGGAATGGAAAAGTCTGGTATGCCGGGACAGATTCCAAATTTGGTTTTGTAAATATGAAAGATAAATCTGATAAGAAGCAAATTATTATTTCAGAAAAGAAGCTGGAATTTAGAACTTTGGCTCAAAACAAAAATTATTTTTATACAATTAATATAGAAAGTCCGGCTTACTTCTTTAAAATTAATAAAAAAACTTTAGGGTCAGAAATATTTTATACTGACTCTGCAAAAACTGCATTTTACGATTCATTTGTTATTCAATCAAAAAATTTGGGAATTGCTATAAGCGATCCCAGCGAAGATGGTTTTCCAAGATTTTTTAATTTCAATAACAATAAAAATTATGAAGTTTTGAATTATCCAAAGTATGACAAGGGAGAAGCACATTTTGCAGCAAGCAATACCAATGTTGCAACATATAAAGATGAAGTTTGGATTGCAACGGGCGGAGCAAAAGCCAGAATTTTTAAATTTAATTGGGGCAATCCCTATCAATGGGATGCTTTCGAAACTCCATTCATTCAAGGAACAACGTCGCAAGGCATCTATTCTATTGATTTCTACGACGAAAATTTCGGAATCGCAGTCGGTGGAGATTACACCAAACAAGCCGATAATAGCAACAACATCGCTACCACCAGCGATGGCGGAAGGACTTGGGAAATCCAAGCCAGCGGACAAAATGCGGGTTATATGACCTGCGTGAAATTCCGCCCGAAAACCAAAGGGAAAGAAATCGCAGCGGTTGGCGACCAGCACATCAGCTTCTCCTCCGATTACGGAAAAACCTGGACGAAAATCTCTGATGAAAAAAATCTCTATGCTTGCGAATGGGCAGACAATAACACTTTGATTTTAGCCGGAAAAGATAAAATCATCCGACTGAAATTTTCAGATAAATAAGAAATTGCCTCACAATATTTTGCTGAGCCAAGCGCCTTTGCGAACCTTAAAAATATTTTCAATAAGATGAAAAAATCTTATCGGACTTGCGTTCAGAAATCTATACTTTAAAATGAGAATCCCTACTTTTGCACAGAATTAAATGAAATAGAAAAGAGAATTTGAAGATGAAGAATACGGTTATTTTTGATATGGACGGCGTGATCGTAGATACAGAACCGCTTCACACAAAAGCTTATTACCAGCATTTTGCGGAACTGAATATCGATGTCGATGCCAATTTGTTTTCAAAATTTATTGGCAAATCTACCCGAAACGTCTATCAAATAATCAAAGAAATTTTCGGAATCGAAACAGATTTAGAGGAATTAATCCAAAGAAAAAGAAGCATTTTTTACGACTTTTTTGATACCGATCCGGCTCTCAGATTATTAGACGGCGTAGAAGCTTTGATCTACAATCTTCACTCTCATAATTTTCAGTTGATGTTGGCATCTTCCGCTGCAAAATCTACAATTGATCGGGTTTTTAAGCGTTTCAATTTATTTCCTTTTTTCTCGCATCTGCTCAGCGGAGAAGACTTCCCCGAATCAAAACCGAATCCGGCGATTTTCGTAGAAGCACAAAGACTTTCGGGCAACGACAAATCCAATTGTATCATCATAGAAGACAGCACCAACGGCATCTTGGCGGCACGGGGCGCAGAGATATTCTGCATCGGTTATCAAAGTGTTCACAGCAAAAACCAGCATTACGAATTGGCTGATTTGGTCATCCATCATTTTGACGAATTGGATGTTGAAAAACTGAAAATGCTTTAGGATATTCTCTTTTTATTGGAAGATTTCACCCACTCATCTTTTCCGCAAACTTTGCACTGACTCTTTTCGGAAATGTCAAATTCCTCTGTATGACCACAAAATGTACAGGAATAATGCGTTTTCCGTGGAAAAATCCTGATTGCTTGGTCTAATGAATCAGGCATTATCGGAAGACCATATTTGATGTCTTTGTCTTCAAAATAAAACACACTGATTTCGCCGGAAATCTCCTCAATCGCTTTCTCGATTTGACCAAGATGTGACACACCTTTTAATCTCAATTCTGCGAAAAATTCATCTTCGCCCAAGGATTCTTTTTTAAAATTTTTTATACAAAAAACGCCTTGATCAATCAGGCAAATAGGTTTTCCTTCGACCAGTTTTTCAAACTTTTTACTTTTACCGATGATGTAGGTAATGACGCTGTAAAGACTAATGATCATCGTGAAAACCACCAACGCGGGCATAATCCCCACATCTTTGTAAAACATCGGATCGCCCGCTGCCGAACCAAGACCGATAATCACGACGAGTTCAAAAACAGACAATTGTTTGACGCCCCTTTTCCCTAAAAGCCGCAGTCCAAAGATGATAATGAAGAACATTATAGCCGTTCTAAGAACCGTTTCCAAAAGGAAATTCCATTCTTCGGAGCCGAGCAGAATTTGTTTGAGATCGATAGAATCGCTGGTGAGAAGCATAGTTTTTTGGAGAAGCTATGTCAAAAAATACGCCAGAGGAAAAAACGGAAAGAATTTAATGATATCGTATCATTTGGTCATATCAAAATTGAATTAAGAATTAACTTACCGAACTAATGCGACCGTTTCTGATTTTATGACGAAGACTAAAATTATCTTTTTCATTGCCTTAATAATTAATCCTCAAAAAAAGCTATAGAACTGCCAATCCAAATTGCATCTTTCTTGTTGAAGTCCACATTCACCATCGATGCTTTCGTCATCCGCACAAGATTGACCAATAATTCCGGGGCTTCTTTTTTGGGATCCCAAACAAAAAGTAAACGGATTTCGGCTTTGGAAAATTCGCCGTTGATGTCTTCAAAGAGCGGCGCGTAAGTCACTTTTCTTTGGAGGATGTAATTTTCCTTATCATCAATTTGATCGATGATTTCCTGAGTCGGATTCAGGTTCACACCGCTTCCTGCGAAAGAAAAAAGAGGTTTCAAAACAAAGTTTTCAAGTGTTTCAGTATCAGGAAAATCGGATAAAAAATAACTCTTAGGAACAAAGGCGTGCTTTAGTTTTGGCAGAATATATTTCGAGATTTTGAAGAACCAATTCGGATGCGTGATCCATTCCACATCCACCTCTTCCCGGAAATCAAACTCTGTTTTCAAGCCTTCAATTTTGTCGAGTTCGTCAAAAATTATGCGGTTGTAAATACGGTTGACGGGAATTAATTTTCCCTCCTTTTCGTAAAATAATTTTCTGCCTTCCTTCTTGATTTTTGTCAGACAAACTGTTTTGATTCCCAACAATTTTTCGGTCATCACAAAATCAACGGCGGTTTTTTGCTTTTCAGGGTAGATCTCCAGCAAGATCACATTTTCAGGATTCTCCTCGCCAACGATCACTGCTTTTAATTTATCAACATATTCTTGGTGAGAGACCGATTTTTTCAAATCGTTAAGAAAAGGATAGACTTGCGTAATCACTTCCTCGAACAATTTCTGGAATGCAAACAAACTTGGGAATGCCTGCAACTCTATCAATTGTGGAATGATCTCGCCGTTTTGATCTTGGCAAATTCCAAAATCGATTGTAAGAAAGTGGGGGTTCTGCGTGTCGTTAGGAACCTTACAATTGGTAGGCACCGCTTTGCTAAGTTCCTCGTGGGACATCCGTTTGATTTGCGAAATAATGGACTGCGAAGCGTCATCGAGCTTGTTCCAAAAATCTTTGGTCAGGAAAATAGGACTTTCGGAAATCCTAAAATCGGTGTCTTCGCCACATTTCTCTTTGATGAGCTGGTGGATTTTCTCATATTTCTCTTGAGAAAATTCCTCGTTGAATTGTTTTCTGTATTGGGGGATCATGCTGACGTTGGTTGTTGGCCGATGGTGCCGGGTTCTATTTTTAATGGCGAGAAAGATCAAGTGCTAAGCATCAATCGCGACCTGTTTTTTTGTAATCTGCCGAGCTGCAAATTTCAAAAATCTGGGAATGATTTCGTTCCTCGTCAGGATGATTTTGTCCTCATCGTTCATTCTGTCGATGGTTTCGAGATATTTTTCCATCCCGAAGGTTTCTATCATCGCCGTTTTATTCTTTTCGTCTTCGAGGTTTTTGATAAATCCTTCGGGATCTGCTTCCGGATGGAACTGAGTTCCGAAGATTTCGTCGGAAAAGCGAACGGCCATCAAGGCTCTTTCCAGACGCACCGCAGGGCGTATTTTTTCCAAAGCCACTATTTTCATGCCCAGCTTATCTATCAATTCCTGATTCGGTTCTATACATTGATATGCGCGCGAATCGACCGCGTAGAAAGGCTCGGGCAGGTTTTTGAACAGATATTCTTTCTCGCCGTCTTCAGATTTGTGAATTGGCATTACCCCAAAAGAGTACGATTTTCTTTTGCAAACATTGGCGATTCTGAAATGGATCACAGCGATTTGGAAAGAATGACAAATGAGGAAAGCATATTTTTTCTGTTCGTTTTCGCGATTGTGTTGCCATATTTGGTTGAGGAAGTCTGCATATTTATTTTCCCATTCGTACCCTTCGCGATGCGGATTGCCGGGTCCGCCGGAGGATAAAAATATATCGAAATCTGCAATGTTGGGCATCTCGTTCTTGTAGCGCACATCGAAGATTTCTATGGAAACATTATCGGCAGATTGCTCTTGGAAAGCCTTAGACAATTCCTTGATATTACGCATTCCTTGGTTAGGATGGTTGTTGTTCATATCCAAAAGCGCAATTCTTACATCATTTTTACTCATATTCATAAAATTTAAACAAATTTAAGAATTTTAAAATAGAGGTGGTTTCAACTCAAATTTAACGATCAAAGGATTCCCTTTTCGGTTTCACAGATCATATAATCCACTACTTTTTTTAAGTCGCCACCTGTTTCTTTGTACACCTTCAACTGCCGGTCTGCGCCGGTTCCTATTTTGCATATTTCCCTTGCGTATTCCACTTCTTTTCGGCAGCCCAGGTCGTCTACCACATCATCGATGAAAGTCAGCAATTCTTCCAAAAGATCGCGGTAAGGCACGCTTGCTTCTTTGCCGAAGTCGATGAGATGCGCGTCGATGCCGTCTTTGGATGCCCGCCATTTATTTTCGGTAAGGAGCAGTCTTCTGTAGATTCTGTAGCTGGTGTTTTGCTGGTGCATTTTGTAGACCTTAGCAACGAGTGACTGCATAATGGCTGCGAGGCATACCGTTTCGTCGATGGTCATCGGCATATCGCAGATTCTGAATTCCAGCGTAGGATAGAAAGGATGCACGCGGAGATCCCACCATATTTTTTTGGCGTTATCTATCGTTCCGGTTTTAATCATCAGATTCACGTACGCATCAAATTCTGCAACGCTACTGAAATAACTCGGCAGTCCGGTTCTGGGGAATTTGGCAAAAACTTCCTGTCTGTATGACTTGAACCCCGTCATTCTACCTACCCAGAATGGCGAATTGGTGGACAGGGCGTAAACGTGTGGCAAGAAATAGCGCATCACGTTTTGAATTCTGATACCTTCTTCGCGATCCGGAATCGCGATATGCACGTGCAGTCCGAAAATCAAGTTGGATCGGGCGACATCGCCCATATCGCTGACGATCTTGTCGTACCGGGCATCTTTTGTAATGACATTGTCTTTCCAATGAGAAAATGGATGTGTACCACCGCCGGACACCCGTAAACCCTGCTCGTGAGCAATTTTGACGAGTTGTCTTCGGAGATCGGTAAGTTCTTGTCTTACCTGCTGGATGTTTTCGCAGATGCCGGTTTCCATTTCGACCACAGATTCGTGCATCTCATGTTTCAGGTGCTCGCTTAGAACGGCTTTTCCGCCTTCAATGATTTTGGAAACATGGGAGACGAGATCCCGGGTTTCCGCATCGATGATTTGATATTCTTCTTCCACACCTATCGTAAATCTGTGCATAATAGTTGTGTTTTAATGTTAAAGTTAGCTAAGTTTTTTATTAAACCTTCAAGGTTTTCGAAACCTTGAAGGTTTGAGATGATTTTTTTAAAGTTTATTGGTCACAAATGTTCCCCATTCGATATTTACCTTTCCCGGCTTGTAATCCTTGGCTTTTTCGAGAGCGAGTGTTGCGGCGTGCTCTACGATCCACTCGAAGTTTTCTTCTCCTACAGAATTTCGGTCGGCATCCGGTGCGGGATTACAAAAGTCGATGGCATAAGGTATCCCATCTCGCACCGCAAACTCCACTGTATTGAAATCGTAGCCCAAGGCTTCATTCATTTTCAGGGTGTAGTCGGTAATGGTTTTCAGCAGTTTTTCTCTGGCTTCGCCTTCGGTTTTGTGCGTTGTCGCGTATCTCAAATGATGAGGATTCCGAGGTTCGTAGGGCATAATGTGAACGTATTTTCTGCCGAGGCAATATACCCTGTAGTAATCTTCGAAAAGAATTTCTTCCTGCACCATCATTACCAATTGCCCTGTTTCGGCATGTTTTGCCCACATCTCCTCGGGGCCTTCCACTCGGTAAACGTTTCTCCAGCCGCCGCCATCGTGTGGCTTCATATACGCCGGGAATCCTACATAATTAAAAATATATTCCCAATCGTGCGGAAATTTGAGATTTCTGAAGGACGTTTCCGAGGTGTTGCTTGGCCTTTCGTAGGAAGGGAGCAGCACGGTTTTCGGCAAGGGTATTCCCAGTTTGGACATCAAGGCATTGTTGAAGAATTTCTCATCGGCGCTCCACCAAAACGGGTTGTTGATGACGTAGGTTCCATTTAAGGCGGCATTTTTCAGGTAAGCTCTATAAAAAGGAACGTCCTGCGAGATCCTGTCGATAATGACGGCATATCCGTAATCTGCACCTTGTTCCAGTTTGTCAATCTGGACCGGTTCCGCGACATATTCGCCTTTGCCCTTTTCATTCACTTTATCGATGAATGCCCACGGAAAAGTATCTTCCATTCCGAATAAAATTCCAATTTTTTTTGCCATAATTTTTGTTTTTGTCGGAAGTCCGATATCGGAAGTCCCAAAGTTGATAATGTTATTTATATTAATTTTTGAAAATGTTTAGCTTTTCCTTCCTCCTCTATTTTTCCCTTCTTTTACCCAAAAAATCGTCCAACGAATTTCGGGAAAACCATTCTCCAAAGCGGCCAATCGTGGTCGATCCATTTCTGCTCGTCATACCAATGGTCAATTCCCTTTGCCGCCAGAATACCGGACATTCGTCTTGTGGGTTCCAAGCAAATGTCTCGGTCGGAAGTGCTGAGGACAATATGCATGTGTTTGTATTTCCAGGCTTCGTCATTTCTCACAAATTCCTGAGGACAGTTGAAATATACCAGGTCGTCCTGAAGGCCGTCCATAAAATTTCTGATCGAAAAAGCGCCTGAGAGACAAAAAAGGTGCGAGACCAAATCCGGGAATCTAAAAGCAAAGTTAGAAGCATGATATCCTCCGAAACTCGCTCCTGCAACCGCTACACGATGCGTATTATGCGTTCTTTGGATATATGGAATGAACTCTTGCACCAAGAATTGAACATAGAGTTCGTAATTCCTGATCCGGTCGTATGCAGAGATATTATTATTGTAAAAGCTGAGATTGTCTATGGTTTGCAGATTAAAAAGTTTCAGTCTCCCATTGTCTGTAAACCAAGAAATACTGTCGTTGAGGTGAAAGTCTGTGTTCTGAGTATAGGAACCCTGCGATGTCGGAAACATAATCATTGGGTAACCAAAGTGTCCCGTCACTTCCACTTTGATGCTCATCCCAAGGATATGTGAATAATAATCTGTATGTATGATTTGCGGCATAATTATTTAGTTGTCAGTTTGATGGTTCTCAGTGATAGGTTATCATTTATCATTAATATTAATAATTAGCTTGTTGGTTTGTCTTTCGGTGGCAAAATGTTTAAGATTTTCTCGATGATAATCGCGGCCGCTTCGTCCAATCTTTGTTGCACTTTTTCCGATGTGGTAGCTTTATAAACGATTCCGATGTGATAGTCGATGGATAGAAACTTTTCCACATCTTCGTTCTTCAGTTGGGACGTGTCGGGATGTTTTTCCTTGGCAAGTGCTACAATCAATCCTGCGAAGAGTTTTCGAGATTCTTCAACGGTGTATTTTTTCCCGTCTAACAAAGCATTTTCAAGTTTCGCCCATTCTCTCCAGATGTTGACACCGGTCGCAGCTTCCACCATATCGGGGATGTGCGCGCCACCACCACGGGAAGAGGTTTCGAGAAAGTAGTATTGCCCGTCGGTTCCGCGGATATATTCGCTGTGCGTTGCGCCATTGCGTATGCCAAATTTGGCCAAAACTTCTCGGTTAATTTTCTCCAAACCCATTGCTTCCTCCGATTTTTTATCTAAAGTCTTTGTGCGGAAAACACCACCTTCGTGCGATACTTTCATCGGCGGCGCAAGGTATTTTGAGAAACAGGAAAACACAATTTCCTTATTGTAAACCAAGCAATCTACGTGATAGACATCGCCGGGTTTGAAGGATTCTAAGAGATATTTATACCGGTCGTTGCCCAGATGTTCCACAGCCGTCCAAAGCTCGTCGGCAGAGTTTATTTTTTTGATTCCGGTGGCCGAAGCTTCGGAACGTGGTTTCAGAACCCAAGGTGCTGGTACGTCTTGAGTGAACTGATGCAGCTTTGCATCATTGAAAATCGACGAAAACTCCGGTACCGAGATGCCGCAATCTTTCGCTTGCTGGCGCATCGCCAATTTGTCCCGAAAATAGCGCTGCGTGGTTTGTCCCATCCCGGGAATGCGGTAAGTTTCGCGGATCATTGCGGCTTTTTCCACATCGTAATCGTCCAAAGCAATGACTGCATCAATCTGATGGTTTTTCATAAGATAAGCAAATCCTTGCACGAGATGATCGAGATTCCAAACGGAAGGTGCTAACTCCGGCATATAATAAATTTCGTCGATGGCGTGCCACGGCCACGACTTATCCTTGAGATTTTCGGAAGTAATGAGAATGACCTTGTTTCCAAGCTTTTTGCATTCATCCATAAAATCGTAACCTTTATAATAACAAGAGATGCAGACCACTGTTTTTTCCATATTCATTTTGTTTGTTGCTAAATCAGATACGGTTGACCGACTCTGAGATTTATATTTATGAATTAGTTCTCTTTAAAGCTATTGCGAAAAAGAATCAATCCCAATCTTACTGATAATTTTCCATAAAATCCAATAACAGCTGCACGCCATAGCCGGTTGCTGCTTTATCTTTGGCATAGGCCACATCTCCAAAAGCAACGCCGGCGATATCCAAATGTGCCCAGTTTTGATGTCCTTCTATAAACTGCTCCAAAAATTTGGCCGCAACGATGCAGTCGCCAAAAGGCTTCATAGAAATGTTTTTAAAATCTGCAACGTCCGATGCAAAATCGTCTTTCCAAACATCCCAAAGCGGCAAGTTCCAAAGCCGTTGATTGGTTTTGTCCGCCGACTTTTCCAATTTCCCTTTTAAATTTTCGTTGTTGGAAAAATAAGCGCCACAAGTGTAACCGAACATCCGCACTGCGCTCCCCGTCAAGGTGGCCAAGTCGATCAAAACATCTGTTTCATAATTCTTAGACAGGTACGAAAGGCCGTCTGCGAGTGTCATCCTGCCTTCTGCATCGGTGTTCAGAACTTCTATAGTTTTCCCGTTGTAGGCGGTGACCACGTCGCTCGGCAAATAGGCTTTTTCGGAAACTGCATTATCGGTAATCGGGAGGATTGCGACGATATTTACGGGTAATTTAAGCTCTGAAGCTGTTATCAAAGCGCCAATGACTGCACAGGCACCGCCCAAATCGCTTTTCATATAATGCAGATTAGAAGCAGGTTTGATGGAGATTCCGCCTGTATCGAACAAAACGCATTTTCCAACAAGACCAATGGTTTTCGCATTTTCCTTCCCAGATTTATATTGCAAAATCGTGAATGCAGCTTCCTGAGAACTTCCTTGATTGACTGCCACAAACGCCCCCAAGCCTTCTTTCGCAGATTCTTCACGGCTTAGAACTTTGTAATCTAAATCATATTTTTCCGCTGTCGTTTTCAGAAATTCTGAAATTTGAGCCACTTTTTTGTGGTTCGCAGGCTTGTTCAGCCATTCCATTCCGGCAAATTGACCGTTGCAAAGAGCTTCTGTTTTCAATGCTAAATTTTGGGCTTCCTCTTCAGAGATGTTTTCAAAATTGAGTTCGAAATTCTCTTGCCAAAATGGATGCGATTTTTCAAACGGGTAGCAATAAGTACCCAAAAATAGGCCTTTAATAAAATCTTCCGTTGCGTCCAATCCTAACTTAGAATGGACAGAGGTTGGCAAGGCTTGCAGGTTTTTTTTATAATCATTAGAAAATTTGCTCGCGATACCTTGGATTTCGTAGCCCTTGGGCTCTTTGCCGATTCCGAGAAAAAATTGGATTTGGGAAGCATCTGTTTTTACGAATACTTCGTTTGTTTTTCCATTAAAAAAATGGTTCATATTGGGATAATCCGATTTTTCCTGCTGCCAATCGTCTTCGGCGAACAGAAATATTTTTTGCGTCGTGGATTCTTTTTTGTTGCTGATTTTAATCATAATTTCATTTTTTCCATAGGAATATATTCCTATGTTGGGTATATCAATCGTCCCGATGGGACTTGCTACTTTGATAGGAATAAATTCCTATGTGGGTATATTATTCGTCCCGATGGGACTTGCTACTTTTTTTCCATAGGAATAAAATAAATTCCTATGCTGGGTATCAATCGTCCCGATGGGACTTCCTTCTTTTTTTCCATATCAATCGTCCCGACGGGACTTCCTTCTTTTTTTCCATAGGAATAAATTCCTATGCTGGGTATCAATCGTCCCGATGGGACTTCCTTCTTTTTTTCCATATCAATCGTCCCGATGGGACTTGCTACTTTTTTCCATAGGAATAAATTCCTATGTTGGTATATCAATCGTCCCGATGGGACTTGTTTTTAATTTCTAATATCGTTTTCCAATTCATTTTTGGCTTTTACGGGACTTTCCAGACTATCGATGTAAAGCCATTCTACGGCTCTGGGGAACTCTTGAGACCAAAAAAATTCCTGATGTGTCCCTTGGTCATTGATACTCGTTTTAACTTCGAAATCATACAATTTCTGTGCGCTCAATTTTTTCAAAGTTTTTTCAAACAGTTTGATTCTGCTCACCATTTTGGAGCCCTCTTTTCTGCCGCCGTACAGATAAACTTTGATTTTGAACGGTTTGCTGAAGCTCATCATCGGGAAGTTATTATTAGGCTCTACCCAAAGTGATGGTGAAAATATCAGCAGTTTGGAGTAGACTTCGGGATAAAGAAAGCCGCCGTAAATACTGATTAATGCGCCCAGAGAACTCCCGCCTATGCCTGTGTTTTCACGATCCTTTTTCGTTCGGTATTTCTGATCGACCAAGGGCTTCAAGGTATCTGTAACGAATCGCAGATATTTTTTGCCTTCCGCCTCTTCTGCCAGTGCATTGTGGTCAAAAATATATTCTTTTATTCTGTCGTCGTCGCCATGTTCGATGGCAATAACAATCAATTCGCCTCGTCCGTATTCTGCTAGAAGTGCCAGTTTTTTATCGATTTCCCAATTTCCATAGGCTGAGCCTTCATTGAAAAGATTTTGCGCATCCTGCAGGTAAAGCACCGGATAGCTCTGATCAGAATCATAATAATCGAAGGGCAATAGTGCCCACACCTTCCTGGTTTTGTCGAGCTGAGGGATGTAAAATGCCTCGTCAATCAATTCTACTTTGGGGAAAAATTCTTTTTTGAAAGGACCCCAATTCACACGCCATTTTTCTACAATTACTTGAACTTTTTTTGCCCCTTTTTTCACCTTTCGGTTCGGGGTAATGTTGTCGTGCCGGTCGATTTCTACGTTTTCCCAACCGCCTTTGGTGAATTTGAATTCGATTTCGTCCTTCAGCCATTCATCCGGAATATTGATATAATAATTGCCCTCGCCCAACTTTTCCAGTTCGAATTTTGGATCTTTGGGATTCCATTTATTGAAATTTCCCGTGATGAAAATCGGTCGGTCATCATTGTCTTCTGACTTCAGAAAAAACTCCATTCTTTTTTAGATTGTCTATTGAATTATAAATTTATAAAATTATTTCAATTATTACAGTAGGCTTGAATAGTTTTCTTCAAAAAAAGAACTTTGTTAATGAATATTAACTTAAAATTAAGATTGTTTGAATTAACAAAAATTTGCTTATTCAAAAAAATATGAAGGAAAAACAAAAAAGCCTTTGAATAAATCTTCAAAAGCTTGCAGTTTTATTTAAAAAAATTAAGAAATTATTCAGATTTTACAACTTCGGTTTTTTCCGAAATTCCGTTGGCATTGAATGCTTCGATCTGAAAATAGTAGGCGTCCGTGCGATCGGCGCCTGTGAAAAAATATTCGTTTTTGCCATAGACCATGATGCTGCCATACAATTTGTCGGGTGATTTGCCCCAATAAATCACATAGCCATCGGCATCGGGATTCTGTTGCCATTTGAACCAGATGCTTCTTCTTTCGCCATATTTTTTGGGATCTGACCGCAATGGAACGAAGTTTTCGACTTTCGCAGGTTTCTTGCCGGCACCTTTTCCAAATACCCGGAAGCCGCTGAGTGCAAATTTCCCTGTTGGCATTTTCAGGTTTTCCATTTTCAAGAAGCGTGCTTTGGCAGGCGTTTCCAGTTCTACATAATCGTGAGGAACGTCGGTTTGGTTTTTGGATTTATCAACGATGATGCGCCATTTTTTGCCGTCATCAGAACCATAAATTTTATACTGATGCATTTTGCCCAGCGTTTTTCCCATAAATTCCGCATCTTGGTCTGCGTAATTGATTTGAATAGCGTTAATCGTTGAAACTTCACCCAGATCGGTTTGGAACCATTCGCCGGAATTTCCGGTTTTGGCACTCCAATAAGTTTTGATATCCTCATCCACCGCGAAATTCGGTTGATAACCGCCCAACGTTGATGAAACCTGAACCGGTTTGTTGTAATTGAGCAGCATCCAATTGGCAAAGAGACCTTTGGTAAAATCCTTTCCTTGTGCATATTGCGGAAGCAGCGTGGGATAGTCGCCGTATGCCGTGTTGGCGTACATCACATCATCTTTGTCAAATCCGGCAGGCCAAATTCCTAGGCGTCTTTCAAAATTATTCTTTGTGGAGATGAAAATCGTGGAAACGTGCCACCAGTTGCCGAAATTGTCCTGAAAAGTCGCGCCGTGACCAGCGCCTCTTGCGAAACCGCCCGGTTTGTAGGAAAAAGGGTTGTGCTGCTGATAGGCGAAGCCTTCCAACGGATTTTTGGAAACATAGACGCCATCGGAATATCCACTGAATTCGGTTGCAGGCGCGCCATATTGCAAGTAATATTTGTTGTTATGCTTCGTCATCCAGGCTCCTTCTACAAAGGGTTGCAGGAAAACATTGTCGTTGTACTCGCCGAATCTTTCCCAGCCGTGCTCTTCCGGTTTCAGTTTCAAAACCGGTTTTACAAAACCTTCGGATTGCAAGGTTTTCACTTTCACTTCGGTTCCTAAAAGTGGCCATTCATTGCTGGATCCCCAATAGAGGTAGAGTTTATTCTTGTCCTCATCGTAATGAAATGCCGGATCCCAAGCACCGACTTTCAGGGTATCGACGGCGATTTGCCACTCGTCTTTTATTGGATTTGTACTTTTCCAGATCGGGAAATCCTGCTCCCAAGTGGATCCGAAAACATACAAGGTGTCCTTCATTGCCCAGACGGCGGGCGCATTGAGATCGTGGATATATTTGTTGTCTCGCAGAAATTTTCTATGGACAAAATTCCACTTCAGCATGTCATCGGAATACCAATAACCTTCTTGATTGGTAGAAAAGAGAAACAGTTTTTTCTGAAAATTCACAATCACGGGATCGGCAGTGGCGCGGTGCTTACCTTGTTTGGCAAATACTTCGAAAGGGGTGTAGCCATAGTCGATATTGATGGGATTGCAATAGGTTTTTTGTTGCGCAGAGATCCAAGCTAAAAAAAGTGTAAAGACCGCGACTAAGATTTTTCTTGATTTCATTTTTAGATTTTTATTCCGGGATTTTGCTGTATTGTTCTAAGATATTATTAACGAATCGGAAGGTATCTTGCTTGATTTTCATTCCGTCTGCCCGATCGCGATGAAAGAACAGGATGTAATCTTTACCGTCTATCGTCAGTTTTTTTCCGGCGGATTTGGCATTATAAAATTTGTCTAGTTTATAGATGAAATATTTTCCGCTTTTCAAAGTAATGACGATGGGGAAGAATTCGGACGGCGCCACCGTGCTCCGGTTAAAATTATTGACGACATTGGCGATGTAATCTTCTTCACCATCTTGGTTGAAATCACCCTGATCTATGGTTGTCACATTGTTTTTATCGAGAAAATCCTCAAATTCCGTGTCTTCTACGCCGTCTGGCCGGTAATATTTCATGTCGTTATTGATATTCAACTTATTGGTAAAGCTGTTTTTTACGATGATGCTTTGCAACGTTTTGACGTCCATATCACTTCGGATGCAGGAGACCAGACCAAGTGTCACCAAAAAATAAGGATAGACTTTCATAAGAAAAGAATTATTTCCAAATTTGATAAAAAAAGATGAAAATAAGGTTACGCTTGGGAAATTAAATTGTGGTATTCCACTTTTTATTTATCAAATCGAGCAGATAATCCGGACATTTTACGATTTTATTGGTTTGAGAATCTAGGAAGAAGAGCGTTGTGGAGGCTTCTGTAATCTTGACATTTTCTTCATTATAAATTTCATAATCGAAGACGATTCTCACGCCGGGGATTTGTCTGATGTAAGTCCGGATTTCCAATATTTGATCATAAAGTGCCGGCTTCAAATACTTGATTTTATACTCCGAAACGGGAAGGAAAATGCCTCTTCGTTCTATGGCATCGTAGGACAAGCCAAGACTTCGGAATAGCTCGACTCTTGCCACCTCCAAGTACTCTGCATAATTGCCATAATAGACATATTTCATCGGGTCTGTTTCGCCGTAACGCACTCGTATCGAGGTTTTTGCAAGTATCATTAGAAGTCTTTAAAAATTCATACAAATATATTTTTTAATAATCAATAGCGAAAAAATTTTTTTATGAAAATTAATAATTAGATATTTGTTGTCTTCTTAAAAAACTAAAAATCTAAACGGTAACCGCAGCAGAACATGAATGAAAATTTAGTATTAATCTGGGATAGATGTCTCCAATTTATGAGAGACAATCTAAACGCAGCAGAAGACAATACAGATCTCAAAAAACTCGAGAACTCTTTCGACTTGTTATTCGACAAAGTCCGGCCGATTTCTTTGGTCAACAACAATCTGACACTGCTCGTCCCAAGTGATTTTTACAAAGAATATATCGAGGACAATTACCTGTCTTTGCTGTCTGCTGCGCTTAAGAAAAATATTGGTAAAGGGGTGAAGTTGTGGTATTCGGTGATGGAAAATAAACCATCCGGCAAGGAGAAGGCCATTACGATGAATGTCAAAGGAACCTCTACACAGCAGCCGAAAATACAGGAAGCAAGACCGATTTTGAAAGATAATAACGTCAATCCGTTTGTGGTTCCGGGCATCAAAAAAGTAAATATAGATTCAAACCTCAAAGCCGATCAGTCTTTTGACAACTTCATCGAGGGAGAAAGCAACAAATTCGCTGCAACCGTTGCCAAATCCATCGCCAAAAGGCCGGGCTCTACCGCTTTCAACCCCTTATTTATTTACGGAGGTTATGGCGTCGGGAAAACGCATTTGGCACAAGCTATCGGTTTGGAAGTGAAGTCTTCGTTTCCGGAGAAAGTGGTTTTGTACCAGTCTTCGGAGAAGTTTATTCAGGACTTTGTGAAGGCGGCCAAGTCGCAGAACAAGACCGATTTTCAGCATTATTATCAGATGATCGACGTTTTGATTATCGACGATATCCAATTCCTGTCCGGCAAAGCAGCGACGCAAGACAGTTTCTTCCATATTTTTGATTTTCTGCATCAAAACGGGAAACAAATCATTTTGACTTCAGACAAAGCGCCGGCAGACATTCTGGACACTCAGGAACGCATCATTTCCCGATTCAAATGGGGACTTTCGGCGGAAATCAAATCGCCCAATTTTGAAACCAGAAGAAAAATCATCGTTGACAAACTGAGCCGTGACGGCATAGAATTGACCGACGATATGCTGGATTATCTGGCCTCGGAAGTCAAAACCAACGGCGTGAGAGAACTCATTGGCGTTGTAAACGCAGTCATTGCCTATTCTACCGTTTACAAATCGGATTTTAGCCTTGATCTCTTGAGGGAAACCATCAGCAAACTGGCGACTACCCAGAAGAAAACCATCAATATTCCTTATATTCAGGAGATTGTTTGCGATTATTTTGGCATTCAAAGAGAACAATTGCTTTCTAAAACCAGAAAGAGAGAAATCGCATTGCCCAGACAGTTGGCAATGTATTTTGCAAAAGAATATACCAATGCGACTTTCACAAAAATCGGGGAAGAAATGGGCGGCAAAGACCACTCAACGGTGATGTACGCCTGCGACACGATCCGCGATGTTTCGAAAATCGATAAGGAACTGAAGAAATATATCAAGGATCTTAAAGAAAAGATCGGTCAATAAAACACAAAAATGTCTGAATCGCAATTCGGACATTTTTTTTAGAATTGGCAGCAATTTCGTTTGCTAATTTTCAGGTTTTAATTAAGTTTAACATCATATTTTTTCTTGAGCCACAGACTCGCTTTCACGAGCAGAATCAATACCGGAACTTCCACCAAAGGCCCGATAACCCCCACGAAAGCCTGCGCAGAATGAATGCCAAAAACCGAAATGGCAACCGCAATGGCCAGCTCGAAATTATTCCCTGTCGCAGTAAAAGCAATCGCCGCATTCTTGTCGTACGGAACTTTCAGCGATTTGTTGATGAAAAAACTCATAAAAAACATAAGCACAAAATAAATGATCAGAGGAACCGCTACTTTGACAACGTCCATCGGGAGTTCCACTATCTTGTCGCCTTTCAAACTGAACATCAATACAATGGTAAAAAGTAATGCATACAAAGTGATGGGCGAAATTTTCGGTATAAATTTCCGGTTGTACCACTCGATTCCTTTTGCTTTCACCAAAAAATATCTGCACAAAAATCCGGCTAAGAACGGAATCCCGAGGTAAATCAAAACACTTTCTGTCACATCGCGCA
The DNA here is from genome assembly GCF_003932955.1 of Chryseobacterium sp. SC28. Taxonomy (GTDB): domain Bacteria; phylum Bacteroidota; class Bacteroidia; order Flavobacteriales; family Weeksellaceae; genus Epilithonimonas. Next base: position 94,052 of record NZ_QOVY01000004.1, read on the forward strand.
TCGGTACGGAAACGCTGAAATGACCTAAGCCTAATTTTTGAGGCAAAACATTGATGAAAAGCCAAACAAAAAAACTGTAGAAAAAGATCTGAAAAATACTGTTCAAAGCCACCAAAAGTGCCGCATACTCGCGGTTTCCCTTTGCCAAATCGTTCCAGACGATGACCATCGCAATGCACCGTGCCAACCCAATCAGGATCAATCCAACCATATAATCGGGCTCATCTCGGAGGAAAATAACGGCCAAAGTAAACATTAAAGTGGGACCCACAACCCAGTTGAGCAGCAAAGAAATCGACAAGATTTTCTTGTCCTGAAATGCCTTCGGCAACAGCGAATAATCCACGCGGGCAAGCGGCGGAAACATCATCAGTATGAGACCAATTGCCAACAGAATATTGGTGTTTCCGATAGAAAATGAGTTGGTAATGATGGAAATATTGGGAAACAAATAACCCAAACCAACGCCAACAGCCATCGCAAGGAAAATCCAAAGCGTCAAATAGCGATCTAGAAACTTAAGTTTTGCTTGCATTCGATTATTTTTTGATTAATGAAAAAACATACAGACATTCCATCGCAATTTGATTGCTTCTTTCAGAATACTTTTCGTCCTGAAGCGGAGAATTGTCGTAGGCTTTCGGGTCAAAATACGTGGTGCCGATCCGCAAGTCGCAGCCGGGGATGAAGGGGCAGTTTTCGTCGGCATCGCCGCAAGTCATCACGGCGGCAAAGTTCTCTTTGGGCAAACTGTCGTCATCAATTGTTTTGGAAAAACAGAGATTCGCTTTTTCTTCGCCGAAGCGCACTTCGTATTTTGGATTGGCAGTTTCGTCCAATTTTTTTACTTCGAAACCGGCATTTGTCAAGGCATTGATGGCGTTTTGATTGAAAGCCGTAGCTTCTGTCCCGGCCGAAAAAGTTTGAACATCAAACCCGTAAAAATCAGCAGCCACTTTGGCCCAAACCTGCCCCAGATGACTTCTGCGGGAGTTGTGCGTGCAGACGTAAACCAGCTGGACGGCTTGGTTTTGATCGATTTTTTCCTGAATATAAGAAGCCAATTTTTCTAATAAAGCTTTTCTTTCAGCGCCAATTTCTTTGAAATTTTTGCTAAGAATTTCGCATCGGTTTTTTATGGTTGAAAACATATTTGCATTTTTATTTTTTGGTGAAACTGCAAAACACGAAATTTTGTGTGGTATCGAATGGTGTCTTGTGGTTGATATTTAGACATTGTATTTTTTCGAAATATGGCGTGAAAAGCTTTTTTAAATGATCTTCTGAATATTGCTTAATCTCTATGCCACTGCACTTCTTCGGACCGATTTCTGAGAAAGTCCCCAACACCAATTTTCCGTCTTTTTTTAAATGGTTTGAGACCAATCGAACATAAGTTTCAATATCTTTTGCCGCCGTTAAAAAATGAAAAGTGGCTCTGTCGTGCCAAAAATCATATTGGTCAGTCGGCTGAAACTCAGTAATGTCTTGAATAATCCAGTTGATTAACTTTGCTTTGTGCCCCAGACGTTCTTTTGCTCTGTTGATGGCGGTTTTTGAAATGTCCAAAACTGTAATGTGATGGAAACCAAGATCCAGCAAATGGTCTACAAAAAGGCTGTCGCCCCCGCCGATGTCTATGATTTGAGCCGTTTTAGGAAGATTAAATTTACCGACAAAATCTAAAGAAATTTCGGGTTTGGCTTGGTACCAACTCATTTCTTTTTCCGATTTGGTTTGATAAATATTTTCCCAGTGATTTTTTCGGTTGAATTCTTCCATCGATCGGTGATCTTTAGCAACATCCGCTTCCCGGAGCACAGGAGTTGCCGGCGTTAGTCGATAATTCTGAGAGCTTTAGTTTTTGTTTTTCTGAGGGGATTCCGCAGGCGTCCTGCGCAAGGCAAGCCGTCGTTTTGCTTTTCAAAACAAAGGTTTTTCCGTTGAATTCCAAATCATATTTCCCGATGGTATCACTTTGATATTCGACCTCTATTTCGGCATCTTCGATGCCCAATCTTTCTTCGGAAAGCTGGATGATGCTCAGCAGTTTGCCGGGTTTCAAGCGGTGTTCGAAATCATCTGCGTTCCAAAGCTGGAAGTTGACCGCTTTTTCGTGGCGAATGACGCCGCCGCAGTCGATGAAATGTTTAATAACCTGTCCCACTTCTGTCACGTGAAAATGTTCCGGCACGAAAGTTCCGTTTTCCAACTGGAATTCAACATTGTCTAATGTTGGTAAGATTTTTTTGACTTCTGAAAGTTTCATATTTAATTTTTTAATTTGTTTAATTTAAGCTAATAATGTCAGCAGCATTTTCCTTTAGTTACGGAAATAACATTTGAAAAATAATTGGTCAGAATATCAAAAGTATGTTCGTCGATGCAGTAGCAGATGGCATTGCCTTCGATATTTCCTTTGATGAGACCTGCATTTTTCAGCTCTTTGAGATGCTGAGAAACAGTGGGCTGTGCCAATGGAAGTTCGTTCACGATATCGCCACAGATGCACGCATTCACTTGCATCAAATATTCTATTATCGCAATTCGGGCAGGATGTCCCAGCGCTTTGGCGATGGTGGCAATCTGATTTTGACGGTCTGTGAAATGTTCTGTTTTAGTTGCTCCCATTATTTTAATTTAATATTGCAATATTACGATAATAATCTGAGACTAAAAATATTTTTACAATTTATTTTTAACATCCAAAACGCTTAATGGATCAGAAGAATTGAAGCTGCTTCTTTAAAATTGGCAAGAAGCCAAATCGGTAAAAGCAATATTTGGAAATGGCAATATTTTTTGTTTTGGTGAGAGATGAGAAATTTTAAGTTTCTAACGAATGTTGCGAATTAATTGCTAAAAAAATTCAGAACCATACAATATAATTCGCAAACAATTCTAAATTTGTAAGATAAGTCATTTTAATGAATTTTGATATTGAACAAAAACCCGTCAAGCCCAAAAAATATTATCAACATCTCTACATCCAAGTCTTGTTTGCGATCATCTTGGGCGTATCTTTAGGCTATTTTTATCCCGATCTTGGGGAGAAAATGAAACCTTTGGGCGATGGATTTATAAAATTGGTGAAGATGATTATCGCGCCCGTGATTTTCCTCACCGTTTCTACAGGAATTGCCGGAATGAGCGATCTCAAAAAAGTCGGAAGAGTTGCCGGAAAAGCGTTTATTTACTTCTTGACATTTTCCACGCTGGCTTTGATTATCGGTTTGGTTGTCAGCCACGTCGTCCAGCCGGGAAAAGGGCTCAACATCGATCCGCATACTCTGAATGGCGCCGAAGTGGCCAAATATGTCAAAGCAGCACACGACAATTCTTTGGTCAATTTTATCTTCAATATCATTCCCGATACGCTTCTTAGTCCTTTGACGGGCGACAACATTTTGCAGGTTTTGCTGGTTGCCATTTTGTTTGGCGTTGCCTTGGCCATCACTTCGGAGAAGAGTTTTCCCGTTTATGATTTCCTGCACACGTTGACCATTCCTGTTTTCAAAATTGTGGAAATTCTTATGAAACTTGCGCCCATTGGCGCTTTCGGCGCGATGGCATTCACGATTGGGAAGTACGGCGTAGAGTCGCTTAGGAATCTCGCCTTGCTTGTTGGCACTTTTTATCTCACGTCGGCCTTATTTGTCATTTTGATTTTAGGAAGCGTTGCTTGGTACAACGGGTTCAATATTTTCAAATTTCTGAGATATTTGAAAGACGAAATCCTGTTGGTTTTAGGCACCAGCTCTTCCGAACCCGCGCTTCCGGGACTGATGAAAAAACTCGAAAATGCCGGTTGCGAAAAGAGTGTGGTCGGTTTGGTAGTTCCCACCGGTTATTCCTTCAACCTCGATGGTACCAATATTTATATGACTTTGGCGGCACTTTTCATCGCTCAGGCCTGCAATATCGATCTCACTTTGGAGCACCAGCTTGGATTGCTTTTGGTCGCGATGTTGAGTTCCAAAGGTGCAGCAGGCGTTGCTGGAGCAGGGTTTATCACGCTGGCAGCGACTTTGGCGGTCGTTCCCGAAGTTCCGATTGCCGGGATGACTTTGATTCTCGGGATCGACAAATTTATGTCGGAATGCCGCGCGTTGACCAACGTCATCGGAAATGCCGTGGCTACCGTGGTGGTTTCCAATTGGGAAAATCGCTTGGATAAGGAGAGGCTGAAAGAAGTTTTGAATTAAATAATTGGATTTGATTCAAATACTTTATACATTGGACATTATACTTTTTACAAAAAAACAAATGCTTTACCTCTTGCCCGCTTACCTTTCCGAGAATTCTCCAATAGATTATTTTGCCCCAATGATCAAAGACATCATTATGAATGTCGATCATTATTTTGTGGAAAATGAAAAGACCGCGAGAAAAGTCATCAAGTTTTTTGCTCCTGAAAAGAAACAACCGGATTTAAAATTATTTCTTCTTGATAAATATTCCCAAACTGCCGATTTAAAAGAAGCAAAGAAATTGATGAAATCGAGCGTAGATTTCGGCTTGTTGTCCGAAGCGGGCTTGCCTTGCATCGGCGATCCTGGAAATATTATCGTCGCGTGGTCTCACCAAAATAATGTGAAAGTCGTTCCGGTAAATGGACCAAGTTCCTTCGTTCTGGCTTTGATCGCCAGCGGTTTCAATGGTCAGCAATTCACGTTCAACGGCTATTTGCCCATTGAAAAAGACAAAAAGAAGAAGGAAATTCAAAATCTGGAAAATATTGTCGAGAAAACGGGATTTACGCAGATTTTTATGGAGACGCCTTACCGCAACAATCCACTTTTCGACGATCTGACCAAGTTTCTCCATCCCAATACAAAACTGTGCATCGCAGCCAATATCAACGATCCGGAAAGTGAAATGATTCAGACGAAAACCATCGCCGAATGGAAAAAAAGCAAACCCGAATTGCACAAGATTCCGGCTGTTTTTTTGATCGGCCGATAAATATTGAACTTTAACTTCCTTTAACAGCGTCTTAGCACGATGCTTGAAACTTATTGTTCAAATCAAAAAAATATGACAGATAAAAAAGTAGCCGGGCTTTGGATAGACGGTACAAAAGCAATTGTGGTGACCAATCACGATTCTCAAGATGTGACAGAATTTGCAGTGGTTGATACAGTAAAAGCAGAAATTCAGCACGGCAATTCAAGTGAAAATGCAGCAAACAATGCGGAGCAATCCAACAAGCTGAAATTCTACAAAGAGATCGAAAAACTGATCACCAACAGTACGGAGCTCTACATCACCGGTCCCGGAACGTCGCAGGAAGAACTGAAAAATCATCTGCTGGAAACGCCACAATACAAAAATCTGAATATCAAACTTGGCACGGCTCAGCAAATGAGCGAAGAGCAAGTTCTGGAAGAAGTGAAATCCCACTTTCAATCATAAAAAAGAGCGATCATTTTGGTCGCTTTTTTTGTCGTTTTAAATCCGCTCCAATTCCCCGGAGTCTATTGTAGTTTTGAAAGTTCCGTAGTTCACGGTCACTTTATTTTTCTTGATTTCGTCAATCGTACCAACGCTCGTGCTCCCTTTGATGCGGACGCGCTGACCGATTTTCATCCAAACCGCTCGTTCTGCAGCGCGTTTTTCTTCCAGTTTTTCGTTGGTTTCTGCTATTTTTTCCTGAACATCTTCTTTTTTCAGCTGCTGCGTTATTTTTCGTTTGATCACTTGCAGACGTTTGCTTTCGTCTTTGTCAGCACCCAATTTTCGATATTTCTCCTGTTCTAAGATTTTAACAAAATCTTTTACAACCTCTTTTCGGGATTTCCCTTTCACATAACTATCGATGAAACTTTCTATTTTATTGCCAAACTGCAGTTTGCGGTGCTCGTCTTCATATAATTTCTGGAAATTATGAAGTTTTTGTTGAAGCTGCTCGTTCAGTTTTTGGAGATTGTCCCTTTTGTCTTCTACAGAATCTCGTTTTTCAGAAAGGTCGGATTTTATTTTTTCAACCTCGAATTTTTCCTGTTGAAGTTTTACAATCGTTTTATCGAGATTTACGAGATCGTGCTCCACTTTTTTCTTGGCAGAGTTGATGATGAATCTTGGAATTCTATTTTTCTCCGCCACTTCAAAAGTAAAAGAACTCCCGGCCTGCCCCACTTCTAATTTATAAAGCGGTTCCAAAGAATTTTCGTCAAAGAGCATTGCCGCATTTGTGGCCGCAGGAAGACTTTCCACAATTAGTTTGATGTTGGTATAATGCGTGGTAATGATAGCGAAACTCTTTTTTTCGTAGAAAAATTCCAGAAAACTTTCGGCCAAGGCGCCGCCCAATTCGGGATCGGATCCGGTTCCAAATTCGTCAATCAATAACAGCGATTTTCCATCAGCTTCTTTGATCATCCCGGCCATTTTTTTCAACCGGGAAGAGTAAGTGGAAAGGTGATTTTCTATCGATTGATTATCGCCAATGTCCGTCATTATTTTCTCGAAAAAGAACATTTCGGATTTGGGATGACAAGGCACCAAGATGCCGCTTTGAATCATCAATTGTAATAATCCGACGGTTTTCAGTGTGATAGATTTTCCACCGGCGTTTGGTCCTGAGATGCAGACGATGCGGTTGTGCTCTGTCAAAGAAATCGTTTGCGAAAAGATGGCTTTGTTCTCCGCTTTGTTGCGCAGCCAGAGCAAGGGATGAAAGGCTTCTCTTAATCTCAAAGTCTGATGACGATTGATTTTTGGTAAAATTCCATTGACTAATTCTGCAAATTTTGCTTTCGCCCGAATTAAATCCAAATCAAAAATATAATTCTGATAATCTGCCAATTGCGGCTGGAATTCGGCGATTTCGGAAGTGAGTTTTCTCAGGATTTTATCGATTTCTTTTTTCTCTTCTTCCTGATTTTCTTTGAGTTTGAAGTAATGTTTGACGACGCTTTCGGGCTGTACAAAAGTGATGGATCCCGTTTTGGAAATGCCCAAAACCCGACCCGGCACTCTCTTTTTAAATCCCGATTTCACGGCCAAAACACGTTGATCCTCAATGATACTTTCTTTAATATCATCCAAGAAATCGCTCTGGCCGCAATTGAACAAAGCGCGGTTAAAATTCTCGTCAATTGTCTTTCTGGCTTGTTGGATTTCTGCGCGCAGCGCCTTCAAGATGGGCGAGGCTTCGGATTTCACTTCTCCAAAACGGTTGAATACTTTATCGATCTTTTCCACGATTTCTTTGCGGTATTCCAGGTGTTTTATTTCTTCCAATAGCGTTGGGAAGAGCTCCGAAAACTGCGGAAAAAACCGTTGCAATTTCCCGACCTGCTCGGTCATGTTTTTGATTTTGACAAAAGATTTGTTGTCCAGCCGAAAATTCTCGATCATCATCAGTTTCAATTCTTCTTCGATATCCTCGTACTCGTCGAATGGGATTGCGGTGGCACTTTCAAAACTGGAGAGGAATTCTGAGGTTTTTTTTAAAGCAATTTCGGCTTCGTCTATTGGCATTGGCCGAAGGTTCATGATTTTGTCCGCCGTTTTTGGCGAGAATGCGAAAGGGGCAATCTCCGAAAGCAGTTCGGGGAATTCAAGTTCGTTGAGATCGGTCTGATGGATTTTCACAATGCAAATTTACGAATTTGAAATAATGTTGTGCTTATTGTAGATTTAGAAAAATCGGCTCTTGCGAAGGCCGAATTTTGCTAAAACAATAGATTACGAAGCTTGATGAAGGCAAGGAAAAAGTTTGATCGGGAGAATAGGAATGTTAATTTGCATGTTTATATTAAGCGTCATTCTTTTTATTATTATATGTATATTTGAGTATGAATATTTATGAAATATTAAATCCGGAACTTAAAAAAGAGATAGCCGACAGCCGTGATCTAAAACGCTTCCCGGCAGGCGCGGTTATTTTGGAGATTAACTCGTATGTTAATTACATTCCTCTGGTGATGTCGGGCAGTGTAAAGGTTGTACGGACCGAAGAAGATGGCAGAGAGATTCTTTTGTATTATCTCACGCCGGGGGAAAGTTGTATTTCCTCTATACTTTCGGGGCTTACTCAGGGTACTTCCAAAGTGAAAGCGGTAGTAGAGGAAGATGCCGAAATTCTGATGCTGTCCCTCCCTAAAGCCAAAGAATGGCTTACAAAATATCCGGAATGGTCGGCATTTGTTTTTGAATTGTATCAAAAAAGGTTTGAAGATTTGGTCAATATGGTTAATTCTATTGCTTTTCAAAAGGCAGATGCAAGAATTTTATATCTTTTGGATCAAAAATCAAAATTATATAAATCTAAAGAGCTTTCCGTTACCCATCAGCAACTTGCAGACGAGCTTGGAATCACCAGAGAAGCGGTAAGCCGCGTGCTGAAACAGATAGAAACTGATGGCAAAATAAGACTTTCCCGAAACAAAATCACCCTATTGTAACTTACATCACTGATGGGCTTATCTGTGGGGCGTAACTTTGTATCATAAATCAGAAAAAAGCAAGACAATGTTTGATGCAATAAAAGGTCTTTTTGGGATGGATAAAACCGATTACGCAGCGCTCGTAAAACAAGGAGCTGTCATTCTGGATGTTAGAAGTAAAAGCGAATATACTAGTGGGCATATCAAAAATGCCATTAATATCCCCGTCAATGAACTTCAGAATAACCTTTCAAAATTAAAAAACAAAGATCAACCCATTATTACTTGTTGTGCGTCGGGGATGAGAAGTGCATCGGCGAAAAGTATTTTGCAGAACAACGGCTACAAAAATGTACACAATGGTGGAGGATGGATAAGTCTAAACAATAAACTGTAACCTGATGGAAGCGCATTATTATAACGTCCATATTTCTTGGAAAAATACCCGTTTGGGCGAGATGTTTTCCCCAGAGCTTTCACAAAGCATAGAAGTTGCAACACCTCCGCCATTTCCCAAAGGGATAGAAGGCATTTGGTCTCCGGAGCATTTGTTTACTGCGGCTGTCAGTAGTTGTTTGATGACAACCTTTTTAGCGATTGCAGAAAATTCGAAACTGGAATTTGAAAGTTTCGAATGTCAGTCCAAGGGGAAGCTGGAGCAGGTTGAAGGCCGATACCTAATGACGGAGGTCATTTTGGAACCCATTGTAACAATTAGTCAGGAAGCGGATCGTGAAAAGGCGGAAAAAGTGCTGCAAAAATCGGAGTCCAATTGTTTGATTTCAAACTCTGTAAAAGCTAAGATTACAATAATGTCTAAGATCGTCGTGTCCTAACATTCCCATACTTACTAAGTGTAGCCGCCTTTCGGAGGTAGCTTTCTTATATAATTCTATCTATTGCCAAGTGTTTTTTGTAGCAAATCTTCTTATGTGATAAAGGTTACTGTACCATAGTTTTCGTCAATGTATTTTTGTCAAAAATTATAGATTATGCAGAAAGTCTGGGTATTTATTTTATCGGTGGCCGGATTTCAACACCTATTTTCCCAAGAAACCATCCGGATTTCAGCAGCCGAGATAGAACAGAAAATTCTGGACAACAATCTCCAAGTAAAATTGGCGCAAAAAGAAGCCGAAGTTGCCGATGCCGAACTGTTGGGAACAAGATCGATGTATCTTCCCAATGTCAGCGCTTCTTATACCTATTCCAGTACCAACAATCCTCTGTATGCCTTTGGTTCAAAGCTCAATCAGGAAAGGATTAGAATGATGGATTTCGATCCCAACAGTCTAAATTCTCCAAAAAGCATTTCCAATTTTGCCACCAAATTAGAAATCCAGCAGCCCATTATTAATATGGATGCAATCTATCAAAAAAAAGCAGGAGAAATAAAATCTGAAGTCCTAAAAATCAAAACCGAACGTACGAAAGAGTACGTGCGCTTCGAGCTCAAAAAAGCATATATGATGTTGCAGATGGCTTACAAAATGGTAGAAACCCTGGAAAATGCAGAGAAAACCACAATCGCCAACAAAAAAGTGGTGGATGGGTATTACAAAAACGGACTCATTCAGAAATCAGAGGTTTTATATATGGATGTACGTTTGAAAGAGATAGAAAATCAAATACAATATGCCCAATCCAACGTCAAAAATGCTTCCGATTACCTCTTTTTTTTGTTGGACGAGAATGATCGGAATAAAGTTCTGAAACCTACGGAATCTTTAGAATATCAAGAAAATATGGTAGAAAGTAATCCCGCTTTGAATATTAACAGAAAAGACTTGCAAGCCTACCAAAAATCTTTGCAAGCCTACGACTGGATGATCAAATCTTCCAGAGCCAAATTTCTGCCGAAACTCAATGCCTTCGGAAGTTTCGAGATCTACGACAACAAAATTGCACAGTTTGATGCCAACGGATATTTAGCAGGAATCCAGCTTTCTTGGAATCTCTTTGATGGCCTCAAAGCCAAAAGCGAACAGCAAAAATATAAATCAGAACTCAGCAAAGCCGAAACAGAAATACTACAATATCAGAAGCAGAGCCAGCTGGAACTTCAGAAAACCGCCCGGCAGGCGCAAGATGCCGAGAATAAAGTGACCCTTACGAAACTCGCTTTCGAGCAAAGCCAAGAAGCCTATCGGATCCGTAAGAATCGCTACGACCAAGGTTTGGAAAAGTCGGCGGATCTGCTGACTTCCGAAACCCAAATGTCACAAAAAGAGTTAGAACATATCCAAGCCATTTTCGATTATAATACGACTATAGAATATTATAAATTTTTAAGAAACTAATCATTTAATAGACAATCGAACAGTATCTTCCGTAGTCCATCCTGCAGCTGATAGTCTCCTGCCCGATCAGCCTTGTTGGGGTTTGCTATAAAATAGTCAAGGTTTATAAAAAAATAATACCATCCCTTATGAAAACATACATCTACTCTACGCTTTTATGGTCTGCCACATTGTTCAGCAGTTGCTCTTCAGACGATAAAACATCTGTCCAAAATACCGATTCACCCATTTTGGTGCAGCTCAGCAAGTCATCAACGAATTCCTCAGGCGCATCAGCCACCGTTAGTGGAAAATTGGTTGCCAGAAACTCTGTGAATGTTTCTACAAAAATGATGGGCTACATCACATCAATGAAAGCAGAGGTGGGCCAAAACGTTACAGCGGGACAAGCCTTGGTACACATCAACTCTACCGATATTCAAGCAAAGGGAGGGCAAGCCAATGCGCAGATTTTGCAAGCCCAGGCGAATTTCAACAGTGCTAAAAAAGATTATGAAAGATTTCAGAATTTATACAAAAATCAAAGCGCATCCCAAAAAGAATTAGACGATATGAGAGCGCGCTACGAAATAGCTCTGGCAGGTCTGCAAGCAGCGCAGCAGATGAAAAATGAAGTCAACTCTCAATATAAATATACCAACATTACTGCTCCGATTTCCGGTACAATTACTGCGAAATTTGCAGAGCAAGGCGATATGGCAAGTCCGGGAAGTCCACTTTTGACGATAGAATCTTCCGGAGCTTTGCAGGCGCAGGTTTTGGTTTCCGAAGAGAACATTACCCTTATTCACCAAGGAATGCAGGTGCTGGTGACCTTGAAATCTATTAATAAAACCATTTCCGGAATGGTTTCGGAAATCAGCAAATCAGCTGCAAATACCGGCGGACAATATTTGGTAAAAATCAATATTGCAGCCTCGAGGGACTTGCTACCGGGGATGTTCGTCAATGTGCAGTTCCCTTTCAAAAACTCGGGGAAGAAGAATCAAGATTTTCAGGAAATGATAATAATTCCGAAATCTGCTTTGGTGGAAAAAGGTCAACTAACGGGTGTGTACGTCGTGAGTTCTCAAAATACCGCCGTTCTACGATGGATAAAAATCGGAAAAATCTTGGGAGATCAGGCAGAAGTCATTTCAGGTTTGAACTCAAAAGAACCGTACATCGTCTCTGCTAACGGAAAATTGTATAATGGAGCAAAAATTCAAATTAAATAATGTAACAATTTACCAATGCAGCAATTACTGATTTACGAACAAAGTTTGTAATTGTTACATTGATACATTTTCACATTAAAAAAATATTTTTTTATGGAAAAAGGGTTCGCAGGGCGTATCGCCGAGTTTTTCATCAATTCAAAACTGACCATTTTGCTGATGGTTGCTTTAATGATTATCGGGGTGTACAGTTCGACATTAATACCAAGAGAAGAGGAGCCGCAGATCATTGTACCAATGGCAGATGTGATGGTGGGCTATCCGGGAGCTTCCCCAAAAGAAGTGGAAAATCGCGTGGTAAAACCTTTGGAAAAAATTATTTCTAATATCAAAGGTGTAGAACACATCCACTCGACCGCGATGAACGGGAAAGCAATGATCGTTGTGCAGTTCTATGTAGGAGAAGATACAGAACGTTCCTATGTGAAGTTGTATGACGAATTGATAAAAAATAAAAATATCTTCCCAAAAGGAGTTTACGAACCGATCGTGAAAACGCGATCCATAGACGATGTTCCGATACTTGGGCTAACGCTGTGGAGCGAAAAATACAACGATTATGAACTTCGGCAGATGGGCGAGGAATTGTCTTCCGAAATCAAAAAAATAAAAGACGTTTCTCTGACCAATGTGATTGGCGGAAGAAACCGACAATTGAAAATCATTGTTGATAAAGACAAAATGGCCGAGTTGAACGTGGATGCGCTTTCGGTAATGCAAATGATTCGGGCGAATAATGCAAGTTCACAATCCGGAAGTTTTGATTCCAATGATGAAGAATATCTCTTGACGACGGGCCAATTTCTAAATTCGTCGGAGGATGTGGAAAATCTCGTGATAGGAACGTCGCAGAATATGCCCGTGTATCTAAAACAAGTTGCCAAAATAGAAGACGGAGCGGCTTCTCCTGCCAACTACGTCAGTTTCGGATACGGAAACGCTTTAGAAAGCGGAAAAAAATTTAAATCGGAGTATCCTGCCGTCACGCTTTCGGTTTCCAAAGTAAAAGGAGCCGATGCGATGAAAATTTCGGAACAGATTCTGGCCAAAGTTCAGGAACTCAAAAAGAATTTAATTCCAGAAGATGTTCACGTAGAAGTCACCAGAAACTATGGCGAAACTGCATCACACAAAGTTTCGGAATTACTGATGCATTTGGGAGTTGCAATTTTGGCAGTTACTTTTCTTGTCATGGCAGCCATGGGGTGGCGGGGCGGATTGGTTGTGTTTTTCTCCGTTCCGCTTACGTTTGCATTAACACTCTTCAGCTACTATATGTTGGGTTATACGTTAAACAGGATCACGCTATTTGCTCTTGTCTTCGTGGTAGGAATTGTGGTGGATGACAGCATTATCATTGCAGAAAATATGCACAGGCATTTTCATCTCAAGAAATTACCCTTCAAGCAAGCAGCAATTTATGCCATCAATGAAGTCGGGAATCCAACTATTTTAGCCACTTTTACAGTTATAGCTGCGATTTTGCCAATGGCCTTCGTTTCCGGAATGATGGGGCCATATATGTCGCCAATGCCGATTGGAGCTTCGATCGCGATGTTGCTTTCTTTGTTTGTGGCTTTGACGATAACACCATATTTGGCTTTTCATTTATTAAAAGTAAAAGAAAAAGAAGAGCATAAAGAGGAAGAAGGCTTGGAAACAGGAAGAATCTATAGGATTTATAAAAGAATAGAACAACCGCTGCTCGACAACAAATCCAAAAGATGGACGATGATGGGCGTTACCTTTGTGCTATTATTAATTTCGGTGTTGGCATTTTTTACGAAATGGATCGCCGTGAAAATGCTCCCTTTTGATAATAAAAACGAAATCCAACTGGTGATTGATATGCCGGAAGGAAGCACTCTGGAAAGAACAGCCGCTGCTACGAAAGACATTGCGCAATACCTGAAAACAGTTCCGGAAGTGGTGAATTACCAGAACTATGTAGGTTCTTCTGCACCGATGACCTTTAATGGTTTGGTACGCCACTATGATATGAGAGGTGCCAGCAATACCGCAGACATCCAGGTAAATCTTTTGCACAAAGAAGATCGTAGTGATCAGAGTCACGATGTTGCCAAAAAAATACGACCCTCCATTCAGAAAATTGCGGCAAAATACGGTGCCAATGTAAAAGTTGTGGAAGTGCCTCCGGGACCTCCGGTTTTATCGACCATCGTTGCAGAAGTGTACGGTCCCGATTATGATGAGCAGATAAAAGTGGCCAAAAAAGTGGAAGAAATCCTGCAGAAAACGGAAGATGTAGTGGATGTCGATTGGATGGTTGAAGCACCACAAACGGAGTTCAAACTCATTCCGGACAAAGAAAAAGCAATGCTGAACGGTGTTGCACCGCAGCAGATTGTTGGTAATCTCACTTATTTGATGGGCGAACATTCTATAGGAAATTTGTACGATGAAAGATCAAACGATGCCGTAGATATCGTAATGACGCTCAACGACGGAGACAAATCTACCATTCAAGACGTTACCAATCTCAAGGTAAAAGGGCAAAGTGGAATGGTTCCCGTGAGCGATCTGGTAAAAGTAGAACGCGATACATTGCAAAAATCCATTTATAGAAAAGACCAGAAAAGAGTGGTTTATGTATTGGCCGATATGGCTGGCGACCTGGAAAGCCCGGTTTATGCGATTTTGGGAATGGAAGATAAGCTGAAAAAAATACAGCTTCCGAAAGGATATTCGCTGAACGAACTGTACATGAAACAACCAGAAAATGATGACAATTATACCGTGAAATGGGACGGAGAATGGCAGATTACCTTGGAGGTATTCCGGGATTTGGGAACTGCGTTTGCCGTTGTGATAATAATTATTTATATGCTGATTGTAGGGTGGTTCCAGAATTTCAAAACACCAATTGTGATGATGATTGCCATTCCGCTTTCGCTCATTGGAATTGTTTTGGGACACTGGCTTCTTGGTGCATTTTTTACCGCAACTTCATTTATCGGGATGATTGCTTTGGCGGGTGTAATGGTCAGGAATTCGGTCTTACTGATTGACTTTATAGAAATTCGATTAAACGAGGGCATTCCTCTTAAGCAATCCATCATAGAAGCGGGAGCGGTGCGAACGATGCCAATTCTATTGACCACAGGGGCGGTAGTCATCGGAGCGGTGATCATTCTTTTCGATCCGATTTTTCAGGGATTGGCTATTTCCTTAGTGTTTGGCGCCATCGTTTCCACCGTTCTTACCCTAATAGTCGTTCCGTTGATGTACTACATTACAGAAAGGAAGAAATGGGAAGATAAAAAAGAGGCTGAAAACAAAGCATCTGAAGACCGAAAATTTTGAATGTAAAGTTTTAAAAAATACAGAACAAATGAAACTATTATTAATAACAGCAGTAGAGGAATTCGAAAAAGACGTGAAAACCATTTTGAAACATTCCGGCGTGAAAGCCTTTTCCTATCAATCCGTAAAAGGATACAAAAACAATGGAGACGAGTTAGAAAACTGGTTTCCTAAAGATTACGTGTCAATTGATTCTTTACTATTTACGGTATTTGTAATAGATGACATTGTGGACGAAATATACAAAAGTGTAGAGGATTTTAATTCCAAACAAGAAATAGTTTCGCAAGTTCATATCGCAATAATAAGTTTAGAAAAATCAATTTAATAACAAAAATATGCAAACAAGAATCGTACACGCAGTTGCAGGAATTTTAATTCTCTGCAGTCTCTTATTAGGAATCAAAGTCAATGAAAACTGGTTTTGGCTGACCGGATTTGTAGGCCTCAATCTGTTACAAAGTTCATTTACCAACTGGTGTTTAATGTATTCTATACTTCAGAAATTAGGAGTTAAGGACGAGGGAAGAACTTGTTCCAGATAAGATTGGTTTAGAGTCATTTACCCTTTCATTATATTTGTGGAAGGGTTTTTTATTTTCATATTCCATTTCCATAAAACGATGAGCATTCCTATCATCAAATCCTGCGATATTCCGGAAAGAGAAAATCACAAAGAATCCTTCGTGATCCACGATCTCAGCCAGCTTTGGGACGAAGACTTGTACATCCCGAAGATTCCACACAAACATTCATTTTTTCAGATTTTGTATGTGAATAGTGGTAGCGGAATTCATTACATCGATTTTCAGGAATGGGAAATAGCAGATAATACGATTTTCTTTCTTAGCCCCGCTCAGGTGCACGACATAAGATTTACCTCCGGAAGTCCAAAAGGCATAATGATCAATTTCCGCGCAGAATTCTTCAACGATTTTCTTTCGCAAAAGGATTTTATCACATCGCTTCCCCTATTCCGCAAAAACGGCAAATCCTGTTTCAGAAAAGTGGAAGCTTGTAAAAATGAGATAGAATCAGCTTTCTCTAAGATATCTGATCTCGCCACATCAAAATCAATCTATTCAAAATCAATGATCCAGACCCTTATTCTTGAGGTTCTGCTGATGATTTCTCTTAAGACCGAAGATGAAAATCCAGAAAAAGAAAGCCTCAACAACAATTATCTTTTTGTAAAATTTGAGAAACTTCTGGAGAATCACTTTATGGAAGCCCATTATCCAAAATTTTATGCAGATCATCTTTCCGTTACGCCCAATTATCTCAATACAGTTTGCAAAAAGATAAGCGGAAAAACAGTCGGAGAGATCATTAGAAACAGAATTGTTCTAGAAGCCAAACGTTTTTTAGTCAATTCCGAATATACCATTTCCCAAATCGCTTACGAATTGTATTTTGAAGACAATTCGTATTTCACCAAGTTCTTTAAATCCCATTCGGGCGTTACACCAGCAGAGTTTAGAAAATCGATTAATAGATAAAAATTACCATTTTTACCTGTTTTTCTGCCACAGTTTAGAAAGCATTTGCGGGTACTTTTGCTTTATAAAATACTCTTGCAATTATGACAGTTCATTCGGTATTCAGATTATTATTATATCCATTTCAGGAACTTATTAAGCTTTACCAATATGGCTTTAGTATTATGTCCAAAGAAAGCCGTACGCTCTGGGTGATCGCAGCTCTTAAGCTCTTGATAATGTTCGGTATTCTAAAAATATTTTTTTTTAAAGACTTTTTAAAAACAGAATTTGAAAACGACCAGCAAAGAATGGAATATCTTCGGAAAAATTTTACAGAAATCAAAAAATAGAAAAATTACAATATTATGAACCATATAGACTGGGAACTTGTCAATTGGTCCAGAGCACAATTTGCTCTTACCGCAATGTATCACTGGATGTTTGTTCCGCTTACATTGGGAACAACATTTATGATTGCCATTATGGAAACCATATATGTGAAAACACAAGACGAAAAGTGGAAAGAGATTACCAAATTCTGGATGAAGTTATTCGGAATCAACTTTACCATTTGGATGCTTTTGATATCAGTAGGATTCAATAATACAGCATGTTATCCGTCAACTTATGACCTGCAAAGTTCTCTCACGATTTCCAATGCCTCCTCCAGCGAGTTTACTTTAAGAACGATGAGCTACGTATCGCTTATGATTCCCTTTGTGGTGGGCTACATTGCAATGGTTTGGCGCAAAATTGATTCTCGAAAAATTTCTTCATCCGAGTTCGAAAACTCTGAAAATCACACCTATTAATTCTTATTCAAAAAAAATAAAGCAATGCAAATAAAAGAAATACTCCAAATCATTACACTTCCTATAATGATTTACCTTTCCTACAAACTCATTTTTTGGTTGTTTCAAAAACTGGAAAATGAAGAAAAACTGAAGTGATATGACAAAAATTATAATTCCAACCAATGATCGGGAAACAATTGCCATTCACATAGGTAGGTGCCTTGAGCTTGCAATTTATACATTAGATAAAAGAAATATAATTGCCTTGGAGTTTGCGAAACGCAATCATTCTCAACCTGATCGCAAAGGCGCCACAAAGAAATCTGGTGTGGACTGCGGACATCAGGAATTAATCAGACTTTTTGCCGACGCAGATCAAATCATGTATTATGCAATGGGCAAAAACCTCAAGAAATTATTAGATCAAAACAGCCTGCCTTACCAAAAGGTGAACTCCCTGTATTTGACTGAAATTATAAAACAATTTGCAAAAGAAATATAGATTACCAAAATATACATGCCGTATGTGATGAACGTCACAGTGTACTGATTTCTAAGGTGATAATTTTAAAAAAAATTATTATGTCAAAAATAGTGATCTTGGGCGCAGGGATAGCTGGTCATACTGCTGCGGCTCATTTGAGAAGAAAACTCGGTAAAGAGCACGAAGTTCTGGTAGTTTCGCCCAACAGCAATTACCAATGGGTTCCCTCCAATATTTGGGTGGGGGTCGGAAGAATGCAGACAAAAGAAGTCGTATTTCCCTTGAAGCCTTTATACAAAAAAAAAGGAATTGGCTACAAACAGGCAAAAGCGCTAAGTTTCTATCCAGAAGGTGACCAAGAGGCAAGCAAGCCCTACATTGTGGCAGAATATGTGGCCGGAGAAAACATAGGACAGCAGGAAAAAATCACCTATGACTACCTTATCAACGCTACCGGTCCCAGACTGGCTTTTGACCAGACAGAAGGGCTAAACCCGGGAGAAAATGAGATGTACTCCGTTTGTACATACGGACACGCCGAGCACGCTGCGCAAGGCTTGAAAGAGCTAGAGAAAAAAATCAAAAAAACAAGTAAGAAACTCAAAGTGCTCATCGGTACAGGGCATCCCAAAGCTACTTGCCAGGGTGCTGCGTTTGAATATATTTTGAATGTCGAAAACGAACTCCGCAGAAAAGGGCTGCGTGACAATGTCGAAATTACGTGGATTTCCAACGAATATGAATTGGGAGATTTCGGGATGGACGGGATGTTGCTCGCATATAAAGGAATACGGATGAAATCTTCGGAAATGGTGGAAATGGTTTTTGAAGACCGTGGAATCAAATGGATTACCCGAGCAGGTGTTTATAAGGTAGAACCAGGGAAAGTGCATTACGAAACTTTGGAGGGAAATTATAAAACGGAAGATTACGATTTCGCAATGCTGATCCCTGCTTTTGCCGGTCATCCGTTCAAGGCTTTTGGTAAAAATGGCGAAGACATCACTTCAAAGCTTTTCAGAGGATTTATGATCGTAGATGCAGATTATACCGAAAAACCTTATGAAGAATGGAAAGTACAGGACTGGCCAGAAACCTACACAAATCCAAGTTTCCCCAATATTTTTGCACCTGGTATTGCATTTGCACCACCGCATTCGATATCCAAACCTCATATCAGCAAAAACGGTAATCCAATTTTTCCGGCGCCTCCAAGAACAGGAATGCCTTCGGGAATTACGGCAAAGCTAGTGGCGGATAATATCATCGAACAAATTAAAAATGGTCAGAATCCGCATATTCATAAAGGTTCTTTGGGAAATATGGGTGCGGCTTGCATAGCTTCGGCCGGTTTCGGTTTGACGAAAGGTTCGGCAGTAAGTATAACTACTTGTCCTATTGTGCCCGATTATGTAAAATATTCGAAAACTGGAGGACGAGACATTCATAAAACATTTGGAGAGATAGGATTGGCAGGACATTGGGTAAAATATGCGCTGCATATCGGGTTTATCTGGAAAGCCAAAATGAAGCCATTTTGGTGGCTGATTCCTGAATAACATATCAACAAAAAAATAATAAAAAATAATGTCTGAAAGAATATCCAAATACGAAAAATTTAAAATGCATAATCCCTTCCTGCAGTTTTTTAAATTTATTTTTCTTAATATCAAAATTATGAATGTGGTTGCCAAAGGACACGGCGGAACAAGAGATGATGAATATCTAAATAAAAAGTAATTAGTTGCTCTCAGAAATATTATTAACTTACTGATTATTAGTATTTAATGACTATATTTTTTGTTTTTGTTTTGCGTTTTCTGTATCTTAAAACTAAAAATGCCTACAAAACTGTTAGCAAAAACATAGAAAAACGATCAGTATATATCACTGACTATTTTGTATCCACCGATTATAATTTTGTCTTTTGAAAAATATGACCCAATGTTAGCAGGATACATTTTAGCTCTTTTAGTAGGGATTTCCCTCGGATTGATAGGGAGTGGAGGGTCTATCCTTACCGTTCCTATTATGGTTTATATTTTGAATATTGACCCCGTTTTAGCAACTGGCTATTCTTTATTTGTTGTTGGGGTAACTTCTTTTGCTGGAGGAATCAGAAGTTTTTATAACCAAGGCTTACAGTTTAAAGCAATTTTACTTTTCGGAATCCCTTCCGTTGTTACCGTTTACCTCACTAGAGCACTTATTGTTCCAGTTATCCCAGAAATTATTCTGAAAACAGGAAATTTTCAACTTACCAAATCTATTTTTTTGATGATACTTTTTGCCGTAGTAATGGTGGCTGCGTCGGTATCAATGATACGCCCTAGTAAAGACGGCAAAGAAAATATAGACAGTCCCAAAGCAGAGCACAATCACATAATGATACTTCTAACAGGGGCACTGGTCGGCATTATAACAGGTCTGGTAGGAGCAGGAGGCGGATTTCTTATTATTCCCGCTCTGGTTTTTTTCGCAAAGATGCCGATGAAGAAAGCTGTGGCAACATCGTTGTTTATCATTACCATCAATTCCCTGATCGGCTTCACAGGATTTCTTAAAAGCGAACATTCCGCAATAGACTGGAATATGCTTATTAAATTTACCGCAATGTCTATCATCGGGATTTTTATCGGGATCTTTTTCTCATCTAAATTATCAGCCAAAAAACTGAAAACCTTTTTCGGATGGTTCGTTTTAGTAATGGGAATGTATATCCTTGCAAAAGAATTAATTTTATAAAAACCCTCAAATAATGCCTCAAAAAGATTTTTGGAACGATCGATATAGCCAAAACGATTATATTTACGGGACCGCCCCCAATGAATATCTGAAAGAAAAATTGCAAGTAGTAAAACCTGGCAAAATACTTTTCCCGGCAGAAGGAGAAGGCAGGAATACGGTTTATGCAGCCACACAAGGATGGAAGGTGGAAGCATTTGACCAGGCCGAAGCAGGAAAGAAAAAAGCACTTGCACTAGCTCGAAAAAACCATACCCAAATTTCCTATACCATCGCAGATGCAGAACATATAAAATATCCAGATCATTCTTTTGATGCTTTGGCACTTATATTTGTCCATTTTCCCCCAAATCTGAGAAGAAAATTTCATCAGACCCTATCAGCATTTCTTAAGCCCGGTGGCATTCTTATTTTAGAAGGTTTTTCCAAACTTCAAGTAGAATATCAAAAATCCAACCCGCAATCTGGAGGACCGCAGAATGCCGAAATGCTATATTCTCTTGAAGAATTGATGAAGGATTTCGAAAACTTCGACTTCCAAGAAGCCGTTGTCAAAACCATCACACTCAATGAAGGAAATCAACACAAAGGTCAAGCTTCTGTCGTGAGGATTTTTGCCGTTAAAAGGTAAATTTGTACTATGTGACCAAGATTACGTAAAAATTAAGAAATAGATTATAATTTTGTACATTATAAAAAATTAATTTATGTATTTTCATCATATTTATGATAAGACCCTTGCGCAGGCCAGCTACTTGATCGGCTGCCAAGCAAAAGGCGAAGCCATCGTGATCGATGCCAAAAGGGATATCGATACCTACCTTCAGATCGCCAATGAAAATAATCTAAAAATTACGCACATCGCCGAAACCCATATTCACGCCGATTTCTTGGCTGGCTCGCGCGAGCTCGCCGCTGTTACGGGTGCAAAAATGTATCTTTCGGACGAAGGTGGCGCAGATTGGCAATATCAATTCCCACACATCGGATTGAAAAATGGCGATGTGATAACCGTCGGAAATCTAACGCTGAAAGTCATTCACACGCCCGGACACACGCCCGAGAGCATCAGCTTCTTGCTGACCGATCATCCTGCAACGGATGCTCCGGTGATGATTTTTACAGGAGATTTTGTCTTCGTGGGAGACATCGGACGACCAGATTTGCTGGAAAAAGCAGCCGGAATCGTTGGTACGCAGGAAAAAGGAGCTCGAGAAATGTTCCATTCCGTTAAGAATTTCAGTAAGTTACAAGATTATATTCAAGTTTGGCCGGGTCACGGCGCAGGGTCGGCCTGTGGGAAATCTCTGGGAGCAGTTCCCAATTCGACGGTGGGTTACGAAAAAATCAGAAACTGGGCTTTTCAGTACGAAGATGATGAGGAAGGTTTTGTAGAATACCTGTTGGATGGGCAACCAGAACCGCCGAAATATTTCGCGATGATGAAGCAGCTCAATAAAGTGGAAAGACCATTGTTGCCAGACGTTCCAAAACATCAAAAACTGTCGAAGGACGAGTTTTTGAAGGCTTACAACAGCGGCGTTAAAGTAATAGACACAAGAAATAAAGTGGACTTCGCGAAGGGTTTCATCCCGAATAGCATCAATATTCAGGGCAATAATTCGTTTTCCACTTGGATGGGTTGGCTGGTAGATTATTCGGAGCCGTTTATTCTGGTTGCCGAGGACGATCAAATGGAAGATCTTACACGCAAATTGATGAGAATCGGGATGGATCAAATGATGGGCTACATCGACGCTGTCGAAAATCTCGGATTGGATTTGGAAACAGCCGATGTCATCGATATCGAAGAATTCAAAACCTATCTGGACAGAGAAGATATTCAGATAGTCGATGTACGCAATCAATCCGAATATAAAGCTGCCCATATTGAAAATGCCAAAAATGTTTTCGTGGGAACCATAGAAGATAACCTTGATAAAATCTCCCGCGAGGGGCAAGTCGTAATCCATTGCCAAAGCGGCGACAGAGCAGCGATTGCCTATTCTTTGTTGAAGAAAAACGGTTTTGAGAATGTCAAGAATTATTCTGGCGGAATGAAGGAATGGCTGGAAAAAGGAAATTTTGTCACGCAATAAATTTAAAATAAATGATACAAAATATTTTGAAAAACTGGAACTTGATGCGGATTTTGCGTTTGGCAATGGGAATTCTCCTTGTCGTGGAGGCCGCGAGATCCGGGATGTGGCTCTTAGTTGCGGTTGGAGCGATTTTTGTTGCAATGCCTGTACTGAATATCGGCTGTTGCGCCAGCGGAAATTGCGCGGTTCAGCCAAAAAAATTCAGAGCTGATGAGGAAACCGAATATCAAGAATTAAAATAAAAAGAGATGAACAAATTCAAGGAAATAATCAGCCAAGATAAACCCGTCTTGGTAGATTTCTTTGCCGAATGGTGCGGTCCTTGCAAGGTGCAGGCTCCTATCCTGAAGGATCTGAAAAAGAAAGTGGGCGATGCTGCCAATATTATCAAAATCGACGTCGATAAAAATCAGGCTGTGGCCTCGCAGTTCGGGATTCGCAACATCCCGACCTTGATGATTTTTAAAAACGGCGAAGTCAAGTGGAAGCAGTCCGGAGTTGTCCAGGCAGATGAATTGGAAAGATTAATCAATCAAAACCGCTGAGAGAAAAGCGGTATTTTTTGTGGTTTATATTTTAGCCGAGTCGTCATTTTCCCAAGATTTTTTTAATAAAAAATTCCAAGCTTGTATGGAGCTAAAAGAATGACAATTTTTCATCTGAAAAAGGAAGTAAAAATGACAATTTTGGGACAAAATTTCAGTGTGTTTAAGTCAAATTTTCGCATTCTGGGAGTGGTATATCTTTTGTTGATTGGGAATATGAGAACTTTAAAAAATATTGTTTAACCTTTAAATTAGTTTTGTTATGACAACAATCGTTAAAAGAAACAATGGTAGCTTGCTCCCTACCAGCCCACGCGCACTATTCGACGATTTTTTCACTCGCGATCTATTTAATTGGGGCAATAGCAATTTTTCTGCTTCTCGTACAACGCTTCCATCCGTAAACATCAAAGAGAAAGATGATGTCTTCGAAGTAGAAGTAGCTGCACCAGGTATGCAGAAAGAAGATTTCAAGATTACGCTTGACCGAGGTGTTCTTACCATTTCGTCTGAAAAAGAGGAAAGAGAGGAAGAAAAAAATGAAAACTACACTCAAAGAGAATTCAGCTATCAATCTTTCCAACGAAGCTTCACTTTGGAGACCGAGGTGGTGGACGATGAGCACATCGAAGCTAAATACGAAAATGGCGTTTTAAGACTTATCATTCCTAAAAAAGAGGGAGCCAAAATGCAATCGCCGAGACTAATTGAAATTAAATAATTTTGCAAAAAGGTTTTCCTGAAATATGGAAAACCTTTTTTTTAATTGTTTTGCCGAGGTATGAATGAGTTGCTGTGGTCTATCTGTGTGCTGTCTCTCACGATATTGATTTTAGGCTTTATACTGAAACATTTTAGCCAGCCCTATTTGATTGCTTACATTGTAGCAGGCGTTTTGCTGGGCCCCGATTTGATCGGGATATTCTCGGATACCAAGGAGATAGAACTGGTTGGGGAGCTGGGCATACTTCTCCTGATGTTTTTCTTGGGGTTGGAAATCAATATTCCCAATAAACGCTATCTTATTATCAAACCGCTCATTGCCCAAAGCATGAAAGTCTTGCTGGGCTTTGCTTTCGCATTCTTGATAGGATTCTATTTGAACCTCGATTTTAAAAGTATTACTTTAATAGCTATCCTTTTCTTTTTCAACAGCACCGCCGTAGTGACGGAGTTTCTAAAAAAGTACCAGATTTTTAATACCGCGTTTGGGAGCACTATCTTCAATATACTGCTTCTGCAGGATGTCCTTTTGGCACCCGTGCTGACACTTCTGAATATTTGGGGCGGCGGCAAACCCTTCAGCGTTGCCCAGATTATTCTTCCGCTGGTGGGCTGCATCGCCATCATCTTGCTTTTCAAAACCATAAGGAATGTGCAGGAAATCAGACTTCCGAGGTTTCTCAATAAGATAGCCGACGATCACGACCTTCAGCTTTTCACCGGGCTGCTGATATGTTTGGGTTTTGGATTGCTGGCAGATGCCGTTGGTCTCAGCAGTGCCTTGGGCAGTTTTATCGCCGGCGTCCTTGTCGGAAGACTTCGAGGATTCGCTTGGCTGGAGCATACGCTGTCTTCTTTTAAGGTTTTCTTTGTCGCCCTATTCTTTGTCTCCATCGGCTTGCGCTTGGATCTGTCCTATTTTCTGAGCCATTCAGAAATCATCTTGGCAGGTACTTTTTTTGTTTTGATAAGCAACAGTCTGATATCTGCTCTTGTTTTCCGCTTTTTGAAATTCGGCAAAAAAAACAGTTGGTATGGTGGCGCATTGTTGTCTCAGACGGGAGAATTCGGGATTCTCGCTTTAGCCATTGCGTACAAAGATCACATCATCGAGTACGAACTGTACAAAGCCGGCCTTGCCATTACCTGTCTTACCCTTCTGCTCTCCACGATATGGATTGCGGTGCTCAAAAAACTTTTGGAAAAACCATTACCATTACAACTTATCGGAAAATGATAATTAGTTTTGTTTGATTCGATTTATAAAATGAAAAAATGTTTATAATAAAATTATGAGAATATTTTTGACAGGCGAATTAAAATCTCGTATTTTTGTTGTGAATGAATTATCAAAAACTACATAATATGTATAAATTAAAGGGCATCATCGGCGTGTTCTTCATTTTATGTATTTTGATTTCTTCCTGTGCTGTGAAGTATGGCATCAAAAACATATTCGATGTGCAGCCAACTTCCGCCGCCAGTCATTCGCCCGTTGCCAAGGACAAATTCATCACCTCCAGTTCTTCCCCTCAATGTATTTTCTGTAAGGAAAAAGAGATGATTGCCAAAAGCGACACCCCATTTTCTGTCTCGGATTTTGGCGAGTTCGCTGCCGTTACTTTTATTCTTTTTCTTGGCGCTTTTCTTTCTGTCAACATTAGGAAACATCCCCAATACAGTTCTTCCAAAATAGGAAATTCTGTTCCCATTTTTATACGATACCGCAAACTTATCATTTGATTTAAAATTTCTTGGGTCTTTTATTTTTAAGAGACTCCGATGGTTTTAAAATTTTTATTAATCCTTAGCGGAAGGATTCTGCCAGTGTTTTATCAAAAAAATGATAATAAAATTTTCATCAGCCTATTTCCTTGGATTGATGACCGCAATCTGCATCATAATACCTCAACCAAAAAATATAAAATAATGAACCCGATTATAATTACTAAAAGAAGCATATGTCTGCTTTCAATAATGCTGTTTTCTTTGAATGCCAATGCAAGGCAACCTCATCAGGAAAGTGAAAACCAATCAAATGTTAAAAAATTAATACCGAACGATGACGACATCATCTTAATTGATGAAAACGGGAAAAAAATCCACCTTAGCGACCTGAAAGGGAAAGTGGTAATCGTGAATATGTGGGCCACCTGGTGCCAACCTTGCGTGGAGGAAATGCCGGCCATCAACAGACTCAAAAAAAAGTTCGAAGGAAATGACAATATTGTATTTGTCCTTCTGAATGTAGAAGCCGATATGGAAAAGGGCAAGAAATTTATGAAAGACAAAAATTATGATCTCCCGGTTTATGTCGCAGCAGACAAGATTCCCTCAAAGTACTTTCAAGGAGCAATTCCCACGACTTTAATTTTCAACAAAAAAGGCGAGCTGGAAGTACAAGCGCAAGGTGCAAGAGATTTTGACCGCCCCGAGATTTATAAAGCATTGAAAACTTTAACAGAACAAGCAATTTAAAACTATAAAAAGAAATGGAAAAATTAAAAATATGGCTCCGAAAAAACTGGAGCACTACACTTCTGGTAGCGATTTTCGCAGTACTGCTGGTGAATCCCGATGCCAAAGCTTGGCTGATGCGCCAGTTGGCTTCTACAGGCCTCTTCAACTCAAATATCGAAGAGAAAACAACAGAACCACCGCAAGCAGAAGAGACCACGACTGTTTTACCAAATTTAAGCGTTGCAGACGACAAGGGAAACATCATCAACACGTCTGAACTGAAGGGCAAAGTGGTATTCATCAATTTTTGGGCCTCGTGGTGTCCGCCGTGTCGCGCCGAGTTCCCCTCGATTCAGACTTTTTACGACAAATATAAGGATCAAAAAGATTTGATTTTCCTGGGTGTCAACTTAGATGATGATGCGTCTGCAGGCAAGATGTATCTGGAGAAAGAAAAGTTCAGCATTCCTTTTGTTCTTCCCAATGGCAACATTCCTAATGAATTTTTCAGCGGCTCGCTCCCGACCACCGTGGTTTTGGACAAAGCCGGAAAAATCCGAATGCACCACGCCGGAATGGCAGATTACAGCAAGGAATCGTTCTATGAAGAGATTAATCAATTATTAAAAGAATAAATAATGAAACTTCTATTTAAAATCATCACACTATCGACACTTTTGATCGGCGCCAGCACTTTCGGGCAAAAAACAACGCTGCACTATGAGCCCGCGAAAGCTGTCGAAAAGCAATACAAAGCATTATACGTCATCGATGAAGCGCAAGATGAAAAAATCAAAATGACCATTCGCAATATCAATAATGCCTTGGAAGACCCGAGACTGAAAGGTAAACTGAAAGTCGAGCTGCTGGCCTTTGGCGCCGGTGTCGAAATGTACAAAAAGACCAATCCTTACGAGAAACTTTTGTCCGGATTAATAGATAAAGGCGTCGTGATGGTGCAATGCGAAAATACGTTGTGGGAAAGGAAAATCAACAAATCGGAACTCTTTGATTTTGTGAATTATACGCCAAGCGGAAACGGCGAAATCATCTTGAGAGAATATGAACATTGGGCCGTTGTCAAACCTTAAAAACAAACCAAAAATGAAATTATCGATCGCTTTTATCAACGATGTTCACGGGTATCTGGAGCCGCATCCCGAGCTTTTTTACGACAATCAAAAAGAATATATCGCCCAAGCGGGAGGCTACGCCCGAATTAAATCCATTTTTCAAAAAATCAAATCCGAAAATCCAAATAGCTTGTTTTTCGACGGCGGCGACACCTTCCACGGCATGCTTCCGGTGGTAAAGTCAAAAGGCGAGGTGCTTATTCCCATTCTTAATGCATTGGAGTTAAGCGCAATGGTCGGCCATTGGGATTTTGCCTACACGCCAAAGCACCTTCTGGAGTTGGGAAGCCGGCTCCATTATCCCATTTTGGGCTGCAATGTCTATGATGAGAACGGAAAACCTTTTCTATCGCCTTATCAAATCTTAGAAATTGAGCAAATTAAAATAGGCATCATTGGTATTTGTTGCAATATTATCGACAAAACAATGCCTGAAAAATTCAGTGAAGGCATCACCGTGACTGATGGTATCGAAGAAACTCGGAAATGCGTGGCCGAACTACAGGAAAAAAGCGTCGGACTCATCATTCTTTTGTCCCATAATGGCTTTCCGCAGGACGTAGAATTACTAAAAAATGTTTCCGGAATCGATGTCTGCCTCAGTGCGCATACGCACAACCGGATGTACGAAGCGGCAGAAGTAAACGGAACTGTGATTATACAATGCGGCTGCCACGGCTCTTTCGTGGGACATTTGCAACTGCAAGTGGAAAATGATGCGGTCCAAAATTACAGTTATGAATTGATTACCGCAGATGATTCCTTTGCAGAAGAAGCAACTTTGAAGGCTCTGGTGGCCGATGTTCTCTCACCTTACGAAGAAATGAAAGAGAAAATAGTAGGCACTTCCGAGCAGATATTGCACCGGTACTCCGGCTTGTCTTCCTCGATGGACGATTTTCTGCTGACTGCGGTGAATTTTGCCACGGCGACTGAAATTTCCTTTTCCAACGGTTGGCGATATGGCGCACCGATAGACAAAGGAAATGTGACGCTTTGGAATTTGTACCAAATGGTGCCTATGAACCCGCCTATTACCACAACAGAGCTTAGCGGTCACGAGATTTTCGAAATGCTGGAGGAAAATTTGGAACGCACGTTTTCCGCCGAACCAATGCACCAAATGGGTGGCTACGTGAAGCGTTGCAGTGGACTTCGCATTCTAATGAGAATAGAAAATCCGCCCGGATTCCGGATTCAGGAAATCTATTTTCAAAATCAGCTTTTAGAAAAAGACAGAAGTTACAAAGTTGCCTTTCTTACAGAGCAGGGCGTGCCAAAAAAATATGGCAAAAACAGAACTGAAACCGCTATTACGGCTGTCGATGCAATGCTGCTTTATCTGGAAGCGCACCCAAAAATCGAAAAAGCACCGGCTTCTTTTCTTCTGGTTTAGATGGTATCTACCTACTCTGGTATGGAGAAGTCATTAATTATAAATACTTGAAAAAACTGCCATTGGAATTCCAAAAACAGTTTATATAATGAATAAGTGGTAAAAAATCCTGACTCAAATCACCATACCAGAATAGAAATCATACAGACTTTTGTGTGTTGTCTGGCTTTTCTTTTGTTCGGGATTGAGATGTCTACTGAATAGTTTTAGCCTCTTTTACTTCAAAGGTAGATTTTGCAGTATGTATTTTTCCATAACGGTCTTTTGCTTTTACCTCAACTGCGTGTTTCCCTAAATCTAAATTTCTTGAGAATGGCGCTGTCCAAATATGCTTTGAGTTTTCAGGATTATTAGGCCTCCTTCCCACAAGTAATTCTTTGGTAGTGTCCCATTTCAAAACGCTATCAGTAAACTCAGGATCTATAGATTCTGTATAATTCATTTTTTTCCATTCGCCGCTGTCTATTCTGTATTCTAGTTCATCGTTCTGGCTTCCCATGAAAAAATTGGCCACAATTCTTGCGGAATTTTTAGATTTAAAGGGAATTACTTTGGGTACCCATAGATTAATTTGATAATCTTCTGGCTTGCCAGCAACTTTATAATTAATTTCATAATCATTGTCTTTAAAATTGATGAAAGAATATCCCCTATATGTACCATCTCTCATGACGGATTTTGGAACCCCTATTTCATCTGCGGTACCCGAATACCAATCTCCAGAAGTAGTGCCGGCATTAAATTCGTGAATAAGCTTCATACCATCCCAGCCTTCTTTTTTGCCGTAGAAAAACTGGCTTTGCTTATGGGTATGAGCAGACATCATTAAAATATTTTTGAATGGTTTTAAAATTTGAAACAGTCTTTGTCTGTCATCCATTCTAAAATGCTCATCATTTGGGTTTTCTGGCGTTAATTGGATATGAAAGGAAAAAACAACCAGTTGATTTGGATTTACATTTTTAAGGTCATTTTCCACAAAATCTAACTGTTCTTTTCTGAAACCTCCCCAATAACTTTTTCCATCTCTGGGATCTGGATATAGAATATCATCTAAAATAATAAAATGCACATTTCCATAATTGAAGGCATAATTGTTAGGTCCAAAGTTAGCTTCGAATGTTTCGTCCGAAAGTTTATCATCTTTGGCTTCGTAATTCATATCGTGGTTTCCCATCACATTATACCATGGCAATTCCAATTCTTTGATGGCATTGATGTAAACTGGATGTAAACTTAGATCGTCCCCTACTAAATCTCCTAAACTAATACCGAAAACAGCATTTTTTTTATTGTGTTTTACTTCATTTATGATGCCACGCTGGAAATAATCCATTTCTTTCATATCATAAGGTTGAGGATCGCCAAACACTAAAATTTGAAAATTTTTGTCTTCATTTTGTGGATACAGCGCAAAGTTAATTTCTTTTGGAAGTTCACCCGTGGGTTTTAGTCCGGCATATTTAAAATCTTTAGGAGCACCATTTGGTTTATAATTATAGAAAAACTGCGGTAGCTGCGCAGCGCTTTTCGGCGTCATATATTGGGAAGGCTTTATCACGAAAATGATATTATCATCTTTCACGGGCAGCGTATATTTTCCTTTTGCATCTGTTTGCACCACTTCTACTCCGTTAGATACTGAAACCTGAGCTATTCCTTTTTCTTTTTTGTCTTTAATTCCATTATTATTATTGTCTTCAAAAACAAAACCAGTTGCGGTTTGCTGAGCAAAAGAAAAACTTGATAATAGGCCAAATATTAAAAGTTGTTTTTTCATTTAAATAAATTTAGTTATTGATTCCACCAGTTAATTACATTGATATTGTCTCCACCCATTGATTGTACTGCTGCTTGATAGTTTTCAGCGTTTAAAATTTTTGGTTGTGTGGGATACATTAATCTTTGAGGCATTTTACCATCATTTAGTAAGCCTCCATTGTTTGGCAATACAGGAAATCCGGTTCTTCTTTGTTCATACCATTGTTGCTGATCTACAAAGAAAAGCGCGACATATTTCTGAAGCATTATTCTTTGCAAAGTGCCGTTATAAGCAACATTTGCATTGGAGAAGTAATTGGCCGGGACGGTAGAATTCCATTGTTCTATAGCAGCTTTCACTCCGTTTTCGTAATAAGACTGTGCATTGCCATTTATAATTCCTCTAAAAGCTAATTCTGAGAGGATAAATTGTAACTCCGCATAAGGTAAAATCAAAATTTTCAAGGGTGCCTTGGCCAAATTTTGATTCATATTTGATGGCTGATAGGTAAAAGTTGTTCCTGGTGCATATCCTACGGGAACACCCTTGTAACCAATATTTTGATTATTGCTCAAATTTTTTGCTTGCGAAAAAAAGAGAGATTGTCTTGGATCATTATTGGCTTTCAGAGTTTCTACAAAGAATTCGCCTGCGGCTCTACCAGTTGTAAAATCCTGTGGTCTGGCGATAGGTGTCAAAAGAGGTGCTACTCCTGAGATGCTCAGAACTGCACCTTCAGCATTGCTCTGAAAAATGGGATAAACCGTAGGATTGTTTACGATCTCTTGAATTCTGGAATATACATCTACTTCTCCATTTTTTTTCAGAATTCTCGTTAATAATCTTAGTGAAAGAGTATTGCAAAATTTCTTCCAATTCAGAACTCCATTTGCATCATTATGGGCATTGTAAAACAAATCTTGGTCTGATAGTGGAGAATTGGTTACAAATAATGAGTTGGCAGTTTTTAAATCATTTAAAAGTTTTATGTAAATATCTTTTTGCTTATCGAACTTTGGCTGGGTAATACCTTCTTCTATTCTAGATGCTTCGGAAAAAGGAATGTCTCCGTAGGTATCGGTTAAATTGGCATACATCCAAGCATTCATTACCAAAGCAATCGCTTGGTAATTTTTGTTATCTTGCTGCACTGCCAAATCGTACATTTGCTTTACCTGCTTCAGCCATTTGTATGATGTATTCCAATAAGAATTCCCTGTACTTTCGGTAATGTAATATCGGCTTATATTATTGCCTTCACTCGGAAAATCTGCCGAAACTTGCATAATATCAAATGTGAAATCATTGGCTCTCATATAGGCATTGGCACCCATATTATACTGTGCCGGCGCAAGTAAACTACCCGGCGTAGGTTCTATAATTTTACTGGTATCTGTATTAATTTCTTCAAAGGTTCTATCACACGAAGAAATAACAAGAAACATTACCAATGAATTTAAAATTGTTAAAAATTTATTTTTCATAATCACATTTTAGAATTTAGCATTTAATTGAATTCCTACAGTTCGGGCAGTAGGAAGTTGCCCCATTTCTATTCCTGGAGTAATAGAAGCATCATTGAGTGTGGCAGCCTCCGGATCAAATAGCGGAAAATCAGTCCACATCCATAGATTCCTACCAAATAATGCAATACTTAGATCAGTCATCTTGAGAGCTTGAACCATAGGTTTGGGGAAGTAATAAGTGATGTTGGCTTCTCTTAACTTGATGTAGGAAGCGTCGAAAGAATTGGTTTCCACATTGGCTCTTCTGTAATAGTCACCGTAATAAGATGTCAGTGAAACGGGTTTGGTATTAGGCGAAAAACTACCGTCGGCGTTTTGAACTACACCCTGACCGATAATCGTTCCATTAGGATCATCTCTTCCCATCAAAGTGTGGGTCAGTTTTCCTTGTTCGGACATTTTGTGATGAGATTGAGAATACGCCGTTCCTCCGTATTGTCCATCAATTGAGAAACTTACAGAGAAATTCTTGTATTTAAAAGTATTTTGCAATCCTGCTCTCCATTTAGCATAGGCGTTTCCTATGTATTCGATTTCAGTGGATTTTGCCGTGAGACCATCAGAACCATAAATTACTTGACCGTCGGGTGCATATTGCAATTTATAACCATACATATCTCCTAATGAACCTCCAACCACAGCATTAAAGAAGACCACACCACCGACGCTGGCCATGGTGTAAGGTTCTCCCATAAACTCCGCAGGAAGGGATAAGATCTTATTTTTGTTCAGAGACCAATTGGCCGATAGGTTCCAAGAGAAATTTGGGTTCTTAATCGGAAAAGCATTTAGCGTCATTTCTATGCCTCTGTTTCTTACTTCTCCTGCATTTATGGTTCGGGTGCTATAACCAGTTTCAATGAGTGATGGCACATCAATAATCTGATCTTTGGTGTTGTTTTGATAAACCGTTACATTGTACGTTAATCTGTTTTTAAAGAACGCAAAATCCATCCCGGCTTCGATATTAGAATTCATTTCGGGTTTTAGATTAGGATTTTGATAGTTGGAAAAAATTTCGGCAGAACCAGTAAAATTGCTGGCATTGTAGAACTGAACTAAGCTGTAAGGATCTGTGTCATTTCCCACTTGGGACCAAGATGCTCTGAGTTTCCAAAAATTAAATTTATTTGATTCAATTTTCAAAATATCCGAAAGGATTACTGAGGTAGAGACCGATGGGTAAAAATAAGATCGGTTTTCCTCTGGGAGTGTGCTGCTCCAATCATTTCGTGCAGTGACATCTACAAACCAAAGATTATCATAACTAAATGTGGCCAAACCATAGAGACTGTTGGTTTCTTTATCTTTTGGTTGTGCAATTCTGGAATTTAATGAGATGGCATTGGTCAACTGATATAGATCCGGCACTTTGAGACCTGTTGCTATGTAATCGTTCAAAATATATTCATTAGCTCTAATATTTCCACCGGCAGAAGCACTTATATTAAATTTTCCATAATTATTTTTAAAGGTAAAAAGTAAATCAGTATTGAATTCTGTGTTTTTAATGTATTGTTCGCGGTAATAGCCTTGCAAATAGTTAGCTGAGCTGTAGGGTCTCTTAGTTGTTCGTTCTTCATTGGTAATTTCGATCCCGGATCTAAGCATTATCTCGAACTTTCTATTAAAATTGTATGTTGCAGTAATATTTCCTGTCAGGAATTTCTTATCTAATCCATTCAGCATTTCATAGGCAATAAGATAGGGATTATCAATATACGAACTGAAAGGATGTATCTGGTCAATTTTGTACTTATCTTTCTTCCAAATAGGCTTGTACCATGCCAAATCCACGTTTGGATTCTGAAAAATCATAAAATAGGATATCGATTGGTTATTGTAACCTGTGGCGGGCAAATTATCACTCTTGGTGTAATTGTACGCAAACTTGGCAAGAACGCGAAGTCTAGAACTCAGTTTGTGGTCAAAGGATAATGCATAATTAAATCTGTCAAATCCAGTGTTCGGCATCATCCAATTATTTTTAACATACGACAAAGAACTTCGAAAAGCCGTTTTTTCGGTGGAACTTTCTATGCCCAAAGTGTTAGAATAAGTGCTGCCTACTTCCCAAAAATCTTTGATATTGTTTTTATAAGGTCGCCACAATTGCCTAGTTAGACTTTGCCCCTCCACAGTCGGATCATATTGAAAAAAATACTGCCCATTAAACTTAGGTCCAAATGCACTACTCGTGCTACCCGTGTTGACGCCGTCTGGTGACGCCCCATAAGAATAATAAAATTGTCCTGCCGAATTTTTCGCTAAGGTTCCTTGTCCGTATTCGTACTGCCAATCTGGCCATTTCAAAACTGTGTCGAAACTTGTAGAAGAGTTAAACGTTACGCCCACTTTCCCGGTCTTTGATTTCCCGGATTTTGTAGTAATCATAATCGCCCCGTTGGCGCCTCGGGAACCATATAATGCAGAAGCACTGGCACCTTTCAAAACCGTGACAGATTCTATATCATCTGGATTAATACTATTAAAATTATTGCCGAAATCTACCGGCAAATCACCTCCCGTCCCAGCACCATATGCCGCATTTCCAGTTCCGGTATTGGTTCCCCCCAATGGAACGCCGTCTACTACAATAAGAGCTGCGTTATTATCCAAATTCATCGAGATACTACCTCTTAAAGTTATTTTAGCACTTGCGAGCGGACCGGCGCCGGCTGTTTGAATCTTTAAGCCTGCCACTTTTCCTTCCAAAGCCTGAGCCCAATTGTTGTTCTGCGTCTTTTGAAACTCATCCGAGCCCACTTTCTCTGCAACATATCCCAAAGATTTATCTTGTCTCTTGATTCCCAATGCAGTGACCACCACTTCATCTATACTCTTGACAGTATCTTTTTTTATCTGTTTGGTTTGAGCTTGCAGCGGCACCCCAACCGCAAATCCAAGAGCTATTAAATAGATAATCGAATGTGTTCTTTTTTGCATATTTTATTTTTTTCAAAAATAGCCTCATTGTTTTCTTAAGAATTTTAACAAACTATTAACATTTTTTCAATTGTCTAACAATTAAAACTTAACGGAAAACTAACGAGATATGACGGAAATGTTAATTGCAACCTGCGTTTTTTTAAATTTTAAACGGGAACCCAATAAAAATTGCAGTTGTTCCCTTTTTTTAAATACCCGAAAACGCGTTAATTAAGGATGGCGACAGATAAATCGCATCTCAAAGACTATCATTTCGCCAATCTTTGGCTTTGGGAGATTGACAGATATTTACAATTGATTGCATTGACGGTTGAAAAATTATCTGCGTAACATCCCCTGCAAAAATCATTGATCCGTTACGAATATTTTAACATTGCATTATATCAATCAACCATTCCCGCCTCTTCCATCCCCTACAAAGAAACTTAGCCTCACGGGAGTTATCATTAAAAAACACAAAAACCTCAACCCATAATAATGAGCTGAGGTTTTGGTATGATGTGGTATTTTAAAGATAATTTTTATTCCACAGGCCGAAAAACCAAACCGGTTTCTTCAAAATAATCTAAGGTAATTCTATCCCCATCGTTTACTTTTCCGGCCAAAATTTCTTTTGATAATTGATTCAAAACTTCCTGTTGAAGCACTCTTTTCAAAGGTCGGGCGCCGTAAGTCGGGTCATAGCCTTTGTCGCTCAGATATTTTATGGCGTCTTCTGTGGCTGTGAGAATGATGTTTCGTTTTTCGAGCAAATGATTGAAACTTCTCAATTGGAAATTCACAATTTTGCTAATCTGAGATTTACTCAATGGTTGGAACAAAACGACCTCGTCTATTCTGTTCAAAAACTCTGGCCTCAAGGACTGTCTTAATAATCCGAAAACTTCTTCTTTTGTCTTTTCTACAATTTCATCTACATTGTAATCATTGATGTTTTCAAAGTTTTCTTGGATAATGTGTGAACCGAGATTGGAAGTCATAATGATAATCGTATTCTTGAAATTTACCACTCTGCCTTTGTTATCCGTCAATCTTCCATCATCCAAAACTTGCAGAAGTGTATTGAAAACATCTGGATGCGCTTTTTCGATTTCGTCCAAAAGCACCACGGAATAAGGTCTTCTTCTCACGGCTTCGGTCAATTGTCCACCTTCATCATAGCCCACATATCCTGGAGGCGCGCCCACCAATCGAGAAACGGAGTGTCTTTCTTGGTATTCGCTCATATCAATTCTCGTCATATTGTTTTCATCATCGAACAAAAATTCGGCTAAGGCTTTTGCCAACTCTGTTTTACCCACGCCGGTTGTTCCCAAAAACAGAAAACTTCCAATAGGTTTTTTCTCGTCGCTCAGGCCCGCTCTGTTTCTTCGGATGGCATTGGCAACCGCAGAGATTGCTTCTTCCTGACCCACAATTCTGTGATGAAGCTCAGTTTCCAGATTCAATAATTTTTCTCTTTCAGATTGAAGCAGTTTCGTTACCGGAATGCCTGTCCATTTTGCAATAATTTCAGAAATATTTTCGGCCGTTACTTCTTCTTTGATCAATTCGTTCTGCTTATTTTGCATTTCCAACTCCAGTTTTTTCAGATCCTCTTCTTTCTCACGCAATTTTCCGTACTGTATTTCCGCTACTTTGGCATAATCACCTACTCTGGAAGCTCTTTCTGCTTCTAATTTTAAACTTTCAATTTCTTTTTTAATGGAAGTCAAATCCTCAGATTTTTGTTTTTCGGCCAGCCATTTGGCGTGGATTTCGTTTCTTTGTTCTTGGAGTTTGGCAATATCTTCTTTGAGATGGTCTATTTTTATCTGATTTCCTTCCCGAGAAATCGCTGCCAATTCTATTTCCAACTGCATCAGTCTTCTGTCGAGAACGTCCAGCTCTTCAGGTTTTGAATTGATTTCCATTCTCAATTTTGCCGAAGCCTCATCAATCAAATCAATGGCTTTGTCTGGCAAAAATCGGTCTGAAATATACCTTTGAGACATTTCTACCGCGGCGATAATCGCCTCGTCTTTGATTCGTACTTTGTGGTGCGCTTCATATTTATCTTTGATTCCCCGCAGAATCGAGATTGCAGATTCGGTGTCGGGTTCTTCCACCATCACTTTTTGGAAACGTCTTTCCAGCGCTTTATCTTTTTCAAAATATTTTTGATATTCATTCAAAGTAGTAGCGCCGATAGCTCTCAATTCTCCTCTTGCCAAGGCAGGTTTCAGGATATTGGCGGCGTCCATCGCACCTTCGCCACCACCGGCTCCCACCAAAGTGTGGATTTCATCGATGAAAAGAATGATTTGTCCGTCTGATTTGATGACTTCGTTCACCACCGATTTCAAACGTTCTTCGAACTCACCTTTGTATTTGGCGCCTGCGATCAATGCGCCCATATCCAGTGCAAACAATGTTTTATCTTGCAAATTTTCCGGAACGTCGCCATTGATAATTCGGTGTGCAATTCCTTCAGCGATCGCGGTTTTACCCACGCCCGGTTCACCAATCAGAATAGGGTTGTTTTTGGTTCTTCTCGATAAAATTTGTAAAACTCTTCGGATTTCTTCATCCCGACCGATGACTGGGTCTAGTTTTCCTTCTGCCGCGAGCTCGTTGAAGTTTTTGGCATATTTATTCAGAGCCTGGTAGGTTTCTTCCGAGCTTGCAGACGTTGCTTTGCTACCTTTTCGGAGTTCTTGGATTGCCATCTCTAGAGATTTTTTGGTAACGCCGAAATCTTTCAAAATTTTAGAAACTTCGGAATTGATTTCTAACAAGGCGAGCCAAAGATGCTCAATAGTCACATATTCGTCACCCATTTTTTTGGCGATGTTGGGCGCTTCCAGTAGCACTTTGTTGGCAGATTGGGAAAGATAAATTTCGCCGCCCGAAACTTTTGGTAATTTTTCCAAGGCTTCGCGGTTTCTTTCTCTGATAAGACCGAGATCCGCTTCTGATTTTTTCATCAAAAAAGCAGAAATATTTTCATCTATCTGAAGAATTCCTTCCAATAAATGTTGAGGTTCAATGCTTTGATTGCCAAATTCCATCGCGATCTGTTGCGCTTTTTGGATGGCTTCTTGTGATTTTGTGGTATATTGATTTAGATTCATATTAATAAGTTCAGGTTTTTCGATACATTGCAATCAAAATCTGTTCAATTTCAGTAGTTTGAACTATGATTTTTGTTTCAATTTATTTTAAATGGAGACATCTTTCTTGACCTCTTCAGTGATAGTTGGTTCGAAGACCTTATCTCAAAAATTATTCTTTTGATAACTTATTAAAATATTAGGACAAAATTTCCGAATAATTGAATGTTTGTTGTTTTATGAAAGACAAAATTTCCGGAAATAAACTTTTAAATAGAATAATCGATTCACAATCGACGTTGTTTGCTATTTTAAGAATATAATTTTATCCTGCGATTTCATTAAAATATGTTAAATTGCATCAACCAATATGTACGCCAAATGACTTACAAACAAATAGAAATAGATGCCCAATTTGACGGCAAACTCCAAATCATCTATCTCAATCAGCCCGAGAGCTACAACAGTTTGACAAAGGTGATGCTCACAGAATTGCGCGCTGCCGTTCACAAATTTAGCGAAGGTGAAAATGTGCGCTGCGTGGCTCTTGCCGGGAACGGAAAAGCATTTTGCGCCGGTCAAAATTTGAAAGAAGCACTGCATCTGGACGATCCGGAAGATCGCGCTATTCAGCGTTTTGTGATCGAATATTACAATCCTCTGGTTCTGGAAATCGTGAAGTGCAAAAAACCCGTGATTGCTTTGGTAAACGGCGCTGCCGTAGGCGCAGGCGCTATGCTGGCGAGCATTTGCGATTTCACTTTGGCGGTAGAAAGCGCTTATTTTTCTTTCGCATTTGCAAACATCGGTTTGATTCCCGATACCGCCGGAACTTATTATTTGCCGAAATTGGTTGGCCGGCAATTGGCTCATTATCTGGCTTTCACAGGCAAAAAAGTTCCTGCAGCAGAGGCTAAGAAAATGGGATTGGTGGCCGACGTTTTCCCGGATTCCGAATTCGTAGAACGCTCGATGGAAGTTCTTTCGCAGCTCGCGCATTCTGCAACCACAGCCCTGTATCTCACCAAAAAAGCCTTCAACAAATCCTATGATTTCACGCTCAAAGAGCAGTTGGATTACGAGTCCATCATTCAGCAAGATGCCGCCGAAACCGCCGATTTCCGAGAAGGTGTGGCTGCATTTATCGAGAAGCGCTTACCAATCTACAAAGGGAAATAGATATTATTACAAGCAGCAAATGCTATTGCAGTAGTTCAGACTTTGCAGATTATACTTTATAAAATTTAAAAATGACTCCGAAAGAAACCGCCGAATATCTTTTGTCGAAAGACTTATTTTCGCAATGGCTCTCCATCGAACTCCTAGATATCAAGGAAAATTACTGCCTCATCCAGATGCCTGTGAAGCCCGAAATGATCAATGGATTGGGAACCGTACACGGCGGCGTCACCTTCGCGTTTGCAGATTCTGCGCTGGCATTTTCGTCCAACAACACGGGCGAAGCCGCGGTAGCACTCAATTGCTACATCAATTTTACAAAAGCCGCCCGAAATGGAGATGTATTGATTGCCGAAAGTATTTTGCTCTCGGACACCAGAAAAACGGCAGTCTACGATATCAGCATCAAAAATCAGGATGCTGCGCTGATCGCCGGTTTCCGAGGAACCGTTTATAAAATTGGCAAGGAAGTGACCGAATTGTAGAATGATCTTAAAACAAAACCACTCGGCCGGTTTTCAATTTTATTTTGGAGCTATTTCCCGCTTTCCGTTGCAATCTTTTTCTTTTTCCAAAAAAAAGAAAAAGGATTTCCACTGCAATCGGGGCTAAGGGTTTCGTCATCCCATTTTTGTTTTTCCCAAAGTTTTTCGCTGACAATGAGTTCATTAGATTCGGTAATTGAATAATTTCAAAAAAACTTCAAAATAATTTTGTGGTCTAAAAATAACTTATAACTTTGCAATTCAAAGTTCTTTTTATGGAATCAAAAAATTATCAGGAGGAGTTGGCGCACATCCGCCGGCTGATGGAGCGCAGCTCGATATTTATTTCGTTGAGCGGTCTTTCCGGCGTGGTAGCAGGAATTGTCGCCTTGCTGGGTTCCGCCTATGTTTATTTCGTTTTCCAAAGAGAAGGTCTCGATTATTTGAATGTCGCACGAAATATTTATGAACCCGAGTTGGCTCAGGAATTATTTTTTGTTGCCTTGTTAGTTTTGATTTTCGCCATTGCGGGCGGATATTTTTTCACGGCAAGGAAAAGCAAACAGGAAAACTTGAAAATCTGGGACTCGGTCACGAAAAGATTTCTGTTCAGTTTCGCCGTTCCATTAGTGGCTGGTGGTTTGTTTTGTCTGGCGCTTTGGTTTCATCAGAATTTCAGTTTAATCCCGCCCGTGATGCTCATTTTCTACGGCTTGGCCTTGATCAATGCAGAAAGATATACCCTGAGTGACATCAAATATCTGGGTATTTGCGAAGTGATTCTGGGAATCATCTGTTTATTCTTCCTCGGTTGGGGATTGATATTTTGGACGATCGGCTTCGGATTTCTTCATATTTTCTACGGGATTTGGATGTATCGAAAGTATGATTAATTAATCGAAGAAATCAAAATAGTCAACCCGAAAATTGACCAAACGATAACTGCATCAATTATCAAAACAAAAAATATGTTAGACATCAATCAACTCAACAAAGAATTCGAAAGCCGTGTAAGATTGGGCATTATGTCCGTTCTTATGGTCAACGATTGGGTTGATTTTACCGAAATGAAAAACCTGCTGAGCGCTACCGACGGCAACTTGGCAAGTCATAGCGCTGCTTTGGAAAAGGCAGGATACATCGAAATAAAAAAGGAATTCGTGGGGAAAAAACCCAAGACTTCCTACCGCGTGACAAAAAAGGGACGCGATGCTTTTACAGAACATATCAACAATCTGGAGAAGCTGCTAAAAAGCTAAATTTTTTTAAATAATAACTTTGAAACGCAAAGTACTTTATAAATCACAAACTAAATCTATATCCACTAATTCATTAAAGATTATGAAAAAACAACATCTCATCTTCGTCACAGTTTTGGCATTTGTCATTCTTTTTTACCGAGAATACATTGCCCTCAACCTCGGAATTTTAGGTATTTTTCTGAGTATTTTGACCTATTCACAAACCGATAAAAAATTGCGTGATAGGCCATTTTTGCTACTGTTTGTCACGTCCCTTTTTTCATCATTTGCATTCGCTTGGTTTGGCGATGCCGTGTCTTTTGTCGCAGTTTTCAGTTCTGTTTTTTTATTGAGATTCCGGGGAACTTATCCGGAATTGAAACCGCTTCTATACCTCGAGATCCTCTTAATCAACCTTTTTACGTTTGTCGGAAGTGTTTTCAAAATCGATCAATGGTATGAGGGATCCAAAGAAAAAAAAATTGTCAAAAAACTGCTCACTTTTGTTCTGATCCCGGGATTATTTACCGTAGTTTTCTTTTTTATCTATGCACACGGCAGCGAGCATTTTGCCAATTTATTTAATAATGTTGATTTTCAACCGCTTACTTTCATCGTTATTGCGATTATTGGATTATATTTTGCTTTCATTTTCTGGAATTTCAAAGTACATCAATTCATTTTCCGGCAAAATCAATGCTTGGAAGACGACTTTTCCGGCGAGATCAATCTTACAAAACCGACATTCGGATTTTTGGATGTGGATTCCGAGCGAATGAGCGGTCTGATTACCTTTTCTGCGCTCAATATTTTGCTTTCAATTTTCCTTGTGACTTATAATTACGAACAATTTTTCGAGGTTTCGAAATCGGCAAGCAGCCTGAGCGCGGAAACCCACGAGCGCGTAAACGCCGTGATAGTCTCCATCGCGATGGCCATTCTCGTGATTCTTTTTTATTTCAAAAATAGATTTAATTTCGATCGCCAAGCAAAAACTTTGAAAGTCTCTGTCCAGATTTGGATGATTCTCAATGCACTTTTGCTCGTGTCTGCCAGTCTCAAAAATTCTGAATATATTATTAATTTTGGTCTTACTTACAAGCGTTTGGGTGTTTACGCATTTCTTGCAATGGCTCTGATAGGTTTGATTTTTACCTTCATCAAAATTCAGAAAAGAAAGACCAATGCCTTCCTGTTCAACAAAATGTTTTGGGCGGCGTATGGCTTGATTTTGGTTTGCAGTTATATCAATTGGGGCGAAATCATCACGCAAAACAACATCGAAAGAAAGGATTTTGACCTAAATTTTCATCGGAACTGCATCAATTATAACGAGAAAGTTTTGCTGGATTATGCCGGGAAAACCGATAATTTAGCGATGAAAAAACAGATTTCGCAAAGAATTGAATCTTATCAGAAGGAAAGCTTCCTCTCCAAAATTTTATATTATGAAAGCATTAATATCGACAAAACAGACCTTAAATAATCTGAAATATCTGTCATTAATTCCAATATTTTTAGTCGCTTGCAAAAAAGAACCGGAAGTAAAAGATGCAAAAGTGGATACCGTGGCAATGGTAGAAAAGCCAGTTGATTCTCTCTCAGCAATTGTGAAAACGGAAAAAGAATCCAATCAGAATATCATTACCGTCGATGCTTCGCAAATGCCCATCCGGCTGAATCTCGAAATCAAAAATCTGGATGAACAAGTAATTTTAAAATTAAAAAACTTCAATCAGCCGAAGCTCAGAGGCTATCTTAAAACGGAAAAACCGATGAATATAAGATTCAACCAAATCCGGATGCCAGACAATACTTTTGACGGGCCATTTGGGCAAACCATTGAATATGACACGAAGCAGAAAGGCGAATATTGGTTGATTCTTGCCAAGAATAATATGGCAGATGGCGAGCCGGTCGGGAAATTCTTTATAAAAATTGAATAGCCTATCAGATCTCGATGTGAGATCTTTTTTATTTCAAGCTTTGAATCGCCAGCCGATAGCCTTTCATCCCAAATCCTGAAATGACGGCGTCGCAATTTTCTGCGGTCACCGATTTTTTGCGAAATTCTTCCCGTTTATAAATATTGCTGATGTGAACTTCCACTTTAGGCTTCTTGATGTTCTTGAGACAGTCCGAAATGGCGTAGGAATAATGTGTGAAAGCACCGGGATTGATGACCACCGCGTCGAAATCGTCTTCCTGCAAGCGGTTGATGAGCTCGCCTTCTACATTGGATTGATAATATAAAAGATCATCTTCGGCGAATTCTTTTTTCAATTCCGACAGACAATCTTCCATAGAAACCGAGCCATAGACTTCTGGTTCGCGGGTGCCGAGCAAGTTGAGGTTGGGACCGTTGACGATCAGGATTTTCATAAGATTTTGATAATTTGTGTAAAAGTAAAAAATCCTTAGAAATTCTAAGGATTTTTTTTGTAGCCCGTAGGGGAGTCGAACCCCTCTTACCAGGATGAAAACCTGAGGTCCTAACCGATAGACGAACGGGCCCGGACTTTATGATTAAGCTAAGCTGTTGACGTGTTTGGTCAATTTGCTTTTTAGATTGGCAGCTTTGTTCTTATGAATGATATTTTTCTTGGCCAGTTTGTCCAGTAAAGAGATTACTCTTGGCAATTGCTCTACTGCTACTGCTTTGTTTTCCTCTGTTCTCAGAGATTTCAAAGCGGTTCTTGCGGTCTTGTGAGCGTATCTGTTGCGAAGCCTTTTTGCTTCGTTTTGTCTGATTCTTTTAAGTGAGGATTTATGATTTGCCATAACGTTCAAATGTGGGTGCAAAGATAAAAACTAAATTTTAATTTGCAAACTTTTTATAAAAAAATAAAATATTTTGTAGCGCTGCACGACCATCGTATTGGAACCAGCAGCTACCCTTGGCAGACTTTTCTTCTATCAAACTGATTTACCTTCATAGCTTGGGCGATATTTTTATGTACTGTTTGCTACACTAAATTTTAAAATATTTGGTACTTCTCCACCACGTGGAAATGGTTGTAAACGTGACA
Organism: Chryseobacterium sp. SC28; assembly: GCF_003932955.1. GTDB lineage: Bacteria > Bacteroidota > Bacteroidia > Flavobacteriales > Weeksellaceae > Epilithonimonas. The sequence continues at coordinate 138,412 of NZ_QOVY01000004.1, forward strand.
ACAGTGACAGAACTCAGCGGCATAAAAATAGCCGCAAAAAGAGGATGCATAAGCCCTGAAAATGCAAATCCTATCCCGATGACATTATAGCACAAGCTAATAAGAAAGGTAAGTTTTACAATCGTCATAGCATCTTTCGACAAGGCCAGAAATTTATCCAGTTCCGGGATTTTTTCGCCATTCATAATGACGTCGGATGCCGGGGTAAAGGAGTTGCTGTCGTCGGAGATGGCAATCCCGACATTGCTTTGTTTCAGCGCGCCGGCATCATTCAACCCGTCGCCAAGCATAGCTACTTTGAGGCCCTGATCTTGAAGTTCTTTGATGAAATCGAGTTTATTTTCGGGATTCTGATTGAATTTCATCTCCGAAACATTGGGAATGAGTTTTTCAAGAATTGGTTTTTCCGAAGGATTGTCGCCGCTGAGAATATAAACCGTGTAGTTTTTTAGTTTTCTGAACAGTTCGGAAAGACCACTGCGGTATTCGTTTTTAAAAGTAAATTTCCCGAGGAAAGCGCCTTCTTTTTTGATATAAACAGCCGTTTCCAGATCCTGCGATTGTTCTCCCACGAAGTTTGCCGAACCTATTTTATAAGTGGTTCCGCGTACTTTTCCGGAGTAACCCTTGCCGGAGATTTCTTCAAAATCATCTACCTCAAAATAGTCGTCATTCACTTCCAAATGATTATAAAGCGACTTAGAAAGCGGATGATTGGAGTTTTTAAGAAGCGATTTTATATTTTTCAAATCAAAATCCGAGATATCCGTTCCGCAATACACGATGTTTGACTTCTTGTTGTCCGTAATTGTTCCTGTTTTGTCAAAGACCAGCGTATCTATTTTGGCGAGTCTTTCGATGGTCAAGGTATCTTTGACATAGAAATGATTGCGACCCAAGATTCTCATCACATGCCCGAAAGTAAACGGTGCCGACAAAGCAAGGGCGCACGGGCAGGCCACAATCAAAATGGCCGAGACCACTTGGAACATTTTGTCGGTATCGATTCTTGCCCAATATAACCCCGCCAGAAGCGTAATTCCTAAAATGATGAAGGTAAAATATTTACTGATTTTATTGGTCAAAGTATCCAGTCCGGTTTCAAATTTTTTGAAAGCCTCCTTATTCCACAGTTGCGTCAGATAGCTTTGATCCACATTTTTGATCACCTCCAGCTCAAGAACAGAACCCGATTGCCTGCCACCGGCAAAAATCTTGTCGCCTGGTTTTTTGGATACGTGCGCCGATTCTCCTGTGATAAAGCTGTTATCGATGTTGCCTTCGCCTTTAATCAAAATAGAATCTACCGGAATGATCTCCTGATTCCTGACCATAATCCGATCGCCAACCGCCAGTTCCGAAAGCAAAATATTCTCCTGCTTGCCATCAAAATCTATTTTTGTGACGGCAATGGGATAGAAGGATTTGTAATCTCGGTCGTAGGATAGGGCGTTATAGGTTCTTTTCTGAAACATCTTACCCAGCAGCATAAAAAAAACCAAGCCGCAAAGCGTGTCGAAATAGCCGGGACCATAATCTGTGACGACTTCGTAGATGCTTCGGAAATATAGCACGAAGATTCCCAAAACAATGGGTACATCGATGTTGACAATTTTATTTTTCAATCCGTACCACGCCGATTTATAATAATCTGAGGCACAATAGAATACGACCGGAGTGGCCAGCAAAAACATAATGAATCTGAACAAATTCTTGTACGATTGTAGCCAGAAGTCGTTTCCGGAAACATACTCGGGAAAGCTGAAAAACATCCCGTTCCCAAATGCAAAACCTGCAATGGCTATCTTGATGAGCAGCGTCTTGTCCAGCGTATCGTGCTTTTTTTCGGCGGTTTCTAGATTGATGACGGGTTTGTAGCCCAGATTGGTGAGGAATTTCGCCAATTCGCTCAGCTTTAGTTCCTCTTCTTTGTAAGAAATCTGAACCGTTTTTCTTGTAAAATTGACCTGAGAATAATTGATGCTCTTATTGATGGTATGAAGACTTTCGAGAAGCCAAATACACGAAGAACAATGGATAACAGGGATCTTGAAAGTCACCAGCGTGGTGCCGCCTTCGGAAAAATCGACGACTTTGGAAGAGACTTCCGGCGTGTCGAGATAATCGAATTGAGAATTATTCTCCGTATTGGGTTTGATACCCGAGCGTTGGTTGATATTGTAAAAATTATCGAGATTATGAACGTTCAGGATCTCATAAACCGCCTGGCATCCGCTGCAGCAAAATAATTTTTCATCAAAAAGAATGCGCTCCTTGTCGATGTTTTGCCCGCAGTGAAAACATTGTTCGGCCATTAAATTACTCAACTGTTTGGGAGGGCAAAATTACGTCAATTTTTTTGGTATATAGTGTTTAAAAGTCTTATTTTTGCTGACAAATATCATAAGCATGTCTCTTGAACAACAATTGATTATAGAAAAAAATTTCACCAAAGCTTTCAATAAAGAATCCTTACGCCAAAGTCTCAGTTCGGAAGATTTTAAAATGTACGAAAAAACACTCAAAGTTTTGGAATTCGCAAAAGGCGACGTTATTTTTGAAGACGGAGAATTTCCCAAAGGTGTATATTTCATTGAAAAAGGAACTGCAAAACTATTCAAGTCAGGCGTTTACGGCAAAGATCAAATCTTGAGATTCTGCAAAGAAAACGATTTACTCGGCTATCGTTCCCTACTCTGCGGAGAGAATTTCCAGGCCAATGCAGAAGCGATGACTCCTATGAAAATTCAGTTTTTACCCTCAGATGTTTTCTTGAGGCTTTTGGAGGTAGATCCCAAATTGTCTTACGCAATGCTTCAGAAAATCGCTTACGAACTCGGCGAATCTGCCAATACAGTTACTATTCTTGCCCAAAAAACGGTGAGAGAAAGACTCGCAGAAATTCTTATTCTATTGGAACAAAAACTGGGAACAGATCCCGAGGGCTTTATCAAAATATCTTTGACCAGAGAAGAAATCGCTAATCTTATTGGCACCGCCACCGAAAGCGCCATCAGGCTGATTTCGGAATTCAAACAAGATAAGCTGATTGCTGTGGAAGGCAGAAATTTCAAAATCCTCAACCGCGACAAATTGATCAAACTTGGTCACGTCGTTATATAAATGAGAGTCGATGAATGATAATTGATGATCAATTCATCGTTTAAGATTTTCATCAATCATTTTCATATTTTTAATCATTTATCACTTATAATTTATAATTTATCATTTATATATAATCATGTCTGTACACTACGAAATAAAAAAAATCACGACGGAAACCTTACGAAATATGAAATTCGATAAGGAAAAAATCACAATGCTCACGGCTTACGATTTTACAACGGCTAAAATGGTGGATGCCGGCGGCGTCGATTCCATTTTGGTTGGCGATTCGGCGGCCAATGTGATGGCTGGTTTTGAAACGACTTTGCCCATTACGCTGGATCAGATGATCTATCATACGCAATGCGTCGTTCGGGGTGTAGAAAGGGCTTTGGTGGTTGCAGATTTGCCATTCGGAACTTATCAAAGCAATCCCGAGAAAGCCTTGGAATCTGCCGTGAGGATGATGAAAGAAGGCGGCGCACATGCGGTGAAAATCGAAGGTGGAAAGGAAATTGAGGAGTCTATTAGGAAAATCGTGAATGCGGGAATCCCCGTGTGCGGACATCTTGGGTTGACGCCTCAGAGCATTTATCAATTTGGAACCTACAAAGTGCGCGCGAAAGAAGATGCCGAAGCCGAAAAACTGATGTCGGATTGCAAACTTTTGGAAGAACTCGGCTGTTTCGCAGTCGTTTTGGAAAAGATTCCGGCAGCCCTTGCAAAGAAAGCTTCGGAAAGTATCTCGATACCCACGATTGGGATCGGTGCCGGGCAGCATTGTGACGGCCAAGTCCTCGTTTATCACGATATGGTGGGGATGAATCAAGGATTCTCTCCCAAATTCCTGAGAAGATATTTGGATCTTTATACAGAAATCACCGGCGCGGTTTCTCGGTATGTAAAAGATGTGAAAAGTGCCGATTTCCCCAATGATCAGGAAAGTTATTAAGCTTAATCGAAAAACCACTGACCGTTTCTGAACCACGGCGGGGCTATTTTTACGATTCCTTTTAAAATCAAATTTTTCAGCTTTAGGAATCCGATTTGGTTTGAAGAAAAAGTGTTATTATTTAGAAAGATTACAAACTGTAATTTTCTGATATTTCTCAAGGTCAATTCGGTCAACTATTTTCTAAATTTGTGAAAATTCAAATAACAACAGAATTATGGCAGGGACTACGTCTTCAATAGGCAGAAAATATGCTATGGCACTTTCAGCAATGTTTTTGCTGATTTTTTTGGTGATTCATTTGTCCACCAATTTGCTCTCAATCTTCAGTGAAGACAATTTCAATTCGGCTTCACATTTTATGGGCTACAATCCGGCGGTTCAGTTTCTGATGCAGCCGATTTTGATCTTTGCGGTCGTCTTCCATTTTGTAATGGGATTTGTCTTAGAAATTAGAAACAACAATGCCAGACCCGTGAAATATGCTATGAATAAAGGTTCTGCCAACTCCACTTGGATGTCTAGAAATATGATTATTTCCGGTGCAGTAGTTTTAGCATTTCTCGCCCTGCATTTTTACGACTTTTGGCTTCCGGAGATTGGCTACAAGTATATTCAGGGAAATAATCCCGACGAATTACGATATTGGGAAGAGATGCATTATAAATTCCACGATATATGGAGAGTTGTCCTATACATCATTGCTTTTATACTTTTGGGTCTGCATTTGGCACACGGGTTTCAGTCGTCTTTCCAGTCTGTTGGTGCAAGACACCCCAAGTACACGCCGTTTATCAAAGCATTTGGAAACTGGTATTCTGTGCTTATTCCGTTAGGATTTATCATCATCGCAATTTATCATTTCGTTACGCAATAAAAATAAATTATGGGTTTAGATTCAAAAATTCCTGCCGGTCCACTCAAGGACAAATGGAAAAATCATAAAGATCACCTCAACTTGGTGGCGCCAAACAACCGCGACAAAATAGATATCATCATAGTAGGAACGGGGTTGGCAGGCGGTTCTGCTGCAGCCACTCTCGCAGAACAAGGTTATAACGTGAAGGCATTCTGCTACCAAGATTCTCCCAGAAGAGCACACTCCATTGCGGCGCAAGGCGGCATCAATGCAGCAAAGAATTATCAGGGCGATGGCGATTCCGTTTACAGACTGTTTTATGATACGATAAAAGGAGGAGACTACCGCGCCAGAGAAGCCAACGTTTATAGATTGGCAGAAGTTTCTTCTAATATCATCGACCAATGTGTGGCGCAAGGCGTACCATTCGGAAGAGAATACGGCGGCCAACTGGATAACCGTTCATTTGGCGGTGTTCAGGTAAAGCGAACGTTTTACGCTAAGGGGCAAACCGGCCAGCAATTGCTGTTAGGCGCCTACTCTGCCATGAGCCGCCAAATCGGCAAAGGCAGAATCAAAATGCACAACCGTCACGAGATGATGGATCTCGTCATCGTCGATGGAAAAGCGCGCGGAATCATTGCCAGAAATCTCGTAACCGGAGAAATCGAAAAACATTCTGCTCACGCAGTGGTCATCGCTTCGGGAGGCTACGGGAATGTCTATTTCCTTTCCACCAACGCTATGGGATCCAACGTTTCTGCCGCGTGGAAGATTCATAAAAAAGGAGCCTATTTCGCAAACCCTTGTTTCGTGCAAATCCACCCAACTTGCATTCCGGTTCACGGCACACAGCAATCTAAATTAACATTGATGTCGGAATCCCTTAGAAACTCGGGAAGAATCTGGGTTCCGAAAAAAATTGAAGATGCCGTGGCCATCAGAGAAGGTCGATTGAAGCCGGAAAATATAAAAGAAGAGGACAGAGACTACTATCTGGAAAGACGATACCCGGCGTTCGGAAACTTAGTCCCGCGTGACGTTGCTTCCAGAGCGGCCAAAGAGCGCTGCGACGCAGGATACGGCATCGAAAATAACGATACGAAAGAAGGTGTTTTCCTGGATTTCTCTACAGAAATCATAAAAAAAGGAAAAGAAGCCGCATTGGAAAAACACATTCACAACCCTACCGATCAGCAGATCTATGATCTTGGGAAAGCTTGGATCGAAGAAAAATACGGAAACTTATTCGTAATGTACGAAAAAATTACCGCTGATGATCCTTATAAAACGCCGATGAAAATTTATCCCGCTGTTCACTACACGATGGGTGGTGTTTGGGTAGATTATAACCTTCAATCCACCATCCCGGGATGTTTCGTCATTGGCGAAGCCAACTTCTCCGATCACGGTGCCAACAGACTTGGGGCTTCTGCTTTAATGCAAGGCTTGGCAGACGGATATTTCGTTTTACCCTACACGATTGCCGACTATTTATCAGAAGATATCAGAACCGGAAAAATCCCTACCGATACTAAGGAATTCAATGAAGCCGAGAAAGAGATTAAAGGCAAGATCAATTTCTTCTTGACCAACAAAGGAACGCACAGTGTCGATCATTTTCATAAACAATTGGGACATATTATGTGGAACAAAGTTGGGATGGGAAGAACGCCGGAAGGCCTGAGAGAAGCCATCAAAGAAATCGAGGAAGTAAGAAATAACTTCTGGAAAGACGTGCGGGTTCCCGGCGAGGCAGACAATATGAACCCCGAATTGGAAAAAGCTTTCCGAGTCGCAGATTTCTTGGAATTAGGACAGCTGATTGCCATCGATGCTTTGGAGAGGAATGAATCCTGCGGCGGCCATTTCCGTGAAGATCACGCAACGCCGGAAGGCGAAGCAGCTCGCGACGATGTGAATTACAAATACGTGGCTGCGTGGGAATACAAAGGGCAAGACATCAACCAGTCGGTGGTACACAAAGAAGATCTTGTGTATGAAAATATTGAACTAAAAGCAAGAAGCTACAAATAAAATGAAAATATCAAATAAATTATTTCTATTACTGGTCTTGATGTTTAATTTTTCGACCGCTTATTCGCAGAAAATCACAACACAAGAAATTGACAAACCAAGAGATGGTAAATCTTTGGTTTACATCTTGAGAACTGGTGCAGGCCCGCTGTTGAATTTTAGAATCTACGACAAGGATAGATTTTTAGGAGCGCTTTCTGGCTTTAAATATATGGTTTATGAATGTGATCCTGGTGCTCATGTTTTTTGGGCAACTTCTGAAAACAGAGACTTTGTAGAGGCCAACTTAGAACCCAATGCGGTTTATGTCTTGAACGCCGAAGGACAGATGGGTGCTTTTATTGCGCAAGTGAGTCTTAATCCTCTGAATCCAAACGAATTTCGAGATAAGAGAACCTTCTACCAAGTAGTAAAAGGAGCAAAAAAACAAATCTACGTACCTGCTACCGATGATAAAACAGAAAATATTAAAAGTGGCTTGGAAAAATATCAATCTTTAAAAACTTCTAATTCTAAGAAGATAAAAGTTTTGACAGCAGATATGAAGTTCCAAAATGCAGATAAACCAGCAAAAAATTAGATAATCTCCATTCAAAAATATATACATAATGAGTGCAAAAAAAGGCATAAATCTTACGCTGAAAATTTGGAGACAAAAAAACAACAAAACGAAAGGCCAATTCGAAACTTATAAAATATCTGATGTTTCTACGGATTCTTCTTTCCTAGAGATGTTGGATGTCCTGAACGAGCAGTTGATCAACGACGGCAAGGATCCCGTGGCCTTCGATCACGATTGCCGCGAAGGAATCTGCGGCATGTGCTCGCTCTACATCAACGGCAGAGCGCACGGCCCGGATACTGGGATCACCACCTGCCAACTGCACATGCGTCATTTCAAAGATGGCGAAACCATCCATATCGAACCGTGGAGAAGCGCCGCCTTCCCCGTCATCAAAGATTTGGTGGTCGATAGATCTGCATTCGACAGAATTATGGCTGCAGGCGGATTTGTCTCTGTCAATACTTCGGGAAATACGTTGGATGCCAATGCGATACCGATTCCAAAAGAAGATGCAGACAAAGCGATGGACGCCGCTGCGTGCATCAGTTGCGGCGCATGTGTTGCGACCTGCAAAAACGGATCTGCAATGTTATTCGTAGGTGCCAAGGTTTCGCAATTTGCTTTGTTGCCACAAGGCCGTGTGGAGGCCACCAGAAGGGTACTGAATATGGTAAAAGCGATGGATGAAGAAGGCTTCGGAAACTGCTCCAACACGGGCGCATGCGAGGTCGAATGTCCTAAAGGAATCTCTTTGGAAAACATTGCCAGAATGAATAGAGAGTATGCTGCTGCCGTTCTCAAGACTGCAAATCCATAAGTAATAAGAAATTTCTCCGAAACAGACCATTCAGGTTTTAATAGTCAAAAATAGCTGGTAAAATCTTTGGAAGGCCGATATAATTAAAGATAAAGAAAGTTTATTGAAGTTGATTTCAATAAACTTTTTTTGTATTTCGCTATCGCTCAAGTTTTTTTTAACTATTTAATCACTAATCGAAATTCTGCAGTTCAACCAATTTTCTGTACGTTCCGTTGCGCTCCATCAGTTCTTGGTGTGTACCCTGCTCTATGATATCCCCTTTTTCCATTACCACAATGTGATCTGCTTTCTGGATCGTCGATAACCTGTGGGCGATGATCAGTGAGGTGCGGTTTTCCATCATTTTTTCCAAGGCATCTTGAACGTATCGTTCAGACTCCGTATCCAATGCAGAAGTAGCTTCGTCTAAGATCATAATTGGTGGATTTTTCAGAACAGCTCGTGCGATGGAAACTCTTTGTTTTTGGCCGCCGGAAAGTTTGTTGCCGTCGTCACCGATGTTGGTGTGGTAACCTTCCGGCAACTGAATAATAAATTCGTGGGCGTTCGCAATCTTGGCAGCTTCTACGATTTGTTCGTCCGTTGCATCCGGATTTCCCATCAAAATATTGTTGTAAACAGTATCATTGAACAAGACAGATTCCTGAGTCACCATCCCGAGAAGCTTGCGGTAATCCGTCAGTTTTAGGTTTTTGATATTGTGACCGTCAATTAGGATTTCGCCTTCGGATACGTCGTAGAAGCGGGCTAGCAGATTGGCAATTGTGGTCTTTCCGCTTCCCGATTGTCCTACTAATGCGACGGTTTTTCCTTTTGGTATTATGATCGAGAATTTTTTGAGAATCAGATTGGTTTTGTCGTAATAGAACCCAATATTTTTAAATTCGATTTTATCTTTCAGTTCCGAAATTCTTGTGGGATTGGCCACTTCTTCCACTTTTAAATCATAATCCAAAACTTCCGAGACTCTTTCCAAACTTGCCATACCTCCTTGAATCGCCGAGACGGCGTTTGAAAGGCGCTTTGCGGGATCCAGCACCTGAAAAAATACGGCGATAAACGCGAGAAAAGTAGCGGGATCTTTGTTGGTGCCGTCTAGGATTTCTGTGCCTGCGTACCAAGTGATGAGCAGCATCGTCACAGATCCGAGAAATTCACTCATCGGAGAGGCGAGTTCCCGCCGCCGGCTCATGGAAATGGTGTGATGTTGCCACTTATTGGTGGTTTCATTGAATCTGTTTTTCAATATTCTATCGGCATTGAAAATCTTGATGACCTTTGCAGATTTCAAAGTCTCGTCTACCAAGGAGAAGAGGTTTCCCAATTCTTCCTGAGCGAATTTTGCCTGTCTTCGGAGGCTTTTTCCGATCCAAGAAATCACCCATCCCATAATGGGAAAAACGATTAGTGAGAACAAGGTGAGTTTTGGTGATAATAAAAATAAGGCCGTGATGGAGGAGATTATCATAAACGGCGAATTGACAATATCGACCAAGGATCCCATAATGCCGCTTTCTACCGCGCCAATATCATTGGAAATCCGAGACATCATATCGCCTTTTCGCTGTTCTGTGAAAAAGGCAACGGGCAACTTTAGGAATTTATCGTACATCGCTGTGCGAAGATCTTTCGTAATCCCAACTCTATAATTGACCAAAAAATAAGAACCAACATATCTGAAAATATTTCTGAGCAAAAAAGCGAAAGCCGTAATGCCACACAGAACAGCCAAAACTTGCACGCCACCGTACTCGTCTATATTGATCTGAATCTTGTAATAAGCCCAGTCCTTTACAAATCCGAAATAATCTGCAATTCTGCCATTCCAGACAGGGATTTTTGAAGTATCCACTCGTTCGACGGTTCCGAACATTACGCTGAGAATGGGCAACAATGTTCCGATAGAAAATATCTGCAAAAGAGAATAAAGGATGTTGAAAAGCATGCTTCCCCAAAGATATTTCTGATGAGGCTGGGCTAATCTTAGAATTCGGTGAAATGGTTTCATTAAAAAAAATTGAACTGCAAAATTACAGAAAAATAAAATAGTCCCTTGTGAAAACGATTAGAATTGAAAATTACCGGAGCGCAATATTTGATGACCTCCAACTCATAAAAATTATGGATATTTCGATTCCTTTGATAGATTAATTTCCGATACATTTCCAAAAAAAAACAGCCTCTATAAAGAAGCTGTTCTTACTCAAAAAAATCGTCGAAGGTTTTATCGAAGTCTGTCCACAGATTTTACGAGCCTCTCATCTTTCTTGATATACACATTTGCCAACAGCAAACATATCATCGCGATTACCGAGAAAACCGGCTCAATACCCTTCTCAGGAAATCTGATTCCTCCGGATAAATTTTGTAGCCAAAAAATCAAAAAACCAATCAACAAAGCGTTTATAAATATGCCGATGTTATTCAGCAAAATCTGCCTTTTGCGGTTTTTGAAACTGAAAATACTTAGCAATCCTAAAATGATTAACAAGACGGTCGCAATATTAATCGTCACTTTTCCTCCTATAATATCAAAATCCTGAGCGCTAAGATTGAGGAACAACGCACCCAAAACTGCCAACAACATCCAGATTGTCTGTATTCTTTGTAACATTTTTTCGATTAATCTCTTTCTTAGAAAGGGAACAAATTGTCTGCAAAAATAAAATAATTTTTGCTCAATTCAAAAATTAATGTAGATTTGCATTGTAATTACCTATTAAAAATGATAACCGCCTGGTTTTCATTCTTATCTTTTACAAAATAAATTTACTTTTTTACGCATTATATGTTTAATATTGAAACGCTACGGTCCAAATCCGATGAGGAATTGACCAAACTTTCTAAAGATTTAGGCGTCAATTTGGCAAAGAAAAGCTCCCCGGAAGAAACGGTTTTCGCCATTCTGGACTATCAGGCTTCCAACCCAAAAATCATTAAAGATTATCTAAACGCCAATCAGGAAAATATGAATAACACAATAGAAGAAAATTCTGAGGAAAAAGCTGTACCTGCTAAAAAACGAGGCAGAAAACCGGCAGAAAAACCTCGGCAAGAAGCGGAGCTCCCGGCCTCAGAAGCACTCCCCGCGGCGGCCGATACAGCGGCAACCGAGAACGCCACAAACACCAATCTGCCGCAGCCAAAGAGAAAGCCGAAAAGAGCAAGATCTACGGCCTCCGAAAATCAGGAAACCGTGCTCGCCAATACCATTACGGAAACGGCAGCCACGCCAGAACCCGCTCCCACAGCTGACGACAAACCGGCGGAACCAATCCCCCAGCAAAGACAGCAGCACAACAACCGTCAGCAGCAAAAGACCAACAACAGAGGTCAGCAAAAAACACAAAACCCAAACGCTTCCCAACAAAACAATCAAAAAGAAATATCCGAAAGCCAACAGGACAATTCCCCAAAAAAGGAATTCAACTTTGATGGATTGATTACCATAGAAGGCGTTTTGGAAATCCTGCCCGACAATTACGGATTCCTGCGTTCTTCGGATTTCAGTTATATCTCTTCTCCGGATGATGTGTACGTCTCTACCAACCAGATCAGAAATTATGGTTTGAAAACCGGCGACACCGTGAAAGGTTCCGTACGATTGCCAAAAGAAGGGGAAAAATATTTCTCTCTATTGAAACCAACGGAGGTTAACGGTCGGGATTTGGCTTTTATCAAAGATCGCGTAGCTTTCGAATACTTGACGCCGCTATTTCCTCAGGAAAAATTTAATCTCGCAGGGAAAGGTTCCACACTTTCTACCAGAATTGTCGATCTTTTTGCACCAATCGGGAAAGGCCAAAGAGCGATGATCGTGGCTCAACCAAAAACGGGTAAAACAATTTTGCTCAAAGATATTGCCAACGCGATCTCCGCCAACCATCCGGAAGCTTATATGATGGTACTTCTCATAGACGAACGTCCGGAGGAAGTGACGGATATGCAGCGAAGTGTCAATGCAGAAGTCATTGCCTCCACCTTTGACGAAGCCGCCGATAAGCACGTGAAAGTCGCCAATCTGGTACTCTCCAAAGCACAACGGATGGTAGAATGCGGTCACGATGTTGTGATTCTTTTGGACTCCATCACCCGATTGGCAAGAGCTTATAACACCGTGACACCGGCATCCGGGAAAATCCTTTCCGGCGGTGTGGATGCCAATGCGCTTCACAAACCGAAACGATTCTTCGGAGCGGCCAGAAAAATCGAAAATGGCGGATCGCTCACCATCATCGCAACCGCGTTGATCGATACAGGTTCCAAAATGGACGAAGTTATTTTTGAAGAATTCAAGGGAACGGGAAATATGGAATTGCAATTGGACAGAAAAATTGCCAACAAACGTATTTATCCCGCAATCGATTTGGTTTCATCCAGCACACGAAGAGACGATCTTCTGTTGGACGAGGCTACGATGCAGCGGATGTGGATTATGAGAAAATATCTGTCGGATATGAATCCGCTGGAAGCGATGGAATTTGTACAGAAACAAATCCAAGGCACCCGAAACAATGAGGAATTCCTGATGTCTATGAATAGGTAAATGCAATGTAAAATGTACAATGTATAATGTAAAGAGTACAATTTACTTTAAAATATAAAAATTCCGAATCGCGAATGATTCGGAATTTTTTTGGTAATGACATTTATATTGTACATCGTACTCTGTACATTGTACTTATTACGTTTTTGCAGACTTAAGAAACAAATACATCTTCAACATCTTTTTTTCTGCTGAGGACAGAATGGGCGTAGGAGCAGCGTGCTTTGATTGTCCATCCGTTTTTCCGTGCGAACTCTACCGATTTCTCCACGAGCTTTTTTCCGAAACCCTTCCCTTCAAACTTAGGGAAAACCATCACGTAACTTACAATCAATTTTTTCAGTTCAGGAACAATGGTGTAAGTAAGCCGTCCAATTTCCTCCACCTCATTTTTCAAAGAGATGTAGCCGCCGTTTCCGGACTTGTGATTTTCAAAGCAAAGATCCATAATGAGCTTGTTTTTATAAAAGAATTTATAGCTAAAATTATTCCAACTTTCAAATTATTCGTAAGGATTTTTTTTTATAAAAACTTCTGCTTTTGAGTGTTACTAAGAATGGGAAGATTACAAAACCTGCCCAAAAGGTTTCAAAAAGCTCATCCCGAAAGGATAATAATCGTTTCTGTCCTTTATTTCAAGAGCGCCTGCGCTGTTCTTTACATAACTTACTCTCACGTTTCCCAAGTGGTCTTTGTACTGGTAAATGTAACGAAAATTCTCATAATCGTAATAACCTTCTGCGGTCGGGAAGAAGGAAAGGATTATATTGTCTTCCAAAGGCGGGTTTCCTGTATCGACAAGGGCGATTTCCCTATCCTCATCCCAAGAGAAGGCTTCTTCCTCGCCTGCCTTGGATGCGGACATTGTTTCATCATCCGGCTCTTCCAGAGCTTGGCGTATCGGATCTGTGTTCGGGGTAGAATACTGGAAGCCGTCCAGATATTCGGTATTGATGGTGGTCGTACCCGAGGCGTTGCTGAGGACGAATTTCTTTTTAACTTTTACGCCGTCTGCCCTGTAAAAGTAATTGTATGCTGCGACCCAAACTCCAACAAAATTTTTACAACAACAACAATCAATTATTAACAAAAAACTCTACTTTTGAATGTGCATAAGTGAGGGAAGATTACATTCCCGGCAAATCTCGTTCACTGTTTTTCCCTGATTCTGTTCAGACAAAATCCTGATAATCTGAACTTCTGTAAACTTGCTGTTTTTCATATTCCCAAATTTAAAAACTATATTTATTTTCGTTCCTGTTTTTGGGGAAGATTACACAAGTAAATCGCTATACTTTAATAAAAATGTAGCCACACTATAAAACACAAAAACCTCGCATTTTGCGAGGTTTTTGTGTTTACAACCCTATCAGGATTTTATTTTTATAATCTTTTTCCAAGGAATAATAGATAAAATAAAAATTACACCGATTATTAAAAGCCTTCTTTTATCTCTTTTTAATCCATCCGGCTTATAAAAATAATCAAATTGTTCGTTGTAGCTAAGTTGTATTTCGGTTCCTATAGGATATTTTAAACATTCTTTATTTGCCAATCTTATATAATATATTTTCTTATTATATTTAATATGAACTGAAGAACTACCCTTAGAATTTCTACATCCTTGCTCAATAATTGTATGTGATTTCAGCATACTGGGATTTTCTAATTTTGAGTCTTGATAATAGAAAAACAAAGTATACAAAAAACCTAATACTGCACAAATTGTTATAATATATTGATTCTTATACATAATTATTCTCTTATTGTTTCTCCTTTTAATTCACCGACTGTAACTGTTGGTTTTTTAGTTTCTTCTGGCGTTTTTTTGAATAAATCAATATTCTGTAAGGCTTCAGCTCCTCCAGATTTATATGCATCATTTACAATTTTTACACCAGCATGAGCTTTTGTGTAATTTTCATAGGCTTTTTTGTTTTCAGCATATTTCCTGTTATTTCTAGCTCTTGTGCTTCGGCTTCTATTGGCATCATTCTGCATTCTATTTTTATAACGGGTCATCTTCTCTGCGCTAATATTCATCTTCCGAGCGAGTTTACTCTCAAGCTTATCTACATATTTTAATGGTATAAATTTACCTATACCAGCTTCAAGCAAACCACCAGTAAATGATTTCCAAATGTCAAATTCTCCTGTTTCCAATTGATTCGTAGCAGCACTTTCAACGGTACTTACTAAAACATCTACACCAAAATCTATAGTTTTTACTAAGGCTTGTTTTCCTATACCGCTTGTAGCAGCTTTGGTTAATGCGCTTATTCCTCCTGTTGCAAAACCTGAAACACCAGAAACAGCTAGTGACCAACCGCTAACATCTGTTAAAGAGGTTCTGAAATCTTTTCCATCTAAAAAATAGTTGACACCAACCTGCATTATATAATCAGAGAAAATACCTATTATAGCTCCTACAGGTCCAGGCATTTCTCCATCATTATCAACATATCCGATTGGGTCATTAACAACGTAAGAATAAGGTGTAATATATGGGAAATATTCTGCGGCTGGATCCACTACTCCCCATCTTCCAATATCCGGCATATAAAATCTCGCTCCAAAGTCATACATTCCCGTCTCCTGCAATTCCTTGCCGTTGTACTTATAATTATACGGGATCGCCATCGGATCATACAATGTTACCTGATTACTCTTTAAAAAACTCATCCCGAAAGGATAATAATCGTTTCTGTCCCTTATTTCAAGAGCGCCTGCGCTGTTACTTACATAAGATACCCGAACATTTCCAAGGTGGTCTTTGTACTGGTAAATATAGCGCATGTTTTCGTAATCGTAATAGCCTTCTGCCGTCGGGAAGAATGAAAGAAAAATATTGTCTGCTTGTGTATCTCCCGGAGCTACTATCATCGCTCTATCCAAATTCGCTGAGAAGGCTTCTTGCTCGCCTACCTTGGATTACACAACTATGTGATTATCAGATATAAATATGCGAATTTCTAATAACCAAATAAAATCCGCCTCAGTTGTGAGACGGATTCCTTGTAATTTATTTGATTTGTTTAAATAAACAATAAGAGTAAAAATATAAAGATAGATAGTAAACCTATAATTCCTTGTATTTTCCAAGATAAATTTTTTGCAAGAAAAGATATTATTATTAACAATACTCCTAATACGCAAATTAGAATGAAAAAATAAGTTGGCCAAGATTTCTCTAACATCATATTTATGTGTAAAACCATTCCGACTGCAAAGTAGAATAATCCTAAAACTTTTAATATTAAATTCTTCTTCATTATTTATTTGAATTTTTTTTCATCGGTTGGTTTCATAAATGCACTATTGCCTGCTTTATCTACGGTTTTCTCCATTGGTGGGAATAAAGCTGTTGGGCTATCTCCTGTTACAGTAGGACTACTGCCATAAATCAAATAGGAGTTATTTGTCTTTTCGTCTGTAATAAAAAATTCATACGCAGGAAATCCATCAGTTTTACCCTCAATACTGTAATTAAGCGAACCATTTTCCTGTTGAGTTATAGTAACATTTACATCATAGTTTATAGCAGGAGCTCCACTAACTAATTTATTAGATGCATCAACTTCCATATGGATTCTCGTTGAGCCGTCTTTTATTGTTCCAGGAGTATAAGTTGGAGTTGGTCCTGCTTTTGCTGATTCGGAGTGTTCTATTGCTTTGCCGTTTTTGTCAAAACCAGTAGAACTACTTGCTTTATTATTTAAAAGAGTAACTTTGTTATTGTCAAAATCAACTCTGACTTTTTGTTCGGTTCTATAAGAAGTTGAATTTACATTGTAAGAGTTTCTATTATCCCCTGCAAAAGATTTAGTATCTGTAAATGGTTTTGGATTAGAAAGAGTTTTTTGTGGAATGAAAGCACGTCCTGTAACAATATAAGGTTCTAAACCTTCTAACTCCCTTGCATCAATAACTCTATTTCCACTAAAAGCATAAGGAGTCCAAGTGTTGTATTTTTCACTGAGCGGATCAACATTAAAGAACCTTCCTACATCGGGCATATAATTTCTCCATTTGAAGGAGTAGAAGCCCGTCTCCTGCAATTCCTGTGACTGATACTTGTAGTTGTAAGGGATCGCCATCGGGTCGTACACAGAAACATTGCCATTATTTGTCAGAAAGCTCATCCCAAAAGGATAGTAATCATTTCTGTCCCTTATTTTAAGATCGCCTGCGCTGCTTTTTACATAAGATACCCGAACATTTCCAAGGTGGTCTTTGTACTGGTAAATATAACATTTATTCTCATAATCATAAAATCCTTCTGCCGTCGGGAAGAAAGAAAGAATCATATTGTCTGCTTGCGTATCTCCCGGAGCTACTATAATCGCTCTATCCATATCCGCTGAGAAGGCTTCTTGCTCGCCTGCCTTGGATTACACAACTATCTGATTATCAGATATAAATATACAAATTCCTGCATTAATATCCAAATAAAATCCGCCTCAGTTGTGAGACGGATTCTTTTTATCTACCGGCACGAGCGAGACGCTCGCGCCAGTAGGGGGATACCTTAAATATTTATGTCATATTAAAAATGTAGCCATAAAGTATCCAATACATAAAAATCAATATTGCTAAATTTATACACAAAACTATTGTCATAAATCTGACACTTTTATTCATAGATACTAAAATTAAAATCACTTGAATAAAAAGTAAAATAGCGAATAAAAATGTAGAAACTGGACCTGCTATAAAGTTCCCCCGTGATATTGTATTAACTAATATTATGGGAAACAAACACAGTATAAAGACTATTATATTGAGTGTTTTTAATTTTTTACTCCTTGTTGTTGTAGCCATTGTACTATTGTTTGCATTAATTTATCGGCTTGGTTTCCAGGTCTTGCCGCATCAAAATGGTGTGCGTCATCTCCTTGCACAATTGCATCTTTACCACCTTTAAGAAATTGTAAAATATCTTTTGGATTACTAATCAAATCTCCTTTTAAATCATAACGGGTAACATTTTTAATATTCTTGTTTCCCTGCAACTGCTTCATTAAATCAGACTTGTCAGAAATCGGACTTCCTATTAAGACCAAATTATCAATAACCTGTCCCGAATCTGCCAATCTTAATGCCGATTGTGCCTGTAAAACACTTCCGTAAGAATAGCCAACTAAATTAAATTGCTCTCCTTCTTTTAAAGGATTGTCTTTTAATTGTTGTTGATACATACTAACAGTAGCATCAATCATATCATCCTGAACAGGACGTTGCTCATTGGTAGCAACCATAGAAGGAGCCAATCCTCCAATCATATAACCAGAATTTGGAGATCTCATTACTTGCTCGTAACCTGTATTTCTAAAATTTGCAGTAAACGCAACATCGGCATTTTTTCCTGCGGAAGCATTCACTCTCCAAAAATCGGTTATGCCATTTTGTGCAAAAGCTATTGCCCAACGGTTGATATAATTCCAACCGTCCTGATCGTTTCCTGCACCTCCAATAAAATAAACTCTTTTTCCATCAGGGTCAACTGCAACTGTAGGACGGTTAAGAACATAAGTATAAGTACTAGTAGAAAAATATTTCTCACTTAACTTGTCAATTGTATTCCATCTCCCGATATCCGGCATATAAAATCTCGCCCCATAATCATACATCCCTGTTTCCTGCAACTCCTTACCGTTGTACTTGTAATTATAAGGAATCGCCATCGGGTCGTACACAGAAACATTGCCGTCATTCTTCAGAAAACTCATCCCAAAAGGATAGTAATCATTTCTGTCCCTTATTTCAAGATCGCCTGCGCTGCTTTTTACATAAGATACCCGAACATTTCCAAGGTGGTCTTTGTACTGGTAAATATACCGTTTATTTTCATAATCATAAAAACCTTCTGCCGTCGGGAAGAATGAAAGGATCATATTGTCTGCTTGCGTATCTCCCGGAGCTACTATAATCGCTCTATCCATATCCGCTGAGAAGGCTTCTTGCTCGCCTGCACTGGCTACTGCTATTGTGGTGTCATCCGGCTCTTCCAATGAACTCCTTATCGGTTCCGTGTTAGGCGTGGAGTACTGGAAGCCGTCCAGATACTCGGTATTGATGATTTTTGTTCCTGATGAGTTGGTGAGTACAAATTTCTTTTTAACTTTCACACCGTCTGCCCTGTAATAGTAATTCGTAACGTTGGCATTCTGGTTGATTTGCTTTGGCAGGTTCAGGAAATTGTAAGTAATCGCAGAGATTTTCTTATCCGGCATTGCTGTGGTGTTACCGTTTGCATCGTAGGTCATCTCTTGTCCGCCGCCTTCGTAGCCGGAAATATTGTTTTTCGTATCGTCAATCGAAATCAAACGGTTGCTGCCATCAGAATTGGCATAATGGTACACAAGTCCGTCTATTTGGTTGGCAGTAACTTTTCCTTTGGTAAAGCGATTGAGGGTTTTGATATTTCCGTTGAGGTCATAAGTTAATATTTCATCATTGAGATGGCTTTCCGGCAATGTGGTTCCGGGATCTTGATAGTTACCTCTTAGTAATCTGTTCAGCCTGTCATATTGATATCCGTATCGTTTCAGGGACACATCTCTTGAGATCCAGTCTGTTTCCGCAATATTGCCGTTGTATCTTGCAGCGCCCAGGGAAGGGTTTTCGGGATCGTTGTAGCGGATATTATACCCGAACAGCTTTCCGTTGTTCAGAACATAAGATTCGTCTGCTGCATTGTAGGCTATATCTCCGCTGTTGATGCCCGTCAGCCAGCCCCGGATGTTGTACTTGTAATTAACTATCTGCAACGGATTATTGCCATTCTGATCACCTCCCACTTCTTTTTCTGTAAGTTGTCCGATCTCGTTGTACTTATTTTTGGCAAGTGTCACGGGGGCATCGGTGTTTACTTTGTGCGTATGCTTTGTAAGGCGGTTTTGATTGTCATAAGTGAAGTTTTCCTCAATGGTAGCGGTAATAACATTTGGATTATTCCTGCTGTGGTAGGTCATTGTTTTTTGGGGAACGCCTGTAAAGTCCAGCAGGCTTTCACTTTTTGTGAAGCCTCCCAGATGGTTATAGCTATACGCGCCTATGGGTCTTCCTTTCTGATCGTAGAAGGTGTAGTTCTTCGTCCATTTGTCATCCTCTATATTCTTTACAAAGGAAGCCGTAGGAAGGCTTTTTGTGCTGAGGTTTCCCGTTTGCGCCAATACCGGCTGCGAAAGGATGCTTGCAGGGATTGGCGGTGTGCCTGTGGGGTAGGTATCATAATAATTGACAGACAGGATGCTGTCTATAGAAGTGAAATAACCATTGGTATAATAAACGGTAATCCCGCTTTTTCCAAAGCCCGTGCTGTCTGGAGATTCCGTAATCACCAGATTATTGATCTGATTCTGCATACTAAGCCTGTCGCCGCCGGGGATGGTTCCGGTATAGATGACTCTCCCGAAGGTGTCGTATTTAGTGAAGAGCCATTTGTCCTGCAACCTCAGGTTGGCATCCTGGGAAAGGATTAATCGGTCTGCTTTATCATAGACCATATACTCCCAGCCTTTGCCGGGGATTTTTTTCTCTACCAACCTATTTCGTCCATCGTATCGGTATTGGTAGCATAATTCGTCCAAATCTGTTTGGGAAAGTATTGTTTTTGCAGCAGCCTCCGGCTGGATTACAAATGCTAACTGATTGTATTCATTGTACACATAATAAGTATCAGAATCTTTTGTGCCGTCATTTTTTTTTACCAAAAGGGTTTGTCCTTCTCCGTTTTTGAACTCAATGCTAGTATTGCCATCTTCATCGGTCACTGTGTTCTTGTAGAGCTGGGCAGCGCCGTAGTTTGTGGTCTGTGAGAGCACAGAACTGGTGGCGTTATTAGGCCAAGTGGTTGTAGTCACAAATTTTTTGACTTCTATGGCGGTATTGGTTTCATAGCCGAAGGTTACAGGCTTGCTGCTCCAGGCATTCCCCACTTGTACCTGTTGCTGGATTCTGTCCAATGGAGATGCTTCCAAAACTTTTTTTGAGTAAAATATAGTCTCCGATGGATACAAAGTGGGATATATGGGATTGGAAACCGGAGGATCAGATTGGGGATTCTGCTGATAGATTGCCCCATTGGAACTTCCGGATTGTGGCAAAGGAACATAATCCTGAACTTGTCTTCCAAATCCATCATAGATAATTGGAGTAACGACATCATTGCCTAAAGGAGATGCTTTGACATTCAAAACCTGTTTTGGTCTTCCCAATCCATCGAAATACTGTATGGTTTCCATAGCGGGTTTTTGAATAGTATCTGAACCTTTAGCAAGATAGGTTTTGGTATATACATAATTCTCCGTAGAGCTTGGAATGGTTTGTGAAAAACCGTTTACCGCTATACACAGTAAACCGATGGGTAGTATGTGTTTTCTCATTTATTTGTGTTTTTATGGTTTATAGTGGTATTCGTAGGATTTTAGGATGTTTCCGTTGACGTCCCTTATTTCTTGCAGCCTGTTGGCTGTATCATAAATATAGACCTCACGGATTCCTGATGGTGGGGTGATGCTTCTAACACCAATCAATGGATCATAAGTGAAAGTTGTCACCTGATAGCCAGATAATGCATTTCTGAATGTATCCAAAACGGCCAGAAAAGTGCTCTCATCATTGTTTACTCCTGCTGAGGCATCGGAGTCGGAGGCTGTAATAATATCTGTTGTTGCTGTTGCTAAGGAACTGACTTGTGCGTAAGTTGCGCCTTCAATTTTAGCTATCGGCTGGGTCTGGTTGTAGCCCCAGATGATTGCTGTCGGAACGCCTGACTTGGTGGTGTATTGCTGGAGGTTGCCTTTGGTGTCGTATTGATTGTAAGTAACCTCAATAGAGAGGTTTCCTGTGACCAGATCAAGCGATGATACGGATTTTGGAACTAAGAGATTTCCTGTCTGGGTATCGGGTAAAACATCGGGATAAATGGTTTCTGTTTTGGAAATGGTCTTACCGTTTTTCTTGGTTTCGGTTACTAATGGGATACCTACCATATTAGCAGCAATCATTAATTGCTTTCCCTTTTCGTGGGCATAACTGTAATCTGTTGTCTGATCGCTGCTGTCTGGAAAAGTGGTTTTCTGACTTGTTAATTGATAATGTGCTGGGTTGGTGTAGAAATATTCTGTCGTGGTGGTTAAGGGAACGCCACTCATATAATCTATCGTAGATTTTGAATTTAATGTTTCCCAAATTTCACCTTTGTAAGACTTCATTATTGACCACCATCGATCATCTGCTGGGATATGAATTCCTCCAGTACCATCGCCTTCCCCACATGCTGTCGAGTTGTTAAAACTTCCGTAAGAGGTACATCTTATCTCAAGCGTCTTTTTTGCAGTAAAAGCATTGTGCCTTTCATTTAAATAATTTTGGTTTAAGCCATAATTGTAGGAAATTGACTTAATTTTATCTAGATTATTAAAGAAAACTGTCTTGGATTCATTAATACTAGAAACCATTTCTATAAAATTCCCTGATGATGTATCATAATTCTGAATCGCGATGGGCGGGGCTATTTGATAAATATCAAAAAAGTGTTCTGTTCTCCCTTTGCTTACATTGTTATTGTCATAATCATATTCATTCACTTTACTGTATGCATAGAATTCGCCTAATGAATTTTTAAGGCTATTTCGTGTTCCGGAAGTCATCGTATAGTCTTTTGTATATGCGACATCCGCTACGCTGAGACCAGACTCACTCAACATCTGCACTTCAATATCCTTTTTGTCAAGCACTGATAATGGTTTACCATTAATATAAGAGCCATCTACATAATCATAACTTTTCTTACTGATCTGATTGTCATTAGAATCTTTGTTTATGATAGTTTTAACTCTCAGTCCTCCAGCTTCTATATAATCACCTGCATATGGCAAACTATTATAATAGGCAAAATTCACAATACTGGTCATACATTTTCTGTTGGACAACCGGATGTTATATGATTTATTAGCCTGAAGTTTTGCATACATTCTTACCTGAGAATTTGTATTAAAGAAATATTCGTTTCCTATTGCGAATGTCTTACCGGTACTTTCGGATATATTTCCAATATCAGAAACAGTATAAATAGTTAGAGGTTGACTGCCTTCATTTATACTAATAGCACTTTTATCATGTATTGCATCTAGTTGACAAATTTCTGAATCAGGATCAATATTTTCTTTACTATTATTATAACCTGTTATATAAAAATTCTGGTCGAAAGGAACAGTTACATTATTAACGTATGTTACAGGATTCATTGCACTATTTATATCAGGTAAAATCTGAATACTTAAACTTGTGTCATATGGTGGATAAACAGTCTCTCTCATATCTGTTCTATTTCCGTCATACTCAAATAATGTATAGCCCTTTGTTGGATAAATGATTTTCTTTAGCGATCCATTAGTAGCATAATTAATGTTGGGTCTTCTATTTCCAGTTACACTATGTATAAAATTATTAAATTCTTCAGGCGTCTGTTTTACTGTAGTATAATCCGGCAAAATATTATAATCTTTTAATGAATTGAATATAAAATTTGAATTGTTTGAACCGTTGTAGTATCCTAAAAGATCCTGAGAGAATGATAAACGATGTGGCATTTGATCAGGATTATAATACTCAAACCTGTAATCATTTATGATCGAATCATTTACATCTTCAAATTCCAATTTAGATAAGAATGGTCTTTTAATGGATTCTGAGTAAGTGTTAGATCCCTTATTTATAGATTGATAGTAATCATAATTAAATATAACTTTTTTGCTAATTATATTATTATAACCTGTTGTGCATTTAGAATAAATTCATTTTAATTTTGTTCAAACTTCTTTTGAAAACAAAGAAATTGAGATATTGAATCATTGTAAAAGATGTGATTTTGGAGGTAA
>NZ_QOVY01000040.1 GCF_003932955.1 Chryseobacterium sp. SC28
CATACGGCGGATTCCCAATCACAATATCAAAATATCCTCCGTCTGCAGAATTTAAACCACCGTTTTCTTTAGACAACCCAAACATCCATTCTGGGTCAAAGAAAGGTGAACTTGCATTTTGGTCATAAGGATTCCATTGTGAAAATTGTATCGCATCTTCTGGTGCAAATTCGTTATTGTCCTGCAAAAGTTTTGAGAGTTGGGCTCTTAGATGTGCATCTTTATCTCTCAGTTCTTTTTTCTTGTAGGCAGATTTTGCATAGAAATGTTCTTTTCTCACTTCCATTAGTTGGTGTTTGGTTTCATCTATACGTGGATCGGTAAAAAGACTGTTCACGAAATCGCCTTCTTTTTTCTTTTTCATCCCAATCAACGTATTCGCTGCAACAAATTTCGTTTCTAAATTTGGTAAAGTTAATACTCCATAATTTTCTTCGGGTTTAGATAAATCCATTGCATCCTGTTCTACAATGAGGGAGATAAAGAAGCGTAATTTGCTGATTTGTGCTGCAATGGTTTGTATATCTACACCATAAATACATTCTTCTATCAAATGCAGTTTCAAATCGTGATGAGATGCTTTGTTTTTAGCATCTAATTTCTCAAGAACTTCTACCATTCGGTTGAGTATTCCCATAGGAAATGCTCCAGAACCACAAGCTGGATCCAAGATTTTTACAGCACGGAGTGTATTTGCTATTTTTTCACATAAATCGTGATCATCAGCCAAAGATTCTGGTAAATTTTCCTGTTCAAAAATCTGACGAATGAGCTCTTCTTCCAAATCTGGAGAGGCATTATTCAGATAAGCGATTAGACTTTCATCTACCATATAAGCAACGATTTCTTTTGGTGTATAGAAACTGCCCGATTGTTTACGTGCGGATTCCTGTGTTTCTGGGTTAAAAGCGCCTAACAAGTTTTCAAAAACATTCCCTAACAATTCTGGATCTAATGCTACCTGAACTTCATTTGGCACATTTTCTTCCACTGTAAAATTATAGCGTTCCAACAAAGGAATTAATCCTTCATTTTTGTCATCGCCAAAGAAAACAACGTTTGGAATAAATGCTCTGTGCTTCAGGTTTCCGTTTGGAGATTTTTTATCACTTCTGCTAAAACCATCTAAATGATATTTTACACCATCGGTACTTTCTTCTTTATCAAGACATTCAAACAACCCTCCGTTCAAAAACGGAATTGGTCGGAATAAATTTAAGACTTCTTCTTCGGAAATTGTAAACATTTCCGAATAACGATATCGGGTTTTAATATCACGCTTATCCACCAATTTTGCAAACTCTCTTTCTGTCACAGCTTTGTTCAAGGTTGCAAAAAATAAGTTTTGTAATATGGCATTGTAGTAATTCCCATTGGAAAAACTGTCTGGACTAAAATCTTTTAAGATTTCTGACAATTTATCCTTTTTGAATAAATCGTCTGGTACAAGATGTTTTTGTTTGATAAACCACACAAACAATAAACGTGTAATTAAACGAATCATTTGCTCTTCCAGCTTTACACGGTCATCATCAGATGTAGTGGTATTGTTCGGGAATGTAATGCCGACCTCTGGCTTCAGCGTCCACTGATACCATTTGAATAAATCGTTGTAGAATTCTTTGGTTAGTTTTTCAACCGAAAAAGCATCTTGAATACTGTCCAAATCCTTGAATGTACAGTTCCCAATTCTCTGTTTGAAGGTTTTATTGGTGTCTTCTGGAGATACAAAATAGGTAAAACGCTTCCAAGAAGAATATTTCTTATCTGCTTTTCCGTCCCAGTTTCTTCGGATAAATGAAAATCTAAATTTTCCTGCATCATCATAAAAAACGAAAATAGCTCCGTCCTTAAAATCTTCTTTAAGAACCAATTTTGCAATCTCAAATTGTTTTTTCTTGGAAGAACGTTCAGATAAAATACCGTTATATTTGCAAGAGAATACAATAAGTTCATCAGAATTTTTGAATTCCACATTTCCTATTCTTGTCAATTCTGAAAAATCAGGAAAATCCTTATCCTCCATTATATATGTTAAATCTTCTTGCTGTGGTTTTAAATTCGCACTGTATTTAAAAAAACCTGATAATGATTTTATTGAGAAGTTTTGTATCAGTTTATCCATTTTTTGATTGTGTAACTTTTTGTAAAGATATGAAAATATGGAATTTATCTTTTACGGTAGTGCTTTTTAAGTAAAAGCAGCATCTCAAAATTAAAAAAACAACTAATTATGGTTTAAAGAAATGGAATACTCAAAGCCATCGTAACCCATTAGCGCGCGGTACAAATATTAGATAAAAAAAAGATCAAAATCAAGCATTGTCAAAAATAATTGAAAATAAAAAAACCGCCGTAAACATTATGTTTACAGCGGTTTATCAATTTATTGTTAATCGATGATGTTACTCGATAATTATTTTACTTCTTCGAA
>NZ_QOVY01000041.1 GCF_003932955.1 Chryseobacterium sp. SC28
CTACTGAAACAGAAAATTATTTTCTTATTTTATAAGATACAAATTATGCTGTTTTCTAATCCTGTTTTTAAAAATAAATTAAATAGTGGGTTTTGTTAAGGAACGACTAAATACAGTTCATAACTATTGATAAAAGTTTGCAAGGAAAAAGCAAAGAAGTTATTATAACTATTGAAACAATGATTTAAGTGAGCTATTATAGTGTTAATTTAGAGTAGAACTATATTTAATTACGTATACTTTTTCCATTATAATTTAATTTATATGCATTTACATATAATTTTGTACATTTGTATAAAATGGTTGCAAAAGCATATAATAATGTATACGAATCTTGCCAATTTCATTAAGACAAAACGAAAGGAGGCCAACCTCACTCAGCAAGAATTTGCGGAAAGAGCAGGTGTTGCACTTACGGTAGTTCGGAAAATTGAACAAGGAAAAGAGAATTTGAGTCTATCAAAAGTAAACCAAGTGCTTCTGATGTTCGGAAGTAAACTCGTTCCTGTCAATCTAAAAGAAATTGAGAAATGAGACAGGGAAAAATTTTTTATCAAAACAATTTCGCAGGAATCGATGTTGGTAATTTTACTCGTGAATATATTCTGAAATTCTCCAATCAGTCCACTTTTTTAGTAAGGGCATCAATGATTGATGTTAAATTACTTTAAATGTCCGCTATTTCAATCACTTTTATTATATTTGTGTGAAATAACAATCATTTAAAATGAAAAAGCAAATTATCTTACCCAAACATATTGCGGTTTTAGAGCAAATGGGCGAGAATATAAAATTAGCTCGAAAGCGTAGAAAGCTTACGGCAATACAGGTTGCCGAGCGTGCAGGCATTGCTCGTTCTACCTTATATTTAGTAGAAAAAGGCGATAGTAGCGTGGCAATGGGTGCATATTTTAATGTATTGCGTGTATTGGGATTGCAAAACGATTTCTTGAAGTTGGCAGCTGATGATGAAATGGGCAGAAAACTACAAGATTTAGATCTGTTATAAAATGGCAACAAATAAAACCGACATCTATGTTTATGCACACTGGCTTGGATTAGCCGAACCAGTGTTGTTGGGTATTTTGTCTGCACATCAAGCCAAAGGACGAAAGGCTTTTAGTTTTGAATACGACAAAAATTGGTTGAAATCCAATGCTCAAAGACTGATTGATCCTGATATTCAATTTTATTCCGGGCAACAATTTCCAAATAATAAAGAGAATTTCGGAATTTTCTTAGACAGTATGCCCGATACTTGGGGACGAACATTAATGAAACGTCGTGAAATTCAGTTAGCCAAATCGAAAGGCGAAAATCCTAAAACACTGTATGATATTGATTATCTATTGGGCGTTTTTGATGAAACAAGAATGGGTACTTTTCGATTTAAATTGGATCCTCACGGTGATTTTTTAGATAATGATTCCGAAAAATCTACACCGCCTTGGTCAACGGTTCGGGAATTGCAACAAGCTGTTGTTCATTATGAAAACGATACGGATAACGAAGCCATAAATAAATGGTTGAAAGTACTTATTGCACCAGGATCTTCCTTAGGCGGTGCAAGACCCAAAGCCAATGTTTTAGACGAAAAAAATCAACTTTGGATTGCGAAATTTCCTTCCAAAAATGATACAATTGATAAAGCCGCTTGGGAATATTTATCCTACCAATTAGCAATAAAAGCAGGAATCGAAATGGCGGAATGTAAAATGGAGAAAGTAAGTGGAACTTATCACACCTTTTTTACCAAGCGTTTTGATCGGGTCAATCAGGAAAGAATTCATTTTTCGTCGGCAATGACGATGACTGGAAACAATGAAGACACGATTAAAAATCAACCTGCAAGTTATTTAGATATAGTGGAATTTATTCAGAATTATGGTTGTAAGGTTAATGAAAATCTGCATCAATTGTGGAGAAGAATTGTTTTTAATATTGCTGTTTCCAATACGGACGACCATCTTCGCAATCATGGATTTATTTTGACTGACGAAGGTTGGGTGTTATCTCCGGCTTATGATTTAAATCCTTCCATTGATAAAGATGGTTTGGCTTTAAATATTGATATGGATAATAATGCTTTAGATTTTGAATTAGCTAAAAGCGTAGGCGATTTTTTTCGATTAGATCATTCTGAAATGGACAACATACTGAACGAAGTTTTTACTTCTGTAAAACAATGGAAAGAAATCGCTCATAAAATTGGAATTTCACGATCAGAACAAGAATTAATGCAAGCTGCTTTCAGATTAAATTAGATAGATTGAACAGATTTGTGTTGCTACTCAAAACTTAATCGTATAAAAAAAACGCCATTTCTGTATCGTATTTGTACCATTAATACATAAATAACTGATAATCATATATCGTTATTTTCGAAGAAGTAAA
>NZ_QOVY01000042.1 GCF_003932955.1 Chryseobacterium sp. SC28
GGTGGTTTAAATTCTGCAGACGGAGGATATTTTGATATTGTGATTGGGAATCCGCCGTATGTAAGTGTAAAAAAAATTTCCATAGAAGACAAATTGATATTTTCAAAAACTTACAAGACTGCAGTAGGTCAGTTTGATCTATATGGATTATTTATTGAAAAGAGTATTGATTTTTTAAAATTGAAAGGAGTTTTATCGTTTATTACTTCTAATACCTTTTTAAACAATAAAGATTTTTCAACTTTAAGAGAATATTTATTAAATAATACAAATATCCACACTATTGTTAATTTAGATGAATCAATATTTGAAACAGCACAGGTTGATGTTGCTATAACTAATCTAACAAAGGGAGTTTCTTTGGATGATAATGTCATTAAAATAAGTCGTTGTAAAAACGATTTTATAAATAGAATTTATGACTTGATTAAACAACAAAAATATAATGTAAAGCAAAATCAATTTGAATTTAAACTTAATTGCACAGAAAAAGATTTTAAAATTATTGAAAAAATTTGTGATAATAAAACTTTACTATCTTCAATAATGGAACTTCCCAGAGGAATTGAAATTGGTTCAAATTCTGATTTAATCTGTGATAAAAACATACAGAACACACAAAAATTATTAGTAGGGAAAGATATTTCTAGATATACAATAGAATTTAGAAATAGGTTTATTGAGTTTGATAATACAAATAAATCTGTTTATAAAGATATTTCAATTTATAAATCAAATAAAATATTAATTCAAAGAATACGGAATTTATCTTTGAAACAAAGACTTGTTTGTTGTTTTGATGATAATAATTATCTATGTACAAATACATTGAGAATTGGAATTATAAAAAACGAAGATTTCTTGATTAAATTTATATTAGGAATTCTTAACTCTAAAACGATTAATTACCTATTCTTGAAATATTTTCTTAATAAAGATATTTATGCCTATCAATTAGAACAAATTCCAATCCCAGCAATAAATAAAGAAAAGCAACAACCTATCATATCATTAGTAGAGAAGGTTCTTAATTCAAAAAACCAAAATCCAAAATCAGACACCACAGAAATAGAATATGAAATTGATAAATTAGTTTACGAATTATATGGATTAACTGATGAAGAAATAGCCATTATAGAAAATACCTAAATTTTGAATTCATTATATTCTTGTTCAGACAATGAAAAATCAGGGTCTATGATTTTTACTTCTTCATAAGTTAATTGGAATAAACGATAAATACGGATGTCAATTTCCTTTTCCCATTTGCTAGTATTAGCATTATGATTTAAAAGTATTTTATCTACTAATTCAATAAAAACTTTTTGTTGGTTTAATGAAATATTAGGAATGGGTAATTGCTGAATATAGAAATTGTAAAAATCCATTCCTCTAATAGCTCTTGCATAAACAAAATTATATGCGTACCAGCTTAAAAATTTGCTATTTAAGTACCCCAACCAAAACTTATCAGTTATTTTTTCATTAATCTCAAAAGACATCAAAGTATTTGTTATAATAATACCTTCATCATCATAGCAAGAAGTTATCTTTAAATGAGGAAAAGGTTTTTCAATATGAGCGACAAGTCTTTGAGTTAAAACTTTTGGTTTTAGAAAAGACATCGCGTTTTCCCATTTTAATTTTTCTCTGTTTTTTAAGAATCTATTACTCCGAATATTATATCTTCCAATATCAATGCCCTTTAAAAGTTTATAATCTGTTTCTTCATCCGAGAAGAAATCTGTTCCAATAGCTATACCTAATTTTCCTTCTACTAATTTTTCCCTTGATTTGATTTTTTCAATTTTTTCAATTATAGACGGAAATTGAGCCTTGTAAATTTGCAACGTATTGCTTTCTGCAAATAATTTATCAAGCAAGAATTTGCCGACATTATTTACTCCATTTTTACCCAAAAAAGAAACAGAAACTATTTTAATTTCTACGTTTACTTTTTTTAATCCAAATACCGATGCCTCCAATAAAACATTATCAAAAGATTTTCCTGTATCCAGAATAAATTTCAAATCGTATTTTCTCCAATAATTAATACGTGTATCTTCCCAAGCGTCACCGTAAAGTGATTTTTTTGGAATTATAAATGCTAAAATACCATTTGGTCTTGTAAAATTGTCAAAAGAAATTTTTACAAACAGTTCTGCACTGTCACCGCTTCTAAATTCAATTTTTTGTTCTTTTCTAAAGTATTCTTTTTGTTCTTTAGTTAATACAGTTCGAAAACCATACGGCGGATTCCCAATCACAATATCAAAATATCCTCCGTCTGCAGAATTTAAACCACC
>NZ_QOVY01000043.1 GCF_003932955.1 Chryseobacterium sp. SC28
GGTTATAATATTTGAAATTCATAAACAATTATCTGATTATCAGGTATAAATATACAAAATTCCACATTAATTACCAAAAAAATCCGCCTCTAGTTGTGAGACGGATTCTTTTTATTTGGAAAAACCGTGCAGCGTTTTATTTTGAAATTAAAAGCCGGCACGTACTGAACTTTTTTTGACTTACAATTTCGTAAGATCCTTATTGGCTGGATTTTGCTTCAGCATTTTTTTATAAATAACATTCGACATAATGACACTGATCTCATAAAGCAAAACCAAAGGAAGCGCTGCCGCCATCATACTCAGAACATCGGCCGGCGTGATAATGGCTGCAACGACCATAATCAACACAATCGCGTGGCGCCTGTATGTCCTTAAAAATGAAGGCGTTAAAATACCGATCGACGTCAGAATATAAACCGCAATCGGGAAAAGAAAGACCACCCCCATTCCCAAAGTAACTTGGAGGAAGAGTGTGGTATAATCTGACAAATCGAAAAGCTGCACAATATTGTCTGAAACCTTGAATAATAATCCAAAATTTATAGCGAAAGGCAAAATCAAAAAATAACCTGTCAAAACGCCAAGCATAAAGAGAATCCACACAGAATTGATGTAAAAAATAGAATTTTTTCTCTCGACCGGCCTCAGAGCCGGGCTTATGAATCTCCAAATCTCCCAAACAATATAAGGAAAAGCCAATACAGCACCGGAAAAAATAGAAACTGCCATCATCACATTGAACTGCTGGAACAACTGCTTTTGCTGAACGCTGAACGTGGCGGGCAGTACAAAACTGTCTGCACCTGTAAGCTCTCTGGAAAAATGATTGACCACTTTGAACGTAAAAAAATCTGCCCGGGTAGGTCCGAAAAAAATATGATCCATCACCCAATTGATATTAAAGCCAACAATGGTTGCCATCACAACGATGGCGATGATAGACCTTACCAAATGGGCTCTCAACTCCCCTATATGACCCAGAAAGGACATTTCTTTTTCGTCACTCATTTTTAATAGTTAAGTGTTAATTTTTAATGGGTGATGGTTAATTAATTCCTTCGTCCAGGAGTTTATGAATATCGATAATGCCATAATATTGATCATTGTCCGTCACGACCAATTGCCCGATATTGAATTGTTTTAAAATCTGCATCGCTTCTTTTGCAAGCCTGTTTTTGTCGATGGTTTTCGGATTATTGCTGAGGATGTCAGCTGCTTTTACCTTGGATATATCCTCTTGGTTCAGCAGCATTCGGCGGATATCGCCATCCGTGATGACGCCGACGATTTTGCCGTTTTCTACCACCACCGTGATCCCGTGCTTCGACGCGCTGACAGAAATAATGACCTCTCGCACCGAGGCTTGCAGAGTCACTTCCGGCTTATTGGAAGAGACAAACTGTTCCACCCTTGCCGTCAGATTTTTCCCAAGGCTGCCTCCCGGATGGAATTTTGCAAAATCAATTTCCTTAAATCCTTTCATCTCCATCAAACAAACGGCCACTGCATCGCCCAGCGCCATTTGAACGGTTGTGGAGCTGGTCGGCGCCAGCCTGTTGGGGCAAGCTTCCATTTCCACGTGCGTATTCAGGACAAGATCTGCCGCTTTGGCCAATTTGCTTTCCACATTGCCCGTCATCGCAATGAGTGCAGAAGAATATTCTTTGAGAAACGGAAGAAGCGTCACGATTTCGGGCGAATTTCCCGAATAAGAAATACACAGAACGACATCCTGCTTCTGAATGAGACCCAGATCGCCGTGTATGGCTTCGGCAGCGTGGAGAAACTGAGACGGCGTGCCGGTGGAATTGAGCGTGGCTACGATTTTATTGGCCACGTGTGCAGATTTGCCAATGCCGACAACAATTAATTTCCCTTTGATTTCATTGATGGTAAGAACCGTTTTTATAAAATTGTCGTTCAGGCGGTTTCGCAGACCTTTCAATTCGCTTATCTCAATATCCAGCGCCTGATGCGCAGTCCCCATGATTTCTTTTGGATCCAAAATCTTTGTTTTTTTATTATTTTTTTTCATTAATGTCCGATAAAAATTAAAATTGGACTGTTTTATTTTTTATTTATTTGTAAATCAATTACTTACTTTTTTGTTTTA
>NZ_QOVY01000044.1 GCF_003932955.1 Chryseobacterium sp. SC28
CAAGTTATGCCCAATTTTAAAAAAGAACACAGTATGAAAACAATCTTGACAAGTATTCTATTGGTAATTTATCTTGTATCTTATGGACAAGACTTGACGACAATTCGAGTATCCGTTCCAAATAAAACGGACGAAATATATATTGTGGGCAACCAAGAGAACTTAGGTGATTGGCAACCAAAAAAAGTGAAACTAAATACGATTTCAGAATATGAAAGAGAAATTTCATTAAACTTGACCTTTCCAGCAGAATTTAAATTTACACGGGGTGATTGGAGCAGTGAAGCGAATATTCTTGACTATGAAAATGGCTCAAACATAAAACTAATCAAAAAAACCACTAATGAGAAGTTTATTATTGAAAGTTATAAAGATGAAAAAATAACTAGAAGCAGACTATCATTAATCTATGATATTAAATATCTAACATCTTCTGAATACCCTGATGAAGAAAGAACCATAAGAGTTTTTTTACCTAAGAATTATGACCCAAGTAAAAAGTACCCCGTAGTTTACACTTTAGACGGTCAGAGTTTGTTTAATCTACTAATACAAAATATGTCCGTTCTTCAAGATATGAACTATGACGAAAATAACATAATACCAGAATGTATTACTGTTGGTATTGACAATACAAATAGAAATCGAGACCTATCTCCAAACACAGGACAATTTTCAAATCTACCTGTCAGCAATTTTAGTAAAGGCTCAGAAGTATTTTACAAGATTTTAAATCAGGAGATTGTTCCATTCATTAATAATAATTATGCCGTTTCCGGGTTTGACGTTATAATAGGTCACTCAGATGCTGGAAATTTTGTGTTACACCTCTTTTTAAGAGACGATAATAATTTTAAAGGCGTTATTGCTCTTTCTGTGAATGACTTTCAAAACTATTTTCAAAAATCACTACCTAATAAATTAAATCAAAATAACTCCAAGCTTCTATTTCTTGGTTATGGGAATA
This sequence comes from Chryseobacterium sp. SC28, assembly GCF_003932955.1. GTDB lineage: Bacteria > Bacteroidota > Bacteroidia > Flavobacteriales > Weeksellaceae > Epilithonimonas. The sequence continues at coordinate 968 of NZ_QOVY01000044.1, forward strand.
AAGACGATGAGTTTAATATTTTGGGGGATTACTTAGCCAAACAAAACTTAGAAAACCCAAATTTTAAATTATCGAATTATAATGCTGACCATATGCAATTGCCTTTCACAAGCCTTTTTGATGCTGTAAAATTTATGTTTTCAGATTATAAATTTTATGATAAGCTAATTAAAGAAACATTTAATGATGATTTCGACTATCAAACATTCAAAAAATTATATATAAATACAATAGCCGAAAAATATGGCATAGAAACAGATATTGACTATGATATTTATTATTTGCTTAATAAAGCAAGGGATAAAAATAATCAATTCGTTTTCCATAAGCTGCTGGATGAAATTGATAGGACAAATAGCTTACAATTACAGGTTCGTTTTTTCGCAGCAAGTGAATTCTATCAAAATGATAGAGCAAAATCTTATCTCTACCAAATGCTACAAAGCAAGGACGAAACTGATAAATTAATATTCTATGCCAACTTGGACAGGCAGTATTATGGTTTTTTTCTAAATCAATTAAAACGACCAATCGAG
>NZ_QOVY01000045.1 GCF_003932955.1 Chryseobacterium sp. SC28
CAAGCCAAAGCCAACGAGTTTCCCACATTCCAACAAAATTTTTACAACAACAACAATAAATTATTAACAAAAAACTCTACTTTTGAGTGTTACTAAAGTGGGTGAGATTACATATCCACTTCCCAAAAGGGGAATCTTTAGTTCTTCTTTTGAATCTAAAATGCTAAATGACTGGTATTATGATGAAAGAAAATATATGAATATGTATATTTTCGTTAAGGCATTTGAATATTTTGGAGATATGGAAAATGCAATTAAATGGGCAAATTATTCTTTTGAATTAGATAGTGAAATTAAATTATATACCCACAAGTATACTTTAAGAATAATGATTGGTTATAAATTATTGCAAAATAAATATCAAGAATCGATTGAAATTGAAAAGGGAATTGAAAGATTCGAAAATGAATTGAATGAAGAACTAGCAAACGAAATCCAAAACAAATTACAAAGAGATGCATTTTTAAAAATGCTTGTAGAATATAAATCGAAACCTAAATTAGTTGATGATGACTATTATTTCACTTTTAATATTATTCCTATAGTATTGAGAGAATTAACTTTACTATTAGAAAACAAAATACAAAAAATTGACCTTATTTCGCACATAAAAGAACATTTGAATAAAAACGAGAATATCTTTGAAGACAAGGAAGCATTAAAAAACATTCTCTATTTATTTGATAATTTTCCTAATAATAGTTTTGAAAGCAAATCGTTACTTGATTGGGTTTTTGATATAGAAAGCGAAAATAAAAGACCAATTCAAATAATTGCTTATTTAATTTGCTCTTTAAATGCTTCTTCGTCCGATGCTTTAAAATTGCATTTTGCAGTAATGACTTATCTTGAAAAAGTGATTAGAGGAATTTCTAAAGGTTCACACTTATTTATTTTATATCCTTTTGTTTATAAGTTCTGGACTTCTCGGGTTTTAACAAGTCCACAAGATTTTTATTTTCTAGAATTGTGGCAAAAGAATTTAGAAAGAAGCACAAATGTGAAAAATAAATTTAAAGTTGTGGCAATTTATGCTTTAGTATGTATGCATCTATCACAACAACCAAATCAGATAGAAGAATCGTGGATGCAAGAATATATTGACTATGTCCGCAAAAATAATTAAGAATTTATACTTGAAGGTTTGGGAATAAAACACCAAACGTTTCTTTTTTCTTTGTCGATTTTTTCATAGTAAGCATTTCTTATTATATATTTTTTTGAAAAAAAATGAAACTCGATGAGCATCAAATGATCGTCGATGATTTGTAAAGAGTTGCAGATGATTCGTTCACAGTGATTCCATTTTTTTAATTCTTTTGCCTAAATAGTCTCTCCTTAAACCACCTATAATTTACTGATTATTAGTATTTTGGGTTTAAAATAGCTTGTTTTTTATTGCAAGAATTTGTATCTTAGAGCTTTAAAACCTTGCAAATATGTTGGGGAAAAATCCAG
>NZ_QOVY01000046.1 GCF_003932955.1 Chryseobacterium sp. SC28
TCATGAAAGAATTGAATCGACGATGGAATACCTCCATGTCTGCCAGCTATCGGATCAGCAGCCGCACAGCCCTCTGGATACCGTTTTCGCTTTATGCCGCAAAAATGGAATCCCGAAGTAAGGCAAAGCATCAAAACGGAAGCGTTGCAGATGTTCTTCGTAAAATCAGTTTATCGGCTCGGAATTTTACGGCTCATCAGGAAAAAACGCTTCGGGCTTTGTCGTATTGCCGAACTTCAGCTTTGGGCGGTCATATCGATGCGTGCGACGAATGCGGAAATCTTTCCATCAGCTATAACTCCTGCAGAAACCGTCACTGTCCCCAGTGTCAGGGACACAAAAAGGAAGAATGGATCCGGAAACGTGAAGCGGACTTGCTGCCGTGCAGCTATTACCATCTGGTTTTTACGCTTCCTGAAGAACTGAACGGTTTGTCCATTGCCAATCCCACCCTTGTTTACAAAACATTATTTGAAGCCGCCTGGGCGACTTTAAACCAATTCGGTAACACCGAAGGAATACAACTGGGAATGATTGCGGTTTTGCACACCTGGGGACAGAACCTGAGCCTTCATCCGCACCTGCACTGCATTGTTCCCGGTGGAGGCACTAATAAACAGGGAAAATGGAAAGGCAAAGTACGAACCGATAAATACCTTTTTCCGGTAAAGGCTTTGAGCAAAGTATTTCGGGCGAAGTTTGCGGCTTCATTAAAGGCTTGTGGAATTAAAGATGCTGATCTTATGGAGAAACTCTTCGCCAAAAACTGGGTCGTCTATGCCAAAAGACCTTTTGGCGGCCCGAAACAGGTGATCGAATATTTAGGCAGGTACACCCACAAAGTCGCCATCAGCAACCACCGCATCAAAGAAGTAACGGATAAGGAAGTGCGTTTTGCCTACAGGGATTACCGAAAGGGCGGCGAAAAAAAGGAAATGACCCTAAGTAACGAAGAGTTTGCGCGAAGGTTCTCTCTGCACATTCTGCCAAAAAGATTTGTGCGGATCCGCCATTACGGGATTTTGAGCAGCAGCTGGAAACGTGGGAAACTCCAGGCTCTGCAATCCGATTTAAAGATCAAGATCCCGGAGGTAACATCCAAAACGCTGCTCAATAAATGTCGGTGCTGCAAGGAGGGAAACCTGGTGACCATTGCCGTTTTCGGGCAGCGCGGTCCGCCGCAGGACTTTCTTTTCGTCACCCAACCTTTCTCTGCGAAATAAACTTTGCGGGTAAGGGAAACTGTGTTTTGCAGCGAAGAAAAAACGCAGAAAACCACTTCCAAAGGCTACCCAACGCCACAAAAAAAGCAGTCCTTCCGAAAAAACTGCTTTGCACCTCTAAATTCTAAAAACGACATCCCCATAAGAGGACCATCATACTGCTGAAAAGCCACCGGAGCTTCCGTTC
>NZ_QOVY01000047.1 GCF_003932955.1 Chryseobacterium sp. SC28
AGCGTTGTAGGAGTTGAATTTTTATCCAAGTAGACATCGTAGGAATCAACAGTTCCTGTAGTGGGAGTTGTCCACGTCAAAGTTTGGGAAGTATACGCAAGATTTGTTGCACCGTCAGCAGGGGATGTTAATGCAGAACATCCAGGAACTTCCACCGGCAGGCTGGCGCTTACGACTTTGAAGTCATCCACTGCGAATCCAAACTGGTCTTCAGAAGTGCATTGGATGGCAATATGTATTTGCTGTCCCGAGTAGGCATTGAGGCTGTAGGTGTACTCATGCCAAGTAAGGTCGGCAGGAGTGGTTGTCAAAGCAGAAATTGCTGTGAAATCCGAAACGGCGGTTCCTGTTGTAGAAACCAAAACCTTAAATTTTTCTGCCCCGTATTCGGAATCGCAACTTTTTGCGAAGAAACTGAGTGTGGCGCCTTCACTTACGGGCACCGTTATTTGGGGCGAGATGAGCCAGTCGTTATTCCACGGCACGGATAGTGAGGCAAAGCATACCATCATTTTGTCTCCTGAATTGGCCGTCCAGTTGGAAGCGTCGGTAGTGGTCATCGGAGGAGTAGTAGCAGTGGAATTAAAAACCTGGAAAGACTTTGCCACACCGCTATTTGGGAAACTTATGCCACTAAAACCGTACGTTGCTAATTGATCGACATCCGTGAGCGTCCAGGAGCCCACATTCGAAATAGCAAAATCGGTATAAGAGTCGAAGTTGTCTTGGAAAAGCACAGTTTGTGCTTTCGTCGCATCCGCAGAAAATAGAACTGCAGATATACACAGAGGAAATAGAAATTTTTTCATAATAAAAATGTAATTTTTTAAGTCTTATCAAAATTACAAAAAAACGCAATAAATTCAACGGTTCTAAAGGTTTATAAAATATCTTTTGCTTGAGGATTCACTTATCTCTATTAAAAATTGTTTTTTGCGGTGGTTTTTAACTTTTTTTGTGCAGCAGTCTTTTATTAATTCACCTTAATCAATCATTAAGCAAGGCTTGAGAAGTATTAATCTTTATTTTTCTGTCACAGTAAAACTATAATATTAAGTTTAAGCGCTTTCTTAACAAAAAAATCCGCCCCACATAAGTGAGACGGATTCTATTAATTTTAGAATTTAAAAGTCTTATTGTTTGATTACTTTGGTAGAAGTTGTAGTACCATCTTCCATCGCCGTATTTACAATGTAAACTCCGGAACTGAATCTGCTGAAATCGATTTGAGATTGAGCAGCATTGATTTCTTTTGTTAATATTTGTTTTCCGGTTACATCATATACTTTGACCGATTTGATTTTTCC
>NZ_QOVY01000048.1 GCF_003932955.1 Chryseobacterium sp. SC28
TCGAAATCCAAATGCTGAAGCTTGATATTCCTTACTTCCATACAGCGCAGTCCGCACCCGTAGATCAGGCCGATGAGCAGTTTGTGTTTCAGGAGTTCGGCACTTTGAAGCATGCGCCAAACTTCCTGCCGGCTTAAAATAGTGGGCAGTTTATTTACTTTTGGAATGGCGGGAAGGTGGAGGTAGCTGTAGGGTAAACCTTCCGTCTTCAATAAAAAGCGGAGTCCGTAAACGGTATGTTTAAAGTACGATTGAGAAGGGGTTTTTGATCGCTTTTGAAGTTCAAAAAGGTAATCTTTGATGTCTTCCGGGTTTAATTCGGTAGGGACTTTACCGAAATGAAGCGCCAAGGCTGCAACGTGACGGGAATAATTGTCTAAGGTACGTTTGCTTCTGCCCAGGATGGAGATATTTCTTTCGAAGCGTTGCAGAAGTTCGGCNAGTATTGCCAAAAAAAGCGGGGTTGAAGGAATTCTTTGAGAGTTTAGTAAAAATATCCGCAAAAAATTTTCCCTTTTCCAAAGAAATTTTATAAATTTGAAAAAGGGAAAAATTTTTGCTTTGGGAAGTGCTTCTTTTGAAATTTCGGTTATAAAAAGCCCGCTTCTTCGGCAATACTTTTCCCGTTGTACGATATTTTATGAAAAACGCACGTTATCAGAATATCATTTTTGAAACACAAATGAAATTGAGAATTGAAATGAGATTTATGAAAATGAAAATAGAAGAAACGCTTTGACAACAAAGATGCTGAAATTAAAATATTTACAACTAAATGAATTATTAATTTAAATTATTAAACAAAATGAAAAAAATGTTTTTAATCGCTGGAATTTTGGCGGCGGGTTTTATTAGTGCTAATACAAAAGTAGAAACTAATGAAGAATTTGCTATTTCTAAAAATAAAAATGAAATCGCAATTAAAAGTGTCGAAAAAGATTCTCAATTAAACAATCAATTAGTAAAAGCACTTTATCCTATATATTATACTACAAGTTGTGGAGTGGCTGCAGTAACAAATCAAACTGGTTGGAGCGAAGCACAAATAATGGGTTGGGCGGCTGCACTTGAAGAGAATTACTGTTAATAACCTGTTGTGCATTTAGGATAAATTCATTTTAATTTTGTTCAAACTTCTTTTGAAAACAAAGAAATTGAGATATTGAATCATTGTAAAAGATGTGATTTTGGAGGTAATTC
>NZ_QOVY01000005.1 GCF_003932955.1 Chryseobacterium sp. SC28
TTTTGAGTAAGATTGTTCATTTATTTAATTATTTGATAATCAATTAAATATACGGATTTTTATCCAATTGAACAATCTTTTTTTTATTTAATTCCTAAATGCACAACAGGTTTTAAAATATATTTTTTTACGTCGAATAAACATTTGATAATAAGTTGTATAACTGCTTCAATGCGTTCTATCGAACAGTCTGCTTCAATCTCAAATTCTTTGATTTCGTTTTCCAGCTTAGCCAGCGTTTCGTTATAAAATTTATCCATCCGTTATCCTAAATCTATTTTTTAAACAATAATAGAGAAGCCCAAATACTGTCATATTTGAAAGAAATTTGCATTTTCGGGTTTCTCTTTTGGAACTTTGGTTTTTGCTCGATACAGAACTAATAAGTCCATTTTTAGTGATAGGGATAGATATAATAGTGTCTAATTTTATGTATATCAAAGCAATAAGACACAGAGCTAAAAAATATCCCAAAAAGTATCATAAAGAGCGAAGGTCTTTTCTTCTTCTTCTTCTCCTTCGACAAATTGACATTTGATAACTTTTGCCTTTCTTACGAATTGTCTGTTTTATTCATCATTAGGATGTTCTAATCTTAAAATTTCATCCGCTGTATTCTTACTGCGTTTAGTATAGCCAATAAGGCAACCCCAACATCGGCAAAAACAGCTTCCCACATAGTCGCTAAGCCCCCAGCTCCTAAAACTAGTACAATAGCTTTTACTCCGAATGCTAAAGCTATGTTTTGCCAAACTATTTTTTTAGTTTGTTTTCCAATATTAATTGCCATAGGTATTTTACTCGGTCTGTCGTCTTGTATCACTACATCCGCCGTTTCGATGGTGGCATCGCTTCCTAAACCGCCCATAGCAATACCAACATCACTTAATGCCACAACGGGTGCATCATTCACGCCATCACCGACAAAGGCAACTGTTTCATTTTTGGTTTTTATTTCTTTTACTTTATTTACTTTGTCTTCAGGTAATAAATCGCCAAAGGCATTATTAATTCCTAATTTATCGGCAACAAATTTTACTACGGTGCTTTTGTCTCCGCTTAGCATTGTGGTTTTTACGCCTAATGCTTTCAGTTTGTCTATGGTTAGCTGTGCATCTTCTTTGATGCTGTCTGCAATGGTAATATATCCTGCAAATTTTCCATCGTAAGCAATGGCGATTAAAGTGTAAACAATCGTACTTGGGTCTAAATCATAACTGATATTGAACTTGTCCATCAATTTGAAATTACCTACCAATAATTCTTTTCCGTTTACGTTGGCTTTCAAACCGTGACCTGCAATTTCTTCGGTATTATCTAACCTTATTGAGTTATCAATTTCGCCTACGTATTGATGAATAGCGGTCGCGACCGGATGTGTACTTTGGCTTTCTAAAGCGTTGACCATTTTCAGGATTTCATCTTTATTAAATTCAGATTTTAATACCACTTCTTGTACCTTGAAAACGCCCTCGGTCATTGTACCCGTTTTGTCCATCACTACGTTTTTAATCTCGGCAATGGCATCTAAAAAGTTGCTTCCTTTAAACAAAATTCCATTTTTTGAAGCAGCACCAATTCCACCAAAATAACCCAAAGGAATACTGATAACCAAAGCACAAGGACAAGAAATAACCAAAAACACCAACGCTCTGTACAACCATTGACTAAATACGTAATCGCCTACAAAAAAATAAGGAACTATAGTAATTAGCACTGCCAACAACACAACAATCGGTGTGTAGATTTTTGCAAATTTGCGGATGAATAACTCTGTTGGTGCTTTTTGTGCAGTAGCATTCTGAACCAATTCCAAAATCTTTGAAAGCTTGCTATCGGTATATGCCGTGGTTACTTTTACCTGTGCAACTGTGTTTAAATTTATCATTCCTGCTAAAACAGTTTCGCCTTTGGTTTTGGTATCCGGCTTGCTTTCTCCTGTAAGTGCAGCGGTGTTGAATGCTGCCGTTTCGGATAATAATTCGCCATCTAATCCTAATTTCTCTCCGGGTTTTAATTGAATGATATTGCCGATGCTTACAGTTGCTGCTTTTACAGTTTTAGCTTGATTATTTTCTAAAATAGTTACTTCATCTGGTCTTTGATCGAGCAACGTTTTAATATTTGTTTTAGCTCTTGTTACTGCCAAAGTCTGGAATACTTCGCCAACGGCATAAAACAACATTACAGCAACACCCTCAGGGTATTCGCCAATGACAAAAGCTCCGATGGTGGCAATGCTCATCAATAAAAATTCTGAAAAAACATCGCCTTTACCAATACTTTCAAAAGCTTCTTTTATTACAGGAAATCCGACTGGTGCATAAGCTATTATATACCAAACAGCTCTTACCCAACCTGTAAACCAGGATTGCGGTAGCCAATTATCAAAAGCAATAGCAATCATCAATAGCACGAATGAAATGATTGCAGGCAAGAACATTTGAAGGGTGGACTTATTTTCATCGTGGCTATGGTCGTGTCCATCATCGTCTGAATGTTCGTTGCTGTGGTCGTGGTCTAATTCTTCTTTGAACCTTGTACCGTGAAAATGACCATCGCCTTTGAAGTGGCGCTCTCTTGTTTTTTCTTCAATAACGGGTAAGGCTTTGGCACCTTCCTGCTGCACCAATTTTTCATCGGCTTTTTCATTTATTTTTGCTTCCTGCGGCGAACAGCAAATTTGCTTGCCTTGTGCATCGTATTTATGTTTGTGTTCCATTAGAGTAGTCTTTTAGTTGTTTTTTTATAAATTAAATATTGTTCTCCGTGTTGTTTTTCCAAAAACTCTTCTTCCAGTCTTATCTGAATTTGAATAACGATATAGGTAGTAAGCATCAGGAAAAATGTAAGTGTATTGGGTAGTATAAAAAATATTCCTGCAACACTGATTATCATTCCCAAAAAAATCGGGTTCCGGCTGTAAGAGAATAATCCTTTTGTGATTAATTCGGTTTTGTTATTTTCATCAATACCGACACGCCAACTGTTACTCATTTGATATTGCGCTACTGAAATCCATAGTAATGAAAGGTGTATCAGTATTAATGCAATGATTAAAAACACGTCTTTCATTAAATTAGAAATCGGTACTAAATATTGATACATTTTATCGCTGAACGAATAGATGAATACCGCAACGAAAAGCAATGCTATCAATACTTTCATCACAAAACCGATATAGTCGTGTGCAATATCTGTTTTGCCAAAAGTTATGGGATTGATGCCAGTTTGCTTGTAGGTTCGGTATTATGGTGGCACAAAAGCTACCATAATATACAACACCAAATACACCGGCAAATAAAATTTTAGCCAAATCATTGTTTCTTTTTTTAGTCTTCGTGACCACCAGTATTGCTCAATTTTGCATTTACAAAGAATGCTCCTTTTGTTACAATTTTTGCATTTGCAGGAATTTCGTTTACAAAAGTTACTGCGGTATAACCCATATCAGACACGCCTTTCAGTACTTCTACTTTTTCAAAATTCTTACTGTTTTTATGTTTTTTTTCTTCGCCCTCTTTTTGACTTCCTTCTTCTTCGCCTTCTTCGTGATGCTCTTCTGCTTTTTTATCGGTTTGTACAAAAATGTAGTATTTACCATCGGCATTTACAATCGCATCATTGGGTACAGCTGGAGTTGTTACATTGCTAAGACTGACAATACCAGTGATGCTCATTCCATCAATTAAACCACTTTTATTACCATTTACACGACAATGAACGGCGATGGTTTTGCTCTCGTTTTCAAAGGATGAACCAATGCTGAAAACTGTAGCATCATACTCAGCAGTAGGATTATTGGTTAAAGTAAAATGAATAGTTTGTCCAACTTTTACCTGTGGTAAATCTTTTTCAAACACCTGTAAATCTAAATGCAATGAACTGTTATCTACAATTTCGATAACCGGCGAAGAAACATCTACATAACTTCCAATTTTGGCAAAAACGTTGCTAACCGTACCATTCAGCGGACTGGTTACGACCAAGGCAGATTTTATATTTCCGTTTGATACAGAACCCGGATTGATGCCCATTAATTGTATCTGCTGTTGTAAGGAAGCTCTTCGGGTTCTTAAGCTGCTTAATTCGGCAGTAGCACTTTGCAGATTTTTCTTTGCACCTGCATTGCCTTCATTCAGTTCTTTTTGCCTTGCTAATTCCTGTTCTGCAAACGTAATTCTGCTTGCTGTACTCAAATATTCTTCCTGCAATTGGATGAACTGCGGATTGACAATGGTTGCAATAACCTGACCTTTTCTTACATAATCTCCAACTTGAACTTTCAGTGTTCTTATCATACCGCCATACAAAGAAGTGGCGTTGGCTTTATTGTTATTGGGAACTTTCAGATTTCCGTTTGCTTTGATGGTTGCTGTTAATTCCTTGTGTTCAATGGTGCCTAATTGTATGCCTACCGTTTTTATTTGTTCTTCGGTAAGTGTGGCAATGGTTGGCGTTTCTTCCTCGTGTGGTGCTTCTTCTTTTCCTGCAGTTTTGGTTTCGGCAGATTTATCTTCTGCTTTCTTATCATTTTTACAGGCAGAAAAAGCAAATAGTAAAACAGCTATGGCTGTCATCAACGTGATTTTTTTTATATTGAATTTCATTTGTACTTATTGATTGATGAATGAATAAATATTGATTACAGATTGGTTGACCTGCTGAATACTTTTGAGGTAATTCAACTGAATATCGGTTGCGGTTTGCAAGGCAAAAAGATATTCTACATAACCGATGTCGCCTGTTTTGTAACCTAATTGTGCTGCTGAAACAATTTCTTTAGCATTAGGCAAAGCTTCTTGCTGAAAATAATTGAACTGCTTCATATCCTGCTGGTATTGCAACAAAGCATTTTGCATTTGCGTTGCCAACGTTCTCTGTTGCTGTTGTGCATTGGCTTCGGCTGCTTGCTTTCTATAATCCAAAGATTTTATTCTGGCTTTGGTAGCACCGTAAGTAATGGGAATTGCAATGCCGATGTTTACAGAACTAAATCGGTTTCCACCATTGAAAAATTGTTCGGATCCGTTTACATTTTGAAAACCAATTAAAGACTGATTGACGTAGCCAATCGTAAAATCTGGTAAACCTTGCGAACGTTCTACTTTTTTTGTTTGCTCGGCAATAATGGCATCCTGATACAAAGATTGAATGGCAGGATGATTTGCTACGGCTTCATTATCCAACAAATTACTGATTTGTAGAGGCTGAAATATTCCGTTTTCTACAATGGTAAAATCGTCTTTTGTGTTCATCAATGTTTTCAGATTGGCAACAGCATTGGATAAGAACACTCCATTTTGTTTTAACAATAAATTGATTTCGCCTTTCTTAGCTTCCGCTGTACTGATGTCCACTTTTTTGGTGTCGCCAGTTTTATAACGAACCTGGGCTATTTTAATAAAATCGTTGTACAAACTATCCAATTGCTGTAACTGTTTTTCATTGTGTTGTAGGTACAAAATTTGATAATAATAAGTACGCACTTGATTTTTCAACTCCAATACAGTAAGGTTTTTTTGCAATTCTTTACCTTTAATTTCAGCATTAATCAACTCCTTTTTTGCTCCAAATAATGATGGAAACGGAATGGTTTGTGACACCTGAAAAGACTGGTCGAATTTGGTACTGTTGTATTGACCGAGCTGTGCATTAAAATCAAGTTTGGGTAATTCTCTAGCTGTTTTTTTCAAAGCTTTGCTGGCATCAATTTCTAAATCTGAAGCTTTTAAGGTTTGATTATTTTGAAGTGCAATATTTATCGCATCGTCAACGTTAGTTAAACTTTTTGTCTGTGCATTTGCTGTAAAGCCTACCATTGATAAAAGCAATACAATTATGGTTACAATGGGTTTCACTTGTGGCTTTCTTTTTAATTTAATTTTTGAATTGAAAATGATATAGAGTAATGGCAGTACAAACAGGGTAAGGAATGTTGCTGTAACTAATCCGCCAATTACTACCGTGGCTAAAGGCTTTTGTACTTCTGCACCAGCACTACTGCTTAATGCCATTGGTAAAAATCCTAAACTGGCTACAGTTGCTGTCATCAATACTGGTCGCAGTCGGATTTTAGTTCCTTCTATTACTCGTTTAAAAACATCTTTTATTCCTTCTTTTTCCAATTGGTTGAAAGTGCCTATCAATACAATTCCGTTAAGAACGGCTACACCAAACAAGGCGATAAAACCAATTCCTGCACTGATGCTGAAAGGCATTCCACGAAGCATTAAAGCCAATACGCCACCAATGGCGCTCATCGGAATTGCGGTAAATATTAAACCTGCTTGCTTAAAGGAACGGAACGTGAAATAGAGCAACACAAAAATTAATAACAAGGAAATAGGAACGGCTATCATTAATCGGTTACTGGCTTCCTGCAAGTTTTCAAATTGACCGCCATACGTGAAATAGTACCCCGGTGGTAATTTTACCTGTGTATTTAATTTTTGTTGAATTTCTTCTACCACACTTTGTACATCCCTATCTGCAACGTTGAATCCGATTACAATTCTACGTTTTCCAGCTTCACGGCTTATTTGTGACGGACCTAACTTATAATCAATATTTGCTACTTGTGATAATGGTATTTGATTACCTGTTGAAGTGGGTATCATCAGATTGTTTACGTCTTCAATACTGCTTCTGTAAACACTATCTAATCGAACTACCAAATCAAATCTCCTTTCATTCTCAAAAACTACACCAGCACTTTTTCCTGCAAAGGCAGTACTCACAACATTATTTACATCTTCTACATTTACTCCGTAATTGGCTAAACGAGTACGGTCATATTCAATATTGATTTGCGGTAATCCGCTTACCTGTTCTACCTGAGGTACTGTAACTCCTTTTACTGTTTGTATAACTTTGCTAACCTTATCGGCATTTAACGCTAGTGTATCTAAATTTTCTCCGAAAATCTTAATTGCAACATCTTGTTTTATCCCTGTCATAAGTTCGTTAAAACGCATTTGAATGGGCTGGCTTTTTTCTACAAAGACGCCAGGTATTACGGCTATTTTTTCTTCTATTTCATCGCCTAATTCATCGTATGTCCTTCCGGATTTCCATTCACTTTCAGGCTTAAGAATAATTATTAAATCTGTTGCACTCGGAGGCATTGGGTCAGTAGGTACTTCACCAGCTCCAGTTCTACCTACCACCATTTTTACTTCATCAAATTGTTTGGCAATTCTCGAAGCAAGCATCGAAGTTTCTATACTTTGTGATAATGAGGTTTCAATAGGCATTTTAAATTCAAACGCATATTCTCCTTCTTGTAGCTGGGGTATAAATTCTCCTCCCATTCGGCTAAACAAGAAAATACTAATTGCAAATATGGCAATGGCGATACCAACGAACCAATACTTTATGCTAATCGCTTTTTCAAGCAAAGGCTGATATTTTTTTTGTAACCAATTCATCATTCTGTCAGAAAAGGTTTCTTTATACGTAGGTTTTTTGGATAAGAACAAAGCACACATCATTGGTATGTATGTTAAGGATAAAATCAAAGCTCCAAAAAGAACTCGTTTACGATAGAGGTGGCAGAGGAAAATCAGAAATAAAGGGCGTGAAAATCTCCATCCCAAGCACTCCAAGAAAAAAAGACACTGCTTATCAAAAGCAGACAAAGCGCAAAAAATTTAGAACCAGAGCGGCAATAGAACCTATCATCGGACATTTAAAAACCGATTTTAGGCTGGCAAANTTTTCAGGATTGCTGATGGGTTTTTTGGCTGTCATAATAAATCAAATTTAATTATTTTTTTTGTTCTGTTTATTATGAAAACACTATCTTAGTTCTGAACTAAATCAGTACACTTTTTGCTGACGATTTACAGTGTAGGTGCTTTTAAAAAAGCTTTTGGGTTTCATGCCGAGAATAGATTTGTTTAAAATTAAATGTGAATAGCAATCCCATGAACAGCCAGACAAGCTTCACGAAGAGACTCATAATACGTGGGATGTCCATGTGAAATTCTTGCAATATCTTCAGAAGCAGCTCTGAATTCCATTGCGGTTGTAGCCTGTCCTATAATATCCGATGCACGCTCCCCTATAATGTGGATTCCGAGAATTTCATCGGTCTTTTCATCTGTCAGAACTTTTACTAGTCCTGTGGTATGGCTGCTGGCTATGGCTCTGCCTGATGCAGAGAACGGAAATTCACCTACCCTGAACAGCCTACCGGAAGATTTTAACTCTTCCTCTGTACTTCCCACTCCTGCAACTTCTGGACTTGTATAAACAATACTTGGAATAAGATTGTAATTGATATGAGGTTTCTGCCCTGCAATAGTTTCAGCCACAAAAACACCTTCTTCAGATGCTTTGTGTGCCAGCATAACTCCCTTTACAGTATCACCTATTGCGTAGATTCCCTTAATATTGGTCTCAAGATTTTTGTCAGTTACAATCTGTCCTGTTGCTGATAGCTGAATTCCGGCATTTTCAAGATTCAAACCTTCGATATAAGGTTTTCTTCCTGTTGCCATAAGACAGTAATCTCCTTCAATAAATACCTGCTCGCCCTCACTATTTTCAGCACGCACAATTATTCCGGTGGGGGTGTGAACAGCTTCTGTGACCTTATGTTTCATCAAAAACTCAAAGCCCTGCTTTTTTAGCGACTTCTGCAGCTCAATACCCATCTTTCCATCCATTCCGTAAATGAGTCTGTCCATATATTCAAGAACAGTAATTCTGGCACCGAGCCTTGCATAAATAGATCCCATCTCCATTCCGATAACCCCACCGCCTACAATAATCAAATGTTTAGGAATTTCTTTCAGAGAGAGAGCTTCCGTTGAAGTTATAATACGTTGTTTGTCAATTGTAATACCCGGTAATGACGCAGGTTTTGATCCTGTCGCAATGATAATATTCTTAGCTGATAGCTCAATAGTATCTGCTTCTCTCTTGACAAACACAGTATTTTTATTAATAAAAGAACCAAGACCATGAAAAACTTCCACTTTATTTTTTTTCATCAGAAACTTAACACCTCCGTTTATTTTGGAAACTACCTGGGATTTACGTTGTACCATCTTATCAAAATCTATTGTCACATTTTCTGCTGAAATACCGTGTTCACTCATATCATTTTGAATACCGGCAAACCTCTCGGTGCTGTCGAGCATAGCTTTAGAAGGAATGCAGCCTACATTAAGGCAGGTACCTCCCAAAACGGCATATTTTTCTACAATCGCAGTTTTCAGACCGAGTTGAGCGCAACGGATTGCTCCTACATAACCTCCAGGTCCTGAACCAATAATAATTACATCGAACTGATTTTCCATACTTCTGTTGTTTAAAATGGTTAACAAAAACTTATAGATGAACTTCGCCTTCCTGATGACCTTCTGTCTCGATCTGGAACGTAGTGTGTGAAATTTTAAATTCTGTAGTTGCTTTATCGGAAAGTGTTTTTAACAAAACATTGAGATCTTCACTGTGTTCAGCTATGACATGTGAGCTCATTGCATTGAGTCCGGAGGTAAGTGACCAGACATGAAGGTCGTGTAACTTTTTTACGCCTTGAACGGATTCCAGAGACTTCCTGAGTTCTTCAATATTCACATCTTTCGGTGTTCCTTCCAGTAAAACATTAACAGCTTCTTTTAGCAATCGCCATGTTCTTGGAAAGATCAGTAGGCCTATTGCCGCCGAAATGAGCGGATCAGCATAATACCATCCAGTTGTAAGCATTATAATTCCCGCAATCATGACTCCCACTGAAGTAAGAGCATCGGATAGAACTTCAAAATAAGCACCTTTCATATTAAGGCTCTCATCGGAACCTTTCCTGATAATGAAAATTCCGACAATATTTACAACCAATCCTATCCCTGCAACAATCATCATGGCACCACTTTGAACCTCTGGAGGATTTTTGAATCTTTGATATGCTTCAAATAACACATATACTGAAATACCCAGCAGGATCACTGCGTTAATAACGGCAGCAAGAATCTCTGTTCTGTAGTAACCAAAGGTCTTTTTGGAATTGGCTTTTTTCTCTCCGATTTTGATCGCCATGTATGCCAGAAATAAACCGACAACATCTGTCATCATATGTGCCGCATCGGCAAGTAATGCCAGACTTTTGGTGGCAAAACCGCCTATAACTTCAGCAATCATATAACTTCCACTCAGACAAAGAACAATCAATAGGCTCTTCTTGTGTTTTCCGGATGCCGAAACAGTATTAATAGTATTGTCATTCATAATTGTAAATCGTCAGCAAAAAGTGTACTATTTCTTAGAGAGTGTTTTCTGTTTCAAATATAGAATTTAAAGTTTAGTTTTTTGCTTTTAAAAAGAAAAAAATTAGGTTTCGATTAATTTTCTTTTGTAATATTCCTTTTTTCTTCTTTTTAGAGTTTCAGATTTTATCTCTCCAATTATAGAAGAAAAAGAATTGTTCGAAATGAATAAAGATACCGAAGCACATATCATCAATGCGAAAAATATTTTATGCGGTCAAAAACTACGTAGATTACGCAAAGCTATGGAGCTTCCATTTACTTTATCGTTTCATTTAAGCCGTCATACTTTCGCTACCAATGCTTTAAATAATGGAATGCGGATAGAGTATGTTTCAAAATTAATGGATCATTCAGATATCGGCATCACGCAGATTTATCCAAAGGTTATAAGTGAAGAATTGGATAAAGCGGTGGTTAACTTTATTAAATAATTTATAGAGTAGTAGGCTCTTGAAAAAAATATTATTATATTTTTACGTTTTAATAAATCATATAAATTTTATTTCACTTCTGAATTATGCTTAGAATTTTAGACGAAAATATTTTAACTGAAGGCACTAAAATAGGTCAGTCATTTCGACCAGAAAACCTTGCATTTATAGTTATATATAATGGTTCGGTTACCTTGGAAATAAATGGAAAAAACCTTTCGTTTCAAAAAGGAAATATCATTATCTTTTCTTATATGAATTTATATAAGTTAGTTAATATTACGCAGGATTTAAAATGTATGTCTTCAAACAAACTCGGACAAATATCATTAATTTCTTAAGGAGGATTTGGGTTATAAACTTAGTAATTTTTGTTGATTAAACAATTGTCTTCTTTTTCTCAGTGAATCGGTTTTGATTTGCTGTCTTTTTTTCAGGATCTGCTCGGATCTTCCAAAGTAAACATCAGCCGGGGTAAGGTTGTTTAGCGATTCATGAAATTGAAATTTTGAAGTGGGAATTTTTGTATCTTGCTAAGACTTGGCTTTGCCTCGTTTATTTTGAACGTTTGAAACGTAAAATTCACAACGGTATGACAAGTAGCACAAGAACAAAAAGGACTGCATAAATCGCCTTTTTCGTTTGACCATTGCTTGTATTAGAAAGCTCTGATTTTGAAGTATTACTGGTATCCATACCACACGCATCAGTACACAGCATTACGGATAATGCCAGAAAATATATACTGAATATGAATATAAATAGTTTCATCAGCTACAAATATAAATAAATAGATTGTGCAATAGAATTGCAAAGTTGAAAAAATCTATTTGTTACATTTGTCGCATTTCCCCTTAAGAACTAAATTAGCTCCATCTAATTTAAAGTTTTGAGGAACTTCGATGTTCGGAATTTCTGTTTCAGTAAGGCAAAAAGTATGTTTGCAGTCGGTACAATAAAAATGTGTGTGCAGTTCTGATAAATTACAATTGCATCCTGATTGGCAAAGTGCGTATTTAATCACTCCGCTTCCATCATCAATGGTATGGACAAGTTTGTGTTCCAGGAATACTTTAAGTATTCTGAAGAGAGTAATATTATCTGCTTTTTCAAACTGTTCTGCCAGCTCTTTATGACTTACTGCATATTGTTGTTTCAATAACTTTTCAACCACCAACAAACGCATAGCGGTGGGTTTTATAGCTTTTTGCTGTAAAATTTTTTCTAATTCAGTCATTGTGATTTAATTTTCTATCGTCCAATCATCATTATCGTCCTCGTCAACTGATATTTGCTCAATGATGCTGTTTGCTGCACTGTCAGAGTATGTACCATAACCATTTACGAAAACACCTTTTGCTCCATCTTTTTGGTTTCTCATCGCATATAAGATAGCCTCATCTTCCAAGTCATTAAGCCCAGTAAAACGATAAATTTTATCAATAACAATGTCCCTTAAATTAACTTTCTCTCCGTCTATTTTGTACGAAATGTTTTCTTCCAATAGATTAAAGTCTTCCGTATAACCCCTTTGTCTTAGTACTTCAATTACTTCTGATAATGTTTTTTCTGTTGATAGCATAAGTATTCTTCTTAAATTTTTGAAAATATTTTTTGAAAAAACTGAACATTTTTTTCTCTTAATTGGTTTCTAATAGCAACATTTTTTGTCCTGCTGAATTGGTGGACAAGCAACACTTCCGTAGCTACAATAAACACAGCAGTCGCCTTGTTTTGGTTTTAGAACTTGTTTGCATTTTTCACATTCGTAAAAATATTGGCAAGCGTCTGTCGGCATTGTTTCCTCTTTTTTGTATCCGCAATTTGGGCAAGTTATAATTGATTGTAATTTAATTTCCATTATGATATAATTTTACTTTTTAGTGATTTATAACCTGTCGAATTGATAGCTTTTTCAATTTCTATAATACTTGTTTGTTTGTTGTCAAACTTAACAATGGCATTGCCTTTCTCATAAGAAACCACAACTTCCACAATTCCTTTTAGTTTGCTAATCTCTGCTTTAACGTGGTGTTCACAACCTGAACAAGTCATTCCTTTAATTGTAAACTCAACTTTTCGAAGTTTTGAAGTTTGGGTAATAATTGCTTTACTTTCAGTCTTTGGAAAAAAGATGTGGGCATAAATTGGAAATGATAAAAGTAAAGCCGTCATAATGGTAATAATTCCTAAAAATGATTTTGTTTGCATAAAATTTGGTTTTTCAGTTGTTTCACATTTACAGTCAATTTTCTTTTGTGGTTTCAACTTTTGATACCAAGCAAAACCAAGCACTAAAATTGTTAAACCGATAAAATATGGTCGGAAAGGTTCGAGCCAAGAAAAAGTTGAAGCAAGTCCGCTTGTTCCTGCTATTAGAGCCAACACTGGTGTAATACAACACAATGAAGCTGCTATTGCTGTCAAAAGTCCAGTCCCAATTAGTTTTCCGTCCGTTACCATATTGTTTCTAAATTTTTTTTATCGTCAAGTATTTTAAAAAATGGGTCCAACATTTTCTCATACTCTTTTGTCAATGAGTAAAAAATGGTTTGCGCCTCTCTTTCGGTTTCAATAAGCTTTCGGTCTTTAAGTTTTCTCAAGTGCTGAGAAATCGCTGAAATTGTCATTCCAAGAATTTCACTCACATCACAAACACAAAGTCGTTTTTCTTCATAAAGAAGAAACAGAATTTTCAGTCTTACATTGTTTCCAGTCAATTCAAGTGCGTTCGACAAATAGTCAAACGAACTGTGGAGTTCCGAAACTCTTTCTTTACAGCGATTGATTTGTTTAATGTCTGCCTGTTGTCGTGTACAAGAAGTATTATCCATAATGCAAATGTAACTAATTTGTTTATTTAAGCAAATGCTAAATTATGAGTATTAAAATTTGGCATTTTATATGTTGACGTAATGGTGCTGTTACTTTTAATTCTTCTAACAATATATTAATAGAAAAATCACAAAAATATTTAGTATAATCATTCTTTCTGCACCAAATGCTGTAAGTTAGGGTCATTCTTGATACGCTCCATTTCACTAACAACAATATTCAGAATGTCTGATTTTATCTGCTTGTAATTGTTTTCTATTTCCTGCTTCATCTTATCCTCGCCCTGCTCATTTACAAAAGATAAGATTTGCGGTATTTGCTGATAGGCTTTGCTTTCTGCCGCTACCTTTTCATTGTCCACTACAATTTCGGCGTGAAATATCTTCTGCTCGATACGTTCATCAAAGTTATCTGATACAGAACCAACAAACAAACCTTGTGTAAGTGTTGAGATTTTGGAAGCCGGAATAAGGCTGTCTAACTGTGTCGAAATAGAGGTAGATTTATCATTGCGGTTAATGGTCATACTTTGGCGTTTCTGTAATACTTTACCGAAACGTTCCGAAAGGCTTTTTGCTGTTTCGCCAACCACCTGACCACTGAATATATTACCGACAGTATTCTGTATTACCTTGCTTTCCTTGTCGCCGTAATCCCTTGTTAATTGCGAAAAATCCTGAAAGCCCAAACATACCGCTACCTTATTACTTCTCGCCGTTGCGATAAGATTGTCCAGTCCCCTGAAATAAATTGTGGGCAACTCATCTATGATAACGGAACTCTTTAGCTGTCCTTTTTTATTAATCAGCTTTACAATCCTCGAATTATACAAGCCTAAAGCTGCCGAATAAATATTTTGACGGTCGGGATTATTACCTACGCACAAAATTTTAGGTTCTTTCGGGTTGTTGATGTCAAGCGTAAAATCATCGCCTGTCATCACCCAGTACAATTGCGGGCTAATCATTCTTGATAATGGAATTTTTGCCGATGCGATTTGTCCTTGTAACTGGTCTTGCGCTCCACCTTGCCACGCATCCATAAAAGGCGATAGGTAGTTCTCCAAATCAGGGTATGAGGTTAAAATCGTGAATACGTCCGAATACTTTTTATTCAGTAATTCTATAGCGTGTGGGAACGTACAATACTTACCATTATCGTAGATTTTCAGATACCAAATAATGGCAGCCAATAAGATAATTGGGCTTTCCACGAAAAAATCGCCCTGCTTCTGTATCCAGCTTCGGTTGAGGTTTAGCATTATGGTATATGCCGCTTCGTAGGCATCTGAAATGTCCGTCATAAAATCAGGATTGAGTGGATTGCAACGGTGGCTCTTGCGTGGGTCGTCGAAATTTATCACGTAAAATTTAGGCTGAACTCTGTACTTATCCCGATGCTTCAGTAAATGGTTATAGGCGATAGTCGAAAGGTCATCGAATTTGAAATCGTAGATGTACATACTAAAGCCTTTCTCTATTTGCTGCTTGATGTAATTATTTACGATGGCATAAGATTTACCTGAACCCGGAGTACCCAACACGATTGATGCCCTGAAAGGATTGACAATGTTTATCCAACCGTTGTTCCATTTGCCTTTGTAGTAAAATTTGGTGGGCAGATTGACGGAATACTCGTTTTCCATCAGCTTGGTTTCCTGTTGGAAGCTCTCGTTCTCGTTATTGAAAACATCGTCCATTAAATTAGTACGAAGCAATCGGCTCATCCATACGCCTGCCATCAGCAAGGCGATATAACCTAACGAGATAGTAAGGATATATAAGAATGTGCCTGTTGCCGGAGATAGCTTTAGCAACGGTGTGTTCAGGAAGAACAGCACAAAGCCAACACCCAAAGCCACGTAAATTTTAGTCCAGGTTATCTTCTCATTCTTTACGCCTTTTGTCCCTAAACAACTCAAAGCCAACAAAACCAAAGCAAAGACTTTTGTATATAAGGTATGTGAGAACAAACCTGCCGTCTGGTCGAAATTGCCCAGTATTTTGTTGATGACTTCCAATGTCCAACCACGTTCTAAAAAGAACCCATAGCAGAACCAATAAAGGTGCATCAGCACCAAAAGAATACTGACTGCTCTCATAAAAGCCATGATCTTAGCAAGCCCTCTTAAATCGTCTTCTCCCTGCATTATTTTAAGTTTTAATGTTCGGACGTGAATTTAAAGGCTCTATGGAGTGAGTATAAGAATGTGGCAGCCAGTGGCATTCTATGGCAGTATTTAGCCAATTAGTATAAAATGAAAAAGTAGCGGTTTTGCTACATTTTATTGTAAAAGCGAGTTAAAGACCAAGTCTCGCAACAGATTTTTTATGAGGCATAAATTACTTTGCTATAAGCCTCAATTTTTTATGCTTTACACACACCACATTCGTGATTTTCATTTATATATTGAATAGTCGATTTGCTAAGTTTTTCCAATATACCAAGATCAATATCTTCTAATTTTTTAAAATATATACAAGCCTTACTCATTTTGTATTTTCCCAATCTTTCAAGAAGCTTCGCATTTTCATCACTTGGTGTGTAAACATACAGAGAGAATTCGGCTTTGCGAGGTGAAAAACTAATTATGGGAGCATCTCCCTCGTGTCCACTGGCATACTTATAATGATAGTTTCCAAAACCTATAATGGTTGGTCCCCACATTCTGGGTTCAAAACCGGACCATTCTCGCATTAATTCAATAAGTCGAAAACTGTCATGTTTCTTTTGGTCTTTATCAACGAAGGAATTGATAAAATCAGCAACACTAACTTCTGTATAAGTTGTTTTATTTTTTGCAGCCATATTTATTTGTAAATATTTTATCTGCAACAAATTTATAAAAAAACCTTTTTATAAATTTCTCTTTAAATATTCAATTTTAAAAATTTGCCCCCTTTGATAAACGCGCATTCCTGCCTTAATGATTGTCATTTCGTTTCTGTAAGGCTCACAGAAAAACTATTGATTTCTTCTGTGTTTGCGTTTCTTCATCTTGTTGGCAAAGTCCTGTTCCTCGTAATCTTCACCCTGTGCTTTTGGCAATAAGCCGCCAAACGTTTCAATCAGTCCGTCCTCGTGTTTTTCAGGAAAACTCAGAAACTCGAACAAATGATGTGGTTCTTCAGCAGGAAGATCCGCATCATTTGATGTGGATAGTTTGGGTTGTAAAACGGCAGGTTCTTTAATATCCGGTTTGATGTTATTGTTCCAATAATCATTAAAGGTATTGGCAGAAAGTTCTTTTCCCAATAGTGAACCGTTCCAAACCGCTTTAGAATTATGGTCTATAAAAGTCATTCCGTAAATGCGACCTGTATCATTCCGGCGCACCACTACATTAATGCCCTGTTCAGCTAATTGCTGTTTAAAAGCCTGTTCATCGCTCGTCGTTTTTAGGGCAATGGTAGCGGCAGCCTTTAGGGTTTGCTTGCTTGGGTGGCCTTTCAAATCCGTTTTGCATTTCGCAAAATGCAGTTCCAAAGCCGGAAGCCCTGCATTTTTACCAAACAACGAAGCCTTGAACGGATGCACTGCTCTTTCGCTTTTTTCATTTAGCGGAATATATAATAAGCCTTGCCGCATTTTTCCCTGCAATTCGCCCTCCACTTTTTCGGTGGTAACATTAAACAGGGAAAGCAAGGCATTGTATTCGCCCAAAGTCTGAAACTTATAATAATTCGGTAGGTGGCGGACAACCGAAGCGATTTGGCTTTTCACATCGCCTGCCCGATAATCTACCGGACGGAAAATCTTGTCGTTCTGCTTGTGTTCTTTATCGGTTGCGGGTATCAAGCCGTGTTGTCTTTCCAGTTCACGGCACACATTCATAGACCGCATTTTCTCGAATTTGTCCGAAATCTTTTTGCCCTGCTCGTCCACGCAAACCGATACAATGTGTATATGGCTGCGGTCGATATCGGTATGTTTGAATACCACAAAAGGCTGTTCGCCGTAGCCCATTTCCCGCATATATTCTTCCGCCATTTGCCGAAACCTGTCATCGCTAACCTTATCTTTCGGGTCGGGATTGAGCGAAATATGCAACGTGTGTTTCTCGGTATTGCGGTTGGCAATCAGGTAAGGTGCAAAAGATTGTGCTAATTGTGCCACGGAATAATGACCGCTTGCCGTTTCAATCATCTTATTGGCAAACAAAATCTGCCCGTTTTCATTCTCTACTTTAAGCTGATTGTACGCCAATGCACCGTATAAATTTGCGCTTCTTCCAATTTTTGCTATCATTTCTACCGCTATTTTTTCAGGTATTTGGCTTCAAATTCCTCGCTTATTTGGATAATTTTTTGGCATAGCATCGCCATTTCAGCCGTTTGTTTTTCCAATTTGTACAGGAACGCTGCGGCTTTTTTCTCCGAAAAATTCTTGTACAACAGCTTTACAATCTGGTTATAGTTTACACCTATGGAGCGGAACTGGCTGTGAAAAGAGGTCAGCCGCATATAAAAATCAACCGTTCCCTTGTCAATCTGAATGGTTTTTATGGTCTTGTCAAAGATGCAGGACGTTATGAAATGAGCCTTTACCTGCATACCTGATTTATCAAACAGGGCAAGAAAATGGGCGTGTTCCTGCTCGTTAAAGGAAATCGTATAGCGGATGGTCGCCGGGTCTTCTTTGGGGCGACGTCCGGTCTTTTTCAATTGCTTTTTGTTGTTATCGTTCATCACTAATCCATTTTAAAATCCATACAAAACCCTGACTTTGGAAGGTGTTTTCTGCCCCCTGCAAAGGGCAAGTTGTTTTGAGCATCGGAAATCATTCCGAGATGCTCAAAACACAACTTGCCGTGTTCCGGTGAACACAAAAATCCGCCCTGCGGGACGGATTGAATGTAACAGGGAAAAACGGCTCGTTGCCGTTCCCGTTACCCCCTGATATGTCAAAAGACTTTTGCATAAATCCGTTAATAAAAATCACAATACAAAGTAAAGCCCTGTTTACGATAGCGTTGCACTGTGACACAGTGCCAAATGCTGCCTCTGAACGCCAAACACTGCCACCGCTATACAACCGATTGAATTTGATGAGTTCTTTGCCCCTGAATGTTGACAGGCAGGCAGGCAGCCCGTGCTTCAGGACGAGCAGACGGCATACATTCAAGATGGCAGGTTATCCTGCCTGCAAGATTGCAGGAATGCAAGAAACCAAGAGCGCAGGAATGACGGAAAGCGTGACAGCCTGCTATCAGACAATCAAGCCTGCGTGATGGATAGAATGACGGACGGAACGAATGCAAGAACGCAATCACGCCTGATAGGATGCCTGAATGAAAGCATTGCTGCTGTACAGCAGGAAAGCAGGCAATCAGCAATTCCCGCAGGCAAGCCTGATAGCTATCCTGCAAGAAAGACAGCACGAAATCAGGACTGCACGGCTGAAAGCCTGCAAGACTGAAAACAGTAAGATGTAAACTTTAAATTTTAAAAATATGGACACAAGAAAGAAACCTCTGTTTGTCGCTTTTTCTTCTCAAAAAGGCGGTGTTGGCAAAAGCACATTTACCACGCTTGTCGCCAGTACGATGCACTATCGGTTGGGCTACAACGTAGCCGTTTTTGATGCGGATTTTCCGCAGCACAGCCTGATGAAAATGAAAACCCGTGATTTGGCAATGGTAATGGAAAATGAGGCGTTGAAAAAACTGGCATATAAGCAGTTTACCACCATCAATAAAAAAGCCTATCCCATTATGCAGCACAAAGCGGATAGCGTACTCGATGCGGCGCACGAATTTGTAAACACTTCCCCTGTTCCGCTTGATGTGCTGTTCTTCGACCTGCCCGGAACCGTGAACACGCCCGGAATTCTGAAAGCATTGGCAGGTATGCACCACATTTTCACGCCCATCACGGCAGACCGTGTGGTAATGGAAAGTACGCTCATCTTCACACAGCTTTTACAGGATGTAATTATGAAAAAAGGCGAAACTTCCATACAAAGCATTAACCTGTTTTGGAACCAGGTGGACGGCAGGGAAAGCACGCCCTTATATGACGTGTATAATCAGCTTATCGGGCAACTGGGGTTAAGCCTGATGCAAAGCCAAATCAAGAACAGCACCCGTTTTCGCAAGGAAAGTGAAGTGGACAGCAAAACAGTTTTCCGTTCTACGATAATGCCACCCGATGAGCGTTTGATGAAAGCCTGCCAGTTAGACCTGTTCATCAGCGAATTTTTAAACATCATTCAATCGTAGTGCTATGGAAAAAGATAATAAAAGAAAAGTCACGCCGGACATTAACGAGGAAATGATGATGAACCTGATGGTGGACGGCGTTAAAAAGGACGGCTTACAGCTACCGCCCGAACCTGCTGAAGAGCAGGTAAAGGAAGCGGCAAAAGACGAGGTGCAGCAGGAAGAATTACCACAAAGCAAGCCTGCACAGCGGGAAAGGAACCGCACAAAGAAAAATCTTGACGGAAGCTACGGCGAACATTTTTTGAAAACCCACTCGATGACGAAGCGGGGCGATAAAAGTATTTATATCCGGCAGGAATACCACGAACGGCTATCCCGTATTGTACAGGTCATTGGTAAAGATGCCATACCCCTGTATGCCTATCTTGACAACATACTGGAACATCATTTTGAACTGTTTGAAAAAGCCATTACCGATGATTTCAACGAAAAGTTTAAACCCATTTTTTAAAGCATCTGATTATGGAAATAGTAATTGTGATTTGCCTGCTGATAGTCATTGTGCTGCTATTGCAGGATAAGATTGTCATTCATAAAAGGTCGCAGCAAAAGCCCACACAGGGAAAAGTTAACCCGAACCTGCCCGATATTATGGGACAGCCGAAGCCTGTAAAAAGCCATTCCCTGCCAAACACTGCCAATGAAAGCCAAATAACGGAACCGGAGATAAACCCTGATAATTTAGACATTGAATACGACGAAAACGAAAACGTCAGCATTCAAATTCCGCAGGAAGAACTGGACGAAGTTTTCAGCAATATTCCTGATTTGGAGGAAGAGGAAGAAGAATGGAACAGGTACGGAATATCCGGTGGCGATAACGGTTTTGCCCAAGGGGTTACCTACGACGAACTAAGCTCCGTAGGGGCATTGCTCCAAAAAGAGAATTTGGAACAGGCTCAAAAGGAAACAGCGGTAGCCATAGTTCAGAAATTACAGGGAACCGAATTATTCAGCTTACTGGAAAATTCCATTGAGGGTGCTTCCCGAAAAATTACCGAGCTTTTGGATAGCACACTTTCATCTGAAGGCGACGACGGTTCTTCCACCTTGCGGAAAAATGATTTGAGTGATTTTGACATTGGGGAGTTTGTGTGAGCAAACTCCCTTTTGTTATTTATTCAATCGAAATTGTCAAGTGCAACAATCGAATATTCATAATTATATTCGAGCAAATGAGGAGTTGGGCTTTTCCCCTCTGGATTATAATAATTTATACCCCTTGATGTTTCAGAAATTAAATGCAAATTTTTTCTGGCTCTTGAAGCTAAAACATAAAGTAATTTTTTGGAATTTTCATATCCGTTCGCATCGTTGAAGTGCGGGACATAATCATCAAGGAGAGCAAAGCCTATTACTGTATCATATTCCTCTCCCTTTACACCGTGAATAGTTGAAACGGTTATACCATCTCTTTGCCTGAAAACTTTTCTAAAATTTTCAATCTCTCCAATAAATGGATTTCCCTCGTCAATAAGCCTTTGTATTCTATTTTCAGAACTTGCAAAAAATGATGTGTGATGTTCTTCAAGTAACGGGAAATTCTGAATTTGTATTTTCAGGTTTTCACAAATTCTTTCAAAGAAAGAACGTAAGTAGGTTAAACCATCATTTTCATTCACTTCAATTGAATTGCAGATTTTCAAAAACTCTTTGTTTGATAAGTTTGATACATCTACTCCCGCAGCATCAAGTTCGTTCAAAACTTCTTTACTCCAACGTAAACGACGAACGTACATATAGGGCGATGGTTCTGTCAAAACAATTCTTGCAACTTTAAACCAAAAATTCTCAATGTCCCGTGAAAACGGAGCCATACCGGGTCCGTCAAAACTAAAATCCGGAAGTCTAATCATTAGCTTCCTTGTAATACTTGCAATCTGAACCCATTGAGGTGCTGCAATACAAATTTCATTAGGGCTAATTCCGGCTTCACGGACATTAAACAAAATCAATTTTGTAATTTCTTCTATCAAATTATCTAACGAAACCGATAAGTTATATGTGATTAAACTATTATAATCTTTTTCGTTTCCGAATGCTATAATAGGGGTAGCAAATGTTTTATAATAATCGAAGTAATTTATTATGGTTTCAGATGACCTGTAATTTTTGTCTAAACTCAGCTGTATCAAGTTAAACCCCAAAAGTTTTTCCAAATCATCCTTTGGCATCGGATAACCACCTAAAGAATGATAAATAGATTGGTTAGGGTCGCCAACAATTAATGTTTTTGAACACCCGTTGTTTGCACTTAATATTTTTGATATTATATGGTATTGTATCTCTTTAGTATCTTGATATTCATCAATCAAAATAAATGGAAATAATTTGCATAAGATGGTACAAATGATTGGCTTTGATTTCAATAATTCATAAGCATAAAAAAGTATCTGCTCAAAATCCAATTGATTATTCTCTTTTAATATTCCGAAATATTCTTGAAGAATAGCTTTGATATGCTTATTCTGATTACTATTTTTTGATGTAAACTTATATGTACCATTTATGGTAGCATAATATTGAAAATCATAAAAAGTAACTTTTGGATTGCTATATTTTTTGCATAATTCGGTTAGGAGCTTTTCAGTATCAAAGGAATTACAAACTTTAAACCCGTTTTTCAACCTTTCAGAATACAGATGATAAGGCTTTAATATCCATTCCATACAGAATGAGTGAATTGTACCAATCCATAATTGTGTAGTATCAACCCCCAATAATTCAACCCGTTCTTTAATTTCATCAGCAGCGTTATTCGTGTATGTAATTGCAATAACGAACTCTTTATTGGAATTTAGCCTGCTTAATTCGTAAGCGATTTTGTATGTAAGCGTTCTCGTTTTTCCACTACCAGGACAGGCAATCAAGAGTACACTATCTTTCTCCAAGATTGCAACTTCTTGCTCATCATTCAAACTTCCTTTTTCCCAAATGAACATAGCCTATTTCAATTTATCTATGAATGTTAATAGTTGGTCATCTGGTATTACCAAGTCCAAGTCAAAAGCAAGGTCATCTAAAGTTGCTTCTTCGGCTCTATACTTCGTTAGGTTCTCCCTACAAGATGAAAAATCCAAAGCATCATCATCATAAAAATGTTTGTTCATCCTATATTCAATGATGTCGGCAATAATATTGTTGGAGTATGTTTCTTTGGCGAAAAGAATGGCATCAAATATGTAGTTTGGAATTTCCGTCTTGAAAGAAATATGCTTGCCTAACATTATAGCAAACCAACCTTTACCTTCCTGTTTAGCCATTGTAAGCACACGCTTTCCATAAACCGCAACATCATCATCTTCAATATCAGTTTTAGCTTGTACTCTTGTTGGTTGGTCTGTATATACTTGGTCAAGTATAGCTATTACCTCTTCCTCATTACCTTCGGTTATAAAATCAACTTCAAAAGTATAATCAGCATAAAATGCTTTTATCCAATCATTCCCCGCTTCAAAAGCATCTAATTTAGCTTTACGTTCTAAGCCCCTTTGTTTAGATGCCTCCACTTTTCTCTTGTATTTTTTTAATCGGTCGCTATCATCGTCATTAATAGTTGTATCACAAATCGCATCATCTAAATCTGTTAGAATTGCACATTTTCTTCTTATACGGCTATCGTGGAAAAGTTGGGCTACATTCTCGAAGCCTGTACTTCGTATATTGATGAGGCTAATTCCAAGTTCGTCAAGACTTACTCCAAATACTTTTTTGACCATTATAGGGATTAAAATCTCTTCTGCATCGCCTTCAACTAATATTACTCCTTTTGCAAATAACAGGTTGGTTCTTACAGCATCCAGATAACGCTGTATTTGATTGATGCTTTCAGGTGTTAAACCAGTTGATGGTTGATATACTTCCGCAAAATTTAATTTCTTTGCAAGGATGTTTATATTCTCAACATTACTTACTTCGGAAATTTGTGTAGAATGAGTAGAATAGATAATTTGAGTATCTCCATAATCCAATTTGTCAAATAAGGTCTTTTGAATATGGTTATGTATATGGGCTTCCGGTTCCTCAATAATAAGGAAATTGGCAAATGTATCTTTTGATTTTCTATACTTAAATTCAAGTAATTTAAGGGTTAAAAATATTAGATTAGCACCTCCCAAACTTAATTCGTGAATACCCCCTTCGTAATCTTCCCCTGGTTCTCCGATAAAAAGTTTTAATGATTGTAACAATTTTTCGGCTTCATTGGGAACACTCGATTTAATAGACAATGAAGATGGGGAATAGGTAAGACCGACAGCATCCTGAATGGTTGATTTTATATCTGACCTTATATTTTGTACATCGGGCAAATCTTCAATGCTTTCATTTAATTGCTCAACCAAATCGCTTATAGGTTGGTAATCTTCCTCTTTGATTTCTCCACTTTTATTTTTTAGAAGAGTTAGTAAAGGATTAGTTCTATTATTATGAAAATCACTTACTACATCTCTTAACGCTTGTATGAATGTGAACGATATTTCTTTGGAAACAGATAACTGATGTGGAATTTTAGAGCCAAACTTAGAAGTATCAATTGTAGATGGAAAAATAACATTTTCAAAATCGCCTACAAGTTCTTTATATACATCAGGGTCATTAAAATCAGCGGTGCTTTTGCCAGTAAAGAAAGTTTCGTAATTATCCTGGATTGTTATGTTGTCAAGTATGGCTTGTAATCCAACGGTATCTCCTTCAGCTAATTCGGAAAGTTTTTGTCTGATGTCCGCTTTAGGACGAAAGAAAAGGTTGTAAGTAGCTTTTTTTACATAATCTTCTGCGGCAACTCCAACACCGTGAATGAACAATGACTGTATTGCCTCTTCATCGTTAAGCTCATCAAATTCAATACTGATAATAATCCAATGACCTCTCCATTTTCCCTTGTCCAAAGACCTATTAAAATCTCCATCGGTCAGTTTATAAGCATATTGCAAGGAGGCATCTTCTAATAATAGCCTTATTGCTCTAAATACATTTGTTTTTCCAGAACCGTTTTCTCCGATTATGGTATTTATTCCTTTGTTAAATTGAAAACTTGCATTTGCAAAATTTCTATAATTGACCAAGCTGACTTTAGAAATATACATTAGAAGATAAGGTTTTTAAGTTTGAAACCTATTAGATTTCAGTTTCCGAAAACTCTTCAAACACGGAATAGTTTTTTATCCCTTTAGACTTATTCACTTTCCCCATTATTGTTCCATCAATCCGGCTTTTTAGATACGATACTAAGTCATCAAAATGCCGAACATCAACATAATTAATCCCTGACGCTTTATATCTTTTAGACAATGAAATAGTAAAAGCAGCCCAATTGAATTTTTCTCCCTTTTTACTTAATTCAATTTGTTTCCAATCGCCATATCGCTTTTTTAAATAATCAATGTAGTTCTTCTTGGAAAGCTCTTTACCCAACGCTCCGTCGGGTAATTCAATTTTTGCTTTTACAGGCTTGGCTTTCTTTACAAACTTTGGAAAATACTTATGCAGTAACGCCTCTGATTGCTCAATATGCTTTGTTATGGTATCCCATCCCCAATAATATAGATGAAAGGGCAGTTCCTGTTCTCTTTTAATTTGATTTAGGTACTCCTGTATTTGAGCATCGTCACGGAATGTAGAAACAAAAACAAATTTGTCGAAATCAATCGCCAAATCCTTTGCTTTTTCTAAATCGGCATTTATATCCTGAATTAGATTTTTCCTAATAGTTTCGTCTTTTCTGCCAATGCTTTTCAATTTACACTGAATTACCGTTTTGGTTTTAGAAGAAAAGACATCAATACCTTTCTGATTTTGTCCTTTCACACCAAACGTCTGAAAGTCTGTATTCACATATGACGAGGTATTCTCTACAAAATTGAATAAATCACAAGTGAGTTCCTCGAATAACCTTTCATCTTTTAAAGGTGGTAATTGATATTTCGCCATTTAAAAAAATCGTTTAAAAATTGTTTCCTGCTCGGTATCTGAAAATTCAGCAATTACTTGTTTAGACCAGTCAAAATCAAACTTGCCAAACTTATTCTCATCCCCGTTTAAATCAATTTCATCTTCATTGAAAGTAAGGATATATTGAAAGTTATGCAGCTCGTTTGATTTGTGGTACATATAGTTCAGAACATTGGATATTGTTTTGTATGATATGGCGTGAAATACACCATCGTGTACAAGAAAATCTGGGATATTCCGTTTGTCAATCCTGCTTTTTAAGAATACCATTAAATCATACGCTACAATTTTCAAACGCTCCTGTCCTAAAGCATCAGCTTTGGGAATTTCCAAACTTATTTTAAAAGGTAATTGGTTTCTCGGCGAAGTAGAGTTTAATGTGATATTAAAATAAGAGTTATCAAATTCTTCATCCAAATAAATAGCATTCTCGAGAATTTGCTGAAATAATAATCTCAACTCATCAAGATAGGTTTGATGCTTATTTAGCTCGCTGACAATATCTCTCTTTAATTCAGCGATGACAATATTGGAGTTTCCTAATATTTCCTCTATTTCGTCAATTTCCCTTACAATTGAGGTATTCCGTTCTAAAAGTGTTTTTTCATTGACTAATCTTTCATAGGTACTTTCAATCCTGTCCAATGCACCTCTCTCTTTTAGTAATGAAAATAATTGGCTCCTGTTCTTTTCTAATTTTTCAAGCTGTGTTAAACTTTGGTCTATTGATGATTGCAATTTCTTTTCTTCCTCTAACAGATATTTGTTCCTATTTGCCAGAAGTTGTTTTTTAAAGTCGATAACTTCGTCTAAACTTCTTTTTACAAAGTTGCCAAATGTTGCTACCGTTTCATTGTAGAGCTTACGAATTTTATCCAGGTCAATAGATGATACATCATTGTAAGAGGATTTCAGTTTTTCTAATTTCCGGTTTGTATTATGATAGATGATAGATTGCTCATTAATTTCAGATATAACCTGATTTAATTTTTGTTCTATTTCTTTGTGGTTAGCAAGAAAGTTGTATTCTTTCAAACTATTCTCAAGTGCTGAAATATCTTTTTCAATTTTTAGCCGCTCGGTTCTAAACTCCTGAATGTCTTTACCTGTATCTGCTTTAACTTTTTCAGATAATAATTTTACTGTGCTATTGTACCTTTCATATTCAGAAGAAACTTCATTATACTTTAAAAGTGTTTTAGTTGGAAGATTAAGCAAATAAAAATTGTACAATGCCTTTTCTCTTGCATTGGCATTGTAAGAAACAAAATTTAAAGGGTCAACTCTTTGCTGACTTTGCAAATCATCCTTAACAAAAAATTCCATCAAGGTTCCATACCTTTTTCCTTCAAAAAACACTTCGTTGTTCTCTGTCGGGAAAAATATTCCTTCTAACAATTTTGGCATTTCAGATTTTTCATACTCATCAAGAGTATCAGGTCGCTTCCCGAAAAATATTTTTTTAGTATCGGCAAAGCCTCTCTTAATAAAATACTTTTGTTCTTGCACTTCAAATTCTAAAGTAATAG
This sequence comes from Chryseobacterium sp. SC28, assembly GCF_003932955.1. GTDB lineage: Bacteria > Bacteroidota > Bacteroidia > Flavobacteriales > Weeksellaceae > Epilithonimonas. Next base: position 27,248 of record NZ_QOVY01000005.1, read on the forward strand.
AGTGTTCATCATCCCGTAAAAAGTCATACTTTTTTTGAGCAAATCTTTTTTCCGCTTTACCGCTTAATAAAGTGAAATCAACAAGCCTGACCAACGTAGATTTGCCAATACCATTTATCCCTCGTGCCTCTTTATCCCCAGAGTATTTACCCAATATGATGTTTATTCCATTGTGAAATGGAACGGCATCTATAAGGTTGGTTTCTGAATATATTCTAATTAACATTGTCGAATAAACTTGTTTGATTTTCCTCTTGGATTTCTTTCTTCACCAATTTGATTTTATACCCTTTTTTCTCAATACTGCCAATTGTATGCAAAAAGGTTAAAGCATATAGAAAAAGGTCGGGTGTTCTATCTTTATCCCTGTTTAAAAACTTATTCATTATATCATCCACGATGATATATTTGTTTTTAAACGGAGAATTACCCATAATACTAATAATATCTGCTCCCAATACCATAAGGTTGGTTTTAAGATTGCTTTCTGGCTGCGGTAATATCATAGTTCATTTTCTGTTTTTCTGCCTATTAAACACTGTTCAAACATATACAACAATATAGATTTTACGCATTTTACATATTCATCATCTTTAATGTTTCCATATGCCGTTGTATATTGGTCGGTCAGGTTATATAATCTCTCCTTGAAATTTCCTGAAAGTTTATTGTAATCATTTATAACCCTTCTTTTTAGGGTATTAATCTCATCATCATTATATCCCGAAAGTATATTGGTAATCGTATTAAACTCCGCCATAACCAATACCATTTCCGAGTTCATTCCATCCCAATCTTCCTGCTCAAAGTTGAGTTCGATTTTCTTTTGGGGAGGAACTAATGATTTCTTGTCGAAATGCAGAGCCTTGTCTTCTTCGTTGGAAGCGTTCAATAAATCATTGATGATTACCTGAATATAGTCCTGTATAAAAAAGTTTTCAATCCCCAAATAGGCTGCAAGTTTTCTTTTTTTACTTGATACAAGTTCATCAACAATAGAAAGAAGTTGGTCTATGCCCTTAATCGAAGTATTGCCATCCAAACCCTGAATTAGCGTAAATTGTTCCGGTGATACTTCGTGGTTTACATACATTTCCCAATTTGGAAATTTATCTTTCCAGTTTTTCTTGTATTTTTCGAAATCTCCTTCTTTGTTTACTGCACCTAAAACTTTTGTTTCAAAATCAGTTTTGCTATATTTTCTTGGCGCATAACAAGCCAATATTTTTTGTTCGGGTAAAATAGTACCGTCATTGCCTTTATCCTTATTTCTCCTGATGGGCGTATAGTTATCAACACCATATTTCAAAAGAAACAGTTCATCAATAAATTCTTCGAACTCAAATCCTTCTTTGGATTGAATTTGCATTTTAAAAGCGTTTTTCAATAATTTATCCATATACAAATCAGAGTTCCAAATTAATTTTAACCGTACCGTCAAATCCCTTTTCTACTATCTCTTTAAGGGTTTGAAGTTTGATATTATTGCCATAATCAGTTTCGACCTTAGAAATGTAACTCCTTTTCTTACCCACTTTTTGGGCTAATTGTTCTTGAGTTAGCTGTCTTTGTTCTCTGGCTTCCTTCAGCATTTCTCCAATATGTCTGCCTGATATTTTCATCTCAAAAAGGATTAAAATTGACTTTATTATGAATGTACAAATGTAATTTAAAAGTTGCATTGAACCAACTGTAAATTGCAATAAAAGCCTCCCATCATTTGTACTTCCGTTCTGGAAGTCCCCACCAACAAAGCCACTCACAGCCAAACACTTCCTTTGACTGCCACTTTCTTATAACGCCTCTTTTTCCACAAGACATTTGTCCCGAAAGCTCGCAAGGTGCGAGATAAACAGTAACAAATTAATGTGTTTCAATTATGGAAAAACAGAGAAAAAAAGTTTTGCTGGCAGCCGTGGCAATGCTGTCAGGAATTGGTGCGTTCGCACAGGGAAACGGCTCGGCAGGTATCAACGAGGCTACCCAAATGGTAACAAGTTATTTCGACCCCGCAACGCAATTAATCTACGCCATCGGTGCGGTAGTCGGGTTAATCGGGGGCGTTAAAGTGTACAACAAATTCAGTTCCGGCGACCCTGACACGAGTAAGACCGCAGCTTCGTGGTTTGGTGCGTGTATCTTCTTGATTGTTGCCGCTACTATCCTGCGTTCATTCTTCCTTTAATCCTTTGCCTTATGAATTACAATATCAACAAAGGCATCGGCAGGACGGTGGAATTTAAAGGGCTAAAGGCACAATACCTGTTCATTTTCGCAGGTGGGCTGCTCGGTACGCTTATCCTCGTGATGATACTGTATATGGCAGGCGTAAACTCTTACATCTGCCTGTTCCTCGGGGCAGGCGGTGCTTCGCTCATCGTATGGCAGACCTTTTCGCTCAACAGGAAGTACGGCGAACACGGGCTAATGAAAATTGCAGCCAATAAAAGGCATCCCCGCTACATCATCTGCCGCAAGCCTGTACACCGCTATTTAAAATTCACACCTAAACAGAATGCCGTATGAGAAATGTAGCAAAGACCACCACACTGGAAAACAAATTTCCTTTGTTGGCAGTAGAGAACAACTGCATCTTATCCAAAGATGCGGACATTACCGCCTGCTTTGAAGTGCGCTTGCCGGAACTGTTCACGGTAGCTTCTGCGGAATATGAAGCGATACATTCCGCCTGGCACAAGGCTATCAAAACCCTGCCTGATTTTACGGTCATTCACAAGCAGGACTGGTACATCAAGGAAAGCTATGCACCTGATTTGGCAATTGAAGACCAGAGTTTTTTATCGAAGTCTTATCAACGTCATTTCAACGAGCGACCATTCTTAAACCATTACTGTTACCTGTTTCTGACAAAGACTACAAAGGAAAGAATGCGGATGCAAAGCAACTTCAGTTCGCTTTGCAAAGGTACGCTGATACCAAAGGAAATCAGGAACAAGGAAACGATACACCGCTTTATGGAGGCGGTTGCCCAGTTTGAGCGTATCGTGAACGATAGCGGTTTTGTCAGCCTGCGGCGTTTGACCGAAGAGGACATTATCGGAATGGACGATACACAGGGATTATTGGAGCAATACCTCACGTTATCGAGGGGAGCAGGAACACCAATGCAGGACATCGCACTCGGAAACGAAGAAGTACGCATCGGCAACAAAAGGTTAAGCCTGCACACCCTTTCCGATACGGACGACCTGCCCGGAACGGTATCGGCAGATACCCGCTTTGAGAAGCTGTCCACCGACCGAAGCGACTGCCGTCTGTCGTTCGCCGCACCTGTGGGTTTACTGTTAAGCTGTAACCACATTTACAACCAGTACATTTTTTTGGATAACAGCGAAGACAACCTGCAAAAGTTTGAGAAGTCCGCAAGGAATATGCACTCACTGGCAAGGTACAGCCGTGCCAACCAAATCAACAAAGAGTGGATAGAAAAGTATTTGAACGAAGCCCACAGCTTCGGGCTGTCATCTATCCGTGCGCACTTCAACATTATGGCGTGGTCGGAAGACCCTGCGGAACTGAAACAGCTAAAGAATGATTGCGGTAGTGCGTTGGCACTGATGGAGTGTAAGCCCCGGCACAACACGACGGACGTAGCAACTTTGTATTGGGCGGGAATGCCGGGCAATGCGGGCGACTTCCCCAGTGAGGAAAGTTTTTACACTTTTATTGAGCCTGCATTGTGCTTCTTTACGGAAGAAACCAACTACCACAATTCGCCCTCGCCGTTCGGTATCAAGATGGCTGACAGGCTTACAGGAAAACCTATCCATTTGGATATTTCCGACCTGCCTATGAAGCGTGGTATCATCACGAACCGGAACAAGTTCATACTTGGTCCCTCCGGCAGTGGTAAATCATTCTTCACTAACCATATGGTACGGCAGTATTACGAACAGGGCGCACACGTACTGTTGGTAGATACGGGTAACTCTTATCAGGGCTTATGCGAACTCATCAAAGGAAAGACCAAAGGCGAAGACGGTGTTTACTTCACTTATACCGAAGATAACCCGATTGCCTTTAACCCTTTCTATACCGATGATGGCGTGTTCGACATTGAGAAAAGGGAAAGTATCAAGACTTTGATACTGACTTTATGGAAACGTGATGATGAGCCGCCAACCCGTTCGGAAGAAGTTGCCCTTTCCAATGCAGTAAGCGGTTATATCGAGCGTATCAAAACGGAAGATGTTTACCCGTCATTCAACGGTTTCTATGAGTATGTAAAAGGCGACTACCGCAAGGTACTGGAAGAAAAGCAGGTCAGGGAAAAGGACTTTGATATTGCCAACTTCCTGAACGTACTCGAACCCTATTACAAAGGCGGGGAATACGATTACCTGCTGAACTCCAACAAGCAGTTAGACCTCTTATCCAAAGGCTTTATCGTGTTTGAGATTGATGCGATTAAAGACCACAAAATCCTCTTTCCCATAGTCACGATTATCATTATGGAGGTGTTCATCAATAAGATGCGCCGACTGAAAGGTATTCGTAAGCTCATCCTGATTGAAGAGGCTTGGAAAGCGATAGCGAAAGAGGGAATGGCGGAATACATCAAGTATTTGTTTAAGACCGTCCGCAAATTCTTCGGGGAAGCGATTGTAGTAACACAAGAGGTTGACGACATCATCCAGTCGCCCATTGTGAAAGAAAGTATCATCAATAACTCCGACTGTAAAATCCTGCTTGACCAACGCAAGTATATGAACAAGTTTGATGACATACAGGCGATGCTCGGACTTACGGACAAAGAGAAAGGGCAGGTACTTTCCATCAATATGAACAACGATGCAAGCCGACTTTACAAAGAGGTTTGGATTGGCTTAGGTGGTACGCACTCGGCAGTCTATGCCACCGAAGTTAGTTTGGAGGAATACCTCGCCTACACGACAGAAGAAACCGAAAAAATGGAAGTAATGCAGCTTGCTTCCGAACTGGATGGTAATGTAGAACTCGCCATTAAGCATATCGCAATGCAAAGGCGGGACAATTCAAATCAATAGTCATTAACAATTTAAAAATTCAGAAACAATGAAAAAAGTATTGTATCTGGTGTGTACGGCACTGATGCTCGCCGTAGCACCGTCAGCAAAAGCCCAGTGGGTTGTAACCGACCCGGCTAATTTGGCTTCGGGCATTATCAACTCTGCGAACGAAATCATACAGACTTCTTCGACCGTGAGCAATGTGATAAAGAACTTCAACGAAGTGAAGAAAGTGTACGACCAGGGTAAGGAATACTACGACAAGCTGAAAGCCATCAACAACCTTGTAAAAGATGCCCGTAAGGTGCAGCAAACGGTATTGTTGGTCGGGGATGTGTCCGAAATGTACGTGCAGAATTTTGGCAAGATGATGAACGACCCAAATTTCACACCGCAGGAATTGGTCGCTATCGGCAACGGTTATTCTGCACTGCTTAATGAAAGTACCGAACTGCTAAAAGAGTTGAAGCAGATTATAACCGCCACAGACCTTTCACTCAATGACAAAGAGCGTATGGATGTTATTGACCGTGTGTACAAAGAGGTAAAGGATTACCACAGCCTTGTACGTTACTACACCAACAAAAACATTTCTGTAAGCTACCTAAGAGCGAAAAAGAAAAACGATGCCCAAAGAGTGCTTGAACTCTACGGAACTGCTAACCAAAAATACTGGTAAACTATGGAATGGGATAATCTTCACGAACTCCTGCGGTCGCTTTATGATGATATGATGCCACTTGCAGGCGATATGGCGGCAGTTGCTAAGGGTTTGGCGGGATTGGGAGCATTGTTCTATGTGGCATTAAAGGTTTGGCAGGCTTTAAGCCGTGCCGAACCTATTGATATGTTCCCTTTGCTGCGCCCGTTTGCTTTGGGGCTTTGTATTATGTTCTTCCCAACCATTGTTTTGGGAACCATCAATGCGGTATTAAGCCCGGTGGTGGTAGGAACCCACCAAATACTCGAAGACCAGGTGCTTGACCTTAACAAGCTGCAACAGCAGAAAGACCAGTTGGAATACGAGGCAATGGTCAGGAACCCCGAAACCGCCTATATGGTATCAGACGAAGAGTTTGATAAAAAACTGGACGAACTGGGATGGTCGCCCTCCGACATTGGTACGATGGCGGGTATGTATATGGACAGGCAAGCCTACAAGATAGAGAAAGCCTTAAAAGATTGGTTTCGCAATCTATTGGAAATACTCTTTCAGGCGGCGGCTTTGGTCATTGATACCATACGAACGTTTTTCCTGATAGTCCTGTCCATACTCGGACCAATAGCCTTTGCTATTTCCGTGTGGGACGGCTTTCAGTCCACGCTCTCGCAATGGCTCACGAGGTACGTCAGCGTTTACCTATGGCTTCCCGTTTCGGATTTGTTCAGCTCAATGTTGGCAAGAATACAATCCCTCATTTTAGAACGGGATATAGCAATGCTTGCCGACCCTACCTATATACCTGATACAAGCAATACCGTGTACATCATCTTTATGATTATCGGCATCATCGGGTACTTCACTATCCCGACAGTAACAGGTTGGGTAATCCAAGCCGGAGGCGCAGGAAACTTTACCCGCAATGTAAACTCCACAGCAATGAAAGCCGGAAACATCGCCGGAGCAGGCGCAGGTTCAACAGTTGGAAACATCGGCGGTAAACTGATGAATAAATAATCATTAATCATTCTAAAAAATGGAATTTAAAACGCTAAGAAATATCGAAAACAGCTTTAGGCAGATAAGATTATATGCCATTGTGTTTGCGGTTCTCTGCATTATCGTGGTAGGTTACACCGTATGGCGTTCCTACCGCTTTGCAGAAGAACAACGCCAAAAAATCTATGTACTGGATAACGGCAAATCCCTGATGCTTGCCTTATCGCAGGATGCGAGCATCAACCGCCCGGTTGAGGCAAGGGAACACGTAAGGAGATTTCACGAACTGTTCTTTACGCTTGCGCCCGACAAGAACGCTATTGAAAGCAATATGAGCAGGGCATTCAACCTTGCCGATAAAAGTGCTTTTGATTACTACAAAGACTTGTCGGAAAAGGGCTATTACAGCCGTATCATTTCGGGGAACGTGCAGCAACGCATAGAGGTGGATAGTGTCGTGTGCAACTTCGACAACTACCCGTATGCAGTGCGTACCTATGCCAAACAGTTCATTATCCGGTCAAGCAACGTAACCAGGCGTAACCTGATTACTTCCTGCTATCTCGTCAACTCCGTTCGTTCCGACAATAATCCGCAGGGCTTCAATATTGAAAAATTTGCAGTCGTGGAAAATAAGGATATAGAGGTCATCGAACGCTAAAAAAACAATCTTATGGAAGCATTATCAGATTTAAGCACGTTCGCAAAAATCCTTACCGACAAAGGATATAACGGGTATTTCCATACGCAGGGAGCGTATGCCGGAAAGCTGAAAGACAGCATCAGCGAATACCTCGAAAGCTGCCAAAAAGGTGCAGACAGTTTGCCTAAGCAGGACTTACTGCTGACAGGCTACCTACAATGGTCGGGCGATGACAAGCCCTGTGTAGAATGCAATATGTGGGTAAAATACCTGAATGGAAAATTCTCTCTTAGCCGAATGGAAATAGCCAAGAAAGACGGCTTTGGGCAATTACTCAAAAAAACGGAACTGGCAAACCTGTCCGTAATGTCCGCACCCAAATTAACGGAAGCGGTCGCACTGGTTAACGATGCGCCGAAGCAACAGGCGGGTAAAAGTCCTAAGCGTTTCAAGCTGTAACACAGAAATAGTAAGGCTATGAAAAAATTAAGAGCAAATATGGACAGGTACTTTGACAAGCTGGACGAACGTTGGCGGGCGTTGCCCTTGCGCAAACAGCACCAATATACGCTGTACTTCTTTGTGGGTTATCTGCTGCTTACCGTAGCGGTCATTGGCAAAGTGATGTACGATACCTCAAAGTCCGGTAACGGTATGGTCATAGAGCATATCGAGAACCCTGTCCTTAAAAGTAAAAATCCTGCAAGGTTGCAGGATAGTGTATCAACAATTTTAAAAAATCAGATTTATGAAAGAAAATGAAAAAAGGGTCAGCTTTCTCGTTGAGGGAGAAGACCAAAACGGAGCATCAAATCTGCCGGATAATAAAAAGAGCAATAAGGATAAGCTCAAAAAGCCAATCATATTCCTTTTGATGGGCGTGGTATTTCTCGGCTGTATGTACCTCATATTTAAACCGTCGAAAGATAAAAAAGCGGTTGAAAATATCGGGTTGAACGATGCTGTACCGCAGGCTACCGGAGCAGGGATGCCCGATGATAAAAGCAAGGCGTATGAGCAGGAAATGCTCGAACGCAAAGAGCAGGAAAAGCGGAATGCGCTAACCACGCTTTCTGATTATTGGAATACTGAAGACAGTGCATCTGCTGACAATGAAGAAAACTTACCTGAAGAAGATGAAGAAAGCAACGGCTTTGGCGGTGGTGGCAGAAATTCGGGACGAAACGGAAATTCTGCATTGAACAGCTACCGTAATGCACAAAGCACACTGGGTTCATTTTATAATAATGACAATGCTGAAACAATGGAACTCCGTAAGCAAGTGGACGAACTGAAAGCAAAGTTGTCGGAAAAAGATGTGCCACCTGTGGCCACCGTTGACGACCAACTCAAATTAATGGAGAAATCCTATGAAATGGCAGCAAAGTATCTTCCCCAAAATGCCAATACCGGAAACGCTGCTCCTGCCATCGGTGCAACTCCTGCTGCTGCGGGTGCTAACCAAAAAGAGCAATTTGTATCGTTCACACCAACAAGAAAGAACATTGTATCAGCCTTGTACCGTGAACCGTCGGACAGTGCCTTTGCAGCCGATTGGAGCCAAACAAAAAACAGGGGGTTCTATACCGCAGGTTCTACTGAAGAGGTGGTACAGCCTAAAAACAGTATCAAAGCCTGTGTACACGAAGCCCAAACGGTAGTTGGCGAAACGGGTGTGCGTTTACGCCTGTTAGAGCCTGCTAAAACTCCGCAGCGTACCATCCCCAAAGGAACGATTGTAACGGCTAATGCAAAATTTCAGAATGGCAGGTTGCAATTAAAAGTTACCTCCGTAGAACTGGAGGGCAACATCATCCCGGTAGATATTACCATTTACGATTTGGACGGGCAACAAGGTTTGTACGTTCCGTATTCGCCGGAAATCAATGCCCTTACTGAAATGGCGGGCAATATGAGCCAGACCGGAGGAACAAGCGTAATGCTCACGCAGAATGCCGGACAGCAGGTGGCGGCTGACCTTAGCCGTGGCGTGGTACAGGGTATTTCGGGCTATTTCGCCAAGAAAGTAAGAACGCCAAAGGTTACGCTGAAAGCAGGCTATCAGGTCTTCCTTGTATCTAAAAAATAATGTTGAACTCAAATAAATAAAACAATGAAAAATCATTTAAAAACCTTTTGGGCTATTGCTCTGATACTCGGCTTTGCCGTAACAACTTATGCACAGGACAGTGCAACTGCAAAAACACCGCTTGCATTGGGCAAGATAGAACCGTACCGTATGGAAGTGACCTACGATAAAACTTCGCACCTGATTTTCCCGACCGCCATTCGTTACGTGGATTTGGGCAGCGAATACCTGATTGCAGGTAAGGCTGAAGATGCCGAAAACGTATTGCGTGTAAAAGCATCGGTAAGGGACTTTGAGCCGGAAACGAATTTTTCCGTTATCACGAATGACGGGCGTTTTTACAGCTTCAACGTGTATTACAGTTCCTACCCGGAGGCTTTGAGCTACGACCTGCTCACAATGCAAAAAGCGGTGGATAAAGCCAAAGGTAACGACGTGCTTTTCGAGGAACTGGGCAACAATTCGCCCTCACTGGCAGGCTTGTTACTGGAAACCATTTACAAGAAAGACAAGCGCATTGTAAAGCATATCGGGGCTAAAAGTTTCGGCATTCAGTTTATCCTGAAAGGGATTTACATACACAACGGCAAATACTATTTCCATACGGAATTGAGAAACCGTACCAATGTGCCTTTCGAGATTGATTTTATCAATTTCAAAGTCGTGGATAAAAAGGTAGCCAAACGCACCGTAGTCCAGGAACGCCCTTTAACTCCGTTGAGAACTTACAAGCCATTGGACGGTATTGCCGGAAAATCGACCGAACAAAATGTTTTCCTGTTAGACCAGTTTACCATTGCCGATGATAAGGTGTTGCTGATTGAGATTTTCGAGAAGAACGGCGGCAGGCATCAAACATTGCAGGTCGAAAATTCCGATTTAATCAAAGCCCGTTTGATTGACGATATGCACCTGAAATTTTAATAACCCTTTAAAGCAAGAATATGAAAAAGTATATCTATACCGTGCTGCTTGTCCTGATAGGCATCACGGCTGCACAGGCGCAAAGGATGCTGCCGAAGCAAAAAGGATTGGAAATAAGTGCAGGTTTATTGTCCAATGATAAGATTGGCAATGATTACTACATCAGCGCAGCAATGACCATAAACGGTAAAAATGGTAATTACCAGCTTTGGGCGTTGGAATATACCCACCAGTACCACGATTACAAAGACCTGCGCATACCGCAGGAAACCTATTCCACAGAGGGCGGTTACAGCTTCTTTTTGTTGGGAGATGCCCGTAAGAACATTACGCTGAATTTCGCCGTAACGGGCGTGGTCGGTTACGAAGCCATCAACCGGGGCGAAGCGATGCTGTACGACGGTGCGAAAATATTGAGCGAAGATAATTTTATCTACGGAGCAGGCGGTCGCCTCATTTTTGAAACCTACCTGTCCGACCGTTTTGTATTAGTCCTACAAGGGCGCACAAAGGTTTTATGGGGGACAGACTTAGAACAATTCCGACCGTCGGCAGGTGTGGGATTAAGGTTTAACTTTTAAAACGTAAAAAACAATGATAGCAATATTCAATAAATTCAGAATAGGATTACTGCCGATATACGTATTGCTGGCAATCCTCACAGCTTCGGTTTCTTTGGTATCTTGTAGCAAAGATGATGAACTTGAAATACAGAACGATTTTCCTTTCGAGGTAAACGTGATGCCAGTACCCAAAGATGTTGCCAACGGACAGACCGTAGAAATACGTATTACCATACAGCGTACAGGCAATTACAGCAACACGCAATATTTTCTCCGTTACTTCCAGTTTGATGGACAGGGAACATTGCAATACTACAATGAACCGCCGTATCAGCCCAATGACCTATATCAATTGCCAACGGAGCAGTTCCGGTTGTATTACACTTCAACATCTACCGTATCACAATCTTTTGATGTTTGGATTTCGGATGGTTTTGGAAATGAAAAGCAATTGAGCTTTCAGTTTAACAGTAGTGATTAAATGCTACTTAAATAAAAGCAAAACCGACTGTACAGGTCGGTTTTTTTGCTTTCCGGCTTTCGGTATAAGATGTTTTTGTTTAAATTTACTTGATTTATAATCTCAATAAATATGGATGCGGTTACTTCTCAATTAGTGCTGGGTATTATTCCTCTCGTTATAGGGATAGGACTTGTCTATTGGATAAGCCGTAGAAAATTTTACAGGCGTAATGACGTAGGTGCAGAGGGATTTTCGAGCTTTGAAGCATCTGTATTTACCCGTTTTATAGAACGTATCGGCAAATGGATTGCCTACGCTTTGATTATCATCGGTATTCTATTTATTTGGTCATATACACAAATGAAAAAAGACAAGGAAAAGAAAAAAGTAAAAACAGAACAACCCGCCCAACGCTGACACAAATTTTCTGATAATACTTAAAGTAAAATCGGATAACCTTTTGGGCTATCCGATTTTTTTGTTTACATCAAAGTAAACCGCCAAACACTGCCTTTGAATGCCAATAGGTACAACATTTCTCAACCCCATAATAAGCCTTGCTAAATTCGACTTCCACAGAAAAATTGAGCAAACAATGGAAGTAATTGCAATACAAAAGTCGGCACTAGACGGAATGAAAAATGAGCTAAAAGCACTTTTGGAATTGACCGAAAATGCCACACAGAAATATACGCCCATTTTTAAAGCGGAACAATGGCTCGATAACCAGGAAGTATGTCTGATGATGAACATTACCAAGCGGACTTTACAGACCTACAAAAGCAAAGGACTATTACCGTATTCAAAACTGAACCGTAAAAATTATTATAAACGCTCAGATGTACAGGCTTTGCTCGAAGCCGGACAGCTGGACAATACTACTGAAAATGGATTTATTCACGAATGATAGTGACGATATCATCGCCCACAGGGAAATGATTACACAGCTACGAAATCGTATCGAACAGATATTAAAAAACTACCGTCCTGTAATGAACGGTGAAATATATCTTTCGGGCGAAGATGTGTGCAAGCTGTTACATATCAGCAGACGGACTTTACAGCAATATCGTGATGACCAAATACTCCCATACATCCAGATAGGCGGCAAAATCATTTTTAAGCAAACCGACCTTTTACGGATACTTGAACAAAACTATGTCTGCAATGGACAAAAGAACAAGTAACGGATTTCAAGCAATCATATTTCTATATCGAAACGAGTTTAGTATCTTTGCTATGTAAAATATAGAAATACTTAAAGTGTTTTTGCTTTAAGTCCCACATTGAAAACTGGTAATTTTTAGACAACGGGACGATAAGGAAGAACGCTCATGCCATAGGCGTGGGCGCTCGCTTATTCGTTGTCGGGTATACCAGTACCTCAATGTGCGGTAAGTGTAGTTGCCTGCGCTTTCTTTTTGTGCAGGAACTTCATCTAACTCAAAAAAAGGTAACGTATGAAAACTGGTACTGTACAAGAAACAATCTCCCTGTCTTTTATCAATGACAAAAGCCCTGTAACCGATAACATCTGCAAAGATCTCGCTGCATCTGGAATGGAAATACTATCTCGGTCAGAAAGCATTGAAAATGGGCTAACACAGTTGTCTTCATTGAATGAACTCCCCAAAGTCTGTATTATTGACTTGGATTTTTACGACCAAAATGTGCTTAAACAGCTTCAAGAATTAAGGAAAGAGTACCCTGCAATCAAACTGGTTGCCCATAGCGATATTGATGATGAGAAAGTTGGGAAATCTCTTTTAGAGATTGGGTTTTCAAGTTATCTACTACTTGGAAGCGATGTTGATGATTTCAAGAAAGCTATCTTCAGTGCTTAAGACTATATTTCATCATCATCGTCTCCATACCAACTTGAAGTATCCACATCGTAGTCATCGACCTCAAACTTAGAGGACGGAAAATCCTCTTCAATTTGATAGCGTATCTTCGTTTCAAAAGGGAATGTTTCTGGCAAGTCTAATCCATCACCTTCACGTCTTTCTTTATTAGACCCATATTCAAGAATCACATGTAAATCTCCAAAGACGTCCACTACAATTTCATATTCATTAATTTCTGAAATATGATATTCTGACACTTCACTATATTCCAGTGAATGGTGAGGTGCAAGTCGATCAACATTCTCAAAAAAATTAGTTACAACGGATGATACCATATGCTCTTCGATATGTCCATCAAGGAATTGTTTAAGATCTTCACGATAGTTCTCAATTGTTTCTACCAAACTAATAAAAGAGTTAAGTACATCTTGGCTCATACGCTCAATTTCAGAATCGCTAATATTAAACACCTCAGGATTAATATGGGTATACTTGCTTAAAGTATTGATTGTTTCTTTTACATCCTTTATCATGTCTTTGAGTTCGTCAACCTCAAATCCCCAACGATCTAAAAAAGTGTCGTCTATTCCACCTTGGACTGCGTATTTAATTCTTTGGTTTCTTGTAGGTTTTCCGTCTGCAGTTTCGGGGCTAAACCAAACACAATTTTTCACACGTTCTTCCGGAGCAAGGTTATATAAAAAATGTCGTGACAACTCCCTTATAGAGTATGCAAAATTATTAAAGCGAAGTTTGTTTGTTCGATCATTTAAGCTAGCAATTGAAGCTTCAAATAAATCCAACTCAAATTGGTTGGATAGTAATTGTTTTATTTTTTCGGCTTTCTCCATAGTCTCTACATATAAAAGCTGTATTTAAGCTGCATACTATCTTCTTGGTTCAAATATTTTAATATTTCTCCAACATTTCTCGCACATTCAATTGTAATAGGCATCTGCCTATCAAATTGTGTATTATTCCAATTCATTTTGGTTAATGCAAGGATTTCATCGCAAATGATGTTTGGAGATTCATCATGTTGTGCTAATTTTATTTCAATGGCTCGAGGGATATATCTACCTGGATACGTTTCGTAGTACGGCACAGATCCTCTTGTATATAGCAAGTGGTGTTTATAACTCATAGCGAAATGTGTTCCCCTCATCGGCGGATAATTGCCATTCCTGTATAATCTTAAATCAGATGTTTGTATAGAAACTAAGTCAACTTGATTTATATGCAAATCACGAGCTGCTTGGGTAAACCCGTAAACTTCATCTTCACTGAAGTTAGAGGTCTTATGGATTACTAGTCTTTTCGGAAAAATTTTTACGGCTTCATAATATTCAGTTAGGGACTGCTTTAGAAGATTGAATGCTTGTTCTTCACTTAGATGTGGTGTTCTATCGTTTTTTTTCAAAGTAATTTCCTCACCTCTTAAAATGACACCTTTCCCTAACTCATTAAATATTTGGGCAATACTTGTTTGTGTTGAGCTTCTATCTCTACTTTTAAAGAAGCTTATACCGGCATAACAAGTAGTTTCAGCAGTGTCTTTTCTGATCAATGCCCAAGGCGTTCCTGAAGCTTTATAGTATAATGCTGTAAAAAAATTCCAAGCAACCGTTGCAGGATCTTGCATCTCTTTAGTTGGTTTTGCAACTCTATCCCTAATGATTTGGATAGGCACATTATATTGCATTGCCTTTGCTTTAAGATTTCTCCTGAAATTCTGTTCTTTTGAAGAAACCTCATCTTCATCAAAATCACGTTCATGAACTTCAGTTTCTTCTTCATCTTCACCAGAAGCTTTTGCCTTAGCTTCGGTAATATGTTTCATTAAATTTTCAGGCAAAGCGCAAAGAATTACATCTGGTTTTTTGTTTTTAGATAAGAATTTGATTTCAGCTAAATAGAGTTCTGTAATTTCTGCAATTATCGTTTCCAGGGAGTTGCTTTTCTTGACGATTTTCTCTAAATCAGAGTTATTTAACTTTCTTAGGTATGTATCATCATAATTGATCTCGCACTTAAAGCCTATACTTTTATTGAAACCGCAAAAATTTAGAAAAAGGTTGGGATGTGGGGTTTTACTTTGTTTTCCATCAATATGGGTTTTGCATGATTCTATCCATTCTAAAACTGCATCAACACTGTCAGATTTTCCAACTACTCCAATGGTGATTTTTTCAGGTCTAACTTGATCAATATCAAATGGATTAAAATTGTAAATGCCACTTTTAGGACAAATCTGATGTCCTAAGCCAAATTGTAATGATGGTTCTTCTATATATCTTAATTTCATTGATCAGAAAAAATTGAGTTGGTTAATTCGTTATCAAGGCTTATTTCCGTTGGAGTAAACTCAGATGTTTCTTCAACGATTTTAACGGGTATCCATTTTTGTTCATCTAGGCTGGGAGATAAACTTAATGGCTCATTTTTCGAGGTCTGCAGGTATGGATATTCAGTAACAAACAGGTCCGTATAAGATAAGTAGTACGCAAAGAATCTAAAGTAATTGTAAACAGAATTGTTATTCTCAAGTCGTTTTATTCCTGCCATATATGCTGATTCAAATCGACTTTCCCTATATCCACCCGGATTTGTAAAGCTCCATGTTGGATTTATGACCAAATACCAATCTATTTCAAAATTTAAAAAAGATGCTTTGAATGCTAAGTGTCTATAACAGATTATGTGCCCCTCCTTCTTATTTGTCATTTCGAATATTACTGTCTTGGTAGACTCTTTTTTACCCTTCCATCTAATTTGCTTTGCTTTAGGAGGTCTTGAATTGGCAAATCTGAAAATTCCTCTTGGCGGGAAGAATTCTATTCCTTTATAATAGCAAAGTTGGATCAGAGATTTTCTTAAAAGGTTTTTGAATACTCTGTTACTCGCTTCATCTTGTTCGTAGAAGTCTTTACAATCCAAAGTAGTTATTGTGCCAGCATCTATAATTTTTCTCAATGGTTCGTTGTTTTTAGATAAATCCCGAAAAGTATAAATACACTTTTCATGTAAAATCCAATCTTCAAAATATACTTTATTTTGTTTTAAAGCCTTTTTGACCAGTGTGTTTGGCTTCAACTTTTTCACTTTCCTTTTTCCAATACTCTCCAAATAATCGTTTAGATTTTCGAGGATAGCTTCTTCATTAATAAACAATTCTGCCTTATACAAAACCTTCGGAAATGATATTTTAACCATGTTAGGCGAAATATCTTCTGGCTCGTTATTCAAGTATCCATTTTCGAACTTAAGCTGGCGCTGTTCAATCTGTATATCCGAAAACTCATGCTCGTATAATTTAGAAATCGCTTGAATTTTGGGCGTTGAGCTTATAGCATTTATTTTCTGAAGAATAACGTCCTTGTCTATAATATGGTCACTTGACTCAAACCCAAAACTATCGGGTATTACATCTTTCAGTTTTGCATCATTGTATTGCGGCTTCTTTTCTGTGAGAATATATAAGTAGAGTACATCAAACTCATTTTGTAGGTCATACTTTGAGAATGTTTCGAGCGTAGTCCTAATTTTATCAAGAGAAGATGTTGACGTAATTTGAAAAGCCACCCTATTCTTAAAGTCGGCCAGATCAATTGCTGGAAAATTTTTCTTTTTTGTATAATTAAGATTTTCAAGTTCCAACCCGAAAACCTCATTTAATAACGGTACCAAAAAATTCTCTGCATGGATATTAATATGATAATTTCCTATTGCATTAAACCCTTCCACTTCGTGGACAAATCTCGCTGCACAAGTAGTGATCTTGTTGATGTATTCAATCCTGTTCAATTTTTGAAATATTTCGAGGTTTATTATTTAGTTTGTGACATATACTTTATCTTCTTTTCGGCAACTCTAAGAGTTTTATCCGCCAACGATTCGTCTTTTAGCTCAATTGCAATTTTTTCACTGAGGTATTGAATAAGTAATTCTTCTCGTTCTATGCCCAAAATATCTGCGAGTTTAAAAACCTGTTCCTTATTGATATTTCTTTGCCCTCTTTCAATTTTACTCAGAATTGCTGTATCCATTTCGAGCAAAGCAGCAACTTGCCTTAAGAGAAGCCCTTTCTCCTCTCGTTTAGCACGTAATATTTCTCCAACTGTTTTTTTATAATCCATTTTGTGTATTTGAAATATTCTACTTGACAAATAATGTCAAATATACGTTATTCCTTTAACTATTAATCGCATTGAGCAGGCAATATATTATTAACCAGTTATTGTGGCTCTTCAAGGTAATTATCTGATAAAATTAATAACTGTGTGGCGGTAAATAATGCGGCGTTCTTTTGCTTCTTTTCTTTGGTCGCCAATGTGGCAAGAAAAGAAGTTCCCTAAAACAACAAAAGGGATAATGAACATCCCTCAAATAATGTCGCAACCTGTTTGGTAAAATGTGCCGGAATGAATGGTGGGTAGGCATCCCATTTTGCCAAAGAGGTTGCTCCGATTTATGCAAAAAGACTGTCCCGACCATCGGGAGGGAGTGTCTTTTTGCCGCCCGATTTTCCAATCAGGCGACTTTTATAGGATGGGTTCGGAAATCTTTCAGGTTGTGAAAAAATCCCCTGTATGGTGTCAAACCATTTTTAAACATACCCCATAACAGTGAACAACCCATCTGAACCAATGAGGAATTGATATACAAGTCCTGCTTTTCCAACGCTTCGGCAAGTGAACAGCTCGGTGTATCGTCTTCCAGTTCGGATTGTTTAAGCAGTTCGCCAAATTCATCCGTAACCATTGGCAGGCTTGCCACCGTTTCATATT
Source organism: Chryseobacterium sp. SC28 (assembly GCF_003932955.1). Taxonomy (GTDB): domain Bacteria; phylum Bacteroidota; class Bacteroidia; order Flavobacteriales; family Weeksellaceae; genus Epilithonimonas. The sequence goes on from NZ_QOVY01000005.1 coordinate 45,233, forward strand.
TCTCTGAATTGGGTTGGCGAATTTTTCCTATGGTAGATAGTAAAACTTGTCCTGTATGTTGACTGTTGCCGAAGTCCAACCAATAACGTGGGCGGTTGGAATAGGGTCTTCCATTGCTCAATTCACTTAATATTTCCGCAATTTCAAATCTTGCTTTTACGCTATCCACACAGGAAATATAAATACTTGCTCCTGCATTTTCGGAGAAACTGTCGCTATTGTCTTTTTCAAATTTCCTTGCTTCCGCTTTCCAGTTCGTACCTGAGAAGCGATTTATACGGTTAATGATAGCAACAGATTTGTACAAACCGACCTCACTTTCTGCAAAACGCTGTCTTCCTAAATTGGCTTGGGTAATTACATCATCATCCCAAAGACGAATAAACAACCCTGCGTGTCCTAACTCGTTTAGGCTGTGGTTCATCTCAAGCAAGGCAGTCATTACTTTTGAGCCTGTACCACCTGCACCGATTACGTTTACCGTTATGGGATTGGTAGGATTTATCAAATCGCTGTCCGTAAAATGGACTTTTAAAATTTCTTTGCTCATTACAATATCGTTTTTATGGTCTTGTTTGTCTTTTTCAATACATCTTTAGGAAAGGCTTTGTCTGTGCCGATGAGGTCTTTCCAAAGGCTTACACAATTTCCTTTTATGGGGTTGTGTTCGTTTACCAAGTGGCTGAAATAGCTGTTAAAGAAGTAGCTTTCCCACGCTTGCATAAATTCTTCAACCGAAGCGGAATTTTTGATATTGATATCTACAGTCCCCATACATACGTGTCCGTCCTCGTAAACATTGAAAAACGGAGCGTGAAACAATGCGGTTTTCTCGGTAGGTCTGCTGTCTTTTTCAAGTGCAAAAACAATAAGGCTCTGCTTGCTTGCATACCAAAGCATTGCAGGTACTTTCGCCGTACCGTTTGGTATTTCAAGACTTTCAGTAAAGAACATTTTGACTTTTCGTGCTTTGGTGTACCAAAGTACCGTACCGTTTTCACTCGGATTAATGTGCAGGACGTTGGTAGGCAGAATGCCGTTAGATTTTAAAAATGCCTTGCTCTTTTCCTTTTCCGTATTGAGTGCTTTTGCCAATTCTTTAGCTTCTCTCTCGGTCAAAGGATGGGCGTTGATTGGATTACCGTTCCTATCCATATCAAAATGCTCTACATAGGTGGTTCTATTACTTCCTTTGGTTTGGTAAAAAACCAAAGCCGATAAAGGGTGGTAAAGCGTTCCAAAGTTTTGTGTTATATCTTTCATTTTAGAGTATCTAAAAGTTATTCAGTATGTATATCAATTCCTCAATTAAGGCAAAAACACGGTTTTCAAATTCAAGGGTATTTGCAGTAATATCACTACCATCAAACCTTTTCACAATGGTGGGTTCTTCCATTTGTCCGTATTCTTGCAACTCGGTGTTCACGCTCTCAAAAAGTGTTTGAAACAAAATACCTTTTGCATCGGCACAGAACGAAACGTACTTTTCCACACCTATACTATTTTCCATATCTTCTTCGCTTGCTTCTCCGCTTGGCAGGGCATTACGGTTTATGGTAGCATTCGGGTATTGTTCATACAAGGCAAAGGCTTCACTTGCCAGTTTGTAGCAATCTTGGTCAAAGCTGTCTTTGATTTTAAAGGAGTTTAAACGGACTGCAAATCGGCTCAAATTGTGCTTGTTGTAAATTTTCTGCTCCATACGTTCGCCTATCTGTTCTGATTGCCTAATCTCGCTTAAATACGTTGTCGTGTCCTCATTCTCGTCATCGCTTACAATCCACTCTGTTACCATTTCATACATCCAATACAGATAACTGTTTTCCTGTCGATAGTAAGGAACATCTGCAATGTGGTATAGGTACGCACACACGGATTGCAATAGCTGTACGGCTTGCTTGCGATTGGGATGCTTAGATAGTCGGTACAATGGCACTACGGGAATGTAATACAGGGTTGCACCTGTACTGTACCGTTCTTCACTTACGAAATACGTTTTCTTACTATCCTGTATCAAACGGAGTTCTTCCCAATCACGAAACTTCTTTCTTAACTGTTCCTCTGTGGAATCCAAAGCTAAAGCGATATTGTAGGGATAGCCGTACTGCCTGGACTGCATAGGTTGTATACCGTAATGCCCTGCCAATTTGGAAAGGGACTGATAAAAATCCCTTTCCGTCTTTTCCGATTTTCCACAAGCCTGTACGGTTTGTGCTTCTTGCAGTTTAGGCAGAAATGAGCATTTTAGAAAACCATTGGTAGTACCGTTATCGGTACCGATTTCATTTTGTCTTTTCTTATTTCGTCTGCGTTCTTTGGTCTTTGCATCCAATCTGCGAACTCGCCCAACTGTTTGTGCAAAGTCTTCTGTTTCGGTTGCTGTAGGGTTTTGATGATGCCCGATATGATATTGCGTTGCATAATTCATTTTTTTTGATTTTTGGTTTAACCTTTCGTTCCCATTACACTCTCAAATCGGTACTGTATTGTATCGTCACGGATAACAGGGGCAGATACTTTGGCAGTGGTCAGTATCGGATAAGAATTTGCATAGAAATTCATTACGGCTTCCACGCTCCATTTTGGTTCGGGGTCGGTCAGTTTAATTTGTTGTCCTTTATCGTTGAGTATAAATACCCTCTCTAATTGCGTTGCTAATAACATAATGTTCGTTTTAAGTGTTAAACAATTGGTTTACTCTGCTCCGAAAAGGCTCGGTGTTGAAAACTTCTCCGATAATTCCGTTTTGCGTTTACGGATTTCGTCCGCTTTTTCGGGGAACTCCGTTATATCGGGTACTTTCATCCACGCATCACGGAATTTGCCGTCTTTCTCCAGTTCGTCAGCCTTTGCCATACCGTCTTTATACTTCTTGTCTTTGGTTTCCTTATCTTTTTTCTCTTTCTCTGTTTTTTCTTTCTCCATTGCTGATTGTTTTTTAGCTTCTTCCAATTGCTTCATAAATACTTCCATATCCACCATTAAGCCCGAAGCCTTTTGTATAGGTGTGGTTATCTGCTGAAAAAATCCCTCGTCAAACTCCTGTGGTGTGGCGTTAAATGTCAATGGAGGAATGAGGTTTTTGGCGTTATCTCCGCATTGCTCGTTGTTGAGTATTACTGATACAATTAGGTTGCTTTCTGCTCCTTTGGCTATGTTTAGTTGTAAAACTCCTGTAAAGTCCAACTGTGCTATCTGATTGAAAAAATTTGCGTTCATAGTTCTGAAATTTGTAAGGCTACCACCGACTAAAGCGGTAGCCTGTTGTTATTTAATTAAGATTAAAGATTTCTGCTCCGTCTAATGCAAAGCCATTACACAATTCAAATGCTTTCTGTGACTTGAGTTGAGCAGTTCCACCCAGTACAATACTCTGTAACTTGGCTTCATCGTCTTTGTACTTTCTTACGTTCTGATAGTAGCCAGTAACCGCATTATACGCTCCGAACAATGTGCCTTTAGTAGTGTCCATTTGTTGGGTGTCGCTTATCATCGCATACGCAAAAGCATCTTCAACGGTGTTTTTGAATACGGTGGAGATTTCATCTTCTGCACCTTTTTTGAGTAGGTCAAGCGTTTCCTTATTCGGGCAAAGTGCCAATTGGATTAGCTTTTTAACCTCTCGGTCTGTTACCTTTACTTTTGCCCATTCGTTGAAAATCCCCTCTAATTGGTTGCTCAATGTGTTGGCAAGTCCCATAATCTTGTGAGCGTTTTCGATACGTTGTTTTGCTCCCGAAGTGTGCTTGATACGAACAACATTGGTCATATTGCGTAATGAAGCGTTTAAGGTGTTTTGGCAAACAATACGGATTGGTGTAAATGCGGCTGTGATACTTCCGCTACCATCGTGCGAAGTGGTTAAGAAAATGTACTTTTCCGTAACATCATCGCCATTACCCACACGAATATAGTCGGGCAGTTTGGCTGTGATGAAAATGCGTTCTCCGTTGCCTAATGCTCCTGCGGTTTCGTACAGAATGCCCTCGCCACCGCCTACAATGGCATCAAAGAAATTAAAGGCTTCACGGTTTTGTACAATGTGGTAATCCTTGCCGACTACTCCCAATACTGCATTATTATCGGTGCGTATGTTGGCGAAATAGTTAGGTACTTCTAATTCAGTACTGCCTATCTCTATTCCATTGGTAGTTTCGATAATCCCCGAACCTTTTGTAAGCAGTGGGGATTTTACTACCTCATAATCTAACCCTGCGTATTTGATAGCTTCCTCGCTTGTTGGGTATTGCTCCACGATTTGCCCTAAACCGTGCCACGCTTTTTGTTGTACGCTAAAGAATGAATAACGTCCTGTTCTCTCGTTGAAATTGATATTATGTGCCATGATAAATGATTTTAAATGTTTGAAATATTTGTTGTTAAAATGGGAGGTCTTCCTCAGCCTTGTTGTTGCTCGTTTCTGTGGTAGTTTGTGCGGTTTCTGATTTCTTGCCCCCTCCGTGCAGTTTGATGTTTGACGTATGGAAATTCAGACCTGCGTGTGCTTCTCCATCATTGCCAGTCCACGCCCTTGCACTTACCCTGCCTGTCAGCTCTACCAATGTGCCTTTGGTGAGTATCTTCGCTACGTTGGGGCTTATCCAGTATGAGCAGTCGAAGTAGGTTGTTTGCTCTATGCGTTCGCCCTGTTTGTTACGGTAGCTGTCGTTGGTCGCTATCGAAAAGTTTACTACTTGTTTGTCCTGTGACGTTGTGCGTACTTCCGCATCTCTTGTCAGTCTTCCTGTGATGTTCATATTCTTTAATTTTTAGTTATTATTTTTTAGATTTATTCGGCAATGAGAGGAGGTGCTGTTTCGTTTCATTACCATTTCCAATGTTTTTAATCTTTCTGTCTGACATTTTTTTATTCGTTTAAAGAGCCGGAGTATGCTATGTTTCGTTTCACGAGCATAAAAGGTTCGTGTTTAGCAGCTCCAAGGTTTTGGAAAAAAATACTACCCAAAGGGTGGAGATTATTTTCCAAACTTGCCTGACCTTTGTGATGCGTTAAGAACACGGAAATACCTTTGCTCTTGAAATGGGACAAAAAAGCATACGGGTCTTTGGATAAAATGAATGTGGAAGCCAAGAAGATGGCATTGAGAAATGGTTTACAGTGAATTGAAATAACACTTCCAATTCGCTGAATTTTTAAAACACTTTTTCAAAGCTGTGTGGCTATTAGAGCCACACTTACGGAGGATTAAAAAATTATTTTGTATGGGAGAAGATGTTGGCAATATTTTTTAATCTTCTGTTCCAGGAGTAGCCGAAAAGCTCTTTTACAGTAGGGGAATAGGAAAGTAAATGTGCTTTGGCTACAAAAAGTATGGGCATAAAAAAAGCAGAACCGATAAGTTCTGCTCGTTATTGATAGAAGTTAATTATAAGACTGTCAAAAATGCGTCTTCAATCTCCTTAAATTTAGGAGCCACCAAATCCATATCCTTGCTGATTTTTTGACTTGTAATCTTGGCGTAAATCTGTGTGGTAGAAATATTTTTATGTCCCATCATTTTGCTAAGGCTTTCAAGTGGAACACCTTCGGTCAGGAACATAGTAGCAAAGGTGTGGCGTGCAGTATGAAAGGTTACTTTCTGTTCTGTAACAATTTCTGCTTCTTCTATCATTTTCTTTACATGGCTATTGCAGGTAGCATTGGAAGGAACCGGAAAAACATAATCACTACGTGTAACTCCCCTGTATTTTTCAATTATACGCTTCGGAATTTCCAATAGGCGGACGTTTGACGCAACATCTGATTTTTTTCTTCTGCTGATGATCCATTGGTGTCCATCAAAAAATGACTGTATGTTGCTCCATTTCAGCTTTTGAATATCAATATAAGAAAGCCCTGTAAAGCAACTGAAAATGAAAATATCTTTTACAAATTCATATTTGTCCTTCGACGGTTTTAGAAGCATTAGCTTTTCTACATTCTCCTTTAAAAGATAGCTGCGATCAGTTTCTTCCATACTGATTTCGTAATCTTCAAAAGGGTTTTGGCGTATAAGGCCTTTTTTAATCGCAAGATCAGCCAAAGCAATAACCGGCATGGTATAAACCCAAACCGTATTATGTGTACATTCTTTATCTATTCGTAGAAAGAAATCGAACTCGCGGATAAAGTCTGAGGTAAGTTCCCGAAATGCCAAATCTTCCCTGTGATAGCGTTCCTTGATAAATTCATTAAGATGGTTGTATACAGTCTTGTATTTATTGTAAGTATTCTGAGAACGTTTTCCTTTGCTGACCATCCTTTCAAAATCCTCATTCTGGTCTTTAAATACTTTAAGAATGGCATCATCCATTACACCAACCCCTAAAAAGGACAGCTTTACTTTTTGTGCAGTTGCAAAGCCTTCATCCTTGAGCATATCATCGTAAATCTTGTTGATACGCACCCGAATATTGTCCAATTTGACATTGGTACCCAGGGCCTGGGCACTTTTACCTAAAACTCTTCCGTGCTTTAAATCCCAATTATTGGGGTTGATGTCCAGTTTGGTACTAAAGGATTTTGGTATTCCGTCAATAGTGATACGTCCCATAACAGGCACGTTTCCGTTCTTCTTAGGTTCATTCTTCTTTAGGTAGAAAAGCAGTTTGAACGTGGATCTTTTCTCTTGTTCCATAACTCAATTGTTTAACTTTTAAAATTAAATTTTATTGAGTTACAAGGGGATATGAAAACAAGTGCAAATGACTGAAATATAACGTATTATGCCGTTGCCGATTGGATTATAGTCAGTAACGATTTAGTAACCTAACCTTGTCATTTTAAGCTCAAAACCTGTCGGACACCTACTCCCAAATTTTCCCTCACGTTTTATAAACTACTGTATATGAATGGTCTTAACCATTTTGCTTATTTTTGCTTTCTTCTAATCTTTTTTTGCAAAAAAAAGAAAAAGATTGCAACGGAAAGCGGGAAATAGCTCCTCAAAAAAATAATTGGTGAACGTGTGCGATGCTATCTCAGCTCGGCTTTCAGTTCTTTTTCGAAGGATTTGATGAGCGAGGTCATCACTTCGGAAATCTCTTTTTCTTCCAGAGTTTTTTCTTCGTTCAGGAGTTCGAAACTTAAGGCATAAGATTTCTTGCCTTCGGGGAGATTCTGGCCTTCGTAAACATCGAAAAGGTTGATTTTTTTGAGGAAAGGGGATTTGTTTTTCTTCGCCACTTCGTATAATTCTGAGTAGGAAATCGTCTTGTCAACCAACAATGCAAGATCTCTTCTTATTTTGTTGAATTTCGGAATATCCACGAATTTCAGATTATCTTTGGTTCGGAGCGCTTGGCAATTTTCCAACTCGATTTCTGCGTAGAAAACCTCCTGACTGATGTCGAAATCCTTCAACAATTGTGGGGAAACTTTGCCAAGTCTTGCCAGCGTTTTGCCTTCTGCTGCGATTTCCAACGCGTCGGAAAAACGGTCGTCTTCCAAAGCGGATTCGTGGAGATCGAGATTCAGTTTTTCCAAAAGAATTTTGACGTAAGCTTTCAAATGGTAGAAATCTGTGGCGCTTTTGGGCTGAAGCCAATTTTCTGGAAGCTCTCTGCCGGTGGTCAAAATCGCCATTTGTTTTCTTTCTTGGTACTTTGTTTTTTTATGATAAACTTTTCCAAGTTCAAAAAACTTAAGGTCTGGAGATTTTCGGTTAATGTTGAAGATGGCATTTTCCAAAAGGCCTTCTAACAAAGAATTTCTCATAAATGCCAAATCGTTGCTCAGTGGATTGAGCAGTTTCACGGCGTCGGTTTCGTCTTTCACAGAAGTCAAGGAATTGTTCATCACTTCGTGGAAACCGTTGGCCTGCAAAGTCCTTGCCCAAGCGTTTTCCAGCGCATCTTGATCTTCGAAATCCAGTTTTACCGGCGTGAACGAAATTTTCTTTGGTGCTTCAATTTTGTTATAACCGTAGATTCTAAGAATTTCTTCGATCACATCGATTTCTCTTGTCACATCCGCTCTGTAAACAGGGACTGAGAGTTCCAATCCGTTTTGGATCTCGTTAAGAATCGTAATTTCAAGAGATTTCAGGATTTCTTTGATCTTTTCGCGATGAATTTTTGTGCCGATAATTTGATCAATTTTCGAATATCTGAGAACCACGTAATGGTCTTTTATTTTTTCGGGATAGCTTTCCAAAATCTCGCCTACCAGTTTTCCTCCGGCCAATTCCTGTAGGAAGGTGATGGCGTGGGTCAAAGCCGTTCTGGCGTTGTTCGGATCTACACCTCTTTCGAAACGGAACGAGGCATCGGTGTTCAATCCGTGATATTTGGACGCTTTTCTGATCGCCACCGGATTGAAATAAGCGCTTTCCAGAAATATGGTTTTGGTTTCCGAAGAAACGCCGCTTTCGAGGCCGCCAAAAACGCCGCCGATGCACATTGGATTGTCCTGGCCGTCTTTGATGATGATCTCGGAACCGTTCATAGTTCTTTCGACGCCGTCTAAGGTTTTGAATTTCGTGCCTTCTTTTACGGTTCCGACTTTCACTTTTTTACCCAAGATTTTGTCGGCGTCAAAAGCGTGAAGCGGCTGCCCAAGGCCGTGAAGGATGTAATTGGTAATATCTACAACATTATTAATTGGCGAAAGTCCTATTGCTTTTAATCTTGCTTTCAACCAATCCGGAGAGGGTTTCACTTGTACGTTTTCGATGATGGCTCCCAGATATCTTGGCGTGAGTTCCGAGTTTTCGACTTCCAATTTGAAATCGTGTGATCCCTCGATGTTCAGAATTTTGGATTCTATTTTTGTAAATTCTGATTTTAAATTATTAGAAACCAAGAAAGCGTGCAAGTCTCTGGCCACGCCGTAATGCGACATCGCGTCGGTCCTGTTTGGTGTCAATCCGATTTCGTAAACCTCATCGTTCGTCAATTCAAAATAATCGGCAAAATTTTTCCCAATTTCAAATTTTTCAGGATCCAAGACCATAATTCCGCTGTGATCGTTGCTCAAGCCCAGTTCGTCTTCGGCGCAGATCATTCCTTCGGAAACTTCGCCACGGATTTTAGCTTTTTTGATATCGAAGGACGTTCCGTCTTTTGCATACATCTTGGTTCCGACCAATGCAACGGGAACGGTTTGTCCGGCAGCAACATTTGGCGCACCGCAGACGATTTCCAACACCTTGCCGGCTCCAACGTCAACGGTTGTTTTGCTGAGTTTATCTGCATTTGGATGTTTTTCGCAAGTCAGGATTTTACCGACTACGATGCCTCCAAGGCTGCCTTTTACGCTTTCGAATTGATCCACGCCTTCTACTTCCAGACCGATGTCTGTAAGATAAGCGCTGATTTTCTCCGAAGAAAGTTCAGTTTTGATGTAATCCTTAAGCCAATTATTTGAGATTTTCATTTTTTGAATTTTTTAAATTTGAACGCAAAGCGCACAAAGTATTTTTTATTTATTTTGATTTTTTAAGTCTCACAAAGGCGTAAACTTAAAATAGATTTTACAGGCGCCGTTAGAATTTCAATGTATTTATTTTCCTACGCAATGGCAAAATTTCATTTTATTGGAAAGCGGATTAAGCTGCGCAAAATCTTTATCTAAAAAAAATTTGAGACTTGAATCCCCAACTCTTTTTTTTCACTTTTCAGCTGGTTTTTACTTATCATCATAATGTCCCCAAGCTGAAAGAAAAAGAATATCATCCGATTCTATTTCATAAACCAAACGATGTTGTCTGTTGATTTCACGAGACCAAGTTTCTGTTTTTCGATGTTTGAGTTGTTCCGGTTTTCCGGTTCCAGTTTTTGGATTTTCCAGACATTCCGTTACCAAACGTTCGACTTTTGAAAGCGATTGTTTTTGTCCCGTCTTTTTGTGTTTTTTCAAGTCATCAAGAAATTTATCGGTATAGTTTAAAGAAAAACTCATATCGAATCAAAAAAAGTCTTGACATCATCTTTTGATTTCAGCACTTTTTCACTTTTGCTTTTCTTTGATTCATCCAGCATTTCGTCAAATTCTTTCCGAGAATACTTTATTTTTTCAGTTGACTCAGAAGGATCTTCTTTTATTTTAAGTTTTTTGACGCCAAGTGCTTTTAATATAGTGCGGATTTTTTCAACTTCGGATTTATCCGCTTCAAATGTAAAAGTTGTCATTTTCCGTTTATTTTTTAGGTAAAAAAATTATTTAAACAAAATTTGAGACTTGAATCATCAAATCTCAAATCGTAAATTATTTAAAATTGATAAATAATCATTCATCAATTATCACTTATAAACCAATTACCGGCATAGACAGCATCAGGATACTTTCGTGCTCCTCCAGTCCGTCCACGGGTTCTACGATTCCTGGTCTGTTGGGCTGCGACATCTTCATCCTTACATCTTCAGACGTCAATACAGATAACATCTCGGTCAAGAATCTGGAGCTGAAACCGATGTTGATATCTTCGCCATTGTAATCGCACGGAATCTGCATATCTGCCTTGTTCGCGTACTCGGTATCTTCTGCGTGAAGGTGAAGCACGTTCCCGGACAATTTGAACCTTACTTGATTGGTAGATTTGTTGGACATAATGGATGCTCTCCTGATAGAACTCAAAAGCAAACTTCTGTTGATGGTCAAGACGTTTGGATTTTCTTTGGGGATTACGGCGTTATAATTTGGATATTTCCCGTCGATCAGGCGGCAGATCCAGATGTTGTTTCCAAAAGTGAATTTTGCCATATTATCGCTAAACTCGATCACGACATCATCGCTGGAGTTGCTAAGGATGTTTTTGAAAATCGCCAAAGGTTTTTTCGGCATGATAAATTCCAACGGTTCGGGATTTGTGACATCTGTTCTTTTGTAAACCACCAATCGGTGAGAATCTGTGGAAACAAAATTGGTCTCGTCTTCTTTGAATTGAAATAAGACACCTGTCATCACAGGACGAAGCGAATCGTTGCTGGTTGCGAACAGCGTGTTGGCCAAAGCTTCTGCCAAAATGCCACCGGAGATGGTCACTTTTTGAGAGGCGTCGAATTCCGGCAATTCCGGGTAATCGTCTGCATTGTCGAGGGCTACGGAAAAGTTGTCTTTCTCGTCCAAAATCTCCAGAATGCTTCCGTTCCCGTCTTCGGAATCTTTGACGACCAAAATCAAAGGTTGCTCGCCATAGGTTTTCAGGAAGTCCTGAAAAGTCTTGGCGGGAACTGCTATTTTCCCCTTGTCATCGGATTTCACTTCCAGGGAAGTGACCAAAGTAGTTTCGCCGTCTGAGGCAGTAACGGTCAAAAGGTTCTGATCCAATTCGAAGAGAAAATTCTCCAAAATAGGCCTGGACTGCGAACCGGAAATGACGCCGCTAACTGTTTGTAAAGCTTTCTGCAAATCGCCACTGGCAACAATAAATCTCATAAACCTGTATTTATTTCAATTTGACAAAGATAATGATTCTCGTTCTATTTTAAAAACAGTATGTAGTTATTTATTAACAATTTTTGAGTTTTATCTATCTTTGTTGAAATTAGGTCTAATGAAAAAACAGTCCTTTCAGAAAAGTGTAAAATTTACTTTGCAAGGCATCGCGTGGGTTTTGCGAAACGAACGCAATTTTCAAATCCAAATTTTTGGCTTAATAATCAATCTTTTTTTGATCGTTTTTCTGGATCTGACCAATTTGGACACTGCATTGATACTGCTTTGCTGCTTTTCTGTTTTGGCAACAGAAATTCTGAATACCTGCATCGAGAAGATTTGCGATTACATCCAGCCCGAATGGGATTCCGAAATTGGAATTATAAAAGATTTGGCTGGCGGAGCGGTTTTACTGGCAGCGATTTCTGCAATCTGTGTTGGATTTTTGGTTTATTGGCCTTATTTGATGTTGTATTTTTAGAAAAAATTCATTTAAGCGCAATGTCCGCCAAGATTTATTTGAATTTATTGAAAATAATTTTAAGGTTCGCAAAGGTGTAAAACTAAGCAAAGATTTAAAAGTCGGCTAATCTCAACACTTACTTAAATTCGCTACCTAAAATTTGAAAGATTTAATCCCAGATTTTTACATAAAATTTTTACATTTGTTTTTAATATAATTCCGGAATGCGCAAAAAAAACATCGCCGTCGTAATGGGCGGATATTCTGATGAATACAAAGTTTCCTTGAAAAGCGGACAATTGATTTTCGATTCTTTGGATCGGGAAATTTACAATGTTTACAAAGTAGTGGTCTTGAAAGACGAATGGTATTTTTTGGACGAAAACGAGCATAAAAAACCCATCAACAAAGCAGATTTTTCTGCAAATCTGGGAAACGGCGAAAGTCTGAAATTCGATGCCTGCTTCAACATCATCCACGGCTCGCCCGGCGAAAACGGAATTTTGCAAGCCTATTGGGACGCCGTAGGACAAAAATATACAGGTTGTGATTTCTACCAAAGCGCACTCACTTTCAATAAAAAAGACACTTTGGCGGTTCTTTCCAAATACGGAATCCCATCAGCCAAAAGTATTTATCTGAGAAAAGGTGAAGAAATTTCTGACGACAAAATCGTGGAAGAACTCGGACTGCCCGTTTTCGTAAAGCCCAATCAAAGCGGTTCTTCTCTCGGAATTTCAAAAGTGAAGGAAAAAGCCGAACTGCAAATGGCGATCGAAATGGCATATAAAGAAGACGACGAAATCCTCATCGAAAGGGCACTGAACGGCACCGAAGTTTCCGTGGGTGTTTTGGATTACAAAGGCGAAGTCATTGTGCTGGGAATTACAGAAATCGTTCCGGACAAAGAATTCTTCGATTACGAAGCGAAATATGAAGGCGCTTCACAAGAAATAACGCCGGCAAGAATTGACGAGGAAACCACAAAAAAGGTTGAAGAAACCGCCATCCAAGCTTATAAATCTTTGGGAATGAGTGGATTCTCGAGGTCAGAATTCATTATTGTCGACGGAATTCCTTATCTTTTGGAAATGAATACGAATCCCGGATTTTCGCCGGCAAGTATCCTTCCGCAGCAGGCGAAGATCTACGGCATTTCCATCAAAGACCTTTGTGGAAACGAAGTTGAGAAAGCTCTAAAAAAATAATTATAAATACTAAATTAATTATAAATGCTAAATTTTAGATTTTAAATTATAAGCAAATCTAAAATTCAAGATCTAAAATTTAAAATTTCTATGAAAATTGCTGTTTTCCCGGGATCGTTTGATCCCATCACGCTTGGACATTACGATATTGTGGAACGTGCTGTACCGCTGTTTGACAAGATTATTATCGCTATCGGAAAGAATTCTCAGAAAAAATATATGTTCTCCTTGGAGCAGCGCAAGGAATTTATCCGAAAAACTTTCGAAAAGTTTCCGAATGTGGAAGTGGATGATTTTGAAGGTCTCACCATCGACTATTGCAAGAGCAAAAATGTCAATTTCATCTTAAGAGGATTGCGCAATCCTGCCGATTTTGAATTTGAAAAATCGATTGCTCAGACCAACCGTGCTTTGACCAGAAATAATACGATCGAAACCATTTTCCTCCTCACCTCGTCCGGCAAATCCTTCATCAGCAGCAGTATTGTGAGAGAGATTATTTCGTTCGGCGGCAACTACGAGATTATGGTTCCCGAGGCTGTGCGGGTGTCGAAACAAGCCAACCAAAACGAATAGATATTTCCAAAAAATCGTCGGCGCAGATGAGCTTGGTGCGAAAAAAAATCCGCCTCCAATGCTTGGGAGACGGATTTTCTTTAGGGTTTTTGTCCGATTTCCTATTTTCAATGTTTATCTTCGGCAGAACATAGTCCCACAACCGTGTGGAACGTGTCGTGTACATCTGCAAGAGCTTTGGTAATCTCGGTGTCGGATGCTTTTTTCTTGATTTGCTTTTCCAGATTTTGACTTGCTTTTACCAAATCTGCCAAAGAATTTTTCACCGCGGGTTTATTATATTCCGCAGGGATTGGAGCTGACTGCAGGGCTTTGGCTTTGCTAACCAATTCGCCAATTCTGGTTTTTACGGGTTGCAAATTTCCTTCTTCGCTTGGGTGAAAGGTCTGCGACATAACCTCGTGGAAGGTTTTCAGAGCTTGCCAATCATCAAATTTTCCTTTCGTTGCCATCTCGTATCTTCTGCTTACTTCCTTCCAGTTGGTGACGTTCCAAAACGCAGTCAGATAATCGGCTCTCCTGTTTTGATATTTAAGATAATACGCATGCTCCCACACGTCTATTCCCAAGATGGGCGTTCCCTTCACTTCTGCGATATCCATCAGGGGATTGTCTTGATTTGGGGTTGAGGTCACGGCCAGTTTTTTGTCGGCAGTTACCACAAGCCAGGCCCAACCCGATCCGAATCGGTCTGCTCCGGCTTTGCTCATTTTTTCTTTCAAAGCATCGAGACTGCCGAAAGATTCTGTGATGGCTTTTGCCAATTTCTCGGAAGCTTGTGTGTTTTTTTCCGGCGTCAAAACAGTCCAAAACAGTTCGTGGTTGTAATGTCCTCCTGCGTTGTTTCGCACTGTAGGACTTTCTTTGGAGATGTGAGAAAGGATGGTTGTAAGGCTTTCTTTCTCCAAAGGCGTTCCGGCGATGGCTTTGTTCAAGTTAGCAACATAACCTGCGGCGTGCTTGGTGTAATGGATTTCCATAGTTTGCGCATCGATGGCACCTTCCAGCGCGTTGTAGGCGTAGGGCAAAGGGGTTTGCTTGAACTGCGCACTTAGAAAAGAAGCGGCAGACAAGGCGCTGATCAAAATCAGTTGTGAAATTTTCATAATAATTGGATTTAGATTAAAATAATTATTGTTTTAATAATTTGCGGATGTCCTCGATTAATTTCTCCCGATCGGGATGATACTTCCCTCTCAAAGAAGGCTTCTTACCCGCACGATCTTCATAATTAAGTCCGGAATAATACAAGATGGGCGAATTGTTCTCATCGAATCGGGAACGGAGGTTACCCTCCTTATCAACTAATGCGATCATTCCGCTGTGGTTTAGACTTTCTGCTTCATCTTCTTTGTCGCCAACATAGATGTCGAACCGATCTGCTAATTGGCCGATGTAATCTCTATCGCCGGTCAGGAAATGCCAATTGGGCGATTTTGCGCCAAGCATCTTTGCGTGGTTCTTCAGCACCTCGGGGGTATCATTCGCGGGATCGATGCTGATGGAAATGATCGCGAAGTTGGGATCGTCTATGGCCTCCTCGATGTATTTCATATTAGCATTCATCACAGGACAGATGGTGGGACAGCGGCTGTAAAAAAACTCTACCAGATAGACCTTGCCGAGCATATCTCGGTTGCTGATCTTTTGCCCGTTTTGGTCGGTCAGCCGGAACTCCGGGACTTTCATCACGGTGAAAAGGCTTTTTTTAAAATATCCCATACCGACGCCGATGAACAAAAAAATCAAGATCAGCACCGCAGCTGCGATGAGGGAATCCTTCTTAGTTCTACTTGGCAATTTTGACATATTTTTCCGGATTTTTTTTGAATTCTGCTTTGCAATGATCGCTGCAAAAACCATAAATTTTTCCTTTGTAAATGACGGTATCTTTCAGAAAGTCGGCGGTTTTCATTTTGCAAATCGGGTCTTCCGTATTGGCGACTTTGACATTTTTGAGCTCGTTGGAAGGCTTCATCTTCGCCACGTGTTTTACCTTTGGTGTTTCTTGCGCGCAAGATAAGCTGGATATAGCAATAAGTATCTGTAGTGCGACTATTTTTATGTTCATAATTTTAAGATTCAATTTTTATTAATAGTAAATATTTCTTGCAACATTATCATTTATAAAAAGAATCAAATGAGAGGCGGATGAAAAATCTTGGAAAACAGTGAGAATTTATAACAAAGACTAAGTTCCGCGTTTGAATATGAATTATCGGAATTAATAGGAATTATCGGATGGAAGGAGAAAGCGTCTTGAGCGACAAAAACATCCGCAAAATGAGAAATGCCGGATTTGAAACCATTTTTTACCGGATTTTCTGTGGTCTTGGCTAATTCTTTTTTCAAATAACACTTTCCGTTGCACAACAATTGAGGTCTGCTCTTGTTTTTACAAAGTTCTTGCGAAATGTAATTATAATTCAATGCATAATCGGCAAAAGGCATCAGCGGCCGAAAAGCCATCATAAAAATGATAAAAAAGGAAAATACACTTTTCACTTTGCAAAATTATTACAAATATAAAGCATAAAGTTGGGATTTGGAAAGTCAAAAAATCGGAATTATAAATATAAGTGCAAACAGCAAAAAACCCGTGGAAAGCACGGGTTGCATTTTCTATTGCAATGCTGTCGGCACTGCATTTTTGTATCCGCTAATCAAGCGGTTTCCTGCCTGAAATCAGATTGTAAAGAACTACAATAATTGCAATTACCAATAACACGTGGATCAGATATCCGGTACTCATCCCCGGAACTACACCCAACATCCCCAGCAGCCAGATGATAATACATATCACTGCTACGAGCCATAAAAGATTTCTCATAAGTTTATATTTTGTTTATTCGTGCGTTTAGCTATACACATTCTGTGCCCTTTTTGTCAAAAAGCGTTTTTTATAAAGGCTAAATTTTTTGAATTTAAATGATATTTTAATTGAATATTAAGGACTTAGCATATTTTAAAATCAGTCAGGATCGCCAAATCTTTAAGTTCGTCACAGGTGCTGCGGCGGTTTGGTTTCTTATTTTTTTGCATGCAATTGTTTGGCCCGCTCTTCTCGTCGCTTGTAGATGACCTCGGTAATTTTGCCGCCGATCCAAGAGAACGGAAAGAAGATGAGAAAAATAGCAATCTTATAAAAAACCGGATGATACGGATAAATAATAATATCCAGCATCGCAATGAAGAGCATAATGAAGCCTATCAAAATGGCGTAGGCCACCTTGGCATATTTTACAATCATCGCCGTGACTACGCCCCCGACAGTCACGCCCAAACCTCCGAAAAATAAAAGCGCCACAAAAAAAGAATCCTTGTGTTGGACAGATTGCAGAAGCGTTTCCCAATGCCCAAACGGGGCAAACTGCTTGTAGGTGATCCACGAAGAATTGATCTTTATCCCCAATGTAATAATGAGAGCAGCGACTACCAAGCCCGCCAATACACCGATGATATTCCTACAGAAATTCATTTGTTAATCTTTGAAAGCAATCATCGAGATTTCCACATCCACATTTTTCGGGAGACACGACACTTGCACAGTCTCTCGCGCGGGATAATTTTCATTTTTGAAATAAGAAGCGTAAATCTCATTAACCTCTGCAAAATCATCCATATTCTTAAGAAAAATAGTAGTTTTTACGGCGTTGCCAAAGTCCATATCGGCAACTTTCAAAATGGCTTCGAGATTTTTCATCACTTGGTGCGTTTCTTTGCGGATGCCTTCCACCAATTTTCCGCTCGCCGGATCTATCGGAATCTGACCGGAGATGTATAAAGTTCCGCCTACCAGCGTTGCCTGCGAGTACGGTCCGATGGCTGCCGGCGCGTCTGAACTGTGAATAATCTTCTTCATTATTGAATCTTGGTTTTTTTACAAAACTATACAAATTTTTACTAAATCCTAAAAAGGACTATTGGGCTGTGTGAAACTTCTTTGCTTATACTTCACGGCATCTCTCAGGATGTTGGCTTTGATCCCGATAAAGAAATCATAAACCTTATACTGTCCAAATGGAACCCAGTTGAACGTGATGGTAAAACTGCGTTGGTCTCTGGCAAAACCGAGACGCGTGTAGCCTAATTCTTTGGTTTCGATGTCATAATTGGTGCTGCCATTGATCGTCCAATAAGGTGTCAACTTGATGCTCCCGTCGAGACCAAATGTTGCAACTTTATTGCCAAACCTGGATAATCCTTTCGTGTAAGCATAATTAGCATTCACGTTCAAAGTCCAAGTCGGAGAATAGCGGGAATAATTATCATCATCAAAGAAATAATTCTCGTTTCGGATTTCGCCCTTCTTTTTATATTTTTTGGAAAGTTCTTCTTTCTTTCCGAAAATGGCCTCGCTCATTGGGTAAGACAGCTGAAGATTGAAACCCTGCAAACTGAAATGACCAAAATTTTCTGTCCGGACGCCTATATCACTTCCTTCCTGATAGACAATTTCGTACGGCTCAATGGTAAGGCTGGTATTGACATTGAGTTTATTATCCAAGAAAGAAGATTGTCCGTTCACCGTAAAGACAGACCATTTGTTGCGCTCTGCCGCAAAATTATAATTTCCGGAGACGTTAAGGTTTTCGAAGATTTTTACTTTTTTTACGCCTGTAGAATCGGTTTTGGATCTGATTTTCATCTCCAGATTATTATTGATATTAAAACCGACACTCTGCGTCAGTCCTGCAGTGGGTGCGCCGTAGATTCCGTTTTCGAAGATGGAATATGGCGTCATCTCGCCCCGCGCATTGGCGTATTTTTTGAAATAGCCCCAGCTCTCATCTCCGAAATCGGGAGAATAATTAAAACTCATGCTGGGCGTTATCATATGGCGGATCGCGACTATTGCCGATGTTTTGCTGAAGTTCTTCTGGCCGTATAAGACTGTCTGCAGACTGGTGCTGGCCGAGAATGTGGAATAGCCAGCGATGCCGTTTTTAAAATTATTTTCCACCATATTCGTCAGCGGATTGTATTTTTTTTCCAAAGTTTTGGTCGTGAGCACGTTATCTGCATTTGCGGCAATGGTAAAAGTGAAATACTTGGCAATCGTCGTATTGGTGGACATAGAAATGTTATTCTTGGCACCCGTTTTCATATCTTCCCACATTCCTTTTTTGAAGAGCTGATCTTCGGTGGTGGTCACATAGTTGCTGAGAGCCAAGCCCGTATTCACATTGATGTTTTCCAGCAAACCTGTTCTCACGCCGGTTTTCGGTTTAAAAAGATAAAATTGATTGATGGCAACGGTCATATCGGGCAAGCGAATATCCGTCAGTCCCGTTGCAAAATTCTGGGAATAGGCCATACTGGCGTTGATCGTAACGGGGAAATCAACGAAACGTTTGGTCAAATTCACTCGCGAGGTCTGCTGCGTGTTGAGAACACTCTGGTTAAAGAGATAATTATTATTCACCGTATTATTATAAAACTTGGTACTTACGATGTCCACGCTGGCATTGAAGGTGAGATAAGGATTGGCCTTAGAATCCTGCGAGTGCCGCCACGCGATTCTGTAGGTTTTAGTTTTGGAATAATCGTCCAAACCCTTGATTCCGCGCACCGTGTAACCATAATCGGCCGAAAAATTTCCGGTATAGCGGTATTTTTTCAAATAATTAAGCTCAGGTCTCAAGTTCCAACTCCCCTTGGTGTATATATCTGACAAAATTTTCAAATCGAAATGGTCGCCAATAGGCTGATAATATCCCAATCCGTTCAGGAAAAAACCAACATCCTGGCGCTCCCCAAAACTCGGAATCAAAATACCGGCAGACCTTTTATCCGAGAATGGCAAAATTGCAAATGGAAGAATTAAAGGCGTGGGAACTTGCTCGATGTACATCTGGATCGGCCCCGTCACGATTTGTGAATTTGCTTTTGCTTTAAGAAGTTTGATATTCGGCGCCGACATATGATAATCGGGAAGCGAGTCTTTCTTTTTGAGAAAATATTCGTCGGTGGTGTATATTGCCTTTCTCATAAAGAAAACCGAATCATTGTACTTCTTTGTTTTCTGCGCAACGATGACTCCTTCACTTTCCTCGGTTCTCGCATTGAAGGCGATGGCCTGCTTGGTCTTGGTATTGTAAATGACCTCGTTGTACTCAAATTTTTTTCCGGCTTGTGTGGCGATGGCCGGTTTTATGATTTTTCCTTTCTCGTCTTGCTCTCCTCGGGCATAGATCTTTCCGGTCTCCCACTCGAATCGGATGTAATCTGCATCGATCTGCATATCCTGATAGATGATCTGGGCATTCTTGTGCAGCGTGGTTTGCTTATTGGCAATGGAAGAACTGCTTTTCTGCTCCGCTTTCATTTTTACGACATCTTCCAACGGTTCTTTTGCCACAGCGGTGTCTTTCTTTATATTCAAAGAATCCCGATTGATATCTAATGAATCTCGCACACCATTACTTTTATCAGTATTTTGAGTCACAGATTGTGCTAAAATATTGTTAAAAATTAGGATATTTAAAATTAGTAATATACTTTTGAAGATACTTCGAGCCAATGCAGTCATTCTGAAATTGGGTTCAAAATTAATTAAATTTTAAAGATTAAAATGATTAGGTCGATACTTTATAATAAAATTTTTCTGCTGTTCGTAGTTTTCGTAGGTTTTAGTAATTTTTATGGACAAAAAAAATTCACGCTGGTTTTGGATGCAGGACACGGAGGCAGTGATACCGGAGCTACCAGAACCTATCCCGACCTCGGCCCCGTGCAGGAGAAAGACATCACGCTGGGCATCGTCTTGAAATTGGGACGAATGCTGGAAAAAAATAAAGAATACAAAGTCATCTACACACGAAAAGTTGACGAATATCCGTCTTTGACTTACCGGACCAATCTCGCCAACAAAAGCGATGCAGATCTTTTCATCTCGGTCCACGTGAACTCCTCATCGAGCAGGAGCGCAACCGCGCAAGGCACCGAGACCTTCGTCCAAGGTCCCAACCAAAACAAAACCAACCTCGATGTAGCTAAAGCAGAAAATGATGTGATCTTCCTCGACGACCAAGACCGGGAAAACTTTGCCTCCTACAATCCCAACTCTCCGGAATCTCTCATCGCACTGAAGATCCAACAAAGCAAATATTTGGAAGCCAGCCTCATCATTGGTGGTCTCGTCGAAGATAATTTTGTGAAAAAAGACAAAAGACTTTCGCGAGGCGTAAAACAGGAAAATCTACACGTTCTGAGAATGAATGCCATGCCTTCCATCCTTATAGAAACCGGCTTTGTCAATAATTATGACGATGCCCGTTATATCTCTTCAGACGAAGGACAGCAGGCCATCGCAGAAAGCATCTACAATGCCATTGTCAGTTATAAAAAAATGGTGGACCGAAACGTCAAAAAACCTGAGCCCGAAAAACCGGCGGAACAACCCCTGAAAAACGATTTCCGAATCTTGCTGATGAGTACGCCCAATAAATATAGCACCGACGATCCGGCACTCAAAGGTCTGAAATATATCCTTACCATCAAAGAAGGCGGACTGTACAAATATTACTACGGCACCACAAACTATGCCTCCGTACGAGATACAAACCTAAAGACAGCAAAAGATGCGGGTTTCCGAAATGCAAGTGCTATCAGCTTTGTGCCCAATCAATCGTTGGGAGCCGGATACTACACTTTGGAAGTCTATTCCGGAAAGGGTAAATTGGATTCCAAATCCCCGATTTTGAAAACGATTCCCGATCTCATTAGAAACAAGGAAAACGGCGTGTTCTACTACACCTACGGAAAGTACAAATCTCTGGAAGAAGCCGTCAAAGCCCAGAAAGATCTGGAGCAAAAAGGAATTGCCAATACTGTAATCGAGAAAAAATTGAAATAGACAAAAAGATTTGCCCAACCCGTCTAAAGTCTCTATTTTTGCAGTCCACCAAAAAAATGGCCTATTCGTCTAGTGGTTAGGACTCAAGATTTTCTATCTTGCAACAGCGGTTCGATTCCCCTATAGGCTACTTTACAGGAAGGATTGTTAATATTAGCAATCCTTTTTTCTTTAACCTGTCCGAAACTATTGATATTACTGCATATTAAAGGGACTACACTATTGATTTCTGCGGTTCGATAATTTCCGTTCTCGTAAATCAATTTTTCCGGAAATATCGAACCGAGTATTTTATGTCTAACTTCCATCTCGGATTTTTCATAATAACTGCCTAAGTCTTTCAACATTCCAAAGCTGTACTGAACCATTACCATAAAATCATTATGTTCCATCTCCAATTCTTGCTTCTGACTCTCTAATCTGTACAGTTCGTCTTCAAAGCGTTTCTTGCCCCTCTCATAGTCCTGCTGAGTTATTTGGTCTTCCAACAGCTTATCAAGCAGTAAATCCAATTTTTTATTTAGGCTGTCTATAAGCCCTTTTATGTGCGTTACTTCTTTGTCCTTGTCCTTCTTGTCTTTGTTGAATACATCTTGCAGGATGAGGTAGTATAGCTCTAACACTTCGTCTTCGACCGTGAAATTGCCTAGGTAATTTGTAAAAGCATCATTAACCTCCTCGTATTTTTGTCTCTCTCCGCAACCTTGCTGGCAATGGTAATAGCCATACTTTGCAGACCTTCCTTTTGAAAAACTTGCCGTGAGCGGATTCCCGCACTGAGGACACTCTAAGAAGCCTCTTAGAGGAAAGTTCTCATCCTTTCTTTGCTTTGGTCTTGCAGTATGTTTCCTACCTTCCAAAATGTCCTGTACGGATAGGAACAATTCCTCGCTGACAATAGGCTGGTGTTTGCCGTCTGCGAGGATTTCCGGTTCATCATTCCAGGCAGCAATTTTTATCTTACCCATATAAGCAGGATTCTTGACAAGTTTATTAAATGGCGACTTTGTAATTTTAAAGCCTTTTTTCAATAGCTGCCTCCTAACATCTTCAATAGTAAACAAGCCTGTTGCAAGTTGCTGAAAAGCCCATCTTATTAGTTCCGAATCTCCATTAGGCTCAATATATTTTTCTCCATTTTTTTGGACATTACTATATCCTCTGGGAGCAGTTGCCATCCAGTTACCTTCCTTTTGTGCCCGCCTCATACCTCTCTTGGTGTTCAATGCCCTTCTCTCATTTTCAACTTGAGGTAATCCAAGATTGATGAGGTGTATCAAAAGGCTTTCAGGATTGTTCAAATCAACCTGCTGTTCTATAGTATTGAATTGAATCCCGTACTTTTTCAACTCGCTTATCATTTCTAGTGACAGCTGAGCATTTCTTGAAAACCGGTCATATCTAACAGCCAAAAACAAATCGGCTTTTAAAATCTTTGACCTAAGCTGCATCAGCATCTTTTGAAATGCCGGTCTGTTAAAGTTTTTTGCAGAATGGTCATCCTGGAAGTGTGCAACTATTTCATAATTATTGCTCTCGCAGTATTTCCGCAACCTTTCTTCCTGATCAGAAAGGCTGAATCCACGTTCAGCCTGTTCATCAGTCGATACTCTTGAGTAAATGATTACCCGCCTTTGTCTTGTTCCTGCTGCGCTGCTCATATTCAATAGTTGCTAATTGATATAAAAAATCTCGGATTTTTGAAATTTCATCGTCTGTGAATTTTTTCTTTTTGTCTTTGTGCAAAACTTCCTTGCACTTTTCTAAACTTAACATTTTGATTTCAATTAAGACTGACCTTTGAGGTCTTCAATCAGTCAGCCGTTTGAAATGAGGCGGAGGTTTTCCGTCCTTTATTTGATAGCATTAAGCTGTTTTTACGGCTTAAATCTTTCCGTTCGTGTAATGTGTACGATTTTATTATCAGCGATTTTAATTGAAATGTCCTGATAGGCAGCTTTGCTGATGATGTTTATTAATTTCTCATTAACCTGCATCTCCTGCTGTGCTTCCAGCAAATACACTTCGCCTTCCTGCATTTTGATCTTGATCTCTTTAAAGTCGCCTGTCCGGATGTAGTACAAGATTTTCATTTCCTCATCGGTCAGTTCTGGAAGTTTATCCGGGTCTGCAATGGCAACATCAAAATTGTTGTTCGGGAAAATTTCTTTTGCCAAATGAAAGAAGTTAAACATAATGTGAGGCGGAAGTACCTCCTTTTTAACAGTCTCGGAATAAAGCCAAGAGGTTGTAAGGTTGATGCTTCCGTTTGGATTGACCATCATAATGTAATGGCTTCTCAGCACAGAGTGGATAATCGCAAAGTCTATCATACGAAAACCCGGCTGAACTTCATTAAACAACTTTTCCCTGATTGTTTTTATTATTTTGAGACTAAGCCCGAATCCACGCAAATGGGTCACTATATCTATCCAAATAGACTCGGTGCGGTCAAAGTAGAACCAGCCCCCCTCGTGGTGCTGTTCTCCGGTTATAACGCCTTCCTTAACCCAATGCCCGATGACCCTTTTGGATTGCTCGGTAATCCTCCTGCCTTTTTCTTTTTTGAAGCTATCTGCAATATCATCGTCCAGCACAAAGTTGATGAGGTTTTCGGAGATGTTCTCCATCATTTCCTCCTGCGCTTTTTTATGAATATCCGCCTGCAAGGCACGCATCTTTTTTAAGTCCAATCCCATAACTTTAATTTTTATTATACAAATATAATATAATAATTAATGTTATACAAATATATAAAATTTAAAAATCAATTCCAATCTTATTTTGGATATAAAATGTAAAAACCCAGTGATATTGACCACCTAAATATCCCAAGCAAGGTTAGAACAGATTTTTTATCGGAGATATTTTCTTCTAAAATTTTATTTAGGAATAATTCTAATTTTATCTTAAGATTTGAAAAAAGTTCTTCATTCATTTTCTCTTCCTATATTTTAAAAGCAATTTTTGTAATTCTTCAATCACATTACGATCTCCATTATAGCTATCTCTTAAAAAATAGAGAATTCCCTCTGTCTCTTCTGAAAAATCTGAGATATTGCGAATTTCTGAAAGACTTTCAATTAAAATTTCGTATGAACGGTTATATCCAGCTGTGAAATAATAAGCCTCATTTATTTTCTGAATTATAGTCTGTAATTTTTGCATAAAAATTTCGTCTTCTGATAATGTCGATTTGTCCATTGTTTTATTTTATTAAGAAGTTTGTATTAGTAATAAACATCTGGTAACTACCTCCTGTATAAATTCCACCTTGTGAAGCAGCTCTTCCAAAAATATATGGTGTACCAGGAGCTATCTGAAATTGTTTGATTCCAGTCATACTATTCCATTTTTCGGGCAATGCTAAACCAACACGATTAGTAAGATTATCAAACGCAGGGAACAAATATCTTCCTTCCGAAGCTGCTTTTCCTCCATAAAATCTTAATCCAAACGTTGCATTATCAGCGGCTCTCATACTTATACTTTCTATTTGAAAGGATTTTAAAATATCAATTCTGTCTAACCTTGAAACTCCTGCGGCTTGTAAATATTTAGATGCAGCTTTAACTCCTGCATATGCATCTTCTCTCAAAACAGAAGAAGTTGCTCTCCCTTTACTTGCAACAATCGCCAACCCACCCAAAAGGATTGCAAGATTTTTGTCTATCGATTAAGTTTTTGCTTGGCAATCTTGTACTTTAATAAGTATGGTTTAGGTAACTTTTCATAATTCAATCCATTAATTATATTTACAAAATTTTCATAATCGTTCTGTTGCCAAGCTTTATCCGCAGCATTTATATTTTGTTGATTTAACAAATTCTGAGTATAAATTTTACTCCTTTCTAAATCAAATTTTTCCAAATCATTTATTTTATTTCCTATGAGAAGCGATTCACCCTCATTCTCAAAAAATATGACTAAGTTATTTATAAATACTTCAACAGATACTTTGTCTAAGTTTAGGAGTGAATTAAAAAAAAGAATAAGAAGATTATTATTTATTTCTATCATATCTGTTTTTCCTCTTTTCCCTACCCAGATTGTATTTGAATTTTCAAATGGATTATGTACAATATTAATTTTAGTAATAGAAGATTGAAATCTTAGAACATTTTTAAATTCCTCAACTATTTCAAATCCATATCTCTGAAATATTGGAAAAAGCTGTGTCTTTATCTGTATATTAAAATCCATAATTTAAATTATTTTATTGGTGGCATCCAAGCTCCAACACTAGGATTATACGTCCATCCTCTGCTTTGTAATGTAAATCTTTCTGCATTCAAGAATCCTCCCGTAGGAATTAAATTGCCATTTGGTAAACGATATGAATCATATATAGGATTTCCTAATCCCATTTCCCTTCTTAAAGAACCATAATTTGCTTTCCAATTCAATTTAGGAGTTCCTTGATTGGGAAGATGAAGCATATAATCACCTTCTCTCCATTCTAATTTACCCGTTTGTTCTGCTCCCCATTTAAAAAGATTCAATCCTCCTCTTTCTGCAGCAATTTCTCCTTTCACAACAGAAGAAGTTGCTCTCCCTTTACTTGCAACAATCGCCAACCCACCTAAAGCCAACGCTGCATATTTGTTTTCAGGCTTAGCATTGGCTAAAGCAATTCCCAAAACATCCCAAACACTGTCCATCATTATCACACCACCCTTATCATTACAATGTCCGCAATTTGTATATGCTGCTGCTGCTCTTTGCTGGAAGTCCCATTCACCGGCAGCTTTGCCAAAAGCTTCAGACATTGCCCAGATATTATATAGGTAATTGCCTCCCATATTCCAAGTCTGTGCGTTCCCTTTTCCCTGAAAAACAACCGGAGAAATATTATATATCCTCTCTCCAATACCTCCATTAGAGTAATTGGTATTAAGACTGGTATAGTTTCCGTTGTAATCTACCGATATATTATCACCACTTTCAAATCCCATTCCTGTATTGGTCCACGTAGAAGTGCTGCCATTTGGTGTAGAATTCCAGAAAGAATTGAAGAAATCCCTGCTTACCCTTCCATCCGGGTCGTACATCATCACCGGGTTGTTAAGGACATAAGCATACGGTGAGGTAGAAGCATAACTCTCCGAGAGCTGATCCATCCCGTTCCATCTGCCAATGTCCGGCATATACTGTCGCCATCCGAAATCATACTGGCTGGTTGTCTCCAGCTCCTTGCTTCCGAATTTCCAGTTGGTATAGGTAGTGGAAGGGTTATAGACCCCTACCATATCACCACTGCTGATAAAATTAAGCCCAAAAGGATAATAGCTGTTTGCCGTAAGAATTTCTGCGCTGCCATCTGCATCCTTTGCATAGCTTAAGCGGACATTACCCAGATGGTCTTTGTACTGGTAAATGTACTGCTTATTTTCATAATCGTAAAAACCTTCGGCAGTGGGGAAAAAATAAGGCTTGGTCGCTACATTTCCGGGATTTCCGGTATCGATAACTGCTACCTGCCTTTTTTCAGCCAGCATCAATGCTTCCTCCTGTCCTGCTGTGGCGGCTTCTTTTGCTGCATCATTATCGTCTTCCACCGCAGTTTTTAAAGCCCCGCTGTATGGTGTGGTATAAACAAATCCGTCCAGGTATTCTGTTTTTATGACCTGGGAAGAAAGGCTAAATACTTTCTTCAGCTTCAATCCATCTGCACGGTAATAATATTGCGTCTCTGTGGTGTTTTGCACAATATTTTCAGGAAGGTTCAGGAAATTGTAGAGCATTTCCTGTGTGATCTTCTTATCCGGCATCGTCAGCATATTCCCGTTAGGGTCATAGGTATTGGTAAGCCCGCCTCCCGGATAGCCGCTTTTGTTGGCGGAGGCTTCCGTAATTCTGCTAAGCTGGTTACCGTTGTAGAAGTATGTAAGGTTATCCACAACACTAGGAGTAGTTCCCTTTACAGGTCTCCCGTTGCGTTTCAGGGTAGCAATATTCCCGTTATAGTCATAGGAGACCTCTTCATCGTAAAATTTCAGCTGCGGCACCGTATGGTCAGGTTCCTGATAATTAGCTTTGGTCAACTGGTTGACGCCATCGTACAGATACCCATATCTTCTTCGGGTTTCATCAGCTGCACTGTTCCAATCTACTTCAGTAATCGTCCCATTGAAATGTGCAGGAGCAAGGCTTGCATTTGCTGGGTTATTATATCTCAGCTCGTAGGCAAATAGTTTTCCGTTCAGGTTGGCAGGGTCATTCACCTTGGTGAGCCATCCACGGATATTGTACGCATAATCGATGGATTGTAATGGTGAGCTGATGTTGCCTCCTACTTTCTTGTTGGTCACTTGTCCCAGATCATTATAGGTGTATTGGGCTAATAATTCCTCCGGGTTACTGTCTACCTGATGATAATGCTTTTCTAAAAAATTTCGCGAGCTGTATTCAAAGCGTTCTTTTACTGTTACGATGGCATCCGAAGATAAGCGCTGATGGTAGGTTTCCACTTTTTTGGTCAGTCCTGCCCAATCCAGCTGGGTATAGGTTTTGGTAGTACCTCCCAGATGGTTGATCTCTGTAGCACCTATATTTCTGCTTTTCTCATCATACCAGAAATAGGTTTTTGTCCATTTGTTATCCGAAATATTCTTTATATAGCTTGCCGTCGGAAGGGTCTTGGTACTTTTATCCGCCAGGTTATCTCCGGATAGGGTGGTTTGGGTAAGGATAGTGGCATCCCTTGCAGGAGTCCCGCTTACTGTCGGATATTCATCATAGTAATTCACAGACAACAAAGTTTGTATTACCGTAGGATAGGAATTGTTGCTATAATAGCTGGCTATGCCATTGGATGTAAATCCTGCAGATGTAAGCTTTACCTCATATCCGGTAGGCGATGTGAGGCTATTTACCTGATTATCCACATACGCCTGGATACTTTGCCTTGATGTGCCATCCCGGGAGATACCTGTATAGACCACCCTGCCGAACTGGTCGTACTTGGTGAAAAGCCAAGCTTCGCTACCTGTGCTTCCGCCATTGGATTTCCCACTTTTCAGATTGGCATCCTGATAGAGGATAACCTGCCCTTTTTTATTATAAACCATTCGCTCCCAGTCTTTGCCCGGTAGCTTCTTTTCCACAAGACGGTTATGGACATCATACTTATACTGATAGAATAGGTTGCTTTTGGTAGTATCATCCAGAGGTTGGTTTTTTGCAGCCGGTGGAATGATGAAAGCCAGCTGTCCGTATTGGTTATACACATAGTAAGTATCCAGCTCGTCTGTCCCGTTTCTGCTTTTCGATAGCAAGACCTGCCCCAAACCATTTTTATAGGAAATATTGACACTTCCGTCTTCGTCCGTAGCTGTTGTTTTATAGAGCGTATTCGCCGGATAAGCAGAGGTTTGGGTAAGAGCAGCATCAAAAGTAGTATAGTCGAATATTGCAGTGTATTTCTTGACTTCTCCGGTCGTGTTGAATCCATATGCCATTTTCTGGGTTTTCCCCGAAGACATTTGCCAGGCATCACCCGGAGCAGCGGTTTCCAACACCCTCGCCAACGGGGAATTTTCGGTTTTAATTTCCGCAAAAGCATTAGTAACACCATAATAGCTGTTGATACCTGCTTCGGCGACGTTCTGCAAAGCGCCCTGTAAGGTGGCTTTTGGTACCGGAAGATATTGCTTATCCTGTCTTCCGGTAACCGGGTCATAGAAATAAGTACTGACCATATCCTTCCCGTTGTAAGTGGCACCAATATCTATGCTTTGTTTCGGTCTTCCCAGACCATCCAGATACTGCACGTTCTGCAACTGCTTTGCACTGCTATTGGCAGTGGGATTTGACGCATTGTACGTTACCGGTTCCAAGTAGATGCGATTATAAACATAGGTTTCATTACTACTGAGATTCTGAGCCTGTAAAATCCCTGTGATGGCTAAAAAGCCGGTATATAATAGTTTGATATATTGTTTCATGATTCTTATTAATAAGGATTAACCATTATCCTGTTCCTTTTAGTTAGGAGAATTAGGATTATACTTATATTCTTTCACTACCTGATGTTCGGCATTTTCCACTCTTTGCAAACGATTGGCATTGTCATAATAATAAAACTCCCTCATCCCGTTTGAAGATGTCATGCTGGTCACACCAATGAGCGGGTCATAGGTATAGGTGGTGATAAGATAGTTTTTAAACAGACCTTTCTTTCTGAATGTTTCTAGGGCAATCCTTAATTCATTTTCTGTGGCATCATTTATATCCTGATCGGATTTGGTCACAATATCAGCCCCGGTGTAAGCATCCGAAGAGGTAGCCAACCCGAGAACTGTCATTACATCCTCATATTTTGCACCTTCTATCCTGGCAATCGGCTGGGTACGGTTATAGCCCCAGATAACGGTGGTAGGTACGCCATCTCGGGTGCTATACTGGAGAAGGTTGCCTTTGGAATCATACCGGTCATAGGTCACCTTATCTTTAAGTGAACTATCCGCAGCATATGACAACGAAGTGGTAGGGAAAAGGCTACCCGGATTTTCAAATTTGATTTCCGTATGGGAGACCTCGGCACCATTTAGTTTAGCCGTGGATTCCAGTGGCAAGCTTATGATGTTGGCTGTTATCAGGTGTTGGTTCTGGCTTGCCTTTTCGGTGGCATATTGGTAATTGTTCTCTGTAGTGCTACCATCAGCAAGTGTCTGCTTTTGTGATGATATTCCGAAATTAGAAGGATTGGTCTTGATCTCGGTAATGTGTTCCATACTGTTCTGAGAGGCATCATAGATATGGCTGGTTATTTTCTGCTCTTTGATATAAGCCGTTTTTGTATAGGTCTTATAATAGGGGTTTGATAAGGCTGGATGAAGAATATACTGCGGCTCTAATTCCCCAAATACCGGCTCAAAGTTTTCATCTGATATTTTTTGATTTTGTGCGTTATAATTTTCTTTTTTTGTTAATAACCCATTATTTACCAGATTGTAATACGGAAGGAAGGATGAGGTGTTCTGTATCAATGTTGTTGGCGGAAACTCGTCAAACAATTTGTAATAATACCACGTATAGCCCTTACCGGTCTCTCTGGTTGTTTTTACATTTTTATAATTGATGTAGGGAACACTATGGTCACCAAGCGTAAATAACTCTGTGCCACTGGAAGAATTGGCATCACTTTTCAGAGTATATTCAAACGTTTCGGTTCTTGCCGGAGGAATGGACATATAGAGGTCGTTCATTCCTGAATAGTAATTAATCGTCTGTATCCTTAGTCCGGAATCTTCAACTGTTCTCGCATTTTTATAAGGAGGGGGCAGGTAATCTATCTGATAACACTCAACATCTGCAGTTCCCCCTGTCCCATATAATTGCATGGTGTAATCGCCCGGATTAAGATAATAATAGGTTACAGTATAACCGGGAAGCTCAGATTTATTTCCATTGATGACCGTGCCGTTTTTCTTTAACTGAAAATATAATGAAGGAGGTGGATAATTTGATTCCTGGGGATAAATCTCTGTAGTGATAAAACGAATATATATACCTGTTGTTTTACTGACATGTATTGTATAGAACCTACTTTGATTGGTATCTACCTGAAAAGAATTAAAATTGGTCAGATATTGCAGGTCGGGATAAGAGACGGATTGGGTATTTTTTATATTGTTGATGAATTGTTGTGTATTTCTATCTTCAAATTTTTGATTGACCCCAAAAAGATATTCCTTTATTCCTCCGGTTGGCAGCATTATGGTTTTTAATAATCCCTTGGTATCATACTTTGGATTCCAATAAGCTTCATGCTCTGTGCCAGGATTAAGCAGAAAACTGGCTCCATATTGCCCCGGAATTGCCCCATATTCTCCATATCCATAATATTCATACCCGAATTTTGTAGTTTCAATTAATCCGGAGTTTTTGTCAAGTTTTCTAAGCTTCCATAATGCCCGTTTAACCACTGTTTGATTCTCTCCTAAAACATTTTTGAATCTATGAGAAATATCCGTATAATCTAAAGCATACTGTGAGATAATGTTTCCATTCCTATCCTTTAATTTTATAGTATTGATGCGGTAAGGGTCATTATAAGTATTGCCCGAGTTTTGGGTATAAGTATAGGAAATGTCTATTGTTCCATTTCCTATCGATTCAATACTTTCCAGCTTGTAAAGCTGCGTGGAAAGTGATGAGTATGGATATTGGGCAAGTGGCTCTGTATAAAGATGATTATGAAAAATCACAATGTCTTGCC
Source organism: Chryseobacterium sp. SC28 (assembly GCF_003932955.1). GTDB lineage: Bacteria > Bacteroidota > Bacteroidia > Flavobacteriales > Weeksellaceae > Epilithonimonas. The sequence continues at coordinate 76,937 of NZ_QOVY01000005.1, forward strand.
CGGAAGGGGATATAATCTTGTTCAGGTAAAAAGCGCTTTTGTAAATGTATTTTGCCTGAGGTGAAACAGGGTAAAAGGAAGTGGCAAAGTCACTGAATACATATTTGTATCCTCTGTCATCCGTAATAGTAAATGAGGTAAAATCCTGATAATTAGTATAAGCCGTTCCGGTAAACTCTACTCTGAGGGCAGAAGGGGTCAGCATAATGGCTTTGAATCCCCCTGTTCCGTTTTTCTCTATTCTGAACTTCCCTGAATATCCGGAAAAATTGTAATAATAGACATCACTTAAGAAGTAATCTGGATTTGGGGTATAATTAGGAGTGTTATTAGAGTTTTCGTCTTCCAGATGATCCGGCACGTTTACAACATCTCTTGAAATAACACCTCCGCTGAAAAGACTCCATCCCGCACCAACCTCACTGGCTGGCTGGTCTGATTTCAGATTAGTCGGATGATAAGCCAAAGCCATGCTAATAGTAATATCCTTGCTGTTGGTGGGCAAGCCCATCAGAGGAAAAGAGATATCCGGGATGCCAGTCGTGAGCGAAACCGGGGAATTGATATAGGAGGAAAAAGACGAGACCGAGGGAACCGTTTGCCCACCTCCTCCAATGGTTGCCTGTGATTTTAACAAGGTAATACTTGTTATGATAAACAATAAATTATAAATTTTTCTCATATTTGGTTTTACTCTTTAATTAATTTAGTTGTCAAAGATTTATCCGCTGTACTGGCTTTTATAATATAAATACCCTGCGGAAGTCCACTGGTATTGATCTTGGTCACTTTGTTCTTGGTAGTAAGTTGCTGAATCACCTTCCCAGTCATATCATAAACAGTAATCTTCACTTCTCTGGAACCCTGGTCTTTGAACTCTGAATCCAATTCTACGTAACAAAAATCTTTCGCAGGATTAGGATAAATCTGCAAATCCTTTCTTTCTATTAAGTCTTCAACCTGCTTGTCGCCCAGCTTTACGATCTTCCAGTTCTCTTCGCCAAGCTGGTCTGCGCTGGTTCCGGCTAAAAGATAAGAGCCATCACTTTGTAGTCTTGCACTCACCAACCGTTCCTCATTCTTCTTTTCCTTGCCTTCCACATACTTGCGCCATTCCTCTTTGCCGTTGGTGTCTATGTAAAGCATCCAGAATTTCTCATCATCGGATTTAACTTTTTCCTCAGCCTGAGTATATCCGCCTAACAAAAATCCTTTGTCTTCACTGAAATTATCCTTATTGGTCTTTCTGATGACATCAAGGCTCATCACTACATCTCTGTTACCGAAACTGTAATTTTTTTGCCATAGTTCATTACCCGACCTGTCTAAATTAAGCACCCATAGATCGGTTCCTTCTTTGATGTTTTCCTTCTTGTTGCCGGATGACTGACTTGTACTTTCGCCTGAAACAATGTAGCCATTTTCAGTATTGGCAATACTTTTCGGACGGTCATCGCCAGTTCCCCCATAGGTCTTCTGCCATTCGACATTGGCGTTCTTGTCCAGCTTTATAATCCAATAATCTCCAGCTCCAAAACCATCCTCGGATTTACCGATGAAAGTTTTGACCGTTGAGGTCAGTTCCGGTCTTGAAGTTTCATTTTGAAAATTATTGTCTTGAGCAGAATTTTGAGTTTCGGAGTTATTCAGGTTCTCTGCTTTTCCACTTGTAGAGTAAATTAAAACAACAATACCGCCATCTGCTGTCGGAATCATATCTGTAACCTCATCCAGAGATTTTCCTCCGAGAATAGTGGTTTTAATTAATTTGCCGTCTCTGCCCAGTTTTGAAACAAAGATGTCTTTAGAACCGAACAGCTTTCTATTGTCATTGATGTTCCCTGCGACAAAAAATCCCATATCAGTGGATTGTACAACTGACGAAGCCTCGTCATTGCTTTTAGTACCTAAAGTCTTCTGCCAAAGTTCTTCCCCTGTTTCGGAAAGACGGACTATCCAAACATCGCTCCCGCCAAGATTATTTTCCTTCTTGTCTCCAGAAATATTGGAAAACGAAGTGCCTACCAAAGCAAACCCACCTTCCTGTGTAGCAATGGAACTCATCAAATAATCGTGTTTTGAGCCTCCGAAGTATTTATCCCATAATTTGTTTCCCTGCTGGTCGAGTTTCAGGACATGGTAATCATAGCCATTGTTTTGTAGGCTACCGGTCGATAATTGTTGTGCTTTTGTATTGATGCTGCTGCCGGACAGAAGTATCTGCCTGTCAACCGTGGAGGTCATATTGGAGAGAAAATCCTGTGTATCGGAAGGGATATTTTTCTGCCATTGCACCTCTTGGGCGCCAGCAAAACACACTGCTAACAGGGATAAGCTGAGGTAAAGTTTTTTCATAATTTGTACTTTTTATACGCTTGAAAATTAATAATATTTTGTGATACACTGCTCATAAATTGTAATTTTTTTATGATTTTCTTAACATTGTCCTGCAAATCTAATCAGGACAAGCGACAAAACTCGTCATATTAAAATTTATTTTGCTTTATTTAATATGGCAAGGAGGAGGTTGCAGGAATGCCGTTAAAACTATTTCCTATTGTAGCAATCCATTTTACGCATATTGTTATCTATAAAATCCAGAAGTTCTGCATTGTTCCGACCTGTCCTGCGTTTCTGAGCCTCATTGTTCTGGTACGCCGTTTCAAATTCAATCTGCAATCCTTGGCAATCTTTATTCCGGATAAGCCCGTGAATCCTCTCTTTGACTTCCAGGCTGTAGTTGTCCCAAAAATCCGAATCGTCCATAGAATTATCTACTGCAGTCGTTTCCTGCGTTCCGATTTTCTCGCCATCGGCATTGTAAACCCCAGATTTGCCGTTTTCAACAACATGTGGTTTCTCTGTCCGGTCAATTTCGGTTTGAGTTACAGTCGGAGTTTTGTCATTCCCGGTAGCAGCTTTAGGCAATTTGCTTTTATCCATCGTTGCTCCGGCAATGAAAAACAAGAAAATGTAAGTTACATACCTTATCCCTTTGCTTTGCCATAATTTGAAATTTTCCTTGATTTGTTCTGAAATAGGAGGTAGGAGGAGGGTTCCAAGGATGAGAAAAACAATACTGACAGGAAACTGCTTTTGGATCACGCCGCCCAAAGCTGCCGTAATAAAGAAAACGGCTAAAATAAACTTGAATACTTTCATAGGATTTTGAAGTTTGTGCCTCCAGTCCCAAGAAAGCGGGTTTATTAAAATAAGAAAGCGTGGGACTAAAGCCTACGCCCTTAAAGTACGACCAAGCACTCATTCGACAATAGGAATAGCCCACGCAGAAGCGTGAGCGTTATCACTATTATTTTGTCGAATTATTTAAATTTGGTCGTTTTAAAGGGACAAATAAAAGCTAACGCTACTCGTTATGATGTTCTAAAGTTTATTCTTCTATAATTTTCTGTTTTGTTATTTGACAAATGTATAAAATAATTTCAATAATCTTCGTACCAGCGAAAATCCTTTATTCATAGGTGTTTGATGTTTATTTTTAAGTGTTATGATTTTAATTCTAACATTCAAAATTTGGCGGTTTTTAGTCCATTGTAGAAACTTTTTTCCGCTTTTGGCACTATGACCTTATTTTGAATTTTTAAACTGTTTTTTGAATCTCTATTTGAGTTCGCAAAAATCGGTCATACAATATCAAAACCTGTGAGGAGCTAAACTCGCAACCTCTGCTGGTTTTGAATCCACTTTTGTTGAGTTCGTCAGCAATTTTGTTATAACTGTTCCCAGCATTTCGCAACGAAACAATCAAAGCGGTTGCTTTTCGATTGTTGTCATTTTGCATAGCTTTCAACCTCATCGCCTCGCTTCCCATCTTTCTGGCTTTCGGAGTTAGGTTCTCTGGATTACCAAGTTTTACTCCTTTGGATTTGAGTTCCTGCAATGCATCAGTAGTACGTTTGCTGATAAGTAAACGTTCTTCCTGTGCAAGGACAGCCATTATTCCGATTGTTAGTGAATTAGCTTCTGGCATATCGCAACATTTGAAATCAATATTACTGTCTTTTAGTAATAAAATAAAGGTAGCCGACCTTGAAAGCCTGTCGAGTTTAGCAATGAGCAAGGTTGCTCCTTCACTCTTACTTTTCTCTATTGCTTTCAGTAGCTGAGGTCTGTTGTCGTTCTTACCACTCTCCACTTCCTCGAACTGGTCAATCAAAATATCATCTTCTTTGAGATAATTCCTTACCATTGTTTTCTGTGCATCTAATCCCAACCCAGAGTTTCCCTGTTGTTTGGTCGAAACCCGGTAGTAAGCGATATATTTTTTCATTTTTCAGTAGTTTGGTTTGTTTGTAATGGTTCTTGAACCCACGTCTATGAATCGTAGCGGATTATTATCTTTTAATATCTTCTATCATTTTAAACCAATCTGCATAGAATTTATCTTCCCATCTTTTAAAAATTCTGTCTTGCCTTTTTTCTTCACGCTCAAAAGCTAATTTGGAATCAGACACATATTTTTCATCTTTCTTTAGCCAACGGTAATGAGTCGAAGGATAAATGCCAGCAATTCTACAGGCATGGGAAACACAATAATCGGATGTTATCATTGCCTCTATCATTTTCTGTTGATTATTTCGTGTTGTTATTCTGGAAACTTTCATATTAATTCTTTCTCTCGTGCGTGCGTGTAAGGTGTGCCTCATTTTGTTGCCAATAGACTGTTAATAGTCTAAAAATCAATAAGTAAAAATTACACACTATATTTCAACTTTATTAATTAAATCTGTGTTAATGTCAATTAAATCTGCTGGATGAGTAAAATATTTATAGTTTTTCCAATGAAAGCACCTGAACATCATTCCGCTGAACTCTTCAAACCTTCCGAAGTAACGAATATGCTTCACAATGGAGAGAAACAGCTCATCATCGCCGAAATCTCTTCTAAGGGTGTAATGATGCGGATTGTCTGTCATTGTAGAAGCAAAAATCCATTTACAACCTTCCAAAGTATTACCTACAAACTTGTCCCGCAAATTGTGATGACCTGCTTCTTGGTAAGGGTCGTATTGCCAGAGCTGTCTCTGAACTTCCATATCAACCTCATCTTTGTGCTCCGATACAGGTATTCTGTTCTTTTGGAGGAAATCTGAAACAATATGTCTGAAACAGAACTCTCCGCTCTTACCAGAACCTAACAAGGCAATTCTATTTGATTTATTCTTATCACATAGTACCTGTAGGTGCTGTATTATTTTTTCAAAACCTTTCTTCTCCAGCTTTTTGGCATAGAGCATATAGCAGGAAATAAAATCCTTAGTCTTAAGGTGGTATCTCATCTGGTAGGTGCTGAAACCTCTGAGCGGTTCCATACCTTCCTGCTCTGGAGCTATGGCTAAGCCTTCCACAGAAACCAGAATGAAGTTTAGGCTTCCCAGTTCTTCCATCTCTGTAAAATTTGCAGTAACTATCTGTAAATCTGTTATTTTCATTACTTAAATATACAAAAAAACTTGTATGAAAACAAGATTTTTTAACTGTAAGTGTATGATTTATTGTAAGTTATATATTTTTGATATTAAATGTAATGTTTTAACTCCCAGTACATCTCGCCTTCGGTACATCGGCTTAGTCACAATTTTACCACCCTGAGAAACCGTTTCCATTGGTATTGCCTCAGCCCAGCCTCCGCCTAATAGGTCTTAAACTGTTATCCCCAAATCTGAGAAGGCGTTTATTGTAGCAACTCCTACTCCTACGGCATCCACTCCTACGCATTCGGCATCTATATCATAGTCTTGCATTGTTGAGGTGTTGTATCTGGTGTAATTATTTGCCTCTAACTCTTCTTTGCTCATATACAGTTTGTAGACTAAGTATCACAATCGCTATCTGGCTTCTGGTTATAGTAGTAATAGCTGTAAAGTTTCTATAGCTTTCTTTCTGTTATTCTATATTAACATTCTATTACTTTTTATTGGTTCTATTATTATAAGGGATGTAATTAATTTGCTGACCGCAATCTCACTACTTTTGCCTGCCTCTGATAGCGGTACGGTTGAATGTCCAGAACTGGCTTTAATTCGTAGATTTTCTTAAAATCAGCCATTAGTTGGTTCGAGATCGGTATTGTAGGGGCTACAAAAAAATAATGCAACATTTTCAGGCACTTAATTTTAAGTGTCTTTTTTTCGGAAAAAATTATCAAAGTTTTCTCTGTGTGAGGATCACGGAAACGGTATTAAAAGTAGTGATCTTAAATTAATGATAACCTTTGAAGAAAAGGCAAAAAAAAGACACCCGAAAGGTGCCTAAAAAAATATCCGCAGAGAGGAAGGGATTCGAACCCTCGATGCAGTTGCCCGCATACTACCTTTCCAGGGTAGCTCCTTCAACCACTCGGACACCTCTCTATTTGAGCTTGCAAATATAATGAAATATATGAATCCCCCAAAGCTAAATCACATTTGACGGATTATTTATATCGGCAGAAAAAGAGTTTAAAAATCTTCTGTGATTTCTCCACAAATACTTTTGCTGAAGAGTTCGGAGAAACTCTTGTTGTATCTTGGATTTTTGAGCAGATGCATCGCTTTGGTAATGGCAGATTCTGCCGTCATATCTTTCCCGCTGATAGCGTCAATCCGCGTAAAAATATCACTGTTGATATATTTCCCGAAATGAACGCCACCCGAAATACACTGGCTGATGACTACGATTTCGACCCCGCGGTTTCTGAGTTCTTTCAAAACATTCTGCGTGGTCTCGTTGTTGAAAATCGTCCCAGATCCGAAAACCTGCAAAATGATGGCTTCAGCAGTTTTTATCTCCAATAAAGATTCGAAATTCATGCCGGGGAAAATCCTCCAAAACAGGACATTCTCGTTGAGATAATCATCCAGTTCCACTTCGCCGTTCGGCCTCCACAAAACATTTTTGTCCACGTTCAGATGCACGCCCGACTGCCCTATAATGGGATAATTCGGACTTTGGTAAGCATCAAAAAACTCGGCAGAATATTTCAGACTGCGGTTTCCTCTCAAAAGTTTGTACTCAAAATAGACGGCAACTTCTTGGATGACGGCTTGGTCATTTTCATACAAACTGGCGTAATAAAGGCTCGTCAGCAGATTTTCTTTGGCATCCGTCCGCAGATCTCCAATTGGCAATTGTGAACCTGTCAAAATCACCGGCTTACCAAGATTCCTTAGCATAAAACTGAGGGCAGATGCCGTGTAAGACATCGTATCAGTCCCGTGAAGAATCAAGAAACCATCGTAATTTTTGTAATTTTTGTAAATCCAAGTGGCAATCATACGCCATTGCGCCGGACCCATATCCGAGGAATCTACCGGTTTTTTGAACGGATACACAGACACCTCGCACTCCAGAAGATTCATCTCCGGAATTCGTTTGAAAACAGAAGAAAAATCAAATGGAACAAGGCTTCCGGTTTTATAATTTTTTTCCATCCCGATGGTGCCGCCGGTGTAGATAAGAAGTACTTTCCTTTTCATATTCGCAAAAGTAAAATTTTAATATGACTCCTAAAAACAAATAAGTCTGCCTCAGAAGACAGACTTGCAAAATTTTTTTAGCAAAATCTTAAAGACATTATGCCTAGCCAATTTTTTTTATTTCACCAAAAGAATACTCGCAATTTGATTGGCCAATTCGGTACCGATTCTGTCTTGAGCTTCTTTTGTGGAAGCACCGGTGTGCGGCGTCAGCGAAATTTTTGGATGGCTGAGGATTTTCTCGGAAGGCGTTGGCTCGTTGTCAAAAACATCTAAACCTGCGAACGACAACTTTCCGCTATCGAGCGCTTCGATCAAAGCATCTTCGTCTATCACGCCACCTCTGGCGCAGTTTACGATGCCGGCGCCGGTTTTCATTTTCTCCAACTCCGCTCTCCCGATGAGAGGTCCGTCCTGAGCTGGCACGTGGAGCGTAACAAAATCGGAATGCTGGATCAGCTCGTCCAAAGGTTCGGTTTCTATTTCGACGTTGATGTATTGCTGGTTGTAGAAATCCACGCGCACGCTGGCTTTCCCGATTCTGGTATCCGAGGCGATGACTTTCATTCCCAGTCCCAGCGCAATCCTGGCCACCTCCTGCCCTATCCTCCCGATCCCGATGATCCCGATGGTTTTGCCTCGCAGTTCGGTGCCTGCTTCATACTTTTTCTTAAGCTTCGCAAACTCGGTGTGTCCTTTTATAGGCATTTGTCTGTTGGAGTCCTGAAGAAATCTGCAACCGGAGAAAAGGTGCGCAAAAACCAATTCTGCAACCGATTCCGACGAGGCGGCCGGCGTATTGATCACGTGTTTTCCCTTTTCTCGGGCGTATGCCACCTCGATGTTGTCCATCCCCACACCACCTCTTCCGATGATTTGCAAACTGGGGCATTTATCCACCATTTCTTTGGTCACTTTCGTCGCACTTCTTACCAGCAAAACCGTGATTTCGTTTTCATTGATGTAAGTGATCAGATTTTCCTGAGCCACTTTGTCGGTGATGACTTCGAAGCCGTTTTCTTTCAGCGCATCTATTCCGGACTGTGTCAAGCCGTCATTTGCAAGTACTTTCATTTTTATAAATTAATATTTTTAAAGAGAATATTTCTGTTTGTTAATTATTTGTTTAGGAGCTTAATCCTGCTGTCCGCTATATCTTTTTTGTTTTTCAGAACGCTTGTCCATCCGAAAAACCGGAAATCAAAAAAAAATAAAAAAGGATGCCGCTACCATCAGGGCTATGGGTTTCGTCACCAAATCAAAAATTCCCGAACCTATAGCGCCGGGAATTTTTAATTACAATTATTTTTTCACTCGCGGAAAACTTCTATCGTCACTTGTTTCTCGACCATATCTGTGAATTTTCCTTTGTATCGTGTTGCTTTTACAAGGTGATTATCGATCCAGTGATAGTTGCCGCCTCGCGGTTTCCCAAGCAGCACGCTGTGATATTTGAAACCGTGCTTTTTGAGCCAAGTTTCTGTGATTTCTCTTAGGTCTTCGGTTCGGGAACTGAAAAAACAAATCTGGTGACCCTCGTCATACCATTTGTTGATGGTTTCCAATGCGTCCGGAAAAGGCTCGCAAGTCACCATTCTTTCGGGCTCTTCGTTAGGAACATCTTCTGTAATGGTACCATCGATATCGATCAGATAATTCTTAATACCGCCTTTCAGCATTGGGCTGAGATGTTCTTTGTATTCTAATTCCATATTTGGTCAATTGAAGTTGCAAAATTAGCGTTTTCTTGGCACAATTACAAGTTCTGATCCAATGCTTAATAGAATCTTAATTTTTATAGAAAATTGCGAAAAGACCCGAAAAAAATAAACTTCAACAAATTTCCAAAAATATAGATCTCAATTTTCATTCAGTCATTGTCATCATAATGCAAAAGATGTTTTTTATATTTGACGAAGAATAAAAAAACTATGGAAAAGAAACTCAAGCTTTGGGACGCGGTGATGATCGTGATGGGATCGATGATCGGGAGCGGAATTTTTATCGTGAGTGCCGATATTATGCGAAATCTCGGATCCGGATATTGGCTCATCGTGGTCTGGCTGATCACCGCCGTGATGACCGTCGCAGCCGCAATCAGCTACGGCGAACTCTCGGCAATGTTCCCGAAAGCGGGCGGACAATATACTTACATCACGGAGATTTTCGGGAAAATGATGGGATTTCTCTACGGTTGGGGAATGTTTACCGTGATCCAAACCGGGACGATTGCAGCGGTGGCCGTCGCTTTCGGGAAGTTTACGGCATATCTTATTCCTTCTTTAAATGACGCCGCACCAATCTTCCAAAGTGGCGAATTCAAAATCACTTGGATTCAGATTTTGGCAATCGTCGTGATTCTTTTCCTCACTTTTGTGAATACGAAAGGCGTACAGTTCGGGAAAATCTTACAGAATATTTTTACTTCCTCAAAGATCATTGCACTCCTTGGATTGATTATTTTAGGTTTCATTTTGATCGACAAATCCAATTGGAGTTCGAATATGAGTTATGGTTGGGACGCCTTTCAAAACCTGAAACAAACGGAATGGACAAGGATTTCCGGCGCCACGCTTCTCGGTGGCATCGCCGCTGCGATGGTCGGTTCCGTTTTCAGTTCTGTCGCCTGGGAAAATGTGACTTTCATTTCCGGAGAAATCGAAAATCCTAAAAAGAACGTGGTGAAAGCAATGATATTGGGAACCTCTGCCGTGATGCTTCTTTATCTTTTGGTGAATTTCGTTTACCTGAACGCGCTCGACAGAGATTCTATCGCTTTTGCGGCCAATGACAGAGTTGCGGTTGCGGCGGCTGAGAAAATGTTCGGAAATGCGGGAACTATTATCATTGCAATTCTTGTGATGATCTCCACTTTTGGCTGTGTGAACGGAATCGTTTTGGCTGGCGCAAGGGTTTTCCAGACGATGGCAAAAGACGGATTGTTCCTGAAACCTGCCATTGAAAACAACAAAAACGGCGTTCCCGAAAAGTCACTTTGGATGCAAGGAATTTGGGCAAGTTTGCTTTGCCTGAGCGGCCAATACGGCGATCTTCTGGATATGATTTCATTCGTGATTGTTCTTTTCTATATGATCACGGTTTTTGGTGTGATCTATTTGAGAATCAAAAAACCTGAAATGGAGCGGGGTTACAAAACATTTCTTTATCCCTTCACGCCAATTCTGTATCTGTTGATCGGAACGGTTTTCTGTGTTCTTTTATTTATTTACAAACCTCAATATACGTGGCCAGGATTGGGATTGATTTTGCTTGGGCTGCCGGTTTACTTTTTTATTAATAAGAAGAGTGAGAAAATAAATTAGTTTATAAGCAACGAATCTGACTGCTCTTAGAGCCGGATGATATGATCCCTTTTTAAAATATTTTAGATGTTTTACTCCAAGAAATTGTAAGAATATCTAAGCATTAATAAATCAAATCATTAATGTCCGATAAAAATTAAAAGTGGACTTTTTTATTTTTTATTTAGTTGTAAATCAATTACTTAATTTTTTGTTTTAGTCACGTTCTAGCTTTGTTTCTTCAAGTTCCTTTCGAAGCCTCAGTAATTCTTCTCTTAAAGGATAGTAAGAAATTTGTTTTTCCATCGTAAGCTTACCTTCTTTGTGAAGTTTTCTCCAATGACTAAACTTTCTTTGCAAATCCCTAATTCTTGAGCTACTAAGGATACATTGCCTCGTTGTTAACTTAAAAATACTGCTTGGATCTTAAACTCTAAACTGTAATTTTTCTGATCTTTTTCATACTCTTAAGGTTAAAGAGTATAAGTATTGTGTCCTAACAAAGTTAGCAACACCAGATTGGTTTTTAATGATTTTATTCTCCACCAACAAATTTAGAACTTTACCTCGGTAACAAAGAATAACTACATATATGGAACAACAATAATTTTATAAATTCTTAATAATTTTTAAATTCAATTTTTTTTTCGCCGAAATATAAATGATTATCATTCCCTTTAGGATGAAATTTGTTTAAATCAATATTAATACTATCATAAAGTTTATTTTTGTTTAATTCTTGTTTAGTTTTTTCTAAATTTTCTTTTTTTATGAAATAAAATGTTAGATAATCATAAACCTTATTATCATTATATTCCGTTATAGGAAAAAATATAGTCTTATTTGTATACATAGTAATATATTCTTGGTTTAAATAAGGTCTAATTTTATTTGTATTAGCATAATATCCATATGAAAATATTTCCAATTTTTTATTTTCCTGAGATTGATCAAAGGAAAATTTATCAATAATAAAGATATCTGATGGGGTTTCATTATAGATAGTTAAATCAGCTCCTTCTTTCACTTTAGAAGTGCAAGACAAAATAACAAGACAAAAAATTATTGAAAGATTTTTCATTACATATTTTATTTAAATTATTACGGAATTGTATTCCAAGATGTAGGAATACTAAAGCCTCTTATTGAAAGATAATTAGTGAAAATATCTATATACTTCTGTGAAAGAGGTTTTGCAATATTTGCTAAAAGATTAAAACTTAAATTTCTATTACTAAAATAATCATAAGATAATTGATTAGCCCAAGTTTCAGTCCAAAATTGGTTATGGCCGTCATATGTATTTGTCGTTGCACTATACAAACTACTTGTAGCAATTATATCATAGAAAGCTGCTTCCCCAACTTTTTTCGCTTGCAATACGTGCCCATATTCGTGTGTAAATAAATCATATGTCCCAGATTTTCCAAATATATCTCTTAGAGAATAAGCTCCCTTGCCAACAACCATTTGATTTGGTGGAAGAGTTAGTCCTCCTGAATGAGACCCACTACCAAATCCGACAGATGATTCATAAACATTCACACCCCTATATTGCCCAACATATTTTGCTTGAATTTTAGTATTTAAAACTTCTGGATCAACATCATGTGCTCCAAATCCTTTTGATAAATCTATTTCTGCTTTACCATTTCCAAATTTAGCCCCTGCTTGTTTTCCTCCAGTCTTGGAATAAAAATTCATCGTATAAGTTATTCCAGCCACAGCACCTCCAATCACGGCACCTTTCGTCAATCCTTCTAAAAAGTTAGTACCATTTATGATAGAGGCAACACCATCGCTTCCAGCACCCGCCAAAGCAGCGTTACCAACAGACCCCCAGAAGCCACTTGCACTAAAAACTTGACCTAAGCCCGCCGAGACCGCTCCGGTAACTGAACCCATTAGTATTGATTTCCCGAAACCTCCCCAAGACCAATTTCCTGATATTTGAGCTTGTATAGCGTACATACCTGCGCCTATTGCAGCGCCTATTACGGCTCCGGTAATTACGGTCGCCCAAAAAACATGTGTGGCTGCCCAAATTGCCGGTAAAAACCAGATAAACTCCCCATTCGGGTCATTATACATCAGAGGATTATTCATCACATAACCATACTTGTTATAGTTCTGTGTATTATATGGATCCTGTATATTCTCATCTGCATTGAGGAATCTTCTGAGTATTGGATCATACAAACGACCATTCATATGAATAAGCCCTACTTCTGAAAAATGCTCATGAGATGTATAGCCTCTGTCTAATAATAAGTTGTTATTGGCAAGATAGTCTGTTACTTGTTGTACACCCACTATCATTGTTTGAGAACCAATCTTAAGATGTGTAAAATTGCCCCACGCATCGTAATGTCTTTGCTCTACCGCATTACCTGTTTCATCACTTATGGCTAAGATGCTGCCTAAATAGTCTTTGTGTAGGAATTTATATGATCCGCTGCTCTCTGTATAGTCTTTCAAATATACAATATTACTCTCATAAGGGGCACCACCAATGTAGAGAATATGCTTCTCCTGCCCAGTCTGGTTATTCCGTACAATTTCATAGCCACCATCCTCGCTGTAATACTTGGTAAAATCCCCACCCCAGCCCTCCCCAAGGGGGAGGGAGCTATTGCCGCCGTAATGAACCTCTTGGCGCATTTCTGATAGTCCGTATTCAAAACGGACATCTCCTTTCAGGCCATCTATGAAGATTGGGTCGTTATTCTCATTGTAGGTGATCTTCTGCAGAAGATTTTGGTTAAAGTTCTGCTGGCCGGCAGTATTCAGAACCATTCCGGTTGCTTGGTAGATCTTATTGGTATTATTAAATTTAATCTCCCCAACCTGATCATTATTCAAAATCCTGCCTTTATCATCATAACTATTCCTCACCGCATTTTGGGTAAATGTTCCTGTTGAGGGATCTGTCCAGTTAACAAGGCGGTTATTATCATCATATTGGAAAGATTCTGATATATTAAAATCACCACCTCTTGTTCTGCTATTGAGCTCATTCTTAATCGCATTAAAGCTGTACATCATCTGCAAGACCGTAGCATTATTGTTTGCATTTTTGTGTTGGGTGGTATAGAGGAAATTATTACTATCATATTGGTTAGCAATAGAAGTTCCTCCTAATTTAGCTGTGAGAACCCGCCCATCTGCCTCGGCAGATTGTAATTCCCAAAGAACCTTATTCTGGGTTTTATCTTTTACCTGATACAGTTCTCCGCTCCAAGAATCATATACATTTTCTATCGTTACCTTTGTATAAATGCCAGACGAATACAAACTTTTTTCATAAGATGTTACCCGCATTTTATCGTCATAGGTAACGCCTTTCTTCGTAAAATACTTTCCATTGCTATTCTCAGAAGAGGAGATCACGCGCCCGTAGGTGTCATAATCTATGGAAGAACTATATGCTTTGCCATTGGCTGTCCCCACTTTACTGGTGATTAATCCTTGTGAGTTGTAAGCATAAGTAATGGATTTGCTGGTAGATGTGCCATCTGTGGATAATTCTTTTTGTTTATAAAGCTGACCAAAGTTGTTGTATTCATATTCTTTGGTCCCTTTTGGGCTGGTCTCTATCACAATCCTGCCAAATCCGTCATATTCATATTTATAAATTCCATTAGAAGGATCTGTGAATTCAGTTTTCCTGCCCCAATCGTCATAAGCTGTTGTGACTATATTGGTTCCGTATTGTGCACTAATCTGCTGACCGGTGGCATTATAACTGAAACTGATTGTTCCACCTTTATCAGTGGATGTGATGACATTCCCTAATACATCTGTAGTCTTTGTTGTGGTGCGTAGATTTCCATTCAACTCCTTAACTGTTGTCGTCCTTCCGGAAACCGAAGTTTCCATCTGTTTGCTGTTAAATGATGTTGCAGTTACTTTTGTGGGGAAATAGCTGTCATCATAAAAAACAGTATTCCATTTGACGCCTGAAGGCAGTTCTTCGGTTGCCGTATCAAAATAAGGTTCTGACTCCTGCTTGATTCTGCCAATCGCATCGTATAATTTATACTTCGCGACGTAATTATTTTGCCCAAAAGCTTTAGTTTTTATTTATCCCGACAGCATTATTTATATGAATATTATTTCGTAATTGTTTTGTTTGTATAAGTTTAAACCAATCTAATTTTGAGATTAGATTAGTAAAGCGTGTACAGTTTGGGCAATAGTTATCATAGTATATAATAAGTAATTTTTTCATCACCGTATTCTTGGGGCTATTTCAGCCATTAATATTCTGAAGAGTGTGGTAATATAGAATATTTTTTATTTTTCTGGATAACGGATAGCTTTATCTATTTCTATAGGATTATTATTCTCACGAATGAATTTTTGTCTTGATTCAGTCAATTCTTTAAATTGGCTGATGTCTTTTACATCCACACCATTAATGCTAAATGTCATATTAGGATTTTTTTTGAACTCATCACGAGTTTCGTGATATGGATCTTTATATTCGTTCATCAACATTCTATCTATATTTTCTTGAGTTGTTTTTATTGGTTTTTGCCCATAAAAACTTTCAATGAATGGAGTTCTATATGTAGCTTTTAATTTAAAACTTTTCACTAAGGTGAAATCAAAATTATTTTTGTCGTCATATATTTGAAAAATCATTCCGGGAAGACCACGAAATTTATAAGGTCCTTCAGAAATATCTATTTCTTTACAAAACCAAGCTGTCCATTTTCTTCCCCCAAAAGTTGCTGTTGCCTTCTGCAAAGTATAGTTCTCAAATTTTTTGGTGTCTTTTTCGAGATTCCAATTTATTTTGTCTTCAGTGTTGTAAACAAATACGTCATTTATTAAAATGTAATTGCTATTTGTATTGGAATTTTTTACCCGGACAACAACAGGAGTAGAAGTGTCCCAAAGTTGGCTATTTTGTCCTTTTGTAATATTGGCTGAGTCAATTGTAACATAATGATAGTTATAAAATTTGATATTATCTGAATTAATATCCACAGTCATATTTTCTTTTTTAAACTCAGTTTGCTTAGGGTTTTGCTTAAATTTAAATTCATAAATGAAGCGATGAGTCTGGGCATTGACTAATCCGAAAATTATGGCAAAAATCAAAATAAATATTTTCATATTAAATTTATTAAATAGTGGTTGTTAGACAATTATTGTAAAAATATTTGCTAGGAGCAAAAAAAACCTTTCTATTAAATTTTAACAATGTTTTGAGGTTGTAACTTTTTCGACATAATAAACTTACAAAAGATATCATTAATGTCCGATAAAAATTAAAATTGGACTGTTTTATTTTTTATTTATTTGTAAATCAATTACTTACTTTTTTGTTTTAGCCCATTTTCAAAAACAGGCTTCAAAAAAGAGACAATTGTTCTATCTCAGATTTGTCGATAACCCAGTCTTTTTCCGGGTTTTCTAAAAATTTCATCAACTGGATATAGTTGAAAAGATGGATTTTGCAAAAACTAACAAATTGGAAAATGCCCAACTTCGTTTTAATCTCTTTTTGATAACGGCGAAAACAGATTTACTGGAAAAATATGTACTTTTGCTCATCGTTATTTGATTTTTGCAACTCAAAATTACGATAAGTTTTAAGAAGCCATTAATTTGGCTTCTTTTTTTATCTGGTTTTATCGAACAACAGTGAAAGCAAATATTAAATGTCAATCGATCTCAACTTTATTTTCTCAGATTTAATATCAAAGTATTCCAACAACGAAAAACTTATACTCGATTATTGGAAAGAAATTGAAAAAAACTATTCTCAAAAAAGCAGAAAATACCACAATCTCAGTCATCTTGAGAATATGATCTTGGAATTGGAAAATGTGAAAAAAGAAATCTCAGATTATAACGTAATGTTATTTTCAGTTTTCTATCACGACATTATTTACAAAGCAACAGCAAAAGACAACGAAGAAAAAAGCGCAGAAATTGCAAAAACCCGTTTGGAAAAACTCAATATTTCAGACGACAGAATTTCTAAAATCTACAATCAAATTCTTGCTACAAAATCTCACAAAAGAAGTGATGATTCTGACACCAATTTTCTTCTCGATGCAGATTTAGCCATTCTTGGAAAAGATTGGAAAGTTTATGAAAATTACATACATCAAATTAGAAAAGAATATGCCATCTATCCGGATTTTCTCTACAATTCCGGAAGAAAAAAAGCATTAACTCACTTTCTTGAGTTTGACGAAATTTTTAAAACGAATTATTTCAAAGAGAAATATGAGAAGATTGCAAGAGAAAATATTCAAAAAGAGATTTCAATGTTATGATTTATTACCCTTCCAGCAAAAACTCCTTGTAATTCCCCAAAAACTTTACATCAGCGCCAATCGCTTTCAACTCGCCCAAAGAATTGACGTAAAGCACATCCTCCCAACCGCCGACAACGGTCACAAAGAAGAAATAATTCCCCAATTTGGTTTTCAACGTGCGGGATTCTATTTTGCTAAGATTCATATTTCGCCACGCAAAAACCGATAAAACCTGATGCAATCCTCCAGCGTGATCCTCCGGCAAGGTGATGAGCATCGCCGTTTTTTTTCCGATACTTTTCAGCTGATTCTCGTAAGAATTTTCCGCCTTGGAAATGATGATGAATCTGGTGTGATTTTCCTCCACATCGTGGATGTTTTCATTAAGAATCTTCAAACCGTATAGTTTGGCCGCAAATTTATTCGCAACCGCCGCAATTTTACGATCCGGATTTTCGGAAACACGCTTTGCAGAAGCAGCTGTGGAAGCGAATTCCTGTTTCGGAACATCCGGATATTTCTTATTCAAAAAATGAAAACTCTGCGCAAGAGCCTGCGGATGAGAATAGATCTTCTCAATCGGATTCTGATTTTCCTGACTCGGATGAATCATCAGATGATGCGCGATTGGCATTATGGCTTCCGCTTCAATCTTGATTTCCGGCGTTTGATACAGATAATCCAAGGTCATAGAAACCGTCCCTTCTATCGAGTTTTCCAGCGGAACAACCGCCTTGTCCACCTCATCGTTCTGAACCGCCAAAAAGCAATCCAAAATATTGACCTTAGGAAATAGTTCTTCATTTGGGAACAATTGCGTTGCAGCAAGCTGCGTAAAAGAAGCTTCGGGACCGAGGAATGCTATTTTCATTAACAAAATTTAAACAATCAAAAATAGATTATAATAATGATTTGCCCAAGATGACAAGACTTTGTTTTTCGCCATCGAGGTCGGCAATATTTTTGAGATTGCCCCAAAGTTCAAAGCCAAATTTTTCAAATAAATTAAGACTTGGAAGATTGTGGGCGAAGATAAACGCCAGCAGATTTTCAATTCCCAAATGGGGACATTTTTCAAGAACTGATTTTAGGACTTCCTGACCAAAACCTTTTCCCCGAAATTTTTCGTCGATGTAAATGCTGATCTCAGCGGTTTTTCGATAAGCCGACCGGCCGTAGAAATCCTGAAAACTGACCCAGCCAATTGTGTTTTTTTCATCATCCTCAACCATCCAGAGCGGTCTCGTCGCACTATTATGCCGATGAAACCACTCGACTTTACTTTGGACAGAAATGGGTTGCAAATCCGCCGTAACCAGCCTCGACGCAACCGTAGAATTGTAGATTTCTACGATTTTTGGAAGGTCATCTAAAGTAGCGTCCAGAAAAATCATTTTTTTTATTAGCCCTTTTTGAACAATTTTACAAATGCACTATTTTACAATTTAACCAATGGAATTAAAAGCCTGTTCCAGATCTGCAATGAGATCTTCTGCATCTTCTATTCCAACGCTTAGTCTTACCAAATCATCGGTGATTCCCAACGCTGCTCTTTTCTCTTCCGGGATGGATGCGTGCGTCATCAAAGCCGGAAGGTTTGCCAAAGATTCTACGCCGCCTAAAGATTCTGCGAGCGTGAAAATTTTGATATTTTCCAAAAATTTTATGGCGTCTTCTTTCTTCCCCGATTTGAAAGTGAAAGAAACCATTCCGCCAAAATCCGCCATTTGTAGCGTGGCCAAATCGTATTGCGGATGAGACGACAGTCCCGGATAATACACTTTCTCGACCAAAGATTGGTTCTCCAAATATTTCGCAATCTCGAAACCGTTGTCCGAATGTCTCTGCATTCTGAGGGACAAAGTTTTGATGCCTCTCAGCACCAAATAAGAATCGTGAGGTCCCAAAATGCCACCGCTTGCAAACTGGATGAAATGCAGTTTCTCTCCCAATTCTGCGTCTTTTGCAATCAGTGCTCCGGCGATAACGTCGGAATGGCCGCCCAGATATTTTGTAGCGGAATGCATCACAATATCAGCACCAAGATCCAAAGGTTTTTGAATGTAAGGTGTTGCAAATGTGTTATCTACAGCCACCAGAATATCTTTTCCTTCTACGTTTTCAGCGACCATTTTGATATCCACGAGTTTCATCAAAGGATTGGTCGGCGTTTCCAGCCAGATTAGTTTTGTTTTATCAGTGATGACGTTTTCCAACTGTTCCACATTATCAAAACCGATGAACGTAAATTTCAGTTGGTATTTCTCGAATAATCGGGTGAACATTCGGTAAGAACCGCCGTAAAGATCGTCCACTGCGATGACTTCGTCGCCGGGATTTAGCAATTTCAAAACACAATCAATCGCCGCCAAACCGGAACCGAAAGCCAAACCTCTCGCGCCGTTTTCGATGCTTGCCAAACTGTCTTCCAAAGCCTGTCTTGTGGGATTTGCGCCCCTTGAATATTCGTAACCGGAAATCAATTGTCCGGGGCTTTTCTGTGCAAATGTTGAGGTTAAAAATATGGGAACATTGACTGCGCCGGTTGCCGGCTCGTGCTGTTGTCCGCCGTGAATAACTTTTGTATTGAATTTCATAATATCAATTTTTTAATGGATCAGTTTACCAGTCTATCAATGATTGTTACATTGTTAGACTTTTAAATTACTACCTTGATTTTCTACATTTTTATTGCCGATTTCACTGCGAAATCCTCAGCCACTTCTTCCAGCCACTGAGAAACATCTTCTTCGCCGGTTGCGCGCAGATAAGTCTGCCCGAGAGAGATGATAATCTGATGATAAAAGCGCTTCATATGATCTACGGGCATATCTTTGGTCCAAAGATCGATTCTCAAAGCTTCGGACGTTTTCTCGTCCCAGACGGAGATCATCACGGCTTTGGTTTCTTGATTTTCCACGCCGCCATCTTGTGCATTCCAAGTCATTTTTTCGGGAACGTGATTGTCGTCCAACTCTATATCTACTGTGATTTTTGTTTTACGCATTTGCTTATATTCAGATTAAATGATTAAAAAATTGAAAAATATGGATTGAATAAAAATAATTAATAATTTATCATTGCCATTAATGATTACTTCGGTCTGTAACCCGATCCGTTGAAAATTTCTGTGGCATTTTTCTTCAAAAAAACCTGCAATTTTTCTTCAGGATGGGCTTTCAAATAATGCTTGCAAATCTGCCAGCCTGTCCAGATTGCAATCTGCGGCGAACTTTCCCGATCCACTTCTGTATAAAATTTGGAGAAAGGCCCCGGCGTGATGAATCGCTCGGCAAGATCGGGATCTGAACTGAAAAGCAAATCATTCTCCACGAAATAATTCCAAATATTGGCTTCATTCGCAACCGCCCAATCGTATTGCGCTTTGGAATAATTGATTTTCAAATGATCTGCAACATTTGGCAAAAACGCATCTTGCAAAATTTGAATTTTGCCCTGATAAACCATTTGGTCGAGAAACTTCTGCTGATCCGGCAGAAGAGGAACCAATCTCGCTGCATAAAAAGCGGAAATCTTCGGAACCATATTTTCCGGGTTCATCGATTTTTGGAAATAAAGATCGAGATTTTTATAATTATGGTTTCCATCGCCCAGAAATCCTGTGATATCCACAAAAAGCATATTGCGGTCTTCCCTCAAAAAAATAGGATCGACAACGCTTGGCGGATCTACCACCGATGAATAGAGATAGACGTGAGGCGGCTGAAATTTCGGAAAATAATTTTTGATATGCGAGAAAAGCTCGGTCAAATCTTTTTGCAGCTTCCGCTGATTGATCTTAGAAATCGCTTCTTTGTAAATGCGGATTTCCATCGTGTCTTTTCGCCGATCGCCGTAATCTTCGTCAGAAACCGAGCCCTGAAACCACGGATATTTTTTTTTGAAATCTTCCAAATTGACCGAAGAATTGTAGAACTCGCCGGACAAATCGGTGATCTGCACTTTCCTGACTGGATTCTTGATCTCGACGTCCCATTGATTTTTATTTTCCTTCTTGCAAGCGAATAAACTAAAAACAATTATAGCCGAAAAAGAGATAGATCGGAAAAACTTCATTATTTTTACATTAAGATTTTCGAAAAGCAAAAATACTGCTTTAAATTTTGAATCAAGGATTTTAAAATAAAAATTATGCAGACACAGAAAGTTATAAATCACATCGTCAACTGGCTAAAGGATTATGCAAACAACGCAAAAGTAAACGGCTTTATAATAGGCGTTTCCGGAGGAATAGATTCTGCCGTGGTTTCTACTTTGGCTGCAAAAACAGGGCTTAAAACCTTGGTTTTGGAGATGCCCATCCGCCAAAAAGCGGATCAGGTGGACAGAGCGCAGGATCACATCGATTTTTTGAAAGCTAATTTCCCGAATGTCGAAGGTTTTACTGTGGATCTCACACCTGTTTTCGAAAGTTTTGAAAAAGTGGTGGATGATTATAAGGAAGGCGCCTGGAGCAAAAATCTGGCACTAGCCAATACCAGATCGCGTTTCCGGATGTTGACGCTTTATTATTATGGACAGCTCAATGGACTTTTGGTTACAGGAACCGGAAATAAAGTGGAAGATTTCGGAATAGGCTTCTACACCAAATACGGCGATGGCGGCGTGGACATCTCGCCTATTGCCGATCTGTACAAGACTCAGATTTACGAAATTGCCAAAGAACTTGACATCTTGGAAAGCATCCAAAAAGCTGCTCCCACAGATGGACTTTGGGATGCCGACAAAACGGATGAAGACCAAATCGGTGCCAGCTATCCCGAACTGGAATGGGCAATGGAACAGCAAAAAAAAGGGAAAACCCCGGAAGATTTCGACGGAAGACCAAAAGAGGTGCTGGAAATCTATCTCAAATTCCACAATGCCACGCAGCACAAGATGAATCCGATCCCAATATGTGAAATTCCCGAGGATCTGAAATAAGCCTCACAAAACAAAACACAAGATTTAAGACATCAAAAAACCATCTATGAAAACTAAAATTCTACTTTCTGCTTTTAGTCTTTTCGCTTTCGCTTCTGCCTTTCATTCTCAGGAAACCAAAACGGACGAAGCAACGGCTGCTGCTCCCGCGGCAGTCATCGACCGGCTCAATATTCCCGGCCCGCTAACCTTCAATAATAATGAATACCTGCTGACCTGGAGCAAGCAAAACTCTCCCACTTGGGCGCAGCAGCAATATATAATGAGAGATGATGATTTCAATAATTACAAGGAGCTCATCAATATTTCGTATTTCGACAAAGAAATCCCGCTGGAGACAGCCGTAAAACAAAAAGTGGAATATGTAGAAAAGAGAAAAGAGGCGACTAAGGACAAATATTCGTTCGTAAACGTGACGGAAAGCCCCGATGGCAAAGAAATCGTGGTAGATTATCTCGTGACAGTGGTTTCAAAAGATGCAGAACCTTACGCAGAGTACAATATGGATCGTTTCAAAAGTTACGACGCCGGCGGCAAAAAATCTTTTGTCATCTTTTCTTTTTCCAAAAGAATTGCCGGCGATTTGAAATATGCTACGAAAGCCTTGTCTAAACAGCGAAACCAACTGATGGAAGCCATCATCACCACGCCGGTTCCGCCCGTCACTTATAAGCCAACGGCCGTTGAATCAAAGAAATAGTCTTAGCAAATTTTAACTGTTGGATAATGACGAAGGACGAATTTTACATCCGGCGGTGTATAGAATTGGCTCAGAAAGCTCTGGGCAACACTTATCCAAATCCTTTGGTGGGTTCTGTGATTGTTCATAACGACAAAATCATCGGCGAAGGATTTCATAAAAGAGCGGGCGAGCCACACGCAGAAATCAACGCGATCAATTCTATCAAAGAGGCTGACAAACATTTGATTCCCCAATCCACGATTTACGTCTCATTGGAACCTTGCGCCCATTTTGGAAAAACGCCGCCTTGCGCTCTGAAAATCGTGGAACTCGGTTTCAAAAAAGTCGTGATTGGCGCAATAGACAGCCACGAGAAAGTAAACGGCAAGGGAAAGAAAATCATTGCGGATGCAGGCATCGAGGTGGTGTCCGGAATCCTGGAAGATGACTGCCGGGAACTGAACAAACGATTTTTCACTTTTCATGAAAAAAAACGGCCGTTTATAATTCTAAAATGGGCAGAATCGGCGGATGGCTTTTTGGACAAAGATTTCAAACCGACGCCAATCAGCAACTCACTTTCCAGACAATTTGTACATCAAATGAGAAGTGAGGAACACGCCATTTTGGTAGGGAAAAACACGGCGCTTCGCGACAATCCCAGCTTGACGGTGAGAGAAATTGAGGGGAGAAATCCCATTAGAATTTTAATAGATTTTAAGCTGGAAGTTCCGGAGAGTTTTCATATTTATAATGAAGAATCGGAAACGGTGGTATTCAACTCCATCAAAAATAGCGAGGAAAATCATCTTAAATTTATTAAAATAGAAAAAGAAAATTCTCCGGCTCAAATTTTATTAAAATTGTACCAACTGCAAATTCAATCCGTCATCATCGAAGGTGGAAGGTTTACGCTGCAACAATTCATCGATGAAAATCTTTGGGATGAAGCAATGATTTTTCAAAATCCAAAACTGAATCTTGAAAATGGAACAAAAGCGCCCCATTTCAATTTTAAACCGGAAAAGACGGAAAATCTTAGAGATTGTAAGGTTTTCTTTTTCAGGAATTCAAAGGCTTGACCAATATCAGAATTATAAAAATAGAGGCTCTGCAAAAAATTCGTAAATTCGCATCCTTAATTTGATTAAATCCATGAAAAATCTGAGCGCCTCCACCAAAGGTTTGATTTTTTCGATATTGATAACGGTTCTTGCATTTGCGATTTACTTTTTGTTTTTGGCCAAGAGAAACTACTATTTGGTGGACAACCCGACGCCGGAAACCTACTATTTCAAAATCAATAATGGTGAGGAAAATGTACTTTCTGCGGGTCAATATCTGAAGGTTGATCTTAAAAAAGGAACAAACACCATCAAGGTTTTTGACCAGAACAAGAAAATGATGTATGATTCTGCCTTCGTCGTCCACAAAGACCGAGGCTTGCTGAATATCGCCGGAGAAGATTATTATGTCAATACCCAATATTACGGATACGGCCTGAACAAAGATTCTTTGATCGCTGCATTACCCGGCATCGAGATAGACCGAAAGCACTATCTGGGCGACGTGAAAAAAATCAATAAACTTTACACCGAGGATTTCTACTATAATCTGGATGAAGAGTACGACCGCGTTATCAAAAACGTAGCTAAGGTAGAAAGCCGATCCAAGATCTTCCGCAAACAGGATTTTATAAATTACTACAAAAGTTATTACAAATTGCAGTAAATCTATTAATTATATACAATTCGCATTCAAAGACCGATTATCATTTTAGAAATTAACATTCATCAATGAATCACAACAGCGTAACACCCTACAATTCCGAGAGCAGCAAAAAAAGTCAAGTAGAAGATATGTTTGACAATATTGCGCCCAAATATGACCTTTTGAATCACGTTCTCTCAATGAAAATAGATGTGCTTTGGCGCAATAAATTGGTGGATATGCTGAAAAAAGACAAGCCGCAGTTGGTTTTGGATGTTGCCACAGGAACCGGAGACTTGGCGATTGCGGTGCAAAAAGGAACCGGCGCCGAGGTCGTGGGGCTCGATCTTTCCCAACAGATGCTGAACGTGGGCATCGAGAAAATCAAAAAACAGAATCTGGACGGCAAAATATCTATGCAGAAAGGCGATGCGGAACAACTTCCCTTCGAAGACAATAAATTCGATGGCGTAACCGTTGCTTTTGGAGTACGGAATTTTGAAAATCTGGAGAAGGGACTGGCTGAATTAAGACGAGTGGTAAAAGAAAATAAAAGTATTTATATCTTGGAGTTCTCCAAAGTTGAAGGATTTTTGGGGCCGTTTTATATGTTTTATTTTAAGAATATTTTGCCGGCCATCGGGCGCTTGGTTTCCAAAGACAACCGGGCGTACAGCTATCTTCCCGATTCTGTCAACGCTTTTCCTTACGGCGAAAAAATGAAGAATATTCTTCTCGGCACCGGTTTCAAGAAGGTAGAATACACCAAACTAAGTTTCGGAATAGCCACCATTTATAAAGCTACAAAATAGAATGAAGCATCGAGTTATCAAGATTTTATCATTTGCAGTACTTCTGAGTAGCCATTTGGGTGCTCAGACTTTCAATAATCTTTTCAGAACCAAAGATCGGCAGGACAACTTGGAAGACTTTGATTTGAAAAAATTCAGTTACGGTTTTTATCTCGCTGCCAATAATTTTGATTACAAGATGAACCTCAGCCCTATTTTCGGAATGGATGGCAACAGAAATTTGGTGGAATCCGAAGCTACATTCAGTTTCGGAGCCGGATTGATTGGCAAAATGAGGCTGAATGAATACTTGGATCTTCGGCTGGAGCCCGGTTTGCACTTCGTACAGCGCGATTTGACCTTCAATACCTACGACCACGTGAATCAATACGCCGGAGGAACCAACTACAACCTGCCCTTTACGCCGTTGCCGGAATTTACGGATGTAGATTCCAAAAAAATTGTAAAATCTACTTATATAGACATCCCGCTGCTCCTCGAGATCCACGGAGACCGCTGGTACAACTCGCGGCCTTATGCGGCGGCAGGCATCAATTATCTGATTAATTTGCAATCCAACGAAACTGCTACAGACGACAATCAGCAGAATATTTTCCGCACCACGACGCACAACTTCGGGTGGAGTGCCGAGATCGGGATTCAGTTCTATTTCAGCAGATTCAAATTCACACCGGCCGTCCGCGGCACATTTTTTACCAATAACGAACTTGTGAAAGACAAGGAGACTACACCACCGTACTGGACACCCGCCATTTCCACGCTGCAAACCAGAGCCTTTATGCTGGTTCTGAAATTTGAGTAAAAAATTAAGATCAAAGTTTTTGAAAGTTTATTAGTTTATTTTTTCTAAACTACCAATTATTTGCTTTTTAAATCATTAAAAATCAAGTAGAAACCATTCATATTTCACAAAAGAGAAATATCGTGTTAAATCATCATTAATTTTTCTTATTTTTGTAAAAGTTAGAATTTGATTCTGGTAATGCTAGGCGAATTAGAAAACAACTTTTCTGTTTTGGAGAAAAAGATTCTCAATCTTTATAAGAAGTTTAAGGATCTTTCGGAAAACCATGCAGAAACGTTGGAAGAACTGAAAAAGTTGCGGGAAGAATATGCAGAGGAGAAACGCAAAAACCAGATCTTAGCAGAGGAAAACAAAGAATTAAAACTTTATTCCGCAATATCCGGAAACGCAGAACATAACCGACTGATGAAAAATCACATCAACAGATTGGTCAAAGAAATAGATATGTGCGTTGCCGAATTACAAAACACCGGCTTATAACGATGGATTTCAGAAGAATAACAATAAATATTGCCGGAAGAAACTATCCGCTGAATGTGCCAGCCGCCGAGGAAGAAACCCTCCGCAAAGTCGGCAAGCAGATAGAAAGTATGATCAAGGACTTCGAAGCCAATTTCGATGTGAAGGACAAGCAGGATGCGCTTGCAATGTGCGTTTTGAAACTCGGAGCCAATGCAGAAGTTTATTCTTTAAACAATGAGAAAAATCTTAAAAATACAAACGAGCGCCTGATGAAAATCAATGCACTCCTTGAGCAATTGGAAAAATAAATTTTTCAAATTACAAAGCTGCCTACAATAGTTCTAACACAAAGAAGTAAACTCAACAATTAAAAATTACCGAACGAAAGTTCATTCAATGGCGTGCTGCCTTGCGCAGATTACAGAGAGTGAAAATCAGTTCAAATCGTGTTTTTATGGAGTTTACTCTATAACTGAACTGTTGTAGGCTTTTTTTATGTTCGATATACAAAGTCAATTGTACAAAGTAAAATGTATGAAATAAAATGTATAAAGAATTATAAATCAGAATGATAGATAAAAAAGCAAAGACCTGAGAAGTCTTTGTAATTGTACATTTTACGTTGTACAATCAATTAAAAATAAAACTCAATATATATAAATTATGGATACAATTACCATTATCATCATTGGTGTCGTTGCACTTCTCATCGGAGCGCTGATAGGACTTCTCATAGGGAAAAGTTCTCTTAATTCTAAAGCGCAGTACGTGGTAGAAGATGCTAAAAAGACAGCCGAAAACATCATAGAAAAAGCCAATGTGCAGGCAGAAGCCGTCAAAAAAGAAAAACAGCTTCAGGCCAAAGAAAAATTCTTAGAACTCAAATCCCAGCACGATGCCGACATCCAGGCGCGAGAGCGAAAAATGCAGGAAGCCGAAAAACGTACCAGGGATAAGGAAAACAAACTGAATGATGAACTTAGCAAAGTCGGTAAACTAGAAAAAGACCTCGAAAAACAACTGGCGGACTACAACAAAAAACTGGAAGCGGTACAGAAAAAACAACATGATCTAGATGCTGCAACAGCCCAAAAAGTAGAAATGCTGGAGAAAATAGCCAACTATTCTGCCGAAGAAGCCAAAAACGAACTGATAGAATCCTTGAAGGCTGAAGCTAAAACCAAAGCCTCGGCACACGTCCAAAGCATCATGGAGGAAGCCCAACTTAATGCTAAAAGTGAAGCCAGAAAAATCGTGATCCAAACCATCCAAAGAATTGGAACAGAACAAGCGGTTGAAAACTCGGTTTCTGTATTTAATATAGAATCGGATGAAATCAAAGGCAGAATCATCGGGCGTGAAGGTAGAAATATCCGCGCTTTGGAAGCAGCAACCGGCGTAGAAATCATTGTAGATGATACACCGGAAGCCATTCTTCTCTCGTGCTTCGATCCTGTGCGCCGGGAGATCGCGAGATTGTCTCTTCACCGCTTGGTTACCGACGGCAGAATCCACCCGGCGAGAATCGAGGAAGTGGTCGAGAAAACCAGAAAACAAATCGAAGAAGAGATCATAGAAGTTGGTAAAAGAACCATCATCGATCTTGGCATCCACGGTTTGCATCCGGAACTGGTGAAGGTGATTGGCCGGATGAAGTTCCGTTCGTCTTATGGTCAAAACCTGCTTCAACACTCCAGAGAAGTTGCAAACATCGCTGCAACGATGGCCGCAGAACTGGGACTAAATGTAAAACTGGCAAAAAGAGCCGGATTACTTCACGATATCGGGAAAGTTCCTGAGCAGGAATCCGAATTGCCGCACGCCCTTCTGGGAATGCAGTGGGCCGAGAAATATGGTGAGAACGCAGAAGTTATCAACGCAATCGGTGCTCACCACGATGAAATCGAAATGACCTCTCTGCTATCCCCAATCGTGCAAGTTGCCGATGCCATCTCAGGCGCAAGACCGGGCGCAAGACGTCAGGTTTTGGAATCTTACATCCAAAGGCTGAAAGATCTGGAAGCCGCCGCTCTTAGCTTTGATGGTGTATCAAGTGCTTATGCCATCCAAGCTGGTAGAGAATTGAGAGTAATGGTAGAAAGCGGAAAAGTGAACGATGAAAATGCTCATCAGCTTTCGTATGACATCTCCGAAAAAATCCAGAATGAACTGACTTATCCGGGACAGGTAAGAGTCACGGTAATCCGAGAAACGAGATCTGTGAATATCGCGAGATAATTTTCAGTTGATATAATAATGAAAGGCTTCCACATTTTGGAGGCCTTTTGTTTATTGATGAAAATACTAATTTCGAAGCGCTACTCCACCCCGACGGAATCATCACCTCGTCCGTCTGCAACAGCGTGAATCGTTTTATTTTCGTCCACAAGAATCATTTCTGTCCTTCCGATTTGTGGGATTCTTTGGATTTTGTAATTCATTTGTTCTAGAGCTTTAATGGTAGTTTCCGGAAAGTTTTTTTCGGTTAGTACCACTTCAGGCAACCATTGATGATGGAACTTCGGAGTGTTGACAGAGAAGTTGGCATTCTGTTTAAAATCTATCACATTTACGATTGCCTGAAAAACCGAGGTCGGAATCGTGGTTCCACCCGGCGTTCCTACGATGATTTTCACTTGGTTATCTTTCAAAACCAAAGTTGGCGTCATCGACGAGAGCATTCTTTTTCCGGGTTCAATCTTGTTGGCTTCTCCACCAATGGCGCCAAACATATTAGGGACGCCTGGTTTTATGGAGAAATCGTCCATTTCGTTATTCAGGAAGAATCCCGCTCCAGAAACTACAGTTTTGCTTCCGTAAAGTCCGTTCAAAGTTGTTGTTACAGAAACTGCATTCCCGAATTTGTCGAGGATGGAAACGTGAGTAGTTTCGGTACTTTCTTTTGGATTGGGATTGATGATGTTTCCTACATCCTTGCTGGGCGTTGCCAGTTTTGGATTGTAAGATTTCCAACGGTTTTTCAGATAATCATCGGAGATCAGCATTTCAGTTTTGTCTTCGCTGAAGTCCGGATCGCCCATATATTCTGCCCGGTCGGCATAAGCGCGTCGCTCGGCTTCAACCATAATTTGTACTGCTTCAGCAGAATTTTGCTGGTATTTGGAAAGATCCTGGAATGAAGCCATTTTCAGCATCTCGGCGAGCAAAATTCCACCGCTGGAAGGCAAAGGCATCGAGATAATCTGATGACCTTTGTAATCGAATATCAGGGGTTTTCTTTCCTTTGTTTTATAATTTTTAAGGTCTTGAGCTTGGATAATTCCGTTTCCCAATTTCATTTCGGCAATTATCAATTCGGCCGTTCTTCCTTGATAAAATTCTTTCTCGCCGTTTTTTTGGATTCTTTTTAAAGTCTCTGCCAAGTCTTTCTGAATGAGCAAATCTCCGGCTTTCCAGTCCTGATCTTTTACAAATACGATTTTATTTTTGTTGTTTTTAAGAAAATCTGCTTTCTGAGAATTGAGCAATCCGGCTTCCTGCTCGGTAATGGCAAAACCTTTTTCTGCCAAATCGATAGCCGGTTTTATTAATGTTTCAAAAGGAAGTTTTGCATATTTCAAAGTTTCAAACATTCCGGAGATGCTTCCGGGAACGCCAACCGCGAGTCGTCCGTTCTGAGAAAGATCGGTATTGGCATTTCCTTGCTTGTCCCAATACATATCGAAAGAGGCTTTGGAAGGCGCCGTTTCGCGGTAATCTAATGCGATTTTCTTTCCTTCCGAAGTTGTCGCGACAAGGAAACCACCACCACCGATATTTCCGGCTTGCGGATAAACCACGGCAAGAGCCAGCTGCGTCGCAATCACAGCATCAAAGGCATTACCGCCTTGCTTCAAAATTTTTGCACCAACTTCGCTGGCTAAAGGATGCGCAGAAACCACAATGCCTTTGTTTTTCACTTTAACTTCTTTGATGATGTTGATATCCGTATATTGTGCGGAAACCGTGATAGACATTAGGAAAATTGCGTATAGTATTTTTTTCATATTGATATTTATTTTATGATTAACCACCCCGAATTTCAAAATTTATTTTGAAATCCACCCCTCCAAGGGAGGGGAATTCTAACTGGTAAAAAAATTATTCTATAATAATGTGCAAGCTATCCAACAAGCCGGCGAGATTATCTTTTGCAAATTTGGTTTTTTTGAGTTGATTTTTATTGGGATCGATGGAAAAATTGATGGCATTTTTGAAATCTGCACCGTCCAAAATCGTGCGGTCGAAGATGGCGTCTGTCAAATTTGAATGATCGAAAAACGAGTTGGAAAGGTTGGCTTCGGTAAAATCGACTTCTTTCAAACTGGAATTTTTGAACGTTGTTTTTCTAATATCCAACTGGTAAAATGAACAATGATCCAAAATACAATCTTCAAATTTGAATGATATATTAAATGAATGTGCATCTTCGAAAGCGAGCCCAATCATTTTACAATTCCTAAAAATAACGTCGCGAAAAGCGGTCTGATGGAGCTTCGCATTGCTGAAGTCGCAACCTTTGAAATCACAATCTGAGAATTTGAAATCTGAAAGATTTTGCCCGGAAAAATTTATATCGGTGAAGATGCAATTGTCATAGTCCGCTTTTTCGAGGTTTTCGAAATTGATTTTTGTGAATTTTTGCTCCGAGAAGTACTTCATTAGTCTAAAAAATAAGTTTTGGAAGCTTCGGGGGTGGGTTGCGGAATATGTGCTTGCTCAAAAATTGAGAATTGGATGGTCTCACAAATACTGTTGAGCGCCAGATCATTTTCTTCCTCGCCAAAAGGTTCGCCGATTTCCTGAATGATGGCATCCAGCGCAATAAAAGTGTAGCTGATAAGCAAGACAATCACGGGCATCATCCAACCGACTACATCTACCAGACCAAAGGGTAGCCAAAAACAATACAGATAAACCGTTCTATTGAGCAAAATGCTGTAGGCAAAGGGCAAAGGCGTATTGGCAATTCTCTCGCAACCCCCGATAATTTGGGAAAAGAGATTGAGCTGGTTATCCATAGAAACCAAAACAATGGTATCGATTTTCTGCGCCTGATTCTGCGCATTGATCCATTCTGCCATGATATCTAGCAGAATCACGGGTTTAAAATTTTTGTCTTTTACCCTTAGGAAATTCTCCGCAGAAAGCAATGCTTGAAGTTTGGGATTGGCATCTTTGTTTCGCAGTTGGAAATTAAGCGCCCAACAAAATGCCGCTATTATTCGTACAAATTCTTCTTTTTTGCTTTTAGCATTTGGGGAATCATCATTGATCAAAGCCAGAACTTGTCGGGTCAAAGATCGGCTTTCGACCACGAGGGAACCCCAAAGTTTGCGGCCTTCCCAAAAGCGATCGTAATTGGCAGAGTTGCAAAAGCCCATAAATATGGCCAAAGATAAGCCGAGCAGAGTAAAAATGGCGGGATTGAGATGAACCTTGTAATCGTAAATTGTTCCTTTAAAATAAAGAACTGCCACGGAGAAAGCCGTGATAAGCAGCAATTGCGGCATAATCTTGCGAAGGACAGAGCCCCGCCAGACAAACAACATTTCCAGCCAACTGAGTTTTTCTCTAATGATCATTGTAGAATAAATTACAAAAAAAGTCCTATTTTAGACCTTTCAAAAGCGCAGCTAAATTTACTGAATAGTTTTGGTGCAGCCGAAAATCTCACATGGAAAATTCTAAAAAAGTTTTGATCGTCACTTACTATTGGCCTCCGGCAGGCGGACCGGGCGTACAGCGGTGGTTGAAATTTGCAAAATATCTGCCTGATTTTGGCTGGGAACCCATCATCTACACGCCGGAAAATCCGAGCTATCCCTTGGTTGACGAGACTTTGCAGACGGAAGTTCCTAAGGATCTGAAAGTTATTAAAACCAAAATTTGGGAGCCTTATCGTATTGCCGAGATCTTTAGCAAGAGCAATCAGAAATTCAAGGGTGGGCAATTTGATGTGGGGCGGAATCAGTCTTTTCTTGCTAAACTTTCTATCTTTATCAGAGGCAATTTCTTCATTCCGGATGCCCGGAAATTTTGGGTAAAACCTTCTATCAAATTTCTGAAAAAATATCTGACGGAAAATCATATTGAAACCATCGTCACCACCGGGCCACCGCATAGTCTGCATCTCATCGGACTTGGATTGAAAAAAGAGTTGCCAAATCTGCAATGGATGGCCGACTTTCGGGATCCTTGGACTGAGATTTCGTATTACAAACATTTAAAACTGACTTCGCGTTCCGATAAAAAGCACCGAGAACTGGAAAAATCTGTTTTTGAAACTGCCGATGTGACGCTGGCAACAAGCTACACAGATGCGGAAAATTTCAGGAAGAAAGGCGCAAATGCTTTTTGTATCACTAATGGATTTGATAAAAATTTTGAATTACCAAATCGTACAATTGTAAAAAATGATATTGACAAATCACCGCTTTTGCAAACGAACGATTCTGGAAAATTTACGTTGAGCTACGTGGGCGTTCTGGAACAACTCCGAAATCCCGAAAATCTTTGGACAGCATTGAAAGAACTTTGCGAAAAACATCGCGATTTTGCTAAGGATTTTGAACTGAAATTTGTAGGGCGAGTTGATGATAAAATCTTAAATGAGATTAAGCGTTCTATTCTTAAAGATAATATCCGAAATCTGGGCTATTTGCCACACGAAGAATCTGTGAAGGAAATGGAAAATTCGGCTTTGCTTTTGATCACTAATTTTCCGAATGAAAATTCGAAAGGCATCATTCCGGGAAAACTGTTCGAATATCTGGCAACGGGAAATAAAATCATCTCGTTTGGCCCAAAAAACGCAGATGTTGAAGTAATTCTGAGTAAAACGAAAGCCGGAAAGCATTTTGATTATACTCAGAATTTGGAAATTCAGGATTTTATTTTTTCGGTTTATAAAGATTGGAAAAGCGGCCAATCTATCAGGAATTTGGCAGACATCAATGAATTTAGCCGAAGAGAATTGACAAAAAAATTAGCTTCATTGCTGCAATGATCGGCATTAATTAATCTTACTGATCTAAAAATTTAACAAAATCTAAGGAAATAAGCCGAAAAACTCATTATATCAAATTATTGGCATAGATTTTTCTACTAAATAATCAATATTAACTTAAAAATCATATCATGGGAAATAAAAGAAAAGGCCTATTGGCACTGTTAGGATTAGGAACACTGGCTTGGTGGAGATACAAAAAAGCAACTCCCGAAGAAAAGCAAAAAGTAAAAGATACGATCAACACTGCAAAAGACAATCTGACAAAATTTGGATCTGATCTTAAAGACAAAGCAAGCCAAACAGCGGAACAATTGAAAGAAAAAGCGGCTGAAGCGGCAGATCAATTAAAAAACAAAGCTGAAGAGCTGAAAACGGATGCTCAGCAGGCAGGCGAAGAATTGAAAAACGATTCCCAAAAAGCTGCTGAATAAAATAACAAAAACCCGCCTCGAACATTTTCGAGGCGGGTTTTTTCTGATATCTCTTATTAAAATATTTTTTATTTAGAGAACTAGGAACGTTCTATTTGCTAATAATCATTTTTGAACTGTAGGTAACGCCAATTCCAGAAACCTTTACAACGTACATTCCATTTTGGAGAGTTTGTGTATTGACAGCTTCTTTGGCAGACGGGCTGATTTGTTGGCTAAGAACCAATTTACCTCCTGCATCGTAAACTTCCACGTTGACTTTTCCAATAATGTTATTTTTAAAGTCTATGTAAAATTCGTTTTTCGCCGGATTGGGATAAATACTGAATCCTTTGGCAGCGGTCACTTCGTTTGTGGCCAAAGAACATTCGGCAGGAACCGTAAAGTCCTCTACTTGATCATTGATATTGGTTTTAGAGCCTGCACTGGCGTTCACTCCAACACCTCTTTTCGCAAATGTTTTCCAGATGAGACATTTATTTTCACCACCTGTCGAAGCTTGGTCTGCAGCAATAATAGCATCTCGACCCATAATAAATGTTGGATAACAGCCTTGTAATTTCAATCCGTCGACAACTGCTTGGAACACCCTTGCTGAGCCTGAAGCCGGATCCGACGTCAAGTTGTTATTGAAACCATATTTTTCTACATATTTCCAATGCAAATCCCAAAGAATTGTAGCCCACACAAATCCAATCGAGTGAACATCCGGAACCACCGCGCCCGATGCATTGGTATATTCCATTCCGTTGGTACTGCCGTATGTGAAGTTATTAATGGCCATATCCGGAGAATATTTTGCCGGGCGTATTCCGACGCCTGTTGTTGGCTCGCTGGTAGCATAAGTGCCAATTCCGCGAGGAACATCAGCATTGTCATCGGCTTTCATCGTCAGCATCAGTGCTAAGAAATCCGACCAACCTTCGCCCATCTGCTCTTTATCCGCAGAGGAGCTGAGACATGTCACCGAAGTCCCGGTGAGGCGATTTGATAAGCCATGACCATACTCGTGACTGATGATTCCATTATCGACACTACCGTCTCTTACCGGCAAGTTGAGTGTTACATTGACATTTTGTCCGTCGTTAATCATCGCAGTAATCGCTTCTCCTCGCGATTGTGGAATAAAAACCGATGGGATATTGATGACGGTAACGCCATCTCCGGACATATTGGTAACGGCTTCTCCCGGACTTGAAGAGGCATCGGGCGAGTTGAAGATAATCGCGGCAATGGCCCCTGCATTTTCTATATTTTTCACTTTCAGGATAAAGTTACAAGTTCCTCTCTGTGCAATCCCGATTTTACCGGTAAGCGAACCGGCTGGAAGTTCGGTACAAGCATCAAGAATCGGCGAAATCGCAACATCTTCGGTGACAGCTTTCTTCCATAACGGCGGTCCAAAATAGCCTAACCCAATGGAAGGAATCGTCGTCCCCGCCACGGTAGAAGGTCCATTAAAAGAAAAATAGGGCTGGGCGCCCAACCAGATATACATCTGCATTCTTGGTCTTGCACCATCGGAAGGGGTTGCAAAATTAGCGTTATTATAATATCCCAAAGACAAATCTGAAACGCCGGCTCCGTCTCTGGCTTCTGCTAAAACATAATCATTCTGCGAGCCTCCCCGCCCAAAATTGTAGGCTTGAAAATTTTTGGAAGTTTCTGTGAACCCGAATTTATAGAGAACGTCGTGAACTTTATTATTTACATAAAACAAATTTGTAATCGCAGCATTTTTGTAGCTGTCTAATCCGTTGGATGGGTCAAATGCGAAGTCGAAAATATGAGAAGCGCCGCCATCGGCAGATGGTCCTCCTATGGTGTTGGTGCTATTTTCATCAGTGTAGGCATACGCGTTATTTCCTCTGGTAATAGTATATTCTGTGGTGTTATCGTTCTGCCAACCTAAAGAAGAAGCGGTGATATCCCACGGATTGTTTAGCAATGACCGTTCGCCAAATGTTGGCGCTTCTACGGGTAGCGGAAATACTCTGTAGGAAGCATTGTTTACCAAGAGCGAGGGTGCAGATTTTTTTGTTTCTGTCTGAGGAAATGCTACTTTAGGACTCACATCCTGAGGCATAGGCGCTCTGTCAAAAGTGCCCTCTCCAAACCTACAAGAAAGAGTCAGGTTATCTTGGCTGTAGATTGTTCCGGTGCCGGCATCCGCCACGATATGCCAAAGATTATCGGAATTCTCCTGATAAAACTCCATCTCGTAAGAAAGAACGAGATCTGATCCGTTATCATAATAAACCAATGTTGGGGTTTTGATATCTCCCTTCGCAAGTGAAATTTTGTAGAATTGCTTATTGGCTATCTTCAGATTATCGATAACTTTCAAAAGGATGTTCTCAGGGGTTTGGGCTTGAGAAATGCCTGTTGTTTTGGAAACGCTTGCCGTAAAATCTCCGGCAAAATTCAGTACAGTGTTATCTCTGACCAAAAGCGTGGCCGAATTTCCGAAAATAGGAATGGCATTGAATGTCTGTTGAATTTTAACAACTGTAGCGTTCAAAGATTGGGACTCGTCTTCCGAGGCGATTACAAAATCTTTATTTGTAACATTCTTCCCGAGTACGGAGGTTGTCTGCAGGTAATCTTCAACTACAGTTTTAGAATGCTGCCCGAATGCAGAACTTACTGTAAATAATGAAAATACCGTAATAAGAATGGGTAGTTTTCTTTTCTTCATAATATTTATTATATTTCATTAAACAATTGGTCAAAATTATTAAAAAAAAATAAACTATCTATAGTAATAACAAAAAAAAGCATTCCAATAACGGAATGCTTTCTAAATATTTGGAAAAATAACGAAATTTATTTTGCCTCGTCCATTTTTCTTTTCAATTCTGCTAAGGCATCGATATCACCAAGTGTCGATTTTTCTTCGTTGCTGGAAGATGTTGATGCGTTATTACTATTGCTGTTGCCCGATCTGTTGTTGGAAGCTTCTCTCGCGTTTTTCTTCTCTTCGTCTTTGAAGATTCCTGTGTGAGAGACTACTACTCTTTTGAATTCTTTGTTAAATTCGATTACTTTGAACTGGGCTTCTTCTCCTTTTTTGATTTTGGTTCCATCTTCTTTCTCCAATAATCTTGACGGGCAAAACGCTTCTACCTCTACATCCTCGAACTGGATAGATGCACCTTTGTCGTGTACTTCTACGGCTTTTCCGGTATGGATGGTTCCTTCGGCATATTTGGTTTCGAATTGATCCCAAGGATTTTCCGTCAATTGTTTGTGTCCTAAGGACAGTCTTCTGGCTTGCGTGTCAAGTTCTAAAACGATCACGTCCAGTTTATCTCCCACGGCGCAGAACTCCGATGGATGTTTGATCTTCTTAGTCCAAGAAAGGTCTGAGATATAGATCAATCCATCGATGCCTTCTTCCAATTCTACGAATACGCCGAAGTTGGTAAAGTTTCTCACAGTGCCAACGTGCTTAGAACCTACCGGATATTTGGCTTCGATATTTTCCCAAGGATCTTTGCTCAATTGCTTCATACCAAGGGAGATCTTTCTATCTTCTCTATCCAAGGTCAGTACTTCTGCTTCTACTTCGTCCCCAACTTTTACGAAATCTCCGGCGCTCCTCAAGTGCGTACTCCAAGACATTTCGGAAACGTGGATGAGGCCTTCTACGCCCGGAGCAATCTCTACGAATGCACCGTAGTCTGCAAGAACGACCACTTTTCCTTTGACTCTGTCCCCAACTTTGAGGTCAGCGGAAAGGGCATCCCAAGGATGAGGCTCCAATTGCTTCATACCCAATTGAATTCTGGTTTTCTCGTCATCAAAATCAAGGATTACCACTTTTACGGTTTGTCCGTCTTCCAAAATTTCAGATGGGTGGTTCACTCTGGACCAAGAAAGATCCGTAATGTGGATCAATCCATCGACACCGCCGAGATCTACGAATACACCGTAAGAAGTAATATTTTTGACCGTTCCTTCCAGAACTTGGCCTTTTTCCAATTGACCGATGATTTCTCTTTTCTGTCCTTCAAGATCCGCTTCGATAAGCGCTTTGTGAGATACAACGACGTTTTTGAACTCAGGGTTGATCTTCACCACTTTGAACTCCATCGTTTTACCTACGAACTGGTCGTAATCTTTAATCGGCTTCACGTCGATCTGAGAACCCGGCAAGAATGCCTCGATTCCGTAAACATCTACAATCATCCCACCTTTAGTTCTTGATTTCACAAAACCGTTGACGATCTCTCCCGTTTCGTGGAGCTCGTTTACTTTATCCCAAGCTTTCAGCGTTCTCGCTTTTCTGTGAGATAGCTGCAGTTGCCCTGTTTTGTCTTCTCTTCTGTCCACCATTACTTCTACTTCATCACCTACTTTCAGGCCTTGATTGTAACGGAATTCGTTGAGAGAGATTACACCTTCGGATTTGAAGTTGATATCCACTATGGCTTCTTTGTCCGTCAATCTTACCACTTTGCCGATGATGACATCGTTGTCTGCCAGATCGTTGAGAGAACCGTTGTAGATTTCTTCTAATTCTTTCTTCTCGCTTCGGTCTTCTGCATTGAGGCCCGACTCGAAAGAATCCCAATCAAATTGTTCCGGTGCTACGTTTTGGTTCAATAGAACCTCTGCTGAATTTGTCTCTTTTGACATTTTCTAAAAAATTTGTATTCCTAATTATTCAGACTTTGGCTTTGCTGTGAATCCTGAAAAATATGGAAGGTGTTAATTGTTAATGTTTTACTTCGCCAAAAGTGCGTTCACAAAAGTGGTGCAAAATTAAGGAAAATATTTAGAATGGCAAAATTTCGCATCTGTAGGATTTTCGCGCAGTCCTTAATACAAATACATTTATCAAGATTTGGGAGTGCCATTTTATTTAAAAAATGACATTCCTGCATAACAATAAAGAATCCGTCCTATAATTTTATAAGACGGATTCTTTTTAGCTAGTTGCGAGGACACGACTCGAACGTGCGACCTCCGGGTTATGAGCCCGACGAGCTACCTACTGCTCTACCTCGCGATATTGTAGTGCAAATATACGGCTTTTTTGCTTCCAATCAAGTAAATTGCTATTTATTTTAAAAATTTAATTTTTAACTTCTTTTAACTATAAAAATAGTTGTACAAATAAAATTAAATTCTAAATTTGTACTACTAATTTTTTAGTGATATAAGATTGAATATTTAAAATCAAGAGATTATGAATAAATTAACCAAAGCAGAAGAGCAAGTGATGCAATATCTTTGGCAAATCAAAAAGGGATTTCTGAAAGATATTTTGGAGCTGTTCCCCGAGCCAAAACCGCATACCAACACAATTTCTACTATCCTAAAAATTTTAATGGAAAAAGGCTTTGTGAGCTACAAAACCTTTGGCAGGCAGCACGAATATTTCCCCCTGATTAGTAAAGAAAATTACAGCGGAAAATCCATCAAAAGCTTGGTGAAAAACTATTTTGGAGGTTCGTACACCAATGCTGTTTCGTTTCTGGTAGAGAAAAATGAACTCAGCGTGCAAGATCTGGAACTTTTGTTGGATGAACTTAAAAACAAGGACTGATGGAAGCTTTAATGTTTTATTTGGGCAAGATGATTCTCTGTTCCGGGGTTATGTTTACCTATTATTTGCTATTCTTAAAGGACAAAACTTTTCATCATTACAATCGTTTTTACCTTTTGCTGACGGTTATTATCAGTTTGGTTTTACCACTGATAAAGGTTTCCTATTTCACGATAGAAACCAATCAGAACGTATATCTGTTGCTCAGCCAACTCCATCAAAATCCATCAAAAAACACAAGCCATGATCTCACTATTTATCAAATTTTTTATGCAATTATTGGACTGGTTTCAATCCTTCTTCTGATCAGATTAATCTTAGGACTTACCAAAATTGAATCGATTAAAAAACAGTTTCCGAACGAGACGATCCACGGAATCAAATTTTATCAAACCAATTTGAACGAGGCGCCTTTTTCTTTCTTTAAAAACCTATTCTGGAAAGAATCAATTCAGCTGGATTCGGCTCTGGGACAGCAGATTTTGAAACACGAAATGGTGCATATCCGGCAAAAACACAGCTGGGATAAGCTGATCATACAATTGGCAAAATCTCTGTTTTGGTTCAATCCCATATTTTATTTTATCAGCAAAGAAATCAATCTTATTCACGAATACTTGGCGGATCACAAAGCAGTGAAGAAATCCGATACGAAGGCATTTGCGCAGATGCTTCTGGAAAGTCATTTCTCCGGATCGGCCATTCCTGTCACGAGTCCTTTCTTATCATCTAACCTCAAAAAAAGACTTACAATGCTTACAAAAAATCAAACCAAATACAGCTACGCTCGCAAACTTTTTGCCCTTCCGATTTTATTCTTCATGGTGTTCGCCTATATGGTCAATGCAAAAAATAAAGAAATAAAAGAAACCAACAACGTGATAGAAATGGCGGTAAATGAACTGAAAAATGACACGATAAAACCGAAGTCGCAAATCGACAGTATTGCAGAAGTTCATACCCGACAACTGAAACTCCACAGCGATGCCTTGCGAGAAGATCAAATGAAGATTTCTGCGATCAGCAAAGAAATTAATGAAAAAAGCCAAAAACTGAATGCACTTGCGAAGGCAAATAAAACCGAAACACCTGAATTTGAAGTTTTGCAAAAGGATATTGAAAATCTGGGAAATGAAATCGAAAACATTGTGAATTCGAATCATTTTCGAGAAAATCAAAAGGCATTGGAAACACAATCCGGAGCGATTGCGAAATTTTATGACTCTCCAGAATTTAAAAAACGAATAGCCGATGCAGAAAAACAGGCGGCGAAAGCGGAGAAGAAAGTAAATTCTCCAGGGTTTAAAAAGAGAATTGAAGATGCTGAAAAACGCGGAAAAGAAGTAGAGAAAATGGTAAATTCTCCGGAGTTTAAAAAACGAATAACAGATGCAGAAAAAAATGCAAACGCAGCCGTTGCAATGATTTACAGTTCACCGGAATTTCAGAAAAGACTACAGTTTTCGCAAAAAGTGGCAAAAGAAGCCGCCGCAAACAGTGGAAAAATCTTCGATGAAGCCGCTTTGCAGAAGATCCTGAAAGATAGTTTTGCAGATGCCAATATGAAATTTGATATGGGCGATTTTCCCGATTTCAATGACTTTTTTAGGGATTTTAATTTCAATTTCAACGACGATTTAAGCCCAAACTTGTCACCAAAAGAACTGAAAAAACTGGAGAAAAAGAGAAAAGAATTGCAAAAAGAGCAACTGGAATTGCTGGAAGAGCAGAAAAAACTTCAAAAGAAACAGCAAGAACTGAATAAGGAAATGCGCCACGCCACGCGTATGAAAATCAGTATGATTCCCACAATAGATAATAGTAATTTATTGGTAATCAGCGATGTAAAAAATCCTTCATCGTACGATGCCACCGTGATTTATATTAATGGTAAAAAAGTAAGCCCATCTGAAATGAATAAAATAAATCCCGATCTCATTTCTTCTATGGATGTTATAAAAAAGGAAGGTGCAAGTTCTATCCGAATAATTACCAAATAAATTTTGTTCCAACATTTTAGCCGGTTCGCCGGCTTTTTTAAACTCAAAAAATGAAAAAAATATTTTTACTTTTTGTCCTTTCCGGAAGTTTTGCAATTGGTCAAAACAAGCGATTCATCTACGAATACAAACTCGTTCCAGATTCGACGGATCTTGCCGATGTCAAAACAGAGATGATGTTTCTTGATACCTCAAAAGACGGGTCCAAATATTACAGTTACACGGTTTTCCATTCCGATTCTTTGATGAAAGTTGATCTTGAAAAACAATTAGCCGCAACAGGAGCTATCAATGTGCGGTCTGATATGCGAAAAGGAAATGTGCGATATTCGGTGACCAAAACGTATCCGGATTACAAAATTTATCTTCATAGGAGGCTGGGAATAGATGCATACAAAATATCGGAAGACAGGAAAATCAACTGGAAAATCTCATCCGAAAAGGAAAAAATAGGCGAGTGGAACGCCCAAAAAGCGGAAACAGATTTCGCCGGCCGACATTGGATCGCATGGTTTTCTCCCGATATTCCAATTCAGGATGGTCCGTACAAATTCTGTGGTTTACCAGGATTGATCGTGAAAATTGAAGATCAAACAGGTTCGCACAAGATGGAACTGAAAGGAATCAAGAATATCACTGGAGATTTGGACATCAATGTTTTTGAGGCAAAAGAGCTTGCCATCAATTCCAAACAATTCCGAAAAGCGTTCAAAGAATATGAAAACGATCCGA
This sequence comes from Chryseobacterium sp. SC28, assembly GCF_003932955.1. Lineage (GTDB taxonomy): Bacteria > Bacteroidota > Bacteroidia > Flavobacteriales > Weeksellaceae > Epilithonimonas. The sequence continues at coordinate 119,139 of NZ_QOVY01000005.1, forward strand.
CACAAGGAATCAAACAAATGCAACTGGGTGGCACCATTGTAGTGATGACCGGAAAAGATGGAGACACCGCCCAATGGGTCAAAGAGCAAGAAGCCCGTCTGAAAGCTGAAATCAAAAAAGATAATAATAGGATCGAACTTGATATTAGTAAATAATCAAAGAATAAAGCTCACCACAGCGCAGGTTCACGGGATTTTTTATAATTTGAGAAGCGGCTCTGCGGAAAGGTTAAGGATAACCTGTATTTAACACCACGTCGATTTTCAAGCCTCTCCGGAATCGCCTATCTTTGCAAAATGGACTTACAGCCGATTCTTCAAAAGCTGCATATTGAGGAACTAAATCAAATGCAGAAATCTACATACAGCGCTTCTGAAAACGATACCGACATCGTTCTATTGTCGCCAACCGGGTCCGGAAAAACCTTGGCGTTCTTGTTTCCTGTTCTTAGAAATTTAAAATCCGACGTCAAAGGCATTCAGGCTTTAATTTTAGTTCCTGCAAGAGAATTGGCTTTGCAAATCGAGCAGGTTTTCAAATCGATGGGAACGGATTTCAAAGTTTCCGTCGCTTACGGCGGTCACGATAAAAAAGTTGAGGTGAATAATTTGATAGAATCCCCGGCAGTTCTGATCGGGACGCCCGGCAGAATTGCCTATCATCTGAAAAACGAAAATTTCGTTCCCGAAACTATTAAGACTTTGATTCTGGACGAGTTTGACAAAGCTTTGGAATTGGGTTTCCAGGAAGATATGGAATACATCATCGGTTCGCTAACCGGGCTTTCGCAACGCATCTTGACTTCTGCAACTGCGATGGACAACATCCCGAGATTTGTTCAGCTTAATAACGAAAAAACAATCAATTTCCTCAAAGAAAATGAAGCAAAACCCGATATCCAACTCCGAAAAGTGATGACCACATCGGCGGAAAAACTGAACACCTTATTTCAGTTGATTTGCAAAATCGGGAACAAAAGAACTTTGATATTCTGCAATCACCGCGATGCAGTTGACAGAATCTCAGAACTTCTGAGAGAAAAAGGCATCCAGCGAGAAACCTTCCACGGCGGAATGGAACAGGACGAGCGGGAACGTGCTTTGCTGAAATTCAGAAATGATTCTGCCCGAATTTTGATCACAACAGATTTGGCTTCGAGAGGTTTGGATATTCCAGAAGTTGAATCCATTGTTCACTACCAATTGCCGCCGAAAGAAGACGCTTTCATCCACAGAAACGGCCGCACGGCGAGGATGAACGCCAAAGGTTTTGCTTATGTAATAATGACGGCAGACGAGAATTTTCCCTTCATCAAAAGCAACACGCCGGAAGAAAACGTCTCGGAAAGCAACCAAGTTCCTGAGAGAACACCGAACCAAACGATTTACATCAGTGCCGGGAAAAAAGACAAGGTCAACAAAGTGGATATCGTGGGCTATCTAATCAAAAAAGGACAACTTGAAAAAGACGACATCGGCCTGATAGAAGTCAAAGACACGACTTCTTACGTAGCCGTCAACCGAAAAAAAACCATCGAACTGCTGAAAAAACTCGCTAATGAAAAACTAAAAGGCAAGAAAGTGAAAATCGAGATTGCTTATTAATCAATATAATATTTAAATTTGTATTCTTCTAAAAGTTTTTTTGACTTAAATGAAACTCAATCTCCCCGACAAACTCTACTATTCCATCGGCGAAGTGGCGAAAGCCTTTGACGTCAACACATCGCTAATCCGCTACTGGGAGCAGGAATTTCCTATCATCAAACCCAAAAAAAACAAAAAAGGAAACCGATATTTTACACCGGCAGACATCGAGAATCTGAAAATGATTTATCATCTCGTCAAAGAAAAAGGTTACACGCTCGACGGCGCCCGCATTGCGCTGACGACCAACTCCAAAATCTCGGAAACCATTACCATCATCGACCGGCTGGAATTCATCAAAGCTGAACTTCTGAAGCTTAAAAACTCGTTGAACGACTAAAATTTAATTTTTTTTTCTTAATAATTTTAGATTCGATTGATTTTTTTTAACTTTGGTTAAAACACGATCATGAATCCCAAATTACCTTTCCAAATCCGGAAAAGGCAACTTTTCTTTCTCACTATTTTTGGAATACTGATAATAGTTTGGCAGATTGCGTTTTTGGTTTACAAAAAGAACCAGCATCCGGTAACGCCCGTCATTACTTTTGTTTCTGAATCGGAACCAGAAATTATTTTGGCAGATTTCAATCCCAATGATATCGATGAAAAGCAATGGAAAAATCTGGGTTTCTCGGAAAAGCAAGTCAAAACCATCCTGAAATATAAAGAAATCGTGGGTGGAAAGTTCCTGTCCAAGGAACAATTCAAAAAATGCTATGCAGTTTCTGACGAGAAATATCAGCAACTCCAAAACTTCATCCTTCTTCCGGAAACAAATTCTGAAGCGAAAAAAGACAATTTTCGGTACAAAACATTTGAAAAGAAAAGGCTAAATATTAAAGGAAAATTCAATCCCGATCTGTATTCTCAAGAAGATTGGGAAAATCTCGGCTATTCCGAAAAACAGGCGGCGGCAATTCTCAAATACAAAAATTATCTGGGAGGCAGTTTCATCAGCAAAGAAAAATTGAAGGAATGCTTTATCATCAGCGACGAGCAGTTTTTGCAAATGTCGCCCTTCCTTATTTTGCAAGCCAAAACACCGGAAAACCTGGCCAAAACATTTGAAAAACGAAAAGAAAAGGAAGCGGTAAAAATCAACCAGTTTTTTGATCCCAACCAGCTGGATCTAGCGCAATGGCAGGCGTTGGGATTTTCGGAAAAGCAGGCCAACGTGATCGTCAATTACCGCGACAAAATTCTAAGAGGCGCTTTCAAATCCTTGGAAGATATCCAGAAATGTTTTGTGATTTCTTCGGAAAAATTTGAAGAAATGAAACCTTGGATCCGACTATCTATTCTGGAAAAATCGAAGACCGAAGAAAACTTAGAAAAAACGGATTTTTCAAAAGTGAATCTTAATGAAATCAGTTTTAAACAACTGCGGGAGTTTGGTTTTACCGAAAAAGACGCCGCCGGAATCTTGGCTTTTAGGAAAAAATTGGGCGGTTTTATCAACAAAAATCAACTGCTCGAAACCTATGAAATCGACCGCGCGCTGGGCGAAAGACTGATTTACGTAGCAAAGCTCGACAACTCAAATGTTCCAAAATACACCCTCGCAACTGCGCCCGAAGATTGGTTAAAAAAGCATCCTTATTTCCGATATTCTGCAGATCGAATCATTTTTTACCGAATTACAAATCCGGAAGACAAAAAGATCTGGAAATACCTAAAACTCAAACCTGAGTACGAAGAAAAAATGAGACTTTACCTTGTCGGTGAAAAATAAAATTACTCAAAAGTTTTGGCAGAATCTCCAAGAAGTTGATTGAGTTCCGCAAGTTCAGCCTCTGTAAGATCGCGCCACTTCCCGACCGGCAAATCGAGTTTGATGTTCATAATGCGGATTCTTTTTAGCTTTTTCACTTCATAATCCAGATGTTCGCACATTCTTCGGATTTGGCGGTTGAGACCTTGAGTGAGAACGATACGGAAATTCATTGTATCGATTTTTTCGACCTCACATTTTCTGGTAATGGTGTCGAGAATTGGGACGCCGTTTCTCATTTTTTCCAGAAATTTTTCGGTGATTGGTTTGTTGACGCGCACGATATATTCTTTCTCGTGGTTGTTTCTGGCTCTCAGTATTTTGTTGACGATGTCGCCGTCCGAAGTTAAAAGAATGAGACCTTCACTGGGTTTGTCCAATCTTCCAATCGGGAAAATCCGTTTGGGATGATTGATGTACTCGATAATATTGTCATTTTCACGTTTTGTATCTGTTGTACAAACGATTCCGACCGGTTTATTGAAAGCGATATAGACGAATTCTTCTTCAACTTTTTTTATGGATTTGCCATCGACCAGAATTTCATCTTCCTCAGAAACTTTAGTTCCCAATTCGGGAATTTTTCCATTAATGGTAATCCTTCCGTCTTGTAGCAGCAGATCCGCCGCTCTTCTGGAACAGAAACCGACTTCGGAGAGATATTTATTGATTCTGATTTTTTCCATTTTCCAAACGTTTCGATGCAAACGTAAACTCATTTTGGAGATATTCCGGCTTCGCATTTTCAACAGAAAATTCACCGATTTTTGTCCTTCTCAATTGCGTGAGATAGGCTCCCACGCCAAGTTCCCGACCTATTTCGTGCGCCAGACTTCGTATGTAAGTTCCTTTGCTGCAACCAACCGTGAAGGAGACGAAAGGCAAGTTAATTTCTATATGATTAAGGTAATGAATCGTGGTTTTTCGGGATTTCATTTCTACTTCTGCGCCGGCTCTTGCAAGGTGATAAGCGCGTTTACCCTCAATTTTTATTGCTGAAAAAACGGGCGGTTTCTGATCTATTTCGCCAACGAATTTTGCTAAGGTTTCGTGAATCTGTTCTTCCGTAATGTGAGAAAAATCGGTTTGCAGGATTTCGGGTTTTTCGGTGTCGTAAGATTCGGTTTGGCCACCGATTTTGATTTCGGTCCAATATTCTTTTGCTGCATCCTGAATTTCAGGGATTTTCTTCGTAAATTTTCCTGTGCAAACGATCAATAAGCCTGTTGCTTTTGGATCCAAAGTTCCGGCGTGACCGATTTTGAATTTCTTGGGCAATTCCTTAAACTCAGTTTTGAGTTTATATTTTAACTTATTTACCGCCTGAAAAGAGGTCCAATCCAAAGGTTTGTCCAATAGAAATATTTGTCCGGATTGTAGATCTTCTGCAGTCATATTTTAAGAACTTATTTTGTATGGTATTAATAATCATAAGATTAGCTAATTTTGGATTATTTATTTAAACCAATAAAAATAAACCAACAATGCTATCCCAACTACAATTCTGTACCAGCCCCAAGGCTTGAAACCATATTTATTTAATAAACTGATAAACGATTTGATCGCAATCCAAGCGACAATAAATGCGACAATATTGCCAACTACGAAAATCAAAATATGATCCTGAGATTGCAAGATCATCTCGTAACCTTTCATTGGACTTGCCGTTTCTTTGCCCCAAGTTTTTGCAAAAACGGAATAAAGCGTAACCGCCAACATCGTAGGAACCGCAAGAAAAAACGAGAATTCAGCGGCTGCTTTTCGCGATAATCCCTGCGTCATCCCGCCGATGATAGAAGCCGCACTTCTACTCGTTCCCGGCATCATCGCCAAACATTGCCAGAACCCGATGAGGACGGCTTTTTTGACAGTGATTTCCTTCTCGTCTTGAATTACAGGATTTTTGAACCAGCTGTCTGCAAAGATTAAGACTACACCGCCTAAGACTAAAACAGATGAGATTGCAATTTGATTTCCTAAAACAGATTCGATAGCATCATCGAGGAAAAAACCAATGACCAAAGCCGGTAAAACTGCAAATGCTAATTTGTAATAAAACTGCAAGTTGGTAAAATCAAAGAACTTTTTGTGATAAGCCACCACCACAGAAAGTATGGCGCCAAACTGGATTGAGACCTGAAACATTTTGAAGAATTCGGTTTCCTCCAAGCCCATCAAACTGGCTGCAAAACCCATATGAGCTGTCGAAGAAATCGGCAGATATTCGGTAAGTCCCTCGACAATGGCAACAATGATTGCTTCGATTAAATCCATTTGAATGATTAAAAAATTAAAAGACCAAAAAATTAAAAGATTCAAATGACTATTCAAATCTTTTAATGGTTCAATCTTTAAGGTCAAAAATTATTTATTTCGTTTCAGGATTGCAAAAATCTGGATTACAAATCCTGCGATCACCAACACAGGTGCTAAGCGGATTCTTCGGAAAGAGAAGATATCTTCGTTCCAATAATTGGGATCGAAAGTTCCGTCGGGTCTTGTGTTTGCATCGGACCCCATCATCAGAATGAATCCCAGGAAAATAAGCCCTAAACCGATCATCATCCATCGGAAATTCTTGCTGCCGAAATAGAACGACTTTTTCTCAATACTTTCAGACGGTTTGCCGTATTGGTTGGCGGCAGATTTGATTGTTTTCTTTGCCATTATTTATGAGTAATATAGATCATCTACGTTGCTTCGCAGGAATCTCCAAGTTGCAAAGATAGTACTTGCAACGGTAATGAAAATCCCGATGAATAATATGATAAGAACGAGAAAAAAATATTGGTTGGTATCCTGCACGAAAGGTGTTCCGATCTGACTTGTAAAATAGTACCAAAGACCGCCCAGAGCCAAAAGTCCAATCAAAGAACCAATCAAGCCAAGAACCAAAGCTTCTTTTATAAATGGCTTGAGGATAAATCTTCTTTTTGCTCCCACCAACTGCATCGTCTTGATAATGAACCGTTTGGAGAATATTTTGAGCCGAATCGAATTATTAATCAAGACAATGGCCACAATTAAAAACAAAAGGGAAAATGCCAATATCCAAGTCAAGATGCGGTTGAGATTATTGTAAACATCGATGGTCAATTTATTATCGTTGGCCACATCTTTCACGCCCTCGAGTGCCTTGAGTTGGTTCACCACGCCGTCGATTTTTGCAGGATCTACATACTCCGGCTTCAAGGTCACTTCTACAGAGGCAGGAAAAATGTCCTCTTCGAAAAGCGCATCAGCATCTATCCCCAACTGCTTTTTCGCGATCTCGGTCGCTTCCTGTTTAGAGATATATCGGGCTTGTTTTACGTAATTCTGTTGCTTTATTTTTTCGAAAGTTTCCTGCTGCAACTTCAGTGTTTTGGCAGAATCGCGGGGATCGAGATATTCGTCAAAATAAACTTCAACCACCAACTGTTCTTTGATATAGTCGGAATATTTCTGTGCATTGATTAATATTAATCCAAATAAACCTACAAGAAACAAAACGAGCGAAATACTGATCACCACCGTAATGTTGCTGGATCTAAGTCTGCTCTTATTGAAATCATCAACTGTCTTTGGCATCCATAAAAATTTCTGCTAAAATATAAATTTTCGCTTAATAAGCGGTCGTTCTCTCTGTTAATAAAATCATAAAGCGGCCTTTAACATTTATTTCGGCAAAACCCTGAAATCGGCATTTTAATTGTTTATGAAACCCATCAAGAATCAAAAATTATGATGCTGACACGGCGGCGCTCCGGCAAAAACTTTTCGTATTTCGACCGCAATGAGGAGCGAACAAAAGATAAAGAAATCCTTACTTATATCAAATCGCTGGCCATCCCACCGGCGTGGACCGATGTTGAGATTACAACCAACAAACGGGCAAAAATATTAGCGGTGGGTCGAGATCAAAAAGGGCGAAAACAATATATTTATAATCCCAAATACCGGTCTAAAAAAGATGCGGACAAGTTTGATAGAATCTTGCATTTTGCTGAGAATCTGGAACATATGCGGCGGGTGACCGGTCAGCATCTTCGGAAGAAAAAAATGACGCGCGAAAAGGTACTCGCCACGATGGTTCGGCTTTTGGATTCGGCCTATTTTCGACCCGGAAGTCCGAAGTATACGCAGCAAAACCAAAGCTACGGATTGACCACCATCCGAAAAAAGCACCTGACTATTGACGGCGACGAACTGGTCTTTTCGTATAAAGGAAAATCGGGAAAATTTCAGGAAAAACATATTATCGACGCCAAAATATCCAAAGTCATTTCAGAAATTGCGGAGTTGCCCGGCTATAGATTGTTTAAATATTTTGATAAAGATGGTAATTTAATAACCGTCGAAAGCCAGGATTTGAATAATTACATCCGCGAAATAATGGGCGAGGAGTTCTCTGCAAAAGATTTCAGAACTTGGGCCGGAACTATGATTGCGGCGGGGATCTTGGATGAACTGGGAGTCTGCGAAAAAAAACAACAGAGCGAACTTAAAAAGAGAATTAGAAATGCGATCGTGGGCGTTTCGGAAAAGTTAGGCAATACGCCTTCTGTAGCAAGAGATTCGTACATAGATCCAAGGATTTTTGAGCATTATAAAAATGGGCAAACCATCCATTATTTTCAAAAAGAAATAAAAAAATTACTGAAGAAAAATGAGAATCTGTCGGAAACGGAAGTGGGTGTCTTGTATATGCTGAAATCAAAGTTGAAAAATGAAGCGTCGCGCGCCTAAGATGCACAGTTATCCCGTATTTGCACTCGCTTTCCGGCTAATTAACCGGACAAATATTTGAAAACTTCTCCAATTTTTTGGATCAGATCAGTGGGCAACATTGCTTCTTTGGAGAAAGATTCTGCAGCGAGATCGCCGGCTTTCCCGTGAAGCCACACTCCGAAAATACAGGCTTCTTCGATGGCATATTTTTGAGAAATCAATGACGTGATAATTCCCGTGAGCGCATCGCCGCTGCCTCCTTTGGCCATTCCGGAGTTGCCTGTAATGTTGTAAAAAACCCGGCCGTCCGGCGTAATTATGGCGGTGTGATGATCTTTGAGAACGATAAAAATCTGCAACTCTTCTGCTTTCTGCTTAGCCAATTCCAATCTTTCGAAAGAGTTTTCTGTGCTACCGAAAAGTCTCTCAAACTCCAACGGATGCGGCGTGATGATGGAATGTTTGGGAATCAGTTTGCTTTTATTATTTTCTGCAATAATATTTAGAGCGTCCGCATCCAGAAGAATGGGGCGATCGTGATTTTTGAGAAAATCCACTAAGGCTTTCTGCGAGTGTTTCTCTTTGCCAAAGCCCGGCCCGATTCCGTACGTGGCTTTATCTATAATTTCAATTTTTTCCAGATATTTTTCACCGGAATTGATGAACATCGCTTCGGGAATCTGAGATTGAAGAATGAAATTGCCACATTCAGGAGCAATCACGAAAGTCAAACCGCTTCCTGTTCTCAGAGCGGCCCAACTCGACATCAAAATGGCTCCTATTTTGCCGTAACTGCCCCCGACCAAAATACTTTTTCCGTAGGTTCCCTTATTGGCGAAGTCGTCGCGAGGCTTGTAAATATCTCGGATCAAATCTTCGTCGATAACGAAATAGCCGGTTTCGGCTTTTGCAATAAAATCGGCATCCAAATCGATATCCAAAACGATAATTTTTCCACAAAACTTGCCACTTTCGGGATGCAGAAAACTTCGTTTGTAAAACTGAAACGTCAATGTAAAATCTGCTTCGAAGACTGTGGATTTTTCGTCAATCAATCGGTCGGCAAAAAGCCCCGATGGGATATCAATGGAGATCTTCGTCGCGGCCGGTTGATTCATCTTTTCGACCACTTTTTTAACCGATCCGGATAATTCCCTATTGAGACCATAGCCGAAAATAGCATCGATGAGAACCACGTTTTCGTGGCTGTCGGGAGAAAAATCGGAAAAATCCCTGATGCTGATTCCGCTGAGTTGTTTTATTTTTTTGAAATTAATATGGGCATCGGGCGAAAATTGTTTGTTGCTTTTATCGATAAACACTTCCGTATCCAATCCTTTTTCATAGAGCATTCGGGCAATTGCAAATCCATCTCCGCCGTTGTTTCCGTTGCCGCAGAAAATCGAGAACTTCTGCTTCGACTGACAATTCATTTTGATCCAGTCTACGCAAGCTCTCGCGGCCTTCTCCATCAGGTTTCCCGAAGAAATTCCTTTTGCGATGGTGGCAGCATCGCAGGCCTTGATTTGCTCCGCAGTCAGAATTTTCATATTAAACCTAAAAAAATTTATTCAAATTTAAATAATAAAATCGGGGGCATTTGCCAAATGTAATGTGAATTATCGAAAAAAATTATATTTTTGTGTTACAACACCTTTAAATAATTATGACTTATGGGTTTTTTTAAAGAATTTAAAGATTTTGCTGTTAGAGGTAATGTGATTGATCTGGCAGTAGGCGTCATTATTGGAGGCGCTTTCGGAAAGATTGTGACCTCCCTGGTTGAAGATATCATCACCCCGGCGATTTTGGATCCTGCGCTGAAAGCTGTGAATGCCGAAAACTTATCTCAGCTGGTTGTGCCCGGAACGGCCATAAAATATGGGAATTTTTTAGCGGCCGCCATCTCTTTTGTAATTGTCGCATTTGCATTGTTCCTATTGATCAAGGGAATAAACATCCTGAAAAGAAACGAGGAAAAAAAAGAAACGATGCCCGCACAACCCTCATCTACCGACGCCTTACTGATGGAAATCCGCGATGAACTGAAGAAAAAATCCTAACTGTTTTTTTTTATTTTAATAAAAACCAAAAATCCGTCTCCTAAGCAATAAGAGTGGCGGATTTTGTTTTGAAGATTTATTCCACTAATCGCTCTCCAAATGCTTGTACAAAATGCGCACGATTCCTAAATGTGGTTCTTCATCGCAGTAATAAGTATATGGCTTTAAACGAAAAATTTTTAAATATTTTGTACCTTTGATTATGGCCAAAATTCTCAAAATACATCCGCAAAATCCGCAGGAAAACCTCATAGACGAAGCTGTTAAAGTCTTGGAAAATGGCGGCGTGATCATCTACCCATCGGATACGATCTACACCATTGGCTGTGACATCTATAATCACAAAGCGATGGAAAGGCTTGCCCAGATCAAAGGAATCAAACTCGATCAGCATCAGTTTTCCATTATTTGCAACGATCTCAGCCATCTTTCCGAATTTACCAAACCCATCGAAACTTCCACTTTCCGATTTCTAAAAACCCATTTGCCGGGACCGTTTACCTTTATTTTGGAAGCCAACCGCAACTTACCAACCGCTTACAAGGGTCATAAAACCGTCGGAATCCGCGTGCCGGATCATTTGATTCCGCAGTTGATCGTCAAGAAGCTGGGACACCCGATTGTCTCGACCACCACTAGTTCCGATGACGAAATATTGGAATATTCTACCGATCCGGAACTGATTGCCGAGAAATATGATAAATTGGTCGATCTGGTAATCGATTCCGGCTATGGAGACAATGTAGCCTCCACCATCGTAGATCTTACCTCCGGCGAACCTGAAATCATCCGACAAGGAAAAGGAGTTTTGTAAAGAAACAAGATACAAGCAAAAAAATCAAGATATTAACTAAAATCTACGCGAGTTTCAGACTTACCACAAACAACGATCAACTAATAACCAAATGAAATTCATTACTTCTCCAGCCAAATTGATGAACATAGAAAATTCGACAGAACTGCTGAAAGGTACGACGCCAAAATTCATCAAGGATTCTGAATTCATACAATCCTATTTAAAAGAAAAATCGCCAAAATATCTTGCAGAACTGATGCAAATTTCTTCTAAACTGGCAGACGAGAACTGGGAACGAAACCAGAAATGGAGCTCAAAACCGACTGCTAAAAATTCTGCGCCGGCGATGTTTGCCTTCACAGGCGAAGTTTATCGAGGCTTGGACGCGAAAACTTTGAATAAACCAGCGGTTGATTATCTTCAAAAAAATTACCGAATCTTGTCGGGTTTGTACGGATTGCTAAAACCATCGGACAAAGTGATGCTTTACCGGCTGGAAATGGGAAGACCTTTCCGATTTGGCGATTACAAAAATCTGTATCAATTCTGGAGCGAAAAAGTGACACAACAATTAAATTCGGAACTTGCAAAAGATGAATTGCTCATCAATCTTGCCAGTGCGGAATATGCAAAAGTGATTGACCGCAAAAAACTGAAAGGAAAAATAATCGATTTCGACTTCAAGCAAATACAATCTGATGGAAAACTGAAGACCATCGTGGTGTACACCAAGCACGCCAGAGGAATGCTGCTCCGTTTTTGCGCCAAAAATAATGTTCAAACTTTGGACGAATTGAAGGCATTCAATTCTGAAAATTATTTGTTGGATGAGTCGCTTTCTACCGAAAGTAATTTGGTTTTTACAAGATAATTTATGAAGCTTTCCGAAATCAAGATTCAATTTCAAGAAGAACTTTCCGGCTTATATTCCAAATCGGAAATTCAGGAATTGTTCTCGATTTTTTGCGACTATTTTTTGAATTTGAATAAAATTGAATTGCGAAATCATTTGGAAAATAATCTGTCCGAAAGTAATTCTAATCGTTTTTCAGAAGCCATTTCTGAACTTAAAACAGGAAAACCATTCCAGCAGATTCTGGGCGAAACCAAATTTTTTGGTTTGAAATTCTTTGTCAACGAGCACGTTTTGATTCCACGCCCGGAAACTGAAGAATTGCTGGAATTAGCTATAAATAAGATAAAAGAACGGACAACGAAGAAAGAAATCAAAATCCTTGATATTGGAACCGGAAGCGGCATTATTCCGATTGTTTTGAAAAAATATTTTCCCGAAGCGGCGGTTACGGCACTTGACATTTCTGAGGAAGCATTGAAAATCGCACGCAAAAATTCAGATTTTCATAAAACCGAAATCAACTTTATCCAAAAAGATTATCTGAATGAAATCTTCGATAGTGCTCAGACCAATGAAGTTTATGACGTCATCATCAGCAATCCGCCGTACATCGGAGCTGAAGAAAACCCAGAAATTGAAGATGCTGTGAAAGGTTTTGAACCCCATCTCGCGCTCTTCTCTCCCACTTCGGACGCTTTGATTTTCTACAGACAAATTGCCGAAGATTGCAAAAATCATCTGGCAAAAAATGGATTTTTGTTTCTGGAAATCAATCAGAAATTGGGACAACAAACTTTGGAATTATTTCAGGACAGCTTTTCAAAAGTTCATCTTTTGAAAGATATTTCTGGAAATGATCGTATGATTTTCGGCCGAAAATAATCTTGAAAAATTCTCACCCTAAATTCGTAGCCTATTAAAATTCGCAACAACGGTTTTGTTTGAAACTACCGCTCCAAAAAATCAGATCTAAAAACTTAGCCGATTTTCTTGTTTACGAAAATCTGATAAGCCAAATAAATCAGCGGCAAAGCCATAATCCCGATGTAAAGCGCGTTCTGCATCGCTAATTCCGGATAAATAATAATGGCGTAAACGAGCCCAAAAAATGCGCCTCCAAGATGCGCAGCGTGACCCAGATTGTCCCATTGCTTGGGATTCAGCATCATATAAACAGAATATCCAAAATACAACGCACCAAAAAGATAACCCGGTAAAAAATTGATTTCCAACTCTTTAGGCGCCAACGCAACGGCCGCAAACAACACACCCGAAACGCCGCCACTCGCACCAATGGCAGAGTAAGACGGAACGTTGCGATAATGATAGAGGCAAAATACGTTGCCCAAAATCATCGAGCCAAAATAAATGATGAGAAAACCGTAAACATGAAAGCCGTATAAGGCGATGGGCGCAAAGAAATAAAGCGTCAACATATTGAAAAACAAATGCATAAAATCGGCGTGAAGAAAACCAGCAGACAATAGTCGGATGTACTCTTTACGTCTTTGGATGGCGCCCACTTCGAACTTGTACTTCTCAAACACTTCGGGTTTTTGGAATCCTATATAGCTTGTGATACAGGTGATTACGATAATAGCGAGCAATATGATGTTCATATATTTTATTTTTAAAAAGGATTTTTCGTCCCTTTATTTTGTTAAAATTTCCCTTGCGGGCGTTTGTTTTATATTCAATTTTAAGTCATTTCATCATCGAAAAGGCTTCCGATAGTTCCGCCGTCATCATCCAAATCTTCGTCTGGCATTTCGTCGGTTGCAGCTTCTTCTTCGATGATTTCCGTTGGTTCCGGGATCGTAATATTAATGCTTTTAACTTTATCCTTAGTCAATTGATTTCCAATAGCTTTTATTCCTTTGACGGTAATAAATTCGTCTAAATCTACAGTTTCCGGATCTTTTTGCTTGTCGTTGATTTTGGGGAAAATCAATTCTGCGACCGCTCCACTTTCGGACGTTACAAATTCCAAAAACGACTTTGGATTATCGTTGTTGAAAAAAGACTGCACGCTTGTCGTATTCTCCAGAAGAAAGCGTTTGACGAAATATTTACCCTTATCGCCATCGAAATAGATGCACGTGATGGGCTGCTCCGGCTTCCACTTTTCGAGGAGCAGATAATCGTCGTCAAAACGGTTCATCAGATCAAAAGTAACCAGTTTGGCTTCGCCTTGCGAATTGATTGTCAATATCTTATCATCACCTTTGAAGCTGCCGAGCAAAGTCCCTCTGCCGTCGGCATTCAACCGGCGCACCGAATCGTCGAACCATATTTTTCTCGGAGCCAAGGTCGAGATTCCTTCTTCCTTCAGTTCTACTTTTTTGACGGGATATTTGGTAACGAGATTGCCTTTGGAATCGCGACCTTTGATGGCAATTGTAGAAAAATCGATGTCGATTTTATTTTTTCTGACTCTGGCATTGGGTTTCAGCAAAACGGAAACTACCTCTGCCTCACCATTGGGATTGGCCGAGAAATAAAGCATCTCCGATCCTTTTTTGTCGGAGGCGAGTTTGTACTCTGTATTTCTGGTAACGCCCGTGACGGAAAAACGCTTCATATAATAGGGCCCTTCTCTGCCTTCGCGATAAATGCAGTTGTAAACCGTGCGTTGATCGTTCTTTTTCCAAATTCCTACGTGTATGATATTCTTCCCGATAAAGGTTTTGCCTTCCACTTTTACGACCTTCATCGTTCCGTCTTTTTGGAAGGTGATGATGTCGTCTATATCCGAACAATCGAAGAGGTATTCGTCTTTTTTGAGCGAAGTACCTATAAAGCCTTCCTCACGATTGACATATAGTTTTTCGTTTGCCACAGCCACTTTCGAGGCATCTATGGTATCAAAGATTCTCAGTTCGGTTCTTCGTTCTTTTCCTTTTCCGTATTTTTTCTGAATATTGGTATAATAATCTATGGCATAAGGTATTAGATTTTCCAAATGATATTTTACTTGTTCGATTTTTCCTTCTAAGGCCAAGATATTTTCCTTGAATTTATCGAGGTCAAATCGTGAAATTCTTTTGATTCGGATTTCGGTGAGTCGCACGATATCATCTTCTGTCACCGCCCGCAAGAGGTTTTGTGTATGCGGTTTGAGACCTTCATCGATGGTAGAAATCACATCTTCCCAAGATTTGACCTCCTCGATGTCGTGGTAAATACGATTCTCGATGAAAATTCTTTCCAAAGAAGAGAAATGCCAATTTTCCTGCAACTCGTGAAGTTCGATTTCCAACTCTCTTTTCAGCAACGCAACGGTGTGGTCGGTATTGTGTTTTAGAATATCTGAAACCGAAAGAAACATTGGTTTGTCTCCAACGATCACGCAGGCATTTGGAGAAATCGGGACTTCGCAATCCGTAAAAGCGTAAAGCGCGTCGATCGTTTTGTCCGGCGAAACATCGGGATGAAGATGAATATTGATCTCGACGACGTCGGAGGTGTTGTCTTCAATTTTTTTGATTTTAATTTTTCCCCGTTCATTAGCCTTGATAATACTATCGATCAGGTCGCCGGTGTTTTTGGAAAAAGGCAACTCCGTGATGCAGAGTGTGTGCCGGTCTTTTTGGATAATTCTGGCTCTGGCGCGGATTCGGCCGCCTCGTTTTCCATCGTTGTAGTGGGTGACATCCAGCAATCCTTGCGTTAAAAAATCCGGGAAAAGTTCAAATTTTTTCCCTTTCAGATAAAGGATTGAAGCGGTAATCAATTCGTTGAAATTGTGAGGCATTATTTTGGTCGAAAGACCTACGCCAATGCCTTCTACGCCTTGAGCAAGCAGCAACGGGAATTTCACAGGAAGATCTACCGGCTCGTTGTTCCGGCCGTCGTAGGATTTGGTCCAGTGCGTCGTTTTCGGATTGAAGACGACCTCCAGGGCAAAGGGCGTCAACCGCGCCTCGATGTATCTTGCTGCTGCTGCAGAATCGCCAGTGAAAATATTGCCCCAATTTCCCTGCGTATCGATCAACAACTCCTTTTGGCCCAGCTGCACCATTGCATCGGTAATGGAAGCATCGCCGTGCGGATGGTACTTCATCGTGTTCCCAACAATGTTGGCAACTTTGTTGTAGCGCCCATCTTCCAGCTCGCGCATCGAATGCATAATCCTGCGCTGGACCGGCTTGAAACCATCAAAAATAGAAGGAATCGCACGATCCAAAATGACGTATGAAGCATAATCTAAGAACCAATCTTTGTACAGACCGGAAACTTTTTTCAGGCTTTCCTCGTGATGTGTGCTTTCTTCCATTAATCTTTTGCAGTATTATCTTCTTGCTTATTTTCCTGATTATTTTTCACTACTTTGTTGAGAGAGAACTTAAGATCATTTATCTGTTTCCTGCTTAGAAAAGAGATATCATATTTAAGTATCGAGATGTGTGTTTTTTTGCTGGAAATATAAACATACAATCTCTTGAAAATCAATGCATTGATGATATTAAACTTGATCAGTTTATATTTCGGAAATTCATCCTTTATATTTTTTTTTGAGAACACAAGCAAAATATGATTGTTTCGGAAGTTCAGTGCTTCGCCGTCGCTATCGTATTCAAATATAGGTCTTCCTAGGAAATACAATAAAAGAAGCAGCAGAACCGGAATCAACAGCAAGATCCAAGATTTATTTCCCAAAACATCAAACGTATTGATTTCCAGCACAAAGGCTATTATTCCTAATATCAAAAAAATGCTACAAAGTGAATATAAAAAATTGTAAACCGGCATCCGATTTCTATTGCTCAACCGCATTGTCAGACTGTTTCAAGGTTTTCTTTTTTATCGATATCATTATCTTCTACCACCAGATTGTCCAAAATGAACATTTGTCTGTCCGAAGTATTTTTACCCATATAAAATTCCAAAATCTGCGCAATCGTTTGATCCTTGCCGAGTACAACGGGCTCCAATCTGATATCTTTCCCGATAAAATGTTTGAACTCGTCCGGCGAAATCTCTCCAAGCCCTTTGAAGCGGGTGATCTCGGGATTCTTTCCCAATTCGTCCAATGCTTTCAAACGTTCTGCATCAGAATAGCAATATCGGGTTTCTTTTTTATTCCTAACACGAAAAAGCGGGGTTTGAAGAATATACAAATGTCCATTTTTGATTAAATCTGGGAAGAACTGAAGGAAAAATGTGATCATCAGCAGCCGGATGTGCATCCCATCGACGTCGGCATCTGTGGCAATAATGACGTGATTATAGCGCAAATCTTCCAAACTTTCTTCGATATTGAGCGCCGCTTGCAGCAGGTTGAATTCTTCGTTTTCATAAACCACTTTCTTGGTCAGTCCAAAACAATTGAGCGGTTTTCCCTTCAAGGAAAAGACGGCCTGCGTTTCTACATCTCGCGATTTGGTGATAGATCCCGAAGCCGAATCGCCTTCCGTAATGAAGATCATCGTTTCTGCCTTTCTGGTCGCCTTTTGATCGTTATAATGATTGCGACAATCTCGGAGTTTTTTGTTGTGGAGCGACACTTTTTTGGCTCTTTCTCTCGCGAGTTTTTGTATTCCGGAGAGTTCTTTTCTTTCGCGCTCCGAGACCATAATTTTTCTCAGAATGGCTTCGGCCGTTTCGGGATTTCTGTGCAGATAATTGTCCAATTTGTTTTTTAGCGAATCGATGATGAAGGTTCGCACCGTAGTTCCGCCGGGTTCGATTTCGTTGGAGCCCAATTTGGTTTTGGTTTGAGACTCAAAAACCGGCTCGATGACTTTGATGGAAACTGCCGCGATAATGGATTTGCGAATATCGGCTGCTTCAAAGTTTTTATTGTAAAATTCTCTAATTGTTTTTACAAAAGCCTCCCGAAACGCGTTCAAATGCGTTCCGCCTTGGGTAGTATTCTGGCCGTTTACAAACGAGAAATAGGTTTCTGTCTGAGATTTATCCGAATGGGTGATGGCCACTTCGATGTCTTCTTCTTTCAAATGGATGATGGGATAGAGGATATCGCCTTCCAATTCCTCTTCCAGAAGATCCTTCAATCCGTTTTCTGAGTAGAATTTTTCGCCGTTGAAAAGAATAGTCAATCCGGGATTCAAGTACGCATAATTCCGCAGCATCCGTTCCACATATTCTTTTCGGAATTTGAAATTGATAAAAATTTCCTCATCGGGGACGAAGGTAATTTCCGTTCCGTTCCTTTCGGTGGAGTCGGCTTCGGGATAATCGGTTGTCAGGATTCCCTTCGAGAATTCTGCCATTTTCATTCGGTTTTCTCTTACCGACTTCACGCGGAAAAATGCGGACAGGGCGTTGACGGCTTTGGTACCGACACCGTTTAGCCCGACTGATTTTTTGAAGGCTTTGCTGTCATATTTCCCACCGGTATTCATTTTGGAAACGGCGTCGATGACCTTCCCAAGCGGGATTCCGCGCCCGAAATCGCGAACGGTGACTTTGCCTTCATCTACTTTGATTTCAATGCGTTTTCCGGCCTTCATCACAAACTCGTCCACGGAGTTGTCGATGATTTCTTTGAGAAGAATATAAATCCCATCATCTGCCGAAGAACCGTCGCCCAGTTTGCCGATATACATCCCGGGACGCAGCCTGATATGTTCCTGCCAGTCGAGGGTTCGGATATTGTCTTCGGAATAGTTTACAGGATTTATTTCGCTCATATAAAATTTGGATTGGCTTTCTTTTAAAATCAGTAACTCACAAAAATAGCGAAATGAATTTTAATTTGAAAGTTTTGAGAATTAATTTTGACCAATGTTGATAACTATTTAATGCAGTTCAATACAAAACTCCAACGATGATATCGCTTACAAAGTGCGTTTATTTTTAATGTAAATCACTTGCAAAGTGCTTTTATCTTTAATGTAATTAAAGTTGTAATTCCTTTAAACATTAAATCTAAAATGCATAATATCACCATCTTGGACAATATATTCTTTTCCTTCTACAGATAATTTCCCGGCTTCTTTTACTTTTGCTTCGGAGCCGTAATTAATATAATCATCGTATTTAATAACTTCTGCACGGATAAATCCTTTCTCGAAATCTGAATGGATCACGCCGGCTGCTTGCGGCGCCGTCCAGCCTTTTCCAATAGTCCAGGCTCTCACTTCCTTCACGCCGGCTGTAAAATACGTCTGCAATTTTAAAAGATCATAAGCTTTCCGGATCAATCTGTTCACGCCCGGCTCTTCCAAGCCCAATTCTTCCAGGAACATTTGTCTTTCTTCAAAAGTCTCCAGTTCATTGATATCAGCTTCGATTTGTGCCGCCAAAACTACCACTTCGGCATTTTCATTTTTGGCCATTTCCTCAATCTTGGCAATCCACGGATTTCCGTTTTTGATAGAATTTTCGTCCACGTTGCAGACATACAAGACCGGTTTGTTCGTAAGTAACTGAATGTCTCTAATGACCGATTTTGCAAAATCATCCGCGGGAAACTCTCTTACGTTTTTGCCACCTTCGACAAATTTTTGCAGATTGAGCAAAGTTTCGTATGCCTGGATATCTTCTTTTTTTCCGGATTTAATGAATTTTTTAGCTTTATCGACTGCTTTTCCGAGTGTTTCAAGATCTTTTAATTGAAGTTCTATATCAATAATTTCCTTATCTCTGATGGGATCTACAGACCCTTCCACGTGGATGATATTGCCATTTTCAAAACATCTCAAAACGTGAATGATCGCTTCGCACTCTCGGATATTTGCCAAAAACTGATTGCCAAGGCCTTCGCCTTTGCTCGCTCCTTTTACCAATCCGGCGATGTCCACAATCTCTACCACGGCGGGCAAAACGCGCTCCGGATTGACGATTTTTTCCAATTCAAAAAGTCGCGGATCCGGCACCGAAACCGTACCCAAATTCGGTTCTATGGTACAAAACGGATAGTTGGCAGATTGCGCTTTGGCATTGCTGAGACAATTAAAAAGGGTTGATTTTCCAACATTGGGAAGACCCACGATTCCACATTTCATAAATTACAGGATTTTGGATTAAAGTTTCGGCTTAAGGCGCACCACAAAAACTTTCGCTTTTAAACTTTCAACTTTTAGCGTGCAAAGATACTGATTTTTGAATTTGAATTTTCTACTTTTACAGTCTTAATTAAGGCTTGGAATCGAATCAAAATGAGCAGAAAAAAACGCGAATATCTCTCTTCGGAATTGGTCAATGCTTTTGCCAAAAGCTATGGTTTCGAAGACAAGTTGAAGGCTTTTGAAATCAAGGATTTTTTGGAAGATTATCTTTCGGAAGAACTTTTTGCAGAAATCGTGAGCGTGAATTTGAAAGAACAAGTTCTCATTATCCGAATAAAATCTGCAATGCTGAAGAATGACTTCCGGCTGAGAAAGACTTTTTTCCTTAAGAAATTCCGCGAGGTTTTGAAAGACGAATCTCTGATTAATGATCTGCTGATTTTGTAGTAATTTCCTCGATCATTTGTTTGCTTCTCTCGTCCAATCTTGATCTCAGTGGAATAAAAAAACGAAACGGATTTTTGATAAAGTACCTGAAAATCTCTCTGAAAATCTCTCCTGCCTCGCTGGCTTCCACTTTTCTGGAGCGGAATGCCAGCAGCATCGACAATCCGAAACTTACTATAAAATTGAAAAATCCAATGATGAAAACCGTTGCGAAACAAATCCAAAACGTGTATGAGGTGATGACAAAATCTTTACCATAAAGACCTAAAGCAAAATTGCCCGCTGCAAAGGTAATGTGACGAATGTCGAGATCCAGACCCAAGAAGAGCCCAATGGGCGCAGTGGCACCGAGAAAAACGCCAAACCAAAAATTGGAAACAATCCCGGCCCAATTCCGAGAATAATAGATGGAAAGTTGCTTCGCAAAACGCTGTCCGAAAAAAGAATTGATAAAATGGTTTTTCGCAATTCTTTTAGGAATCTGAAAAAAAACCGCGTTGTTGCTGATATTGCCGGAAATAATGCCTGAAATAAAGAGAAAAAAACCGGCGATTGATGCGTGCAAAATAGCTTTGGACTGAATTGGATCCAAATCGTGCAGCAATTTGCTCGACTTATCAAAGGCAAAGTTTTGCTTAAAAAGAATTTCCAAACCGTAAATAATAATTAGCGCCACAGGAAATGACAACAAAACATTGCCCACAAAAGCGATAAACTGCGAGCGGAATAACTGCGAAACCAAGTGGGCAAAATCGATATAGGTATTTCTGCTATTGCCCTCGGACAGTACTTTCGCCATCGTAGCAGCGGTCATAGCGGGCTGCTTGGTTGCGAGCGTGAAATTCATCAGATAGATCATCACAAATCCCATCGCGTAATTCATAGAAAACAAAAATGCGTGGGCAAACTCGCTGGTCGGGATGTAACTGTACAGCATCTTCAAAACACAGAGCGCACCAACGACGACGCCACCGCCGGAAGCCTTCCAAAACATTGTCATATAGGATTTGAAGGTAGACGTGATGTAATGCGTGCCGGTCTCTGCCGTGTGATTGGTAATAAGGTGCGACATCAGTCTGGTGCTATCGGACACCAGCTCGCGAATGTTATTTTTGTGAGATTTGTATTTTAAAATATTGAAAAACAACTGTTTGGAGTTGATCAGATAATCTTTTTCATCATCGATGACGAACAATTTTAGGATGTCGTACATCCTATTCAGTTGCTGCCGAATCTTGAGCAAAGATTGATTGGTCTTGCTGGAAATCCCATATTTGGATGAATTGCTGAAGGCAATATCCACAAATTCCAAACATTGATCCATATAGATCTTCGTCTGCTTATAAAGCTCGTCTGTGGAGGAAAATTTGAACTCCGGATCTTCATTGAACTGGGCATTGATTAGATCCAATTCATTTTGGAGTGCCAAAAAAGGATTGTCAAAATTGCGGTATTCCGGAGCCATTTTCATGACGTCCACATCCAGCACATTTCCGATAACGCGCCACGCGAGGATGTTGAGGGAAAACAAAAGTTCTTTTTTGACAGATGGTCGACTGATAAAATGGTCG
This sequence comes from Chryseobacterium sp. SC28, assembly GCF_003932955.1. GTDB lineage: Bacteria > Bacteroidota > Bacteroidia > Flavobacteriales > Weeksellaceae > Epilithonimonas. The sequence goes on from NZ_QOVY01000005.1 coordinate 140,978, forward strand.
ATTTTCAGCAGTTGGAAAAGCTCATTCATCTTGTCTTCGGGCGAATTCTGAAAATACTCGAGATCCTTCTTGGGCGTTACCAAGACGTTATCTACGAGATACCATACGGTGTTTTCATTTTCTATCGGCGGCAGAACTTTGTTGAGGAGTCGCTTTTTCAATTCCGGAAAAAATGCATTTTCCGAGAGAATATCCGCCTCCGTCAAAGAAAGGTTGAATGATTTGTCCTTGAAAATATTGTTGATATAAAATATCAGATTTTCCCTAATCGTCTCGTTGTCTTTGAGATAGGCCGTAAAAACGCCCAGCTCCTCCCGCTTCAGGCTTTTTATGATTTCTGATAAAGGCTGCAAAGACAGCGTCTCATTTCGTTCTCCGAAATAATTCTTCAGAATGGTGCTGAAACTGTCTTTTTTTTTAAATGAAATTGCCATCTTATCACAAAAGTAATCATTTCAGAACAATATGATTCATTTGTCGCAAAATCCAACTGTGTTTTTTTCGCAAATAAGGACTCGGATTTTTCGGATCATATTTTTTGGGATTTGGCAAAACGGCAGCAATCCATGCGGCCTCAGTCTTGGTAAGATCCTTTGCCGGCTTGTTGTAATAATACTGTGCGGCAGCCTCTATCCCGAAAACGCCCTGCCCCATTTCGATGACGTTCAGGTATCTTTCCAAGATAATCTCTTTACCCCAAACTTGCTCAATGATAAAGGTGTAGATGGCCTCCAGACCCTTGCGTATCCAGCTTCTGCCTTGCCAAAGGAAAACATTTTTCGCCGTCTGCTGCGAGATGGTACTGCCGCCTCGGACTACTTTCCCTTTTTTTTCATTTTTCTTGATGGCTTTTTCAATGGCTTTGTAATCGAAACCATTGTGACTGAAAAATGCCTGATCTTCCGATGCAATGACGGCTTTTTTTATATTGCTTCCCATTTCATCATAGGGAATGTAGTCGCGCTGAAGTTTTCCGTATTTAAAGACGCTTCCCAACTGTGTCCAAGTGATGGGAGGATTAAAAAATATTCCCAAAACGATGAACAGTATATTGGCAATCACCAGAACGAAAATCAGTCTTTTGATAAACTTCCACATACATCAAATTTTAAGCGAAAATAAAACAAAAAAATATTTTATCCTACCTTATTAGAAGGTCGACACTTAAATACCTCCCGATGTAGCGTTGGTCGCTCCATTCAGTTATGGAATATGTTCGTAATATTTTTAGGAATTTAGGATGGAATAGAAATAAAAAACTCACAATACAGATTGTGAGTCCAGTGAGCGCGTCAGGATTCGAACCTGAGACCGTCTGCTTAGAAGGCAGATGCTCTATCCAGCTGAGCTACGCACCCGAAGGCTGCAAAATAAAAAATTTCCGGAGGAAAATATTCAAAAAGTCGGGGCGGCAGGATTCGAACCTGCGACCTCCTGGTCCCAAACCAGGCGCGATGACCGGACTACGCTACGCCCCGAGTAAGTCTTCTGTAGTTGCGGAGAGTAAGGGATTCGAACCCTTGGTACCGTTTCCAGTACGCATGTTTAGCAAACATGTCCTTTCGGCCTCTCAGGCAACTCTCCTTGCAATAGTTCAGAGATGGGTTATTGCTCAATTGCGAGTGCAAATATAAGAGAGTTTACTATATCCGCCAAAAGTTTTTATTCTTTTTTTTTCATATTTTTGAATCATAATTCAAACCTAAAAAAAGCCTACAATGCGTAATTCGTTATATCTCACGACCTTAGGATTAATCATAATTTCTTGCGGATCTCAACAAAAAACTGTGCAACGCAAAACAGCCGCCGGGAACACCCTCCCGAAGCCTGCAGTACAAGTAAAAAAGCCTGAAATCAAACAGGATGACGGCGAATATTACAGAGTCAATATTGCGGATATTACCAAAAATGATAATACCGTAAGCTATGGCTCGATTGTGAGCGCAAATCCGGCGGGATACAAAGTAACAAAGACCTACTTCCCTTCTATCGGGCAAAATTTCCGCCAGAGATACATTATTATTCACTACACGGCTCTGGACGATGCCAAATCTATTTCCACCCTCACGCAGCAGTCGGTAAGCGCGCATTACCTCGTGAATAGCTTGCCCGATAAAGAAATCTACCAATTGGTGGACGAGAATAAAAGGGCTTACCACGCCGGCATCAGTTTCTGGAGAAGAGATCAGCAACTGAATGACACTTCTATCGGCGTAGAGATCGTCAACACGGGCTACAAAGTGGACTCTACCGGCTACCGGATTTTCGCGCCATATCCGGAAGATCAAATCAAAAAAGTGGCTGCTTTGGTAAAAGATCTTGTAACGCGATACAACATTCCGCCGACAAACGTTCTTGGGCATTCGGACATCGCACCAACGAGGAAGCAGGATCCGGGACCACTTTTCCCGTGGAAGAGATTGTACGACGAATATCAAATCGGGATGTGGTACGACGAAACGGCGAAGCAGACTTTCCTCAATCAAATCTTAACGACGAACGATATAACATTTCAATACAACAATCCGGAATTTGTTTTCAGAGTTCAGCAACAATTGGTTCAGTTTGGCTATGCAACGCCGGTGAGTAGCGTTTGGGACAAAGCCACGAAACAAACGATTGAAGCGTTCCAATTCCACTTCAGACCGACGAATTATAGTGGGATTATGGATGCGGAGACGTTAGCGATTTTGCAGGCTTTGATTCAGAAGTATCCACAGAAGTAATAGATTGAAACCTCGAAAATCAGCTTATCGAGGTTTTATATTATTTGCTTAACAACAAAGAAACCCATTCTTCTCTCTGAATCTTCTTCTCAAGTTTCAGGTTTTGTTCTGTGCAAACTTCCAGAATATCGTCCACATCGAAGAAGCAAAGTCCGGACAGCAGTAGTTTTCCGCCATCTTCCAAAACGGAAACATAAGTTGGGATGTCGGAAATCAAAATATTTCTGTTGATGTTTGCCAAAATGACATCAAATTTTTCTTTGCCAAGATTGTCGGCAGTTCCCAGTTCGATGTCAAATTCTACATTGTTTCGGATAGCGTTTTCTTTGGAATTTTCTACAGACCATTCGTCGATATCGATGGCTACGGTTCTTCCAGCTCCTTTCTGTTTTGCGAAAATGGCCAAAACCGAAGTTCCGCAGCCCATATCAAGCACTTTTTTATTTTCCAAATCCATATCCAGCATTTGCTGAATCATCAGGTGCGTCGTAGGATGATGCCCGGTTCCGAAAGACATTTTTGGCTGAATCACAATCTCGTGCATATGCGGGTCCGAGTCGTGGAATTCTGCTCTGATAAGCACTTTATCTTCCACATTGATGGGTGAGAAATTCTTTTCCCATTCCTCGTTCCAATTGATGTTCGGCATTTCCTTGTAGGTGTAATAAATCTCGATTTCTTCATTTTGAAGGAGATGAATATTTTTCAGTTCGTCCTCGTTGAAAAGGTCTTTCTGGATATAGCCAAGTATGCCATCGTATTCTTCTGTGAAGCTGTCGAAACCGATTTCTATCAGTTCTGCCATCAATATTTCGTTCCAGGGTTGGAGAGGTTTTATTTTAAAATTGAATTCCAGGTAAGCTGCCATTGTTTGATTTTTTGCAAATTTAGGTTTTTTGAAGGCATTTCGAGCAGCACAATTTGACATTAAAAATCCACTTTGCCACGTCTTGGCATTCCGATTCGGAACCCAATTCATATTATGACAATCGGTTAATTTTCCGTAATTTTGTAAGTCTCATTTTTACTATGGCTACAACAACCGACCTCGATATCAAAAAATTTCTTTTCGTTAAAAACGCCCATCTCAACAACCTGAAACACATCGATGTTCTTATTCCAAAGAATAAACTGATCGTGATCACAGGCGTCTCGGGAAGTGGAAAATCTTCCTTGGCTTTCGACACCATTTATGCCGAAGGACAAAGGCGTTATGTAGAAAGTTTGAGTTCCTATGCACGGCAGTTTTTGGGAAAATTAGAAAAACCAAAAATCGACGACATCAAAGGTCTGGCACCATCGATCGCCATCCAACAAAAGGTAATTTCGTCCAATCCACGGTCGACCGTTGGAACCTCCACAGAAATCTATGACTATCTGAAACTTTTTTTTGCGCGAGTGGGCAGAACTTACTCCCCGATTTCGGACGAAGAAGTGAAGAAAGACAGCGTAACCGATGTTATTGATTTTATCAAAAATTCTAAAAAAGAATCTACCTTTCTACTGCTGGCGCCGCTGGAATTTGATCATAAAAATTTCCAAGAACAACTGAAAACACTCAAAGCCTCGGGCTTTACCAGATTGGAAATTAATGGAAATGTTGCCGGGATCGAGGATTTGGAGAGTTTCGGATTCGTGCCGGAGAAGGATATGACGATTAATTTGGTCATCGACAGATTCAGTTACGAGGAAGATGAAAATTTCCTCCAAAGATTGGCCGACTCTATCCAAATGGCTTTCTACGAAGGGCGCGGCTACTGTTCTTTGAAAAATACAGACACCGAAAAAGTACGGGAATTCTCCAACAAATTTGAATTGGACGGCATCGTTTTCAACGAACCGAATGTTCATTATTTCAGTTTTAATAATCCTTACGGCGCTTGCCCAACTTGCGAAGGCTACGGAAAGGTGATCGGAATTGATGAAGACCTGGTAATTCCCAACAAAAACCTGTCGGTCTACGAAGATGCCGTGGCTTGCTGGCGTGGCGAAACGATGAGCGAATGGAAAAGAGAATTCATCAAACAAACGAAAGATTTCCCAATCCACAAGCCTTATCATCAACTCAGCAAAGAACAAAAACAATTGCTCTGGCGAGGCGACAAAGCGAGAATGTTTCCCAGCATCGATAATTTCTTCAAAATGCTGGAGGAAAATCTGTATAAAATTCAATATCGTGTGATGCTGTCGCGCTACCGCGGAAAAACACTTTGCCCGACTTGCGAAGGATTAAGATTGAGAGAGGAAACGAGCTGGGTGAAGATTGACGGCCATAATATTCAGTCGTTCATCGAATTGCCCTTGGACGAACTTTTGCCCTTAATCAAAACTTTAAAACTCAATGAGCACGACCGAGAAATCGCCAAACGACTGACTTACGAAATTGAAACCCGATTGGAGTTTTTGACGAAAGTAGGTCTCGGATATTTGACATTAAACAGAACTTCGAATACGCTTTCCGGCGGCGAAAGCCAGAGAATCAATCTGGCAACGAGCTTGGGTAGTTCGCTCGTTGGTTCGATTTATATTTTGGATGAGCCGAGTATTGGCTTACATTCCCGAGACACGGAAAATCTGATCGGCGTTTTAAAACAACTTCGAGACCTCGGAAATACAGTAATCGTCGTAGAACACGATGAAGATGTGATGAAATCTGCGGACCACATCATCGATATTGGACCGGAAGCTGGCTATCTCGGCGGTGATTTGGTTTTCAACGGAAACTATGAGGAAATGATGAAATCTGATACGCTGACTGCGAAATATCTGAATGGCGAGATGAAAATCGAAGTTCCTAAAAAACGCAGAAAACCGCAATCTTTCATTGAAATAAAAGGCGCTCGTGAAAACAATTTGAAGAATATCGACGTGAATGTTCCGCTGGAATGTCTTGCGGTAATCACCGGCGTTTCCGGTAGTGGAAAATCTACTTTGATGAAGGATGTGATGACGAATGCGATTCAAATCCAACTCGGAATGGGCGGAAAAAAAGCGGATTATGATTCTGTGGAATTTCCTAAAAAACTGATTCAAAATATTGAGCTGATTGATCAAAATCCCATCGGAAAATCGTCCCGTTCCAATCCGGTGACTTATTTGAAAGCTTACGACGAAATCCGCGATCTTTTTGCGAAACAAAAATCGGCGAAGGTTCAAGGTTTGAAACCGAAACATTTTTCCTTCAATGTGGATGGGGGACGTTGCGAAGAATGTAAAGGCGAGGGCATCATCACCGTCTCGATGCAGTTTATGGCAGACATAGAATTGGAATGTGAAGTTTGCCACGGCACGCGTTTCAAAAAAGAAATCTTGGAAGTAAAATACGACGAAAAGAACATCTCCGACATCCTTCATATGACCGTTGACGAAGCTTTGGAATTCTTTTCGGAAAACCACGAAGAAAAAATCGCCACCAAGATACAGCCTTTGCAGGACGTGGGTTTGGGTTATCTGCAACTTGGGCAATCCTCTTCCACCCTTTCTGGTGGCGAGGCGCAGCGGGTGAAGCTCGCTTCCTTCCTTGTGAAAGGTGTCACGACGGAAAAGACGCTTTTCGTATTTGACGAACCTTCGACAGGACTGCATTTTCACGATATCAAAAAGTTGCTGAAATCGCTTCAGGCTTTGATAGAATTGGGACATTCGGTTGTGGTGATTGAGCATCAGCCGGATATTATTAAAACGGCAGATTACATTATCGACATCGGTCCCAATGCCGGAAAATACGGTGGAGAAGTTGTTTTTGCAGGAACGCCGGAGGATCTGGTGAAAGTGAAAGAGTCTGCTACGGCGAAGTATATTGCGGAGAAATTGTAGGAATGCAGGCCAAACGCATTAAAAAATATTTCAAATAATTTTCATTAAATTGCTGAAATTCAGGGTTTTATATTTGGTTTTTCAAATAATTTTTCGTATATTTATCTGAAAATCAGAT
>NZ_QOVY01000006.1 GCF_003932955.1 Chryseobacterium sp. SC28
TTTGTTCAGATAATATCTTAATAATCTGAACTTCTGAAAATTTACTGTTTTTCATAGTCTTCCAAATTAAAAACTATATTTTTAAATATTCCTATTTTTGGGGAAGATTACAGATAATCTGAACCATCAGCAACTTTATCAGGGGGCTTACCATAAACTAAAGACTGATATATAAAATTTAAAATACTTCCAATTCTTATAACAACAATATTAAAATCATCAATTTCGTCGAACAAGTCGGTTTCTTTATATGACTTTAGCAAATATTCGTATGCTTCCGATAATTTATATATTGCTGATTTTGAATCTCCTAAAAACCAAAATGAGGTGGCATATTCTGCCATCAATTTTGCCAATGTAAGTTTCGATAGTTTTAAATCTTTATTATTGTCGGCATATTCAAAAGCCTTGTTTGTATATGTGTGTGCAATGTTTTTATCTTTTTCACCAAAAATTTTAGCAATAGTGATATAAGTGTCTAATTTTGTTTGAGACAATATATCGACATCTTCTATTTCTAGTAAAGCTATTAAAGCATTTTCTTTATCTCCAGAATAAAATTGTTGCCGTCCGAATTCATCTTTAATAATAAATACTGCTTCTGGATTGGAGAAAGAATTTTTTATTTCATTATAAAATACCTCTGTTTTATTCATATCCTTATACTTGTCGGCAAGAATAAAGATTTTTGATTTACTTGAATAAGCACGCAACAATTCTAATTTTCTTGTGTTGCATTCTTGAATGATATATTCTAAAATTTTAATTGTTTCTCTCCAATTATCTTTATTTTTCTCATTTATGTTGTCAATCAACCTCCTTGAAAAAAGATGAATCAAATTTTTATCGTAGTCGATTTCCTGTTTGCCGATTACATCAAAAGTTCCAAACCAAGCCTCGATTTCTTCTAATTCACTTGTTTTGTCTAATATTGACCAGAAATTAGCAGTAACTACCTCATCTGCTTTATCTGGAGTTCTGAAAGAACTTTCGTTTAATTTTATAAGAAAATATAATGATTGTTTTACATCATTTTCTTGCAAATAGCTTCTAAAAAGCATTAAATAAGCAATGCTAGCAACCTCTATCGGGACTAATTCTATATCGTTTTGTAAAATTGTTTCTAAATGGTTTCGAATAAAATTTCTATTATTTTGATTGTATCTATTGTCTTTCTTGAATTGCAAATCATTACAGATATAAAGTTGTAGTGACCTAATAGACAATTTAATCAATGGACTCATTTCGTTAGGCAAATCAGAACCAAACCATAATGATTGAAATAAAGAACCCAAATATATTTCGGGATTTGTAAAATAGGTTTGTAGTCCCATTGTCATTACAATTCCTGCGTCATCAAAAGATTCTCCGATTAAAAAATATGACATTGCACTTTGCCCCTCGAATTGAGAAATTGTTTTTTTCTGTAAAATATTCTTGGCTAAAGTGTTATTAATTTCTTTTCGTGTTTCTACGGCAACATTATTACTTCCCAACCTTTTTATTAAGGGCGAAATAAAAAAAGTAGAATCACTGTTTTTTTGTAACCAGCATCCATTTAAGTTTTTAAGTTTTTCAAAGGGCTTATGAATAATTGGCTTAATGTTGCTAACGATTTCTATTATTTCGTTGGTAATCATTCCAGAAACTATGTTAAGTCTATATAATAACTCTCTGGAGTTTTCGTCTTGAGTAGAGTTAAACAATTTTTGATAGGTTTCGTCATCCAATTCGTCAAAAGGCTTACCAGAAATAAAATCCATTAAATTTTCGTCTGAAATGTTCCAATTATTCAAGTCTAAATATTTGCAAATAATTTGAACATATATTGGATAACCTAATGATATTACTTCTATAATTGTAGAAAATCGTTTATGATTATTATCATTCCTATAACTTAAAATTATTTCTTCAATTTCTTCTTTCGTAAGTAAGGGAATTTGTAGTTCTAAAAAATCATTAGTAATACCTTTGACAATTTTTGAATGAATCTTATAATTTGACGTAGAAAGAACTTTTATGTTATTTGCTTTGCAGTATTCTATAAATTGGATAAATAGTAGATTTACATTTTCGTCCATTCCAAATTCTGGAAGGTCATCTAAAATTATTAGTTTACCTTTTTCATTATTAGAAAAAACGTTTGTATTTTGAGAAAGAACTTGATTAAAAATTAAAACAATAATATTGTGAAATTCCAAAATTGAAATCTCTTTAAAATTGTAATTTAATATGCTTTCAAGAGGTAAATATTTTTCTATTAATAATGAAAGTTGGGTTTTGCCCGTATCAAAACCGCCTTGTATATTTAGCCAAACTTTATTTTCCCAATTTTTTGCAATACCTTCAACGGTTTTGTTCCGATAACTTAAATTATTACTTAAGGTTGATAAGGAATTTTTCCGTATCGAATTTCCAATAATAACATTCTGATAGGGACTATTGATAAATGAAGAAAGGTCAAGTTTATCTACTTGTAAAACATTAATAGTAGATTGACTAACATCCTTTATATCAATTTTACCTTGATTTTGTTTATTGTTACCGAATAGTTTCCCAAATAAATCAAACATTATCTCTTATTAATATTGATTTCAGAATTTTTTTTAATTTTAGAAATATTATATTCTGCATCATCATTCTCGTTTGTGTCTATATTTATTTTTGATTCAGAAATATTTTTGATTCTAAATTTATTATAAATCTTGTCACCAAAAAGCAAGACAGTTAGAGCTAAAATTTGCCCCAAACATATAATTATAGGTTCATAATCAAAATCTGTTTTTTTTGCCCATAAAAATGATACTCCTAGAATCAAAAAATTTACAACAATAGATATATTTTTAACCAATTTGCTCATACCACAAATTTACCATTTAAAGTAATGCAGATATTCATTTATGAAAAAAGAGAGCAAAACTTTACTGTCTTATCATTATTGAATTTACTTGTCGTTAAATTTAGCTTTTCCGTTTGATTGTTTATCCTAATTATATATTTTGTTGTCTATCAAATTGAAAATTTCAAAAAATATTCAGCTTGCATATCTATCTCAAATATCATAACAATTAAGTTCTCATTGTTCGTTTTTCCCATATTTTTCTTTATTTTTATTAACACTTAATCAATATAAAAATATAGAGTTTAACATATACATTCCTCCAACAACCCTTTCCAAATTGTAAATCCCTTATTGTTGTCGGAGTAGTCGTGGACAATTCTTGAAAAGTTTTTTGGATTGGTTTCCAAATAGGCTTGCCGTCCTTTCTCTCTAATGATGTTCAGTTCTTTGTCTATTAGTTTTATGGTGTCAATCAGTACCGATTTGTTTTTTTCTGTATGCCAGATATAGGTTGCTTCTTCGGTGTCTAATGTTTCTAAAATGATGTGATAATTTTGTTCTCCTACTAACAAAAAGACAAATGAAAAAGGTTGTAGAACAAACCGTAGTTTCATAACATTTCGTTCGTGTTTTTCGGCTAAAAACTGGATGTGCTGTGAATGTTTGTACTGTTTTCCTTTCAATAAATCTTCTAAAATATTTTCAGCATCGCTGTAAATGTTTTGATTTTTGGGGAGTTCATTCGTAGTAAGAATATTTTGTACCGATGTCGGAATTTGACCGATAAAACTTTTGTTCAGAAACTGAAATTTGACACTCTCTACAATTTCCTTATTGATGTTTTCAATGTCGGATGATGTAGCTAATTGCGACAAAATCACTCCATTTTCAATTTCGGCATAAATATCAATATTAACCATTTTTGATTTCAAAACCTTGATGAAATAAGGTTTCAAAACTTCAAATTCTGGTCTGAATTCTTCGTTTTCGATTTCAAAATCAAATCGTTTGTTGTTTGGTTTATCAATGTACTCAAAGCCAATATTGCCGTATCTGAAATCTAAATCTTCTATGGGGACTTTAATTTGCTTTTCAACATCCAAACTTTGTCTTTCAGGAGAAAATTCGGTTGGTTCATCAAACAGACTTGCTTGTTTGGTTATTTGACGATAATACGTATTCCGTTTTAAAAACAGCTTGTTTAGGTAGTCAATTTTGATGTCCCGATAGTCGTGTATAATTGGGTTGATTTCCGACCGTTGCACACGTCCAATATACTGAATTAGCTTGCCTTTGAAAGAAAACGGATATACCAAAAACAAGGAGCTGATATTCGACAAATCCGAACCTTCTCCAAAATATTGTCCAGTGGTAATCAATACCTGAAAATTGCCTTGTTGTAAAGTTTGCCATTTAGATTTTCTGTTGGCATCGGAATCATCTCCACTTAACGTAACGACTTCATAAGACTGTTTCAGAAAAAGATAAAGCGTATCAATGTGTTCCTTTCTCTCTGTGATAATAACAATTCGCTTTCCTTTGGAAAGTTCGTTTTTGATGTCATTCAGAATGAGTTTATTCCTTTCCGAATCGTGAACTAAAATCTTTGAAAGTGTTTCAAAATTATCCGTTTTGGAATTGAAGGGAACATCCAAATTAGTATTTCTGACAATGATTTGAGCGTGTTTGAAATTTTCAATTTCATTGCTTGTAACTTCTGAAATGACATCTCCTATAAAAGCAAAAATCAGTTTGTCGTCATTGTATTTTCTAAACGGAGTTGCCGTCAATCCGTAGAGATAAAATGTATTTAATTTCTCAATCGTATTACGAAAAGTTTCGGCAGGAATATGATGACATTCATCCACTAAAATAGTTCCGAATTGATTTTGGAGTTGCTCTATTTGCTTCGGTAAACTTTGGATAGTCGCTATGGTAATTTGCTTGCCTATTTTCACTTTCCCTTGACCGATAATGCCGATTTCGTGTTTCGGAATAGCGAGAAAAGCCTGAACTCGTTCTTGCCATTGTTCTAATAATTGTTTGCGATGTACAACGATTAGGGAAGATTGCTTTTTGTCTGCAATAATCTTCAACCCCATTATCGTTTTACCCGAACCCGGCGGAGCAACGATAACGCCAAAATCTTTTTTTGAAATAGTTTCAATAACTTTTTTCTGATGATTTCTCAACGTAGCATTGAACGAGTATGGGATTTCTTCTTTAAGTTTTCGGTTGTCTTGAAAATCAAATTCCAGATTTTGTTCTTTGCAAAATCGAAGCAATTTTCCAATAAATCCTCTCGGAATAATGATTTCATTTTCCGTTTCTTCAACGAGTTTAAAATATCGTTCTGTGCCAAAAGTGTTTTTGCCCGATTTCTTCTTGATAAAGAACTCTGAATTGGCAAAATTCAATTCCTCTTTCAGAAAGTTGATTAGTGGAGTTGTTAACCCATCTCTTTGAATGAGAATATTTTGTTGAAGTGTAATAGATAGTTTGCCATTATGGTTTTTAGCAATTGGTAAATTTTGTATTGTTGAAATTTCCTCAAATAATTTATCCAACATTTCAATCGAAACCCTTTCAATTTCATTCAAGAATTGCCATTGGTCGGGATAAGGCTCAAAAGTTTCAGGATTGATAAAGCAACTGTTACCGTTGTCCATTGCTGGTTTGAAAAATGGCAGTGCAATCAGATTACCCAAACCTTTTCCAGAAAGAAAATCCTGATTTGGAAATAATCGGTCGAAACTTGAACTTTTGTCAAACATTGAAAACACTCCCGATTGCTCTAAAATGGAGATGAAAATTTTTCTGCTTCGGATTGCAGGATAAGGCTTCTCAAAAAATATCCAAACGTGTCCGCCATTTCCAGAACGGGAACGTTCCAAATAGGCAGGAATATGTTTCTCTCTGCAAGCATTTAAGAAATATACCGCTTCTTCTTTCCAGTTTTGCTTGTCAAAATCCGCTACCAAAAACCAAGATGTATTGTCTTGCAATAATGGATAAGCTCCAATTTGTTGAACACCGTTTAAGTGTTTTTGAATTTCGTTCTCGGTAAGTGGCAGATAGGTTTTATGCGGATAATTTGTAAATGTTCCGCCATTCATTTTGTGTACCCGATAGTGATACGGGTCATATTGATAGGCTGGCATATAGCCTGACTTTCCTGATTTCTCCCAACGAACAGCAAACACGTCTTCACGACCTTTAAATAAGGAGCGGAATGTGTTAATATGTTCGTTAGAAATATCATTCATAAAACTATAAGATAACTTCTACTTCATCATCGCCAAACCACCCATTACTAATAACATTTTTCTTTAAATCTTCTGGTAAATCTGTATAGGCAACTATTGCCAAACTCTCTTTAGCTCTACTGCAAGCCACATAAAACAGTCGCATCGTTCTATCTATACCTGTTTCTTTACCTTCATCTATGTTTTTCTTATCGGTATTTGTGAGTGGTTTTAGTCCAAATAATTTATCGTAGCTAAACATGAACCCTTTTGATTCTTCATCATCGATAATAATCATAACACGCTCAAATTCTAATCCTTTAACACCTTGATGCGTTCCAAATTTCGACTCTTCGTTGATATATTCATTATACTTTACTATCTCAGCAAAATTGGCTTTTAATGCTTCTTCCCAGGCTATCAAAACCTCGTCATCTTCCGTTGTTTCATCATCTTCAATCTCAACATCTGAATCAACATCAACTCTTTTCAAAACCACTTTTAGTATGGGTGGAATTTTAAACAAATTGGTTTTTTGTATTTTTTTTAGTATCTCTATTAACGTAGGATTATTATCTTCATTCCATAAAGACAATAATTCGTTGACCTTATCATTTACGGTATGTAATAATTCTAATTTATTAGCATCATTTTGTAATGTCTGCTTATCTATTAAATGCGAATGCTGTTTTATGATATTAGCAATCTCAAATTTATTTTTCTTAAGATGAGCCTTATATAAAGGCAGAACTGTTTTCGAAAATAAATTAATAGAAGATGAAGTGCCATCTAACAAACCTGTTTTCAGCCTATCAACAGCATAAAGAGGTGCAAAGAAGTTGGAGAATCCTATTCTCCTTGCAGCCATGTGATGCTCCAATGTTAAAATCATAACCTCAGAATCATTCTTGTTCCACTTATCATCTTTTGTTGCTTCCTGCATTTTTTTGTGTATCAATTCTTCTGTTTCGAACTTATCCTTTGTGCGAGAAATAGCAAAGAATCTAACAGTTCCACCTTTATTTTCAATACGTGGAAATTGTTCTTGACCATCTATATCTGCTCTAATTTTGTTTATAAGGTCAATTATTCTTGATTTTGAACGGTGATTCATTTTTTTCGCAGGCTTAACCCATTTTTCTGGTAACCCTATTCCTAAATTTTCTTTTCCATCTGAATAAATTCTTTGCATCGTATCGCCAAACAATCCTAATGAAAGTCTTTCTTCATATTGATTTTGAAGTTCAAATAATGCATCTATTAACTCCTTTTTAGTATCCTGACTTTCGTCTATAAGGATAACAGGGTACTTATTTATTAAGATTTGTTTGAACAAGTCTTTTGATTTAATAAAATCAGCAGTAATGGAAATTACCTCCGTATGATTTAAAGAATCTTTCGTTAAATTATCTCCATTGGGGTTATAAATGAACTTTTGAATAGCATCGAGAGAAGCAAGCCTTTTATTTTTGGATTCTATTTTTTTAGCTCTTCCAATAGATGTCTTATTGTTTAAATCTTTACTTTTAGATTGTTGCTCTTCTAATTCAGCTATTTCAACAACTAAATTACTCTTTATCCAGTTTTTAATATCGGGAGTAAAACTTTTTATTAATTCCCAACAGAAACTATGAATTGTACTAACATTAAATATTGAACTATATTCCAACCTATGAGTGATTTCATCGGCAGCTGCATTAGTATAGGTAATGATTGCAATTTTTTTATTTCTTAATTTATACTCCTGTCCAAATTCCTCTTTAAAGCGAGCCAAGACATTTACAAGTGTTCTTGTTTTTCCTGAACCGGCTCCTGCAAAAAGAAAATAGCTTTGGTGGGATGATGGTTTAATACTTTCATAAATCACATCATCAACTGGAGCATCTATTTCATTAGTATATTCAGCCATTAGATTTATGTTTAGTTGATTAATCCTTGTTTGTTACTTTTTAATTGTTCTTCAATCCAGTCTAATCCCTCTTTTATATAAGAAGGAGTTTTTATCTTTTTAGGATCTTCAAAATATAATATATCCAAAGCAAATTCTGCTTTTTTGGCTTGTTTATCGTTAATGATTGTGTATGTGTCTTTTACGAATTCTTTCAAATCATCTTTCTTGGAAGCCTCTACCATCTTTTTCAAAAGACCTGTAGCATCTGTAATAGCTATAAAGCTCTCCTTGTTCTCAATAACCAATGCGTCTTCAAATGTGTAGGGATAAACAATGATTTTGTCACCGTCATTGTCAAATTCGATTGCTTTTTGATAGGCTACTCTAATCGGTAAATCTTTCATTATTTTATCATCCGAGCTTAAATTCAACAATTCATCTAAAGATTCTTTTTGCGGATGCCATTTCTTTAAAGTATCATTATTTGTTTTATAGCTCTTTCCTAATTCAGGTTGACATTTATTGCCATTGTCATTTGGATTGACAGAATCAACATCAGTAATAACCAAACAGATCAAACCTAATTTTTCAATCAAGGGTTTTAATCTGTGTGCATGACTTCCGCCAATCTCTAAAATTGTTACATAACAACTATCCAACAAACAATTTTCATTCTTTATGAAATGTGGTACGAGAATTCGTTCGGCAGGACCTTCTACTAAAATAACAGCATCAGCAAAAAACAAATCGTTATGTGTAGTATTCAGATATCGAATCACAAATTTTTCGGTCTCTTTATCTTTTTTGCCAAAAACTGATTTTAGACTAATCACTTCTGATGTAGGAAGAGCTAAAGAATTATTTCTTTTAAAATATCTTAAGCTTTCAAATTTTTGGTGAGCAATGTAGCTGGAATGCGTACTAATAACTAATTGCGTTGTAAAATCTTTATTATCTTTTAAATTCACATTATTTCGCAATACCTCATAAGCCTTTTTGATAAAAACCTGTTGCACTTGAGCATGTAAATGAGCTTCTGGTTCTTCTATCAAAATCAAATGCAATGGTTCTATAACTTCATCGTCAGTTATTGCATTTTTACCGACTCTCATCCATTCGTCTCTGAAACGTATTAATTTGAAAATGATTGATATGAGATTTTGATATCCTAACCCATTATACTTTTCAGGCAACGATAAATCTTTATCAAGATAATATTTTACCGCTGAATCATGCTGTAGACCATCAGCCGTTGAAACTTTAGTTGATAATTGAATTTGAGGATTCCCAAATCCAGGATAATTCAATCCTTCAAGCTCTGAAAGAGATGTTTTAAAACTTTCTTTTAAATTCTTATCAAAATCATCTTGAGCATTATTGATTGACTCTAATGCATCAATATCTTTTTCGGTTGGCTCTAATGTTGGATTAAGATGCTTATCATAATAAGCCCTTAATTGTGAAGATAAATTCCTACTATTACTTTCAATAGTTTCTGAATTTGCATCACTGAATCCTCTTTGAGCATTAATAATATCTATTTTAATTAGACCTTTTAAAACATCTCCATCTAAAGCTATATTATTATCTAATAATTCTTGCTTTTCCTCATACTTATCAGGATCAAGCAGATAAGTTTTGATTGTGAAATGAGCATTAAGTTTACGTTCACAGAAATCCCAAAATGTTTTTGGCCATAGCTTAAAGTCTTTTCCCTTTTCTTGTGATAGCTTATTCGATTTGTTATAAAGAGTTATGAATTCTTTTATTAATTCATCCATGTCTTTAGGTTCAAATCGTAACCTTATACCTAATAAGCCTCCTTCCCAATCTAAAGTAGGAATCATATGGCTTACATAGTGAAGTTCCGAATTCTCGACTTTAATCCATAAATCCAATATCGGAAGGTATTGTTCTAATAGTTTTACAGACTTGTCCTCTTCCTTTAGTTCATCTGCTTTAATCCAGTTTTCTCCAATTTCATTTAAACTTTTCCAATGGCAGAGTGTAAAGTCTTGGGTTTTGAAACTTTTTGTTTTAAGGAAAATCATCAATGCATCCATAGCAGTCGTTTTACCACTATTATTTGCTCCAACAAAAATTGTCTCTTTTTCGGAAAAATCTATTTTACAGGATTGCAGTTTTCTGAAGTTTTGTATATGGATAGAATTTATTTTCATATGAAATTATTAAAAATTTGTAAAAATATATTTATACGAACAAAAATGTAGTATCTTCTTTGTAATTCTATTTTCATTGGTGTTATATTTCATTAAGAATCCTATCACTCAACTATAAAGATAGTTATTTAAAACTATTTTTTTTACAGTTTCCCATAAACCTTTAAACATAACAGCCCCCAAAAAGAGAGCTGTTATTGTAAATATAGTATGAATGAATGTTTAAAAATCATATTCTATAATTCTTTTTACCCAAATTTACGAATTAGGACGGTTAATTTCCCAGTTCCAACTGGTTTTTTACAAGATTATAATAATCTGCTTTTCTTTTAACAAGACTTTGATGATTGCCTTGCTCTGTAATTTCTCCGTTTTTCAGGACAATGATTTGGTCGGCATTTTTTACGGTGCTTAATCGGTGAGCTACAATAATTACCGTTTTCCCTTTGAAAAAGGATTGAAGATTATCGTGGATTATTTTTTCGTTTTCGGCATCCAATGCGGAAGTAGCTTCATCAAAGAAAATAAAATTAGGGTTTTTATAAACTGCTCTTGCGATTAGTATTCTCTGTTTCTGTCCACCCGAAATCCCATTTCCTGAAGCTCCTATTTTTGTGTTTAAACCCAAAGGTAATTCCTCAACAAAAGATTTGATATTGGCGGTGTGTAATGCTTTTTCAAGTTTTTTATAATCTATATTTTCATCACTTGTAGCAATGTTTCTTTCGATAGTGTCAGAAAATATAAAACCATCCTGCATCACCACACCACAGTTTTTTCTCAAATCTAATGGCGAAATATCTTTGATATTAAGATGATTAAAATTAATTTCTCCGGAAACAGGTTCATAAAATTTTAAAAGCATTTTCATCAAGGTTGTTTTACCACTTCCACTGGCTCCGACAATGGCAGTCACTTTTCCTTCCGGAATAAATAGATTAATATCTTTTAAAACATAAGATGACTGCGGACCTTCATACTGGAATGAAACGTCTTTGAAATAAATCCCTTTCTCTATACCGTTTTGATCTGTGTATTTAGGACTAAATAATGAAACCTGATTTTTCTGTTCCTCTTCCGGATGATTTTGTACTTCGTTCAATCTTGATAAACTTAGTTTGGCATCCTGTAAAGAACGGAAAAATGAAATCAACTGACTTACAGGCGAATTCATTTGCCCGATGATATATGAAACACTGAGCAATGCTCCCAGTGTCATATGTCCTTTTACGACAAACGAAGCAGCTAGAAATGTAACGACGATATTTTTAAATTGATTGATGAACTCAAAACCTGAAAGCTGTATCTGGTCTAATTTTAGAATACGGATATTAATTTTGAAAAGCTTTTGCTGAATGTGCTCCCATTCTCTTCGCTTGAAATCCTCAAATTGGTTAAGTTTCATTTCGGAAACGCCATTGATGATTTCGTAAATGGACTCCTGATTCTCACTTCTTTGCTGGAATCGAAAATAATCTAATATTTTTCTTTTTTTCATCCAATAGAGCGACCATACTATAGAAACTACGGTCAAAACGATATAAACTGCCAATATCCTGAAATCATAATACCACAACACTCCAAAGAATACAGAAAACGTAATGATAGAAAACAACGTGAGAAGACTTTGAGAAGTAAGGAAATTCTCAATGCGTTCGTGGTCTTGAATACGCTGGTTGAAATCCCCCATCAATTTGGTGTCAAAGAACTTTATTGGAAGTTTTAATAGTTTCTTTAAAAAATCCGAAATAATCTGGATATTGATTTTTGTACCGACAACAAGCATAATCCAATTGCGGAAAATACCAAAAATGATATTTCCAAAGAAGAATGCCAATTGGGCTAATAAGATATAGGAAATGACAGATAGGTCTTTTTTGCTAACTCCATCATCTATCAGCTTTTGTGTAAGAATGGGAAAAATCAAAGTGGTAAGTGTTCCCAGTAATAAAAGAAAAAATAGCTGAAGCATCTGGTTTTTATAAGGCTTCAGATACTTTAGCAAATATCTTATTGAAAGCTTTTCCTCTTCCGGCGGTGTTTGCTTGTAAAATTCTTCTGTAGGTTCTAAAAAAAGAGCAACACCTTTCTCTCCGTCTGAAAGCCAAGACTTTTTGAATTTTTCCTCAGATAATGAAACAAAACCGTGTCCCGGGTCTGCAACTTTATAGACTGGTTTTCCTGTGAATATGTTTTTGTTGATTTTGTAGAGAACTACAAAATGATTTTGATTCCAGTGAAGGATACAAGGGAGTAATTCTTTATCAAAATCTCCAGTTTTTAACTTTGCTGAAATAGTTTTAAATCCTATTTTATCTGCTGCTTCGCTTATTCCCAACAATGATACACCTTCCCTAGTGATAAAACTTCTATCCCGAAGATATTGCAAACCGAAGTCTTTGCCATAATGTGAAGACACCATAGCCAGACAAGCAGGACCGCAGTCCATTTGGTCGTGTTGGGCAAAAAATTGAAATTTCATATTTTTTCTAGAGTTTACAAGGAAACATTTTATACGCTTTATTACAGAATTATTTTTTAGAATATTTAATAGCCTTACTTATTTCAATAGGGTTATTATGAGTGAGTATAAAATTCTGCTCCTTCTTTATCAATGGTACCAACTCATTTGCATTTGAATATTTTACACCATTCTCTTCATAGGTAGTATTGCCGTTTCTTAAATTTTCCCTTATACCATGATAAGGGTCATTAAAATACTCTAATGCTTTACTGACAAATATTTTTTCTGTTACAAATAGTGGTTTATTACCATATCTTTCTTCCAAAAAATTTGAAGTATCGTAGGTTGTTTTAAGATTTTTATTTTGTACCAATGAAAAGAGATATTGGTCTTGAGAATCCCTTAATAATATTATTAATCCGGGCAACCCTTGGAATTTATAGGGACCTTCTGAAAATGGTATTTGTTTTGTAAACCACGCAACCCATTTTCTTCCTCCAAAATTGGTAGTTGCTTTTTGGATTTCAAGGTCAGAATAAACTTGTGTTTCATTAGATAAAGTCCATTTGATTTCATCATTTGTTAGATATGAATATATTTGAAATTCGATAATCTGATAATTCATATTTTTATTTGAATTTCTTTTTCTGCTAATGGGTATTTGATTAGTCCAGTTCGTATTTTGGGAATTAGTAGCTTTATTAATAGAGTCTTTTACTAAAAAATTGTAGTCATAATATTTAGTATCTTTAGGATTAATATCTAGAACCATTAATCTTTTGGAATGCTCTTCTTGTGTGGAATCTAATTTATATTTTAGTTCATATACATATCTATGAGTTTGGGCTGGTAGAAGCCAAAAACACATCAATGCGGACAAATAAATCAATCTTTTAATTTCCATTTTTTTTTTTAATTTTTCTTTTAAATTACATAAAAACTTTTTTAGAGTTTACTATCAAACCTAAATTTTAATAAATATTTAGACATAGATAACCTTCTCAAGAAATTTTTGATAGATAACATCTTGCTTCTTATTTTCATCAAATCCGAAAACACAATAATCTTTATCAATATTTTCTAGTGCGCTTTGGGAACATCCACCGTTGCACAATGGTAAAATTTTACAACTCAAACAAGGTTTATTTTTAAATTTAGAATTTAATCTTGCATCCTGCTTTTCATTCCAAAGAATATTACCATTATTATCTAACTCACCTTCTTTATTATTATCATTAAAATCTCTAGCAGTACATTTAAAAACTTCTCCATTGTAGTTAATAGTTGCTTGATTAATCTTATCCGCATAGCAAGAGTGTCTTAATGTATCGGTTCTACCTCCAATATAGTTAACTTTGAGCCCAAGACTCCTGAAATATTTAATAGCTTCATCAATTTTATCATCAATTTCCGCTTTTTCCTGCCATACTTTTTGAAAGGAAAAAACCATATTCTTATATTCTAGACCATTCTTATTCACAAAATCATCTGCAATATTTTTAAGACCATCTATTGTATCTTCAGAAATATTAATTCGAACATTTACTATAAAATCTTTCTGAGCAATTTTTAATATATTCTCTACTATTTTATAGTAACTACCTTTGTTTTTCGATACAAACCTGACATTATCGTGTCGAACTTGGTCACCATCCAATGTTATTTGATAATCTATTGCATTATTGTCAATACAAAAATCAATAATTTCATCTGTAATTAATAGACCGTTGGTAGTGAAACTTGAATCAAAAGTTATCTCGTCCGATTTCTGAATTTCAGAGTTGGTATATTCTAAAATCTCTTTAATAACATCAAAATATAAAAGAGGTTCTCCACCAAACCACGAAATATGTAAATGCTTAATTGATTGATTTGTAATAATATTGGAAATGAATTTTTTTATAGAAACAATAGTTTCATTTGATAATTTAGAGCCTTTTATGTGGCTTTCATAACAGTACCAACATTTAAAATTACAATTCATTGTAGGATTAATGATAAGATGATAACTATGCTCATTATTATCAATGATATTTTGTAAATTCTTAATATAATTTAACTCATCAAAATCATCATTTATCAGAAATTTTTTTTCAATTAAAAAATTATAAAAGTCCTCGTGAATATCATTTAAATCATCAATATTATTATGATTAACTCCGGCAATATAAATGTTATGCAGTTCTTGTTCAATTATTATAAATTCATCACTTAAAGCATTATATCCAATAATTTTGTTTTGATATGGGAAAAATGAATTGTAAAAGCTCGGTTTCATATTAAATTTTATTAAAGCGGGGTAGAAAACCCCGCTAGATTAGACAAATTTTAACTACAACCAGTATTACTGCATTTGTAGTTTTCACCACCTGTTCCCGTGCACTTATTGTTATTACAATAATCGTTCACGGCTTCTACGGGAAGTAAAGAATTTGGAGTTGATGAGAATCCCCCTTTCAACTGCCCTTTTTCATTTTGTTTTAGAACTTCCATTTTACTTGTTAGTTCTTGAAATTTGTGATTTTTCTTTTCCATAGTAATAAATTTTGGAAAGTTAAAAATTTAGTTTTTGCTTTAAAGAAAGCTGTATTTAGACATTTAGAATTCTATGTGCACCTATAAACACTAAATGTGAAAATCATTCTGAGCTTAGTTAGAAAAAAACTTTTTCTACTACAACTTTTTTTCTGTATTCTTGAATTGAGTCTTTTCTTGACTGCAAATCATAAAAAATTTTATTAGTTTGTGTTTAAATAAAGCGAGATGTCCCTGAAACAAGTAATAAGAACCAGATTATTATTTGATAATACATATTTTCCATAATTTTTCATTACCACTTAATTTCATCATTCTTCGGAGGTGGGTCGCTTTCTTGTTCCTCTAACGAATTAGATTCATTGGATGTGGGATTAATCCCAGTAGAATCTTTTTTTACTTTTGCAGACATTGACTGATTTTGTATTTCATCAGGAATTGTTGTTAATTCTTCTGCTTCTCTACAATTAATCACTGAAACAAATACAGCAATTGCTGATACCCAAGAGATAAACTTTTTCATAATAATTTTTTTTGAAGTTTATCCCGGCGCCGGGAGATTTTGTGATTGAATTCTGTGGCTAAATTATCTGTGTAAAATGGCTTTTCCTAAAAAAGCAGGTCTTCAAATGGAAATTGACAGATAGGGACGTCATAAAAAAGAAATTAGGACGGTTTTTTAATTTTAACAAGCTGATAATCTGAATTTTATAAATTATTTATATTAATTATAAATAATTTATATGTTTAATGATTTTTTAGCTGTTTTATTTAAATTTGTACTTATTAACTAATAATTTTGACAGGAGTGTTATATAGAAAAGTATTTCTTTACTTTTTTTATTTGTCTTTGTTTTTTTCTTCTGGAAAAATACACGGGCAACATAGTTTTGAGGATATACGAAGCACATATGACAAAAAGAAAGAAAATGATATAACCGCATTAAAAGGGATAAATCTCTATATTCAAAAAGCAAAACTCGAAAATAATTTAGTTGAACAAATCCAAGGATATAGAGATGCTACTTTTTATTCTAAAGATAAAAGACTAAAAATAAACTATGCCGATAGCGCCATAGTTACTGCGCAAAGAGCAGATGATAAGGAACTGATTTCTACAGTTTACCTGCTGAAAGGCAGTTTGTACTATTTCTATTATAAAAACTACCAATCTGCACTGGCAGAATATTTAAAAGCTTACCAATATTCTAAGGACAGTAAGGATGATTATCTTAAATATAAGATTGTCTATCAAATGGGATTAGTGAAGAGTTATCTGGGATACTACAGTGAAGGCATTGAACATTTTAACGAATGCATTTCTTATTTTGAACCCAAATCAAAAGAAAAATTGGAATCTGGCGCAACACGCAATGTAGAAAGAGGCTATCTTAACAGCTTACACCAAATTGCGGTATGCTATAGAAATATAAAAGATTACAAGAAGGCAGATTCAATTATTGATGCAGGACTTCGTTTTTCAAAAATTGACGAATTTTCTTCAGAAAAAGCTTATCTAACAAAATGCAAAGGAATTTCTGAATATCACGATAAGAATTATAATTCTGCCATTATACTTCTGCAAAAAAGTTTACCCATTTTGAATAAAAATGATGATTTCTATTGGTCTTCTGTCTCAGAGTTCTACATCGGAAAGAGTTATTTAGGATTGGGAAAAGAAGATTTAGCAATTAAACAATTTGAGAAAGTAGATTCTATTTTTCAGAAAAGACAATTTATTGTTCCTGAACTTTTTGAAAATTATAATTTTCTAATCAAATATTACCAAAATCGAAAGGATTCGGAAAAGGAGCTTGAGTACTCCAAAAAACTTCTGAAAGCAGATAGTATTCTTAACAGAGATTTTAAATATTTGTCTGAAAAAATCCATAAAGACTATGATAAGCAAATCTTAGAAGAATCAAAAACTAGATTAGAAGCTAGTAATAAATGGGGATTTGGAACCATAGTAATACTTATTGCAGTATTACTTATAATTGCTTTATTAGCTTGGAAATTTTATAAGAATGGGAAACAGATAAAATTAAAATATCTTGAATTAGAAAACCAGTTAAACCAGCAAATAAAACCGGTTTCACTATCGTATGAAAACCTTTCAAGCCATGGGAAGTCTATACTAAATGAGGAGGTATTTTCTGATTTACAAAATAAGCTAAGAGAGTTTGAGACCAATGAAGGTTTTAAAGAAAATGGACTAACTATTGACAGGCTGGCAAATATTCTACATACAAACAAATATTATCTATCACAATACATCAATGATGTAAAAGGAATAAATTTTAGCAAATATCTCTCAACACTTCGTATTAATTACATTACCAGACTTATGTATGAAAACCCATATTATTTGCAAATAAAAGTTCAAGGATTAGCAGATGAATGTGGCATAGCTTCCCGTCAAAATTTTTCAGACCTTTTTCAGGAAATCAACGGCATCCGGCCAACAGATTTTATAAAGCAAAGAAAAGCTGAGATGGATAAGTATGAAGAAAGAGGATCAGCAGAGTTCAAATTAAAAAAGAATTAATCTGAATTAGTCAATACTTAATCTGACGGCGATTTAGGTGTATGCTATGTAATTTAGACCTACTTTACCTCCTAAATCCTCTTCTTTTTTCTGATTCTTCTTGCTGTTCTGGTTTACTATCTGTTTTTATTTGTGTCTTTCCTTCTTTTTGTTGTCTGACTTCATAATCTCCAAATCTCATAAGTGTAAAAAATTGAGCTGTTTTATTCGGATCGCTAAAAATCTCCTTGAAAGCAGAAGAAGGGATGTTGTTTTCTTTTGAGATTTTCTTGGCAATTTTGGTCAGTTCCGCAAGCATTTGTTTATGGGTTTCTATCTTAAAATTAGGATTAAGCTTCTCGAACCTGATTGCTTTTTCAAGAGTATTTTGCACCGAATCCAGATATTTTTTCTTTTCAAAAGCAAAAGTCTTTTCATCTGTCAATAGAATGGAACTTTTGTTTTTGAGAAGACGAACTTCCTTCCTTAAGCTTTCAATTTTAGTGTTGAGTTCTTCAATCTGTTTTGTTTTGGCTTCCAATTCCGTTTTGTTTTTTAGAAGTTGGGTGTTATAGACTTTAAATATCTTTTCATAATTCTTAATCGTCTTCTCTGTTTTGACTCTCTGAAAACCTAAAAAATCCGGTTCTTTCACGATTAGTTCTTCAAATTTCTTGGAGCCTATTTCAGTTTTCATTTCATTAAGTCTTTCTTCCAAAGCCTTCAGATCTTCTTCTTTTTGCTTGATCTTAAATTCAATAGCTTCCAATCGTCGTATTCCTGTATTGGACTTACCTCTTTCCATTCCCAGACATTCTGCGGTGATGTCCTGCATTTTGGAATAGTGAAAGGATTGATGCTTTAATGTTTTTCCTGTTTGCAAATCTTGCCAGTCTGCTACCAAATGGGCATGATAATTCGGTTTCCATTCTTTGGTATCTTTATCGTAATGTCCTTCGTCTTTATGAATGGTGATTTGGAAAATTCTGATTTTTAATTCCCCTTCCAATCGTTTTGATAAATTGTGTAAATCCTGCATAGTAGTATTTTCTTTAATTACAACTACAGCTTCACGAATCGGAATAGCGTTCTTCTGCAACTTTCTTCTGGATTTTTCTTTGCAGTAGGTTTCAATTTTTTGAAGCCGGTCTGCCATTTTCTGTTCCATCCAGTATTCATTTTTGGGAGTTAAATCTTTGCGGATATATTCAAAAGTCTTCTTCCTGAAATTATGGATTTCAGAATCGGATTTTGCTGCCTTGAAATTAATGGATGTCTTCATACAATTATGTATTTGTGTTTTTAAATCAATGTATATTTGTTAAATGATATAAGGCTGTAAGTATTGAAAGCTATAACTATTTTATGCAGGTTTGAGATGTACCTGTATCTTTTTTACGCAGGTAGTTTAATCAACCTGTATTCATTTTATACAGGTTAAACAAATATTTATGCTCAATAATTGGGGTTATAAATATTGGGTACTATCTTATCAAATTCGTCTTATTACTTGTATTCAATTTACTCAGGTTAAAGCCCCGCAGGGCGAAGCAGCAACTTTGTTGGGAGGGAAACGACCTTCAAAGTTGCGAATGAGCTCCTAACTTCTGCGGGTAGTTGGTAAAAAACATATACCCTGTAGTATTTTTAGCCACCTATTACGATGTATTTTATTTAGCCACAAACCTTGTATTATTTTTGACAGGTTAAATTTATCTACTTCTAAGTTTTTCATCTTCTTCGTTTAAAACCCTGAACATTTTGTTGTTGTTCATTCTGCTCTTTTTGATGTAAGATTTCGGATTCTTTTTTGATTCGTTCAATTAAAAATTCATTCAAGTCTTTATGTTCGGAATAGATTTCGGAACAATCATTTGCCTTGGGAAATGTTTTTAAAATTTCATCTTTACAAACTTTCCCGGCTTGGTCATTATCCAAAAACAAATGGATTTCAGAATAGTTCTTCAGATGCTCTTTGGTTTTATTCAAAAGGGCAATTGAATTCATCACCAATACATCTCCTTTGAAAAACCTTTTCATTTCTACAAAAGACAATAGATCCATAAATCCTTCAAAAACGACTACATTTTTGTTGTTGAATCGGTCATCTGACTCTTGATTAAGACGAATAACAGAAACATCCTTTTTCAAAACCGAACCTTTGTAAAATGAATTTCTGAGTTCCTAACCTCCGGAATTGTTTTCAAATCCAATAGCGTACAGATTTTGGTTTTTATCGCCTATTTTGAAATGCACTTCCCTTATTAACGGATACACCATTTCCGAAAGTCCTCTTTGTTGCAGATAGTTCATCAAATTTTCGTTTTGAAGTTCTTTTATTTCGGTGATTTGATAATTTTTATTGGGCTTTAGATTCGTATCCGATTGTGGAATTTTGGTTTGCGGATGAAAAGAAGAAAAATTCTGTTTTTCTGCCCATTCCAAAACTTCTTTTACGGAAATATTCAGATATTTTTTCATAAAGTCGGTATTGTTTCCTCCTATTCCTTCTGAATGGAGATACCAAACATTTTGTTTTTTATCAAGTTTAAAAGAGGCATGGGTTTCTGTTCCGAACGGATTCAGAAACCATGCTTCTTTTTCATTGTGTTTCGTGGGAAGGTGTCCGAGAGAAAGGAGGACTTCTTCCAATGGTATAGTGTTAAATTGTTTGCAGTTCATTTTTTTATGTTTTTGTAAGTTTTTACTGAATCTTCTTACCTTTTTACCAAAGTCTTTGTCAGAAAGTGTTTTAGGAGGTTTTAGTAGTTACCTTTCTTTACCTCATTACCTCTCCCTTTGTTATTTATGGGTAACTTAGGTAAGAGAAAATTTTATTATTACCTTTTTTAGAATCTATTATTCATCAAGGTTTTCAAATATTTTAGGTAAGTTGGTAATTGAGGTAAGTCGATTTTTAATTTTCGTTTTTTGATTCTTCGATTTTTCGTTTGATTAAATAACCATAGACTTGCCTTTTGGAATGTTTTATCCGTTCATAATTCAAGACCGTTAATGCTTTTCCTATTTTTATAATGTTTAACCGAACTCCCAATGCATTGTTCATCGCCAACATAATATCCGTTGCTGTGAGGAATTCATTTTTACTATCCGATTTCTCAAAATGAGTGAGAATAATTTCCTGCTCTAAACTGACTTGCTTGTATTTTTCATTCCGTTTCTCGTTTTCCAAAATATCTTCGGCAGTGAGTTCCGGATTGTAATTTTTCCTTTCAAAAGCATTGAAATATGCTTGAGCCCAAACTTGATTAATATTGATTTCCTTAGAATAATTGAAATTGATTTCCAGAACTTCAAAAATCTGCCAACGAACGCTTCCTGTTTCATCTGTCAAAAAATCGGAGCGGTTGGTTGAGCCACAAAATGAAGCGGTTCTGTGCATTAATGAAGATTTTCTATCATAAGGTAATCTTGCATTAATGGTGTTTTTGGAAATGAAAGATTTCAGCGTATTCACATCAATTTTTGACATCACAGAAAGTTCATCAATGTTGATGATCAAAGATTTGCAAAGTGAAATCAATCCATCTTTATCAATTCCAATATCTTCGGTGTAATATTTTTCTAGTTCGGTTGGAATCAGGAATCTCAGAAAACTTGTTTTTCCAGAATTTTGTTTGGTATTGAATAGAACCAAGCATTGTTTGTTGACATATCCTCTATTCAGCGAACACAAAACGGCTCTTGTCAACCATTTTTCAAAATGATTTTGAAATGATTCATCGTCAGTCGTTGTTATGTAATTCGCTAATTTTTGGATATGATTTTCACCGTTCCATTTTAGGAGATTTTCAAAGTAATTTTGAATAGGATTGTATTTCTCTATCAAATGACTTTTCAGTAAAATTTCCAACTTATTTATAGTGACGTTAATTCCTGATTGAATCAATTCAATAAACAAGGAATTGATATTCAATTCTTCCCAATCTTCATCTTCAGTGCGAATTTCAAATTCCAAAGCAATTTCATTGTATCGGACTTGATATTTGTGATTCAGGTACTTAATCACCTTATCAAATACGGTAACAGAACTTGATTCAGTTTGATAACGTTTTTGTGGCAAATCCATCAGAATTATTTTAGACTCTTATAATTCGCTCTCGCTTCAGCTTCTATCTCTTGAATGGTTTTCTTTTTGCCTTTAGATATCCATTCTAAAAGTTCATCTTCAAAAAAATAGAGTTTCTTTCCGCTTTTGTAACATGGAATTTTTCTTTCCCGAACAAGCGTATAAATTGTCGGTTTTGCTTTACCGATTATTTTACAGGCTTCGGAAATGTCAATAGGAATTTTCTTTGTAGGAATTGCACGAACTTGATTTTGCTCTACAATTGATTTGATTTCGGCAATTTCATTTGCCAAATGTGCGACTGCTTTTGGCAGGTTTTCAAAGTTGATTTCGTTTGCATCCATATGTATCGTTTATGATTGTTATGGTGCAATAATATAAAGTGATTCCTCTGTGATGACGATAAACACGCAATCACAGAGGAATCACACACAAAACACTATGTTTTGTAATTTTTATTAATCAGAGAGGGATTCTTTGATTGTAATTAGTCCTTTTTTGGGATCATCTTTTAAATGACTTTTTATCGTATCAATTTCAACTTCTTTCAATGATTCAGCAA
This sequence comes from Chryseobacterium sp. SC28, assembly GCF_003932955.1. GTDB lineage: Bacteria > Bacteroidota > Bacteroidia > Flavobacteriales > Weeksellaceae > Epilithonimonas. The sequence goes on from NZ_QOVY01000006.1 coordinate 22,337, forward strand.
ATAAATGTTTTAGAAAACTGGCAATTTCAATTTGCTGACCTATTTTAAAATGATTCCATAAATTCCAACCGAAGTGATAAAGGTCAAGCGTTGATAATTCTTTGATTTTAACAAGTTGAATATGCTCAAAACTTTGCTTTTCTGAATAGAGAATAATATAATCACACAATACTTTCAAATCCTCGTCTGAAACATACAGAGCAAATTTCTGTTTGGTATAATTAAGTGCGATTTGCAATTTTTCTTGGTCTTGTTGTGTTTTTTTCTCTTGCTGAGCTTTACGTATTACATTTGTATCTGCATTGTTTTCAACTGGATTTGCTATTTTCTCTGTCGAGCTAACTATTTGAATATCCTTTGGTTCAGCTTCTTGTTTTTCAACTAATTTGGATTTTGAATTGTTTAAAAAACGTTTTACTGTCCAATTTACTATTGGGTCAAGAAATATATTTAGAGTCGCAAAACCTATAATGGCAAACCCAAAATAAAACCAAAAAATAAGATTGACTGCAAAATCATCCGCTCCCTTATTTATAAAATGATCTCTACCTAAATATCCTATATAAAGACAAAGAAGTAAGACAGGTAAATATTTTAAAATGTTATCAAAATCCTTGATTCTCATTATTATTTGGACTTTAAAGATTTTAGTTGGATTGCTTCTGCTGCTTTATTTTTCTTTTCATCAATCACTTTTGCGTACACTTGTGTTGTTTTCACATTCGTATGACCAAGCATTTTGCTTACGGTATAAATGTCCGTTCCATTGGATAATTGCAACGTTGCAAATGTGTGTCGAAAACAGTGAAACGTAATATTTTTCTGAATCCCTGCTTTTGCTACCCAATTTTTTAATGGACGATTGATCCAAGATGGATTAGTTAAATTCTCAAAAACTAAATCATTGGGCAATTTTGGTTCTCCACAAATCTCTAAAGCTTGCTGAGAAATCGGCATATATTCTACGCCTTTTGTCTTTTTTTGCGTGAAGTTGATTCGTGGCTGATTACTTTCAAAACTTATTTCATTCCACTTCAATTTCTGAATGTCGGAATGTCGTAAACCTGTTAATGCTGAGAAAAGTGCAGCACGTTTCAATACATCGTTTTCACAAGGTGTTTCTACTAATATGTTCAATTCTTCAATGGTTAAGTATTCTCTTCTAGTTTCCTGAGAAGGAATACTTTTTATTTTTGCAGAAATATCTGTGATAAAATAGCCATCAATAAAAGCTTGTTTCAAAGCGGCTTTGAAAACAGAAAAATAAGTGGAAGCCGTATTTTGTGAAAGTATTCCATCTTTGTTTCCTCCTCTTTTAGCGGTCAGTAGAAACGATTTAAAATCCTCACAAAATTTAAAGTCGATTTGAGAAAACACTATCGTTTCTCCAGCAAACTCTTTCAAAAATTCGATAGACCTTTCCCAATTTATAATAATTGAACTTGAACTGTTTTTATGTCGCTTCTTTATTACAGCTTCAAAAAACTTGATAAAATTTTCCTGAGACTTTTCTTTTTGTTCTGCTTGAATAGTATCTAATTCACTATAAAGATCAGCGTTGTCGTATTCCTTTTGCCGTAATTTTCTTACTGCATCAGCATATAACATCGTTTCAATATCATTATCACTCTTACAAATAATGATTCCATTGTCATTTCTTTTTGGTTTGTAAGAAACTGAAGTTTCGGTAGTTCTTGCTACTCTTTTTTTATCAAAATCAACGGTGGTTACACTTCTGTTGAGATATTCTCTAATTCGCTGAGGCGACTTCTTTCCAATAACCTGGACAGGATAACTTTCCAAATAAATATACCATTCCTTTCTATCTTCTGCTTTTCGAAGCCGAACGGTGACTTTAGTTTTGGTTAATTCTTTCATCTATTTGCGAATATTTTATCGATTTCATCTTTTGGAACATAAACAAAACTGCCCACTTTCTTTGTTGGTATTTTGTTTCTCCTAATTACATTATTTACGGTTCCCGGATCAGCATGAAATTTTTCACTGATTTCCGAAATCGTGTAGCAATTCCCAACTTCGAAATTAGGTTTTGATTTCTCTTCTTTTTTCGGTGGAAGTTCTATCGAAGTGAACAATAATTCTATATCTAACTTACTCACTCTTGTAAGTCTTTCTCCAAAATTGTGAGCAGGAATCTTTCCATTTTTAATTAGTCTACGAATGGTATCTTTTGAAATGCCGAAAAGAACTACCGCTTCACTAACTGAAATATAGGGGCGAGTTTGTATTTCTGCAATTTTCTTAACAGATTTTTCCAAAAGCGATTGTTTTTCTTCCAAGTCTTTTGCAATTCGCTTTTGTCTTTTCCCTTCTTTTTCCGAACAATATTTACTGCAGAATCTTGTCGTAACTGTTTTAGCTTCGAATGGTTTTTCGCAGAACTCGCAAATTTTAGGAATTTTTAATTTACTAAAACCCATTTCAAAATTATTTTTTGATTCTATGCACATTTAAATGCAATTAAAAACAAAATAAGACCTAATAAGGCGCACATTTTCTGTATTTAACGCTCGGTACAAATATGATACAAAAATATACTAAAAATTGATTAAAAACAAGCAAAACAAAAAATGGCTAAAAACCAAAAATCGCTGTAAATATTACATTTACAGCGATTTGGTAATTATTATTAGTTGATACTAATCAGTACTTACTTTACTTCTTCGAAGNGGAAGCGGCCATCCATGCGGCGTCCAAAGCTTCGGTTTTAGCTTTTACATCGTCTGCATTTTTAGCTTCGAAAGCCGTTTTCAAGCCAGCAAGAGCCGTTTCGATGGCTGCTTTCTTATCGGCAGACAATTTATCTCCGAATTCTTTCAGCTGTTTTTCGGTCTGGAAGATCAATCCGTCGGCTTTGTTGAAGAGTTCTACTTCTTCTTTTCGCTTCAAGTCGGCAGCAGAATTTTCCTGCGCTTCTTTTTTCATTCTTTCGATTTCTTCTTCGGAAAGACCGGAAGAAGCCTGGATTTTGATCGATTGTTCTTTTCCTGTTCCTTTATCTTTTGCAGATACACTCAGGATTCCGTTCGCATCAATATCGAAAGTTACTTCAATTTGAGGAACGCCTCTTGGTGCCGGTGGAATGTCTGTTAGATCGAATCTGCCGATTTCTTTGTTATCGTTGAACATCGGTCTTTCGCCTTGTCCTACTCTGATGCTTACGGCCGGTTGGTTGTCGCTTGCGGTAGAGAACACTTCCGATTTTTTGGTTGGGATGGTGGTGTTCGCCTCAATTAATTTGGTGAATACGCCTCCCATAGTTTCGATACCGAGAGAAAGCGGCGTAACGTCCAGCAAAAGAACGTCTTTCACATCGCCGGTAAGAACGCCACCTTGGATTGCCGCACCGATTGCTACGACCTCATCCGGGTTCACCCCTTTGGACGGTTTTTTACCAAAGAATTTCTCGACTTCTTCTTGGATCACGGGGATTCTTGTAGAACCACCCACCAAGATGACTTCGTCTATATCTTTCACTGTAAGGCCGGCATCAGCAAGCGCTTTTTTACAAGGCTCCATAGTTCGTTTTACCAAGTCGGCAGATAATTGTTCGAACTTGGCTCTGGTCAAAGTCTTCACTAAGTGCTTAGGACCAGTTGCCGTTGCGGTGATGTACGGAAGGTTGATTTCGGTCTGTGGAGAAGAAGACAACTCGATTTTTGCTTTTTCGGCGGCTTCTTTTAATCTTTGCAGGGCAATGGCGTCTGCTTTCAAGTCCACCCCTTCTTCTGCTTTGAATTCGTCTGCCATCCAATTGATAATGACATCATCGAAGTCATCACCACCCAAGTGCGTATCACCATTGGTAGATAATACCTCGAAAACACCGTCTCCTAAATCCAAGATCGAGATATCAAATGTACCACCACCTAAGTCGTACACAGCAATTTTTTGGTCTTTGTGAGATCTATCCAGACCATAGGCCAAAGCTGCTGCAGTTGGCTCATTAATGATTCTTTCCACAGTGACACCAGCTATTTCGCCGGCTTCTTTGGTAGCCTGTCTCTGAGCATCATTGAAGTAGGCCGGTACGGTGATAACCGCCCTTGTCACTTCTTGCCCAAGATAATCCTCGGCTGTTTTTTTCATTTTTTGAAGAATCATTGCAGAGATTTCTTGTGGTGTATATTCTCTGTCGTCGATTTTGACTTTTACGGTATCGTTGGGTCCTTTCACAACGGTGTAAGGCACTCTCGAAATTTCTGCCGCATCATCTTTAAAATGCGTTCCTATAAATCTTTTGATAGAATATACTGTTTTCTTAGGATTGGTGACCGCCTGTCTTTTTGCGGGATCGCCTATTTTTCTTTCACCGTCTTCTGTAAACGCTACGATAGAAGGTGTTGTTCTTTTACCTTCTGCATTAGGGATTACTACTGCCTCCTTACCTTCCATTACTGCGACGCAGGAGTTGGTAGTACCTAAGTCGATTCCAATTATTTTGCTCATTTTATTGGTTGTTTTTTGTTATTAATAAATATACTGTGCAATTCTCAATATTTGTACCACGGTAAAAAATGTGACATATTGTCATTTTAGAACTTTTTTTAAAATTATTAATATAGAAGAAAGAATTCCGGGAGGTAAAGTTGTACTTTGTCAACCGTTTCTATTTCCAATGAATTTTACTACTTTTGAAATCATCAAAACCAGAACTATGCCACAAGAATTCAATCCGCGCGACATTACATGGCTGGGCTTCAACGCCAGAGTCTTGCAAGAAGCGATGGACAAAAGCGTTCCTATTCATCTTAGGATTCGGTTTTTAGGAATATTTTCCAACAATCTGGACGAATTTTTCCGCGTGAGAGTAGCAGGACTAAAACGCGCGATGGACTTCAAACAGAAAGTCGTAAGTGAATCCTTTTATGAGGCACCTTCCAAGATTCTCCAAAAAATAAACAAACTGGTCATCCGTCAGCAAGAGGATTTCGACCGTACTTGGAAAGATGTGCAACGCGAGATGGCCAAAGAAAAAGTTTTTATAAAGGATCATAAGCATCTCACGCCTTCTCAAAAGGCTTTCGTCTTCAAATATTTTGACGAAGAAGTAGAATCTAATGTGATCCCGATCCTTCTCCACGACAACAAGCCGATGCCCTATCTTCGGGAAAAGAGTCTTTTCATCGGCATCGCCATGAGAAGAAAGGAATGGCAATACGAGAGCCAATATGCCATCATAGAAGTGCCTGTAACGGCCAACGGAAGATTCGTGCAGCTCCCGACAGAAAATCCCGAGCAAAAGGATTTGATGCTTTTGGAGGATGTTATCATTTACAATCTGCCTCATATTTTTTCGTACTTCGGATATGACGAGTTCACGGCACATTGCTTCAAAGTAACGAAAGATGCAGAATTCGACCTCGATAACGATATCAATACCACGCTGGCCGACAAAATAGAGAAGGGCATCAAAAGCCGGCGAAAAGGCAAGCCCACCCGCTTCGTCTTCGACAAGGAGATGGATAAGGCCTTACTGGAGTTCCTCATCAAGAAACTGAATCTCAGCAAAAAAGACAGCATCATTCCGGGGCAAAAGATTCATAATTTCAGACATTTTATGGATTTCCCCGACGTCTTCAAAGCGTATGAAAAACCCGTCGAGAGAACCTCCTTCACCCATCCGGAATTTGCGAACACACAGAGGGTGACAGACGTGATCATAAAAAAAGATGTTCTGCTCACCTTCCCTTACCATTCCTACGACTCCGTCATTGATCTGCTAAGAGAATCCGCAATGGATCCCGATGTGAGGTCTATCCAAATCACCGCATACAGGCTTGCGCCCAATTCTAAAATAATCAATGCCCTGATCAATGCGGTCCGAAACGGAAAAGCAGTCACCGTGATGCTGGAACTGAGAGCGCGCTTCGACGAAGAATCTAATCTGCTGTGGAAAGAAAGACTGGAAATGGAAGGCGTAAAAGTGCTGCTCGGCTTCCCCAACAGAAAAGTACACGCCAAACTGTGCGTTATCAAAAAAAGAGTGAATAATAAAACCATTCAATATGGCTTCGTGAGCACCGGAAACTTCAACGAAAAGACGGCGAAGATCTACGCCGATCATCTCATAATGACGTCCAACAGATCGATAATGGCAGACATCAATAAAATTTTCTTAGCACTTAGTAAACCAAAAGTTGATCCCACAGTCACCCTGAGAAGTTGCACCAATCTGCTGGTCTCTCCGGAGTTTATGCGAGCCAAAATAATAGCGCATATCGACCGGGAAATAGAAGAAGCCAAAGCCGGACGAAAAGCCGAAATGATCATCAAAGCCAACTCCGTGAGCGACAGGACACTGATCAAAAAACTCTACGAAGCTGCGGAAGCGGGTGTCAAAATCAAAATGATTGTCCGCGGCATCTACTGTGCCGTGAACCAAAAGAACTTCAAAGAAAAAATCTATGCCATAAGTATTGTGGACGAATATCTGGAGCACGCCCGGGTGATGTATTTTTATAGCAAAGGTGCAGAGAATATGTACATCTCCTCCGCCGACTGGATGACGCGAAACTTGGACTACAGAATAGAAGCAGCCATACCTATCTTAGAAAAAAATCTGAAAAAAGAGTTGAAAGCACTACTGGAAATCCAACTTCGGGATAACGTCAAAGCAAGAATCCTGGACAAAAATATGAGAAATGAATACGTCCAATGCAACTCTGCCGAAAAAATACGGTCGCAGATCGAAATTTACAAGTTTCTCAAAAATCAGAAATACTGAATCGTTTATTTTAAATTTAACCTTTAATCGCACCCCTAAATGATAATTGCCGCCATAGATATCGGAAGTAATGCTGCAAGGCTGCTCATCAATGATGTAAAAGAAACCGACGGGAAACCGGAATTCACCAAACTGAATCTTCTGCGAATCCCGCTGAGACTGGGTTTTGATGTTTTCAGCCACGGAGAGATCGGCCCGGTAAGGAAACAGATGGTCATCAAGACCATGATCATTTTCCGGGAATTGATGGAGATCTACAATGTAGAACATTACCGCGCCTGCGCGACCAGTGCAATGCGTGACGCAAAAAACGGACAGGAAATCATCGACATCGTAAAAGAACAAGCAGACATCAATATCGAAATCATAAGCGGCGACGAGGAAGCCACACTCATCTACGAAAACCACGTCGCAGAAGGGCTCGACAAGGATTTCGCCTATCTCTACATAGATGTTGGCGGTGGCTCTACAGAACTCACTTTCTACGAAAACAACCAAATGCAGTACGAGCATTCCTTCGATATCGGAACCATTCGTCTGCTAAACGGATTGGTTCCGCCAAGCAGCTGGGATACAATGAAAGACGAGATCAAAACTAAAATTAAGACGAAGAAAACACTGGTTGCCATAGGCTCCGGCGGCAATATCAACAAGATCTTCACGATGAGCAAAACCAAAGAAGGAAAACCGATGTCTGTGTCCGTAATCAAAAAATATCTGAAGGATATGCAAAATCAAACCGTCGAAGAAAGGATGCACCAATACGATATCCGCGAAGACCGCGCAGACGTGATTGTCCCCGCTTTGCAGATCTTCAGCAATGTGATGTCTTGGGCCGACATCAAACAGATATTTGTTCCTAAGATCTCTGTGGCCGACGGCTTGATCCACAGCATTTATGAACAAGTGCAAGCTCGGGAAAAAAAGAAATAAAGATGGTAGTCTTGGGCGCCAAATCCATTAATTAAATAATAATTTTAAGTTAATTTTCAATTAAAATGATCTTGAAAAGGGCTTCATTAGGAACTTTTATTAAATTATAATTAAAGTATAATTAAAGTCTCGCAACAGCATATTTTTCCATCTTTACGGCAATCAAAAAAAGTAATATGAAAAATAAATACCTTTTCAAGAGTCTTTTGCCATTTGTTGTATTGTTTCACAGCCTTTTGTCTGCACAGACCTTGGTACATTATTGGAATTTTAACAACAACTCTTCTGTGGCGGCCATTACGGCTCCAACGCTATCTCTTCTGAATGGTTCTATCACGGCGGTTTCCACCGGCACAAGCGGTAGCGATACGTATATTGACTACGCCGGCGGCACGGGACAAAACTTTAATGTCGATAACTTGAACGCCAGAAACGGAGATCCTGCCGGAACCCATTTGAGATACAATAATCCAATCAATGGCAACATACAATTCCATCTGCCAACGACCGGATATAACAACGTGGTGGTGAAATTTGCAACGAGAAGATCGGGCTCCGGAGCAGGTACACAAAATTGGTCTTATTCCACAGATGGAACTACCTTTATACCATATCAGACGGTGAATCCTCAAGATGCTAATCCACAATTGATTACACTTGATTTCTCAGCAGTTTCGGGCGCTTCCAACAATCCCAATTTTAAATTGAAAGTGGAGTTTGCCGCAACGGGAGGCGGTTCCGGTGGAAACAACCGCTTTGATAACTTTACCCTTGATGCAACCTTAATCGGTAATACAGATACCACTGCACCCTCCGTCACGTATTTTCCGGCGAATGGAACAACCAATGCTTCTACGACGGCAAGCCCCACCATTTCTTTTAATGAGGATGTAAGACTGATTGACAATTCGGCCATCACGGACGCCAATGCGCAAAACTTGGTGGAATTACGATTAAATAACAGCACCGGAAGCACAGTCGCATTCACAACGACAATCAGTAATAATAAAATTACAGTGATCCCCAACGCCGGTTTGCTGCCCAATCAGACTTATTATTTAGCCCTAAAACCAAATCTAGTCGAGGATCTGAGTGATAATGCTGTTAGCGCCGTCTCCTCATCTACTTTTGCCACCGCCGGAACGACTGTTTCATTTGATAAAACTTTCGTAAAAGTTGATGAGAATTCCGGAACCGTAGCAGTGAAGATCAACGTCAACAATCCGTCCAATGCAACAGTCGATCTCGTCGTAAAACCCGCACCTTTCGGTACGGCAAACAGCAGCGATTTCATTTTACAAAATCAAAATATCAATATTACCCCTTCAACCGGGAGTGTCACGATAAATATTCCAATTATTGATGATAATTCGGATGAGCAACAGGCAGAATATTTTGTGGTAGCTCTTGAGAATCCTGTGGGTACAGCTATCTCCGGCAATGCGACGTCAACCATTTATATTGTAGATAACGACAAAGCAGTGCCGACGCCCACTAAAGAACTTGAACTCAATTACCTTGGATTTTTTGACCCTTCGGGAAGCAATAATAGTTCGACTGAGATCGTCGTTCACGATCCTGCAACCCAGAGGCTCTTCACCATCAGTGCTTTGACCGATGTTTTCGATATTATCGATTTCAGCAACCCGGCAACGCCCGCCGTCATTTCGACGGTGAATATGTTGCCTTACGGTGGCATCACCAGCATCGCCGTAAAAAACGGAATCGTTGCGGTAGCCTCTCCCAACGGAACCGACGCCCAACAAAACGGATCTGTCGTCTTCTTTGATACCGCCGGCAACTTCCTGAAACAAGTGACCGTGGGCGTCCTTCCCGATATGATCACTTTCACACCTGACGGCACAAAAGTAATGACGGCCAACGAAGGCGAACCCAACGACGCCTACACCGTAGATCCCGAAGGATCCATCAGCATCATCGACATCACCGGCGGAATTTCCAATCTTTCACAGTCAAATGTAACGACGCTTTCGTTAGCAGTTTTCAACGGTCAAGAGGCTCTTTTGGCTGCATCCGGCGGCAGAAAAGTAAAATCTACAAGCACCTTGGCTCAGGATTTGGAACCCGAATATATTGCCATCAGTGCAGACAGCCAGAAGGCATGGGTTTCGTGCCAAGAAAATAATGCCGTCATCGAGGTAGATCTATCCACCAAAACTTTAGGCAACATCTGGGGCTTGGGTCAAAAAGATATGAACCTTCCCGGAAACGGTTTCGACGCTTCCGACAACAATGGGGAAATCCTAATTGCTAACTGGCCGGTAAAAGCCTATTATAATCCGGACGCCATGGCTTCGTACAAAGTAGGAACCGCCAACTATATCATCACGGCCAACGAAGGCGATGAGAAAGACCTGAGCGGCTTCAGTGAAAGAACCACCGTGGGCGCCAGCGGCTATGCTTTGGATGCTACTGTCTTCCCGAATGCTTCTGTCCTAAAAGCATCTTACAACTTAGGAAGATTCCGCGTCACCAATGTGAACGGCAATACAGACGGCGATGCCGAATACGAAGAAATTCACGCTTTGGGCGCACGATCATTCTCTATTTTCAATGCAGATACAAAAACGATTGTCTATGACAGTGGCGATCAATTTGAAAGATACGTTGCCGCAAATCATCCGTTGATCTTCAACGCAGACAACGAAAGCAACGATCCCAAAAACAGAAGCCGAGCAAAAGGCCCAGAACCCGAAGGCGTGACTCTCGGCACCATCAGCGGAAAGACTTTTGCCTTCATTACGCTCGAAAGAACAGGCGGTGTTATGGTTTACAACGTCACAGATCTTGCAAACCCAACATTTACAGACTACAAAAATCCGCGGATGACAACTGCGTACGGCGGAGATAATGGTCCCGAAGGTATTACTTACATCGCTCCTGAAAACTCTACGACCGGCAAAGGCTACGTGGTGGTTGCCAACGAAATCAGCGGAACACTGTCAATCTATGAAGTAGTGCTGTCTCCAAGTTTAGCAGCAGGAGAACCAAAAGCTGAGAAGGCAACATTCAGCATTTTTCCCAATCCGGTCACCAAAGGAAACCCGCTTTACCTGAACCAAGCAAAGGATTATGACTTGTATGATATGTCTGGCAAATTGCTTAGCACCGCAACAAATGCGCTAACCATCGATACTTCAAAACTGGCTACAGGTGTTTACATCGTTAAAACTTCGGACGGTGAGGTCAGGAGAGTGATTGTAAAATAATAAATCTTTTTTCTTTTTAATTTTCTTTTTTGCCTCGGATTTTTCCGAGGTTTTTTTTGATCTTAAACAAATCAACGATCGCGAAAAGGACACGAATGATTTGTAATAAAAAATTACCTTTATGATGAAAGGATTTCTGCGAAGTTCAACCAATTGTAATTACCTTACATCAATGCTTTGGCAACCGCGAAGTTGTAAATTTGCGGTAAAAAACGACCGTTATGGAAATAGGAATAGGAATGTTCGGAGATATTTCGCCGGATCCCAAGACAGGAAAATACAGAGATGTCAGCACAAAATTAAACGAAATCTTGGAGCAGGTGAAGCTGATGGATCAATTGGGTCTGGATGTTTTCGCAATGGGCGAGCATCACCGCGAAGATTACGCCGTCTCCTCGCCGGAAATTCTATTGGCCGCCGCTGCAAGCATCACCCACACCATAAAATTAGCGAGCGGCGTCACGGTTCTTAGCTCTGCAGAGCCCGTGAAGGTTTATGAAGATTTTGCCATCATCGACTTGATTACCAAAGGACGAGCCGAAATCTTTGTGGGCAGAGGAAGCTTCATCGAATCTTTCCCTTTGTACGGCTACGATCTTTCCGATTACAACCAGCTTTTTGAAGAGAAATTAGACTTATTGTTGAAAATCAACAACGAAGAAAATGTCAGCTGGAGCGGAACATTGCGCCCGCCGATGCGCAACCAAACCGTTTATCCCAGAGCTTACCAAAATCGCCCACTGCCTATCTGGGTGGCGGTTGGCGGTACACCGGAATCTGTCCTGAGAGCTGCAAAATTGGGCTTACCCTTGATTGTGGCAATCATTGGCGGAATGCCGAGACAGTTCAAAAATCTGATTGAATTTTACAAACAAGAATATCTGCGAGCCGGCCACGACAAGACCAAAATGCAGATCGCCATCCATTCGCACACCTTTGTAAGCGACGATCCAGAAGTGATTGATCAATACTTTTTTACGTACAAAGCTCAGATGGACAGGATCGGGCGAAGCCGCGGATGGGCGCCTTTTAGCAAAGCACAATATGAGGCCGGCCGAAGTAGGGATGGCGCATTATTTATGGGAAGTGCGGATGAAGTGGCAGATAAAATCAACGACATGAAAGATTTATTCGGACTGACAAGATTTATCGGACATATGGATGTAGGCGATCCGGCGCACGATGTGATGATGAAATCCATCGCGTTGTTCGGAGAAAAAGTGGCTCCGCAAGTGCGGTAAATAAAATGACATCCTGCTTTATAAGTTGGGTTGTTTGGTTCTTCTTTTCAGACGGACTCTTAATCCTGCGAATGAATAATTTGAAGAATCTGCCGAATTATTTGCGAGTTAGAAACTCAAATTATTTCAACCCATAAGCTTTTCCTTCGAAGACAAAAGCTTCGGCGTCTTCGGGATAATATTTGATTTTGCAATGGGCAGTCCGTCTCGAGATCAAATACGGATTGATGACAAAATCTTTGATTTTTGCCTCATTTTTATTGGACTTCAGCCAGAAAACTGTTTGATCTTTGTCCTTGACGCTGATGATTTTCTCCCTATAAAACTGATGAACCAAAACCTCCTTTTTCTCAAAATTATACACATTAAAACCAATTCTAAGACCGAAAAACACGAGCAAACAAAAACTGAAACGAAGCAAATGCATTAGGTTCAAATGCTCTTTGACAACAAATTTTAGAAAAAAAATTGAAAGGAATAAGAAGACGATTTCCCATAAATTGAGAGAAAGATTCCTATTCATAAGTGTTTCGAAGCCCGAAAACCAATGAATCAATTTCAAAACATACAGAATAAACGTATCGAAAAGCTCATAAACAGGAAGAAATTTTAGTCCAAACGCAATGAAAATAACCATAAACAAAGACGAAATAATAATCACCTCCGAAAGCGGAATGATGAGAAGATTTGCGAAAATGGAAATAAAGGAAAACTGATGAAAATAAAAAATCGACAAGGGCAAGGTCGCAATCTGAGCCGCAATCGTCATTGCTGCAATACTGTAAACGAAATCCAAAAGCCACCACTTCGGCTGCCCAAAAAGCGCTTTGACGGGCTCTGCCAACCACCAAATTCCCAATACAGCGACGTAACTCAACTGAAATCCCACTTCGAAAAGCTGCCTGGAATCTACCACCAAAATCAGGAAAGCAGACAATGCCAAAGCGTGCAAAAGATCCGGTTTACGCTGGAGCAAAACCATAATATAGTAGCACGAAATCATCAAACAACTGCGCATCACGGAACTTCCGTAATCAATGAAAACGGCAAAGGCCCAGATCAAAACCAGACTTAAAATAATGGATACTTTCCTGAGCTGCACCGGAATAATTTGGTTAAAAATAAAAAGCGCCAGCCAGAAAATAATGACCATGTGCGAGCCGGAAATCGCCAGCAGATGCACCAAACCGGTCTGGTTAAAATCCGTCACCGTCTCGGAATCCATCTCCGTGCGATCCGACAAAATAATGCCTTTGACAAACTCCTGAATCTTCGGCGACAGCGGCGACCGATTGATTTCGTTGAGAATGCTTAGGCGTTTTTGACGAATCTGATCCGGAAAAGAAACGTCGGTTTTTTCCGTTTTTAAAATTTCATTGGGCAAATAGGCTTGCAAATAAACGCCTTGTCTTGCGAGATATTTTTTGTAATCAAATTGAAAATCATTCGCGACAGATTCCGGCTGATGGATGTAAACTTCGGCGTCGTAGAAATGATTGAAATCCAACAGTTCCTGATCCTTCGGAATGCTCAGAACGCTCTTGATGGGGGAAAAATCTTTGATTTCTTCAGATGGAACCGCTACAATGTCCACGATATATCGTCTGTTTTTTTCGTTGGAATTCAGTTTTTTATTAAGCTGGAAAACGATATTTTCTTTTCCATCAAGTGGTGGAATTTGCTGAGCCGAAGAGTTTTGAAAATGAACGAAAACCCCGATTGAAAAGAAGAAAAATACCAACACCTCATATTTGATCCGCGGGAAAAATCCGATCTCGATTCCAATGCCGATTAATGAAACGCCGGATAAGGCCAGCAGACTAAAAACAGTGAAATCATTGAGATGGAAGTATTCCTGAAAGACAATCCCAAGTATGAAACCAATCAATAAGATTAACAGTGGCTGCTTCTTCATTGGAATCCCTGTTTTTTTGTTTAATATTTATGATCAAAAGTTTTCCGAACAGTTACCGATCGGCATCACCGAAAACAGAATGTAATCTTTTTTATCCCGTATTAGCAATTTGTCATTCGAAAAAAAATTCAGAATAAAAATAAGATTATTATTTGAAAATGCCTTGAAGGCTAATAATTAATTTTGACCGATTTTTAGGCAGTTATGAAATATGCCTGATAGTCTGTGTTTGTGGGTAGTAAAAAAGCCACTCAAATGAGTGGCTTTAATAGTGGTTTATTAAAAAACTATTTTTTGATAGCTTTGAAAGATTTCACACTTCCGTCTTCCATTTTTAGGTTTACGATGTACAAACCTGTTTTCAGATTAGAAAGATTAAGCTCTGCGGATGGTGCAAGAGATTTTACCTCTCTGCCGGTCATATCATTTACAGAAATCGATTTGACGCCTCTTACGTCGGAGATCTTAAGAACATCTGTGAATGGGTTTGGATAAACCGAGATAGCCGATTTGCTAAGATCTGATACACCCAGAGTAGGAGAAATGTTTAACGTATAATCTTCCACCTGTCCATAAGTTGCGGTTCCGCATGATGAAGTGGGCAGTGTGGGCGAATATGCGGCATTACTGTCATAAATCAACACTCGCATGCGAACGGAGCCTTCCGTAGCGGTATTTGGTATTGAAACGCTATTCGGCGCACTGGTATATGCAGTTGAATTCGCGGTGACCGGAATATTTGCTACCAATTCTCCCGTGTCAGCAAAACTTCCATTATTATTATAATCTATAAAGGCAAGTATGAAATCTCCCGCATACACTCTGTCCGATTTTATTACTAGATCGTAAGAATTTACTTTGGTAACGTCTCCTACAACCGAGGTGAAATCCTCATATCCGGGCGGGTATGGAGTTGTAGAACCCTGAGAAGCATTATTTATACTTGCAAAAGAAACATTGGTTATTTTTTCAAACTGGGCACTAGCAGGACCGCTTGAAGAGCAATAGGAAACAGAATTATTTGTACTAAATGATATTTCCTGACATCCCGATGCATCGCCTGAGGAGTTAGAAGGTACTACCTTGGCGTAATAAGTTGTATTTACAGTTGCGGGAAAAGAATATGACGTGCCATTCACGTTTCCACTAAACACCTCACTTCCGCCAGAGGTAGTGCCAATGGTTAATTTATAACTTACTGCAGTGGGTGCTGCTGCCCAAGTGATTGTAGGTTGTCCCGCAGTGATAACAGAACCATTAGCCGGTGAAGTAATGGTGGTGCAAGCCGGCGGCGTAGTTACAACATCCTGAACAATTTTATAATCAGCGGTTGTAATAGTTGCATTACCAGCAGAACGTACATAAAAATAACCATAAGCGTAATCTTTTGAACCATCAGTCATAAGCGTACCGGCAGGGATAGTCGCTGTAAGGGTTTGGCAGGCAGTCACGGCAGACGAAGTAATCTCAACACTGGCCAGTGTATTTACGTTCCACGTTGTTCCCCCTGCGGCGGTGTCAAAATAAACAAGAAATAAGGTTCCGGTACCTGTACCTGATTTTTTATAAGAGACAGAGACTGTTGCAGCCTGCCCATTATTTGTCTGCGAGGGCGTATTAGCGGTTAGAGTTGTTAGATTTACTCCAACACCAACTTGCGTTGCACCAGCCTTACTCACCTGAGAAACGCCATTACCCAAGCAAGCACTTGCAACAGTCGTAGGTGCGACGGCAAAATAGATAACAGCCGGATCTGTAGAAGGATCGGCGGTATAATTGTATTGTGCGCTTGCGCCAATACCCAATGCTAAAAAGCACGATAGTAAAAATTTCTTCATAA
This sequence comes from Chryseobacterium sp. SC28, assembly GCF_003932955.1. Taxonomy (GTDB): domain Bacteria; phylum Bacteroidota; class Bacteroidia; order Flavobacteriales; family Weeksellaceae; genus Epilithonimonas. The sequence continues at coordinate 38,244 of NZ_QOVY01000006.1, forward strand.
AAATTTAATTTATTTTTTGTGGCGCAAATGTAGTAATTATAATTTAGAAAACACCAAATATTTTTGATGCAAATTTAATTATTTTAACAGGAGACCGAAATATTGCTAATTTGGAATTGATAAATCTTCAAAAATATGCATTTGTATAACGAAGTAGATTTTTATTTCTCTTTTATTTTAGCAAATAACAAGAATGCTTACGGATAATGCATTATTTTGTCATCATTTTTACTAATTCAAAAAAATTTCATAGTTCTGAACCTCATGGAGCACTTCCAAAAGTTCTTCACTAATATTGATCAGATGTTTCATAGAAACAAGTTCCAAAATTGATTGGTCAGCTGGATTCTTGATATAGAATTTAAGCTTATGCTCTCCCCGATTTTTTAAGATTGTTTCCTTAAAAAAATCGAGATCCGATTGTCGCAATGAATCCAAAGGAACCACCACCGACATACTTTTTACAAATTTTTGAAAGGCTTCTTTCAGATCCAAAACGTCAGTTACATTTACAAAGACACGTCCATCCTTTCCTTGCGAAAATTTCAGCTTCATAATCACAAATCGCTGGACGTCCAATTTATCTTTCAGCCGCATATAATCGCGGTCGCCCAAGCGAAAGGAGTAAGAACCTGTATAATCCTCCAGCTGGACAAAAGCTACTTTTTCGCCACTTCGGAAGCCGTCTGACACTTTATAATCTGTGATCAAGCCTGCGACAGTATATTCTTTGGAATTTTCTCTTTCGTTCTGGCGCTCTTTCCAGCTTTTCTTCTCTTCAAATAGTTCTGCCACTTTCGCAGGAAAGCCTTGGTCTTTAAAAGCTTCCACCTCATCGAGATTCAAAAAATTAAAATTACCCTTTGGCTCCGCTTTTTTAGTAATTTCCTCCACGATTTCATCTTCCAAAATAAGATCTTCGGACATAGAAATATCAGAAACTTCTTCCTCGGAAACGTCATCGACCTCCAGAAGCGGCACTACCTCATCCAAAATGAGTTCCTCTTGCTTCTCTTCGAGAATGGCTTTTTTGGAAAGGACACCTTGCATAAATTGGAACTGATATTTGAACTCGTCCAAAGGATGCGCAGACAGATAGAAACCGATAATTTCCTTTTCTTTGTTGAGTTTATGCATATTGGGCCATTCTGCACAAGGCAAGATTTTCGGTCTTTCGATTTGCACTTCGTCTGCAAAATCTGCGAAGAGCGAGTTTTCCATTTCGCCTTTGCTCTCTTGGAAACTCTGCCCATAGCGCGAAAGTCTTTCGATAGTTGTCCTGCCTGCAGAATCCACGTCGAAGTATTGCGCACGGTGATAAGTATCCACTTCGTCAAAAGCACCCGCAATCACGAGGCTCTCGGCTACTCTTTTATTCACTTGCGATGCCGGCACTCTTTCGAAGAAATCATAAATATTTTTAAACTTACCATTTTTTCTTATCAAAGCAATCGTTTCGCTGGGTCCTTCTCCAATACCTTTGATGGCGCCCAGTCCAAACCGGATTTGCCCCTTGTCATTCACCGAGAATTTGTACTGCGATTCATTGACATCCGGACCCAAAACATCCACGCCCATTGCCTTGCAATCTTCCATAAACATCGTGATAGAAGCCGTGTTGTTGATATTATTGCTCATCACGCTTGCCATATATTCCGCCGGAAAATTGGCTTTCAAATATGCCGTCTGATAGGCAATCCAAGCATAACAGGTGGAATGAGATTTGTTGAAAGCGTACTCTGCAAAGGCTTTCCAATCGTTCCATATCTTCTGCAAGCGCTCTTCGTCCAAGTTATTTTTCCGGCCGCCTTCTATGAATTTGGGATACATTTTGTTCAGAACTTCGATTTGCTTTTTCCCCATCGCTTTTCTCAAAGTATCGGCTTCGCCTCTGGTAAAATTGGCCAATTTCTGAGACAGAAGCATCACTTGCTCCTGATAAACCGTGATGCCGTAGGTCTCCTCAAGATATTCCTGAGTTTCGGGCAAATCGTAAATAATTTCCTCTGTGCCGTGCTTTCTGTTGATGAAATTTGGGATATATTTAATCGGACCGGGCCGATAAAGCGCGTTCATTGCGATTAAATCTGCGAAAACGGTAGGCTTGAGCTCGCGCATATATTTTTGCATTCCGGGACTCTCGTATTGGAAAATCCCGATCGTTCTTCCTTCTTTGAATAATTGATAGGTTTTGGCATCATCCAACGGGATTTCGTCGGGATCAATGTCGATTCCGTGGCGTTCTTTGACGAGTTTCACCGCATCTTTGATTATCGTCAAGGTTCTGAGTCCCAGAAAATCCATTTTCAGAAGACCGGCACTCTCTGCCACCGAGTTGTCGAACTGCGAAACCAAAATGTCGGCATCTTTGGCAGCAATCGTAATCGGCACCAGATTGCTCACCGGCTCAGGCGTTATGATCACGCCGCAAGCGTGGATTCCCGTGTTTCGGATGCAACCTTCCATCTTTCTGGCACTTTCCAAAACGGCAAATCTGGCGTCAGCGGGGTTTTGCAAAATGGCTTTCATCTCGTCCACCAATTGCTGGTCTTCCGGTCTCAGTTTGTCGTATTTCGAAAGCGCTCCGGCAATATTTATTCCCGGACTTGGCGGAATCAGTTTGGCAATCATATTGGTTTCTGGAATCGACAAATCTAAAACGCGACCCGCATCTTTAATTGCCGATTTTCCTCCCAAAACGGAATATGTGATGATCTGCGCCACTTGCTCCTGTCCATATTTTTCAACCACCCATTTGATGACTTTGTCGCGGCCTTCATCATCAAAATCGATATCGATATCGGGCATCGAAACCCTTTCCGGATTAAGGAATCTCTCAAAAAGCAGATCATATTTAATAGGGTCGATACTGGTTATTTTTATGCAGTAAGCCACCGCGGATCCGGCTGCCGAGCCCCGCCCGGGACCCACGGTGACCCCCATTTTTCTGGCTTCGTTGCAAAAATCCTGAACGATCAGGAAGTAACCCGGGTAGCCTGTGTTGGCAATCACTTCCAGCTCAAAATCCAAACGCTCTTTTATTTCCGGAGTCATATTCGGATAGCGTTTTTTTGCACCTTCGTACGTCAAATGTCTCAGGTAGGCCATCTCACCGCGCTTTCCGCCATCTTTTTCGTCTTCAGGATCCACAAATTCTGCGGGGATGTCAAACTTCGGAAGCAAAACATCACGCTTCAAAGTATAAGGTTTAAACTTTGCTAAAAATTCCTCATAAGCATCGAAAGCATCGGGATAAGCGAGGAAAGCTTGCCGCAGCTCGTCCGGATTTTTGATATAATATTCGTTGGTCGTCAAACCTTTTCTTTTACCAAAACCTTTTCCGATGGGCGTTGACTGCTTTTCGCCATCTTTGATGCAGCACAAAATATCTTGGATATCCGCATCCTCTTTCTTGGTATAGAAAGTTTCGTTTTGAGCCAGAATTTTGACATTATATTTATCTGCAAACTGCAAGAGAACTTCGTTCAAATGCTCTTCCTCGGGTAGATTGTGATTTTGGAGTTGCACATAAAAGTCATCACCGAATTCGTCTTTCCACCATAGGAAAAGTTCTTCTCCTTTTTGTTCGCCAATATTTAAAATGGTGTTGGGAATATCGCCGTTGATCCCCGACGTGAGTGCGATGAGTCCTTTTTTATATTGAGCAATCAATTCTCTGCTTATCCTCGGAACGCCGAAATAAAAACCTTTCTGAAAACCAATGCTGGAGAGCTTAATCAGATTTTTGTAACCCTCGAAATCTTTTGCCAGCAAAACGACTTGCGTGCGGCGGTCGGGATCGTCTTTTGTAAATTGTTTCTGCTCAAAGCGCTCGGAGATGAAAAACTCGCAGCCAACGATTGGGATCAGCGGCTCTTTGATGGGCTCTTCTTCGATGAAATCTTCGCTATTCTCTTCGGCTTGCTTTTTTTTATCCCAATATTCTTGATGTTTTTTTAAACGGGCAGCGTTGGTATCTTCCACCGCAGAAACGAATTTGAACGCGCCCATCATATTGCCAATGTCTACCATCCCGACGGCAGAAAAATTCTCTTCCGTGGCTTTGTTTATGAGATCATTGATGGTGCTCGTAGCCATCAAGGTAGAGAAGATACTGTGATTGTCGAAATGGAAATATTTTCCCAAATCGATGTCGTCTATACTGCCAAAGTCGGTTTGTTTTTTCTTAATGTTGAAGTTGGCAATCTGTCTTCTGATGACGATTCCGAAAGGTTTTATGATCGATGGATTTGCTTTTTTGAATTCTTGTAATTGCATTTCCGAAACTTTCAAAACATCCGCAGAGATCAAGCCGATTCTCATCATCTCGAAGAAGGCTTGGGCGGTTGCATTCACGTCTGCCGCGGCGTTGTGGGCTTCGTCAAATTTTTCGCCGTACAGTTTTTCGTAAAGTTCTGCCAGTTTGGGCGATTTGAATTTTCCGTTTTTTCCGCCCGCAATTTGGCAAAAATCGGTTCCCAGGATCATTGTGTCGGCTTTCGGTTTTTCCTGAAGATTATCTGTAATGTTTTTCCTGAAAAATTCTGCACCTACGATCTTGTAATCGAATTCTACATTGTGTCCGACAACGACTCTTACGTTTTCCAACGCTTTGGAAAATTCTATTAAAACTTCTTCTAAATCTCGTCCTTCTTCATTGGCAATTTTTGTAGTGATTCCGTTAATTCTGGAAGTATTAAACGGGATGTCATAACCTTCCGGTTTGATGATGTAGTCTTGGTTTTCGATAAGGTTGCCCAGATCATCGTGGATTTGCCAAGCAATCTGAACCATCCGAGGCCAATTGTCTGAATCTGAGAGTGGTGCGTTGAAATTTTTGGGTAAACCGGTGGTTTCTGCGTCGAAAACTAAGTACATCTATATTGTAATTTGGGGTAAAGTTAAGGTTTTAAAAAGAGAAATAAAATGCTTTAGAAGTCAGATTTTGTTAAATTCATTTAAAAAAAATCAGTGCATATTTTTATGGCGTTATGAAGATATTCCAAAAGAATCCTAAGCTTCCTAAGGTTTAGATTTCTTTAAAAATCCGAAAAAATATAGCTATTGCTGTGGGAAACCGATTTGAAATAACTATTTTTATATTTGTAAAAAGGTTGCAATGAAAAAAGTCTTTTTAAGTGCCGGATTGCTCTTTTCTTATTATTTTGCTAATGCTCAGGATTTTAGAACTGAAAGATTAAAAAATGAGAGGAAACTGGATCAATATTTTATAAAGAACAAAAACCGATATTCTGAAAAGGAAAAAGACAGCCTGAAAAAGAACCTTGCCGGTTTTGCAGGAGAGATTCCGCTTTTTTATTCTCTGGAAGAAACGAGTGCTAATGCCACTGCCAATATCGATGAGTTGCAAGCCGGAACTGTCGCCGGCATCGCTGCTCCGGTTACGGGGAATGGTGTGAAGATTACGGTTTTTGATGCCGGCAGAATCCAAGACACGCACGAGCAGTTTGCCACCAATAGAGCGGTAAATCAGGAAGCAAGCAGTGAAGCCAAACATTATCACGGCACCAATGTGAATAGTATTTTGATCGGAAACGGAGTGGCGACTGGAACTTTCACGCAAAGCAGCATCGCCTATCCGAAAGCCAATGCCAAAGGCATCCTTCCCCAAGGAACGACGGATAATTACATGTTTGCAACGACTGCTTTGGGCAATAATTATGACAAACTCGCCAATCTGCCGGATTTGAATATTTCCAACCATTCTTACGGTGTGAATGTAGGCTGGCAACTTTCTGGCGGCGCCTATTACTGGATAGGAAATTATGAACTGAATCATCAGGATACCTACTCAGGCGCCTATTATCAGAATGATTATAACTTCGATACCATCGTGTATTCTCAGCCTCAACAGATCATTGTAAAATCAGTGGGAAATTACTACGGTGTTGGTCCGGCAGCCAATTCGACAAAATATAAATATGACACAGCAACAAGCAGCTGGATTCCTTTTGCTACCACCGACGAGATTCCACCGGCCAACTGCAGCCAGGGTTACAACTGCATCGGCTACGGATCGTTGGCCAAGAATATTATTGTAGTTGGAGCGGTGAATCAACTGACGACACCGAATCACAAATATACTCAGACTTCCGATGTTGTAAAATGGAGTTTCAGCAGCGCCGGTCCTAGAAAAGATGGTGCTATAAAGCCCGATCTGACGGCAGTTGGCGTCGATATGATCATGGCGAACTACACCACTTCGAATCCAACGACGAACAATCTGTACGTGGTGAATTACGGAACATCTTATGCCGCACCAATGGTAACGGGGATTGCAGGTGCGCTGACTCAGATCAAAAGAAATATCTCCGGAGACAGCAGTTTTATCTTCAAAGCGGACGAGATGAAGGCGCTGCTGACGCATACAGCGAATGAAGCGGGCAGACCCGGCCCCGATGTTTGGTATGGATGGGGATTGGTAGATGCTAAAAAAGCGGCGCAGGTGTTGGTAAATGTGTTGACGGAAGATGCTTGTTTCGAAAGACTAAATCTTAAATCTGGACTTAATTTTACTAAAGAAATCAAAGCATCCGGAACTGAACCCTTGAAAGTGAGTATTTCCTGGGTAGATCCTGCCATTGCTTATTTTACAAATGATATCGATCTTCAGCAGAATCACACGTCCCGAATCGTGAATGATCTGGATTTGAGGGTCGTCGAAGTGAGTTCCGGCACAACTTTTTACCCCTGGAAATTGGACATTGATGATCCAAATGCCAATGCGACTAACGGTGATAATACTGTCGATAATGTGGAGCAAATTGTAATTGAAAATCCGGTCGCCAACGGCATTTACAAAATAGAAGTGAGCAGCAAAAACACCTTGGTAAATCAAACGGGAGATCCTGCAACACAGGATTTTGCTTTGGTGGCAACAGGAACCGAGAAGATCACTTTGGATGCTGATAATCCATCGAAAAATCATATCAAAATTTACCCTACAAAAACCTCTGATCTAATTCATATTGATGCGCCAACCGAGATCGTAAGAATTGCTCTTTTTGATATGAATGGAAAATTAGTTTTTGAAAATATAAGACCCTCAAAATCTGAAACGATTCATTTGAATCAATTGCCAAGTTCGGTTTATATTCTAACGGTCACAACGAAGACAGGCAATATATCGAAGAAAATCATTAAACAATAAATTTAGAATTCGAAAACAGAATGTTATAAAGCCTGGCAATCCAACAAATATAAAACAAGAAGCCCACTCCGAAAAGTGGGCTTCATTAATGAAATTCTAAAGAATTATTTTTTAATCGCTTTGAAAGTTTTGACACTTCCATCAGCCATTTTAAGGTTTACGAGGTATAATCCCGATTTCAAATTAGATAAATTAATTTCGGAAGCCGGTGCAAGCGTTTTCACTTCTCTTCCGGTCATATCATTTACAGAAATCGATTTTACATCTTTTACATCAGATATTTTAAGAACATCCGTGAAAGGGTTTGGATATATAGAGATACCGACCTTGCTCACATCCGTAACAGCCAAGAACTCTTGATAGTCTAATGTGAAATCCAAAGTTTGTCCATTGGTCATACTCGAGCAAGCTGAAGACAATGCAGGATTAATGATGGTTGTACTAGAATTGAAATTATATTTTACTCTCATCACTTTTTTACCAAGAGCCGTTCCGACTGGAACTGTAATATTTCCGGTCAATGTTACCGGATTGGTAGATCCTACAGCGGTTATCATTGTAGCCGGCGTATTAAAATACGACTCTCCGGCATCCTCAAAGTCACCGTCGTTGTTCCAATCAATAAAGGCAGCCATGCCCCATCTATTGGTAGTACCGATCGTAACACCCTTAACAACAAGAGGAAGAGAGGACACATTATTTTTTACCTCGAATGTGGTATCAGCAGTATAATCGATATAAGGAGTTACTGATCCTGCTGCCGTATAACCCGTTGATTTCGTAATACTTGCGAAAGTAACAGAATTTATTGGGGCAACGTTAGTTGGAACAGTAGAAGTTATGGGTCCGCAATGGCCTACTGTACTATTTGTTGTAAACGAGATTTCCTGACATCCGGTGGCATCTCCCACATTATTTGTAGGAACCACTTTAGCATAGTATGTCGTATTTGTAGCAAGAGAAACATTCTGCATAGTGCCTATAACTGTTGTATTTAGAACATCAGAACCACCGGGAGTTGTTCCAACGGTCAATTTATAAGCTGAAGCAGTGGATACATATTGCCAACTAAGTCCAACTGTTCCTCCCGCAATTGTGCTGCCGTCAGCCGGTGTAGTAAACGAGGTACATGGCGGTACAGAAGTTACAACGGCTTGTTTTACAGAAAGATCATCAATGTAAAGAGCGCCTGTGGTGCCACCGGTTCTGACCAACCAAGTTCCTACGCCGTAAATCTTTGCAGGATCGAAGGTTCCTGCAGGAATGGTAGCAGATAAATTGGCGCATTCGGTAACAGCCGCTGAAGTTAACGGGACACCGGTTCCTACAGTGTAGATCGTCCAACTATTTGCTTGAGGACTGAAGATTGCGTACATGGCATAAAGTGTGCCGGTAAGTCCTGGCGCTTTTTTATAGTTGAAACTCACCGTAAGTGCCTGACCGTTGTTCGTCTGGCCGGTGATATCTCCAACTTCCAGGAGATCTGCCATCCACCCCGTTTGGCTTACAGTGGCACTGTAAGTTAATGATCCTGACGTTGTGGCACTACAATAGTTCGCCGTGTTCAGGGCGCCACCACCAAACTGATAAAAGCCCGTCAGATCGCCTTCAAAATCGTGAGTAAAATCGTATTGGGCGTTGACTCCAATACCTAATGCCAAAAGGCAAGAGAATAGAAATTTTTTCATAATATTATAATATTTATTTAAATTGATACGAATATAAAATTAATTTTTGATTAAAAAAAGAATTTTAACATTTTCAGATCCAACAGCCGAAAAGTCTATAACAAAAAAAATCCCACAAATAAATAATTTGTAGGATATGCGATCCGGACGGGACTCGAACCCGCGACCTCCGCCGTGACAGGGCGGCATTCTAACCAGCTGAACTACCGGATCAATTTTTATTTGAAAATATTTGATAAACTTTTGCCATCCCCGACCGTAGTTCTGCAGAAGGATTTCTTTTTATGCAAAGTCTACCGCGTGATTAAGCTGGTGCAAATATATGGCTTTTTTTATTTTCACCAAACAAAGCCACAATTTTTCATAGAAACTTAGTGCAAGATACAGATTTTCAAATACAAAAAATTATTTTGTGTTAAATCCGGAATCCGAAAAGGTTTGGAAATTAAATTTGATTATGCTAAAAATTTCCGCTGCTCCGGATCACCTCAAAAAGTTAGACTTTACAAGGTATTCCAGAGCAGCAGATTTTTTATAAAACAGGTCGGAATCTGATGTTCAAATTATGGTTTTGAAATAAGTTTACCGCTTTGTTGTACACCAGTTTTACCTTTAAATTGGTAGAAGTAGATTCCTGCAGGGACATTTATATCTAAAGCAGTCGTCTTGTTGGTCAGGCGCATTTTTAAAACGTTTGAACCAGCGCTATTAAAAATCAAAAGATCCGATCCCACTTCTGCTTCATCTAAAGTGATGTGAAGAACCGACGAAAATGGATTTGGATAGAGGGTAGCAAATTTATTTTGAGAAGAAGCGGACATTGTTCCTAATGTGCTACACCCAGGCGTCATTACCGCAGTAATGCTCGCGGTGGCCACGGCGCCCGTCGTAGTAAGGATCCGCCCTTCGAGACTCGTACCGGTATTGAGATTGACTGCGCCATTGTTACCAATCAAAGTTCCTTTAAAACTGGAGTAGTCATTGAGGCTTATGGCGCCGTCTACTTTCCAAAAAACGTTTTTCGCCTGAGCACCGTTTTGTAAAAGTACGGAAGCGTAAGTACCGGTTGACAGAGCACCGTTGATTTTGATTACGAATACGGCATCAGGATTGTTTTGGGCATTTAAGATGACGTTTCCGTTAAGAACCGTTGCGGCGTTCAGAAGATAAGTATGGGGTGTAAGCACCAGATCTTGTCCAAAGGCTGCAGGATATAGTAACTCGATATCGGTAGAAAGTGTATTAAGATAAGTATAAACATTGTTGAGATCCAAAGCGCAAGCCGCCGTAGAAATATCCGGATTTGAATGGATGGTTCCTGTTACATTCAGAGGATCAAAACCAGTTGTTAAACCAACATTAGACCCAATATCGCCTGTCACCAAAGAAATTCCTGAGTTGGTAACTGTTCCGCTTCCCGTAAATATCGTATAGCATGCCACTGTATTTAGAACCGGTAACGCAGGACCGGTAAGGATTGGAGAACCGCAACCAATCGGTGTGGTAACCGTCACGCCAGAAACCGACACGGCACCCGTCGTAGACAAAGCACGCCCCTCAATCGTTACACCGCTGTTAAGAACTATTGCTGCATTATTGGCGACGAGCGTTCCTTTCATTTCGGTATTGGTAGCCAAGTCTACAAGACCTTCCACCTTCCAAAATACATTACATGCTGTTGCCCCGTTGGTAAGAACAACTTTAGCACCGGAAGTAGAGGAGAATGCGCCCTGTATTTTGAAAATAAAAACAGCATTGGCGTTCCCACCCCCGTCGAGAGTTAAAGTATTATCCAGAATTGCACTCTGTCCTATAGAATAAACTCCGGCAGGAAGTATTTGTCCGTTTCCAAGCAGCGGAGCGGGGAAAAAGTTGGAGATGGTGGCATTAAGTTGATTGTAAGCAAGTGTTAAAGCAGCTGCAGCACTGGCCGCAGCACCATCAGCGTCGTGCATCACGCCATCGACATTTCCGAAATTGGTGCTGGATCCGTTCGCCGTTCCGACATCGCCGGTCAGGTGAGACAATCCTGTGTTACTAACAGCTCCATTGCTGGAAAAGAGCGCAAAATTAGCAACAGACCCTAACACAGGTGCCTGAGCTATCAGTTGTGAGTTGAAGCACATAAAAGCAGCCACAGCTGCTAATTTTAAAATTTTTTTCATTATTTTATTTTTTATTAGTTGAAAATTAATTAATCCAACATTTATTAATATTACGAAAATCATACCGAAAAAGATATATTTTTAATAAATTTAAAAAATAAAAAAATAAAACGTAAAAAATAAAAAATAAATTAATCTAATTTTTATCAATAATTAAAATTTGTAAGGCTTGTAGATTAATGATAATGGTCATTCGCAAATTTTAAACAAAAAAAAACGCTTCTCCATTAGAAAAGCGTTCATTGTTCGTTATATAATTTTGATTCCTTATCAGAGGAATGCATTCAGCTTTTCGGCAATTAGCTCTTTTGGTGCAACTCCCACAATCTTGTCTACTACCTCGCCTTCTTTGAAGATCAAAACGGTTGGGATATTTCTGATGCCGTAATCTACGGAAATCTGTTGATTATTATCCACATCCACTTTGCCGACAACAGCTCTTCCTTCAAAGTCTATTGCGACTTCCTCGATAATCGGTCCCAGCATTCTGCAAGGCCCGCACCACGCTGCCCAAAAATCTACCAAAACCGGTATACTGGAATTAAGTACCGTTTCCTGGAACGATTGATCTGTGATTTCTACTGCCATAATTTCTATATTTTCTGAGTTAATTTATGGTACAAAAATACAAAATATTATCTTTAACTGTCGCAATGCTTATCTATGCAAACTATCAGATTTTTCTATAACGAAAGGGCGACCAATTTCTTCCAATGCCAGAACCAAGGCATCGATGTCGGACTTCTTCGTATAATGGCTGAATGAAATTCGCAATGGCGTGCAGCACTCCAACTCATCTTCCGACAAAATGGACATCAGCACCATCGAGGGTTTCGAGGCTCCGGAACTGCAAGCGCTTCCTTGGGAGATGGCAATGCCTTTCATATCCAATTGTAGCCCGATCAGCGGATTTCTATACGGAAGCAAAATGTTCAGAATGGTGTAAAGGCTCTTGTCTTCGGCACTTCTTCCATTGAACTTGATGCCCGGTATTTTTTCTTTTAATTGCTGAATGGCGTAATGTTTAATTTCGATAATAAGATTTTTGTAATCTTCCATTTTCGTTTGAGAAATCTCCCAAGCCTTTCCCAGACCCGCAATTCCCGTAACATTTTCCGTGCCTGCTCTCATACTTCTTTCCTGAGAACCGCCGGTGATCAAGCCTTTCAACCCGGACGACTTGCGAATAAATGCAAAACCGGAGCCCTTAGGCCCGTGGAATTTGTGTGCGCTGCAAGACGCAAAGTCTAAAGGAATTTTGGAAAAATCCAAATCCAAGTGCGCCATCGTCTGTACGGTGTCCGAATGGAAAAGGGCGTGATTTTCTTTGCAAAGATCGGCCACTTTCCGGATGTCGAGAATGTTTCCGATCTCGTTGTTGGCGTGCATTAATGTGACTAATGTTTTTTTGTCCGAAGATTTGAGAGCATCCTCTAATTCTTGAAGATCCAAATCTCCTTGGGCGTCGGGTTTCAAGTAAAGCAATTCTACACCTTTCAGTTTTTTCATCTCCAAGCAAGTTTCGGCCACGCATTTGTGCTCCAGAGGCGATGTGATGATCCTTTCTACGCCAAGATAATTAACGGCAGACTTGATGATCATATTATTGGATTCCGTTCCGCAAGAGGTGAAGATAATCTCGCCGGGCGTCACTTTCAATGAGTTTGCAATCTTGCGTCTTACTTCTTCCAAAATGGTTTTAGCCTCCTGCCCCAGGCTGTGCGTTGACGACGGATTGCCATAATTGAATTTTAAAACATTGACCATACAGTCTATCACTTCCTCATCGAGAGGCGTGGTAGCCGCGTTATCGAGATAAATTCTTTCCATGCGTAATGATTTTGAAGCCGAAAAACTTTTTGAAAAATTAGAGTACTAAATTAATGAAAAAATCGGTAATAAGACTCATTTGCAAACTTGAGCATCGGCTTGTCTCCTGAAGAGTCTCCAAAAGCGATGATTTTGTCGAATTTTTTATGGCCTATTTCGGCTTCTATTCTGCAGACTTTTTCATCTTTGTTACAGTTTTTCCCAACAAATTTTCCGGTAAAAACATCATTCTCAAACTCCGCCTGTGTAGCCAGCAGCTTCATATTCAATTGGTCTGCAAAAGGCTTGACCCAGATGTCCAGCGAGGCCGAAACGAGGTAAGATTCGGTGTTTTCTCGGTCGATATGATTGATGAAGTCCAATGCATTTTTGCGGATTAGACCGGGGTAATTCTCATCAAAAAACAGTTGGGCCTGCTTTTCTATGTTGAGTCTGGATTCTCCTTTCAGAATAGACGCGATGAAACTTCTCTTGACGGCTTCTGCATTCGCCAATTTTAATTTTAATAAAATAAAAAGAGGGATATGTCTCAGAAACTGAACCGAAAACTGAGCCGGATCATAAAACTTCAAGAACAAAAACATCGTGTCTTTGTAAGTGATGGTTCCGTCGAAATCGAAAAGATATAATTTTTTCATGAAAGATGGAATTAGAAAATGTACATTAAACTTGGATCATCCAATTTGAAAACCTTTTAAAGCTTCAGTTTTTTAAAAATAAACTCAGGAATGTTTCTAATGATCAGCATTACAATTGCCCAAATTGGTAAAACATAAACCACATTTTTTTGGCTTTTAAATGCTTTATAAATGATTTGAGCCGCTTTTTTCGGCGATGCTGTCAAAGCCGGATTCGAGGGTAAACCTTCGGTCATTTTGGTATCCATAAAACCGGGTTTTACGGTCATAACGCGAACTTTTTTATCAAACATATAATTTCTCAATCCGCTCAAATAGGCCGTCAAACCGGCTTTGGCACTTCCATAAATAAAATTGCTCTGTCTTCCTCTTTCGCCGGCGACAGAGGAGAGAACCATCATAGTCCCGGTTCTTTTGGATTCCATTTTTTTAGCAAAGAAATTGAGGACAGGAACTAATTTTGCATAATTGACACCGATGATTCTCTCGGTATTTTCATTATCATACAGTCCGTCCTCCGTGCTCAAACCGAGATAGCCTGTGGCACAAAACAAAACATCAGAATCGATATTTTCCAAGGTTTTATAATGGATGGTTTTCATCAAATCCAAAGGAATAATCTCCGAATTCTGCAAAAACTTCACTTGGATATGCGCCGCAAATTTCGCAGTCGTTTCGGGATGGGAACTAAGCAGATAGACGGTGGGGAATCTTTCGCCTTTCGCAAGGCATTCTTCTACAAATGCCTGTGCCACTTCGGAGTTGGAACCAAGTACGATCATAGTTTTAAGTTATGGATTATGACTATCATATCACTTATTATTGACAATTCTTTTATGCTGAAGCGATACAAACTTGGATGAGTCAACATTTTTGAGGTAATCCGTGAGGGAAGATCTGCTCATGCTGTCTTTGGTAAGATAAATTCTTCCTCCGAATGTTTCCACAATCGTATCGAGCTGATCGACCAATTTTTTTAATCCCTTGTTGACTTTGAAATCCAAAGCCAGGGTGTAACCTTCCATCGGGAATGAGTTGTAGGCCAGAGGATTGTTTTTCCCAAACAACTTCAAAACAGCCAGGAAAGAGCCGTTCCCGCTTTGGGCAATCGCTTCCAGAATCTGCTTCATTCCTTCTTTCCCGTTTTGTTTGGGGATCACCATCTGGTATTGAATGAACCCCTTTTTTCCATAGATTTTGTTCCATTCATTAATGGCGTCCAACGGATAGAAAAACGTCTCGTAATTTACAAAATTATGGAGCTGTTTCTTGGTCTGCTTGTTGAAATAAAGAAAATTAAAAACCTTGATTGTGAACGAATTGAGCACAAATTCCGGAAAATAAAAAGGAACGGTGGGTTTGAATTTTTGTTTCAGTTTTAAGGGTTTTTTCTGAAGATCCGGCGGCAATTCTCCTTTCAGGGCGTGTTCGCCTCTCATCAGGATAGATCTGCCCAGATTTTTTCCTTTTTGGAAGCAGTCGATCCAAGCCACATTGTAAGTCCAATCCTCGCTTTCCTCAAACAACCGGAAAATTTCGTCCAAGTTTTCGGCTTTGATGCTTTCCTGGCGGATGTATGATGTTTCTATATTTTTTAATCTGAATTTGGCCGAGATAATGATTCCAGTGAGTCCCATTCCGCCTACCGTTGCCCAAAATTTATCCGGATTTTCTTCGCGAGAACAAGTGATAACCTGGCTATTTTCGTCGATCAATTTAAATTCGATGACACATTCTGAAAAGCAACCTTCTGCGTGGTGGTTTTTACCGTGAACGTCGGATGCAATGGCACCTCCGACGGAGACATATTTGGTTCCCGGCGTTACGTAGAGAAAAAAACCCTGCGGAACGACGACTTCCAAAACTTCCGAAAGCAGAACGCCGGATTCGCATTCGATGATGCCGTTCAGCCGATCGAAAGCGATGAATTTGCTCAGTCTTTTGGTTGAAAAAATATGCTCGCCGAGCGAAGCATCGCCGTAGCAGCGCCCATTTCCTCTTGCGATGACCTCATTGTGCTCTCGAACGAAATCTTTAATTTTTGAAACAGAATCGTTGGACCGTATTTCCTTTTCCACGACCGGGAAGTTTCCCCAATTGGTCACTTTCTGTACATAATTCGGTTTCATTTGTATTTGTATTTGTCAGTTCCGCTGCCGTAAAAATAAGTTTACGATCGGGCTTCAATTCATTATTTTTTAAAATAGATCTGCAATAGAAAAACGATAACCCAAAGGACGATTGTAACTTGTATATACCGGTCTTTGTAAACTATTTTGGTAGGCGATTCGGTTTTGTTGTAAACTAAAGTCTGTTGCAAATATCTGAGGAATGCAAAAACGACAAAAATCACGGTGTAAAATACTCTCGGATGAAATTTTGCTTGCACTGCCGGCGACAACGTGAACATCAGATAACAGACGATCGCCAGGGTACAACTGATTGACAATGCAATATCGGCAAATTGAACATTGTAGCCATCCAAGGCTTTTCTTGTTTTCCCGGAAACCTGAGCATTGATCAACTCTCCCCGCCTTTTTCCAATGGCCAGGACCAAAGCCAGAACAAAAGTCAACAAAACGGCCCAATTGGTTACGATGATCCCCGTAACATAGCCTCCTGCCAATACTCTTAGAACAAATCCGATGGCGATGATGCATATATCCACAATCGCCACTTGCTTCAATTTGAATGTATAAAAAAGGTTCATTACAAAGTAAACGCCGAGGATGACGCCAAATTTCCAAAAATTGGTATTAAAAATATAATTTCCGAGACCAAGAGAGGCAAGCGATAACAGAATCATAATAACAATCAGAAATTGTGCTGCTCTTTTGGAAACCGCGCCACTCGCAAGCGGACGGTCTTTCTTATCCGGATGCTTGCGATCGGATTCGATATCAAAATAATCGTTGATAACGTAGATGGCGCTTGCGGTAAAAGAGAAGACCAAGAATGCAAAAATACTTTTGGCAAATAATTGAGCATTCGTAATTTGGCCGGAAAAAAATAAGGGAGCAAAGACAAATAAGTTCTTGACCCATTGCTCTACCCGAATTAATTTGAGATAGTTTTTCATCAAATCTTAAATAGTTTCTTACAAAAGTACATTAAAATAAAAAAACCGCAAATTGCGGTTTAGTAATAGTAGAAATGAATGATGTATTTAATTGGTACCGGCGGCCTGTTGGGCTTCTTGGATCATTTTTTCGTTGGCCGTAATTGCAAATTCTACCCGTCTGTTTTGCGCCCGGCCTGCTTCTGTATCATTGGATGCCACCGGATTGGCCTCGCCCATACCTTGAGGGAACAATCTATCGGCAGCGATACCGGCAGCCGTGAAATAATTCTTCACAGCGGCAGCTCTCTTGTCCGAAAGGGTCAAGTTGTAGGCATCGCTCCCTACGCTGTCCGTATAACCGTAAATGTTGATATTGGTATCGGGATTGTTTTTAAGAACGGTTACCAGTTTATCCAGATTGCTCTTTGCCAAAGGTGTCAAAGTCGAAGAATTAAAATCAAAATTAACCGTATTTTCGTGAAGTGTCACTTTGATGCCTTCTCCTACTCTTTCTACTTCCGCACCAGGCAAAACTTCTTTAATTTCTTTGGCTTGTTTGTCCATTTTATTACCAATGACGCCACCCGCAACACCACCTACAACACCACCCAGCACAGCACCCAAAGGTGCATTGCCACCTTTTCCAATGTTGTTTCCTAAGACTCCGCCGAGCACGGCTCCAGCGGCGGTTCCTATGGCCGCTCCTTTCTGGGTATTGTTAGCATTCTGCACCGCTTCACAACTTGTAAACAGCATAGATCCAGAGATCATATAAGCCGCAATATTTATTTTATTTAATTTCATGTTTCAATTTGATTTATAAATTATTTAGTTCTTACAAAGTTGTATCTGATGTCGATCCTTGTGCCATCGGCATTAACGGACTGAACCAAGGTAAATGTGTCTTCAGTAGGATTTTCCAACATTAGTTTATAGCCCGCAGAGACTTGTTTTGCTTTTTCACCTTCATCTATTTTTTTGATCGAGACAACGCCTGTTTTATCGACGCTGAAGGTAATGGGCTGCGTTTTTTCGGGGCAGCCTGCGCCTCCGTGTAGAGAATAGGAACCCGTATAATTATTGGGAACAAATGTCCACGAACTGCCTACGAAACAAGTGATACCAACGCCTTCATCGAATGGTTTGATGCTGTAGTCTTTATTGTAGTCTATCGACGAAACATCCCATTGCCCTTTTAATTTCATCACTTCGGACCGTAGCATTTGTGCTTGCCCGGCGGATACTCCACTTTTCTTTGAAGAACAAGAGGTTGCCAATAATGAGACACCAACAAGCCCTAAAAAAAATATTTTTTTCATAGTATTTATATTTAGTGCTAAGTTATGAATAAAAATTATGCCAAACAGTGAAAATATAAAAAACTGATTATATTCGGAGCATTTTAGAACGCGCTGTTCTTTTTAGCATTCTTTATCTTATTTTTTTTCACAGATTTTGTAGATGCACCGTTGCTCTTGTAAAAATTATTATAAGCATATTCTGCAGCTTTCGCAACATCTATCACTCCGCCGGCTCGTGATAAAGTGGCAAATCCGTTGCTCGTACTCGTATTAACAGTTTTTACCAGCGATTCAATAACTTGATCCGGTTTCAAAGAGGGCATATAAGCAAACAAAACCGCGGCGGCTCCTGTGACAACGGGGGAAGCCATAGAGGTGCCTTGCAAATATTCGTATTTCCCGTCGGGAACGGTGGAATAGATTTTGTCTCCCGGCGCAAAAACATCTACCATTTTCGCATTATAATTGGAGAAACTTGCCTTGAGCATTAGGGGATCATTGGTATTAGCACCCACCACGATCATATTGTTAATAAATGGTTTGTCGTCTAAGGGGGATTTGAAATTCGTCGGAAAATATTGGTGTTCTCCAATATCTTCATTTTCATTCCCCGCGGCTTTTACCAAAAGTACTCCTTTGCTTTCCGCATATTTGAAGGCATCCCAAACCACTTCCTTGCCAGGCGAAACGGGTTTTCCAAAACTCATATTCAGGATTTTTGCCCCATTGTCGACGGCGTATCGGATGGCATTTGCAACATCTTTGTCTCTTTCATCACCATCGGGGACGGCTCGCACAGTCATTATTTTTGCCACTCTGTTGGCTACTCCATATTGATTTTCAGTTCCATTGACTGTTCCTGCAATGATGCCTGCCACGTGCGTTCCGTGTTTTCCATCGGGACCTTCGTAATGGTTGTTGCCATAATTTTTTTCTGAATAATCCTCATAATGATCTCCTACGATGGACGCTCGCGGATCAAAATCGAGATTGTAACCTTTTTCGGCTTGCGGCCTGAAATAATCCAAGGCTTCTTTCATCTGGTCTTTCATATATTTCTCGACCTCGGTGGCAGATTTACCAGCAACTTGCGGGTCATTGGACAGCTGAGAAAGGACTTGCATAGCCATCGCTTCCTGCTGATTGGCAGGTTTGATGGTGGCTAAAGTTTCCTTTGTCAGGTTTTGTCCGTTGAGCAATTTTACCATATCCGGAATGGCGTTGTTGATCATCGTATAAAGTTGCAGACTCTGTTTAGCCTCCTCACTTTTCCTTGCAAAAATCTCTTTAGACTTCATGTACATTGCAAATTCCTCCGGCATTTTGGCTTGGTTTTCCTTGTTTTTGACAGAATCCTCGCCTTCGAAAAGGGCTTGATATTTTTTCACCACCCGCGTCACTTCCATATTGTCCACACCGATGTCGCCGTTTTTTCCGCCTATGAAATTCCAGCCATAAATGTCATCCACATATCCGTTTTTGTCGTCATCCTTTCCGTTGTTGGGAACTTCGTTGGGATTTTTCCACATATTTTTTGCCAATCCCGGATGATCCACTTCTACGCCGCTGTCCAAAACGCCTACGACAACTGTTTTTGGTTTAAGGCCTTTGGATTCCAGAAATTTGTAGGCATTTTCCGTATTGACGCCATAGACTTTGGTGGTTGCGTAATCCTTGTGATACCAGGTTTTGAGGTCTTTGTCATTTTCCGGAGCAACCGTTTGGGCAACTGCCATTGCGAAGCCGCTGTAGAAAGCAACGGCTATCAATAATTTTTTCATAGTATTGAATATTAATTGTAATTGATTTTGATATTTTTGATATAGGTCAGACTTTCGGGTCCGATGTTACAAATGAGGTCTAAAATGGAGAGATCTTGCAGAAATCCGTTTTTGCCGGAGAAACTTTGGTAATATTCTGGAAATTGGATTTTAGATTCCATTTTTGCCGAGAATTTATCTCTGAAATCCAAAGCTTCCGGGCTTTTGAAATATTCTTCTGTGAAAGTAAAATCTTTTTTGGTTTTAAGAATGTTTAGAATTACTTGCAATGCTTTGAGATTAAAGTCTGTTAATAATTGGGGCTTCTCTTCGAAAATCATTTTCAGTTTGTCTTCATAATATTCGAAGTAAGGCGTGCTTTGGTACGCGGTTTTGATGGACTTCCAATGGAGCTTTTGCCAGTCTTCTGCAAAGGAGATCTCGATGTCTTTCATTTCGCGTTTTCCGGTATGTTTGATTGGAATGATGAGTGGCAATTTTCCGTTCGCGCCGTAAATTACAGCCCGGTTTCTGTAGGTTTGTTTGGGAAAATTCTCAAATTGCTCGAATATAATCTCATTTTCCGAATCCAAAAAAACGGAGAACCAAGAAATTGGTGGCAAGTAAAATATCGGCAGCAGAACCTTGTTATTCATATTTGTTTAAACTAAAAAACTTTGTTGGGGCTATCAAACCTCAACAAAGTGCCTATTTCTAATGGATGTCCAATCCCATAGCCCCGATAGCAGCGGCATCCTTTTTTTGCTTTTTCTGAAAATTTCTGCCGATGACGAATCGTTCTGAAAGCAAAAAAAGATATAGCGGATAGCGGGATTAGCTCCTAATTATCAGTCTTCTTCTTTTTTCTTTTTGAACAGACCGGCGAAGAAATCCCAGCCGAAAAACAGCACCAAAATGGCTACCGCCACCCACCAATAGGAGGCTTTGTGGGTCTCGCCGGTGTTGGTAGATTTGAACATTCTGTCCCAACGGATTTTCTTTCCGGAGGCCTGATAGGTGGAATTGGCATCGGAAAACAACCCTTCCACACTCAGCCAAGTGAACATCGGGCGACCGACGATATTTTCTTCCGGTACCACGCCGAAATATCTTGCATCCAGCGACGCATCGCGGTTGTCGCCAATCATCATATAATAATTTTGTTTGATGGTATATTGCTTGGTTTCCTGACCGTTGATGTATATTTTTCCGTTTTTATTTTCAAGTTTGTTGTGCTCGTATTCCGAAATGATCCATTGGTACTGCGGAAGAGTTTCCTGATTCAATTTCACAACATCGCCTTTTTTCGGGACAGTCAGCGGGCCGTACCAATCCGGGTTCCAAGGTTTGTTGATCGGGTAAATTGAATTAACTGTATCTATATTTTTTGTGTACGCCGTTTTGTCTGCATTCAGTTTGTATCGCACGGCGGCCACGCCTTTTTCTTCGATGATTTCCTGCATATCGGTTACCTGCGGAAGGGCTTTGATTTCTTTTGCAGTCTCATCTGTTAAACCTTGAAAAGCGTAAACAAATCCTTCGTCAGTTTGATTTTCCTGAACCGGCAAGAAGCCAAAGGCCTTGTAAAGCTGAGGAATATCGAGCTGGGAACTGGTTTTTACCAAATAACCGTGCTGCTGCTGCTCATCGCCAAGGATTTTTTCCGGAGCGTTGTTTACAAATAATCTTCCGGCACGAAACTCAATCACATCGCCGGGAATCCCGACGCATCGTTTGACATAAGGATCTTTTCTATCGGTTGCAACGTGAACCGAATCTTGTGGATAATTGAAAACCACGATGTCGTATCTTTTGATCTCGTCGTAACCGGGAATTCTTAAATAAGGTAATTTGACAGCTTCGATGTAAGATTTTGGATCGTCTTTTGGGTTACCTTTTTGTCCGCTATCAAAGATCGTTCCTTGCAAAAATGGCAATGCCACTGGTCTCATCGGCATTCTAAAGCCATAAGCCCATTTGTTCACAAAAAGAAAATCTCCTACGAGAAGTGTTCTTTCCATAGACCCTGTTGGGATGCCGAAAGGCTGCGTCATAAATACGTGAATAATGGTCGCAAAAACCACCGCAAAAGTCACTGAACCCAAGAAGGTTTCCTTTTTTTTGGTCTCTTCGTCCTCTTGTTCGGTTTCGATCTGAGGATCTTTGCCGTAATTGACGGTTGCCATAAAAATAAACGGCAAAACAACCGTCAGCAAACCATTCAAAAAGCCTTTCTTTCCAAATTTCTTCATCAGTAAAATGTGGAAGACCGACATCATTATCGGACCCACGATGGGCAAATAGGATAAAATGGCCCACCATCTGGAATGTTGGGTCTCTTTCAGAATAATCCAATAATTGTAGAAAGGAATAAAGGCGTAGAGTGGACTGTAACCCATTTTCTTAAACAGTTTCCACGTGGTAAGTCCCATCAACAAGCTGATAATGAGAACATAAATGGTATAAGTAATAAGGTAATTCATCGTTCAAATTTTTAGCAATTTGCGCTTAGCTTTTTGCTTATTTTTTGTTAATTGGTTATGAAAATATCGTTTTTGTTACAGAATTTATAAACCCAAAACATCCTGCATAGAAAAAATGCCTTTTTTACCGGCGATCCATTCTGCGGCAATCACGGCACCCAAGGCAAATCCGTTTCTGCTGAAGGCGGTGTGCTTTATCTCGATTTCATCGACTTCCGATCTGTAGAAAACGCTGTGCGTTCCCGGCACATCATCTTCGCGAATGGCAAAAATCCCCAGTTCTTTGCCTTGTGTTTCATCCAGTTTCCAAGCTTCGTAATTTGAATTTTGAATAATAGTTTGTGCCAGAGAAATCGCCGTTCCGCTGGGCGCATCCAGTTTTTGGACGTGATGAATCTCTTCCAATTGGCAATTGTACTCCGGAAACTGGTTCATCATCTTGGCAAGAAACTCGTTGAGCGCAAAAAACAGATTGACGCCTAAGCTGAAATTGGAACCGTACAAAAATGCAGTGTCATTTTCCAGCGCAATTTTTTCAATTTCCTGTTTCTTCCCCAGCCAGCCGGTGGTTCCGCAAACGACTGGAATTTTGTTTTTCAGACAGCTTTTTACATTCTCGAAGGCGACTTCCGGATTCGAAAATTCTATGACCACATCGGGATTATTGAGGTTGTCTGGCGTAGGCGTTTCTCGGAGTCTTGCCACCACTTCGTGACCCCGATTTTGGGAAATTTCGTCGATGATTTTTCCCATTTTTCCGTAGCCCACTATCGCTATTTTCATTTTTTATTGGAGTTAAATTTAAAATCTAAAATTGAGGCTCAGTCCCGCTCTGGCATACGAGCTGGTGAATTGATCGTTAATAATGGTTGGTGTCACGGCGAGATCGGGATCGTGCCGGCCTTCGTAGAGATGCGCATCCACCACTGCATCTACAATGTTGAGAATGTAAATCAAGGCAGAGATCCCGATGGCATAGTCGCGCTGTCGTTTGGAACTGTCCTGAGCATTTCCGAGAACCGTTTTGTCGATCCCGTTGATTCCAGAAAACTCGTGCGGGAGACCATTGAGCTCTGCAATGAAGGCCTCTCTGTATCGCCTGTATTGTTTGTCATTCCAAAGCGCAATGCCAATTCCTGTACCGACGGCGCCCCAGACGATGGGGATTTTCCAATATTTTTTGTTGTAAAACTGGCCCAGTCCCGGCAAAACTGCCGAATACAATCCTGCTTTAGCGGGACTTAATTTGGTAACTTTGGCAGGGGCTTTCTTTTGATCGATCTCGCCCAAAATCTGCGCTTCGGATCTTGGTTTTGCAGCCGGGATGCTGTCTTTGGGAAGATTTTCCACACGGATGGTATCATTGGGATTGACCTGCGAAAAAGCAAAACAGAAAGAAAGAAACAAAAAAAAGGTGATTAATTTCTTCATTTACTTGATATGATCCAGAATGCTTTGCAGTTCTTCTTCATTTTTAAAATCGAGGACGATCTTTCCTTTTTTTCCGTTAGCTGCCGATTTGATTTCCACTTTCACATTCAAAATGTCGGACAGATTTTTCTGAGCTTTTTTGAAATGATTGGGGATTACGACCGGCTTTACGATCTTCTCGCTGCCATTATCGTTTTTCATCAAGCCTGCCAAACGTTCTGCTTGGCGCACGTTGAGCTGTTCTTTGATAATCCTGTCGAAAAGCATTTGGCGCTTCTCCTCAGAATCCAGCCCCATCATTGCGCGACCGTGACCGGCCGAGATTTGCCCACTGCGGATTCCTTTTTGAATGTCGGGAGATAATTTTAGAAGTCTGATGCTGTTTGTAATGGTACTTCGCTCTTTACCAACACGTTGGCTAAGGTTTTCCTGAGTCATTCCCACTTCATCCAGCAAGCGTTGATAAGTCAGCGCCACCTCGATTGGGTCCAGATCTTCTCTCTGGATATTCTCTACCAAAGCCATCTCCAGCAATTCCTGATCATTCACCAAGCGGATGTACGCCGGGATGGTTTCTTTGCCGGCAATTTTGGATGCGCGATAGCGTCTTTCTCCGGAAATAATCTCGAACTTTTGCCCATCTTTTCTGACCGTAATCGGCTGGATGATACCCAAACTCTTGATTGATGCGGCCAAGTCGTTCAGGGCTTTTTCGTCAAAAAAAGTTCGTGGCTGGTTGCCATTGGGATAGATGTCCTCAATGGCAATTTCTACGACATTGCCTACCAAAAATCTTGCGCCTTCGTCGGAAGCGGAGTTGATATTGGTTTTGCTTTCGGCATTTAGAATGGCGCCCAAGCCCCGCCCCATTGCTCTGGTTTTGTCTTTCATATTATGCTGATTGCTACTTGCTAACGCAAATCGCCTTTTAATTTTTTGATCAATTTTTCGTTTCGCAACAGTACTTCTTCTGCCAGCTGGATGTACTGGACGGCGCCTCTGCTTTCTGCATCGTAACTCAGGATGCTTTCGCCGAAACTTGGCGCTTCGCTCAATCGCACATTCCTGCTGATAATGGTTTCGAACACCATCTCCGGAAAATGCGAATTGACCTCCTCCACCACTTGATTGGACAATCGCAAACGGCTGTCGAACATCGTCAGCAACAATCCTTCTATGTCTAAGTCCGGATTGTGAATCTTCTGTACATTTTTGATGGTGTTGAGCAACTTCCCCAGACCTTCCAGCGCGAAATATTCGCATTGAATTGGGATGATCACAGAGTCTGCCGCCGTCAGCGCATTGATGGTGATCAAGCCCAAACTGGGTGCGCAATCGATGATGATGTAATCGTACTGATCTCTAATTGGTTTCAAGGCTTCGCGCATCATATACTCTCGGTTTTCGCGATCTACCAATTCTATTTCTGCAGCCACCAAATCGATATGGGAAGGAATGATATCCACGTTGGGTGACGTGGTAGGCAGGATGCACTTGGCAGCTGTTGCGCTATGCTCCAATAAATGATAGGTAGAAAAATTGATCTCCTCTACTCCCAAACCAGAGCTTGCATTGGCCTGCGGATCTGCGTCTATCAAAAGAATTCTTTTTTCCAGCACACCCAGAGCCGATGCCAAATTAACGGCAGTCGTGGTTTTGCCAACCCCGCCCTTCTGATTTGCAACCCCAATAATTTTTCCCATACCCATGAATTTAATCGTCAAAAATACGATTTTTTAATACTTCTAAATTCTATAAAGTGAAGCTGAGCGGTTAAAGTTCTGTTAATTAGTCATTTGTCAACAAAAAAAATTATCCACATTTCATTAAATAATGTGGATAATTATAAAAAACGGGATATTAATTATTTATATATGGTTGATTATCAAATCATTCTATTTTCATAGAAATTGGCATTCTGAAAGATGATCTCACAGCTTTTCCTTTCCACAGTGCGGGCTTCCATTTGGTTTTAATGGATTTTACCGTACGTTCTGCCTCTGCATTAAAGTCTGGATCTAAACCACTCACTTTCAGGTTAGAAATACTTCCGTCTTTTTCTACCACAAAAGTAATGATGCCGGACACGGTACCCGTTTTATCCACAGCTTCTGTATCGAAGTTCTGAGCCACCTTTTCACGAAATGCGTCGATGCCACCCTTGAAATCTGCTGCAACATCCACTTCCGATGTGCCTCGGATTTTATCCGGATCTTCCGCCAGTGTTGCCGGTGCGTAAACCTTTGCGGGTGGATCTGCAGTCACAATTGGTGGTACATAAGCGATGTCGGTCGGCTCGCCAGATTTCGTTTTCTGTCCTATGGCTGCCCCTTCGAAATCTTGCTTCGTTGGGAGCGGAATGTCTTTTTTGATATCGCGAACGGGATTATATTCAGGATTGATTACCGTTTTGATATTGGGCGGAATGTTAGCCGCCTTGCTTACTTTGGTGATTTCCGGCGCTATCTGCACAGGATCTAAAACAAAGGGGTCAGAATCCGGTACTTTTTCTATGACAATATCTGAACTAAATGCGGAAACAATTAGTGGAATAACCGCTACAAAAGCAAAAAAGGCAACGCCGATAAGCACGGCTCTTGTAAGATCTTTGGCATAGCCGTTTCTGAGCGCATAGGCGCCGTAGGCTTTGTTTCTGTTGGCAAAAACAATTTCGTCTAAATTATCTTTTGCGAAGAGATTTTTCATAATCATAAATTTTAAAATTAGATAATTGGTAATAATTCAGGATGATTAATAAAAACACATCAAACAACATTCCATTTTATAGCTCGATTATTAAGATTTCTGGGATAAGACTGTCTATATTTCAAATTTGAACTGTGAAAATTGTATCTGTCAAAAATTTATGTAATTTAATGTAATGAAAATCTGGATAATCATTGGTTTGATCTTCGGAGTTCTGATGAAGGCTCAGGACGGTTTTGTCTTGGAAAATGCGGAAAAAACGGTAATCAAATTTAAACTGATTAACAATATGATCTTCGTTCCGGTAACTGTAAATGAGGTGGAACTGACTTTCCTTTTGGACTCCGGGATCGCAGAAACTTTGCTTTTCAGTTTGGAAAATAAGACGGTTGATTTTAAAAATACCGAAAAAATTACTTTTAAGGGTTTGGGAGAAACCGTGAGTATCGAAGCTTTGAAATCGATTAAAAACAACGTTGTGATCGGCAAAAATTTCGTAGACAAATCGCATACCATTTTTCTGGTGTTGGATGAGGATTTTAACATTTCTCAGGATATTGGGATTCCTGTAAATGGCATAATTGGCTACTATTTCTTCAAAAATCATCCGGTGGAGATCAATTACATCAAAAAAACAATAACGGTTTACAAGGATCAGAGCCAATTTCCAAAGAAAATCAAGCGATTTTCCGGTTTTCCAATGAGCGTGGAATACAGCAAACCCTATATGATGGCCGATGTGGAACTGAAACACGAGAAGGAAAGCTCGAAACTGCTGTTGGATCTTGGCAACACCGATTCGGTTTGGCTTTTTCCAGCACTGATAAAAAACTTCATCTACAACCGTCCCAACATTGACGATTTTTTGGGGCGCGGTTTCAGTGGTGATATCTTTGGGAAACGCAGCCGCATCAATTCTTTGTCCATCGGAAATTTCAGATTTAATAAACCGGTTGCTTCGATGCCCGATGAATATTCGATCCAGCATCTCAAATTGGTGAACGACAGAAAAGGATCTATCGGTTCCGAAATTCTCCGTAGATTCACCGTGATTTTTGATTATCCCGATCGGAAAATCTATTTCAATGCCAACAAAGATGTAAACGATCCATTCTTGATCGACGGTAGCGGACTGGAGATCAAGCAGGATGGACTGCTGTGGGAAAAAGAAGAGGTGCGCGTAAAAACGGCGAAACTAAACCCTTCTTCCAACGCCATCAATGTGCTCGATAACGGAGCTGAAAGTTTCCAATACAAATTCACTTTGAAACCTTTGTTTTTGGTTTCCGGAACGCGGAAAGATTCGCCGGCGCAGAAAGCGGGAATTCTGAAAAATGATAAACTGATCGCCATCGACGGCAAGCAGACCAAAGAAATGAGCTTAAACAAAATCCAGCAAATCCTCAAAACCAATGTGAATAGAAATATAAATATCGAGATCAATCGAAATGGCATTCTTCTGAAATTTCAGCTAACCCTTTCAGATCCAATTCCTTATATAGAAGAGGATTGATAAAAGATTTTTAATTTATATTTTGTAAACCTAAAAATACGCTGATGAACGAAACACTCAACAACATCCGAAACCGGCCGAGATTCAAACTTTATACAGATCTTTCTCCCGAAGAGTATGAAGCCAATCTGCGGGATTATCTCGGCAAGCACCACACTCAATTTTTTGGAAATATCAATAGGGAAATGGCCACCATTTTTGTGAATAACGGCAAAGACAGCTATTGGAAACCCAACCTGTCATTAAGAATCGAAAAAGAAGATGAAAAAACCGTCGTCCGAGGGATTTTTGGACCCAGCTCGGCCGTCTGGACGTTTTTTATGTTTCTGTATTTTGTATTTACAGTTGCCTGGATGGTTTTTTTTACTTTATTCTACGTCGAGAAGACGCTGAAGACAAACAATTTTCCTTGGGCCTTGCCGGCTTCATTTGTAGTTTTGGGATTGATTGCGCTCACTTATGCTGCCGCCAGGTTCGGACAGTATAAAGCCAAAGATGAGATGCGCGAACTGAGAAGATTTGCAGAAGAATCGACCTACCACACCGAGAAAAAGAATTAATTCTTGATTTTACGAGCTTCTATCAAATGCTTTACTTTGAGGCCAATTTTCATTAATGCAAACTGAAAAGGCTTCTGTTTTCTGTAATATTTGTTGATAAAAATATCCATCGCACCGAAAAAGCGGTTGAGATAAACCCTATCTTTTACGGTGCTTTCGCCTTTGTAATGCAGGATCGCATATTTCCCATAATAGATATTTTTGTAGCCGTGTCGGAGCAAAGTGTAACAAAGATCAATGTCTTCGCCGTACATAAAATAGCGTTCGTCGAAACCCCCAATTTTTTCATAAACTGATTTTTTGACCAGCAAATTGGCGCCCGTCATCACTTCTACTTCGGCAATTTCGGATTCCCCAATGTCGTTCCGGTAATAGGTTTTGGAATCGTTCTTCAGCGTTGTGAACAATTTTTCGAAAGAATTCAAAAGGGCAGGAACAGATCGTTTGCTTTCCGGCAAAAAACGACCATCGGCATTGTGCATCCGCAGTCCCAAAGCGCCAAGATTCTCTTGCTGATCTGCAAAATCCAGAATTTCTCTGAAATAGTTGCCTTCGATTTCTGTGTCCGGATTCAGAATGTAGATATACTCGCCTTTGGCTTCCTTTACGCCCAGATTATTGGCTTTGGCAAAACCGAGATTGGCGTCCAGCGCCGCAAATTTCACAGTCGGAAATTCCGGAATAAGAGCTTTCCAAGCTTGATCGGGTGAATGATTATCCACAACGATGATCTCATACTCGAAGCCGTGAAAATACTTTTGGATCGATAGAATACAGTTTTTCAGCAGATCTTTTACCTGATAATGGACAATGACAACACTTACTTTCATCAGCCGGCTTCGTTGTAAACAGTTCTGTTGACGATGGAGCGCCCGAGCGATATTTCGTCGGCATATTCCAGTTCATCGCCCACGGAAATTCCTCTGGCAATGCTGGAAAACACGATCGGAAACGTTTTGAATTTTTTATAAATATAATAAGCTGTGGTGTCGCCTTCCATAGTAGCACTCAACGCAAAAATCAGTTCTTTTATTGTGCCGGACAGTAGTTTTTTCTCTAAGCTTCCGATTCGGAGTTGGCTGGGACCGATGCCTTCCATCGGAGAAATCTTGCCGCCGAGCACAAGATATTTGCCTCGGAATTTGCCCGTATTTTCGATGGCCATTACATCCCGAACATCTTCTACCACGCAAAGCAAATCATCTGTCCGCTTGTGGTCTCTACAAATATCGCATACATCCGAATCCGAAAAATTATGGCATTCTTTGCAATATTTGATTTCCGTAACCAAGGCTTGGATAGATGATCCCAAAGAAATCCCTTGAGAAACAGGCTGCCGGAGCAGATGCAAGGCCAACCGAAGCGCGGATTTTTTCCCGATGCCCGGCAGACC
Organism: Chryseobacterium sp. SC28; assembly: GCF_003932955.1. Taxonomy (GTDB): domain Bacteria; phylum Bacteroidota; class Bacteroidia; order Flavobacteriales; family Weeksellaceae; genus Epilithonimonas. The sequence goes on from NZ_QOVY01000006.1 coordinate 67,944, forward strand.
GGCAATTTCTTCTACAGCTTTTGATAAAACTTTGCTTGGATAGTCCATAATTTAAGATAAAAGAATTGAGGAAAGATGCGGAATTTTTTTAATCTTTGTTAATTCTTTCGTAGGTTTGGAAATAGAAATTATACTTGTTTTTCTCGTCTTTTTCGTGGAATTCTTCGTTGGTTTTCTGCCAGATTTTCAGATCGATGTTTGGGAAAAAAGTATCGGCCTCGAAATCTTCGTCCACAAAGGTGATTTCTAAACGATCGGCCAGCTCCATCGTTTGTTTATAGATTTCGCCGCCGCCAATGATGAAGACATCCTCATCTATTTTCTTTGCAAATTTCAGCGCTTCTTTCAGTTTGGAAACGATCAGAATATCCTCCTGGAACCAGTTTTCTCGCCGGCTCACCACGATATTGGTTCGGTTGGGCAAAGGCTTTCCGATGCTCTCGTAGGTCTTTCTGCCCATCACCACGGGATGGTTTTCTGTAAGCGATTTGAAATGCTTCAGATCCTCGGGCAGGCGCCAAAGCAATCGATTGTCTTTCCCCAAAGCATTGTTTCTGCCGATGGCAGCGATTATCGTAATCATAATAACTACAAAACTACATTTTTATGTTTAATTAAGAAAAAATTATGAGCGGTTAGTTTTCATATTTTGTATTTTTGGCGAAGTTTCGAGCGTATGTATTTGCGTTTTGAGCAAATCAATTAATTTAAATCAAATCCGGAAACATCCGGCGAATAAAATATTCTAAATGAAAAAGATTTTTTTAGCATCTGCCTTCGCACTTCTGATTTTGGTTGCTTGTAATAAGGATAAAGAGATTTTGAATTCTTTAAATGATTACAACCTCAGCCGGCAAGACAAGGGCTATCATTTTGGCGACAAAATCCAAATCCCCCAAGATGTTTTGGAATATGCAGATGCCATCACGATAAGCCTGGCCGACCAAGAAAGCAGCAGCCTCATCATCGATCCAAAATTCTTCACTTTGGGCGAAAATGATATCACATTTAACATCAAAATAAAAAACGGCGAAGTTTTGCAACAGGATGCAACCATCAATGTTTTTGCTAAAACCAAGGCCAGAGCGATGAGTTACGAGATAGTCAACCAATATCCGCACGATCCCAAGAACTTCGTTCAGGGTTTCCAGTTAGACGGCAATATTGTTTATGAATCTGATGGCCAAACCGGGCAATCGCGAATTCTGAAATATAATCTTGGAACTACAACGCCACTGGCAAGTACTTCGCAGCCGCAAGATGTTTTTTCCGAAGGGAGCGCCATCGTGGGAGATAAAATCTATCAATTGACTTGGCAGAACAAAAAAGGTTTTATCTATGACAAAAACTCTTTGAAACTGATAAAAGAATTCCCGTATGACGGGATGATTGGCGAAGGCTGGGGGCTGACTTATGATGGTAAAGAACTTATACTTTCCGACGGAACGAAAAATCTGTATTTCCTGAATCCGGAAAATCCATCGAAAGTCGTGCGATATATTTCGGTGGCCAGCGACAAGGAAGCTTACGATCAATTAAATGAATTGGAATACCACAATGGCTCTATCTACGCCAACGTTTGGCAAAAACCCATTATCCTGCAAATTAATCCCGCTAACGGCGAAGTAACGGGCATTCTTGATCTATCTAATATCACAAAACAGAACACTACCGGAAATGACGACGTTCTCAACGGCATAGCCTTCAAAGGCGACAATATGCTGATTACCGGGAAAAACTGGAGCAGAATCTACGAAATTGCCGTGAAATAAAGTATCGAAAATTTCGCTGAAAAACCAAAAGAGCTTCCCAAAGGAAGCTTTTTTTTGTTGGGTGTTTTGTCGCAGTGGATAGACGTCTATTCATCTTTCAATTTGAATTTGATGTAAGTGATTGTTTTTCCTTTGCTCGAGAACAGTTCCTCATAATACGTCCGGATATCCTTCAGCAATGGGGTATCGGGCTGATATTCTGCTGCGCCGTAGATATCGTGGTGTGCGGTGAGGATCTCGTGACCCAAGCCTTGCAGCAAGCCCAGCGTGTAGCCGTGCAGATATTCGGAGTCGGTTTTGAGATGGATGACGCCGTCTTTTTTAAGGATTCTTCTGTATTTTGCCAGAAACTCGGGGTTTGTAAGCCTGTGTTTCGTTCGTCGATATTTAATCTGCGGATCCGGAAATGTGATCCAAATCTCCGACACTTCATTCTCCGCAAAAAGATGATCGATTAATTCTATCTGAGTTCGGAGGAAAGCCACATTATCGAGATGATTTTCGATCGCTTCTTTGGCTCCGAACCAAAATCTGGCACCTTTGATATCGATCCCAATAAAATTTTTCTCTGGAAAAGCCTTTGCCAAACCCACGGAATACTCGCCTTTGCCACAACCAAGTTCCAAAACAATCGGATGAGTGTTCCCGAAAAATGCGTTCCACTTTCCTCTGTGTTCGAAACCGTGAATGGCCTCGTCGCGCGTTGGCTGGATCACATTTGGTAAAATTGTATTCTCCTTGAATCTTGCAGCTTTTTTCTTGCCCATTTTTTTTGAAGTTTTTCAGCTCTTGAAAATAGATTGAGATTAATTAAATTTCGGAAGTGGCCTGCATCAGATGAGAATTCTGCAATCTTCGGAGATAAATTGGAAGATACTTTTCGATATACGTTTTTGCGGCTTCGTAATTATTGGTTTCCAGATAGTCGGTAATATTGTCGGAACTATAGACAAATTGCAGAAAATTGGGGATCAATTCTTTCGGAATTTTCATTTTAATAAAATAATCGTCGCCCAGATAATCCTGCAGGTTTTTGATATTCCTGCTCATCCGCTCGTATTGGTAATAGCGTTCTTTTTTCTTCTTCTCGCCGGAGATCAAATCAAAAATACTCTCGATACTTAAGCTAAGACCTTGGTTGAAGCCCAAAACCGGGATATCGGGCGGATTTCCGTCGCCTTCTGGTTCGGGTAGTCCAATCATCTTGCGGAGTTCGAAGCTTTTGTCGGACGTCTTCAGCATCGCCACATCTCTGCGAAGGTTGCCCGTCGGTTTGAAGGAACTCAAGATCACTTCCTGAATCTCGTAGTAGGCAATCTGCAACTCGATGAAATTTTTTCGCATTTCCAGCATTTGAGCCGTGACTTTCACATCTTTTCTTTCTGTGGCAATGGAAGTAAACCGCAGAATATCGCCTTCTTTCACTGCAATTTTGAACTCGCCGTTGTAGTTTGCCAAAACGCTTTTGTGCGCGTTAAGATTGGTGACATAGACTTGGTTGAGATAAAGACTGGATTTATCTCTGATGAAAATCTCGCCTTCCAACTCCTGTCCGTAGATCGGTATCAAACATAGCAATAGAAAAACCGTGAATATCTTCTTCATAATGATCCGGCAAATTTATAGAGAATAAAACTGAGAAGCATTAAAATAAGAGTGCGAAAATGGTTAAAATTTTACTAAAACTTCAAGATTTTATTGCTCTTAAGAGCCTCTACTTCGAGAAAAATACTTGTCGAATTGGAATTTTTCTAATTTCTGTTTTTCAGGAGAATCCATCCGGTCATGATGTCGGGTTCTGTATCCGCAGAATCCTGCCACTGGAGCAGATACCAATAAGTGCCGGTCGGCAGTGGCGCTCCGTTTTCCTTCCCGCTCCAAATAAAATGGTTGGCATCATTGCCATCAAAAACTCGCCTGCCGTTGCGATCAAAAATCTGGAATTTGGGATTGATTTTATATTGCAAACTCGACATATCGATGTAATCATTTTTCCCGTCACCATTGGGTGTGATGACATTGGAAATCCCGATGACCGAGAAGGTCTGCGTTACGGGATTGCAATCGTCTGCAGATTTCACATAGACGGTATAAACTCCCTTGCCCTCGGTAATTGGAAGCGTGTTGGACGAGCTGTACAAAGCCAGCGGTGGAAGATAGTCCAATGCACCATCTTTTTTGATATAATATAAATACGGCGCTCGGCCTTTGGTGACAGTGATGGTGACAGACGTATTGTTTTTCACATCGATCGTATTGATCACCGGCAGTTCAAAAGTTTCTAAAGAAATCTCTCCGGTTTTGAAACAGTTGTAGGTATTATAAATTTTTACATAAACCGTAGTTCCCGGTTTTGAAGTATAATACGGTGCAGAAAGCAACTCAGAATCTGGTATTCTTTGGGTGAAATTGGCATCCTCATAATATTCGAATCGGGAAATGCTGGGATCGGTGTTCGGGATTTCGTAATTATTTTTGAGGTTATAAGAACCCATTTCGTTTTGCAGACAAGAGCTGATGGCGATCTTTGGCGTTTTTAAATTGATCTGCGCTATCGTAACCGTCACGGTCACCTCCTCGGAATCTGGGAAATCTCCGTTTCCCTCAAAGTAATATTTGAAAACCACTTGCGGCAGATCTGTATTTTCTGCATCGAAGTGAATCTGACCGGTTGCCGGATCCACATAGGCTCTTCCGCCGGCAGGCTGCATCGAAATAAAGGTTTTGGAAATATTGACCGGGATAGAAGCGTCTTTTGTGAACACAGGCGTGATGACAGGGATGCTGCTGCAATTCCCAATAGGACCGATTGTTTTTGTCGTTAAATCTGTGCATTTCAGATATTTAAACTCTACGGTTTCTTGAAAAGGAAGACAAGAAAATTTGGTTACTCTGCATTTGTAATATCCAAATTGTGCGCCCGGCGTTATAAAATAGGTGGCAGGATTAGACGGATCCGGACTCGCGGGATAGGGCTGGTAAGAACCGGGGCTATTATCCGGGCTGAAAGTCCACTCGTACAGATCATAAATATTATCGACTTCCAGCCGTTGACCTGTGGCGCAGTCGCCGACTTTCGAAATAGCAGGAACCGAGCTGAAGCCGGCGAAATAACCGCCGTACCCCACATTGGTAGAACCTCCGGCAATGCCCACGGTAATGGCCCGGCCATTTCTGGCTTCGATGGTAACGTTCCCGGTTGCATTGAACAAAGAATAAAGTTCCCAATCGGTTCCCACAACAGGATATGGACCATACAAGCCCAGTTTGGAATCATTTACATACACGTCTGACCCGTTCTGCGCTATAATATTCAGTTTTATGTTGTGGGTGGCATAGAAACCGCTGTTGGTCTGCACTTCGTTTTCATTAACTGCACTGAGCTCATCAATTTTGCTGGGCAGGAAGCAGGAAAGCGCCGGAATCAGATTCATTCCGCCGGAAGCGTCCTCAAAGTCTGAACTGCCGGCAAGCAACTGGTAAACATAAACATTTTTTGATGTTTTGATATGTAGACCAAAGATATTATCGGTGGCAGAAACTGCAAAATACAGCTGGGATGGCACAAAAACAAAGTCGCCGGCATTTGCAAGTGTGTAGTCGGGAACAGATGTGGTATTATTATTAAGACGAACTTCGGTATTGGCTTCCGTTGCGATAATCAGAGTTTGCTCCATAATGGAAGGCGATTGCGAATTAAGATTTCCATTTCCGTTCATCACAATAAATTCGGCGCCTGTTTTGTCCAACGGAATAGACTGATCCATAAAAATATCGATACCAGTGTCCGCAATTCTACCAGAAAAACTGCCGTTGGAAACGCTGATCGGCTTATCGCTCACGATTTTGGCGCCGATGAGGCCTTTGCCTAAAGTTTGCACGTCATTATTGACTTCAAAAATATAAGATTCTCCCTTGTTCAGGATGACTGTTTTGGTGGAATTGGCGGCAGGATCATTGGTGAAAATCAAACCGGGATCGAATCCTGACAAGGTGACCGTCGTAGAATTTTCTGTGGCAATGACGCTCGCCGTGTGGTTGGAAATTGCCGGGTAGCTCCCCCTTTGTACCGGCGGCATTCCCAAATAGAAAGCTTTGCCGAGACCTGCCAGACCTTTGGACGTTACGATCTCTGCGTGATTGCGAACAGAAAAACGCATATTGGCAAAATATTTTTTCGTACCGATCAGGTGCAATCCCATCGTCAGCACCTTCATTCTGTCTGCAGAATTATCTGTGATGATATATTCTCTTGGAATGGTGAAGGTTTCGGGCTTTCCTTTGCTGATTGTTTTGGTAGCCAGCAGTGTACTTCCGCTGTAGATTTCTACGTTGAAAGGCGTTGTTTCTTTGGTTGAAAGGTAAACGGCCTGATAGTTTTCCGGAGATTGGTAATTATTTCCCAGCGGAGCAAACCAATGCTCGACATCCATCTGTGCATAAAATATGGACGAAAGAAAAAACAATAAGAATAGAAAGCTCTTTTTCAAAATATGGAATATATGGATGACAAAATTAGTCTATTTTGTTTTTTTAAATCGATCGCAGCGCATAAAAAAATCCTGCCATAGAAAATACGGCAGGACGATATTATTAGTTTCGGAATTTTAATCAACCCAGAGCAACTCTCACGAACCCTGTAATTTTAAGATCCGGGTTGACGGATTTTACATAGTCTGCAACACTCATTCCCGGATCTTTGATGAAAGACTGATGGACTAAAGTGTTGTCTTTGTAGAATCGTTGCATCTTGCCTTTCAGGATATTATCGATGATGTTGGCAGGCTTTCCTTCTTTGATCAGCAGTTCTCTTTCGATTTCCAATTCCTTGTCGATGGTTTCCTGAGAAACCTGAGTCTCGTCCAGCGCCAGTGGGTTCATCGCTGCCACCTGCATAGAAACCGCTTTCGCCACTTCCTCTGCGCCATCTACTTTTGCAGAAAGTGCGGTGATCGCAGCAATCTTGTTCCCCGCGTGGATGTAAGCACCCAAGTAGGCGCCCTGAATACTTTCGAACGCACCGATTTCGATCTTCTCGCCGATCACGCCGGTCTGCTCGATCAATTTTTCGGCCACCGTCTGTCCGTGGAAGTCAGAAGCTAAAAATTCTTCTTTGTCGGCATAGGCCAATGCCTGCTCTGCCAATTCGTACGCCAATTCTATGAAGGCTTCATTTTTTGCAACGAAGTCGGTTTCGCAATTCAGGGAGATGATGGCGCCCAGGGTATTATCCTCGTTCACTCTTGCGATGACGGCACCTTCGGAAGAATCTCTGTCTGCTCTGTTGGCGGCTACTTTTTGACCTTTTTTTCTAAGGATGTCGATTGCTTTTTCAAAATCTCCTTCAGCTTCTGCAAGAGCTTTTTTGCAATCCATCATTCCTGCGCCGGTGGTGTTTCTTAATTTTGCTACGTCTGCAGCTACTGGTGTATACATAATGACATTTTTTTATTTTTAATTAATTATTTTTGTTTTCCGCTTTCACGTTTTTCGGCGTGCAAATATAGTGATTTTTATAAAAAATAAATACTCATAAAATACCATCGTGTATTCGTATTTTCATCTTTATTCTAAAAAATAATTGCGTTAGATGGTTGTTTTGTCTCATAAATTTTCGCACGATTTACAAGATTTAAATTATTTTTACGTTTATATTTCACAGTGTATTTTAAATAACGAATGAAGAAGATATTTTTATTTTTGATTTTCCTGATTTCCATCGCTACTTATTCGCAAGTGAGTGTTTTTGAAGCCAGAAGGACGACGGACAGGGCGGTTGTAGAACAATTTATTCGGGATAATCCCAAACATCCGGCCGTTCCGGAATTGCAGAAAAGACTGGTCTCACTTTCCTACGGCAAGGCATCATCTGCGATGGCCAAGCCAACCATCACGCCGATGACCGAAAAGAAAATCGAGAAAACATCCATCGTGGGAACTTCCGCCACAAAAGGAGAACCCTCGCAGCAAGCCAAAAGTACCGCCACAATGCTTACCAATATTTTGAACGGCACCTCCAATTCGAAGGAAGCGGTGATCCAGTTTGTCAACAAATCCAAATGCAATCTCATCATTAAAATAAACGGAAAGAAATTCTATAACTTGACTGTTCCCGCAAATGGTCAAAATTCTATTATGGTGGAAAAAGGCAGTTACGATATTTCGACTTCCATTTGCGACGCGATTTACAAGCAGAACAAAGCCCTGAACGGCAATCTTATCATTACCCTAAACTCGGCAAAGAAATAAAAAATTAAAAATCAATTTCCGGAAAAATAGATCTTCATTGAAGTCATTATCTCTTATATCCCTATTCATCTTCTGCTCGTTTTTTTCACAGAAAAAAATTGCCCTGGATTCTTTGCAGACTCGGGATGTGCAAGAGCTTCTGGGAGACGACTATGGGAATATCTATCTGTATAAAAACAAGGATCTCAGTTTTACCAAATATGACTCTCTCGGAACGCAACTGGGGAAAGTGATGCTGACCTTTCCGTACAAAATCCAGAGCGTTACCAACCCGCTGAACATCGTGATGTTTTCGGAAAACGCGCAGGAAATCAAATTTCTGGATCAGAATCTGAATGAAATCCAAAAAATAAATCTGAGCGGTATTTTTGGCTTTATCAAAGCGGTGTATGCCGAAGATCTTCAATACGCGTGGCTGATAGACGAGAGCAATAAGACACTCATCCAGTACAACTTCCGGAGTAGCAGCGTCATCAGCTCATTCCCTTTTAGCATCAATCTGCAGTCTCTTCGGGATTTTTTGGTTTATGACAATCGGATTTACATCCTTAGAGATAACGCTTTCGAAGTTTACAATGCTACGGCTACGCTACTCTTTGCGAAGAAGCTAATGGATGCTAAAAAACTTCGGCGGATAAATAATGACATTTTGGTATTTGAAAGCCAAGCGGTGCAAAAATTTGATGGTAAAAACATTTCTGAAATCTTCCGAAACGAAAGCGCAAAAATTGTGGATAAAAATAATGCGGGATTTTTGGCGCTCATAAAGGACAAACTTTATCTTTACCAAAAATAATTTGAACACTTATAAAGCAAGGTCAACGTGATTATTGGTCTTTATCTTTATATAAAATTTCAACCATAATTTAAAGAATGCATATCGCAGTTACAGGAAACATTGGTGCGGGGAAAACTACGCTGACCACCATGCTGTCTAAACATTACAATTGGGAAGCACAGTTCGAAGACGTAGATCAAAATCCTTATTTGGATGATTTCTATGGTGATATGTCTAAGTGGAGTTTTGCACTGCAAATTTATTTTCTGGGAAGCAGATTTCGGCAAGTAAAAGAAATCCGGGAGAGCGGGAAAAATGTGATCCAAGACCGCACGATCTATGAAGACGCACATATTTTCGCGGAAAATCTGGCGGAGATGAAGCTCCTTTCGGAACGGGATTTTCAAAATTACCTCTCCGTTTTCAACCTGATGAAAAACTTTGTTTCGGCACCGGATTTGCTGATCTATCTGCGCGCCGATGTGCCTACTTTGGTACGGCAGATCACCAAGCGGGGAAGAGAATATGAAGCCGGGATCAGCATCGATTATCTCTCAAAACTGAATAACAAATATCAAAGCTGGATTGCGAATTACAAAGAGGGCAAACTCTTGATTATCGATGTAGATGACCTTGATTTTGTAGAAAAACCCGAAGATTTCGGATACATATTAGAAAGAATTGATGCAGAGTTGAACGGTTTGTTTTAAATTGTTTTTGGCGAAATAATTTGTGCAAATCTCAAAAAATAAAATCGCCAAATTTTTAATGCAAAAAAACTATGATAAAAGTCATCCACAACAACAGCTGCCCCGAGTCTAGAGCAATTCTGGAATATCTGGATGAGAACAACATCAAATTTCAAATTATTGATGTCGAAAAAGAGCCGCTGAGCCTCTTTGAACTGCGAACTCTTTTCAAAAAACTCAACAAAAATCCGAGCCGAATCCTGAGACATTCTCCGGAACTCTACAAAAAACATTTCTCGGACACAGAAACGATAGACGACGAGCAAGCGCTGAAAGTCATCGCCCAGAACCCGGAATTGATCGAATGCCCCATCTTGATCAAGGGCAAGGTCGCTATGGCGGGACATCCTCTGGAAAACGTGAAATTTTTCATAGAAGATTAATTGCATCTTTATATTCTGTTTCCAAGCTTGGCAATAGCAATTTCGAGTAATCACATTCGGTATTTTGTGAAATATTTTTTAATAATAATTTGCCTATCCGGAAAATATTCCTTTATTTTGCACACTCAAATATTCATTAGTCCAAAGAACATCGAGATATGTCAAAAATTTGCCAAATAACAGGTAAGCGTGCTATGGTAGGAAACAACGTTTCCCACGCTAATAACAAAACGAAAAGACGTTTTGAAATTAATTTATTAGAGAAGAAATTTTTTCTGCCTGAGCAAGATAAATCAGTAACCCTGAAAGTATCTGCGCACGGATTGAGAATCATCAACAAGATTGGTATCGAAGAAGCACTTGAAAGAGCGGCTAGAAATGGATTTATTAAAAACACAACGAAGTAATGGCTAAAAAAGGTAACAGGGTGCAGGTGATACTGGAATGTACCGAGCACAGAGAAAGTGGCATACCGGGAATGTCGAGATACATTACCACCAAAAATAAAAAGAACACAACGGAAAGATTGGAACTAAAAAAATTCAATCCGGTTCTGAAGAAATATACGGTTCACAAAGAAATCAAGTAATCTATAAAAATATTTTACAATGGCAAAGAAAGTAGTGGCAACGCTCCAAGGCGGTGCAGGATCAAAAAAAATGACCAAAGTGATCAAAATGGTAAAGTCTTCGAAATCTGATGCTTACGTTTTTGAAGAAAAAGTGATGAGCGCAGACGAAGTGGACGCTTATCTTAAAAAATAATTTCGCAAACAACTTTACAATATAGAAAACTACTCTTTTCAAGGGTAGTTTTTTCGTTATATTTGTTTCCGACAAATATCAATCGATTATCATCAATCATTTATTACAGATCCAATGAGCTGGTTTAAAAAAATATTCAAAAAAGAAGACAAAGAAACGCTTGACAAGGGATTGGAAAAATCCAGCCAAGGTTTTTTTGACAAAATATCCCGCGCGGTCGTCGGAAAAAGTACGGTGGACGAGGAAGTCTTGGATAATCTGGAAGAAGTTCTCATCGCGTCGGATGTGGGTGCAGAAACCACGATCAAAATCATCAAAAGAATCGAAGACCGCGTGGCAAAAGACAAATATGTCAATGTCAGCGAGTTGGATCATATTCTGCGCGAGGAGATCTCCGGACTGCTATTGGAAAATCCGCACCTTGGTACCGACAACATCGATGCAAGTAAAAAGCCATACGTCATAATGGTCGTTGGTGTAAATGGCGTGGGAAAGACGACAACCATTGGAAAACTGGCGTACCAATTCAAATCCCAAGGACTGAAGGTGGTGCTTGGCGCTGCAGATACTTTTCGCGCCGCAGCAGTGGATCAACTTGTCATCTGGAGCGAGAGAGTCGGCGTTCCCATCGTAAAGCAGGAAATGGGATCAGATCCCGCTTCGGTGGCTTTTGATACCGTCCAATCCGCCGTTGCGCAGAACGCTGATGTTGCCATCATCGACACAGCAGGGCGATTGCACAACAAAATCAATCTGATGAATGAACTTGCCAAGATAAAAAGGGTGATGCAAAAGGTCATTCCGGATGCGCCGCATGAGGTTTTATTAGTGCTGGACGGCTCCACCGGTCAGAATGCTTTTGAACAAGCGAAGCAATTTACTGCGGCTACAGACGTTACTGCGCTGGCGGTCACAAAACTGGATGGCACGGCAAAAGGAGGCGTCGTGATCGGTATTTCCGACCAGTTTCAAATTCCTGTAAAATATATCGGCGTTGGCGAAAAAATGGAAGATCTCCAGATTTTTGATGGGTTGGAGTTTGTAGATTCGTTCTTTAGGACGCGGTAGCGGTTTATTAAATATGAACCACAAAACAATTTTTTTAAACAATGCATCATATTTTTTGATGCATTGTTGTTTTATTTGAACAAAAATTCTATATTTGGCTCAAAATTAAATATAGTATGAAGAAAATCTTTACTACTCTACTTTCTTTTGGAATGCTGACCGGCGCTTTCGCGCAATGGTCGAAGACATCCATGAAAGGAGAAAACCTACGTGAAACCGGAGCTACAACTTTCTACTCCGTGAATTTGAATGAAATCCGTGCGCAGCTGGCCGACGCTCAGCCAACCGGAAAGAACAGCAAGCCTGTGATTATTAATGTACCAACGCTGGAAGGCAAAGTAGAAAAATTTGCTGTTTACAGTCTACCCGTTGTCGCCAAATCTTTGGCAGACCAGTACCAGTTGGGGTCTTATGTGGGAATGGGTGTGGACGATCCTGAAAAATACATCAGATTTTCGGTAGCGCCCAATGATTTCCAATCGATGATCATCAAGAATGGAGTGTATGAATTTGTGGAACCGCAGAACAAAGAAAGAACAGTGTATGGCGTTCATTCAAAAACAAAAAAAACCAGCGGTCCCAATGGTTTTTGGCTTTGCAACAGCACAGAACCGCCACTCACCAAACAGCAGATTGATAAACTTAACAACGGAGCTGCTTTTGCCAACGATCCTACAGATTTTTCCAAATCATCTGACAAAAAGTATAGAACCTTGCGATTGGCAATGACAGTGAATGGGGAATATACCATCTACCACGGGGGAACAGTGGCTGGCGCTCTAACAGCTATCAATGCTACATTGACCCGTTGCAACGGCGTCTTTGAGAATGATTTTGCGCTCCATCTGATATTGCAGGATTTTCCTACTTTGATCTATACGAATCCGGCAACAGATCCTTATTCAACTTCTTTGAGTAGTTGGAACCTCGCAGCTCAGAAAGCAATTACTGCAGAAGCTGGCGAGGCCAATTATGACATTGGGCATATGTTTGGCGCGACCGGCGGCGGAGGTAATGCCGGCTGCATCGGGTGTGTATGTGTGAGTCCTCCTCTTAATGCCAGTGGGATACCTACGGGAAATGGAAAGGGCTCGGGAATCACTTCTCCTGCAGATGGAATTCCTGAAGGGGATAATTTCGATATAGATTATGTGGCGCACGAAATGGGACATCAATTAGGCGCCAATCACACTTTTTCCATGAGTCTTGAAGGAACTGGTCAAAATGTTGAACCCGGTTCCGGTTCTACTATTATGGGATATGCCGGTATTACAGGTGCAACAGATTTGCAACCACATTCGGATCCTTATTTCCATATCAACAGTATTATTCAGGTTCAAAATAATCTTATCTCAAAAACTTGTGATATTGAAACCCCTATTGACAATTTGCCGCCGGTAGTCGTGGCAATGCCCGATCTTACGATTCCAAAAAGTACCGCTTTCGTCTTGACGGCGCAAGCCACCGATCCTGAGGGCGATCCGATTAACTTTTGCTGGGAACAAACTGATAGCGCAACATCGACAACATCGACTTCTAACTTAGGAAATAATACCAATGGTCCAATTTTCAGATCATGGAACCCTACTACCAGTCCTACACGATATTTTCCTAAGCTCAGCACAGTGTTAGCCGGAAATCTCAAAAGTACAACAGATTGGGAAGCGGTTTCCACGGTAGCCCGTACGACCAACTTCAAAGTAACTGTCAGAGATAACAATGCGGACAAAACAAAACAGCAAACCCAATACGGAACCCAAAAAGTAACAGTGGGAGCTGCCGGACCATTTAAAGTAACTTCTATCAAAGTTTACAACAATGCACCGGCCGCCTTCACTTGGGATGCTGCCGGTACAACTGCCGCTCCTTACAATGTAGCGAACGTGAAGATAGATTATACGACAGATAATGGGGCTAACTGGACAGTTTTAGCCGCATCCACTCCTAATGACGGATCGGAGGAATTTAACTTCCCAACGCTTGCAACCAATTCTCAAATCATCGTACGAGTTTCTGCTATCGGAAACGTCTTCTACGCTGTGGGTAAGGTGACTGTGTCTGCAATGGTAAATTGCGACGGAAGCGCCCCGATAGGATTAGCAGTGTCTAATATCACCCAAACCACGGCTAAAGTAGATTGGGATGCTATTGCTGACGCAACCTATAATGTGAGATATAAAAAAGCGACCGATACCGAATGGACGGAAGTTCTTGGTCTGACAAGCAATACCTATACCATCACGGGATTAACACTCGAAACTGCTTATAATGTAACAGTTGCAGCTGTATGCAGCGGTACCGTTGGAACTTATGCACCGACGGTCAACTTTACCACAACCGGTATTACTTACTGTAGTGCAGGCGCTACCTCTACAGGTTTTGAGAAAATATCCAATGTGACTTTTGCAGATATTAACAAAAACTCTACATCTACCGCAGGATATGAAGATTTCACCACAGTTACCGGCAATGTAACCGCAGGACAAACCTATCCGTTCAGCGCCAGCTTTACAGGAACTTCTTATTCTGACGATCAGGTCTTAGTATGGATTGACTTCAACAAAGACGGCGATTTTGATGATGCGGGCGAGCAAGTATTGGTGACACCAAAGAAAAAATCCCCATGGACTGGCAACATTACCATCTCAGCCTCAGCAACAGTTGGTAAAACAAGAATGAGAGTTCGCCTTCACGATTCTTCTTTGACACCTAATTCTACACCTTGCGGAAACTCACAGTATGGACAAGTTGAAGACTACTCACTTAATATTGGAGCTTTAGCAGTTCAGGACGTTAAGCAAAATAGTATCCAGGTGTATCCAAATCCTGCATCGGATTTTATTACTATCTCTAACGTCTCTTCCAAAACCAAGTTTGAAATCTTCAACGTTGCCGGTCAACTGGTAAACCAAGGAACAACAGACGGAAAAGTAAATGTTTCTAAACTGGCCAAAGGTGTTTACATCTTGACAGTAGAATCTAACGGAGAAAAATCCCAAACTAAATTCATCAAGAATTAAGCGCAAGATTTTACTTAAATTTTAAATAATAAAATCCCCGAAATCGATTTTCGGGGATTTTGCTTTTTTAGTTATGAGAAGAAATTACTTCAAATTGTTCAGAAACAATTTTGCTTCTTTATGAAGATCTTCCAGATCGGAATTGTTATAAATGATATAATCTGCCAGTTTGATTTTTTCTTTTTCCGGCATTTGTTTTTGCATCACTGCTTCCACATCCCGGTAGGTCTTGCCGTCTCTATCCATCGTCCTTTTTATTCGCAGATTATCGTCGGCAGTTACCAAGAGAGATTTGTAACAATGTTCATTCAGCTTCAGTTCAAACAGCAAGGCCGTTTCTTTAAAAACATATTCCGCAGTTTGCGAAGCAAGCCACTTTTCAAAATCCTGCTTCACGGCCGGATGTATCAAACTATTCAGCCGGTTCAGTAGTTCGGCATCGTCGAAAACTTTCCCTGCCACGAACTTCCTATTGTATTTTCCTTCCAAATAGGCTTCCTTTCCGAGAAGCGAAATGATTTTTTCCTTCAATTCAGAATCGATATCGGCAATATCCTTTGCCCGATCATCGGAATAATAAACGGGGAAGCCTTTATTTTCTAATATTTTCGCAACGGAAGTCTTCCCCGAACCAATTCCGCCAGTCAATCCGATGATCTTGGGAGGAGGAATGTCTTCCTGATTTTGATTAATATCCTGTAAGTCCATCATTTAATACCCGAAAACTTCATTAAAACTAAAGGTTTGATCCAACCTCACGCCCCTTTCGGTCATTTTGAGACTTGCCAGTTCATTGTGTGCATCGTGTTGAAAAAATAAAAGGTAATCATTGTCCACACATTGTTTCAGAAATTTTCCTTTTTCTTCCATCGTAAGCAGCGGTCTCGTGTCGTATCCCATCACGTACACCAGCGGGATATGCCCGACGGTTGGGATAAGATCTGCTATGAAAACTATTGTTCTATCTTGATATTGAAGCACAGGCAGCATTTGCTTTTCTGTATGACCATCGACGAAGATGATATCCATTTTCAGATCCGAAGCAAAACCGTAGTTTCCAATCGTTGGCAACGGCAAGAAATTTAATTGACCGCTTTCTTCCAAGGGGAGAATGTTTTCTTTCAAAAAACTTGCTTTTTCTCGCGGGTTTGGCTCGGTGGCCCATTTCCAATGGTTCTCGTTGCTCCAGAAGTGTGCATTTTTGAATGCCGATCGGTAGCCGGATTTTTCATCATTCCACTCGATGGCTCCGCCGCAATGGTCGAAATGAAGATGTGTGAGAAATACATCGGTAATATCGTCTCTTACAAATCCATATTTTTTCAAATTTTTGTCCAGCGAATCATCGCCCCAAAGCGAATAATGGGCAAAGAATTTCTCGTCCTGCTTGTCACCAAGTCCGCAATCGATAAGGATTAATTGCTTGCCATCCTCCACGAGGAGAGAGCGAGTTCCCAATTCGATAAGATTTTTTTCGTCGGCAGGATTGGTACGTTCCCATATTGTTTTGGGCACCACGCCGAACATTGCACCACCGTCTAACTTAAATTTTCCGCATTGTATAGGATACAGTTTCATATTGTAAGTGATTTTATGCTAATTTACTTAAAAATTTTAAGAATTAAAACGTTGATAGAAATGTCCCTTGTTGTCTTTATGAAATATTGGCTCACCATACGCGCCTGCCAAGACCAAAAGATAACTGATTTTTACATTTTTCGGTTTTTATAAAAAATAAAGTTACATCTTGCAATGTAACTTTAAATACTTATTTACCGGAATTTTTAGAATTAATTCACCGTTCTATCTTCTTGCATAAAATCTACCATCCATCCCGGATATTCTGGAGCAAGTTGACTTACTTCATTCAATTTTTTCAATTCGTCTTCAGTGAACTGAATTTCGGTGGATTTCAAATTGTCGCGCAATTGGTCTTCGTTTTTAACTCCGATGATTACACTGGTTACCACTTTTTGGTGAAGCAACCACGCCAAGGCAACTTGTGCCACAGAGGCTTGATGCGCTTTGCTGATTTCGTCCATCACATCAATAATGTCGAAAGCTTTTTCTTTATTGACAGGTGGGAAATCAAATGATTTTCTTCTGGATTCTTCTTCCGGCATTTGATTTCTTCTGTATTTACCGGATAAGAAACCACCCGCAAGCGGACTCCACACCATCAATCCCAGGTTTTGATCTTCCAAGATAGGTACAATTTCTCTCTCCAAATCTCTGCCCGCAATTGAATAATAAGCCTGAAGCGATTTGAATTTATTGAAACCGTTTTTATCTGAAATCCATTGGCTTTTCATCAATTGTCCCGCTTTCAGATTGGAGCAACCTATGTACCTCACTTTTCCGCTGTGAACCAAATCATCTAAAGCCCGCAAGGTCTCTTCTAAAGGGGTAAGAGCATCGAAGCCGTGAATCTGGTAGAGGTCAATATAATCGGTACCCAATCTCTTCAAACTCTCGTCCACTTGTTGCATTATGTGTACTCGAGAGAGACCTACTTGGTTTACACCCTCGCCCATTTTGCCTCTTACTTTGGTTGCCAAAATAACATCTTTTCTTTTAGAACCTAAGGCTTTCCCCAAGATCTGCTCCGAAATGCCGGTAGAATAGATATTGGCAGTATCAAAAAAATTGATTCCTGAATCCAGCGCCAAACCTACCTGCCTGTCGGCTTCTTCTTGCTGCGTTTTACCAACCGGGATCCAAGTGCCGGTTCCCCCAAAAGTCATCGCTCCAAAACATAACTCTGACACCAAAACTCCTGTGTCACCTAATACTCTGTATTTCATATTTTATCTTTTCTTTTTGGCACCTCCAAAAATGTAATATTCAGTGCCTGATTTATTATGGTAAATATACGAAATCATCTTCGAAAAATAAGCAGTTCTCAGTCATTCTTTTCAAAGAGGAGACGCTCTGCAAATCTTTGTTCACTAATTTTCCCGTTATCATAAACCAAATTTCCGTTTACAAAAGTATGGGTGACTTGCGAATGAAACGTGCTTCCTTCCAGAGGGCTCCAGCCACATTTGTAAAGGATATTGTCTTTGGCAACAGTCCATTTTTTATTCAGATTCACCAAAACCAAATCCGCTTTGTAACCTTCTTTCACAAAACCTCTTTTCTCGATTCTAAACAAAATTGCGGGATTATGACACATCTTTTCCACGACTTTTTCCAAAGTAATTTTTCCGTTTCGGAAGTGCTCGAGCATCACAACCAAGGCATGCTGAACCAAAGGCGCTCCGGAAGGGCATTTGGTGTAAACATTCTGTTTTTCTGCCCAAGTGTGCGGCGCGTGGTCGGTTGCGATGATATCAATTCTGTCATCCAAAAGTGCTTCCCAAAGCCCGTTTTTATCTTCCACAGTTTTGATGGCAGGGTTCCATTTGATGAGCTTCCCTTTCGTTTCATAATCCTCGTTGGTAAAAGTCAAATGATGAATACAAACTTCTGCGGTTATTTTTTTTTCCTTTAGAGGAATATCATTTCGGAAAAGCGCGGTTTCTGGGGCTGTGGACAAATGAAAAACGTGAAGCCGCGCACCAGTCTTTTTGGCGAGTTCTATGGCTTTGGAGGAAGATTTGTAGCAGGCCTCTTGGCTTCTAATCAAATGATGAAATTTTATGGGAATGTCATCGCCATATTTGGCTTTATATTGTTTTGTATTTTCCCGGATGATCGTTTCATCTTCGCAGTGTACGGCGATGAGCATCTGGGTATTGCTGAAAATTTGTTCCAGAGTTTGCGTATTATCCACCAGCATATTTCCAGTGGAGGAGCCTAAAAAAAGCTTAATTCCCGGGACATTCCTTGGGTCTGTTTTCAGAATTTCTTCGAGATTATCGTTGGTTCCGCCCATCATAAACCCATAGTTGGCGTATGCTTTTTGAGAAGCTATTTCGTATTTGTCAGCTAATAATTTCTGGGTGACTGCGTTGGGAACCGTGTTGGGTTGATCGATGAAACTTGTGATTCCGCCGGCGAGCGCTGCTTTGGATTCCGATTCGATGTCGCCTTTTTGTGTCAAGCCGGGTTCGCGGAAATGGACCTGGTCATCGATGATGCCGGGCAGCAAATATTTCCCTGAAGCATCGATTATTAGATCAGTGTCAGCTTCCGAAATATTGTTTGAAATCTTTGCAATCAAGTCGTTTTCTATCAGAAGATCACTTACAAAAATCTGATTTTCATTGACGATTTGGGCATTTTTTATTAGGATTTTCATTTTACTAAAATTAGAATTTCATTTTCTAAGCAGCCTGATTTCCGGTTGCAAAAATTAAGTTTAAGCAAAATTAAGTTTTTGGCACAGAATGATCACCGCTTTCAAGTCCTTAAATAAAATTTTCAAATTTTAATTAAAAGAATACCTTTGCAGAAATAATTCAAAATTTTGAAGAAGCTTCTGGGACAAACCGCTCTTTATGGATTAACAACCGTGATTATCAGGCTGTTCCCGTTCGTTATCAATCCAATTATCACCAGAAGCTTTGGCCCCACTGCTTATTCTCCATTTGCAGATTTTTATTCCGTTGCCGGTGTGATTGCTGTGATTTTGACGCACGGTATGGAAACCACATTTTTCCGCTTCTCCTTGGATGAGAAAGATGACCGAAAATTGATTTCTACTTCGTTTTTCAGTGTTTTGGTGGTGACCTTGGTTTATTTATTTTTCACATTGCTATATCGGCAACCTTTGGCGACTGCTTTCAGGACGCCCGACCAGGTAGATCTACTCACGATTCTTGCAGTGACTTTGGCTTTGGATGCCTTTTGTGCGATGCCTTTCGTAATGCTCAGAAAAAACGAAAGACCTTTGAAATATGCCGCCATCCGGATTACCAACGGTGTTATTAACTTTTTACTGGTGGTATTTTTTATTGCCTTGCTTCCGCGATACCCCGAGGGAATTTTTGGGTTGAAGTACAATCCGGAGTTTGGGATCGGTTATGTTTTTGTGGCGAATTTGGTGGCGAGTACTGCAACGTTTTTGATGCTTTTCAAAGAAATATTGATTACGAGAATAAAGTATTTTTCCTACGAACTCTGGAAAAAAATGATCAAATATTCTTGGCCGATTACGATTGCAGGCTTAGCCGGAATCATTAACGAAACCTTCGACAGGCAGTTTCTGAAGTTCCTCCTGCCCGAGGAAATCGGGCGGCACCAATTAGGCGTTTACGGCGGTGTTGCCAAGGTGGTGACATTTGTAATCCTATTCCGGCAGGCTTATTCTTTGGGGATCGAGCCCTTCTTTTTCAGCAATTCCAAAAATGCGAACGCCAAACTGATGTATGTAAGGTTGATGGATATCTTCGTGGCGGTCAACTGTTTGATTGTCTTATTTTTATCGGTTAATCTAGATTGGATAGCCAAAGGCTACATCCAGAATCCGGAATATTATGAAGGGATTCCGATTCTTCCGATTTTATTTTTCGCGAGCTTATTTTTGGGCATCTACCTCAATCTTTCGATTTGGTACAAATTGACCGATAAGACCATTATTGGCGCCTACATCTCTACCATCGGAGTACTCATCACCATTGGTATTAATTTTTACTTTATTCCAAAATACGGATATTGGGCTTCCACTTGGGCCACGATTGCAAGCTATTTTGCTATGATGGTAATATCATATGTTTGGGGGCAATACCGGTATCCGATTCCTTACAACGTTTATAAAAATTCTGTTATCATTCTCATCACGATGCTCGTTTCATTGGCATCGTACCAATATTTAAGAGAAAAGATTTGGCTGGGAAATCTTATATTTCTAATTTTGGCAACCATTTTATTAAAGACAGAAAATCTCATTCCTCAGAAAATTTTAAATAAACTTGGTGGCAAATAATTATATTATTTAACTTAATAGCCAATTTCTTAACGATAAAAAATTTATGAAAATAATTGTTCCGATGGCTGGACGAGGATCCAGACTCCGACCTCATACCTTGACGGTTCCGAAACCATTGATCCCGATTGCCGGGAAACCCATTGTCCAGAGATTGGTGGAAGATATTGCAAAAGTTGCCAATGAACCGATAGAAGAGATAGCCTTCATCATTGGAGACTTCGGACCGGTGGTGGAATGCTCTCTTATAAATGTGGCCGAGAATCTGGGTGCCAAAGCAAGCATATACACTCAGACGGAGCCCTTGGGAACCGCTCACGCCATCAATTGTGCCAGAAACAGCATGTCGGGACCGGTAATTATCGCTTTTGCCGATACGCTCTTCCGCGCAGATTTTCATCTTGATACGAGTGCCGACGGGGTCATCTGGGTGAAAAAAGTAGAAGATCCATCCGCCTTCGGCGTCGTGAAGTTGGATGACTATGGCTTCATCACCGATTTTGTAGAAAAACCAAAAGAATTCGTCTCAGACCTGGCTATTATCGGTATCTATTATTTCAAATCTGCAGAGAAACTGATGACCGAAATCGATTATATTATGGAAAATCATATAACCGAGGGCGGAGAATACCAGCTAACGACTGCGTTGGAAAACCTTAGAGCCAAAGGTGCCAAATTCTCTTTAGGAAAAGTAGATGATTGGATGGATTGCGGCAACAAAAACGCAACTGTGGAAACCAACAGCAAGATTTTGCAGTACGAAAAGGACAATATGTCGATATTCCCTGCCTCTGCTATGATAGAAAACTGCATGATCATTCCGCCCTGTTTTATCGGTGAAAATGTGAAAATTTCGAACTCCAAAATCGGCCCGAATGTGTCTCTTGGGAATAACACAATTGTGATTAATTCCAACATCGATAACTCTCTGATTCAGGAAAATACGATTATTGATCACGGCAATCTGAGTAATTCTATGATTGGGAACTCGGCAAAATACTTTGGAGTGGCGCGGGAGATCTCTTTGGGAGACTATTCGGTTTTGGATTTCCTTTCTAAAAATTAATATCCAATTGTTTGTTCAAAAAAAAACATCGAAATTCTTTCATAAAGAAATATTGTCGTAGCCCAGACCTACGGCAATGTTTTTTTGGTTTGGATGATGAAAATATAAGTTGAATTTTGGCGTTAATATTGTAAGGTTTATCCAAAAAAAAATATGAAAAAATATATTCTAATCATAGTTACGGCATTGGTGGTTGCATCTTGTAAAGTTCAGAACAAAGAGACTTCCACCCCCGTCAGCACCACAAAACCAATATCCAATAATGCCACTTTCTTCTCTGCAATAGAGAAAAAATCTACCTTCGATGCAGTAAAGATCAGCAGTAAAATCGATGCCAAAACGGGTTCCTTCATCCCCACTTTGGACGCTGTGATCTACATTGAAAACGGACAAAAAATTTGGATGAACCTGACAGCCGTAATCCTACAAGCCGCAAGGGGCGTTGCCACACCGGAGGGCATCAAAGGCTACTACAAATTCGATAGAACATATATCGACTCCGACTTCGGCTATCTAAACAAACTTTTGAATGTGAATTTTATAGATTACAATGCCCTGCAAAATCTCTTGTTGGGGAAAACTTTTATTCCTATTTCCGAGAAAGATTTCAATCTCACACCAACCCCTTCGGGATACCAATTGACCTCCAAAGAAAATCTAAAAATTACACAAAACGGAAAGACTGTGGAATATAAAGTCACCTTGGACTACGATGCAGAATTCAATCTGAGTCACGTTCTATTGTCGAATCCCCAAAGTAAAGAGCAGCTGGAAATTGTCTATTCCAACAGAGTCTTGCTGAACAAAGAAAGCTTTCCAAAAAGTGTTAAAATAATTATAAAAGGCAACAAAACCGACGAAATCTTATTAGAAAACACGAAATTTGATTTTTCCCGAATGGAAACTACTTATTCCGTTCCTGCCAATTACAAAAAGACAGAAATTAAATGATCAAGAAATTAAGTTTTTTAATAAGTATCATCATTTTCGGAATTGCATTTGGACAAAAAGACAAGGAAGCTCTGCAAAAGCAGAACGCCGATTTGAAGAAACAGATTTCTGCTCTCAATGCCAGTTTGAACCAGACAAAAAAAGAATCGAAACTTTCTATTGCTTACCTAAATGCCGTCAATCAAAAACTTAATCTTAGAGAAAAGGTCTATAACAACACCCAGAAAGAAAAAAGATTCATAGAAGACGACATCTACAAAAGTCAGTTGGAAATCAACAAGAATAACCGCGAGTTGGAAGTACTCCGGAAAGATTATGCCGCGATCCTCGTAAAAGCTTATAAGACCAAAGGCATCCAAAACAAAGTAACCTTCATCCTCTCCTCCAAAAATTTGGGACAGGCACTCAACAGAATCGAATATTTGAAGCGATATTCTGAATACCAAAACAAGAAAGCGGCGGAAATTACCGACAAAGCCAACGAAATAAAGAAAAACATCGCTCTCAAGAAAAAATACGTCGCAGAAAAAGATAAGTTGCTTCTCAACCAGAAAAAAGATCTTGCTACCATAGAAGCCGAAAGAATAGAAAAACAAAAACTGATAGATGAGTTCAAAAAAAATGAAGTAAAGCTGACAGCAGAACTGAGACAAAAACAGAAGCAATCCAAAGAGCTGGAACGCCAGATCCGAAATATCATTGCGGAGGAGATAAGAATTGCCAAGGAAAAGGAGGAAGCCGAACGCAAAGCTGAAGCAGAACGGAAAAGACTGGCAGAAATAGCTGCCAAAAAAGAAAAAGATAGAATAGAAGCGGAAAACAGAGCAAAGATTGCTGCTGCAGAAGCAGAGCGGAAAAGAGCCGAGCTGGAAGCAAAAAGAGCAACCGAACTAGCCAATAAAAAAGCGGAGGACGAAAGAAGATTGGCAGAGTCCAACAAAACAGCCGAGAAAAAAGAAGCGGCCGAGAGAGCAACCAGAGAAGCAGCAGAAAAAGCCCGAATCGCCAACGAAAAAGTACTGGCGGCAAAAGCCAATGAAGCTGCAGTGAACAAGAAAAACGACGACGCTAAAGATGCTGCCGAGAAAAAAGTAATGAAAAGCTACGGCGTGGGTTCTACGGTAGGCAGTAATTTTGCGGATAATAAGGGAAGAATTGGTTTCCCAGTTGAAAAAGGAAGCGTCACGCATCGCTTCGGAAAATGGCCGCATCCCGTTTTCAAAAATATTATGGAAGAAAATATCGGAATCAAAATCGCCGTGGCACCGGGAACCCGCGCAAGATGTGTGTTTCCGGGCGTGGTATCGTCCATCCAAGTCATAAATGGAAGCCGAACGGTTGTCGTAAAGCACGGCACCTATTTTACCGTTTACTCCAATCTTGCCAGCACCTTGGTGAAGGCCAATCAACAGGTTTCTGCGGGAACACTCATAGGAGAAGTCGGCAGTGATTTTGATGAATCTATAACATTAGATTTCCAGATCTGGAACGGTACCAATCCGGTGGATCCGTTGGGATGGGTTTCGTATTAAAAAATACTTTAACTTTGTAAAAAAATCGAGATGATATTATCAACTGTAATTTTAAGTATTTCGTGGCAACACATTCTGATTGTGGCCTTGATACTGCTTCTTTTATTCGGTGGCAGAAAAATACCCGAATTGATGAGAGGCTTGGGCTCTGGCATTAAAGAGTTTAAAGATGCTGTGAAAGAAGAAGATAAGAAAAAGGATCCCTCTTCTTCTACAACCAATGATCCGGGCTCAAATTTATAACATAGAGCCATGAGTTTGACAGACAAAGCATGGGAAATCTTCAACAAATCGGTTGAGGATTATCACATTAAAGACAATGTAAACGCAGAAGAAAACAATCCATTCCAGACCGGCAGTCTGGAATGGATTTTGTATTCAAAGAATTGGATCGATACCGTTCAATGGCATTTGGAAGATATTATTCGGGAAGAGGATATCGATCCGGCAGAAGCTCTGAAAATAAAAAGAAGAATAGATAAACTCAACCAACAGAGGACAGATTTGGTAGAACAGCTGGATTTTTGGTTCTACAAACGATTTGAAAATATCACTCCCGCTCCCGACGCAAGATTAAACACCGAAACACCGGCTTGGAGCATAGATCGTTTTTCTATACTTTCTTTGAAAATATATCACATGACGGTAGAAGCTTCTCGCAAAGATGCTTCGGAAGAACACCAATTACAATGCTCCGAAAAGCTAAACGTCCTTTTGGAACAGAAAAAAGACTTATCAACAGCCATAGAACAATTGCTTTCTGATATTGAGAACGGCAAAGTTAAGATGAAACTTTATAAGCAGATGAAGATGTACAACGACGAAAGTCTTAACCCAATCCTGTATCAAAAAATGCAGAAAAAATGAAAAGTTTTTATAAACTTTTAACGATTATTACCATTACAGCTTTTTTATCAGAATCCTGCTCCACAAACGCCGCTGCATCCGAGCAACTGCATGTCGAGATGCTACCGGAGACCTACGACTATCTCTCTCCTGACGCGATAGTGTACGCCTCCTCAATTTCTAATCTCGTCGCCACATTCCCCATTTTCAAGAATGATGCCGTCAACAAAGAAACATCCGACCTCAAAAATGCCCTCACCGAATACCTATTGGCCGTACGGACTTTTAATCAGGTTTCCAAGCACAAATCTCTGGAAGACGTGGAAAAATATTACAAAAACATTCAGAAACTAAGAAAGTCTATGCAACCGGATGATGATGAACTTCTTAACAGATATATGGTCAAAATCAAAACCAATATTAATCTATTAGAAGCTGCTCAGTCCAAAGTGGAGCAAGCAACCGTTACTTATTAACCAAAATTCCCCTTAAGCCCTATTTCAATGTTAAAACTGCAAGCAGAATCTAATGTGCCAACAGATTTCGGCATTTTCCGGATAATGGCTTTTTCAGAAGACGAAAAAGACTGGATGCCGCATATTGCATTGATAGCGGAGGGAACCGATCTGACCAAGCCGGTAAACGTCAGAATCCACTCCGAATGCATTACAGGGGAAGTCTTTCATTCGCAGAAATGCGAATGCGGGCAGCAACTCGATTCGGCTATGCAATATATGCAGGAGCACGGCGGAATCATCATTTATCTGCGGCAGGAAGGCAGGAATATTGGTATTATCAACAAATTGAGAGCTTATGCCCTGCAAGAAACAGGATTGGATACCGTCCAAGCTAATTTGGAATTAGGTTTGCCCGCAGATGACCGAAATTTCGCCTTTGCCATAGAAATTTTGGAAAAATTGAACGTAAAAGCGGTGAATCTGATGACAAATAATCCCGAAAAAATCAAAATTATTAAGGATAGCCCGATCCATCTGAACTCGAGGATACCATTGCAAATCAAGTCAAATGATGCCACTGCCAAATATCTCAAAACAAAAAAAGATTTTTTTGGACATCTGCTGGATGACGAAATCCCTGAAAACAGTAAATAAAAAAAACCGCCAGTAGACGGTTTTTTATTCGAATAATCAAATAAAATTACTTCTTCTTACTTCCGGAAACCGCATTGGCCAAATCCGCACCGGCTTTGAACTTCGCTACCGTTTTAGCCTCAATTTTAATTGGTTTCTTTGTCGCAGGGTTGATGCCTTGTCTTGCAGCTCTTTGAGACACTGAGAAAGTCCCGAAACCTACCAGAGATACTTTACCGTCTTTTTTCTTAAGCGTTTCTGTAACATTTGAAACAAATGATTCTAATGCTTTTTTTGCAGCAGCTTTTGTGATTTCTGCATCCTTCGCGATTGCGTCGATTAATTCAGACTTGTTCATAATATTTATTTAATTAAAGTTATGTTGTTAAAGCAAATATAAGACATTTTTGATATCGTGCAAATATTTTTGTTAAATTTAGTGAAGTGTGTGGCTTTTTTTTAAAAAAAATGAGTTTTCGGTAATGTAAAAATTAACGAAAACACACCACTTTGCCGTTTTCTCCTTTAATAATTTTCCCTTTGTCTATCCAATAAGATCGGGCAATTAATCGAAAATAAAAACAATTGAGAAATTCATAATCAGAAATATAGTTTTTGTGAGTATTTATAATCGTAATGGAAAAAGCGCATTTACAGCTCATCCTTTTATAAAGTAAAATCTTCTTTTCCAATTTTATTAATTTAATGTAAATTTGCAGCTATGTTTATCGAAGTTTTTAAGTCGAAAATCCACCGAGTCCGTGTCACCGCATCGGACTTGGACTATATTGGAAGCATCACCATTGACGAAGACCTCATCGAAGCGGCCGGCTTGATCGTCGGAGAGCGCGTTTACATCGTCAATGTCAACAACGGCGAACGGTTCGACACCTACGTCATCAAAGGAAAGCGGAAATCCGGCGAAATCTGTCTCAACGGTCCGGCAGCCCGGAGAGTCCAAAAAGGCGACATCATCATCATCATTGCGTATGCCCAGATGACGCCCGAAGAAGCCAAAAATTTCCAGCCAAAAATTGTTTTCCCCGACGAAGCTACCAATCTGCTCACCTAATTTCCTGAAATTTTGGAAGAAAAAAAATCCGCCGCATTCAAAAATGCAGTCACTGTTCTGGTTTCGCTCCTCATTGCGGGACTTTTCCTTTGGCTTGCGTTGCGCGGATTGGATTATGAAAAAATCAAAAGCTCGCTCAAAAAGGCCAATTACTTTTGGGTCGCAGCGGCCGCCGTTTTTGGCATTTCCGCCTATTGGTTTCGGGCAATCCGCTGGAATCTTCTGCTGGAGCCGATGGGTCACAAGATTTCCAATAGCAACTCGCTTTGGTCTATTTCTTTCGGCTATTTGATGAATCTCACCATTCCGAGAAGTGGCGAAGTAGCCCGCTCGACGGCGCTTTATGGGGTAGAAAAAGTGCCTGTCGACAAATCTTTTGGAACCATTATTCTCGAACGCGTCATCGATCTGATTTGTATGATGATCTTTCTGGGACTTACTTTGGTTTTCAAATTTGAAGCCATAAAAAGCTTCTATATCAACTCCGGCTTCCAGCCCAATCCTTTGCTTTTCAGCGCTTTATTCATTGCCGGAATTCTTGGCATCGCCCTATTTTTCAAATTCAAAGAAAACTTCAGGCGATTTTCCTTCATCTCAAAAATCATCGATTTCATCGATGGCATCTTCGAAGGATTGAAATCTGTTTTTAAATTAAAGCAAAAATCCAAATTCATCCTTTACACAGCTTGCATCTGGATCTGTTATTTTTTCGCTTCGTATTTGGTTTGTTTTGCATTGCCGGAAACCTCCAATTTCACTTTGGCAGATGGCTGTTTTATCCTGGTTGTCGGCACTTTGGGAATGATCATCCCGGCCAGCGGCGGTATTGGCGCCTTCAATTTAGCAATGAAATTCGGGTTTATGGCCTTGTTCATTTCGATGGGAAAAGATGCGACCGCGGGTGCCGAATTGGGTCTCGCTTACTCTTTCATCACATTGCCATTGCAGATCCTCATTATGCTTGTAATGGGTTTGATTTCGATCCCGATGTTGGCGAGAAACCGAAAAATTTAGGAAATCCCGAAACAGGTGTCGGTAAATTCGACGATTTTAATCCTTATTTTAATTCATCAAATTTTGCCTTCATTGTGGGATTGTCATAAGTCAGTTTTTTGATGGTCAAATCTTCGGCTTTGATGTTGGCCAGTCGCAAATTATTAACAGAAGACATCAATGCATCTTTGGTTTTTTGAAGATGGGTAATGGTTTTGTCAATTTCATCAACCGCGGTTTTAAACTGCCTGCTGGCCAACTCATAATTCTTTGCAAACCCCTGTTTGAAAGTCTCAATTTTTTCTTCAAAATTGGTAATATCAATATTCTGATTCCTCACCAAAGCCAGTTCTTTTTTGTATTTCAATGAGTTCATAGCGGCATTTCTCAGAAGCGTGATGACGGTTATAAAAAACTGCGGCCGCACCACATACATCTTCGGAAACCGGTGCGAAACATCCACAATTCCTGTATTGTAAAACTCATTTTCCGCTTCTAACAAAGACACCATAATGGCATATTCGCATTTTTTCTCGTTCCGGTCTTTGTCCAGTTCTCGGAAGAAATCTTCATTCCGTTTTTTCGAGGCCGTTTGATCCGACTCGTTTTTCATTTCAAACATGATCGAGATGATTTCGTTGCCCTCATCGTCAAATTCCCGATACACAAAATCGCCCTTGCTGCCCGAGCTCGCATCGTTATCTTTTTCAAAATACACATTCTGAAATGCCGTTGCACGCAGTTTATTGAACTCGATTTCGCAATGCTGCTCCAGGGTCTCGCCAATCATTTTGGTCGATAGTTTGGCTTTCATATCCTTTACCCGGTCGATTTCCTCATCTTTAAACTTAATGATTTCATCTTTGGATCTTAGTTTTTCGCCAAACTGTTCTTTCAGAGATTTCTCGGAAAGCTCTTTTTCCAATTCTTTATTTTTCAAAAGATTATTGAGCTTATTTTTTTCAGCTTCGATGCTGTTTTTTTCTTTTTCTACTTTTTGAACGGCTTCGGAAATGGCCAATTTTTTCTCGGTTTCGGCTTTTTCGATTTTCGCTTTCAATTCCAGAATTTCTTTATCTTTCTGCGAAATTTTTCCCGTAATCTCCAGTTGGCTGTCCGATTTTAATTTATTGATCTCCGCATCTTTTTTGGAAAGCTGCTCTTGCAAGTAGTTTTTGAATTTCGCTCTGTTGATTTCAATTTCACTATTTTTTTCTTTCTCGGCAATTCTCAATCGCTCTTGCAGTTCTTCTTCAAATTGATGATTGCGAACTTGTTTCAGAATCTCGGCATATCCTGCTTCGTCCACTTTAAAGGCCTTTTTACAATTTGGACAGATTATTTCGTTCATACTGTTCGGTTTTTCGATAAGGAAAGGTACAAATTAATCGATTATTTTGAAAATTAAAATTGAATATTGACTTGCACTCGATCGCCACAATTTCTTGGACATTATTAGATTTAAACTTCCGATTTCGCTAAATTTGTATTGTGAATCCCAACTTAGAACTTCAGCTGAAAACCCTTCCTTCGGAGCCTGGCGTGTACCGCTATTACGACAAAAATGATCAACTCTTGTACGTCGGAAAAGCGAAGCAGCTCAACAAACGGGTACTTTCCTACTTCAACAAAAACTTGTCCGGCTACCGAACCAGAATAATGGTTTCGAAGATTCACAGGCTGGAAACAACCGTTGTCAACAGCGAATACGACGCACTTTTGCTGGAAAACAATCTGATAAAGGAGCACCAGCCATTTTATAATGTGATGCTGAAGGACGACAAAACCTATCCGTGGATTTGCATCAAAAATGAAGATTTTCCAAGAATATTTCTGACCCGATCAAAAATAAAGGACGGCTCCGAATATTATGGCCCGTATGCCAAAGTGAAACCGGCGCGAATACTTCTGGACACGATCAAAAATCTGTACAAAATCCGGACGTGCAATCTAAATCTGGCTCCCGAAAAAATCGCAGAAGGGAAATACCGCGTTTGCCTGGAATATCACATTAAAAATTGCAACGGACCTTGCGAAGCCTTGGAATCTAAAGAAGATTATGATGAAAAAGTGGATGCCATCCGAGGCATTATCAAAGGAGATTTCCGATTGGCGAGAAAATATTTGGAAGAAAGAATGCACCGGTTTGCTGCCAATTTGGAGTTTGAAAAGGCGCAATTAATCAAGCAAAATATAGAATCTCTGGAAAATTATCAGGAGAAGCATACCGTGGTTCATCCAAGCATCGATGACGTGGACGTTTTTGGGATGACGAGCGACGAGACGGCGGCGTACGTCAATTATTTCAAAATCAGAAATGGATCCATCGTTCAAAGTTTTACGACCGAGATCAAAAAAGTGTTGGAAGAAGCGGACGAAGACATTCTGGAAGAAGCTTTGGTGGAGATTCGTCAGAAATTTGATTCCACTTCCAAAGAGATTCTGCTTCCATTCCATCTCGGTCTGGAAATCCCGAATGTAAAATTGATCGTTCCAAAAGTGGGCGACAAGAAAAGAATCGTAGAACTTTCTGAGAAAAATGCGAAAGAATACAGACTTGAAAAACTAAAACAAGTCCAAATCATAGACCCCGAAAGACACACCAACCGCATCATGGCAGAGATGCAAAAACTCCTGCGGATGCCGGTGGAACCTAGGCATATCGAAGGTTTTGACAACTCGAACATCCAGGGAACCAACCCTGTTTCGGCGTGTGTGGTCTTCAAAGATGGGAAACCCAGCAAAGCAGATTACCGAATTTTTCATCCTAAAACCGTCGAGGGTCCGGATGATTTCAAAACGATGGAAGAAGTGATCTACAGGCGTTACCGACGCTTGATTGACGAAGGCGAGCCGCTGCCTCAACTCATTTTGATTGATGGCGGAAAAGGACAATTGTCTTCGGCGGTCAAAAGCCTGAAACTGCTGGGACTTTACGGAAAAATCACGATTATCGGGATTGCAAAAAGGCTGGAAGAAATCTATTTTCCGGAAGATTCTGTCCCTTTGTACATCGATAAAAAATCGGAAACTTTGAAAATCCTTCAACGCGTGAGAGACGAAGCGCACCGATTTGGCGTGAAACATCACCGAACGCGGCGAAGCAACTCGACCATCCAATCTGAACTGGAACAAATCCCGGGCGTGGGTCCGAAAACCATAGAACTGCTTCTGACAAAGCTGAAATCTGTGAAAAGAATCAAAGAAGCAGACCTAGTCACCTTGGAAGAAATCCTCGGGAAAGCGAAAGCCAGAGTAGTTTGGGAATTTTTTAATTCTTAAATAAAAGAAGAAAGATTTTTGAAAATCGCAATCAACAAATTTTCTGTCGATTCGGAAATTCATCGCCGAATGATTATCTTTGCTCTGTAAATTTTGAACATGAACAAGTATATAAAATTTGTAATCGCGGCCGTCATCATTGCTTTGGGCGTTTATTTGATGTTCAACCGAAACATCGGCTGGGGCGTGGTTTTGGTGATTCTTTCCGGGATTCCGATTGCGCTTTTTTTCAAAAATGAAAATATTCTTTTGGCATTCTGGCAGCTCAGAAAGCAAAATTTGGCGAAGGCCTCCAAATATCTCGCCAATATCAAAGATTTTCGATCACAACTTCACAAAAGCCAGTACGGCTATTTCCACTACCTTCAGGCTTTGACGATGGCTCAGGATCATCCCCAAAAAACGGAAGGATTGATGAAAAAAGCACTGGAATACGGTCTGAATATGAAACACGACAGAGCAATGGCAAAACTAAATCTTGCAGCATCGGCACTGGCCAAAGGACGAAAATCCGAGGCTCAGAAACTTCTGGAAGAAGCCAAACGCTTAGATTCTGCCGGCCTGATGACCGACCAGATCAAGATGATCAAGGATCAAATGAAAATGCCAACAATGCAAAAACATATGCACAATCCGAATATGAGACAAAGAGGCAAATTCTAAGTTTAGATGTTAGAAATTAGATGTTAGAAAGTAGAATCGAATTCTAATTTTAAAATTATAAAAGAGCGAAAAACAATTCCGCTCTTTTTTATTTTTTTGAGGAGCCGGGAACCTGCTTTCCGTTGCAATTCCTCGCAAGTCAGCCCGTCCCTGAGCCGGTGGAGAGACTTGCTGCGGGATTTCCACTGCAATCAGGGCTATAAGTTACATTTCCTGGTTGCTTTCGTAACCGTAGAATTTCGGGATTTGCCAATGGTATTTTACGGCCAAAGTTCGGATGGCGACGATTAAAATAATCGTGAAAATCTGTACGAACGTATAGGAAAGATCGCTGTAATTTATAAGCAACAAAAATATGCCGCCACCAACGATACAAGCCGTCGCATAGATTTCTTTTCTAAAAATCAATGGAATCCGATTGAGCAAAATATCTCTCATAATCCCGCCAAAACACCCCGTGATCGTCCCCAATGTTAAACAAATCAGCGGATGAAAGCCCGCAGTAAGACCTTTCTGAATCCCGATAATCGTGAATAATCCCAATCCAAAACTGTCAAATATAAACAGCGTTACCCGAAAATTTCTTTCAATGGATTTGAAGATCATAGAAAATACGCTGGTGGTGAGAATCAAAACAAACGTCAGAAGATCGCTCATCCAAAATACGGGAACATCTAGCAGCAAATCCCGGACTGTTCCGCCGCCCACCGAAGTAACGAACGCGATTATCAAGACGCCAAAAGGATCCAAACGCTTCTGCATCGCGGCAAAACTGCCCGACATCGAGAAGGAAATGGTTCCCAAGATTTCTATGATAAGATTAAAATGCTCGTGCACGGTTTTTATAAATAATGATTAATAAATGATAACTGATGGCTTGGATGAAACAGTAATCGCAGATTAGAAATAGATTATCATTTATCATCTATAGCTCCAGTTCTACCATTACCGGACAATGGTCGGAATGCTTCACTTCCGGGAGGATTACGGCTCTTGTCATTTTATCTTTCAAAGGTTCAGAGACGAAGTTGTAATCTAAACGCCAACCTTTGTTTCTTGCTCTGGATCCCGCTCGGTAACTCCACCAGGAATATTGATCTGGTTGGCTATTGAAATATCGGAAACTGTCTGTTAAGCGATTTTCTTTTATAAAATTTGTCATCCACTGTCTTTCTATTGGGAGAAATCCGGAAGTATTTGCCAAACCAATGGGATTGTGAATATCGATCGCTTTGTGACAAATATTGAAATCGCCGCTGACGATGAGATTCGGAATGCTTTTTCTTAGCTCTTTGATATACTCGGAAAAGTCAAAACAAAACTGCATTTTGAACTCTAATCTATCCATATTGGAAGCGGACGGAACGTAAACAGAAATCACGGAAAAGCCGTCAAAATCTGCGCGGATAATCCGGCCTTCGTTGTCGTAGCTTTCGATTCCGCAGCCCGATTCTACGTGATTGGGCTTTACTTTAGAAGCAATCCCAACGCCGCTGTATCCCTTCTTCACGGCCGAATGCCAATAACTGTGATAGCCTGCTTTTTCCAAACTTTCTATATCAATTTGGTCATTTCCGGCTTTGCTTTCCTGAATGCAAATCACGTCGGGGCTTGCAACATTGAGCCAGCCGAGGAAGTCTTTTGTGAATGCAGCGCGGATTCCGTTGACGTTGTAGGAAATGACTTTCATAAATTAATGTTAGACGCCGGATGTTTTGAAATTAGGTTTCAAAGTTCGGGATTTTGGATTGAATGGAAAAAAGAAATGCGGAAATAAGATTTTCCTCACCCCAGCCCTCTCCAAAGGAGAGGGAGGTTGGATGGAGTTTTTTTCCTCACCCCGGCTCTCTTTGAGTTTTTTTTCCTCACCCCAGCCCTCTCCAAAGGAGAGGGAGGCTGGATGGAGTTTTTTTCCTCACCCCGGCCCTCTTTGAGTTTTTTATCCTCACCCCAGCCCTCTCCAAAGGAGAGGGAGGTTGGATTGAAAGGTAGTTCTCTTCCACAGGAGAGTGAGTTTTTAAAATTAAAAAAGGCGGAAAAAGCATGCGCTTCTTCCGCCCCAATAAACCCAAATCAAATAAACTATGAAAAAACTATTTGGGCTCTAATATGCTTATCGGAATGATGATTTCCTCTAGGGAAATCCCTCCGTGCTGATAAGTTTCTTTGTAATAATTCACAAAGTGGTTATAGTTTTTTGGATAAGCCAAGAATATATTGTTCTTGGCAAAAATATATTTGGAACTCAAGTTTCCTTTCGGTAGAAAGAGTTTGTCGGGATTGTTGATAGCCCAGACATCTCTGTCTTCGTAGGTTAAGCTGCGTCCGGTTTTGTATCGGATGTTGGTCGACGTTTCTCTGTCGCCCACCACCTTACTAGGTTTTTTAACATAAATTGTGCCGTGATCTGTGGTGATGACTAATTTGAATCCACTTTCTGCGGCAGCTTTGATAATTTTCAGCAAGGACGAGTTTTCGAACCAGTTGTAAGTTAATGAGCGAAACGTTTTGTCGTCTCTAATCAATTGATTTACAATACTGTTGTCGGTTTTTGCGTGAGATAGAATATCGATAAAATTGTAAACGATGACCAATAGATCGTTACTTTTATGCTGATTGAAATCTTCTAAAACCTTTCTTTCGAAGTCGGAGTTCAGGATTTTCAGGTATTTCATTGATTTTCCCGATAGTCCTAAGCGTTTCAACTGATCTTCCAAAAAGTCTCTTTCGAACTCGTTTTTGTTGCCTTCTTCGTTGTCATTGAACCAATTGTTGGGGAATCTTTTTTCGATTTCGGACGGCATCAATCCGGCGAAAAATGAGTTACGTGCATACTGCGTTGCCGTTGGCAAAATGCTGAAGTAGTAATCTTCCGAAGTTTTGTTGTAGAACTTTGTGAACAGCGGTTCGATAACTTTCCATTGGTCATAGCGCATGTTATCTACCATCAAGAGCAGCACTTTGTCTTTTTCAAGTTCCGGTTTCACTTTGTCTTTGAAGAGCGTGTGACTCATCATCGGTTTATCGTTGCTGTGGAGCCAATCTTCGTAATTGTTTTCTATAAATTTTGAAAACTGAATGTTGGCTTCCTCTTTTTGATTCTGCAGCAGATCTGCAAACTCATTATCCGAAACTTTGTCGAATTTCACTTCCCAATTCAGGATTTTCTTGTAATATTCTGCCCAATCCTGATAGGTTCTGAGGTACGACAATTCCATACTCAGATTCCGGAATTCCTGCTGATAATCAACGATTGTTTTTTGCTCAACTAGAGATTCGCTTTGCAGGATTTTCTTAAGAGACAAAAGAACTTGGTTGGGATTTACAGGTTTCAGGATATAATCTTCAATTTGAGAACCGATGGCCTGTTCCATAATGTGCTCTTCCTCACTTTTGGTCACCATCACGATTTTGATGGCGTTATCTCTCTCTTTGATCATCGGGATGGCTTCCAGGCCTGAGATTCCCGGCATATTTTCGTCGAGAAATGTCAATGCAAAATTTTCTTTTTCTATCATCTCCAAAGCCTCATTCACGTTGTTTACTGGAGTTACGTTGTAACCTTTGTTTTCCAAAAAGACAATATGCGGTTTGAGAAGATCCACTTCATCATCGATCCATAAAATTTTTCCTGACATATATTTTTATTTAAGTTTAAGCATCAAAAGTATAACCAAAATATCACAATTAAAATCTAAATAACATAAGATGCGCGTTAAATATTAGTTAAAGGAAAAATAAAAAAACTTTGCCGTCACCAGCAAAGTTTAAATTTTCTAATTGGAAAAGCTCATCAGCTCTTTTTTCTGAGCGTTGTAGAGGTGGAACTCCAGCATTTTGAAGGAATCTCTCGGGATGATCGTCACCCATTTTTTGTATTTCACAAACCATTTGTTCTGGATGCTTGCCAAGCCTTTCGTGAGATAGGCTTCTACAAAGGGATGCACGTGCAGGAAAAGTTTTCCTTTTTCCTTTTGCATTATCGCTCGGATGGAATCTTCCATTTTTTCGATGATGACGATTGGAGCAATGATTTCCCCATCTTTATTCGGATTTTCTTCGTTGGTTTCGATATGTTTTTCGGGGCGCACGCGCTGCCTTGTTATCTGGATCAGTCCAAACTTGGAAGGCGGCAGGATTTTGTGTCTCGCCTTGTCCCGTTTCATTTCGTCCCGCAGATGTTCGTACAGTTCTTTTCGGTGTTCCGCATCTATCATATCTATAAAATCTACCACGATGATGCCGCCCATATCGCGCAGCCGAAGTTGTCTGGCAATTTCTGTCGCCGCCATTTTATTGACGGTTAAAGCGTGCATTTTATTGGTCGATGAAGACGAAATGTTGTTGCCGGAATTCACATCGATGACGTGTAGCGCTTCTGTATGTTCGATGACGAGGTACGCGCCTTTGGACGCCGGAATATTCACGTGTTTTCCGAAACTTTGTTTCAGCTGTTTTTCAACATTGTAATATTCCAAAAGCGGAATATGAGAATCGTAAAACTGAACGATATTTTTTCTTTCGGGAGCAATGACTTCGATATAAGCTCTCATATCCTCCACCATCTTTTCGTCGTCACAAATGATGCTGACGAAGTCTTGGTTGAAGTTGTCTCTAAGGATAGCAGACGCTTTATCCTCCTCACTCAAGACTTTGCTCGGTACTTTATTTTTCTGAATATTCTTGAAGGTCGTTTCCCATTTTTTCACAAGCTGATTCATATCATTGTGGAGCTCGGCCACTTTCTTTCCTTCGGCCACGGTTCTGATGATGACGCCAAAGCCTTCGGGACGTATGCTCTCTATCAAGGTTTTGAGCCGTTCTTTTTCGGCGCCGTCGCTCACTTTTTTGGATATGGAAACTTTATTATCAAAAGGAATCAAGACCAAAAACCGCCCCGTGAGAGAGATTTGCGTAGAAATGCGCGGTCCTTTGGTAGAAATGGGTTCTTTGGTGATCTGAAGCAGAACCACGTCGCCAACATTCAAAACTTTGTCCACCGTTCCCATCTTGTCGATGTCTTTGGCATGTTCGGCATTTTTCAAACTTGGCGTTTGTTGTTTTTTGGCAAAGGTATTTTTAAGGAATTTCTGATAAGAAAGAAACTGCGGACCCAGATCCTGATAATGCAGGAAAGCATCTTTGTCTGTGCCGATGTTTACGAAAGCCGCATTGAGGTTGGGAGCCAGTTTTCTGATCTTTCCTAAAAAAAGATCTCCAACTACAAAGTCGGATTTGGTTTGCTGCTCGTGAAGTTCAAAAAGACGTCCGTCTTCCAACAATGCGATCTTTGTAGCGTCTTCCTCATTGGAAATTATCAGTTCTTTCTTCATAACTTCATAAAGTGATTTTTTACAGTATTAGTTTGTAAATATAAAACAAAAATATAGTTGGCAAAAAGACCAACTATATTTATATGTATAAGACGTTACAACAACAAAATTATTTCTTTTTGTGTCGGTTTGCTCTTCTTCTTTTTTTTCTTTTGTGAGTTGCAACTTTGTGTCTTTTTCTTTTCTTTCCGCTTGGCATACTTTAATATTTTTATACGTTATTGTTCTAATTCTTTACTTCAACCTTGCTCTTTACTTTTTCTACGAAAGTTTTTGAAGGTTTGAAAGCAGGAATATTGTGAGCCGGTATTTCTATTGCCGTATTCTTAGAAATATTTCTTCCTGTTTTTGCTGCTCTAGTTTTGATGATGAATGATCCAAAACCTCTTAAATAAACGTTATCTCCGTTATACATAGATGTTCTGATTTCCTGCATGAAAGCTTCTATCACTTTTTGCGTCTCATTTTTCTCTACTCCCAGCTTGTTCGAGATGGTATTTACCAGTTCTGCCTTTGTCATTTTCTAATTTCTTTATATTTTTGGTGTGCAAATATAAGACATATTTTTGAAAACTAACAAACAAAATGCTGATTTTCTTCACATTGGCAACAAACTGATAAACTGGTACGAAACCAATTGCCGGCCACTCCCTTGGCGAGAAAATCAGCAAGCCTACCAGATCTGGATCAGCGAAATTATTTTGCAGCAAACTCAGGTGAAGCAAGGCCTCGGCCATTTCCTCAGATTCATAGAAAGATTCCCGAATATGGCTGAACTTCACAAGGCATCGGAAGACCACGTTTTGCTCTACTGGAAAGGCTTGGGCTACTATTCCCGCGCCATTAATCTGCACAAAGCCGCGCACCAAATCATCGAAGATTTTGGTGGCGAATTTCCAAACTGTTACCACGAAATCCTGAAACTCAAAGGCATCGGAAAATATACCGCCGCAGCCATTGCCAGCATTTGTTTTGATGAAAAAATCCCGGCCATAGACGGCAATTTCTACCGCGTTTTATCAAGAATCTTCGCAGACGATTTTGATATCTCGAATTCCAAAGCATTTCATTATTTTACCAATTTGGCTCTGCTAATGATGCCTGAAGAAAAACCGGGCGATTTTAACCAGGCCATTATGGACATCGGTTCCGAGATTTGCAAACCG
This sequence comes from Chryseobacterium sp. SC28, assembly GCF_003932955.1. Taxonomy (GTDB): domain Bacteria; phylum Bacteroidota; class Bacteroidia; order Flavobacteriales; family Weeksellaceae; genus Epilithonimonas. The sequence continues at coordinate 106,591 of NZ_QOVY01000006.1, forward strand.
AAAAATCCCCTTTGCCCGGAATGTCCTGTGAACAGCGATTGTCTTGCTTATCAAACCGCAAGGATTTCGGAATTTCCTGTTAAAACCAAGAAAGCCAAAGTCACAGATTTGAACTTAAAATATTATTTTGTCCAATTCGAAAACAAGTTTCTCATCAAACAAAGAGGCGATGATTTTATCTGGAAAAAATTATTTGAATTTCCAACTTCCGTACCCGAAATTTGGGAAAAACGAATCATACATAGCAAAACCATCCATCATAAACTGACGCATAAAAATATGACCATCGAAATCCACACTATCGAATTGGAATCCAAAAAACTATTGGAAAAATGGGCCTCCGATAATGGCTATTTGATTGCAGATGAAGAACTTGCCGACTCAAAATCTTTTCCAAAACCTTTGGAGACTTTCTACAAAAAAAGAAAATCATCTGCCGTTGGCACGCTTCTTTTTTAACAATTTTTCAGTTTATTACCCAAACTTCATTATATTTGCCACAGATTTGGTTCCCGATCATTCGGGATTAAAAGGGAATGAAGTGCAATTCTTCAACTGTCCCCGCAACTGTAAATCGCCAAAAAGTATTTTGCAATCTTGCCATTGTCCGCCATTCGCGGATGAGAAGGCGCAAAATCAGCGAAAGTCAGGAGACCTGCCAGAACTACATTTGAATAAATGCTTTCGGAGGAAAAGCCTGATTCTATACGCACTTTCTGTGTTTATATTTTCGCGTTTTCAGTTCTGGAAGTTATTTTATAATCTAAAATTATAATTTAATGAACAGAAAATTATTTTTGGCTGGCGCAATGCTGACCGCCGGTGCCTCGCTTCTTGCCCAACGAACCGACACGATTGCAATCGAGGAAGTTACGGTGGCTTCGAAGATTCCTCAACAACTCTACAAAACAGGAAAAAACATCCAGCTTTTCGCAGCCCAAGATCTGGAAAACTTCAAAGGGCAAAGTCTTAATGATGTTCTCAATCAAGTTGCGGGTTTTCAAATCACAGGAAACTTCAACAACCAATCGGAACCCAAATCTCTGAAAATAAGAGGCGGAAAAAGCGCCAATGTTTTGATTTTGCTGGATGGCATCCCTCTGAAAGATGTTACAGGAAACGATTACACGGTTGCCGATCTTCGTCTGATGGCCTTGGAAAGCGTAGAAAGCATCGAAGTTCTGAATGGCGCTTCCTCGGTTTTGTACGGCTCCAATGCGACGGTTTCTGTCATTAACATCAAAACAAAAAAATCTTCCCAAAAAGACATCGAAGGTCTGATCTCCGCAAGAGGCGGTTCCTACAGCACATTTGCGCAAAATTTTGCGATAAAGGGAAAACTGCGCAAATTCAATTACCAACTCAATGGTTTTAATGAAAAATCCGAAGGTTTTTCTTCAGCAAAAGGCGATAATAGCTTTGACAAAGACGGCTGGGAAAAGCAAAACATCTCGGCCAACGCGGGATATTCTGATGAAAAATGGAATGTCAATCTTTCCGGAGGCTGGAATCACAATTTATATCGATACGACGAAGGCGCTTTCGCAGACGGACTTTACCGCGGAGACGACAAGCAGTTCTTCGCAGGCGCAAATGCCGGTTTCAAATACAAAAATGGCGAAGTGATCTTCAATTCCCGATATTCCGAAACCGATCGGCTGGGCCAAAATTATTACGCCGAACAATACAATGACCAGTTTTCGTACAAGGGGAAAAACCTTTTCTCGGAATTGTACAATTACTATAAACTGAATGATTTCTCCAGCTTCATCGTTGGCGTGCAGTACGAAAATCAGAAAATGGGTTCTGCTTCTTTGCCTTGGGAAGGAACCGAACTGGAAGATGGACTTCTGGAAAAAGACACCCACATTTCCAACTTCGATGTCTTTGCCAAAATTAATCTGAATTACAAGGGATGGAACTTGGATGCCGGTGCGAGAATGACGGACAATGCCAAATTTGGCAATCATTGGGTTTATTCTGTGAATCCATTTTATATCGGAGAAACGGAAAATTTGTTTTTCAAAATTGGATATTCTTATGCGACTGCTTTTATCGCTCCCACGCTGTATCAGAGTTTTGGATCGCTGCCGTACATTCTCCCGAATCCGGATTTGAAACCGGAAACCAACCAAAGTCACGAGATCGACCTCAGCATTGGAAACAAGTCCAAATCACTTGTGGTCAACGCGAGCCTTTTCGAGCGGCAGGAGAAAGATGTATTTGCTTACCAAACCGTCGATTTTGTGACATTTGCAGGTCAATATCTCAACGTGGACCACAACAAAACAAAGGGTTTTGAAATTGGTTTTGATTATGATTTGAATCCATATATTGGTTTTGGAGGCAATTTCAGCTATGTAGAAAAGGATGAAGAGGCGACGATGCTGCGCCAGCCCAAACAGAGAATCAATTCGTATGTGGAACTCAAACCTTTCCAATCGACGCATCTGTATCTCAGCCATCAATACGTTGGTTCGAGAACGGATGCTTATTACGATTCTTCCACTTTTTCTACGGTGCAAGTTACCGATCAGCATTTTCATCTTTTCAATTTGAACATCACCCAAAACATCACAAAAAAAATAGAAGCATTTGCAAATGTTGGTAATCTTTTCAACACTTCCTATGTGGATATCATCGGCTATAAAACAAAACCAAGAAATTATACCGTGGGCGTGAATTATCAGTTTTAGTTTCTCATAAAATTATTTTAGAGCCTTGGAGATATTGATCATCAGGGCTTTTTTTATTATTGTGTCTTGGCCGTCATTCAATTAAGCACACTTTTTGCAGAATTCAATCAAATTATGTAATCTAATATCAAAAAATAAATCGCAATGAGGGAAAAGATTGTCATCATCGGAGGTGGTTTCGCGGGCTTACAATTAGCAAGAAATCTAAATAATCAAGGAAAATACAAGGTAATGGTCATAGACAAGATGAACCATCATATGTTCCAGCCCTTATTTTATCAGGTTGCAACAGGGCGAATCGAGCCTTCCAACATTTCATTCCCTTTTAGAAAAATCTTTCAGAGATCAAAAAATATTCAGTTCAGAATGACCGAAATTAAAAAAATTGTTCCTTCCGAAAATAAAGTCATTGGCGAATATGGCGTTTTCACTTACGACAAACTTGTGATTGCCACTGGTTGCAAAACCAATTTTTTCGGTAATCAAAAGATCGAACAATTGACGATGGGAATGAAGAATACGCAAGAAGCCATTACCATCCGGAATCACATTCTGATGACTTTTGAAAAAATGATCATCGAAAGAAAAGCCAGCGACGACGGCAACTGGAATCTCGTGATTGTCGGAAGCGGACCTACCGGCGTGGAACTGGCAGGCGCATTTGCCGAAATGAAAACCCACATCCTCCCCAGAGATTATCCCAGAATGAACTTTTCGGATCTTAACATTATTCTGATAAGTGCAGATAATGCGCCGCTGGAAACCATGAGCAAAGATTCTCAACAAGCCGCAGATAAATACCTTGCTGAACTGGGTGTTAAATTTTTGAAAAAGGAGCGCGTTACAGATTACGACGGCGAGACTATCTCGATGGCAAGTGGCAAGTCGATTCCGACGAACAATGTCATCTGGGCGGCAGGAGTTACCGGAAACATTGTGGATGATTTCAACAAAGAAAATCTCATAAGAAACCGATATGTAGTAGATCGGTACAACCGCGTAAAGGGTTACGAAAACATCTTTGCCATCGGCGATATCGCCTATATGGAAACGCCAAAATATCCGCACGCTCATCCTCAGGTCGCAAACGTCGCCATCAACCAAGGTAAAAATCTGGCTCGCAATCTCAAAAAAAATTCCGAGAAAGATTGGGAAGAATATGAATATATCGACCGCGGATCTATGGCTACCATTGGGAAACACCGCGCGGTGGTCGACCTGCCGAAATTCAAATTTCAAGGATTTCTTGCGTGGTATCTATGGATGTTCTTACATTTGATGCTGATTTTGAGTGTGCGAAACAAGCTGGCTATCTTCTTCAACTGGATGTGGAGCTATCTCAACAAGGATTCTTCGCTGCGGCTGATCATCGTACCAACCAAGAAAAATCCTACGGAACAGTAATATAGTCGATAGTTGATAAATGATAATTGATTGCAATTCATCACTTATCATAGATCATTCATCATTTACAAATATGCGCATAGACATCATAAGTGTACTTCCCGAACTGATGGAAAGCCCATTCCAGACCTCGATCCTGAAAAGAGCAATGGAAAAAGGTCTGGCAGAAGTTCATTTTCATAATATCCGTGACTGGAGCACCAATAAGCATCGGCAGATTGATGACGAACCTTACGGCGGCGGTGCAGGAATGATCATGATGGTAGAACCGCTGGACAAATGCATCTCCGAACTGAAAGCGCAAAGAAACTACGACGAAATCATCTATCTCACTCCGGATGGCGAAACTCTGAACCAAAAAATCGCCAACACCTTGTCCATCAAGAAAAATCTGATTTTCCTTTGTGGGCATTACAAGGGCATTGACCAACGCGTTCGTGACCTTCATATCACCAAAGAAATTTCCATCGGCGATTATGTTTTGACAGGCGGCGAACTGGCCGCGTGTGTTTTGGCAGATTCGGTAATTCGACTTTTGCCAGGCGTTTTGAATGATGAGCAAAGCGCGCTGACGGACAGTTTTCAGGATAATTTACTTTCGCCACCAATCTACACAAGACCAGAAACATACAAAGGCTTATCTGTCCCGAAAATTTTATTGAGTGGCAACACCGCTGCCATCGAAGATTGGTTGCACGATGAAGCTGTGCGAGTTACGAAGGAAAGACGTCCGGATCTTTTGGAGTAATTTTGAGAGTTTCAAATTTGACCTATTCCTTTCTAAATATTTAGAGAGGTTTTTTATTTATTTTTATAATTATTATCTTTATTCAAAATTGGATTTATGCAGAAGACGATTTATAACAAAAGCGAGTTGCGCAATTTTGTGACAGACACGATATCCGGCAAGGTAAAAACATTGGAATTTTACCTCAATTTCTCTCTGGAAGCCAGCCGAGAAATAAAGAAAACATCAAAATACGATTCTATACGGGAGGAGATTCAGGAAGAAATTTATCATTTGGACAAACAGATGGTAGCTTTGAAAACAATGCAAACGCAGATGCGAAAAGTCCTGAACTCGGTTTCCGACACCGTAAAAATAGGATCATTGGTCATTACAAACAAAGCGCGTTTCTACATTTCGGTTTCTTTGGGCGAGTTTTTTTTCGAGGGCGACCGCTTCTACGCCATCTCGCCGGAAAGTCCGATGGCGCAGACGATGATGGGAATGAAACCCGGCGACTCGTTTGTGCTCAATAAAATAGGGCAGGAAATAGTCGAAATTTTCTAAAAAATTCCCCTCCTCCGGAGGGGTGGCGAAAATTTGCAAAAATTTTTGACGGGGTGGTTATTACTTGACTCTTTTTTTCTTTCACTCTTTGCTCTTTTATCTTTTGCCTTGATTCCCGTATCTTTGAATATGGAAAACGCTAAAATCTTAAAAAAAATCATAGAAGCGCGCAGAAGCATCTTCCCCAAAGATTATTCCGGCAAAGAAATCCCTGAAAATATCATAGATGAAATCCTGAAAAGCGCGGCCTTTGCTCCGAATCACAAACGCACGAAGCCTTGGCGTCTCAAAACTTTCAAAGGCGAGGAAAAACAAAAGCTGGGATTAGAACTTCAAAGCATTTACAAAAATTCGACAGCGGAAGTTCAGTTTCTTCAGAAGAAATATGATGATATTGGATTTAAGATTTCTAAAGCCAATGTTGTTGTCTCAATAGTTGTCCACTTCAGTAGATTGCTTCCGGAATGGGAGGAGATCGCCGCCGTTTCTATGGCCGTTCAGAATATGTATTTGACTTGTACGGCCAATAATATCGGTTGCTACTGGAGTTCGGCAAAAATTGCTGAACAGCTGAAAGACTCTTTGACCATTGAAGACAATCAGAAATGTTTGGGTTTGTTTTATATGGGAATGATAGACTAAATCACTATTTCCCTCGCCACCCATAGCCCTGATTGCAGTGGAAATCCTTTTTTGCGGGGGCTTCCGAAACTTCTAAATGACAAAACGTGAAGCAAAAAAGATTGCAACGGAAAGCAGGTTCCCGGCTCCTAAAAAATCCAATGTAACAATATATCAATTTAACGAAGTAACAATATATTCTCAAATTGGTAAATTATTAGATTTTCAAATTGTTACATTAAAATATTTTTCTATCTTTGCGCACTTAATATTTAACCGGGACGTGTTCCCCAAATTTTAAAATTTATGTCAGTAAAAATCAGATTACAAAGACACGGATCCAAAGGGAAACCTTTTTTCCACATCGTGGTTGCAGATTCCAGAGCCAGAAGAGATGGTAAATTCATCGAGAAATTAGGCATTTACAACCCTATTACCAACCCAGCAACCATAGAACTAAACGTAAATTCTGCCGTGAAATGGTTGAACAACGGGGCTCAGCCAACCGACACCGCAAGAGCAATCCTTTCTTACAAAGGCGCGTTGTACAAAAAGCACCTTCAAGGTGGCGTTGCAAAAGGCGCTTTCGACGAAGCTGAAGCCGAGAAGAGATTCGCTGCTTGGTTAGAAAACAAAGAAGCCAGAGTACAAGACAAAGTGCAAGGATTGACAAAAGCCCAATCCGACGCTAAGAAAGCGGCCTTGGAAGCTGAAGCCAAAGTAAACCAAGCTAGACTTGACGCTGCTCAAAAAGTTTTGGACGATGCAAAAGCGGAAGAAGAAGCCAAACTTGCTGAAGCGAAAGCGGCTGAGGAAGCTGCAAATGCACCTGCCGAAGTAGAAGCCACTGAAGAACCAGTAGCCGAAGCCACCGTTGAAACTCCCGTTGCGGAAACTGCAACTGAAGAACAAACTGCTGAAACAACTGCAGAAGCTCCTGCTGCTGAACCTACACCAGAAGAAACTGCAACTGAAGAACCAACTGCTGAAGCAGAAGGAACGGAAGAAACTAAGGCGTAAATCTCCAAAAAAATACAATCAAGCTCAAAGACACGATACTCTCGTGTCTTTGTTGTTCAATTCCAAACCTCAAGGTTTTATTATATTTGCAGAATGAGAAAAGAAGACTGCTATTTTTTAGGAACCATTACCAGAACGCACGGACTGCAAGGCAACGTAATCCTGAAACTGGACACAGATCAGCCTGAAATGTACGATAAACTAACCTCTATTTTTTTGGAAATCAATGGATTGCTGGTTCCGTTTTTTGTGGACAAACAGCAATGGCAGAAAGGGGACACTAAGATTATTTCGTTCAAAAATTCTTCGGAAGCTCTTGTTAATCAATCGATTGGAAAAGGGGTTTATCTTCCGCTTTCAACGCTTCCGCCGCTGACGGGAAAAAAATTTTATTACCACGAAGTTATTGGTTTCGAAATCCGCGAAGACGATGGAAAATCTTGTGGAAGCATCGTGGCCATCAATGATATGACGGCGCAGAATTACTTCATTCTCGATCTTGGCGGCAAAGAAATCATCATTCCGATTATCAGAGACTGGATTTTGGAGGTCAATCGCGAAGAAAAATTTATCAAGATGGAGTTGCCCGAAGGTCTGATGGATGTTTTCCTGATTCCTTCGAAGAAAGATGAATAATTGACCAATCCATTCAACTGAGTATAAATTGAAATATAAGAAACTTATAATCAGCCTTTTAATCATCAAACGCTGGTATCGAAAACTAAAGAATAAATATCTCCTACCTATTACAACGCTTTTCGTAAATTTGCGCACGATAATTTGAAAGATGAAACCCGGCCGACAACACTTCCCTCTTTAGGAAAGATGATTGTTAGAAGTGGGGCATCAGACCTTTGAAAAATATAAAAAATACAGATGAAACGACAGACCATCAAAGATCTATTAGTGGATTACAAAAAAATATTACATCACGACATTACCGTGCAAGGCTGGGTGCGGGCTTTCCGGTCCAACCGTTTTATCGCGCTATATGATGGTTCTACGATTCATAATTTGCAAATCGTGGTTGATTTTGAAAATTTTGATGAAAAACTTCTCAAAAAAATCAATACGGCTTCGTCTTTGAAAATTGAAGGTGAAGTGGTGGAAAGCCAAGGCGCCGGACAAACCGTGGAAATCATTGCGAAGAAAATCACGATTCTGGGCGACAATTTCTTCGAGGAATTGCAATCAACGATTCTTCAGCCAAAAAAACACAGCTTGGAGAAACTCCGTGAGCAGGCACATTTGAGATTCCGAACCAATGTTTTTGGCGCGGTTTTCAGAATCCGCCACGCGCTGAGTTTTGCGATTCACTCTTTCTTCAATCAAAATCAATTTTTCTACATCAACACACCAATTATCACCGGAACTGATGCGGAAGGTGCGGGCGAAATGTTTGGCGTGACGAATTTTGACCTTAATCATATTCCTAAAACCGAAGATGGGGCAATCGATTTTTCCCAAGATTTTTTCGGAAAGAAGACCAACTTGACGGTTTCCGGACAACTGGAAGGCGAAACGGCGGCGATGGGCTTGGGAAGGATTTACACTTTCGGACCTACTTTCCGTGCAGAAAATTCCAATACGACGCGGCATCTTGCCGAGTTTTGGATGATAGAGCCCGAGGTTGCGTTCAACAATCTTGAAAATAATATCGACCTTGCTGAGGACTTTTTGAAATACGTGATTCAGTATGTTTTGGATCATTGCAAAGACGATTTGGAGTTCCTTGACAAGCGTTTCGAGGAAGAGCAAAAATCGAAACCGGAGAAAGACCGAGCAAAAGAAGGCTTGATAGAAAAACTGAAAAACGTAGTCTCAAAACGCTTCAAGAGAGTGTCTTACACGGAAGCAATTGAGATTTTATTAAACTCCAAAGAGAATAAAAAAGGAAAATTCCAATATCCGATTGAGAAATGGGGAACAGACTTGCAGTCTGAGCACGAAAGATATTTGGTGGAGAAACATTTTGAAACGCCGGTGGTTCTTTTCGATTATCCGAAGGAAATCAAAGCGTTTTATATGAAACTGAATGACGACGGAAAAACCGTTGCTGCAATGGATGTTCTTTTCCCGGGAATTGGCGAAATCATCGGCGGATCGGAAAGGGAAGCGAGACACGATGTTCTTCTCGCAAAAATGAAAGATTTCGGCGTTGATGAGCACGAACTTTGGTGGTATCTCGATACGAGGAAATTCGGTTCGGTACCGCACGCGGGATTTGGTTTAGGACTTGAAAGGCTCGTCCTTTTCGTAACCGGAATGACGAACATCAGAGACGTGATTCCTTTCCCGAGAACGCCGAAAAATGCAGAATTCTAATGCTTTTTAAAAAAAATATAAAAAGATATAAAGTGTGTTTCCGTTCGGATTAAGAATCCAATTGAAGCAATTTTATCAATAGGAATGCCCTATTTCATCGCAAATAGACAAAATATTTTTGTTAAAATATACGGAATATATTTTAATCATTAGGCAGAATTCCTGCTGGCATTAATATTTCCGAACAGAGATCGCGTCACAAGTTTTTCATAGCTGGCCGTATTTCCTTCCCCCTTCTGAATTTTGATCAAAGCATATTGCTGGATGCTCAACAGCGGCAGCACGATTTTCTCTCGAATCTTGACGGATTTCCGATTCAGCGGTTCCTCCTGCATCAGGATTTTGAAACCGGTGAGCTCCAGCATCATTTCTTTTGAAAGAGAAAACTCCGAAAAAAGAATATTCCAAAACTCACCAAACTTCGGATTCTTTCGCATATAATAAGTCAGTGGGAAATAGCTTTTGTTCATACTCATCATCGAGTTTAGCACCAAGGTTTTGAAGAAGTCCGAACCTTTGTACAAGGCCTTGACCTCATCGAAGCGACCTGCGTCCTTCAAGGTTTTGAGTGCAAATCCGAACCCGAAGAAGCCCGGAACATTCTGCTTCAGCTGAGCCCAGGATCCCACAAATGGAATCGCGCGCAGATCCTCAAACTTTAGTTCAGATCCGCCACCTCGCTTGCTGGGGCGGCTGCCGATATTCGTGCGACCATAGTAATCCAAGGTGCTCATTTCTTGCAAATAGGGTACGAACATCGGATGCGCCTTGAGATCCGAATATTTTTGGTAACTGATCTCCGCCAATTCCGAGAGCAGCGCGCGCTCGTCCTCCGTAAGATCTTTTTTCACATCTTTGAAAACGTCATTCTCGATGCCCGCCGTTAGCAACTGTTCGAAGTTGAATTTTGCCTGATCTTTATTTCCAAAAACACTCGTGATGGTCTGGCCTTGGATGGTCAGCTCGATTTGGTTATTGGCAATGGTATTGCCTTGCGATGCGTAAAAATCGTGGGTTTTCCCGCCGCCTCTTGCCGGCGGACCGCCTCGGCCATCAAAGAACACGACGATTATGCCGCGGTCTTCAGATATCTTGGTCAGTTTCTCCTTCGATGTGTAGATTTGCCAATTGGCCTTCAGGTAGCCTCCGTCTTTAGTCCCGTCGGAAAAGCCCAGCATAATGATCTGTTTGTTATTTCTTTTGGCAAGATGCTTTTTATAAACCGGATGATTGTAGAGCTTTTCCATCACGTTTTGAGATCTGTCCAAGCCTTCCATCGTTTCGAATAATGGCACAATATCGATATGAATATCCTCATCGGCGTAGCCGCAAAGCTTCATCAACACATAGACGTTCATCACATCTTTGACGTCATCGGAATTGGAAATGATATAGCGGTACATTCCTCTTTCGCCATTATTTTCTTGAATGGTTTTAATATTATAGACACACATCAGCGTATCCTTAGTCATTTCATCTTCAAAATCATCGGGATTCAGAACCGCTCCGGAATCCAGCAAAAGTTGAATTTTTTCCTCATTGGTTTTAGACTCCGGATCTTCATTAATGACTTTTTTAAAGATATCATCGATCACAGCCTGATGAATTCTGCTGTCTTGGCGGATGTCCAGCGTGGCAAAGTGGGTTCCGAAAATCTTCACTCGATCTCGAAAATCGTCGAGAACGCTGAGAAAGAGACCGTTGTGCTCCTCCACAAGGATTTTTTCTGCCCTGTCAAGTTCTGCAATAATTTCTTGAGCAGAAATCTTGGTGTCGTTATGAAAAATAGAATCATAAATTCTTTTGCTCAACGCCGTCAAAACATCGGAAACGCCACGGAAACTCAGTCTTCTTCGGACGATTTTCAGATGTCCGTAATAATCTTTGAGGATTGATATTCTTAATTCCTCGGCGACTTTCATCGTGATATCGGCTGTCACAAACGGGTTTCCATCGCGATCGCCGCCCGGCCAGAAGCCCAGCTGGATGATGTCGGGACTCGGCGTAAAATTGGGCGTTCCGAAGACCTGTTTGATCTTTCGGTATAGTTCGCCGATGGTTTGATAATAGACATATCGGAGGTAATAAATGATGCTCATCGCTTCGTCCAGAGGTGTTGGTCTTTCTTTGTTCACGAAAGGCGTTTTGCCTAACTGCTGAAGCAAAGCATCGATCTGCGTAATGGAATCGTTTATGATGGCATCGCGCAAGTCGTGAATAATTCTTTGGACGGCATTAGGATAAAACTGCGTGGGATGCGCCGTAAAGACGATTTTGATAGCGAAGTCTTCCATCTTCTTTCTGATGGCCGCCAGATGATGCTCCTGAGAGGCTCTGTCGTAGAGATTCATTACAGTTCCGGGGTCGCTTTCGGAATGCAGATCCTGAAAAGCGGCATCTTCTATGCTGTCGAAAAGCACCACTTGTCTTTCGATGTACTGGATGATTTTGAAGAGGAGTTCCAGTTTCTGTTCCTCGGTTTTCAGTTCGGTATGTTTTTGGAAAAACTCTTCGACTATTTCTTCCGGAGATTTCCCCAGTTGATAGCCTTCTCGGCTTTCTTCTGCAAGGAAAGGGAGCAGCATCCCAATGTTCGTCATTTTATCATAGGGCAGACTCATAAAGAGCGAATTGTAGATTTGAAATTTATTTTCTACAAGTTGCCGAAAGGTTTCAATTTTTTGATCGTTTAGCATCTAACAAAAATAAAAGATAAATCGCACAAATCAACTCTGGAAATGTTATTTTTATCTTAATATCTCAGAAATTACTAAAAAATAATTTAAGTCTTAAGCTCAAAAAACGGTTCAATTAAGCATTTTCCAAAACTTCCAGAATTTCAGAACCATATCTTGCAATTTTCGATGATCCCAAACCGTTTATATTTTCGAGATCTTCCAGATTACTGGGCTTATGCTTTGCGATCGCCATCAGATGTGTATTATGGAAAACAGTGTAGGCGGGCGATCCCGCTTCATTTGCTTTTTCAACGCGCCATTCTTTCAGTTTTTTATAGATAATCATTTCTTCCGGCGATAGTTCTTCCTCGGAATTTAAGGTTTGCTTATCAGATTTCGATTTGGTTGGCCTGTCCTGATAAAAAATGAGGACCGACCAATAATTCATTCCATCCTCGATTACTTTTGAATTGGTATTGACTACGTCATACTTTGATATAAAATCATTGATCTCCGCTTGATCGCTCGCAAGAAACTGCTCGTACAATCTAATTTGAAATACTTTAACTTTCATAATTTTTGATTTTAAAATAGAAAAAAAACCTTGACAAGCAGGACTTGCCAAGGTTAGAATAATTATTTGGATCCTAAGAGAAGAAGCTCTTCCACTCTGATTTCCGTCAAGAAATGTTTTGTTCCATCTTTGTGATCGTAAGATCTGTAAGTCACTTTTCCTTCGACGGCAATTTCTTTGCCCTTTGGGACATATTTTTCCATAATCTCTACGGTTTTGCCGTATGCAACCAGGTTGTGCCATTGCGTTTCTTCCACTTTTTCGCCCGCCGCATTGATGTAGAAATCTTTGGTTGCGAGTGAGACTTTTGCTTTTTTAGAACCGTTTTCAAACGTGAAAACTTCTACTTCTTTTCCTGTGTGACCAATCAATGTCACTTTGTTTCTTAAAGACATAATAAATATTTTTTTGGTTAAACTTCTAAAATCAGGACGTGATTGTCTGTTTTCCCGATTTTCTTGCTGCAAATTTTCAACAAAAAGAAAACCCGAATCGGTAGAAAAGTATTTATATCCGTTTGTAATCGTTTGTAATTGGAAATGATTTTATAATTTTGAATCATTGCAAAACATTAATACAAAAACAATTACCAAAATTTAGAACTTTTTATAAGCATTAGGATTGCACCCAAACCTTTCGGATAAAAGGAATACTGAAACGCAAAGATTCTATTTTGGAGACTTCTTAAGAAAAGATTGCCAATTGTAAACACAAAAAAAATGGAAAACCTAACCTGCCCGGAATGTGGCGACAAAATCGTAGGCAGATCCGACAAAAAATTCTGTTCCGATGCTTGCAGAAATGCCTTCAACAACAAGCAGAATAAAAACTCGAGCAATTATATGCGAAATGTGAACAACAGACTCCGCAAAAATTACCGCATCCTTTGCGAACATAATTTTGAAGGAAAAACGAAAATCAATCGTCTTAAATTAGAAAATGCCGGCTTTGATTTCGATCATATCACCCAGATCGTGACCTACAAAAACGGTTCTCAATACTTCTTCGTCTATGACCAAGGCTACAAAATCTTGGATGGCGACTGGGTATTAATCGTAAAAAAGACCGATTAAAATATGATTCTTACCGTTCTGATTGTACTCGTTGCGCTGGCTTTCTACATTTATTATCTCCCTGTTTTTGGCGGGACATTTTCCGGAAAAAGATTGATCCGGATGAGAAAATCTCCGAATTACAAAAACGGCGCTTTTCAGAATCTAAGTGATACGCCGGCGCTGGCAGAAGGCTATACAATGTGGCAAGTGATGTGGGAATTTCTGACAGATAAAACCAAAGATAAAATCCCGAAATCCAAATTGCCTTCTCAAAAAATCAATCTCAAAGAGCAGGCAGCTTCTGATAATTTCCTCGTCTGGATGGGACATTCGTCTTATTATTTTCAGCTGGATGGCAAACGCTTTTTGGTAGATCCTGTTTTCAGCGGGCATGCCTCGCCAATTCCCGGGACGACGAAGGCTTTTGAAGGAACGGATGTTTATTTTGCGGACGACTTTCCTCAGATCGATTTTCTAATTATTTCGCACGATCATTATGATCATTTGGATTATAAAACCATCAAAACGCTTCGACCCAAGATCGACCAAGTGATTTGTGCATTGGGCGTAGGCTCGCATTTCGAAAAATGGGGTTTTGATGAAGAGAAAATCACGGAACTGGATTGGTACGAAGATGAGGAAATATCGAGAGGATTTGAGATAACTTCTACGCCCGCGAGGCATTTTTCGGGAAGACGATTTAAGCGAAACAATACGCTTTGGTCTTCTTATGTTTTGGAAACTCCGACGAAGAAAATATTCATTGGCGGAGACAGTGGCTATGATTTTCATTTTAAAGAAATTGGGGAAAAATATGGTCCTTTCGACTGGGCCATTCTGGAAAATGGCCAATACAATGAAAAGTGGCGCTACATCCATACTTTGCCGGAAGAATTTGTCGATGTTGCAGAAGATCTTCGGGCGAGAAATGTTTTGCCGGTTCATTCGGGGAAATTTGCTTTGGCACAGCACCCTTGGTACGAACCTTTTGAAAAAATTGCCCAAAACCACCGGGGAAAGAACCTTAGAATTGCCACACCCATAATTGGTTCCAAAGTGGATCTTGATGATGATTCTCAAACTTTTTCTGCGTGGTGGAAACCTTAATCTTACTAAATGTTCACTCTCGGACTGTCGATACCGGTTAAATTTGTAAAATGAACGATAAATCCTAAAAAACAACAATTTTGAAAGAACTAAATGATCTAGAATTGACCTTATTGCAGGCTTTGGCCGCAAAATATCCACAGTTGCAATCGCACATTGCACATCTGAAAGCAGCCGAAAGAAAATTGACCCCAAAAGGTTTGGACGTGACGCTTGCTTATGAAAATTTTACGGGTAACTTCGATGACCTAGATGCGCTATTCAGCAACGGAGAAAACATCGCAATCAAAGGTCTGAAAAATGGTTTGAGCTATGTCATCGATGTGACGATGGGACAAATCACCGCCATCGAATTTTCTACTTACAACGAAAAATGGGACGGAAATCTTGTCGATTTTAAAATTTTGGGAAAAGAATAATGAGAATATTATCATAAAGAAAGGATGAACTTTCGCTCATCCTTTTATATTTTTGCGATCAAGAAATCATTCTACTTCGCAGTAGTCACCACCGTGTTTTTCAGCCAGTTGCTGTGGAATTTGCAATCCTTGTATTTATCGTCAATTGAAATAAAGATGGACGGAATCTTTTCGTTCACCCATTTCTCCACAATTTCATTTTTCTTCTTGTTCAGCGCCATTTCTTTGATTCTTTCGTAATCCGTGGAGAGTTCCAGCTGATGCGCATCGATGATATCATTGACTTGGACAATGCTGATCATTTTTCTTTTCTGCTGATCTTCTTGTTGGAAGGGTTCTGTGATGTCGTTTTTTTTCAGACCCGCAATCTGGTAAGAAATCGTGGGATCCAGCCCCAATCGCTCCAGTCTGTCCGAGCCGTCTTGGTTATTGGTCATAACGCCGGCGGAGAATTTGTTGCTCTTGTCGTCCGAGAATTTGTATGCGGCCTCTTTGAAACTCATTTTGTTTTGCAATATCAGAGTTCGGATGCTGTCTAGTTGCTTGGTGGCTGCAGCTATCTCTTCGGCGTTCGGCGTGCTTTTGATGAGGATATGTCTCGCGTCGTACCTTTTGCCGTTTCTTTTGATTAATGTAATGAGGTGATAGCCATACTCGGATTCCACAGGATCGGAGATTTCGCCTTCCTGCAGATTGAGTGCCGCGGCTTCAAAAGGTTTTACCATCTGCCCCACATTGATGTTTTTGTAGAGTCCGCCGAGTGCCGCAGAACCCTCGTCTTCGGAATAGATTCTTGCTTGGTTTTCGAAGCTTTCGCCATTTTTGATATCCTCTTTTATTTTATTGAGTTTCGCAATAATTTCTTTTTTGTGCGCCTCAGAAAGCTTAGGAAATATGCTGATTTTTGAAAGCACCACTTCATCTTTCACGTTGGGCAGTTGGAATTTGAATTGGTTGTAAAAATCGGTAACCTCGGTGGGTGTCACGTCGGCTTTTTCGGTAATTCTTCCGTATTTGGCCTGTCCGTAATAGTTGTCGGTGTCTATTTTTTCGATTGCTGCTTTCATCTCGTAAGATGTACGGAATTTGTATGCAGCCAGCATGGCTTTCTCGTCTGGAAATTGAGAAAGAATCTGGGTGTATTTGGTACCGGCCATTTCTTTGATTGCGGCCGATCTGTTTTCTATAAGGGTATCTTTTTTGGCTTCGTAGATGAGTAATTTATTGTTCAGGATGCTTTCCAGAAAATCGCATCTTTCTCCCACATTGGCACCCTGCTGCTTCGCATAGTTGGCCTGATCCTCGATGTCGGACTCCAGCACAATTTCGTCGCCTATTACGGCTGCTATCCCATCAATTAGCTGACCCTTGCTTAGCTGGGCAGACATGTTCGTCGTAAATACGCAGAGAATCGCGGACCATAAAAAAAGACATTTCGAATATTTCAACATTATTATTGATATTTATTTAAGTTGCAAAATTAAGATTATCAAGCCATTTTGCTTCATGATTTGTTATAATTATTTCTTAAAATTTTTCTTGAGTTCTGCCATAAAAGCGGGCTGAATCTCGACTTTGGTTTTTGCCCTTTGATCTGCTATTGTTTTTTGGAGCAATCGTTCGGTCACGGCATCTGTCATATCTTCTTTTGCTTCGTCCAGCGTCATCTGCTGCTCCGGCAGAATCTCGTCTATGGCAACTACCACATCCCGGTCCGAAATTTTGGTGGTAAACGTTCCTTTTTTAAATGGTACATTGTGTTTCTTGAAGATGTCGGAGGATTCCTGAATTTTCCCTTGTTCGAAATGTACCAAAACCTTATTCTGATCATTGACCTGGTCTTTGTACTTCGCTTTCAAAGCTTCCCATTTTTTCGGATCTTTCATTTCTTTTTCGATATCCTTCAATAATTTGGGATCGGAGATGACGGCTGCTCTGGATTCTGCTCTTTTTTCCCAGACAAATTTGGACTTGTTTTCGTTGTAATAATCGGCGTAAAGTTTAGGATTATTTTTCACTTCTTGTTTCAGATATTCGGAAAAGATATACTCCGAATAGAGGTTTTTGCGCAGATCCTCGATTTCCGGTTTGATCTCCGGCAGATTTGGAAAATTCTTGGCATAGACGCCCATCATATATCGCTGAGACTGGTAATCTGCCAGCTCGGACCATTGGCTGGCGGACAATTGTTCCAGATTTTTGTACTGCGCATCCATCGCTTTTTTGAAATCTTCGTACGTCACAATATTTTTTCCGTAGCTGAAGAGCACTGCTTTGGGATTTTTCGGATTCAGATAGTTTTGATAAGATTTTTTAATCTCCGCAAAATCGGCCGTTTCCGCATATTTGTCCTGCGTTTTCAGCCACTCAATCATTCTCGATGTTACTTCTTCTCCGTAGCTTGTTGCCAGCATCTCCTTCTGGAAAAAGCTTCTGTTGGCATCGGTGAGCGTATAGGGCTCGATATTATAAATATTAAAAATAAAATATTTGTCGCCGAAGAGCATCGGAGTTTTCGTATAGAAATCTTTCGCTTGTCCTTTCAGAGCATTGTAAACTTCGTCCGGCAAAATGGGAGAGCCCATTACTGCACCGCCGGAATTCTTCTCATCCTCAGTAGCACCAAACTCCTTCACGACGGACTGGAATTTCTTGCCTGCTTCCAGTTCCTTATAGATCTTGGCTTTGGTGGTTTCATAATTGGCATCATTCGGAATGGTCAAAACGCCAAAAATCATATATCCCAAGCTGGGTCTGCTCCCTAACACCTTAGCAAAACCCACCACATTGGGCTTGTCTATGAAAGGTGTGTAGGAATTGATGGGCGTATTTTTAATTTGCTGATAAAGCGCATAGTCCAACATTCCGGGTTTTATGTAAAATGCTTTAGACGCTTCGGGCGTAGCATTTTTGGTCATGAAATCTTCCATCGTCATTTTTCCGGATTTCACAGCATTGTAAAGCGCTTTGTAGTCTGTTTTATCATCCGTTTTTTTCTCTTTAATGAAAAGTATAATCTGGGTTTCTGTCTTATTGGAATCGACAAAATCCTGAAGCAAAGGATCGATAATGGACTTTGGATAGAACTTCTGCTCGCGGAGTTCAGATAGTCTCTGATTGACAGAGTTCACAAAAAAGTTAAGCGTATCTGCTTTTTTTTCTTTAGCCAATTGCTGCAGCAACAAAAATTCTACCGTCGAATTTACCGATTTGTCGGGACCGTTTTGCTCCAGACCATACCGGTTTTCTTTGATATAATCTTGTACAGAAATGCTGTCTCTACCAACGATCAGATATTGCGAAAAAACCATCGAGGACGGCAATGCCAGCATAATTGAAAAAAATATTCTCTTCATTTGTTTTATTTTTTGACCACTTCTTTTGAGTGATAAATTTTATTAAAGTTAAATTAAATAACGGACTCGAAACTTGTCAACTCTTTGAATTGGCGGATTCTGCCGTCTAGTTCTTCTTTCGTTACATTTTGGATTCTTTCGGTTCCGAATTTTTCTACCGTGAAGGAGGCCATCGCGCTCCCCACGATAATCGCGGTTTTCATACTTTCAAAACTGAAATCCGCCTTTTTTGTCAGGTAGGAGGCAAATCCGCCTGCGAAAGTGTCGCCGGCGCCTGTGGGGTCAAAAACTTCTTCCAAAGGCAAAGCAGGAATGGCAAAGATTTTGCCGTCGTGGAACAGCAAAGCGCCGTGTTCGCCTTTTTTGATAATCACAGATCGGGGTCCCATATTGTGGATTTTTTTAGCCGCTTTTACCAAAGAATATTCTCCGGAGAGTTGCCTGGCTTCTTCATCATTAATGGTAATCACGTCTGTTTTCGCAATCACTTTCATCAAGTTGTCCCAGGCGATATCCATCCAGAAATTCATCGTATCGAGAACGACCAATTTCGGCTTTGTTGTCATGCTTTCCAAAACCGCAAGCTGAACTACAGGATCTAAATTTCCCAATAAAAGCACCTCGGCGCCGGCTGACTGTTCCGGAACTTTCGGGTCAAAATCTGCCAAAACATTCAGTTCTGTTACCAAAGTGTCTCTCGTGTTCAGATCATTATGATATTTGCCGCTCCAGAAGAATGTTTTGCCTTCTTTCACCATTTCTACGCCATCCACATTGATGTTTTTTGACGTCATCATATCCAGATATTCCTGAGGGAAATCGCCGCCGATGACGGAGACCAAACTCACGTCTGTATCCAAAGCCGACGCCGCCAATCCGATGTAAGTGGCTGCACCGCCAAGGATTTTATCGGTTTTTCCAAATGGCGTTTCTATGGCGTCAAAAGCGACCGTTCCTACTGCTAATAATTTCATAATTTAAGTTTTTACTATCGGCAATAGTCCTTTCGCTGATTGCCTTTTCTATTGTTAATCTTTATTCTTGTTATCTTTTGCCTTGTTTCCTAGTTCTTTTTCCATTCAAAAGAATCGATCAAATGTAAAAGATCTTTTTTGATATAATCTACCGCCGGCGCCAAAGAATCCGGACGCGGCCGCGAATTGAAATATAAATTGCCCGTCACGAAATGTCTCGTGCTATCGGTCACATAAAACTGAATATTGGAGGCCGTCTGACCCTTGAGTTCGTAGAAATTACCGTAAACATTTTTCTCCGGATAGGCGAAAGATTTGGTATCGATGGAGCTGGCTTTGATGGTGTGTTCATAAACCATTTTTTCGGCTTCCTTCACGTGAAGCGGAAAATCATTTTTGATCGGGAAATAGGTGATGAAAACATTGGCTTTCATTTTCGGGTAAGACAAATTGTACCAGCAGGGTTGCTTAGCATCTTTAACGACTGCAAAATCTGAATACTCAAAAGCGTAAGGGCAAGGAGACGAAAAACGCACATATTTAGGAGCTGGATATTCCAAACGCAAATCGCCTTTCGGCTTCGGAACCGGTTCTTTGGCGCAGGAAAAAAGGGATAATCCTATGAAAACTCGGATGAGATTTTTAAACATTCGACAAAAATAACAATTAGAATCCATACCGTGAATTTTGAATCCTTAATTTTTGTTAAGATACTTGATTTTCAGAGAAATGCAGTTTTTTTTAACGTTTTTTGTCTATGCATCTAAAAAATCGTTCTATGTTTTGAAAGCCTCATATAATATGAAAGTATTTAAAAAAGCGTTAAAATTTGAAGATTAATCCTGCGAATATAAAATATTTGTAACCTTTTTCGGTTTATGATCGTATAATGTATTGCAACCTAAAGAATGGGTTTTTCTTATGAGACAATTAAAAATTACAAAGCAGGTTACCAACAGGGAAACCGCATCATTAGACAAGTATCTGCAAGAGATTGGCAAAGTGGAACTGATCACTGCCGATGAAGAGGTAGATTTAGCTCAGAGAATCCGTGCCGGCGACAGAGCCGCGCTGGAAAAACTGATCAAAGCCAATCTTCGTTTCGTGGTTTCCGTTTCAAAGCAATATCAGAATCAAGGACTTTCTCTTCCCGATCTCATCAACGAGGGAAATCTCGGTCTGATGAAAGCCGCGAAAAGATACGATGAAACGAGAGGTTTCAAATTTATCTCCTATGCGGTTTGGTGGATTCGTCAATCCATTTTGCAGGCTTTGGCTGAGCAATCGAGAATTGTGAGATTACCATTAAATAAAATTGGTTCTATCAACAAAATCAACAAAGCCTATGCCCATTTGGAGCAAGAGAACGAAAGACCACCTTCTCCGGAAGAATTGGCGGAAGTGCTGGATATGAGCGAAGACGACATCAAGGAATCTATGAAAAACAGTGGCCGCCACCTATCGATGGATGCGCCGCTTGTGGAAGGCGAAGATTCTAACCTTTATGACGTTTTGCGTTCGGGAGAATCGCCAAGTCCAGATAAGGATTTGATGTTGGAATCTCTACAAATCGAGATTGAAAGAGCGCTTCAAACTTTGACGCCGAGAGAAGCGGATTTGGTAAGATTGTATTTCGGATTAAACGGAAAACATCCAATGACGCTTGAAGAAATCGGTGAAACTTTTGACCTTACAAGAGAAAGAGTTCGCCAAATCAAAGAAAAAGCGATCAAAAGATTGAAACACAACACCAGAAGTAAGATCCTGAAATCTTACCTTGGTAAATAAAAATTCCTTTTTCGGAATGTAATTGAAGCAAGACTTTTTGGTCTTGCTTTTTTTGTTTGAATGCTGCTAAAAATTCAGAGTTCGCAACGTCTCGAAAAAAAATTTAAAACTAATATTCTTTTTTAAGACTTTCAATCAGATTTTCGAGTTCTTTGATTTTGTCTTTTAAGTTCTTGATGTCGTTCTTGTTGCTGGAAACTTTGCTTTTCAGCATCACCGTGCGGGCGCGTTCGCTGTGGTCTTCGTCATCTTCATCCTCGTTGATTTCTTCCACATCTTCCTGGATCTCATCAATATCTTCCTGGATTTCGTCTATATCTTCTTGGATTTCTTCAATATCTTCCTGGATTTCGTTTACATCTTCCTTCAAATCCTCGATATGTTCTGTACTTTTATTGACAGTCATTTGGATGAAAATCGCCAAATAAATCGCTTCCAAAGAAACAACAGTGGTGAGAACCAGCAACATATGTTCGAATTCCACAATGTTAAAAATCGGCAACGCGAAACAAACGATAAAGAAAATCGTGTGAAAAATAAGAGACGGAATAGAGCCGACCCACCAAATTACCCCGTTGGCAACTTTTTCCAAATTCTTAACTTTTTCCTGATTCATTGATAAATTTTGATAAAAATAAGAATTTAAAACCCGTTTTGCAAATCTGCTTTAAGTAATAAGATCGGCCAAAGCTTTGTCCAAAGTATCGTAACCAAACTGTAACCCCGAATTCTCGATTTTTCTGGAGGAAATTCTACTTCCTTCCAAAGCTAAAACAGACATTTCGCCCAAGATAGCTTTAATTACAAATTTGGGAATATTCGGCAACCAAATTTTCTTGTCGAGCTGCGCCGCTATTTTTCGAGTCAGTTCTCGGTTGTTCACAAAATCTGGTGCAACCGCATTGTAGGCGCCTTCCATCGACACATCTTCCACAGCTTTAATGTATATCGAGACCAAATCGTCCAGATGAATCCACGGAAAATACTGATCGCCCGAGCCTAAAACTGCGCCGAAATTCAGTTCGATTGGCTTTTTGAGAGCGTCCAGAGCGCCTCCCTTTTCCGAAAGTACCGTAGAAGTTCTGATGCAGACGACTCTGCTGCCCAATTTTTCAAATTGATGCGCTTTTTCTTCCCAAGCCGTGCATACATTCCCTAAAAAGTCGGCAGCCGGCGGATCGTTTTCAGAAAAAATCTGTGTAGAAGTAATTTGCCCGTAAATTCCTACTGCCGAGGAAGAAATGACGGCTTCGGGATGAATATTTTGTTTCTGCATTTCTTCAAAAATGAATTGAGCAGAATTGATCCGGCTGTTGTAGATTTCCTTTTTGTAAGCTTCTGTCCAGCGTTTGCTGATGCTGGCTCCGGCGAGATGAATGAAAGTGTAAGTACCATCTAATGCGCCATCTTCTATAAAACCATTTTCATAATCCCAAACATAAGAGGTGAAATCGGATTTGTTTTCGGGTTTCGAACGCACAAGAATCTCAACTTGATAGCCTCTTTCGAATAATTTTCTGGAAAGTTTTTTCCCAATAAGTCCCGTTGCCCCGCTGATGAGAATCTTTTTCATAATGGAATTTCCTTTCTGAAATCAAAAACGAGTCCAAGTAAAACCAAATTTTATATTAAGTTTCTGAAAACTGACAATTGACATTAATCCTAATCAAACTAACTTGATTCTATCGTCCGTAATTTCAATCACCTTATCTTTGTACAGACTTCCGATGGCTTTTTTGAAATTCTTCTTGCTCATCTGCAATTCATCTTTGATTTCTTCCGGAGAAGATTTGTCCGACAAATAGAGCAATCCGTAATTTTCATTCAGTTTATCGATGATTTTTTGTTTGAATTCGTCCACGTTTTCAAAACCTTGCGGTTGCAAAGTGACGTCTATTTTCCCATCATCTCGGATGGTTTTGATGTAGCCGGTTTCTTCGGAAAGCGGGTATAATTTTTTGTAAACATCTGTGGCATAGATCAATCCGATATATTTTTTATTGATGATAACGTTCCAGCCCAGCTCAGACTCGTTCATCAATATCAAATCTACCTTTTCGCCCTTTCTGAGCGGGAGGTTTTCGTACTGCGGATTCCGTTTGAATTTGGTAGTTCCGGTAGTCAAACCAGTAGCTTCGTCGGTGTAAACATAAACGATGTAGCGTTTCCCTTCCAAGATCTTAGATTTCTGTTGTTTGTACGGGACAAAAAGATCTTTGATGATGCCCCAATCCATAAAAGCGCCTGTTGGTAGGCTTTGCACGCAGGTCATCACAGCAAATTCTCCTACTTCTGCATTTGCTTTTTCGGTGGTGGCTTTCAGGCTTCCATCATCTTGATATACAAATACTTGTACCTTGCTACCAATTTCCCAAGACTCATCTGCAAATATTCTCTGGATGAAAGCTTTTTCGCCGGATTCATCCGTTAAAATAAAACCGGAGGAGATCTGTTCATCAATCGTAAGCGTTTGGGTTTGGCCGGGCTTCATAAAGTGGGATTTGACACAAAAATAGATAAACTTTTTGAATTCAATTTAGAAAAAAAACCGGAAACCGGCTTTGTTGCAAATAAATTGCTAATTTTACAGCCCCTGAATGAAGAGCGATTTTTTTAATTGTTCTGTTTTCTAATTTAGAACCAATCTTAAATAAAGAAATCATACCTTTGAAATATTGAAAAAGTTGATTTCCATATTGTTACTGTCTTTTTATTTGGTTTCTACGACCGAACTGTATCAGCTTTTGAAAATTCCGGATTTGATAGAGCATTACTGCGAGCATAAAACACTGAATCCACAGATGTCCGTCGCCCAATTTTTGAAGATGCATTATGACCATCCCGTGAAAGATGGCGATTTTGATAAAGATCAAAGATTGCCTTTCGTTATTCATTCTGCGCCGCTTGCTCTGTACTTCACTGTTGCACAAAGATTTGAATTTTCCCTCGAAAAAAATACTTTTAAGCAGATCGGATCTCAAAAATTTCCTTCCTACAACATAAACTTTTGTTACAAAGGTTTTTTAAACACCGCTTGGGAGCCTCCAAAGCTTTTTCGAATTTAAGTTTATTCTCAAATTTGATCGCATCCCGATCCAACTCATATCGCTGATTATCGGCTTTATGAGCATTAGCCTATTCATTAACAACAAATCATTATAAAATTTTCATAATGAAAACAATCCTTGTAGCCGTATTGATGGCTTTATTTTCTAATGTCCTTGTGGCGCAGACCCGTCTGGAAGAGGCCAAAAAGCAAGCCGGCGAAAAAAAAGAGTTGATTTTGCTCAATTTTTCGGGCTCCGACTGGTGCATTCCGTGTATTAAACTGCACAAAAATATTATCGAAACAGCAGATTTCAAAAGTTTGGCAACTGAAAACATAATCGTTTACCTCAACGCAGATTTCCCCAGAAGCAAGAAGAACCAGCCCGCTCCGGAATTGAAAAAAGAAAATGCCGCGCTGGCCGAACTGTACAATCCCAAAGGACTTTTTCCCTACACACTTTTGCTGGATGCCGATGGTAAAATCCTGAAAAGCTGGGAAGGACTTCCTTCGGAAAATGCAGCAACGTTCTGCCAAGAAATCCGCGAAATCAAAGGCAATCTAAAATAAGAAACGATATGCTAAGAGAATTCAAAAGACCTCAAAAACTGATGGGAAACGCTTTTGAAATTACCGTCGTAGATGAGGACGAACAGCTTGCGAACCGCCATATCGACGCTGCAATAGCAGAAATCCAAAGAATCGAAAAATTGTTGACGACTTTCAGCGAAGAAAGCCAGACCAACCTCATCAACCGAAATGCAGGTATCAAACCGGTAAAAGTAGATGCAGAAGTGTTTGGCCTGATCGAAAGAAGTCTGCGAATCAGCGCGGTCACCGACGGATATTTTGACATTTCTTACGGCGGCATCGACAAAAGTTTCTGGAACTTCGATCGAGAAATGAAGCAACTGCCAGATCCTGAATTGATCAAAAATCACTTGAAGCTGGTCAATTATCGCAATATCTTTCTGAATCCCGATGATCAAACTGTATTTCTGAAAGAAAAAGGAATGCGGATCGGCTTCGGAGGCATCGGAAAAGGCTACGCTGCGGAAATGGCGAAACGACAGCTTCTGCAACGCGGTGTGCTTGCCGGAATAGTAAATGCCTCCGGCGATCTGACGACTTGGGGAAATCAGACCGACGGCAAACCGTGGACCATCGGAATTGCCGATCCTGAAAATGCAAAACAAGCCTTCTCTTACCTGAACATTACCGATATGGCCATCGCTACGTCGGGAAATTATGAAAAATTTGTGCTCATCGACGGGAAAAAATATTCGCACACCATCAACCCGAAAACCGGAATGCCCGTTTCTGGTGTGAAAAGCGTCACCATCTTTTGTCCCAACGCCGAAATTGCCGATGCAATGGCAACGCCCGTGAGCATTATGGGAATCGAGTCGGCGCTGAATATGGTGAACCAGATCAATCATCTGGAATGTATCATTATTGATGACGAGGATCACATATATTCATCGAAAAATATTCATCTCAGATGAAATCGAAGATTCTATTTGAAAAACAAACCCAATTAAAAATGAAAAATTATAAGTCAAAAACAATTGTAGCAACCGCTTTTTTGCTGATTGCCAACTGTATATCTTCTTGCACTACGGTAAAAGAATATGAAAAAAACAAACTCAACGATGCGGAAATGATCCTTGGAAACCGAACCATCGAAAAAACCGAACTCAGCTTCCAATCCTACCGCGAAGGCTCGTCCGGTGCCAACGCCGGCAAAGTGGGCGGCGGCTGCGGATGCAACTAAAAGGAGTCATTGTAAAAAATTAATTATGATCTAAAATGAAAAAAATTATAATAAGTATCCTTGCTCTTTTCGGAATGTTCAACGCCAAAGCACAAGAAGATACCGGCAATAATAAGCCGAAAAAGCTGACATTCGAGGAGGCCAATCTGGTTTCCAGCTATTATAAACAGGATGGCAACAACTCGGCGGTCACCGGCGGCATAGGCTCCGAACATCTGACCGATATTTCCAACACCATCGATGTGACGATGGTAAAATATGACAAGAAAGACCGAAAAAACAAGTTCGATTTCAGTCTCGGAATCGATCATTACACATCGGCATCGTCTGATATGATCGACTTGAAAGCCAATTCGTCGGCGTCTCATTCAGACAATCGGGTTTATCCCAGCATCAATTGGAGTCGGGAAAATGAGGAAAAAGGCACTACCTTGATGGCGGGCGTTGCCTACTCCGGCGAATACGATTATCAATCTTTTGGGGCAAATATTGGTTTTGCAAAGAAAACGCCCAACAAAATGGGAGAATTCACGGCCAAATTTCAGGCTTTTCTGGATCAGGTCACGCTGATTGCACCGATAGAACTGAGAACGGGCAACAATACCGGTGGCGAAGGCGACGATTATGGAACGACTGGGAGAAATACCTTTGCGCTATCACTTGCCTATTCGCAGATCATCAATAAAGATTTTCAAATGGAGTTTTTGGTAGATGGTGTGCAGCAAACCGGCTATCTGAGTTTGCCGTTCCACCGTGTTTATTTTAACGACAATTCTGTTCATCAGGAAGCATTGCCCGACAAACGCTTCAAAATTCCCCTGGGATTGCGTGCCAATTATTTTCTTGGAGACAAAGTGATTCTGAGAGCTTACTATCGATATTACACAGACGATTGGGATTTGACCTCGCACACCATCAGCTTGGAAACGCCCGTGAAACTCTCGCCGTTCCTTTCCGTGAGTCCGTTTTACAGGTATTATTCTCAGACGGCCGCCAAATATTTTTCGCCTTATCAAACGCACACGGCTTTTGACGATTATTACACCAGCAATTATGACCTTTCCAAATTCAACAGTCATTTTTATGGTGCCGGGATCCGTTATACTCCAAAAAACGGTTTGTTCGGCGTCGAACGGCTCAATATGTTGGAAGTAAGATATGGCCATTACACCAAAACTATTGGGATGAAATCGGATATTATTTCGTTAAATTTAAGATTCAAATAAAAAATCATCTTATTTTTGACTTGTCAAATTTTATTGGCAAGTCAAAAATTTAATCTAAAAAATTATGCATCATCCATTTGAAAAACATTACGTGAACAGAGTTGGCTGGCTTCGTGCGTCCGTGCTGGGTGCAAACGACGGATTACTGTCCACGACGAGCATCGTGATTGGTGTTGCGGCAGCCTCGACAGATAGGAATACAATCGTGCTTGCTGCTTTAGCAGGAATGATTGCCGGCGCATTGTCTATGGCAGCGGGCGAATATGTATCCGTAAGTTCTCAGGAAGACACCGAGAAAGCCGACCTCTTGCGGGAAAAACGCGAACTCGAGGAAATGCCGGAAGCAGAACTATTGGAGCTGGCAAAAATCTATGAAAAACGAGGCGTGACCAAAGAAACCGCTTTGCAGGTTGCCACCGAGCTCACGGCGCATGATGCTTTGGGCGCGCACGCACACGACGAGTTAGGAATCAATGAGATCACTCAGGCCAAGCCCTTATTGGCCGCTGCCGCGTCATTTGGCGCATTTGCGTTGGGTGCATTGCTGCCTTTTGCCGTATCACTGCTGGCGCCCATAAAAAATATGGTGTATTTTCAATACGGATTTTCTATTGTTTTCCTAATGCTTCTTGGCGCGATCTCGGCAAGAACCGGCGGTTCCAAACTTGGAATTGCTGTTCTGAGGATTTGTTTCTGGGGAACGGTCGCGATGGGAATTACCGCCTTGGTGGGGCATCTGTTCGGCGTACAGGTTGCGTAAATCCGATAATCCACCCATTAATCCCACAAGCGGTGGATTATTGATTTAATTTTCTTAGAAAGATAATAGTATTATGATAAAAAACTTCTTTTCCTTATTACTTCTAATCCTTGGTATCAGCATCGCCGCCCAGAAAAGCATTGATCAAAAAGTGACTGAACTCCTTTCCAAAATGACTTTGGAGGAAAAAGCCGGACAACTCGTGCAATACAGCGGCTTCGAGTACGCCACCGGACCTCAAAATTCCAACTCCAAAAAAGTATTGGAAGAAATAAAAAGCGGAAAAGTAGGCTCGATGCTGAATGTGACCGGTGCGGACGAAACGAGAGCCTTCCAAAAATTAGCCTTAGAATCTAGGCTCAAAATCCCTTTGATATTCGGACAAGACGTGATTCACGGATTCAGAACCACATTCCCGATCAACCTCGGTCAGGCGGCAAGCTGGGATTTGGAAATGATAGAAAAATCAGAAAGAATCGCGGCAATGGAAGCATCTGCTTACGGCATCCAATGGACATTTGCGCCAATGGTGGACATTGCGAGAGACCCCAGATGGGGACGCGTGATGGAAGGTTCGGGTGAAGATACTTATCTCGGAACCAAAATCGCCGTCGCCAGAATCAAAGGTTTCCAGGGAAAAGGCTTAGGAAACATTGATGCGATAATGGCCTGTGCCAAACACTTTGCGGCTTACGGTGCAGCGGTTGGCGGACGGGATTACAACTCCGTCGATATGAGTTTGAGACAACTGAACGAAACTTATCTGCCACCTTTCAAAGCAGCTGCCGAAGCGGGCGTTGCCACATTTATGAATTCCTTCAATGACATCAACGGAATCCCGGCAACGGGCAACAAATATATCCTGAGAGATTTGCTGAAAGGCCAGTGGAACTTCAAGGGATTCGTAGTTTCCGACTGGGGAAGCATTGGTGAGATGATAAAACACGGCTATGCCAAAGACAATGCCGAAGCAGCCGAAAAAGCCATCCTCGCAGGAAGTGATGATATGGATATGGAAAGCAGAATTTATATGGAACAGCTTCCGAAATTGGTAAAGGAGGGAAAAGTGGACATCAAATTTGTAGATGACGCAGTAAGAAGAATTTTAACCAAAAAATTTGAGCTGGGATTGTTTGATGATCCTTATAAATTTTCAAATTCCGAAAGACAAAAACAACAAACCGACAATCTTGAACATAGAAAATTCGGAAGAGAATTTGGGGCAAAAAGTGTCGTCCTTCTGAAGAACGAAAAGAAACTTCTTCCCCTTTCAAAGTCGACAAAAACTGTTGCTTTGATTGGACCTTTCGGAAAAGATGCGGTGGCGATGCACGGATTCTGGGCGGTTCCGTTCAAAGATGATGCGCAAAGAATCGTGACCCAGTTTGACGGCATCAAAAATCAATTAGGCAAAAACTCAAACTTGCTTTACGCAAAAGGTTGCAATGAAAACGACGACGACAAATCTATGTTTGCAGAAGCCATCGAAACGGCGAAAAAAGCAGATGTCGTAATCATGACTTTGGGCGAAGGACACGCCATGAGTGGCGAAGCAAAAAGCCGAAGCAATCTCCATTTCTCAGGTGTCCAGGAAGAATTACTTAAAGAAATTGCTAAAACCGGAAAACCGATCGTTCTGCTCATAAACGCAGGAAGACCGTTGGTTTTTGATTGGGCAGCAGACAACATTCCCACAATCGTTTACAGCTGGTGGCTGGGAACGGAAGCCGGAAATTCTATCGCGGATGTCCTCTTCGGAAATGTGAATCCCGGTGGGAAATTGCCAATGACTTTCCCAAGAACGGAAGGGCAAATCCCAATTTATTATAACCACTACAACACCGGAAGGCCAGCTGAAAAATCCACGGACAGAAATTACGTTTCCGCTTACATCGATTTGGACAACGACCCGAAATTCCCGTTTGGATTTGGATTGAGTTACACAGATTTCAAATATTCAAACTTTAATCTAAGTTCTGAAAATCTGAAAGGAAATCAAACTTTGATCATCAATGTAAATGTTGCCAACAAAGGGAATTTTGATGGTGAAGAAGTTGTTCAGCTTTACATCCGAGACCTTTTCGGAAAAGTGGTTCGTCCAATCAAAGAACTGAAAGGTTTCCAGAAAATTTTTTTAAAGAAAGGAGAAAACAGAAATGTAACTTTCAAGTTAACGCCGGAAGATTTGAAATTCTACGATGACGCACTCAATTACGATTGGGAAGCTGGTGAATTTGAAATAATGATTGGTACCAATTCGAGTGATGTGATGGCGAAGAAGATTGTTTGGAATAAGTAACTTTGTTTTCAAATAAAATTTCAAATGAGCGATAATTCAGAAAAAATATTAGTCCGATATTATAGTGATGTTCTTGAAGAAATTGTTGTTGAAACACTTTGGGCTGAAATTATAAATTCAAATGATGGCCTTTATAAGATTGATAATATTCCATTTTATGGTCCTGGCTTTTCCTCGGGCGATATTGTTTTTGCAGAATATGACGAAGATGAAGAGCGCATTACGTACCGAAAAGTTGTAGAACATTCCGGAAATTCCACAATTCAAATCATTGTTCTTGATGAGAATATTGATATAATGGAATTAAGAAAAGAATTTGAAAATTTAGGATGCGAAAGTGAAGGAATGGGAAATAAATACTTTGTGATGGAAGTTCCGTTCAATACCAGTTATTCAATCATATTCAAAAAACTATCAGAATTAAGTGACAATGAAAAAATAGGTTTTGCAGAACCAAATATTTCGCAAAAACATTCTTCTGAAAAATAAAAAAGAATCCGTCTCACAACTAGAGGCGGATTTTTTTGGTAATTAATGTGGAATTTTGTATATTTATACCTGATAATCAGATAATTGTTTATGAATTTCAAATATTATAACC
>NZ_QOVY01000007.1 GCF_003932955.1 Chryseobacterium sp. SC28
TTGTTCAGATAATATCTTAATAATCTGAACTTCTGAAAATTTACTGTTTTTCATAGTCTTCCAAATTAAAAACTATATTTTTAAATATTCCTATTTTTGGGGAAGATTACAATACTACCATTTGCATTTCCGGAAATATTATTGTTTTCTGTTCCTAACCTAGCCGATAAGTTTGAAGATAAGACAGAAGCTTCACCACCTAAGTCAAAAGCTAAAGGAAGCGCTCCTGTTCCTGTATTATTTGTATATGACGCATTAATTAACGTGGCATTACTTTCAAATCCTGCATACTCTCCATTTTTATTATATCCTGTACTTAAGAATTTATAACCTGCAGTATTTTCATTATTATAAGTTAAGTTCATATTTGCATATCCTCCATTTGCCTTTCCTAAAATTGAAACTTCCTCAATATCAGTCTGTCTTAACCATTCCAATTGAGAAGAGCCCTCACTAATACTAGCAGCACCATAGGTTTTTCCATCAGAACCAACCATTGTTTCACCTTCATAACCTGGCTTAGGACAATCAGGACAATCAATAGCAAACATGCCATCCGGATCAATAAATCTTATTGGATTGTTGTAAGCGTACGTGTAAGTAGACCATCTTCTTGATTTCTCCGCCAGTGGATCAACAACACCCCATCTTCCCAAGTCCGGCATATACATCCTTGCGCCATAATCATACATTCCTGTTTCTTGTAGCTCCTTTCCGTTGTACTTGTAATTATACGGGATCGCCATCGGATCATACACAGAAGACTGACCAACAGGTTTTAAAAAGCTCATCCCGAAAGGATAATAATCGTTTCTGTCCCTTATTTCAAGAGCGCCTGCGCTGTTCTTTACATAACTTACTCTCACGTTGCCTAAGTGGTCTTTGTACTGGTAAATGTAACGAAAATTCTCAAAATCGTAATAGCCTTCCGCGGTGGGGAAAAAGGAAAGTATCATATTGTCTTCCACAGGCGGGTTTCCTGTATCGACAAGGGCGATTTCCCTATCCTCATCCCAAGAGAAGGCTTCTTCCTCGCCTGCCTTGGATGCGGACATTGTTTCATCATCCGGCTCTTCCAACGCCATACGGATGGGTTCGGTATTCGGGGTAGAATACTGGAAGCCGTCCAGATATTCGGTATTGATGGTGGTCGTACCCGAGGCGTTGCTGAGGACGAATTTCTTTTTAATTTTTACGCCGTCTGCCCTGTAAAAGTAATTGGTCACATTGGCATTCTGGGAGATCTGTTTCGGAAGATTCAAAAAGTTGTATGCAATGGCAGAGATCTTCTTGTCCGGCATTGCCGTCATATTTCCGTTGGCATCGTAGGTCATCGTTTGCCCGCCTCCTTCGTAACCGCTACTATTGCCCCAAGGTCATTTGTTCTTGACATAATTTTGCCAATTTAAGATTAATAATTATATCTTAAATACTCCAAAAAAATTGTACGGTTTTTGGGGAGCAGCATACTGGAGCGCCAGATGCATCAGGCAAATACTGTTGCTCTGGGGATTTTTATTCGCTACTCTTCCATCAGATAGTTTTTATAAAATTCATATTTGCCTAATTGGTTTTTCCTGTAAATTTTAAAAGATTCCGTATTTGCTTCTTTGGATATAGAATCACCTATCTTTAAAGTATCTCCTTTCGTATCTGTGTTAGTTATACAATAATCATCAGTATAATAAAATTGCAATGACTTATTTTCATAGTTATATACTTTAATAATTTTTGAATTTATTTTATTTTGCTCAAAATATTTACTGTTTAAATAAACATATCTGTATAAATAAAAATAACAAAATGCTATCATCCCTAACAAAATAGGAATAAATCGATAATATTTCAACGCCTTCATTTCTATTTTATATTATTTGATTTGGAAAATAGGTTTCACAACAGGTGTATACTGGTAATTTAATTGGGCATTTATTGCTGTAAATGTACTTCCTTGTTCATCGATCCTCTTGTTGCCGCAGATGCTCTTGCAACAGATGTTCCTTTGAACAGCTTTGAGAACTGAGATGCACTCAAAGGTAATGACTTTGATATTTTAAGACTATTAGCAGGTAGCAGGTTTGCTTTCACTGGATTAAAAGTTGTTGCAAATGCTACCGACCTATCACCTGCATTATATTGTCTTGTGCCATCCAAATTAGAATACACTTGAGATCCGGTTACTCCTGAAATACCTTTACCGCCTAATGCATTAAATGTGTCGATGGATTGTAAAGCTAAATAGTAATTGTTGGCTACATTATAGCCTAATTTCAATACAAAACTATTAGAATCAGCCCAATTTCCAAAAAACCTTTATCTCCATCCCATTGAGAAATTGTAGGAAGTGATTTATCTGGGCAACAATCATTGAGATTGTCAAGAGCAGCAATTCCTGCTTGATGTATATTAGAAAAGTTTGTTTCTGAGTTTTTAGTATTGTTGCTGCCACTATCCGAGCTATCTCCAAAATGAGTAACATTAATAGCAGCAGTTCCAGCAGCTATTTTTATACCCGCCAACCCAATATCCGCCAATTCATTTCCATTAGCATCCCTTTCTATTCCATCACCACCACTACTTCCTGAGCCAGACTCTCCACCTACTCCGCCACTGTCACCACCTGCAGATTCTCCACCTCTAAAATCCGGATTCATAAAACGGATAAAAGCGTATAATTAAGAATTTAATCTTCTTGATTTTTTCGAAAACAGAACAACAGTAAACCATTTTATTTATAATTATTTAATATTTTCTAGATAATATTCAAACGCATTTAAATAATCATTATTGAAAGAAAGTATTCTAATTTTATCGTAATCAATCCTTTCTTCTTTAATAAATTTTGCTTTTGTACTTAACAGATTTAATATAAAGGATTTTTCATTTAATTTTAAAATGTTTCCTATTAAAGAATAAGAAGAACTCTCCAAACCAATTTCTATTAATTTAGATTTTTGTACATAAAAGTATTTTATTATATCATGTATCTCGGTAAAATTATCATATTCTAAAAAATAGTTGCCTGAACTAACTTTATAGTTCAGAATATCAAGTTTCAAAACATCTTCTTTTTCTTCCTCAATGACTTTTATATATTTTTTATTGATAATATTAATCCCATCTAAAACATAATCTACAGGATTATATAAAATTATTATAATATTGTTATTTTCATATAACTTGATACCACTGACAGGATTTGGGTATCTACTGATTTTTATATTTACTAGTTTCATATTTTTATATTATTTATATCTTGTTCTTCTAGCATCTCCTTTTTCTCCTCCTTTGTCACGGCCTTTTCTTGATTGCCCTTTTTCGTGTTTAGTTTTTGTGCTAGGTCTTGCTCCTTTAGTATGTTCTGCTTCGTCTCCATAGGTTTTCTTTGCTTCTAGCACTTGTGCTGGGGTTGTAGCACTTCCATCAATAGGCGTTACTGTGCCACTACCAGGAACAGCAACACCATTTGTATCACCGTCATCATCTTCTTGAGTTTTAGCTAGTGGTGGAGCTACAAAAGAATCATCGCTTTTTTGCATATCCCCATTTAGTATTAAAGGGAGTGCCCATAATGATCTTGTAAGAACCGTTGTTAAGGCTGTTGTACTAATTTGTGGAATAACTACAGATTTTAAGGCGTCATTAAGTGTTAGAGCAAACACAGTAACAGTCGCAACTGTTGATGATACCACAGGCCTGCCCATAGCAATAAGTTTAACTTCTTCTATTACGTGTGGATTATTCTCTCCTCCAGGTTTATTGGGGGCAATTTCACCTGGGCAACACCCGGTTGTGACTTGGCTTCCTTTGCCTGAATCCACGCCTGATCCTTTCCCTGTACCTCCCTGTGCAAAGCTATCTCCGCCACCAGCTTCGCCCATTCCGCCACCGCCTTCTCCAGTTTCTCCGCCACCACCGCTGTCGGAAGATTCGCCCTCCATGCCAGTCGGATCTAAGAATTTAATAGGATTATTCCATACATAACTATAAGATTCTTTAGTGTATTCACCTCTTGGGTCTATTGTTCCAAACCGTCCCAAATCGGGCATATAGAATCTTGCCCCATGGTCATACATTCCCGTTTCTTGGAGTTCTTTTCCGTTATACTTGTAATTATATGGAATTGCCATCGGATCATATACAGAAACCTGCCCAAAAGGTTTCAGGAAACTCATCCCGAAAGGATAATAATCATTCCTGTCCCTTATCTCCAGATCGTTGCCATTTTTAACATAGCTTACTCTCACATTTCCTAGGTGGTCTTTGTATTGATAAATATAACGCAAATTCTCGAAATCATAATAACCTTCTGCTGTTGGGAAAAAAGAAAGAATCATATTGTCTACCTCCGGTGTTCCAGGGTCTACAACTGCCACAACTTGTCTTTCTAGATCAGGCGCAAACGCTTCCTCTTCTCCTGCTTTAGAAGCCGCCATGGTAGCATCATCCGACTCTTCAAGTGCTTTTCTTATTGGATCCGTATTCGGGGTAGAATATTGAAAACCGTCCAGATACTCAGTATTGATAATCTCTGTCCCCAATGAGTTGGTCAAGACAAATTTCTTCTTGATTTTCATACCGTCTGCCCTGTAATAGTAATTCGTAACATTCGCGTTCTGATTAATCTGTTTCGGAAGATTCAAAAAGTTATAGGCGATTGCAGAGATATTCTTGTCTGGCATTGCTGTGGTATTTCCGTTGGCATCGTAGCCCATCAGTTGTCCCCCTCCCTCGTAGCCACTGCTGTTGCCGGAAGCATCTGTGATATTGGTCACCCTGTTTCCTGTATACTGGTAGCCCAAATCATCAATGACGGTTGGGGTATAGCGCTTTCCTTGTGGGGAGACCCTGACCAACGTTTTGATATTTCCGTTGAGGTCATAGGTCAACGCTTCATCATTGGCATGGGTTTCCGGCAATGTGGTTCCGGGATCCTGATAATTGCCTTTCAGCAACCTGTTGAGACCGTCATATTGATAGCCATAGCGTTTCAGAGAAACATCCCTTGAGATCCAGTCCACTTCAGCAATGTTGCCGTTATATCTTGCTGCTCCTAATAAAGGATTTTCCGGATTATTATAGCGGATATTATAGCCAAACAACTTTCCACCTGTGAGACTGTAGAATTCATCAGCTTGACTATATATAATATCTCCGCTGTTGATGCCCGTCATCCAGCCCCGGATGTTGTAGGAGAGGTCAACTTTTTGTAGATAACTGCCGGAAACACCGCCTACTTTTTTCCAGTCCAGCTGTCCAATTTCATTGTAATGATTCTCTACCAGAAGTTCCTTGGAAGTTTTTCCAACAACCTCGTGAGTATGAGTCAGGAGACGGTTTTGGTTGTCATATTCGAACTCTTCTTGTATTACTAGCTCCGTATCTGCATTTCTTCTTTTGTGATAGGTATTTGTTTTCTTTGGAACCCCTGCAAAATCAAGCAGATTTTGGGTTTTTGTATAACCTCCCAAATGATTGATAGTGTGAAGGCCAATGATTCTTCCTTTCGTATCATACCAGACGTAATTCTTTGTCCATCCATTATTTTCAACATTGTTGATATAAGAAGCAGTAGGAAGGCCTTTTGGGGTGAGGTTTCCTGTTTGTGGAAGAACATCTTGTGAAAGAATGCTTGTCGGGATAGTTGGAGTTCCTGTAGGATAGGTGTCAAAATAATTAACTGACAATAGTTTTGTGATGGTATTGGGATAATTTTTTGCAGTATCATTATCGTAATATACCAAAACTCCCGGTTGTGCAAAACCAGAGGTTGTTCTTGCAACATTGTTGCTACTCTTACCATTTACCTGTCCTTGCTCAAAATTTCTTCCTGTACTTCCATAATCTTGTGAACTAGTGTAGATACCAGTATAAGCTACTCTTCCAAATTGATCGTATTTTGTGAAAAGCCACTGCTTATCAGCTCCAAGATTGGCATCCTGCGTCATGACCAATCTGTCCTGATTATCATACACAAAATATTCCCAGCCTTTTCCAGGAAGCTTCTTTTCCGCAAGACGACTTTTTTCATCATACCTATACTGATAACAAAGCTCATTGATATCTGTGCTTGTAGTAAGTAAAACATTAGTTGCATTTTTATTTTTATCCGAAAATAATGGAGACAAAACATAAGCTAGGTCGTGATATTCATTGTATACATAATAGGTATCAGCATTTTCCGTAGCACTTACTACTTTCCGTACTAAAACGATTTGTCCCAGTCTGTCCTTAAATTCAACACTGACATTGTTGTCTTCATCCGTTGTTATGGTTTTATACAATTGGTTAGCTGCATAAGAACCGGAAACACTCAAAGCACAACTAGTAGCACCATTTGACCAAGCGGTAACTGCACTGTACTTTTTGACTTCTCCGGCAATATTAAATTTATAATCAGTTGTTACCTTTTTATTGTTTACATTCCAATCGCCTGGTGCCATACTAGATAGCGGACGATTAAGTGGAGAGAATTCGATTTCATTTTTAGAGTAAAATGGTGCTGTCCCCCCATACAAAGGATTTCCTACAAATTCTGTATATGGCGTGGTAGCGGAAGAATATATACCGCCGTTTGTTGTATTTTGCTGAGGCATAGGTAGAAAATCCAACAACTGCCTTCCAAGTGCATCATATTCCACTTTGGTCACAACATCTTTTCCTAAGGGTGAGGCTTTGATATTGATCTTTTGCTTCTCTCTACCCAAACCGTCAAAATAAGTCACAGATTGTACTTGTGGAACAGAATTGCTGCTTACAGAAGTTTCCGCAAGATATTCTCGGGTATAGATATAGTTTTCTGTGTCTGATATATTGGGTGGTGGTATTGTTATATTTTGAGAAAAACCAGATACAAACAAAAAACCTGTGCTGATTAGGATATATATCTTTTTCATGTTTATGGTTTTATGGCTTGTAGTTGTATTTGTATTCTTTAAGGATTTTTATCACATCATTTCCTGATGAATTTTTCTCTTTTATGTATACCGATTGCAGTCTTTTGGAATCATCATATATATAATACTCTCTAATTCCGGATGGTGGGGTAACACTTCTCACTCCAACTAAAGGATCATACGAATAAGTGGTGATTTGATAATTGGCAAAATCAGTTCCCCTCCTTAAGTTGTCTAAAGCATTAATCAATGCTTGCTCGGTTTGTTCGGGAGTCACTCCCTGAACTGCAACATTATCATTTTCGGCAGCATTAACAACGGCTGTTACTAAAGAATTTGCTTTAATATCATAGAAGGAAGCTCCTTCTATTTTAGCTACAGGTGCAGTCTTATTATATCCCCAGATTACGGAAACAGGAGTACCGGATTCTAAAGTATATTGTGTTAAATTTCCTTTTATGTCATAAGAATTATAGGTAATTTTTCTATCTTCTTCCATAGCGTTTTCACCTTTTTTAAGATAGATGTATTTTGGCAATATCATCGCATCGTTTCCGGTATTAAACTGATCGTATACTATTTTAATCTCTGATGTAGGAAGATTATCCGTATAGTTTTTGGTAATAACAGCATCAGAAAGTCGATTTTTAGAAACCAGTCCCTGCATCATCGTATATTGCGGATCACTGCTTGCAATATCTTGAGCATATTTGTAAATCGTTTTTAAGGTTTCTCCTATACTTCCTGTGGTGGTACTTTCTGTACGATAGGTATGCTTGTAATCAGGTATGGAATACTGGAAAGTTTTTACAGTTTCGAGAGCATCCGCTCCATTGTTAGCATACTCTGTAACAGTAGTTTTCTTTTCTGGAATCCAAGAATTTGTCAATGGGAAAGTAGTATATTCGAACGTATAGCTTGTTGTCCCACTTCCAAATTTTGATATAGGGACAATTCCTAAACCATAACCCATTGCCCCATTGTATGGAATATCCGGGGAATATTTAGTGTTGAAATGTGCATCATACAAATACTCGTTGACTGTCTTTTTTACTAAATGATTCGTGGAATCAAATAACAATTCTTCTTCTAACAATCCCCGATCTAAACCACCAACCGGCCAGTTCATATTGAGTGGTGTACCGGGATCATGATATTGGATGATTCTCTCATTTTTAAATTTATATTCTTTACGGTATGAATTCGCAGGTGTTGCATAATCAATATAATGTTCCTGTACATAATCGTACCCTACAGGCTTCCCACGAACAGTAGTTGTCTGCCAACCGGGATTGTTGGAAACAATAACCTCCATTGCATAGTGGCCCTGATCACTTAAAGGATATTTTTGAGTAGATCTTGAAAGAAACATTTCTTCACCTTGATTGACACCACTGGTCTTAGTATAAGGCAGAGTGTAATTAGGGTTGGGTATTTTATAACCATACTCTCTGACAATTTTACCATTATTATTATCAACTGATTCAATTTTGCTTACTCGTATTGTCCCTGCTGTTTGTGTGTAAAGTGTATCAATAGGTGTTTTTATGGTATTTACAATATCATAATATGCAGAACATTTTACAGAAGGATAATTATCATCTCGTGTAATCCACAATTCGTAATTTCCCGGAGGGTCACTTCTTGTAAACGAACCAGACAATTGACCTGATGAAACAGTTGTTTCCCCTACTTTTCTAATGTTCCATGTACATCTGCCAATAGTTGTTGTTGATCCAGCATTAGGATTACCAACAAAACTTAAAATTTTAGTAGTTGTATTATCGGAAATAGTAAACGGAATCTTTGTGGTTGGATACGTATTATCGTTAGCATTGACGATTTGATAATCGTCTTCATAATTGTAGATGATTACAGGATTGTCACTAATGTCATATTCATCTGCTTCGTATTGTATTTCAGAATAGCCACCTGTAGGATAGGTTATCTTTTTCAGATTTCCTAACTTACCGTAGTTGATATCAGGTTCTTTGTTGGCTCCGTAATATTCAGATTGGAGCGTTACATAATCATATTTTGAAACTGATATTGCTCTTTTGCCATTTTCTTTCCCATTATATACTCCCCAAAAATCCTGATCATTAGAAATTCTTATAGGCAATTTTTTTCCGTTATAAGATTCATAATATTCAAGACTGAATGTTCCGTTAGTTAAGTTATCTTTAACACTTACTAACTTTAATCTCTTGTCTAAGCCTTTATTATATGCACTTGTATATAATCCGGTCACTTCTGAAGGAAGGGTTGAAGACAAAGAGGTAAAATAATCATAACTTAATGTAAAATCCTTAATAGTTTCATCTTTTTCATTTTTTACTACAACACCTGTAAGATATACCTCCCCATCAAGATCCAACCTGGGATTTGTGGTTCTATTATTATAGGTAAATAATATTTCCCCCCCTTTGAACTGGATTTCTGATAATGGATTATCTCGTAAATCTGTTTTGTTTATACATTTTTGAGGCAAGGGCATAACTGGTTGACCGGGAGGAAAATATCCCGAAATGCTTACTCTTTCCTGAGTTGTAATTGATGGGATAAACTTTGAATTTACTGTATTTGGATAACCTGCATATATATACTTAATTTCCTGATTCTTTGGAGACTTAATTTTTGAAATCTTAAAATCCGGATCATCAAAATCAAACTCTGGGTTTACTTCTACACAAGTATTTTTAGTTTTCGTTGAAGGGGTCTGATTAAAAAAAGTATACTGGAATCCTTTTTCATCTATAATAGTATTTGGATAACCATATTGGGCTGTAATCTTGGTTTGGTTATATGGCATTGGAATTCCAAAATTACCGCTAGGGTTTAAAATAAATTTTCCAGAGCCATTCAGAAGAGTATAAGTGTATATATCCGGTTGGATATCTCTGGGACCATTGCCGTCCAACCCTAATGCAGCCAAGGCAATTAAAACAGATGGATCATTGCCATTACCGCCGCTATTATTAGGGTAAAATCCTGTTGTAGGAATGATAGGTCTTGGAAATATCCTATCTTGAGTCCCTATTACTTGCTGTGAAAGTGAAGGACCAGTATTCAAAACCCAGCCTAAGCCTACCCTTGTTGCAAGCTGACCTACTGTTACACCAGTTGTGGTATATCGTAATTCAATTGGGATTTTTTCTCCTTCGAATTCAATAGTATATAATGGAATGGAAAAATCCGCAACTCCGGTATAATTTCCCGCAGGAATATCTACAAATTTAGATAGAGCCACGGCTTCCGGCGTCTTAGGATACAAATCGATACTATAATTGACCGGATTTGGATTTGACCCAGCTTGTGCATTCATTGCAATAGTCAATAGTAAGAAGCTTGAAGTAATTATTTTTCTCATAGTGTTTTTACTTTTTCACAATTTTGGTGTTCACGGATTTATTTGAAGTATTTGCAGTCACAATATAAACTCCTTGAGGTAAAGAAGAAGTATTAATTTTTGTTACAGCGTTTTTGGTTTTGATGGATTGCACCTGCTTCCCACTCATATCATGTAATCTGATTTCAGCTTCTTCTCCTTTTTGCAATTCAAAGTCAATTTCAACGTAAGCATAATCTTCAACAGGATTAGGATATATTCGAATGTCTTTTTTTTCTACCAAATCATCCAGTTTCTTATCTCCGAGTTTTAAAATTTTCCAATTTTCTTCGCCTAGTTGTTGCGCACTAGTTCCTGCAAGTAGAAAAGTTCCGTCACTTTGCAGTTTTGCGGAAACCAAACGCTCTTGTTGTTTTTTGGATTTTCCTTCAACATATTTTCTCCATTCCTCCTTGCCATTAACATCGATATAAAGCATCCAGAACTTCTCATCATCGGATTTTACTTTTTCTTCCGCTTGAGTGTAACCACCAAGCAGAAAACCTCTGTCTTCACTAAAATTATCCTTGTTGGTTTTCCTTATCACGTCCAGACTCATCGCCACATCACGATTTCCGAAATTGTAGCTTTTCTGCCAGATCTCATTTCCCGATTTATCAAAATTTATTGCCCATATATCCGTTCCCTCCTTCACATTCTCTTTCTTAGTGCCTGATGATTGACTTCGGCTTTCACCTACCACGATGTATCCATTCAGCGTCTTGGCAACCGTTTTCGGTCTGTCGTCACCACTTCCACCATAGGTTTTCTGCCACTCGACATTGATGTTCTTGTCCAATTTTATGATCCAGTAATCGCCACTCCCAAAATTGTCTTCGGATTTACCGATGAATGTTTTTACGGCTGAAGTTATTTCGGGTATCATATTTTCGTTTTGGGTAGTGCTATTATCAGCATTACCCATGTTGTCCGTTTTTCCGGAAGTGGAATAAACAAGCAAAACTGCACCTCCATCCGGAGTTGGGATCATATCGATGACTTCATCCAAAGCATTTCCGCCAAGTATAGTGGTTTGCTTTAATTTTCCATCTTCATCTAATTTTGATACAAATACATCTTTAGAACCGAAAAGTTTTTTGTTATCGTTGATATTTCCCGCAACAAAAAAACCTAAATCACTAGATTGGACAATTGCAGAAGCTTCATCATTACTCTTAGTTCCTATTGTTTTCTGCCAAAGTTCCTCGCCATTTTCTGAAATGCGAATCAACCAGACATCACTTCCGCCAAGATTGTTCTCTTTTTTATCTCCAGATTGGCTCGAGAACGAAGTTCCTAAAATGGCAAATCCACCTTCTTGGGTTGAAATGGATGACATTAAATAATCATGTCTCGTTCCCCCGAAATATTTTTCCCAAACCTGATTGCCTTGCTGGTCGAGTTTTACAATATGGTAATCATATCCCCTGTTTTGCTGTTGGTTTCCAATTGAGAGCTGCTGGCGTTTTTGATTGATGGAACTTCCCGACAAAAGAATCTGTCTATCGATCGTGGAAGTCACTGTTGTAAGAAAGTCCTGCGTGGAGGATTGGATGTCTTTTTGCCACAAGGTTTTGGTTTGCTGCGCTGTAGCAGTAACGACTCCTAGCAAACAGAATACACCAATAGATATATTTTTCATATTGTTTTGGTTTTTGTTTATTTTCTAAAGTTAACAATTTTTAAGAATTATACAGCAGTTTTATTTTTCTTAACACAAAAATAATTCGTTAAGACGAGAAAACTAATTTGCTACACTAAAAATCAAAAAAATAATCATCTGCAAAATTTTTCAGCCCTCATAAATCTTCCGAACCTTCTGGTAAAAAGTACACTCCCGAATAAACTACTTGAGAAAAATAACCACACGTTCAAAATCAACCTGGGTAAAATAGACCCACCCTCATTTTCCTAAACGATAAGCAACATAACAAAATTTCAATGGTAAAAAAAGGCATACCTTATTTCCCAACCTGCACCAAATAGACTCATTTTTTTCAACTAGGTGGGTAATTTAGCCACAAGTTATAATTCAACCTGCGTAAATCAACCATACCCTACTTTCAAACGTGGGTAAAAAAGTAGCACCTCAATTCTCCCTGTTTTTCGTATTTTTTTCCTTCCAAAGCATTTTATCTTTAAAATCCGCAAAACAACCCTAATATAAGCATTCGAGATAACTTTTCAGACCTCTGAAAAAATCAGTACAATTTTGTTGCAAGATGTGTCTTTGTACCCACAAACCTTTCAAGTTTTGGGACAAAGACGGTCTTGCCTTTTTGCAAAAGGGGAAAAAACGGCGGAACTTGTTTTTTAATTCACCAAATCGGGTTCAAGAATCTAAACTCGTCTAAATTATTCTTTTTTAATCTTCGGAGAATCTAAACTCGTCTAAATTGTTCTTATTTAGCCCACGCCCGATGAACACTATTGTTTTCACGGATTTGATGTCCCAATTTTGCAACAGAAATTT
This sequence comes from Chryseobacterium sp. SC28, assembly GCF_003932955.1. GTDB lineage: Bacteria > Bacteroidota > Bacteroidia > Flavobacteriales > Weeksellaceae > Epilithonimonas. Next base: position 12,758 of record NZ_QOVY01000007.1, read on the forward strand.
TAATCAAAAAAATGAAAACAACCCTTTATCTTCTGCTGACGCTTTTTGCAATTAAACTCAATGCGCAGGTCGGAATAAACACACAGACACCCGAAACTACTTTTGATGTAGTAGGAAAACCAAACGACACCTCACATTATGACGGGATAATCCCTCCAAGGACAACGGGCGACCAGTTGGCGAACAAGTTTTACACACAGGCAAAAAAAGGTGCGGTTGTATTTGCCACCGATCCGGCTTCCAATCTTTCGGGGCAGGTCATCAATATTTCAGAAGTTGGAATGTATTATTTTGACGGCAACATATGGCAGAATTTCGCAAAGGAGAATCAGCCTGTCGAATATAGAATCGTGCTCACCTTCGATCCGAACAGCACTGCCGCACTTACGGCAACTTCAACTTGGTCTGCCCCTGTAAACTATTCGGGAAATAGCCACGCCTATTTTACCTCCTCAAAATACTATACCATCGGAACCAAAAATTTCGGAGGATTAAAGGGAGCGGTTTTGTTCAGAAAAGTCCATGGAATCGTCAATGTTTGGTTTCAGATGTATAGGTCTTCAGATTCCGCGCCGATTACGGGAAACGCCTTCATCAGCATTGCGAGCATCTACAGCGACATCGGATACATTCCCAACCAGATCGTTTTACTGCATACGGAAAACTCAACGCAATTTTTTCCAGCCCTGTTAGAGAATTACAGCATCCAAATCCCACAAACCTCCCTAAACGCGATGTCCACATCCTACTACACCTACGGAGAAGTTCAGGGATACTCCAACTGGATCAAGCCTTATCTGCCATAATTGATGAATCAACAAAGTCCTTAATGGAAAAAGAAGACTACATAAAATTCAGAATATCCAAAACCAAAAAACAAGACTGGAAGAAAATATGCAAAGAGAAAAACCTCACGTTGACCGACTTACTGACGGCATCCGTTGAGAACAGAATTTTAGACAACGAAAGGAGACAGATACTGGCGTTCATTGAAAAACAAGACAACGTCTTCATCAAGATAGAGACCAACATCAATCAGGTAGCGAAAATTGTAAACGGACAAAAGTTCATGTCGGAATCAGAACTGAAAAACTTCACCGCAAAGCTTTCAGAAATCACCAAATTGAAGAAACATCAAAACCAAATCTTCAAAAAGATTTATGAAATGTTCGCAAAATGATTGTCAAGATTATATCTGCTTCAGGCTCAGATTTTCACGGCGTGCAGTACAACGACAAAAAGGTGGAGAAAGGAACGGGAGAACTGATGCTGATGAAAAACTTTCCCTCGTTCATCAATGGGGAAAGCAGTCCGGAGCAGGTTCGGGACTACTTCAAATCCATCTCAAAAAATGAAAAGGTAAAGAAACCCCAGTTCCACGCCGTGATTTCTGCAAAATATCAGAATCATGGCAAAGAGGAACTCACCGAGATCGCCAAAGACTTCATGCAGGAAATGGGCTACGGAAAACAGCCTTTCATCGTGGTTTACCACAACGACACCGAGAACAACCACGTCCATATCGTTTCCACAAGGGTTGACAAGCAGACTGGAAAGAAAATCAACGACAGTTATGAGCGGCTGAAAGCCCAAAAAGCACTAGCCGACCTACTGGAAAAACGCTACGGATTAAGCTCTGAGAAAAAATTAGAAAAACTGCTGAACTACCAAATCGGCTCACTCAGCCAACTGGAACTCCTGTTTGAAAGAGGCGGGTTCAAACTAACTAAAGACACAAATGATGAAAATGACTTTTCCATTCTGAAGAACGGGGTAAAACTTAAAACCATCTATGGTAACCAAATCAGTTTTACCTCCACTTCGGATAACGGTCGAAAAAGGCAGCTGAAAGCGATATTGAGCAAATATAAAGACCTCTGTTCCAACAAAGTCTTCAAGGTAGAGGACAGAAGGGCGCAGGAATCACTGCTACCGGAGGAAAGACAAAAGGAGCACTGCAAATCCAAGATTGAATTTGAGAGCGAACTCCAGAAAAAGTTGCGGGACATCTTCGGACTGGATGTGGTTTTCCACCACAAAGACGGACAGAAATCATTCGGATACAGCATCATCGACCATAAGTCGGAAAGGGTGTTCAAGGGAAGCGAGATCATGAAGATGAACGAACTGTTTGAGATGACCGATGACAAAATAGACAAGAAACTGTTTGAAAGCCTAAAGGACTACAATCTGGCGGACAATGTTTCAAAACAAATTTTAATGGAGCACCTGAAACACCAAAATCCCGAAAATGCAGTAAAGGAATTTATGCTTTTCGAATCCAAGAAAATAAAAAACAAAGAGGTTTTCAACTCGATAAAAAACGATGTAAAGGATTATGTCGAAACACAGAATAACAAGGATGTCCACCTCATAAAATCGGAAGAAGGAAAATATTATGCCGTCCACTCCAAACTGCACTATGTGGGATCATTGGAAAATGTAATTGGCGAGAAAGCCTATCAAAGATTCCTCAATCCAAGCCAGGAATTGGCATCGGAAAATAGAGATGAAAACCTTGCCAAGGAACTGGACAGAAGCATAGACGACCTGATTTTCCAATTCACCAAACCATCGGGAGGAACAGGGAAAGACCCTGCCGAAGAAGAGTTAAGAAAAAGACGCAAAAACAAAAAAAGAACATAAGAATGATCATCACATTTGCCACGCAAAAAGGCGGAACAGGGAAAACCACCCTCGCCATCGCTTTCGCCAACTATCTTTCCGGAATTACCACAAGGAAGATCAAGGTGTATGATTTCGACTACCAAAAATCCTTTTTCAACAAATGGAGGGAGGATGCGGACTCGGAACTGCCCAAACTGTATGACGTAGAAGTTATCGGCGAAGATGACGATGAACCGCCTTTCGAGGACTTGGAACAGGTTGTCGACCTGAAAGAAAGCAAAGACCTGTTCCTGTTCGATTTGGCGGGAACGCTTGACCAGAGATACAGCGATGTCTTGGTGTACAGCGACTTTATCATCATTCCCTTCGAGTATTCCGATGTTTCCGTAAAATCGACGCTGGTATTCAAAAATCTTCTTGGTTTATTGGAAAGCGAGGCGGAAAGAATCTTCATCCGCTCCAAATACGACAAAGGCTACAAATATCTCAACCAAAAGGAAATGGATATAGAGTTGGCAAAATACGGAACTCTGCTAGAAAATCCGGTGTTCAAAAGAAACTGCCTCCAAACCATCGACACCCGAAAACTCACCTACGAGCAAAAATACGCCGTAAAGAAGCCGTTCGACGAAATTATACAGAAGATCAGCGAGGTCAAAAAAGTTGCGCTTTAAGGGAAGACAAAAGGGACAAGAAAAAAGAATCCAAAAAACCACAAACCTCAAATACAACCATCATGTTAAAATACTCACTCATCCTTTTAGGAGCCTACTTTCTGTACTATGTCGGAAATATCGTGTACGACCTTTTCCTAAAAAAAGAGAAAACCATTCTGACCAATGTTGCAGAAGAATACTCACTCGGCGACTTTGCACAGGCGGAGAATGAGGAACCCACCTTGATCGGCATTGAGGATGTGGAAAATCTCAAAACCCCGAAATCGTTCCTAAAAAGCGAACCCATTCCGATTCCGAGACAGAACAATTTTGAAGACAATCCCAGTCTGGAAGAATTGAGGAAACGGTTTGAGGCGGAAGAGGATTTGGATGAGACGAGTCCAAAACAGCCCGAAACCAAACACCATGAAACTCCTCCACAGGAAACCGAAACCATAAAAAAGCCAGAAATTATTGAACCAATAGTTTCCAAGAAAAAAAATGATGCACAGAACAAGAAAGACCAATGGAAAGAATTTGTGAGCCTCTCGGAAACCAATGTGAAACTGGTGGACAATATTGAGGGACAAAAGGTTTACCATTCGACAATGTAACCAATATACCCATATAACTAACCTAAATTTTAAAAATGATGAAAAATTTTATCAGAAAAAACGTGTCAAAAAAGAAAGTTCTAACCCTTGCATTGGTGATGCTGGCGATGACCCCGATGCTTGCGCAGGGCGGAGCGACCGCCATCTCCAACGCCGCTTCCGACATTAAGGACTATTGGGATCCCATCAAGCTGATATTAAAGGCAGTCGGTGGACTCGTAGGATTTATCGGAGGCTTGAGGGTGTACAACAAGTGGACGAACGGCGACCAGGATGTCAACAAAGAAATCCTCGGCTATGGCGGGGCGATGATCTTCCTTATCGTGGTTCCGGAATTTGTAACCGCATTCTTTGCTTAAGATGGGATATTACCTGTACAAGGGGCTCAAAAAACCCCTTGTATTCTTCGGACTCAAAGGCAAATACATCATTTATGCGGTAGCCGTCATCGGCGCAGGTGTCGTCGCGGCACTCATCTTATCCAAATTCGGATTGCTGGGTTCGCTATTAGGTTTATTGGTAACCGCGGGAGGTGTCTACCTTATTTTCAAGAGGCAGGACAAAAACGGACTCTACGACAAGACCAAAAATTTTGACCAGATATTCATTTTCCCAAAAAGACTCAACAACAAAAGATTTCTAAAAGATGGTAAAGACAAAGAAACAGGCATTTGACATTCCCTTCATCGGCTACGATTACGGAAAGGATTTTGGGTGGGATTTTGATGTCCTCTTCGGACAATACGGAAATCCAATTATCGGCATCAGGATCAAGAATATTGTGGAGCAATATTCCGCCGACCCCGACAACTACCTAAACTTCCATACCGTCTTGAATCAGGTGGTCTCCATTATTGGCGAAGGAAGAATCGTTCAAAAACTCGACATCTTTTCCAAAAAGAGATATACCGCCGAATCCTCCAACCAGTTCCTCCAGCAAAAATATTCCGAGCATTTTGACGGAAGACTATTTAAAACCATCGAAACGGTAATTCTTTTTACAGACATTGTGGAGGACAAACTCAAGAAGAAAAACAAGCACTACCAATTTTCCGAAAAAAGTTACACGGAACTCCGCGACAAATGCCAAAAGGTGTTGATGCTATTAAAGCAGAGCGGCTGCGAACCCCAATTCTTATTCGAGAAAGAATTTGAATACTACATTTCGGGCGTATTGTCGATGCAGTTTACAAAAACCCCGGTGTTTGACAATATTAAAAGCACCAACGAATATCTCCAAATCGGAAACCGCTTCGTCAAAAATATTTCCTATGTGGATGTCGAAAATATCGACCTGCCTTCAGAAATAGATCCTTTTTCCATATTGGGAGGAAACGGAGCAGCCTCGGAAACGGCGGTGGACAACTTCACCTTCATCAACGAATTGGAGGATTACGAAACCATCATCTACAATCAGGTCATCACCATTCCTCTGCAGGCGCAACAACAGCGGGAACTCGACAAAAAGAAAAAGAAGCACGAGGGAGCGGCAAACAATTCGCCATCCAACGCCATTATTGCTGAAGAAATACAGACGCTACTCCACAATATCGCCATCGACGGACAACTCGTGGTCAATGCCCACTTCTCCTTAATATTTTCAACAAATACGCTGGAAAAAATGGAAGGGATACAGTCGATGATCGAGAACAAACTCTTTACGAAGGGGATTATCGTTTCCAAGAACGCCTACAACCAGTTGGAACTCTTTCGCTCCGCCATTCCGGGCAATGCCACGGAACTTCGGGAATACGATTTATTTATGACGACAAGCGAAGCGGCCTTGTGTTTTTTTTTTAAAGAAAGTTACCCCGTGAACGAGGAATCCAATTTTTATCTGCGTTTTACCGACCGACAAGGCGTTCCCTTGAAAGTTGACCCGGCGGACTTACCGATGAAGACGGGAAGAATCAACAACCGGAACAAGTTTGTCCTTGGTCCTTCGGGTTCTGGAAAGTCCTTCCTGATGAACAATATCGTGGAGCAATACCTGACCTACAATTATGACGTGGTCATTGTGGACACGGGCGATTCCTATTCGGGAACCTGCAAATACAAAGGCGGGAGATACATCCAATACACCGAAGAAAAACCCATTACGATGAATCCCTTTCTGATGGACAAGAAAGAGTTCAACATCGAAAAAATTGAATTTTTGACCAATTTGATTTTCCTGATTTGGCAGGGTCCCGATGCCACGATGTCGTCCGCACAGAAATCCATATTGGACAATGTGTTGATGTCGTATTACCACCAATATTTCAATTCGGGAACAAGGTGGTATGAAAGCAAGACTTCGGAAGAACTCATTCTCTATCTGAACAAATACAATATCCACGAGGAAGACATTATTTCTGATTTTGAGAACCAGTCCAATGGACAAAACAACTACTACGACATTTTGGGAATCGCGTTCGATGCGGGTTCTGACGAGATTAAGGAGGCATTCCGAAAACTCGCCATCGAATATCATCCGGACAAGAACATGAACAACCCGAATTACGACAGCGAAAAATTCTACAAGGTTTACGAGGCGTATGAAACCCTGAACGATGAAGATAAGAGAAAAATATATAATGAGACGCAACTCATCCTCATCAAGTCCAACGAAATTATCAGGCAGCCGAAAACGGCGGAGGAATGGAACGAGTCCTTCCGAAAAACCATCGTCAAAAAAATTAAGGAACTCGAAGAAAAATTGGAGGCAAAAGAACTTTCCTTCAACGGATTCTATGACTACTGCGACAAATTTCTGCCCCTTTATCTGAACAACAAGAAACACCATATTACTGAAAAGGAATTTAATTTAAGGACATTCTTGTTCGTGCTGAAGGATTTCTACAAAGGTGGAAGATACGGGACGACACTCAACGAAAGTGCCGACAATACGCTCTTTGACGAACCATTTATCGTCTTTGAAATTGACAATGTAAAGGACAACCCGAAACTGTTTCCGATTGTGACGCTCATCATCATGGATACCTTCATCCAAAAGATGCGGCTTCGAAAAGACCGAAGAAAGGCACTGATTATCGAGGAAGCATGGAAGGCGATTGCCAGCAAACTGATGGGCGGATACATTCTCTATCTCTACAAAACGGTTCGGAAATTTTGGGGCGAAGCGGTGGTCGTTACCCAGGAATTGGACGACATCATCGGAAATGCCGTCGTGAAAGACAGCATCATCAACAACTCCGACACTTTCATTCTTTTGGATCAGACCAAGTTCAAGGACAACTTCGACAAGATTGCATCCCTGCTTTCATTGAACAAAGTGGAGCAAAACAAGATTTTCACCATCAATAATCTGAACAACAAGTTTGGAAGAAGTCGTTTCAAGGAATTTTATCTGAAGCGGGGTTCCAAAGGAGAAGTGTACGGCAATGAGGTTTCCCTGGAGCAGTATTTAACCTACACCACGGAAAAACCCGAAAAATCCGCAGTTGAATACTATGTCCAACAATACGGAAACTACAACGAGGCTTTGCAAAAAATTGTATCCGATTTGAAAAATTTTGGAGACAGCCTTGAAAACTTGGTATCGCTCGTCAACCTTTATCAAAAGCCGTTGGATAAAAAGGTGCTTTCCTATTACAGAATGATGAAGACGCACAAAGGGCAAAATAATATCTTCAAATTTATCTCGCAGGAACTGGAAAACCGAAATATCCACTTTTCAGAATTAATCGACAGCCAAAATCTAAAATATGAAAACGCATAAAACCTCTTTAAGGAACACACGCAAAACTCCCTCTCCTTTGGAGAGGGTTGGGGTGAGGCTTCTATTTTTACTTCTCCCCCTGTGGGGTACAGGGGTCTTCTCCCAAAACACCTACATCGACCCGACGGTAACGGCGGCAATGATTCTCTATTCAGAAAACCTGAAGGCAAAGCAGAACGATGTGATTGATGAAACCTCCAAACTGAAGGATGCCCAAGCGTGGGTGGGAACCCAGATGGTGGTTGCCAACGACATTCAGAATAAGATTCTGAAAGGTCTGAAGGAAGTTTCGGGAACATTGCAGAACGGCATACAGGTAAAGGAAATCTACTCCGAACTCAACAAATGCTATACCTATTCTTCGCAGGTAGTCCAGTTGGCATCGGCACATCCCCAATATGCCATTTTTGGAGTGAAGGCTTCACAGAAAACCTACGAACAGAGCCTAAAAATCGTGACCGATGTGTCCGACATACTCGCCTCGGGAGAGCTGAACCTTGCCACTGCGGGAGACCGATACAAGATACTGCACAACATTTCCGAGAACGTGAAAAACCTCAAGTTGTGGCTTCTGGCCATCAAGTTGAGACTGGAAAAGGCGAACCGTTTGGGATTCTGGAACTCCATCAATCCATTTGCAGGATACATCAATACCGATAAGGGCATTGTCGAAAATATCATGAACCGATATAAAAGAAATTTCTAGCCCCTGTCCCAAAGGGGAACAATGTAAAAAAAGATGAATAATGAAAGATTCAATAATTAACTTTTTAACCGCCTTAAAAAGCCCCCTTCGGGGGTTTGGGGGATTTTTCTTATATCTCATACTCACTTCATCCAGTGGCGGCTCCACGCCGTCTTGGCAGCAGGAAAACGTGTCCTTTCCGATGATGAATCTTGAAATCAAGGCGACGATGGATGAAAATGGTAGACAGAAGGAGATGCGGAAAAACCAGATTGCCAATGCCACGGTGGAAACCGCCAACAAAACCCAGTGGAACAATTTCAAGGACAAGGTGACCAAAATTCAGGACAGGCTTCGAATCGTATCATTCGCCATCCAAGCGATTCCCACAGGAATTGCGATGAGCAGGGAGATTACGAAAATCACCCAAAACCAACAAGCCATTATCGACGAAATCAGCACCGCACCTTATTCTATCATTGTGGTTCTCCCTTCACAGGTTCAGTTTGTTGATGATCTACAAATGGTGACGAGGCTGATTGTCGGAATCGTGGTGTCGTATGGAGCCATGAACCAGATGGAGAAATCGGAACGCAAGATTTTATTGGACTATGCTTTGGGAGAAGTCAAGACGCTCAGCAGAAATTCCACCCATATGCTTTTCAAGATTAGGGATATCAAGGCAAAGGTCTTACGAAACAAAAGAGCCTTTCAATACTATGTGAATCGGGACAAACAGGTGGTCGAAAACATTATGAAAAACATCAAATCCTTTTAAGAATGAGAAAAGTATTTATCGGAGGAATCTTGTTTTTTTCTGTTGGTTTGGTAAACGGACAGCAGATTGTCATCAACGACAAACTCTTGGTGCAGATGACTACCAACCACGGTGTAAGGTTGGGAAGCGAGCAGGCTTTTCTAAATTCTTATGAAAAGCAGAAGGAATTGTACGACGACATTAAAAACAAGACCGCACAGGTCATCGGCATTCAGGAATACATCTACCAGCAGTTAAAAAATGTGAACTCTGCACTCACGCAGAGCAAAAAATTAATCTACCTGTACCAGTATCTGGGAAAGGTGGCGAACAATTCCAACAAGATGCTTGACTTGTCGGCACAACATCCGGAATATGCCGTATTGGTTTCCAAATACTATGTCGAAATCAGCAAGCAGACTCTAAAGCTCAAACAAGAAGTCACGCAGGATATTTTGAATGAGAACAAGGATTTCCTGATGGACCCGATGGACAGGGAGATGCTCATAGAGAAAGTATTTACCCGAGTTCGGAACATCAACGGGAACATCCTCTACATCATACTGCGGTTAGAAAATGCCAAGAAGATTCCGTACCTGTACCAGGTTCCCGTGCTAAGAAACTACCTCAATATCGACAAGGCGATTGTCGGAGACATTATCCAGAAATACAAATACATATTCAATTAAAAAGATGAAAAAATTACTTAAAAAATTAGCCCTCGTTCCGCTTTTGCTGGCTGCAGTCGGCGTATTCGGACAGTTTATCGTGAAGCGGTTGAACGATCCCTCCATTGTTGCCCAGCACAAAAGGATGGTGTTCCAGAGTTGGGGCGACTGGCGTCCCTATCCAAAATATCTATTGGGGATTCAGACCAACTTTGCGTATGCCACAGTTTGGGGAATGTGGGCTCCCAGCAGAAACAGGGACTATAAGGATGGAGAAGACATTCGACCGCTAAAACCGACCGGACTTCAAAACCAGCGATTTGCCCAAGTGAAATTTCAGGAGGAAGAGGCAAAAAAGATCAAGGCAGCATCCGATACGATTTACAAACGGAGCGTCCAAGATTTCGCCCATTGGACTTCGGCGACGGTTGATGCGGACCCGCTCTGGTTGCTCTACTACAAAAGGATGCTGAAACCCATTACCGAATTTCCAGACACACCACAAAATTTTGTGGAATGGAGGCTAAAGAACCAGCAAACCTACGAAACGCTCAACACCACGGGAACTTTAAAGAGACTTCAGGAGGAACTGGACTTAATCAAGGAAAAGTATGCGATGTCCAGAACGATGGATATGCCGAGAGGAAAACGCTTTTTGATGTACCACGACACCCTGCTCAAATGGAGAAGGTTCGTGCAGGAATTAAGGAAACACAACGATAAGACGACGCTTCTTTTGGACTATAAAAATATTCTGAAAAACCATTCACCCTATGCGTTGCCACAGGCATGGACTCCCGCTTCCGACAAACAGATCATCCACAACACGATGCAGCAATACAAACACAAATTTTAGTGATGAAAAGAAATATTACACCCTTATTTTGCCTCTTGGCAATATTGCTGCCGATTATCGGCTTTGCCCAAACCGACGGCGACTACAGCAACCTGCTCCAATTTTTAAAGGGCGACGGTGCATTTGAGAAATGGTTCATGGAGGTATTCACCAAATTGGACAACAGCGTTCAGGACGGTGCTGTCGGCTCCGCTTTGGTCGGAAGGGCTATCGGAGGACTGGGAGCGTTGATGTATCTCGGATATATGGGTTGGCAAATGGCGGCAGGCGACCGGGAATGGGAAATTACCCCGATGCTCAAACCCATACTCATTGGATTTACCTTGGTCTATTGGAGTGGATTTGTCAATCTGATTCAGGCACCGTTTGAAGCCATCGCAGAACCGGGAATCGCCATCTTCAGCGACATCGAGTCCGAAGTCAATGATTTGAGGATTCAACGGTTCAAGAAACAGCAGCAGTTACTGGATGCCGTAATCAAACTGAAAGCCGACGAGGATGCGAAGCAGGAGGTCATCAACAATACCGGCAAAGATGCCGACGACTCTTGGTTCGACATCAGCGAGGGACTGGATAAACTCATTCAGCCAATCAAGGAATGGCAGTTACGGATGGAGTTCCAACTCCAAAAACTGGTTGCAGAAATTATCGAGTTCGTTTGCCTGTCCATCCTTCGAATCTGTGTCTACCTTATTTTCTTCATCCAAAAAATTTGGGCTTACATCCTTATTATTCTGGGACCTATTGCGGTAGGTATGGCTCTGATTCCGGGATTTGAAAATTCGCTATACAGTTGGGTTTCCAAGTTCATCAACATCAACCTTTACACCTTCGTCGCCTATACCATCATCAACATCGGTCAGCAACTCATCGCTTCGGGTTACGAGATGGAAATTGAGCGGTATGACACGCTTTTAACCAATGGGACCATCACCAATCTGGATGCCTTGATGGTCTATGTGAGCAATTCCGGAATGATCTACAACCAGCTCTTTACCTGCGTTGCCTATATCGTGACGGGAATCGGGGTATTGATGACGCCTACAATCGCCGACACCATCGTTACAGCGGGAGGCGCAGGTGCAATGACCAAGATGAAGAGCGCGGCAGGAAGAATGGCGAGTGCAGCCAAAACAACGGTATTAGCCGCAAAAACTGGCGGAGCCTCAGTGGCTGGAGCCGTCGCGAAGTCAGCCATATCAGGTTCCGCATCGGGAATGGTCAATACCGCAATGAAAAACAGAAGTAAATAAACCGACAACTATCAACCAACAACAATTAAATATACAATGCTGATTAAAAATATTGAACAAAGAATTAAAGTCAACAAGATTGTTTCATTGGGAACCGTGGCATTTGCCGTAATTATCTTATTGGCGAGCTTCTTTTTTGCTTATCGGATGATACAGGATTCCAGAAAGTCCATCTACATTTTGGACAATGGCGTTCCGGTATTGGCAAAACAGACCGATGTCCTGCTAAACCGTCCCGTGGAATACAAAGCCCAAATCGAGCTCTTCCACCGACTGTTTTTCACTTTGGCTCCCGATGATGCCTACATCAAGGAAAATATCCAAAAATCGCTGTATCTCATTGACGACAGTGGAAAAAAGGAATACACCAACCTCAAGGAGAAAGGTTTCTATAACCAGATTGTGGCTTCCAGTTCTATGGTGAGTATCCATGCCGATTCCATTCAATTGGATATGGAGCAAAAGAAATTCTCCTTCTTCGGAAAGCAGATGATTACCAGAAAGTCCGCCGTGATTACAAGGAAATTGATCACCGAAGGATTCTTTGACGACATCATCAGAAGCCCAAACAATCCTCACGGTGTGATGCTGAAGAACTGGAGAATCATCGACAACGAGGAAATCTCCAACCAAACCAAAAATTCTTATTAAAGATGAAAAATTTTCTAAAACAAAACGCAAAAAAGGGATTGGAATGGGCGGCAAAAAATCCGAAGAAGTTTTTCACCTATTCGATGGTATTTCTCTCCGTGTCATTTATAGGATCGCTGGTACAGGGAATTTTCTTCCCGAATGAATCGGCATTTAAAATTAAACCTCCAATGCTGTATTCCAAGAGTAACAAATCGGAACAGGTGGGCAAAAACCAAGAGAAAGAAATGGAAAAAATAGTGAATGAACTTCAAACTTTAAAATTGAAAAGAGACCGAAAGGAACTACAAAAAGAAGACAGCCTGAGAATAGAATACCTGTACAACCAATACCAAGAACTAAAAAACGGCCGGTAGCACCGGAGTCAATTTATCCAAAAATAACAACTCAATGAATAAAATCAACTTTAAGGAAAAAAAATATGTGATGCCCCTTCTGGCATTGCCGTTCCTGCTGCTCTTTGTGTATGTGGGTGCCCAATTTACCAAAGAGGACACCTCGAAAAAAAACAGACCGAAAGAACTTTCCCTGTCTCTGGGAGAAACACGGGACTCCATCATGACGAAGAACGATGCCTATGACGCCTTTTTCAGGAAGGACGACAACAGGACGATGCTCGGAGGATTGGACAAGGAACAGGACAGCCTGCTCAGTTATGAAGATCAGTTGTCATTGGACCAGAAAAGAAAGATTGATTCACTGAAGGCGGTCTCCAGCAGACAAAATCAGCACGCGTCAAAAGGAGGCAACTCTTCCTACTACAATCCTAAGCAGCAAAACGAGGACAAGGACCTTAAAAGGTCTTCTGAAATCATCCGAATGCTGAACGACAAATCCTACGGAAAACAGGACAATGAGCAACTATCAGAAAATCCAAAATCCAATAACCAAAATGCACAGCAAGACCCCGTAAAATATCTGAAACAGCAGATGCTCGTGATGGATTCCCTAGAGAAAGCAAGGGATCCCGAATACCAAGCCAAACTATTGGCGGAACAGAAACTCAAGGCAAACAAGGAAAAAATGGACGAGTTCCTCAATTCTACCTTCAATGTCGGCAAGTCGGGAATCAACAGCGAATTCAATGCCTTCTACAGGGAAAATGAGAACAGCTTCATCAAAGCCGTGATTGATGAGAATAACAAAGGATTTCTGGGAAGCAGAATCCGGTTCCGATTATTGGAAGACATCTTCGTCGGCAACAAAAAAATTGATAAAGGTTCCATCCTTTACGGACAAATCTCGGGATTTTCTATGCAGCGGGTTGACCTCAAGATTGTGTCGGTATTTACAAAGGGAGAAATTTTACCCGTCAATCTATCCATCTACGACATCGACGGAATGAAGGGACTTTATGTTCCGGAAAGCGTCTTCAGGGACATGATTCGGGAAATGGGGAGCAACTCCGTACAGGGAACACAGATGGATATGGGCGGACAGGGATTTTTCACGAGCATCGGCTCAAAATTGTTCACTTCCACCTCCAAATCCATAGCCAACCTCATTAAAACCAACAAAGCCAAACTGAAATACAACTCCTATGTATTTCTCATCGACGAAAAACAGCTTAAAGACTCACAAAACCAACAAAAGAAATAAAAATGAAAACAGCAATCAATATCCTATTATTCCTTATATCCAACCTTTTTATTGCCCAAACCGCAACCAAGGAACAAGTCATTTCGGAATTGCCCGAACTAGTGATTACGGAGGGCGTCAACCTGCACATCATCTCACCGGAACCCATCAAATATGTGGATTTGTCCACCCAAAAACTCACGGGTGATCTACCGAACATCAATATCGCGAGAATCAAGATCACGGATGCTCCTACCAACGTCGACCCAAAGGAAAAGGCAAAAACCACCTCTTTATTGAATGGCGACAAAATAGGAATAATAACCGTTGTAGGTCAGTCTTTTATTGCCCAATATAAGGCTATTTACAGAAATTCGGAAAATAAAAACACCGTGACCAACATTCATATCCAGCCGGAAGAGATGCAGCCGATTGAACTGGACAAAACCCGTTTTTCCAACTTGGAGCTGACCAAGTTTGCGATGGACATCATCCAGAAGAAGACGGAAGAAAATCCAATCAGGGAGCAAAAAGACCTTAAACTCAGTATGCAGCTCAACAATGTGTACGTTATCAGCGACTACATCTTTCTCGATATGACCTTCAAAAACAGCTCGAACCTGAGTTACGATATCGAAGACCTAAAATTTTCCATCGAGGACAAAAAAATCTACAAGGCGACCAACAATCAAAGCATCGAGATGACACCGATTTTTAGACTTTACGCCCCGAAACATTTCAGGAAAAATTTCAGAAACATCTATGTCTTCAAAAAATTCACTTTTCCGAACAGCAAGGTGATGATGATCCGCCTGATTGAGGAACAACTCTCGGGCAGAACCATCGAGATGAAGGTGAATTATTCAGATATTTTAAAAGCAGATAGATTTTAGTTATGAACCCATTACCAACAGAATTAATTATTGTCGTTCTCCTGGCGTTCATCGCTTTCATCGCTTCTTGCATATCCATATTTTTTTTATTCCGTCTCAGAAAAGCAAAGAAGGAAATAGAAAAGGAAATTATAAAAATGGCTTATCTGAAAGCGTGGTATAAGGAGATTGCAGTGAAGATTTATGGTAAAGACCGTATTGAGGAAAAAGAGAAAGAGTTTTTAAAAAACTACAATTTATAGGAAGTAATGCAGGAACAACAACACCAAATTAAGATTTACGGATTCCTTCAGAAGGCGGTTTATGCGGTCGTGGCACTGGATTGTGCGTCCCTTTTCTACCTCGATGCCGATATTCCGGTAGTTTCGAATCTATTGAAAAATTTTTCGAAGATGAGTTTCTTTTATCCACCCATCAACGCAAAGTTTGCGACCGTGATTCTGATTGGATTGGTCGCTGTCGGAACAAAGGCGAAGAAGAAAAAGGATTTGAACATCGCCACCGAAATCGTAATCCCTATGATCTTGGGCTTGTTGATGATTTTTTCTTCACTCGTTTGGCAAAACGAGGCAGGAAATTCCAAACTCCCAAAAATTTTTCCGGGGCTGAATCTTTATCAGGTCATTTATGCCGTATTGTCTTTTTTGGGTGCGGTTATCCTTCAAATGGGAGCAGACGCCATCTCAAAATTGATGCAGCAGAAAATGGGAAAAGACCGATGGAATGTGGAGGAAGAAAGCTTTGCCCAAAATCAGGAACTGGTAGAAACGGACACCTCGATCAATATCCCGTATCTCTTCAGATACAGTAAAAAAATCAACAAGGGATGGGTCAATATCAATCCATTTCGTGGGACTATGGTCATTGGAACTCCGGGAAGCGGTAAATCGTTCGGAATCATCAATCCAGCCATCAGACAAATGATAGCGAAAGGTTTCTGCCTCTGCATTTACGATTTCAAGTTTCCCGATTTGGCGCAGATTGCCTACTATCATTATCTCTTGAAGAAAAGCAAAGATTCAGGGTATGAATACGATTTTCATGTAATCAATCTGAACGAGGTAGAAAAATCCAAAAGGGTAAATCCATTCAAAAAGGAATACATCCAAACTTTGGCGGAAGCACAGGAAATGGCGGAGTCTATGGTGTCCTCTCTCCAAAAAGGCGGT
Organism: Chryseobacterium sp. SC28; assembly: GCF_003932955.1. Lineage (GTDB taxonomy): Bacteria > Bacteroidota > Bacteroidia > Flavobacteriales > Weeksellaceae > Epilithonimonas. The sequence goes on from NZ_QOVY01000007.1 coordinate 28,887, forward strand.
TCCAGTTCGGGAGGCGGTTCCGATGCTTTTTTCACCCAATCTGCCATTAACTTTCTTTCATCGAGCATCTACTTTTTTGCCACCTACGAAGACGGAAAATATTCGGATTTACCACATATCCTTTCCTTTATGAACCGAAGTTACAAGGAGATTTTCGACACGATCTTTACCAACGAGGAAATTTTCTCACTGCTTTCTCCCTTTAAGACGGCGTATGAAAACAAAGCCTTTGACCAGTTGGAGGGACAGGTAGGAACGTTGAAAATCTTTCTCTCAAGATTGGCGACCAAGGAAAGTTTCTGGGTTTTTTCGGGCGACGAAGTGGAACTAAAAATTACGAACAGAGAAAATGCTTCCATCCTGATTTTGGCATCCGATCCGGGAACACAGGACATCAATTCTGCACTGTATTCATCGGTCTTGAACAGGACTTTGCGACTCATCAACTCCAAACACAATTTGCCGGGAGGAATTATTGCGGACGAATTTCCGACCATCTACATCCATAAAATCGACAACGTGGTGGCAACCGCAAGGAGCAACAAAGTAGCTGTCTTATTGGGATTGCAAGAAATTCCTCAACTCCGACAGTTTTACAAAAAGGAAGTTGCCGACACCATTTCCGCCATTGTAGGAAACATCCTTTCAGGTTCCGCAAGGGACAAAAATACTTTGGAATGGCTGGAGAAATTATTCGGAAAAATCAAGCAGAAATCCTATTCCCAATCCATCTCCCAGCAAGGAACGACGACCAGTATCAACGAAAAAATGGACTTTATGATTCCCGCAGGAAAAATTGCGACGCTCAAAACGGGGGAAATGGTCGGGATGATTGCACAGGGCGAAGAAAACGACACCGAGGAATACAAAACTTCGGCGATGAACGGCAAAATCAATTTGGATATGAAGGCGATCAAACAGGAAGAAAATAATTATGTGAAAATGCCTTCGTATTACTCATTTGTTGACAAAATGGGAAACGACCGTAAAAATGATGTCCTGATGACCAACTTCAGAAAAATCAATAAGGAGGTCGAATTAATCGTAAATGAATTTACTAAAAATGAAAAATAGAACTACAATAATAGTGTTAACGATTATCCTTTTTGCGAGTGGTTCTTCACTGGCTCAATTCAATACGTTGATGCCTACAAAACCACACAAAGCGGAAGACTTTAAAATTATGGAAACCCCAAAAGAGGAGAATTCCAACCAAAAAAAGGAGAAAAAATCGTGGAAAGAAATCTTCAACATCACCCCAAAATCGGAACTGAAAAACGAAACCGAAAGTTCAATGAAGATGTTAACGAGTCAAATCGACTCTCTAAAGACGATGCTTAAAAACTACCATAATGGAAACAATCAAAGTAACGTGGACTACAAAAAGATGAAAGATTCACTATTTGAACTGATGCAAAATTTTCAACCCGAAAAAAAGCAGGAAAAGGATTTTGAAACCACCTTTGAAGGTTTACGGAAAAATATCTCGATGCCTTTGCGCAATAGAATTAGCGTGACTTCGCCTTACGGAACAAGGATGCATCCAATTTTCGGCACTGCAAAAATGCACAACGGAATTGATTTAAAAGCTAACTACGAAGATGTTCACGCCGTTCTTGACGGAATAATTACCGAAGCAGGTTGGGATTCCAAAGGCGGTGGAAACTACATCAAAATCAAACATTTCAACCGATTTGAAACCTCCTATCTCCACCTCTCCGAAATCTACTACAAAGTCGGAGAAAAAGTCAGGGCGGGCTTCATCATCGGGAAAAGTGGAAACACAGGGAACTCTACCGGACCGCACCTGCATTTTGCAGTAAAGGAGTTTGGACAAAGCATCAATCCCTACCATTTCTTAAACGACCTAAACAAAGCAAACAATTTAATAGCAACCTACTATGCAAACTGAAAACCTACCTACCGAAGAACTTAAAAAGTTCGGAATCATCAACGAAGACTTGTCATTTTCAAAAAAACTGAAAGCGGACGACATCCAAAAATTTCTGCAAGGATATACCATCGTTGCAGACAACGACAAGAACAGGGCGACCTTCCAACTCACGGAAAACAACACCCGACTGAAAGTCATCTTTTTGGAGCGGGATAAGAGTATCTCCGAAATCCTCAAGAACAGCAAGGACAGAATTGAGTATTCCAATATTCAAGACCTTTCAAACAAAAATGAGCAAAACCTTTCTCTTGAGAAAAAGGCATTCATCTACGACAAGGAAAACAACATCGTTGCCGAGTTCGACCTCATTAAAAATGCGACCGAACTCACCGCAATCATTGCCGACAAAAAGGATGTCGTGGAAATGAACCGCTACAAGAACGAACTTCAGAAACTGAAAAATTTCCTGATGGATAAAATGAACCAATATCCCGAAATCGCCAAGGAAATTTCCAACGACTTGAACATTGTTTCCAGAGAAATCAACACCGTGAACAGCATCTCACCCGATGAGAAACAGATTTCAAAGGGAGGCAATTCCGAGATTGACCTGAACGTCAATGACAGGGATAGGTACGAAGACGCGAACAGAAACCGAGAAGAGCGGGAAGATGAAATCGAACAAGAAATCGAACAGGAACAGGAAAAACGCCATGGATTCCGCAGATAAATTTTTGAAATAATGGAAGCAGAAACGATCAATTACCAGAGCAAATATGGACCGAACACGAATTTCCAATTTCCGACGGACGAGGATACGCAATATCTTAAAACGTCGGCAGGCGAAGTATTACCCTACAAACTCTTCAGCGGGCGAAATGATGCTGACCCAAATTCCGCCCTCCTACGGGAAAAGGACAATCAGGGATACGCCAATGATTTTGCGCTCGTAGAGAGGCAGTTTTCAGAAAATAAAAGTCTTTCATTCATGGCGGGAACGAAAGTTTCCGATGTGAACGATGTGGCTTGGCTTTTCCGTGCGCTTGAAGACGAGGCGGTGGAACACACCTTTGCACTCTACAAATTCAAGGACGACAGCTACCTCGTTCAGCATCTTTCGACAGGCGGAATTACTTCCACTGTGGTGGATTTGCGTTTGTTGACGGGAAATGTGTTCAAAATGCAGCCCGATAGCATCACGCTCGTCCACAACCATCCGAGCGGACAACTGATTTCGAGCAAACATGACCGATTGATGTTGCAAAGATTGCACGAAATCTTCGACTATACCGGAATAAAGGTGGAAGACGGTATCGTCATCAATCTTCGTTCGGGGAAATATTTGGTCTTCAATGGGGATTTGGGAAGCGACAGAGTGTTGGAACTTTCGGAGCAAAACCAACAGCAGGGAAAAGTCAGCACCTTTTCCTTTAACAAGCAGATTTTCGCCGCCAATTATCAGCCGTTCAAAATCAGCAGCCCCCAAGATAGCGCCGCCTATATTTCGAGTCAAAAGTTTGGATTATCGGACAAGACCGAAGCCATCATCCTGAACAATGCGAACGATATCGTGGGAAAATTCATTCTTCCGCAGCATCGGCAATTCGAGAAACTGACGGAACTGATGACCATTCACGCCGGAACAGGAGTCATCCTTTATGGAAACAATGTCAACGAGCAGATGTATAAGGAATACCGCGAAAAACTCGAACTGATGGGGTTCACAGCATTGGATGCCATTTTATTAAAAAGCGGAAATTATCATTCCCTCTACGAAAAAACCAAAATTAATGTGTATGATCACCTCGTTGACAAGTATAGTAAGTCTGATCTGAATGCGGAACCCATTTTCGGCGTATCGGAAAACAACCCAAATAATAGTTACTCTAAAAATTTTAGAAATATGGAAGAACCACCACAAATGGATTACGTCAAACTGTTTATTGACGATTCCGAAGGTAATACCAAGCACGAATTTGAAATCTCCTTGACGGAAGACGACAAAGTGAACTACAGCCAGATTGCCTCAAAAATCCAGCTGTATCGAAAGCCGGAAGACCATGTTTTGCTATTCGTTGGCGGAGAACTGCTTACCTACGAGGGAAATGAGGAAACAGAAAAAATCATCGATTCCCTTAAAAGTCTTTTTCTTCCCGATGAGAAAAAACGGAGCAATTTATTCAGCCAAAGTAATTTTCATTCGAGATTTAAAGAAGAAATGGATGCCACAAGGTCAGGATTTTTGATAGACGACATCATTGGAGAGCCTTCTATAAAAGATTACGCCAAAATGAACGGAGATGACTTAACACAACACCTCAATAAAAACAAAGAATATTTTAACAATCAAACCCCAAACATTATGGAAACACAAAAAGAATTCAACCAGGTAGATTATCTAAAAAATCAGCTTAAATACCTCGGTTTCGGCGAAGATGAAAAACTTCACAAAGAATTGGAAAAAGGCATCAAGTCCAAAAACCAGCAATTCGAAATCAAAACTTCATCGGACAAGGCACTGCCCGGAAACAAGGTCGATTTTGCCTTGAAATTCAACAAGACGGAAAGCGGCGGCGTTTTCCTCAACTCCTACGACGCCAAATTAAAGAATGAGAAAGGCGAAGACATCACCCACAATTTTTCGGTAAACAGAGAAAACACCTTTACCGCGAAAGAAGCAGTAAACCTTTTGGAGGGAAGAAGTGTGAAAATCGAGTTCCACAACCCAAAGAGCGACCAGTCGGAAACCGCCTTCGTGCAGTTCAACTTTGAGGAGCCAAAGACGGAGAAAGGAAACTATATGTTCCAGAATTTCTACAAAAACTACGGTGTCGATACCGACAAAATCGTGGAAAAAGCCAACCTCGTTTTCGAAAAGCCGGAATACAGGGAAAACACCATCAAATCCCTTGAAAAAGGAAATGTGGTGAAAGTGAAATTTGAAATGGACGACAAAATAATGGAAGGAAAAGCGGTGCTCAATCCGCAATACAAGAACCTGAACCTTTACGACAACGACATGAACCGCATCAACACCAACAAACCCTTGCAGGGACTGGAAAATGAAGAAAAACAGGAAAAAGCCCATGTGAAGGAACAGAGCATCAAACGATAATAAATAATACCTGACTATTATCCGAAGGCGGTAAGTCAAATTTTGATTTGCCGCTTTTTTTTAAATGTAATCATTATGAAAATCAAATCCATATTTTTAGTCCTAGTTTCCATACTTTTTTTAAGTTCATGCCACAAGGAAATCAAATCCGAAAAAGGCGGAATAGACCTTATTTCTAATGTCTATTTTGATGCCTCCAGAGGATTGGACAAGATGCAGAGTTTCCACTTCTCGAAAATGAGTTATTCGGAAAACCAAATTATCGAACTGGTTCCAGACCACACCTTTCCCGAAATGAATCAAAATGCCTATCTCGTGAGAGATTCTTTGTGCTATCCATTGGATGCTGAAAACGGCAACATCATTCTTTCCGATATTCTTGAAAAACAAAAACCTTCACCAGTTTGGAACAAGAAGGACGGCGCCATTTTCTCAAAAGAAATGATTCCCAACTATAGGAACAGGCGGAAACTCTCCGACACGGTGTTATTCAAGAAAAAATACAGACGCTTCGAAGTCAATTCTCCGTGGAACTATACCCGTTTCTACATCTATCCAACCGACACGATTCTGCCTTATTCCCTCTACAGACACGCCGAAAAGGACTACGGCGGAAGATTGGAGCGCATCGACTCCTACAACAAGAAGACCGACATCTTTGTAAGCCTGCAACTTCTTCCAAGAAAAAACTGGGACGACACGGCGAAAGACATTTTTGAGTTCAACCACTTCGTAAAAAACAGAAAAAGTGAGTGAGACATCCTATTTAAACCATCCTAGTTCAGAAATTTCCGTTATCGAGGGAACTAAAAACGAACTGATTGTCTTTCACAGCAATAACGACAAAGATTCCTTTTTGGAACTTTTAAAACTGAACAATCAGAACAATGGCAGAACCCTTGTAACGGTCAATTCAGGAGAAAATATCGAAAAGTTTGTCGATAGGTTCAAAAACTACGACGGAAAGATATTTCTGTGTCTAACCGGTGATGATGACGGAAATAGGTCTACACAAAAAATCCTCAATGAATTTCAAAATAAAAATATCAAGGACATCCGCCTGCTGTATGGGATTTCTGAAAATGGGAACCAAAACTTGGAAGAATATTTAAAAAATAAACTCCAAGTTCAAGAGAAAAATACTACTTTAGTTGAACAAAAATCGATAAGAAATGAAGACGATGGAACTCAATCCGAAGGAATTTCCGACACTCAGCACTTGGGAGCCGAACTTCCTCAACGAAATTCTGGAGAACCTGTCCAAAGAAGCCAATCCGAGCAAAACGGAAATCACTTTGGAGGACAAACTGTGGACGGCAACGATGCTGGAGATGGACTTGAAGACACAATCTGGAAGCATCTGGTCGGAAAACCAGAGCGAGGATCCGTTGACGGAACACAACCGAAAAATGCTCCAAAAAATGAGGAGGAAGAACATTTCGTGGGCGGAATCGTATCCGGGAGAAATGTACCAGATGGAAGAAACGCAAAATTAGCCCGCCCCGGATCATCAAATTCAATGACAGGTATTGGGGAATTAGATACTCTGATTTCAAAATATCCGCTTCATAAAATCACCAACGAACAGGTTGCGGAAATTGTTTCCGCAGCTTGTTTTATTTCTGGCGACAAGGTCATTCTCAAAGAGAATCTCAACGTTACAGATGATTTAAAGGACATCTGCTATCAATACAAATCCGGCGGAACAGCTAAAGAAGGCAGGGGAATTTTGGATGAATACTACACCGATTCAAGGATTGTAGATGCCGTCAGAAATTTAATCAAAGACCAGTTTAAGAACAGGCAGGAAATTTCGGTATTGGAACCCAGCGTTGGAACGGGAAATTTTCTGTATGCAGTGAAAGAATTGGGAATCAAGTCCAATATCACTGCCTTTGAAATCAACGAAACCACCGCAAAGATTGCGAAAATCCTTCATCCCGAAGCCCACATCCATCTCCGCTCCTTTGAAACCGAGTTTATCGACGAGAAAGGCAACAAGAAGGAATATACCGAAAAATACGAATTGGTCATCGGAAATCCACCCTACGGCGACCATCGTGGATTATACAAAGGTTTGGGAGAAGAACCCAAACTATCCAAGTATGAGGACTATTTTGTTAAAAGGTCTTTAGATTCATTAAAACAAGACGGGATCTTGGCAATGGTTCTTCCGTCAGGTTGGCTGAACCGCCAAAAACAAATGAAAAATGCGGATATTTTGGAAGGTTTTCGTCTGCCCAATGGTGCATTTGCAGGAACTCAGGTAGGAACAGACATCATTATATTACGAAAAAATACTCAGAAAATTTCTACTGATATTTCCAATTATTTTGAAAAACATCCAGATAGAATTTTGGGTGAAATCCGAGAGAAAACCAACCGTTTTGGGAGGTTGGAAAACTATGTCTATGGAAATTTAGAGGACGCCTTATCTAGGACTGAGCAACTCAAAAATAAAAAGCAGACCGAAAGAATTGGAAACCTCTTTGAAGATTTGTTTTTGGAGGTTGATCAACCTAAAGGAGAATCAAAAAGCAAAACTTTAGAAAAAACCATTCCCGCTAAAACAGAAGAAATTGACCTTGCAGAAACGAAAGATAAAATTGAGCAAGTTCTTTCCAGACTTAATGAAGTAAAATTCAAATCTCCCGCAATTGAAAAGGAGATTGAGAAGTATTTCAAACTCCAAACCCAAATTTTTGATAATCCCCCAAATTTTTCGAAAGACCAAATTGATGAAATTCATCGTAAAGCGGATAAAATTATCCAGTCCCACAAAGAGAAAAATGCGGAATATCGAATTCAGACCAAACCGGAAATCAAGAAAGGGGTTTTAAAATACCAATTTTTCAAAGCCGATGAAATTTTGAATGCCTCGCTTCAGAACAGTACCGATATTACTAAAGAACAGATTGAGGCATTTCGGGACACTTCCTACGACGGCACATTAAACAATCACGGAAAGCACTACCAATTTGCCAACTATATGGACGGAAATTGGGTTCACGATTTTTATTACGCCGAAGGGAATATCTACGCCAAATTAGAACAACTGGAAATAGACTTTAAGGACAGGTTCTCGGTTGGCGGAACAGAAAATCAATATGAGAAACAAAAGGATTTACTCCTCAATGTTCTTCCAAAACCAAAAACTTTAGACGAAATCTCAATCAGTCCGAATCATGAATTTGTCCACCAGTTTGATTTGGGAACCATAGAAAAGGAACGCTGGAATCAAAACACAAGACAGACGGAAACTGTAACGGTTCCCTATAATCTTGCAGAAAAATTCAAGGATTTTGTCGGAACGCTTTCCAGCGAAGCGTTTGCAGGTTCTTCATCTTGGGAAGTAAGAAGTTTTGTAGATAACGAAGTCGTTACCGGAAGCGACAAGGAACGGAATGCCTTGGTTCGCGAAAGACGAAAAGTCGCCGCCAACGACTTGTTTCAAAAATTTTTGAGGGAAGAATTGTCGGACGCTTTAAGGAAGCGTTTTGTCAATGATTTTAACCGAAACTACAACAACATCTATGTTCCGGACTATTCAAAGTTTCCTTTGTTTTCAAAAATCCATTTGAATTTTAAAGGTCGAGAACTTAGATTAACTGAAGTTCAGAAAGCCGGAATCGGAAGGCAGACCACGAAAGGTGTCGGATTACTTGCACATGAAGTGGGATTTGGAAAAACAGTGTCTGGAATCTTGTCCATGCACGAAGCGATGGAAAGAGGAAATGCGAAAAGACCGCTGATTGTCGTTCCCAATGACAGCATTCTGAAACAGTGGGTGGAAACCATTTTTGAAACCATTCCCGAAGCCAAAGTGAATGTCTTGGGAAATCTCGGAAAAGACTTCGACCTCTCAAAATTCGACAACAAGGATGGGGAAATCACCATCGTCACTTACGAGGGTTTTAACAATATCGGTTTTTCTGAAAATATTACCCAAAATCTGGCTTCCAAGTTCTCCTATATTTCAGAAAATGAAATGAGAAGCGTAAACACCATCAGCGAAAGGGATTTCCAGAAAGAACTGGAAAAAGAAAAAGAATTGGTGGGTAAAATGAAGCGTGGAAAAATTTATGACTGGGAAGATTTTGGTTTTGACCACTTGACTTACGATGAAGTTCATAACGCGAACCATATCGTAGGAAAAGTAAGGATTGAAGACCGCCGATTTGCTTCAGACTTTAGGAATCAGAACCAGCAGACTTCAAAACTCGGCATTAATACTTGGATGGCTGCGCAATACATCCAAGAAAAGAACGACGGTAGAAATGTTACCTTGCTTTCTGCAACGCCATTTACCAATAAACCACTGGAATATTATTCTATTCTCTCCTTGATTGCGAACAAGAGATTAGAAGAATCGGGCTACTTCAATGTGAATACCTTCTTTGAAACCTTTATGGAGGCAGACAACGACATGGAGATTGACGCGAAAGGTGATGTGAAATTCAAGGCGAATGTTCGACGTTTTAAAAACAATTCGCTGTTTCAGCAACTTTTATCTGAATTTATTGATATCAAAGGCGAAGAAGACAATCCCGAGTTGGTGCGGCCCAACCGAATCAACAAGGAATATAAGATTGAGCAGAACTATTTAACGAGTGAGCAATACGAAATGCTCAATGAAAACTTTACCGAAACCCAAAAAGGGGCAATTCTTACGCATATCCTTAATGCCCGTTTGATTGCGATTTCACCATATCTTTCTCCCTATTATGAAGGAGAAGAACCGTCTTTAGAAGAGTTTATAGAGGATTCTCCGAAACTAAAACAAACGATGGATTTGATTCGGCAGAACAAAAACGACATTCCGGATTCGGGACAGATTATCTACTCTGAATTAGCTGTTTCGGAATTTCCGAAACTAAGGGAATATTTGGTACGGGAGGTCGGCTACAAACCGGAAGAAGTCGGAGTCATCACCGGAGCAACCAGCAAACCAAACCGTTTAAAGATTCAGGACGATTTCAATTCCGGAAAAATAAAGGTGGTCATCGGAAGCGAGGCGATTCAGGAAGGAATGAACCTTCAGGAAAATACGACGGATATTTACATGCTTTCTCTTCCGTACAACTTTACCTCTCTACGGCAAGTGGAAGGTCGTGCTTGGCGACAAGGAAATAGGAACGAAAATGTAAGAATCAACTTTATGTTGACCAATGACAGCATTGATGTCTTTATGCTTCAAAAATTGCAATCCAAACAGGCAAGATACTTGGAGGCAATGAAGAAGGGAGCCGATGTTTTAGATATTTCTGACATCAGCACGCAGGAACTGAAAACCGCCATCATCACGAATCCCGAAACCAGAGCGAATATAGAAATTGAACTGATGAAAAAGCAAATTGAAACCGAAAAAAATAAATTTTTGGCTGATTCTGCTTTTGTGCTTCGAAAATATGACAGTTTTATTAAAATTCAGGAAGAAGTAACTAAAGCGCAACATAACTACAACCGAATCTTAGGCTATTCCAAGGAAGAGGGCGACAATGCCGAATACTGGAAAAACCAGCTTCCATTTTATCAAAAAACGATTGATTTGACAAAGGAGAAAGTCCAAGAGGAAATTGACATTCTTTCACAAAAAGGCGTAAATGTGACGGAGATTGAACAGCAGACAAAAATTACTGAAGATAAGATTGCTGAACTGGATAAAAGGTTGGAGGAGTTGCCTAATGTTCGGGAACGGTTGGTTATGAAATATCGTGAGGAGAAGGAGGAGCAACTGAAGAATAATGAAAGTAGGGATTATTTAGAGGAGAGAAGGGTGGAAAATTCACAATTATTTAAAGCGAATATTATCAGGGCAATTTATAAAAATTTGGATAATGAGAATGTACAAAAAATAGAAACGCAAAATTATGGAAGAAAGAGATAATAAAAAAAACAGGGACATCAAGTCCCTGTTTTAGTCCCCGCTATTAATAAATCATTGATTTATAGCGTTGTTTGTAGCGAAGACGGGAATTGAACCCGTGACCTCAGGGTTATGAATCCTGCGCTCTAACCAACTGAGCTACCTCGCCGCTTTTTTGGTGGTGCAAATATAAGGATATTTTAGATTTTCGCAAACATTAATTCAGCTTTAAAAAGTCTATCACATCGGCGACGTGATTCGGCTTGCTGATGATGTTGTTATTCGCATCCAATATGAAATAAGTGGGCGTCGCCACCACATTGTACGTGTCGCCGTAAGAACTGTACCAGCCTTTGCCTTCCGAGTCGTTGATCCACGGATAGATGTTCGCTTTGTTCCTAAAATCTTCCAGATTGCTGTCTAGCGAGAAGCCGACGATCTCGATGTTTTGCGCTTTCATTTTAGCGTACTTTTCCAAGAGTTGGGGCAACTCTGCTTCGCAATGGGAGCAAGTAGAAGACCAAAAAACGACCACTTTCTTGGCAGTCTTGATATCGTAAAGAGATTTCGCTGTCGTATGAACCGGATTTACAAACTTGCTGTTTGGAAACTTCGCACCTACTTCGGTATTGTTGTTGGCTTTGAGGGTTGTCGCCAGCCTTTCCGTAATGGTACATTTGAGATTATTGGCCTGCGCAAGATATTTCGACTTCTGTTGATCCATTCCATAAGTATTGAAGATATCGATCAGTTCCGATAAAATCGTTTGGCCTCTGGGGGTTTCCAAATTAACTGCGGCCAGCAACTGGTCTACGTTGGCTTCGATGTTAGATTTTGAAATATTTAAAAAATTGATTAAAGACGGTTTCAAAATCAAAGATGTTTCCAAATATTCCCCCGATTTCGAATAGAAGTTGATAAAATCTGCAGGTGTAAGTTCGGCAGATTTTTCCTGAACGGCATATTTTTGATTTTTGTGGTAATAATCTAAGAAAGGGTGAGACTTGTAAAGCGATGGATCCTCTGTGGAAAGCAGTTTGATCTCACTGTCCAAAGATTTATAAAACGCTTCAGAGGGTTTATAGTAATCTTTGATTTGCATCAGCGCCGGAAGGATGAGCTCCTGTTTTCTTTGGCGTTCGATTTCGCTACTGAAAAGTTGATTGGCCTCATCCTCAAAAAGCGCATCAGAAATCTTGTTTTTGCTATCGAGATTGACCGTAAAACTGATGTCTTTGTTCTCTGAAACCAGATTGACAGAGGAATTTGCTTTTTGGAAAAACGCTCTCATCATTCCAATGTATTTTTTATCGACTTTGAAGGTGGCCGTATTCCCCGAAATCTCCGCTTTGGAAAAAAGAATTTCCTTAGAACCGTTGAATCCGTAAAGATAGATGTCGGAACCGGTCAAATATTGGGGAATCGTGGCCTTGACACTGAATTGTGCAAAAATAAATGCAGAGCACAAGAAGCTGCTTGTAAACAGTAATTTTTTCATAAGGTAAAAATAAAAAAAACCCACTAAAAAAGTGAGTTTTGGGTTGATAAAAACCAAATATTATTCAAGAATTTTTTTCCTTTTCCCCGCCATTGCAGTAATGATAAAAATTGCTACAAGAAATAAAACCAATATGTAAGAATCTATGGGAGAGGCCGGATATCCGCCGATATCACCGGATTCCGGATTCTCGGGAGGCGGTGGTACAGACTGCGCAAAACTTAGGAAGCCCACTAATAAAAATAAAAAGTGACATGCTTTTTTTAATAAAATATTTTTCATCATAATTGTGTGTTAATTAACTATCTTTTTTATTACAACTTCTCCTTTCTCGGAAACCGCTTTTACCACAAATACATTTTTCGACTGATAGTTTAGAGGAATTGTAAAATCTGAAGTTGTCGGGATTCGGGAGATGGAGTTCAAGAGTTGACCCGCTACGGAATAAACTTCTACAGAGGCTTGCTTCCAATCTGGTGCAAATCTCACCACCCAGTTGTTATTTTTTTTCGCAATTATCGTTTGAGAAATATTTGCATTGCCGGTTCCCAAAGTGCCTCCTTCCGGCATTTCGTAATATAATCCGAGATTCTGAGATCCGTTCATAGAAATTGCATCGCCATCGGCGATTTTTATATACTGCCCTTCTTGATTTTCTAAATAGAAACTGTTCCCATTGCTCAGTCCATCGGGCATCCGCTCTCCTTTTTCATACACCTCAAACTTCAGTTGATAGGGCTGTTCTGTATTAATTGATGGTCAGCGGGATGAGTTTTGATTTGAAACTGATTTCGTTGGCTTCGTTGATATACAGTTTATCGCTATAGTTGGCATCTTCGCCGCCTTCTTGCTTTTCTTCTTTGGTATAGATTTTCTTATCGTCTGGAGCATACGCTTGCAGATTAGTTGTCGAAGGGTTGTATCCTGTGGTAGCAGAAGGCGAAACAGCATAGTAAGTTCTATCGATTTCGTTACCTTCCAAATCGTACATCACGACCGCTACCTGCTTTACGATTTTGTCTGCAGGAATTCCGGAATCATCGGTTGTGCCTTTTGCCGCAGTTACCGAATAATCTACGCCGTCTGCTCTAGAATTACCTTTGAACCTCCTGGTTTTGGAAAGATCCAGCGTTTGAGCCGTATTGTCACTCAATTTTACCATAAACTCTCCCATTGGCTTGATAACCAACATGTTAGCCGAAATATCTCCACTTTGGAAAGCACCTCCTGAAACAGTTGCTATTATAGCGCTTCCATAAGTAGTGCCACTAAAAGTATTGGCAATCTGGTTAGATCCGTAATAGGCAATTCCTACAAGATTGGAGATGAAGTTGCCATCGCTCGGATTCCCGGTTTCATTGGTTGCAATAAATTTCAAATCGATATTGGTGAGAAAAGGATTTGCGAGTTGATATAAATTCAGCGCATAATCGGAAGCCCAATTTGGTGATTTTAATCTAAAAGGATCATCCAAGTAACTGTAATATTTTTCTCCAAAGTAGTTGGATGCATTTCCATTAGTTCCAAAACTGCCGGCATAAGCTCCGGAGAGGCTAAATACGACATTGGAAGTGGTCGCATCCGATACCGGAATCCCCGTAAAGGTTTTTTTATCGGTGGACGGCGACCAGAAATAAGTATTGTCTGCCCTTCTTCTGGGAATAATATAATAAGTGAGAGGTGTCCCGATAACGTCGGTATCCAGGCCTCCTACAATCTGATCGAAACGGGCTTTCGCATTGTTCCATTTAAAGATAGAACTCGGATTGAATCTTCCTGAAGTAGTGTTGGATCCATCTGTAAGATTAAGATTCCCATTGCCAAACGCAGCTTTTAGGTCGGCATACGTAAAATTATAAAAAGGCAAGCCTGTCTGTTGTCTTCCGGTGGTTCCGTTATTGTAATCGGCTGTATATTCTTTGTTTACCTTTCCGGTAATATTACTTTGAGTGATACCAGAAACATACAATTGTCCATAATCTGTTATCGATGCTAATCTGATGTTAAAGTTGGAAGTTGATGCAATACTCAATAGATCCGAAGAAGTGCCATTGATCATAACGTTACCGGAATTATTCACCACAGCATTACCTGAAGTTTGCAATCCCCCTCCGTTATAAAACAGTGTTTGCGACTGGACGGTTACCAGAGCCGAATTGCCGACATAGGTAAGGACTTGAGAAGAGACAACAACACAGAAAAAAATCGATTCTAAAATAAATAATTTTTTAATCATTGCTACAATATTTGTGTTTTATCTGGCAAATATAGTAATTTTTTGCTTACTTAAATAACTATAAAAGAAGATTTTATCCCGACTGCGATATCGAATCGATCTTCACCTCTTTTTTACCATCGATATCGAACATATAATCCTCCAGCACTTTCTCGGTAGTTCCTCTCAGGCCTCTCGCGCCAAGTCCTTTATTCATCGTTTCTTCCACTATTTCGTCGATGGCCTTTTCAGAAAATTCCAGTTTCACATTGTCCATTTTAAAAAGTTCTGTAAACTGATTGATAATAGAATTTTTCGGTTCCTTCATAATGCGGACAAGTACCTCTTTGGTGAGTCTGTCGAGATAAGTAATAATCGGAAATCGACCCAACAGTTCGGGAATCAAGCCAAAGGTTTTCAGATCTACCGCATTGACTTGGCTTAGGATATAATCTTCATCTTCGGTTTTATTCAATTTATCTTTTGAGAAACCGATGGCCTGCTTATTAAGTCTTCTTTCGATAATTTCCTTAATACCGTCGAACGCGCCTCCCGCGATGAATAGGATATTCTGCGTATTGACTTGGATATACTTCTGATCCGGATGCTTGCGGCCACCTTGCGGCGGCACATTTACGATGCTGCCTTCCAGGAGTTTCAAAAGACCCTGCTGGACGCCTTCTCCCGAAACATCGCGCGTGATGCTCGGATTGTCGGATTTTCTTGCGATTTTATCAATCTCATCGATAAAGACAATGCCTTTTTCTGCTTTGTCCACATCATAATCTGCCACCATCAGCAAACGAGAAAGGATACTTTCGACATCCTCGCCCACATATCCGGCTTCTGTAAGAATAGTCGCATCTACGATGCAAAAAGGAACATTCAGTTGCTTCGCAATGGTTTTCGCCAGAAGTGTCTTCCCTGTCCCGGTTTCGCCAATCATCAGGATATTGGATTTTTCTATTTCCACCTCCCGATTTTCGTCTTGCGCATGCAATATTCTTTTATAATGATTGTACACGGCGATAGACAGCTGTTTTTTTGCCTGATCTTGTCCGATGACATATTCGTCCAAAAAGGCTTTGATTTCCCGGGGTTTTTTTAATTCCGCCAGAGAGGCCGAGGAGGATTTTGATGCACCGACCGCCACATTTTCTTTCACAATCAAATGAGCCTGCTCGATGCAGTTTTCGCATATAAAACCATTTTGACCGGATATCAGTATCTGAACTTCACTCTTTTTTCTGCCACAGAATGAACATTGATTTGGATTCATAACTATTTTGAATTCTACTAATTAAAAAAAAGAAGCCTGAAACTTCTTTTATGCATTGATAATGGATTGTTGTATTTCTTTGTATTCTTCGGGGCTTAGCTTGAGTCTGACATTGCTGAAGTTAAGATCCGAAATTTCGTTGAGCGGCACGAGATGAATATGCGCATGCGGAACCTCCAGCCCCACCACGGCAATCCCCACTCTTTTGCACGGAACGGCTTTTTGGATCTGCTTGGCAACACTTTGCGCAAAAGCCCAGAGATCTTTGTAATCCTCGGTATCCAAATCAAAAATAAGATCTACTTCTTTTTTAGGAACCACCAAGGTATGACCTTTTACGAGAGGCATCGCGTCTAGAAAAGCAAGATGCTTGGCATCTTCTGCAATTTTATAACTGGCGATCTCTCCGCTGATAATCTTTGAAAAAATGCTGCTCATAATGATATTGATTTTTCGAATTTTTTCGCAACTTTTTTAAACCGTTCAAATCATAATTACAATGAAATTTCTAAAACCTCAAACGAAAGTTTGTTGCCGTTGGGCAAGACGATATCGGCCGTTTCACCAATACTTTTTCCCAAGAGTCCTTTTGCGATAGGTGTATTCACAGAGATTTTGCCCGATTTGATATCGCTTTCATTATCGGGAACCAGCGTGAATTTTTGTTCCCCTTTTGTCACATTATTCTTCAGCCTTACCGTGGTAAGGATAGAAACTTTGCTGAGATCCAGCTGGCTCACGTCTATGATTTTGGAGGTCGAAATGATGTCTTTCAATTTGGAAATCCTCATCTCCAGCATTCCCTGCGCTTCTTTGGCAGCATCGTATTCTGCATTTTCGGACAGGTCGCCTTTATCTCTGGCCTCTGCAATTTGTTGTGTTATTTTTGGTCTTTCGATGGTTTCTAATTGTTCCAGTTCGGACTTCATTTTGTCCAGACCTTCTTTGGTTACGTAGTTCATCACAATAAAATTTTATCGTTGGTATAAAAAAATAATCCGACCTTTGTCGGATACTATTTTGTCTCGAATTGAGTTTACAAATATATAATTTATTTTGAAATGAAACTAAAAAAAATCACATTTTTTTTTACCTTACTACTGACTTTCAGTTTATTAACTTTGAATAGTTCTTGTAGCGAAAGGAACGACACCGTGAGTTGTTTCCCCGATTCTGTGATTTCTGTTCAGCTCAATCTAAATTTGCCGTCTTATTACAGTTTGCAGACCGTTGGCTCGTGGGTCTATGTCAACGAAGTCGGTTCCGGCACCCGCGGGTTGATCGTGGTACGCATTACCAGCGGTTTCAAAGTTTATGACAGAAATGCACCCCACCTTTGCCCCGACGCAGACACCACTTTGGAGGTCAAGAACGGTACGGCGGTTTATTGCCCAAAGGATAAAGCCGAATGGATACTCATCACAGGGCAACCCACGGCCGTGGCAAGCGTGCCTCCTAAAACCTACGCCTACAGTTTTGATCCGAACAGTAATATTTTGTCCATATATAATTAATGTGGAGACCAAAATTAAAATAGCTTTTATTTATCAATGAAAATCGTGCTCCAGCGGGTATCGGAAGCCCACGTGCTAGTTGACAACGCCATCGTCGGAAAAATTGAAAAAGGATTGATGCTTCTCATCGGTGTCGATGAGGCAGACGAAAAATCGGATGCAGACTGGCTCGTCAAAAAAATTGCGGATGTAAGAGTGTTCTCGGATGACGACGGGAAGATGAATCTTTCTGTAAAAGATATCGAGGGCGAAATCCTTTGCATCAGCCAGTTTACCTTGATCTCGGATTACAAAAAAGGAAACCGGCCCTCGTACAGCAAAGCGGCAAAACCGGATAAGGCGCTCTCTTTATTCGAATATTTCAAAGATGAAATGAAAAAATCCGGACTTAAAACCGAAAGTGGAATCTTCGGCGCCGATATGAAGGTCTCGTTGACTAATGACGGCCCTGTAACGCTTGTATTCGACAGCAAAACGAAACTATAAGTATCTTTGGTAAACCCAAAAAACAGAGAACCATAAAATAATGTTATGAAGAAAATACTGATTTATACGATGCTCATAATCTGTCAGTTAG
Organism: Chryseobacterium sp. SC28; assembly: GCF_003932955.1. Lineage (GTDB taxonomy): Bacteria > Bacteroidota > Bacteroidia > Flavobacteriales > Weeksellaceae > Epilithonimonas. The sequence goes on from NZ_QOVY01000007.1 coordinate 46,845, forward strand.
GATTTTCGCAAGAAGTCCCGAAAATCTTGAAAACCAAATTTTCCAAAGAAGCCTTGGCGGAAAAGCTCCAAGACCAGAATGGACAAGAAATTACGATGGGAGAAATATTAAACCGACACCAAGGTAAAATTTTAGTTTTAGACTTCTGGGCGGGCTGGTGCAAAGATTGCCTCGAAGCTTTCCCGAAAGCTAAGAAATTGGAAGCTGAAAATCCAAACGTCGATTTTGTATTCCTTTCTCTGGAACGGTCGAAAGAAGGTTTCCTCAAAAGCTTAGAAAAATATCAAATGGCAGATAAGGAAAACTATTGGTTCTTATCCGGATGGAAGAACGACTTCAATAATTATATCGATCTCAATTGGATTCCCAGATATATGGTGGTAGATCAGCACTCGGCTATTGCAAAATATTATGCCGTTGCCCCAGACGATCCAGATATTCAAAAAACCATTGATAGGCTTAGCAAATAAGAAAATTTTTTAGATTTTTATGACTAAATTATTGATAATTAAAGTTTTAAAATCTGAACTAATTTTTAATTTTTCCTTGGCTTGATATTTTCATAGACCAAAAATCAAAATCAAAATAAAACTGAAAAAATCTACATTTCTTTATGAACGGAACAATGATACAATTTTTCCATTGGTACACCGGTGACGACTCATTCCTTTGGAATCATACAAAAGACCAATCACAATATTTGGCCGACTTGGGCATCACCGCCGTCTGGCTTCCACCCGCATACAAAGGCAGCAGTGGCGGATATTCCGTCGGTTACGATCCTTATGATTTGTTTGATTTGGGAGAATTTGATCAGAAAGGAAACGTGCGTACAAAATATGGCTCCAAAGACGAATATCTTGCCGCGGTCAAAGCTCTGAAAGAGAAAAACATACAGGTAATTGTGGATGTGGTTCTCAACCATAAAGCCGGTGGCGACGAGTTGGAAACATTCAAAGTAATAAAAGTGGATGAAAATAACCGCGAAAAAGTAATCTCGGAACCTTTTGATATTCAATCCTATACCAAATTTACATTTCCGGGGCGCGGTGATACGTACTCCAACTTCAAATGGGATTTCACCTGCTTTACTGCTGTAGATTATGCGGAAGGAATGGAGCCCGGCATCTACAGAATTTTCAATGATTTTGCAGATGGCTGGGACACGATAATTGACAACGAAAAAGGAAATTATGACTATTTGATGTACAACGACATCGAACACCGGAATCCCTTCGTGCGCAAGGAACTCAATTACTGGGCAGAATGGTACCACAAACAGACCGACTTCGATGGCGTGCGGCTGGATGCAGTGAAACATATTTCGCCGGATTTCTACAAAGAATGGCTGAATAATCTGCGATCCAACACCGGTAAAAACATCTTTGCCGTCGGCGAATATTGGGCTCCTGGATTCTTGCCGCTCTTGGAAGCGTATATAGATTCTACCGAAGGCTGTATGAGCCTTTTCGATTCTTCCCTTCAAGACAATCTGCACGTGGCCAGCACGACGCCGGATTATGACCTCAGACAAATCTTCAACGATACCTTGGTGGCATCGCATCCCGACAAAAGCGTCACCGTGGTAGACAATCACGACACCCAACCGCTACAGGCCTTGGAAGCGCCCGTGGAAACGTGGTTCAAACCCTTAGCTTATGCGCTGATTTTATTGAGAAAAGACGGTTATCCGTGCGTTTTTTATCCGGATCTTTACGGTGTCAGCTACAAAGATACAGGCAAAGATGGCAATGAGTATGAGATCTTTCTGGACAAAGTGGACGCCATCGAAGAACTTATCAAAGCGAGAAGGGACTTTGCGCATGGCAATCAAAAAGACTATTTTGAAGATGCCCATTGCCTCGGCTGGGTGCGGGAAGGCGATGATCACCATTCCGGCTGCGCCGTGGTCTTAAGTAACAAAGATGCGTATCACAAGCCGATGGAAATGGGAAAACAGTATGCCGGACAGACTTTTTACGATTTTACAGGGCATTTGCAAGACAAAATCACCATCGATGAAAACGGCTGGGCAGATTTTCCTTGTCCTGCAGGGAACGTGAGTGTTTGGGTAGCAGAGTAAAGGGAACCTGCAGGGTTCGTAAATTATATTACTAATATCCAGACTCAGATTCCCCTTTTCCGAGTAATGCTTTTGCAGAGGACGTGCCAATTCTTTGAACGCCCATCGCAATCATCTTCTGGGCATCGGCTGGTGTTTTCACGCCGCCAGCTGCTTTTACGGGAAGCTTGCCTGCGTTTTCGAGCATAATTTTGACACCTTCGAAAGTCGCTCCGTTGGGTTTTCCGCCTTCTGTTTCATAAAATCCGGTGGAAGATTTTACAAAGATTTTGGAAAAATCTTTTTCTTCAAAATTTTCCTGCGCCCATTTCCAAAGATGAGCCGTCAAATCGGCAATTTGATCGTCAGAAAGTGCTGCGATCTCGATAATCCATTTGACTGTTTTGCCGAAATCGAGCCCAAGTTTTGTGCCTTCCACAAATTCTTTTTCCACCAGATCGAGATGACCGGATTTGTAGGCTTCATAATTGACAACGTAATCCAACTCGTCTGCACCATCTAAAATTGCTTGGTTGGCTTCCGCCAGTTTTTCCTCCAAAGAATAAGTGCCTTCGTGGAAGCCAATCACCGTGCCTACCAAGACGTCTGAGTTTTTGCTTCTCAAATAGTCTTTGATCAGTTTTACATAATTGGGACGAATCATCACTTCTTTAAAATGATACTTTATTGCTTCGTCCGTCAGCTCTCTTATTTTTTCGAATGTTTGCTCCTCCGTTAATCCGGATTGGGACGGAGTTTTTAGATAGGTTGAGTCTAAATATTGATTGATTTCCATAACACTGATTTCTTTTTTTTTGAGAATGAAAGGCTGTAATTTGCAAAAATAAAAAAAGGATACACATCATTTTGCATCCTTGTATTTGACAATCACATTTTTTTAAACTTTCAGCTGTCTGTTGATACTTTGCTCCAAAGAGAGAATGGTTTCAGTTCTGGTGACGCCTTTCAATTTTTGGATTTTGTTTAGAATTTCCATCAAGTGGTCATTGTCTTTGCAAAGTACTTTCAGGAATATCGTGTAATTTCCCGTCGTATAATGCGCTTCCACCACTTCATTGACTAAGTTTAGATTCTTGATGGCATCTTGATAATGACTGGGCTGATCTAGAAAGACGCCAATGTACGAAACCACTTTGTAACCGATTTTTCTGGGATTGAGAAACGAAATGGAATTCTCTATGACGCCCGCCAGTTCTAATTTTTTGATTCTTTGATGAACTGCAGTTGTGGAAATCCCCACGTGCTTGGAAATGTAGGCAAGAGAAGTTTTGGCATTATCCATCAGCATATAAACAATTTCTTTGTCAACGCCGTCCAAATGATAAGCAGAGTCTGAAGCACTTTTCATAAGTTTATTTGAATTTGAATTTTTGATAACGATCGGAAAAAATGATATTCCCACCAGCAATTTGGCTGAAAAATTACTTTTTAAATATAGAATTATTTTTCATTAAAGCTCACGATATCGTTGAAGTTTTTATATGATTGTAAAATTATAGAAAATAATGTGAAGAATAAAATAAACGCGCTGTCATTTTTTCAAAATAAATACTTTTCGGCCTATAATAAAGGTAAAATTAAGCCCACTTCAGCTTAATATTTGGTTAATCTTAATCCGCACTTTTGGGAAGTCCGAAACGAAAAATAAACAAATAAATAATTGATAACCAATTTATTATAAAAAATAAATAGGCTGATATTAAAATTAATTCCGAATGCCGAAAAATTGATATATTTGAAGCCTTATATATAGACCCATGAAAATATTTTACAATCTGATCGCATGTTTTATTGCGGTTCTTAGTTTCGGGCAGGTGCAGACGGTTACGCATTCTATCAGTCCTGCCACATTCAACGAAGATGAATCTATTACCATTACTTTTAATGGCAATAGCATTAATGAATCCGCTTGGAGCGTTTCCAACAACGCGCTTTATCTTTGGTCTTGGTCCTACGATACCAACGATCAGAACAGCCTCGATTGCCCTACCAACGGCACATGGACAGCCTCAAACGAAGCCAACCGCTTGACCTACAACCCGGGGAATGACACCTACACGATTTCTTTTGTTCCAAAAACGTTCTACAACAGAACCGGATTGGGAAAAATAGGTTTCCTCATCAAAACAAAGACGGGAAACGGACAGTCTCAGGATATGTATTCCGAAGTCGGGAAGTTCCAGTTTGTGACCACAACGCCGAAAAACGGCTCCGTCAACTTCATCTCTTCCGGCGGAAATTATCCCATCTCTTACAGTACTACCCTTCCTGCAAATTTTGTCGTCAAAGCAAACGGCAATACCATCTATACAGCCAACAATGTTTCCTCGATGTTCACGGCTTATAATATCACGACGGATAATCAAATGGAATTGACGGCTACCAGTGTTGCCGATGGTACGGTGCTAACTTCGAAATTCAGCATCTCTCCTACGCCTACGACGCAGACGGCGGCTATGCCCTCTTACATGAGGCAAGGAATCAACTACGATCCCAATGATCCTACCAAAGTTGGGCTTGCATTATATGCTCCTCTAAAAACTTATGTCCACGTCATCGGAAGCTTTAATAACTGGCAGGTATCTTCCAACTATCTGATGAAGAGAGACACCAATAACCCGAACCTTTACTGGATTGAAATCACAGGTTTAACACCTCAGCAAGTTTACACGTTCCAATATAGAACTAGTGATGGTGTTAAGGTTGCGGATCCATATTCAACTTTGGTTTTATCTCCTGATGATGATCCTTGGATTTCTTCCAATACATATCCTGGATTGCCAGCATATCCTGCGGGGCAGCAATATGATGTTTCTGTCATTCAAACAGCAAAACCAGCTTATAACTGGACTGTGACTAATTTCCAAAAACCAGCAAAACAAAACCTGATTGTTTATAAAGCTCTGGTAAGAGATTTTACGGAACAGAAAAACTGGCAGGCGATGATTGATAAAATCCCATATATCAAGGGACTCAATGTCAATGCCATCGAATTATTGCCGGTGACGGAATTTGATGGAAATAATTCTTGGGGTTATAATCCGGGATTCCATCTTGCGTTGGATAAAGCATACGGAACACCTGAAAAATTCAAGGAATTTATTGACAAGTGTCACCAAAATGGTATTGCAGTAATTTTGGATGTTGTACTTAATCACGCAACAGGAAGATCTCCGCTTGAAAGATTATGGTCCACGAGTTCCACTGGAGGTTATGGCGACGTTGCATCTAACAACCCATACTTCAACCAATTGCCAAAACATGCTTACAACGTATTTTATGATTTCAACCACTCAAAAGATGAAACAAGATATTACGTCAACAGAGTGCTGGAACAATGGATTACAGAATATAAAGTGGACGGATTTCGTTGGGATCTTACCAAAGGATTTACTCAAAATTGTACAGCCTCAGACGATGCTTGTACCAATGCTTATCAGCAAGACCGGGTAGATGTTCTAAAACTTTATTCCGATTATCAATGGTCGTATGATCCCACTTCCTACGTCATTTTCGAACATTTGGGTTCAGACGGAGAAGAGCAGCAGTGGGCGAATTACAGAATCAGCGAAGGCAAAGGCGTGATAATGTGGGATAATCTCACGGGGCCTTATGGTCAAAATACGATGGGTTACGAATCTAGCAGCAACTTCAACAGGGTTGATTTTGAAAACCACGGTTTCAGCGAAAGAAGAAATATATCCTACGGCGAAAGCCACGATGAAGAAAGGTTGATGTACAAAAACTTGACCTATGGAAATGGTAGTGTAAAAACACTTGCAACTGCGCTCGAAAGACAAAAAGCTTACGGCGCCGTCTTCCTCACTGTGCCCGGTCCGAAAATGATCTGGCAGTTTGGAGAAGTGGGCTACGACTTCAGCATCAACCGCTGCGAAAATGGGACAATCAGCAACGACTGCAGAACCTCGCCCAAACCGGTAGCTTTCACGTTGGGTTATGATGCCGACGCCTCCAGAAAAGCCATTTATGATACTTGGGCTAAAATCTTGGCTATCAAATTATCAAGTTCTGTTTTCGACACCACCACTTTCACAGTAGAATCCGGAAATCTTTTGCCGAGAATCTACATCTGGAAAGACGCGCTACCGGCCAACGCACTGAAAAATGTCGTGATAGTTGCCAACTTTACTACAACAGCGCAAACCGTGACGCCTAATTTCCCATATTCCGGAACTTGGTACAACTTGATGAATAATTCCTCAATGGCGGCCAGTCCCTCCACCACAGTACTTTTGCAGCCTGGGGAGTTCAGGATTTTTGGTAATCAAGTGGCTTTGGCTACCGATGAAACCAACATTACCACTAACAAAACCTCTTTGCAAATCGTTCAGAATCCTGCAACAGACGGGCTCTTAAAAATCAGATACAAAAACGCGAAAAACGGACAGATCAACGTGTTCGATCTCAACGGAAAATTGGTTAAATATTACGGATTAAAAGAGGCAAACGGAGACGAAACGTTTTCTGTAAACGGTCTAATCTCAGGCGTTTATATAGTTCAGCTGAAGTCAGACGAAGGCTTGGCCGTTTCTAAATTGATTATCAAATAAAACAACTAATTTTTTTCTTTAAAGGAAATCGCCCCAATTTTTTCGGGGCGATTTTTTATTTTTCAGATAATTCTTTCAATTTTCCGAGACCTTGCGAGAAGGACTTGTTCATCTGCGAATTCATTAGCGGCATCATTGGCTTGAAGTAAGGTTGGATGTCATAATCGATGCTCCAAGTCGCCTTTGTTGCAGAGCCCTCAGTGGTCAGGCGCAAGTTCGAAGTGGCCGTATCATCCATTGGCCGGATGAAATGCATTTTCGTAGACACGCTGTCATTGGGGACAAGCGCGGTAATTTCTTCCTCGCCTTCTCCTGCATCGGCATTTCCCTTCCAGTGGTAGCCGTCGCCCACTTCCCCGGGAGTTCCTTTGTAAGTCACTACAATATTCGGGTCGAATTTCATCCAAGGATTCCAAGTGTTGAATGCCCTCATAGAATTCACATTCTGCCATACTTTTTCCTTTGGCGCATTGATAAGGATGGATTGCTCGTTATGAACTTTGCTGTCAACTACCAACATCATCACTGCACAATAGATCACGATTACGGCCAAAATAGCACCTAAAATTTTCAAAAATTTTTTCATAAGATTTATAGTTTAAGTTTAAAACAAATCTAAAAATTATTTAAATACAAAAAGTTTTTCTACAACAATATTAATTCCGTGCAAGCCGGGGCGCAATTTTGTCACACTTTCAACTTTAGGTACTAAATTTGTGACTTCAAAAGGATTAAAAATTTACCGACAACCATCAACTATATTATGAATCCATTATTGCAAAAATTCAATACAAAATACACCTCAGCGCCTTTTGCCGACATCAAAGAAGAACATTATCTGCCTGCTTTTCAGGAATTAATCAAAATATCCGAAAATGAAATAGAGGAAATTGCCAACAATCCGGAACCGCCTACTTTCGAAAACACCATCGAGGCAATGGCATTTTCCGGCGAACAGTTGGACAGAGTCTCCAGCATTTTCTTCAATCTTAATTCTGCAGAAACCAACGATGAAATTCAGAAAATTGCGCAGGATGTTTCCCCACTTTTGACGGAATTCTCTTCCAAAATTTCTCAAAACGAAAAATTATTCGGAAGAATAAAAGCCGTTTATGACGAAAAAGACAAGCTGGAACTGAACGATGAACAAGAAATGTTGCTCAACGAAACCTACAAAGGTTTTGTAAGAAGCGGCGCTTTATTAAGTGAAGAAGACAAAAAGAAATTGGAGAAAATCAATATGGATCTCTCCATCAAGTCGCTTCAATTCGGGCAAAATGTGTTGGCTTCAACCAATTCTTATTTCAAACATATTACAAACAAAGAAGAACTAAAAGGCATTCCCGAAGCTGTTCTTCAGCAATATGAAGAAGACGCGAAGGAAAAAGGCTTGGAAGGATATGTGATTACTTTGCAATATCCGAGCTATCTTCCTGCGATGACTTATGCCGAAAATCGTGAGCTCAGAAAAGAACTGGCTCTCGCGAACGGAAAAAAATCCTTTGATGGTAGCGAATTTGACAATCAAAATCTCATCAAAGAAATCGTAAAACTTCGTCAGGAAAAAGCGGAACTGTTGGGTTATAAAAATTATGCAAATTTTGTTCTTGAAGAAAGAATGGCACAATCTCCGGAAAAAGTTTTTGCCTTCCTCAACGAACTTTTGGAAAAAGCAAAACCCTACGCCGAAAAAGAAATCGAAGAACTGAAAACTCTGGCAAAAGCCGACGGAATCGAGGAAATCCAAAGTTTCGACCACGCATTTTACGCAGAAAAATTAAGAAAACAAAAATTCGATATCGATGATGAAGAGCTGAAACCTTATTTCCAATTGGAAAAAGTTCAGGAAGCGGTTTTTGGATTGGCCGGAAAATTATTTGGTTTAGAGTTCAAGGAAATCAATGATATTCAGAAATATCACGAAGACGTGAAAACCTTTGAGATAACGGAAGTTGGAAACAAGCTCGACGCCTCAACCCACTTCAAAGCCCTGCTCTACGTCGATTATCACCCGAGAAAAGGCAAACGTGCCGGCGCTTGGATGACGAGCTATAAAAATCAATACAAAAAAGACGGCGAAAATTCCCGTCCGCATATTTCCGTGGTTTGCAACTTCACCAAACCTACGAAAGAGACGCCAAGCTTGCTGACTTTCCAAGAAGTGACAACTTTGTTCCACGAATTCGGACACGCACTTCACGGCGTTTTGGCAGATACCACCTATCCCAATCTTTCGGGAACATCGGTCAAATGGGACTTTGTAGAATTGCCTTCACAGTTTTTGGAAAATTTCTGCTACGAACCGGAATTCCTGAAAACTTTCGCCAAACATTATCAAACCGGAGAAATCTTGCCCGATGAAAAAATCGAAAAAATCGCCCAAAGCAAATCTTTTATGGAAGGCTATCAGACGATGAGACAACTCGGTTTCGGGCTTTTGGATATGGCTTATCACACAAAATCTGATAAAGTTTCGGACATTAAAACCTTTGAAGCCGAAGAAACCAAAGCAACCAATCTGTATCCTTCCAATCCGGAAACTGCCGTCAGTCCGAGTTTTTCGCACATTTTCCAAGGCGGATATTCGGCTGGATATTATTCCTACAAATGGGCAGAAGTTTTGGATGCCGATGCGTTTCAATATTTCAAGGAAAACGGAATTTTCAATCCGGAAATTGCAGCTAAATATAAAGTTTTATTATCTTCCGGCGGAACCAAAGACCCGATGACGCTGTACAAAAACTTCCGAGGAAGCGAGCCGAAAGTGGAAAGCCTGCTGAAAAGAGCGTTTGGAAGTAATTGATTATTAGAGAATTATAGAGAATGATTGGAGGTTGAAACTTTGAAAAGCAAGCGTTGTTCGGCTGAGATCGTCAGCGCTGCATCAATTATTTTTCTTCTTCTGTCTCAAAACATACAGATACAAACTTTCCACTTTTGCTCTCGCCCAATCGGTTTTCCGTAGAAATTTCAAAGATGAATTGATGCTTGGTTTTTCGTTGAAACATCGGATGTTAATCTGTTTGCCTAATTCTTCGAAACCATCATAATAATCGAGCAATTCTTCCAAAATAGTGTCGAGTCTTTTGCCGTGTAAAGGATCTTTCGAAGGTTTTTCCATTTTGTAAAATTATTAATTTTAACTTCAAAAAAGGAAAGTTGACGCTCAATATTTCCTATATTTGGTTATAAATCGAAACAATGAAAATTCTAACTTTTATCCTCGGATTATTCTCCACGATGTTTTACACGCAAGACTTTGCGAACTTTGCCAAATACGAAAAACAAAATCAGGAACTGAAATCCAGCCAAACGACGTCCGAAGCCGTTTTGATGGGCGATTCCATCACGGAAGGTTGGTTTGCCACAGATCCGGAATTTTTCATTCAAAATAATTTTGTGGGGCGGGGCATCAGCGGACAAGTTTCTTCTCAAATGTTGTTGCGCTTTCGCGAAGATGTAATTTTATTAAAACCAAAACGCGTCATCATTCTTGCCGGAACCAATGATATTGCGGAAAACCAGGGTCCGATTTCTCTATATAAAGTTATGGGAAATATCATTTCGATGGCAGAATTGGCAAAAGTCAACAAAATCAAAGTGGTGCTGTGCTCGGTGCTTCCGGCTTATGATTTTCCGTGGAAAAGCGGAATGAACCCTGCAGATAAAGTGATAGCCCTCAACAAAATGATAGAAGATTATGCCAAAAAAAATAAGCTGACCTATGTGGATTATCATACGCCATTGAAAGACGAAAAAAACGGTTTACCGAAAGAAACTGCAGAAGACGGAATCCATCCGAACAAATTGGGTTACGAAAAAATGGAAGCCATTCTGATGAAACATTTGAGGTAAAAAAACAGGATTCAATCGACGATGGTTGGAGACGATTTGTAGCAAATCCATCTTTATATTCCTCGCAAAAAGTGTATTTTTAAGCAAAATTTTTTAGTAATGATTTACGGAATCGATACACTTGAATATCAGGATGTTTTGGACATCGCTAAAGAGCCGTCCAAAGCGAAGCTCAATAAAAAATCAAGAGAACAAATCATCAATTCTTACCAGAATGTTCAGAAAATTGTAGCCTCCGACAGAACCGTTTACGGCATCAACACAGGATTTGGGTCGCTTTGCGATACCAAAATATCGGAGCCGGAAACGGCTCAGCTTCAGCATAATTTGATTATTTCTCACGCCGTTGGCGTTGGAAAACCTGTCGATAAAAATATTTCCAAAATAATGATCATCGCCAAGATCCACGCTTTGTCGAAAGGATTTTCGGGCGTTTCATTGGAAGTGATAGAGCGTTTGATTTTGATGTTGGAAAAAGACATCATTCCTGTAGTTCCGGAGCAAGGTTCTGTTGGTGCATCTGGAGATTTGGCGCCTTTGGCACATTTGGTTTTACCGCTTTTGGGATTAGGTCTGGTTTGGGAAAATGACAAAGTGATTGAGGCTGCAAAAGTTCTGAAAAAACATCAGATGAAACCTTTAAAGCTCGGTCCCAAAGAAGGATTAGGCTTGATCAACGGAACGCAGTTTATCCTTGCTCACGCCATTACGGGTTTGAGCAAGTTTGAATATCTTTTGGATCTGGCAGATATTGCGGCAGCAATGAGTTTGGAAGCTTACCGCGGATCTGCAAGTCCGTTCAAGAAAGAGTTACACGATATTCGTCCTTTTGATGGAAGCAGAAAAGTGGCAGAAAGAATGCGTCATTTGTTGAAGGATTCGGATAATTTGAAATCGCACGAATTTTGCGACCGCGTGCAAGATCCCTATTCTATACGATGCGTGCCGCAGGTCCACGGCGCCAGCAGAAATGCTTTTGAACATCTGAAACAACTGACAAACACAGAACTGAACTCGGTGACCGACAATCCCATTATTCTCAGCGCGGAAGAATCTATTTCCGGAGGCAATTTCCACGGACAACTGTTGGCTTTGCCGTTGGATTATTGCGCACTGGCTGCGGCAGAATTGGGAAATATCTCGGACAGAAGAAGTTATCTCCTGCTGGAGGGGAAATTTGGCTTACCTAAGTTGTTAACAGAAAGCTCCGGGCTCAATTCCGGAATGATGATCCCGCAATATACCGGTGCAGCGCTGGTGAGCGAGAACAAAACACTCTGTTTCCCGGCATCTGCAGATTCTATTCCAACAAGTTTAGGTCAGGAAGATCACGTTTCTATGGGAAGTATTTCCGGGCGGAAATTTAATCAGATCTTGGGAAATCTTGAAAATATTTTGGCAATCGAATTGATGTTTGCAGCACAAGGTTTGGAGTTCAGGCGACCTGCCGTTTGTTCTGACATTGTTGAGAAAAATTACGCCATTATTCGTTCCGTGGTTCCGAAATTGGAGAATGACAGATTGATTGGGGAAGATATTTTGAAAATTGCTGAGTTGGTGAGAGGAAGGAAACTTTTAGTCAATTAAGATATTGATAAATTAAACTAAAAAACTCGAAACTTCTACCCAATTTTTATCGAGGTCATACTCAAGGAACCGCCAATGAGTGCATCGTTGAATAGCGACAGTTCTTCCGTCTTATCTTTCAATCCAAGGCTGTAGATCATCGGCAGATAATGATCGGGCGTTGGAACCGCATATTGCATAAAGCTTCCTTGCTTTTGATAATTTAAAAGTTTCTGGAAATCGCCATTCAACAGCCAGTTATTGATTTTTTCGCTCGCTTCTACCGCCCAGTCCCAGCCGGCACCGATGGTATCGATATTCCGCCAATCGACCAATCTCAGATTGTGAACCATATTTCCACTGCCAATGATCAGAATTCCTTTTTCACGGAGTTTCGCGAGTCTTTTCGCCAATTCAAAATGATATTCGGGCGGCTTGGTATAATCGATACTTAGCTGAATGACAGGGATATCCGCCTGAGGATAGAGATGGCGCAGAACCGACCACGCGCCGTGATCCAATCCCCAACTGTGATCCTCTTCTGCGAAAGGCGCCAGCAAATCCACCGTTTCCCTGGCCAATTCCGGACTGCCTTTTGCCGGATACTGCACATCAAAAAGCGCTTTGGGAAATCCCGAAAAATCGTGAATGGTTTTTGGCAGTTCCATTGCCGTCACGAAAGTGCCATTCGTAAACCAATGCGCAGAAATACAGATGATTGCATTGGGTTTTGGGATTTCTTTGCCGATATTTCGGAATCCCTGCACGAAAATATTTTCTTCGATGGCATTCATCGGGGAGCCGTGTCCCAGAAAGAGAACGGGCATTTTTTCGGTGGTTTCGAAATGATCTGATATTTTGGAAAGATCGTTGAGGTTCATTGTAAAAATGTATTAAGTCTAATGTCAAAATAGTTTTATCATTTTGCCCAAATCAAAAAAGCGTGAACAGAGTGGCCTGTGTTCACACTTTCAAAAAACTCAAACTATAAAAAATACTATTTTTTTACTGTTTTACGAACTGCAGTTCTCCTGCGATTTTCACTTCTTCGCTTACCATCACGCCGCCGGTTTCCAAAGTGGCGTTCCAAGTGAGACCGAAGTCTGATCGTTTGATTTTCCCTTCGAAAGAGAAGCCTGCTTTGGTGTTGCCCCAAGGATCGGTATTGATTCCACCGAAATCGACCTCTAAAGTTATCGGTTTGGTGATGCCGTTCAAGGTGAGATTCCCTGTAACATCGCCGTTGAAACTTGTGGATTCCCAAGTGATTTTGGGATTGGCTTCTGCGTTGAAGAAGTCCGAACCTTTCAGATGGGTATCTCGGTCGGCATTATTGGTAAAGACCGAATCTGTTTCGACGTAGCCCGACACTTTTGCGTTGGTAAAGGTGTCATCTTCTGACTCGACTTCTGCGTTGAACTTCGTGAATTCTCCTTTTATATTGGAGATCATCAGGTGTTTTACTTTGAAAGTGATCTCGCTGTGCGTTGGATCCAATTGCCATTTAGTTGCCATAATTTCTGATTATTTTTGTTGGTTAACAATGTAAATTTATGGCAAAACAAATTTTTAAACATTGATGTAAGATAAGAAGTAGAATATCTAGTTCCGAGTTTTCAATCTTTCAAAATGGATCGTTTAATTTTTCGGGGTTTTGACGGTATCAAAGACATTGGCAATTACAATTCTCTTCGCTTCAAGATTTATATAATATAAGATTTTGCTCAAAAAACTCAGCCTTATTTTTATAAAGAAAATTTTCAATTGCACTGATCAATTTTTCGTTATCTATCTGAAGAAATTCTTGAACGATGGATATTTTGCGTGCATCTAAATTCATTGTTTTTAATTTTAATTCAAATTTACATAAAATTTCGAAGTGTTTTGCTTGATAATAATTGTTAAAAAAAAGAAAACTCAGTCCGTTATCAGGAAATTGTCGAATTTAAAGAATCAATTTAAAATGATCAAAATTCCTATCTTTACCAATATAAAAATTTCCCTATGAACCATCGTCCTATTGAAGGGTTTTCAAAACTTTCCAAACAAAAAAAAATCGATTGGCTAATCAGCGAATATCTAAGCAACGACAGAAGTTACGAGCAGATTCTGCAGCAATATTGGAACAATGATGCCGCCTTGCAAAAAATGCACGACGAGTTTTCCGAAAACACAATTTCCAATTTTTATATGCCTTACGGAATTGCTCCAAACTTCCTGATAGACGGGAAACTTCTGGCACTTCCAATGGCGATTGAAGAAAGTTCGGTGGTAGCAGCAGCGTCCAAAGCGGCAAAATTTTGGATTGACAAAGGCGGTTTCAAAACGACCATTATCAATACAGAAAAACTGGGTCACACGCATTTTATCTTCAAAACCGAGGCTCACAAACTGCTGCATTTTTTCAATTTTAAGCTTAAGAAAAAGCTCTTGCGGACCACGGAAGATATTACCAAAAATATGCGCAACCGCGGTGGCGGCATTCTGGACATCAAACTCATCGATAAAACCGCTGAGCTGGAAGATTATTATCAACTGAAAGCGAGTTTTGATACGGTAGATTCGATGGGCGCGAATTTTATTAATTCTTGCCTGGAACAATTCGGAAAAACTTTGAAAGAAGAAGTTGCCAAGGAAGAAAGTTTCTCTCAGGAGGAAAAAGATTCATTCCAGATTGTGATGAATATCCTTTCCAATTATACGCCGGAGTGCATCGTAAGAGCCGAGGTTTCCTGCAAAATTGAAGATTTGAAAGACGAAAGCGGTATCTCCAACGAGGAATTTGCTTGGAAATTCAAACAAGCGGTGACGATTGCAGAGATTGAACCTTACAGAGCGACGACGCACAACAAAGGAATAATGAATGGCGTGGACGCTGTCGTAATCGCAACGGGAAATGATTTCCGCGCCACCGAGGCTTGCGCACACGCTTACGCTGCGAGAAACGGGAAATACTCTTCGCTCACGCATTGCACCACCGACAACGGAATTTTCAGATTTTGGATAGACCTGCCGATTTCTGTCGGAGTCGTTGGCGGATTGACAAATCTTCATCCTTTGGTAAAATTCTCTTTGGCATTACTTGGAAAACCATCTGCGCAGGAATTGATGAGTATCTTGGCTGTTTCCGGATTGGCGCAGAATTTCGGGGCGCTTCGTTCTTTGGTGACGACGGGAATCCAGAAAGGTCATATGAAGATGCATCTTTTCAATATCTTGAATCAATTTGGTGCGACGGAAGAGGAGAAACAGCATTTTGTCACCTACTTCAAAGACAAAACGGTGAGTCATCACGAGGTGATTTCGGAATTGGAGAAATTGAGAAATAAATAGACTGATGTTTGGGATTTTACTTTCAGTTTTCATCCTGATTTTTGGAATATTTCTGAGAACGACAAACAATCCGGGATTCGCCAGTTCGAAACGATTCTCCTGGTTGTTCATAATTATAGGAATACTTACAATTGCAGGGAAACTTATTATTTTATATCAAAAAGGAGAATTATAAATTATGAAAAACTTTACTTTAATCATCGGCGGAATCTACGGTTTATTATCTGTAGTTCTTGGAGCGTTTGGTGCGCACGCCTTCAAAAAAATATTATCTATCGAAAGACTGGAAAGCTTCGAAACGGGTGTTCGTTATCAAATGTATGCAGCGTTTTTTCTTTTGATTGTCGGTTATATTTTAAAATTCGACACGACTTCTGAGAAATGGATTTCTATCTTGATGATTGCGGGAACTTTTCTATTTTCTGTGAGTATTTATTGTCTGGCTTTTCAGGACGTTTGGGGCGTTAATTTGAAATTTCTTGGACCGGTCACCCCACTTGGCGGCTTGTTTATGATCATCAGTTGGGCGATGCTGATTTGGTATTTTGCACAGGTTAAATTTTAATCAACGAAATGTTTTTCATCTTCGGAATCAAAACCAAACTCGTTGGGAAAGAAGAACGTAAAGTCGTGAAAAATGGCTTTATGGCCAATGCTATTATTTCGGTTTACAAAGATTATTTCGAATTGTTTTTCATTCCGATATTTCCATTCGGTAAAAAATACAGCATTTACATTCCGCATTCGGATGAATATTATGAGACCGGGGTTGGCGCATCAGATATGCCGAAAGAATATCTGGAACTTTGTAAAGATGTTGGGAAAAGGTATTGATTTGCAATTATTTTGAAAACTGATTTCAATCAGTCATTCATAGAAGCTAATTCGTCACTTTTTCATAAATTTGTGAATCTTATAAAAATCTAAAAAATAATCAATACCTATTATGAATCTTCACGAGTATCAATCAAAAGAGATTTTAGCAAAATACGGGGTCAATATCCAACGTGGTTTTGTCGCAAACAATGTGGACGAGGCCGTTGCGGCTGCCGAAAAACTAACTGCTGAAACCGGAGCACAAGGCTGGGTTGTAAAAGCGCAGATCCACGCTGGCGGACGCGGAAAAGGTGGCGGTGTCAAGTTCTCTCCCACGATGGAAAAACTTAAAGAAAACGCCGGAAACATCATCGGAATGCAGCTTATCACGCCGCAGACCTCTGCTGAAGGCAAAAAAGTAAACTCTGTTTTGATTGCAGAAGATGTGTATTATCCCGGAGAATCTGAAACCAAAGAATTCTACGTTTCTATCCTTCTCGACAGAGCTTTAGGGAAAAACACGATCGTCTATTCTACTGAAGGCGGGATGGATATCGAGCACGTTGCAGAAGCCACGCCACACCTGATCCACAAAGAAGTGATCGATCCTGCTTACGGATTGCAAGCTTTCCAAGCGAGGAAAATTGCTTTCGGATTGGGCCTTGAAGGGAATGCTTTCAAAGAATTTACAAAATTCATCACGTCTCTTTACAACGCTTATATCGGGATCGATGCTTCTCTTTTCGAGATCAACCCGGTTCTGAAAACTTCTGACAACAAAATCATCGCCGTAGATGCAAAAGTGACTTTGGACGACAACTCGCTTTTCCGTCACAAAGATCTTGCTGAACTAAGAGATACAAGAGAAGAAGATCCATTGGATGTAGAAGCCGGCGCAGCAGGTCTCAACTTTGTAAAATTGGATGGCAACGTGGCTTGTATGGTAAACGGTGCCGGTCTTGCAATGGCGACGATGGATATCATCAAATTATCCGGCGGAAATCCTGCCAACTTCTTGGACGTTGGTGGAACAGCCGATGCACAAAGAGTACAAACCGCTTTCGGAATCATCTTGAGAGATCCGAACGTAAAAGCGATCCTGATCAACATCTTCGGAGGAATCGTAAGATGCGACCGAGTGGCGCAAGGCGTTGTAGACGCTTACCACGCGATGGGAAGCCTTCCGGTTCCATTGATAGTAAGATTGCAAGGAACCAACGCTGTAGAAGCTAAAAAACTAATCGACGAGTCCGGACTTCCCGTCCATTCTGCCATTACTTTGGACGAAGCGGCGAACAAAGTAAAAGAAGTTCTTGCCCACCAAGAATCTTAAAAAAATGAAAAATGCCTCCGAAGTCTGAGGCTAAAAATATTCAAGCTTACGAGCCTTTCAGAGTTGTGATTTCTGAAAGGCTTTTTTTATTGATTTGGCGATTATCAGTCATTACTAAATTTGCCAAGAGGCCTTTTGTGGTGTTACCCTATTTTCTGCCTCATTTTCCAAATTCCTCTTCCAAAGCTAAGCAACTTTCACCATCACTTTTCAAAATTTTGAATTTTGATAGAGTTTTTAAATGGCGAAGCTTATCACGTCTTCTTTTTTCTTAGTAAATTGCTGTCACAAAATTTGTCAAAAAAAATGGAATATTCTCAACTGGAACCCAAAGCGATCTGGAAAAACTTCGCCGCACTTAATTCGGTTCCAAGACCTTCAAAAAAAGAAGAAAAAGTCATAAAATTCATAAAGGAATTCGGGGAAAATCTGGGATTGCCAACCACCGTTGATGCCGTTGGAAATGTCATCATCACAAAACCTGCCACCACAGGAATGGAAAACCGACAGCCCATAGTGCTGCAATCGCATCTCGATATGGTTTGCCAAAAAAACAACGATGTCGATTTTGATTTCGAGACCCAAGGCATACAAATGTTCGTAGATGGCGATTGGGTGAGAGCCAGAGGAACGACTCTTGGCGCGGACAATGGTTTGGGTGTCGCTACGATCATGTCGATTTTGGAAAGTAATGATATCGCCCATCCCGATTTGGAAGCCCTTTTCACCATCGATGAAGAAACCGGAATGACCGGCGCCTTGGCTTTGAAACCCGGACAACTCAACGGCAAAATCCTTCTGAATCTGGACACCGAAGAAGATGACGAAATCGATATCGGATGCGCAGGTGGCGTGGATGTGACAGCCTCGGCAAAATTTACTTTAGTAGAAGGCAAAGGCCAAACTTTCCAAATCGAAATCAAAGGTTTGCAAGGCGGACATTCGGGAATGGATATTCACAAGGGTTTCGGAAACGCCAACAAGATTCTCGGCAGATTTTTATTTTTGGGGTTGGAAAATCAGATTCAACTCATTTCCATTGACGGCGGAGGCTTGCGAAATGCCATTCCCAGAGAAGCCGTCGCCCTTTTTTCCGCCGAAAATCCCGAAGCGTTTTTGAAAAATGCAGACCGGCTGAAAACCGATATTTTGGAAGAATTTGCGACATTGGAAAAAGACCTAATCATTAATATCGAAAAAACAGATTCATCCGAAAAAGCAATTAATTTTGACGATTCCAAGAAAATAATTTTTGCCATCAATGCGGCTCACAATGGCGTTTTCCGGATGAGTCCGGAGGTGGAAGGTTTGGTAGAAGCCTCCAACAACGTGGCCAGAGTGGAACTGAAAAACGGCGAAATCCGAATTCTAAATCTATCGCGATCTTCCGTAGAATCGACCAAATGGGAAGTAGCCAACCAGCTGAAATCTTCTTTTGAAAGCAATGGCTTGAAGACAGAATTCGGAGGTTCCTATCCCGGCTGGAAACCAAAACCCGATGCAGAAATCATCCACTTGATGACGGCGCTTTACGAAACTAATTTTGGAGAAAAACCAATGGTTGTCGCGTGCCACGCCGGTCTGGAGTGCGGCATCATCGGCGCCAATTATCCCGAAATGGAGATGGTGAGTTTTGGCCCCACCATCAAAGGAGCACATTCTCCGGATGAGCGCGCCAATATTGCTTCGGTTCAGAAATTCTGGAAATTCACGCAGGATATTTTGAAAAATATTCCACTGAAAAACTGACATTCTAACAATAAAATTCGGTATAAATGCTGGATTTTTCTGTTTCAAAAATCGGTTTCGATTCATTAATTTTACAAAATGGCAAAACTCAAAACGCAATATTTCTGTCAGAACTGCGGCGCACAATATTCGCAATGGCATGGCCAATGCAAAACCTGTGGCGAGTGGAACACTTTGGTGGAAGAAATCGTGGAAAAAAGCACGCAATCCATTGCCACGAAATCTAAATCGTCCATCATCAACATCATCGAGGTGGAAACCAATGAGGAACCGCGAATCATCTCGCCATCTGAAGAGCTCAACCGCGTTTTGGGAGGCGGCATCGTCCTGGGTTCGGTGACGCTGATCGGCGGCGAACCAGGCATCGGAAAATCGACGCTTCTTCTGCAGCTGGCTCTGAAAATGAAGAAAAAGATTCTGTACGTTTCGGGCGAAGAAAGTGCCTCGCAAATCAAAATGAGAGCCGATCGGCTGGCAGAAGTGAAAAACCCAAACTGCTTCCTCTTCACAGAAACTGCGGTAGAAAAAATCCTGCACGAAGCGCAAAAACTGCAGCCCGATTTTATGATTATCGATTCTATCCAGACCTTGCAATCGCAATTGATCGAAAGCTCGCCCGGCACGGTTTCCCAAATCCGGGAATGCTCCAACGAAATCATCAAATTTGCCAAAGAAAATAACGTCCCCGTTTTCATCGTGGGACACATTACCAAAGACGGCCAAATTGCCGGCCCCAAAGTTTTGGAACACATGGTGGATGTGGTCCTCAACTTCGATGGCGACCGGAATCACCTCTTCCGACTCTTGCGAGCCAACAAAAATCGCTTTGGCTCGACATCGGAAATCGGAATTTACGAAATGATCTCCAGCGGACTGAAAGAGATAAAAAATCCATCCGAAATCCTCATCACCAAAAAATTTGAAGAACTATCGGGCAACGCCATTGCTGTAACTTTGGAAGGCAACCGCCCGATGCTGCTGGAGATTCAGGCCTTGGTAAGCACTGCTGTTTACGGTACGCCGCAAAGAAGCTCGACTGGTTTTGACGGCAAAAGACTCAATATGCTGCTGGCCGTTCTGGAAAAGCGCGCAGGTTTCCAGCTCGGGTCTAAGGATGTTTTCCTCAACATTACGGGAGGCATCAAAACCGACGATCCGGCTTTGGATCTCGCCGTAGTAGCCTCCATTTTATCGAGTAACGAGGATCTTGCAATCCCTGAACATTATTGTTTTGCTGGAGAGATCGGGCTTAGCGGTGAGATTCGGCCGGTTGCTCAAGTAGAACAACGCATCACCGAAGCGGAAAAATTGGGCTACGAAAAAATCTACGTTTCTAATCTCAACAAGATCCCGAAAAGAAAATTCGGCATCACCATCGTGCAGATCAGCAAGATTGAGGATTTTGTGGCGTCTTTGTTTTAACAACCTAAGACTTGAAATGCTTTTTAAATTTTAATTAAATTATAGTCCCGCTAAAGAATTTTGTAATGAAAAAATATCTCAACATCTTGATGGCACTCATTGCCGGCGGCGCTTTTTTTTAGAATTTATATTTTGGAATTAAAACCAATTTTCTGGGATGGTTATTTTACCATCATAGCCTTTTTTTTACTTAGTGTTTTATTTTTAAGTAAATTCACAAAATATCCTTTATGATTTGAACTATCTTGCCCATTCCGTTCTTTCTTTTACCGACGGCCAACTCGTTGGTAATATGATTGCCGATTTTATCAAAAATGATGAAAGGCCGTATTTTCCTTTGGAAATCCAAGAAGGGATCAAACTGCACCGGGCGATAGACACTTTCACCGATATACATCCCGCCGTTTCGGAGGCCAAAAAAATCTTCAGCCCGCTGGTACGGCTATATTCCGGCGCTTTTGTAGATGTTGCTTTTGATCAATTTGTGGCGCAGCTTTTCTCACCTGATGAACTGAAAAAGCATGCAGAAAAAACGTATTTGACGCTTTGGAAATATGAAAAATGGCTTCCTGCAAACTACCGGCAAATGCTTGTGCGAATGCAAAAGGAGGATTGGTTGTCGAATTACAGAGAAGATCGCGGGATCCGGTTCAGTATGCAAAATGTGCTTCACAAGGCGAAATATTTGGATGCAGGCTTGCCGGTTTTTGATTTGTTCTTAGCCAATAAATCGGAATTACGCTTCTATTTTGATCAATTTTTCCCGGATCTACTTTTGGAATGCCAAACGAATTATGAACGATTGATTTAATCTAAAAATATTGAAGTCCAACCCGGTTCTTCGACATCAAATTTTTTATAATCCCAATATTTTGCTGCTGAGGTTTATCTTAATTTTAAAATAGAAAATTTATCGATGCTGATCGATGAGGATTTTGTTTCCGTCGGGATCTGTAAATTCTATATAAGCCGGGCCTTTGGTGTTCTCGTCGGCTTCTGTGCTTAGTTTGATTTGATCGGCTTTGAGTTTTTTCTGGATTTTGCGAACGTCTGTGAAGGGATTCACTTCTTTGGCATTCTCGTCCCAGCCGGGATTGAAGGTCAAAATATTGCCCTCAAAATAGCCCTTGAAAATCCCGATAAGGGTGCTTCCGTTCTTCATAATGAGATAGTTCTGCTTCAAATCGCCTCCCATTTGTGAAAACCCGAGTTTTTCATAAAACTCCTTGGATTTTTGCAAATCTTTGACATTGAGGCTCACCGAGAAAGCACCCAGGGGGAGTTGCGGGCTCTTGCCGGCGCTTTGCGAAAACATTGGCAATGAAATGAACAGAAATAATAGTGAAATGTACGTTTTCATATTTCGATTTTTTAATTTGTCCTGAAAATTAGTATATTTTTTAAATAAAAGCCTGACTTTAAGTCTTTTATATTTTCGATATTCTTTTATGTATTTTGATCAAAATTGCTGATACAAGTAGCGATCCGGATAATTCAGTTTTTTACTTTTCCGTTCGCCATTGACGATGATGTGGATGATGTTCATTTGATCATCAAACAAATTATACAACAAACTGACGGCAGTTTCCACTTTCTTTGGCGTTGCTAAAGGTGCAGATTCCAAATAGATTTGGACGCTTTCGTGATCTTCTTCATAACCAATATATTTTAGATTAAGCAATTGGTTGTCAGCTTTTAATCTGATATATTCCGTAACGTACAGTTGCAGCTCTTTGTTGATTTCGGTCTGATATTTTTTATCCAAAAAATGCACCGACTGTCCATACTTTTTGTTGAGCGCACTTTCCAAATCATCCATAAAAAAACGTCCCGTGACTTCGAAAGTCTTTGATTTTGAATTATAATTGAACTCTACCGAACCAACGTGGTACGGATGTGGAACAAAGGATAAATTATAAATGATTAACGATAAAATATAACCAAGAAAAAGCGGTTTTTTCATCTTTAGAAAGTTTGAAATCAAAATTAATGATTATTTTCGTGCGATTTTGAGAAATGAGACGATGGCGGATTTTCTATTTTATTTGAAGCTGGGCTGGGCGCATATTATTTCTTTGGATGCATTGGATCATCAGCTGTTTATATTGGTTTTGATTGCGGCATACAACTTCAAAGATTTCAAAAAATTATTGATTCTGGTGACGGCGTTTACCGTTGGGCATTGCATCACGCTGGCATTGTCTAGTTTTGACATGATCCGTATGAAAAGCAGTTGGATAGAATTCCTGATTCCCTGCACGATTGTGATCACAAGTTTGGACAATATTTTTTTCAGAGGGAAAAATTCGTACGTATATTACTTCGCTCTGTTTTTCGGCTTGATCCACGGGTTGGGATTTGCTAATACGGCGCGGATGATGGTGGCGAATGGGCAAAGCATTGCGATGCCATTGTTGGGTTTTAATGTGGGTTTGGAACTGGGACAGATTGTTTTGGTGATTATCATTCTCATCATCTTTTCGATCCTGACAAGACTGACCAAACTGAATCAAAGAGATTGTTTGCTCATCATTTCATCCGCTGCCGGTGCGCTTGCTTTGCAGATGGCCGCGGAAAGAATGCCTTTCTGAATGATAAAAAAGTTGAGGATAATTTATACCATTGACCATTCTATTTCAGAACCTTCCAACGCGGAATGACGGCCAGAAGTCCGAGGCCGATGTACAGAAATAGGACGGTAACATCGGAGTACAGAAACGTGCTGAGAAAATAGTTGTGAAGGGCAAAATGGATGGCGACAAAAAGTGGAAAAAGTAGGACGCCCACTTTTCTGAATAGCAAAATTAGGACCGCACTAAGCATTACCAAAAGATCGACTCCAAAGGTGTAATAGAAGAAATTTTTAGGAATATTGATCTTTTGATGAAGCGAATATTCGACATAATCAGTATAAATACTGAGCGCATAAACCAGGAAAATGAGGCCAAAAAAGAGGTAATAATCTTTGTTGCTTTGGAAGCTTCTATCAGTTGCTTTCATTTGATAAAATTATAAAAAAAGAGCTTAACGAATAAGCTCTTCCTATAGAAATTTTTATTAACTAACTATATACTAACCGCATCTATAAGACGGTTCTTATCACTGATATATTCCTCCATAGAGATCATACTTTCGGTTCTCATCACATCTTGAATATCATCGATCTGATAAATTATTCTTTTTGCATCTTCGGTATCTTTAGCTCTCATTTTGCAAAAGATGTTATATTTTCCCGATGTTACACTGGCTTCCACCACATTTGGAATCTGAGCCAGCTGCTTCAGCACATCGTGCGTATGGTTCGATTTTGTAAGCAAGATTCCGATGAATGCGGTGAAGTTGTAATCCAACTTGCCATAATCGATATTAAGGGAAGACCCTAAGATAATGCCTGCATCTTCCATTTTCTTCACACGTACGTGGATGGTTCCCGCGGAAACGTCCATTTGTTTAGCAATTTCCGTAAAAGGCATTCTGGTATTTTCTACCAAGAAATCCAAAATTTTCTTATCGACTTCGTCTAATTGATAGTTCATTGTTAAGATTGTTATTTATTTAATATATCGCTAATTATTTTGCAAACTTAGAAAAAATTAATTTAACTAAAAACAATTCTTAAAACATTAACACCTTTTAACAAAATCAATAATACGCATGATAATTATCATTTTATCGACTTCTTTCTTAGAGAATCTGCTTTATCCTCATCCGTTCTCACGGTGTCAGATTTTATCTTTTTGCCCTTTTTGAATAATTTGCCGAAAGAATTGAAACTTCTGCTGTACACTACGCCGGCGCCATAACTTTGATTGGCTCCAGGCGTGGTTGTCGTAAGTCCGATATTTGAAGGTTTGGAATAGGCGCGAAACAACCTGCTTCCGTTATTGTTGCGGCTCCAGTCATATTCTATGATTCCTTCTGCAGATAAATAATTATTGGTGGCGTTATCCATTCGTGTTATCGGTACTCCCAAGCCTGTTTTCAATGTTATTCTCGGCGACAGTTCCAGACTCACACTCGTATTGGCGCGGTCGCTTGTGTTGGAATTCGGGTCACCGCTGATATAATCCAAATTGACTTGGAAAGCGCTGCTGATGGTATTGATTACCGAACCCAACTGTTTGAACAGCATATTGTATCCGGTGTTTTGTGCTGTTTTGGAAATGTTGAACTGCAGACCATTTCCATTTGTTACGTTAAAACTGTTGAGTACCAAGATGGATCCGAACTGTATGGTTCTCTCGTCCTCATTGGTCATTTTGGTCGCCAAAGCTTCTCGTACTTCGGCGGAACCATCCGGCGCGGAAACGTCGAATTCGATCTCAGGTTTTGTAAGGGTATTGGTTATTTTGGTTGATAAGACGACATTGATGGGCTGTGTAAGCGTCATTCCCAGATATTCTCCGGCATTGGTTACGGGTCTGGTGTAGTTGGCTGTTATGTCCAGATCCGGCGTCATCGGACTGTCGCTCCAGCGGATGATACTATTTTTGGCAATTTGAAATGTCCTATCCAATATGGCTCTGGAGACAAAGGTGCCGTTATCAACAGTGTAGGTTCCATTCATCGTGATATTTCCGCTTCTTTCCATTTTAAATTTCAGATGTCGGGCCTGGCCTTTTACAGCAATATTTCCCACATCATCACCTACCAAAACATTCACCAGCGTCCCGTTATCGACGGTGATATCAAAATCCATCAGCATATTGGCGCCGGATTTTTTCTTTTTTTCCACACTGATGCCGCCCTCCTCGTCGCGTTTTAGAAATCTAAGAATCTTGAACTCGTCCACTTTAGATTGCGAAGCACTATTAAAGGTAAAAGTACTGTTGTTCAGCACCGTGAGCCCATCGTTTGGAGTAGAAATCTCCAATGCGGAAACCGGTCCGCTGACATAGACATCGCCCTGGCCGTAAACCCTTCCCCAGAACAGATCGTTGTCTTCCTGCGTGTTGTTAATCACCAGAAGATTATCTGCCCGCACAATTAAGTTGATTCCCAGGGAAGAAAGCGTTTCGAACTGGATAGAACCCGAGATACTCCCTTTAGAATTGGCTCGGCCGTCTTTCATCCCGATGTTGTTGAGAAGTGCCAAACCTCGGGAAAGATTGATGACTGTATCATCAAATGAATAATCAACGCCCGTGAAGAGCAATTTGAGTCCAAATCCTTTCAAAGCAAGATCGCCGCTATAATCGATATCATTTACCGGACCCGATATTTTGAGATCGCCTGTCGCCTTTCCGCGGAAATTTCCGAAAATTTCTTTTACAAACTGCTGGGTAAAAGCGAGATCGAAGTCGTTCATATTCGCGTTCACATCCAGAACCGGCGACGCAGCATTGTTATCTATCGTTCCGGTGACGTCCAAAGTATTTTTCCCCAAGAATTCCGACGACAGTGCTTGAATACTGAGGTCGAAGACGTTTGGCTTTTCGCTTTTGGTAATCTTGGTTTCCAGCTTGCCCATTGCTTTTCCATTCATGAAAATATCCGCAACATCCAGATTGATAAGGGGTTCCAGATTGCTTCCCGATTTTCTTACCAAGATAGTTCCATTGGCATGTCCTTGGATATCAATGGGATTCTTGCTGTTTCCTACAGCCAACAGTTTTGAAATATCAAGATTCTTGACTTCTGCATCTGCCGAAAAATCTTTTCCCGATTTGAACTCGGCATTGTTGATCAGCAATTCACTTTCATCAGAAAATATCCGCAAATTTTGTATTAGGAAATCTTTCTCTTTCTTTCTGTAGGTAATCGAATGATTGAGTTCCGGACTCGTATCGACACTCCACGCCACATTGTTTAGTTTAATGGTGGTCGGTTCAAATCTTAAAACATAATCACCGGCAGGATTGGTCGTTTGGTTGATGTTAACGGCATATTCCTTCATTTGATTATTGGTTTCATCCTCCGGCGTTCCCAGTTTGAAAGACGTTCCGATATGAAGAATTTGAGCATTTTCATTATTCGCGGTCAATTTTAGACTTTGGAATACATTATTCCCATATTGTCCTCTTTTTACAGTGGCAAGTAATTGCTGATTGGCGTCCGCCGTATTGACTCTCAAACGGAGACTGTCCACCATCACACTATCGCTCACTTTATTGAGATCGGGCTGATAAATAGCATCGGTCTCTGCAAGGAATTTTTCAGCTTCCGTCAATTCTTTTGTGCTCGTCATCAAATATTTTAGCGACGCTGCATTGGCATTCAGAATGAGATCATTTGTATTGCCGATATAGCTTCCCGAAATTTTGGCGCCATTTTTCAGTTCCAGATCGGGCAGGAAAAATGAAACCAAACCTTGCTGAATATCGAAATCGAAGTCGAAACTTTGATTGTTATAAGTTTTCTTCGGCGGATTGCCTACCAATATCTTGTTGATACTGTTGCCCACCATATTCCCAATATCCGACAAATTGAATGGGCCGGAAAGCCTTCCGGTAACAGCTCCGGGCGCATCTACTGACACCATTCTGTTTCCATTTTCAAAAAAGGCTTTGAGTTTGGAATCTGGAATCTGAAGTTTCTGTGCCGTGGAATTAAGTGTCAAAGCTTTGATTTCGGCATCCAAATTAAGATCATTGAGATTGGTCATCGATAGTTTTCCGGTTATCACGCCGCTCGCGGAGTTGGTATCGCCTGCAGAAATTCCAAAATACTTGAGATTCACATACTTGACATCGGCGGCAACATCGGCGGCCAATCGCCGGGTCGAAAAATCAACCATTCCTTTGAAAGTCCCCTTGGCATTCGGATCGTTGACAACAATGCTTCCTGTGAATCTTTTCTTGTTAAGAACCCCTTCGATGGCAATATTGTTGAGATTTTTGCCCATAAGGTCGATGTGAGCAACGTCGGAATTAGTCTTGACGTACATTGTATTGACATCGAAGCCTTCACCTTGAACATCAAATTTACCTGAAATCAATCCAACCTGTTTATTCTTGGTAAGCGTCGTGACATTCAAATCCTTCACCTCAACATATCCTTTGTATTTCGGGCGTTTTGTGCTGTAATCCACGAGGTTGAAATCCTTCATGGTCGCCTGCCCAATTCCGGTAATCACCTGGCCGCTCGCAAGAATTTGTTTTGGAGTCACCTTTGCCGAGCCATTGTATTTCATCCGTCCAAAATCATCCGCAAAATTTCCCATTTTGGAAGCAATAAATTTCGGAAGCGATGCCTTCAAAGCTTTGTAATTGAAGTCAGCTGAAATATTTTTACTTTCGATGAATACTTTTTTATCGATAATACCCCATAATTTCAGATTTTTGGTATTTAGGTTGACATCTTGCGAGCGGATCAGGAAATTATTAAGGGCAAAATCGTTCAAGGGTCCTGCCATAGTTCCCGAGATATTGATTGGTGTATAATTGTCCCAGTCTGTCACAAAATAACTGAGGTCATAGCCGCTAATCTGGCTTCCCGGAATGATTTTCAGATCCCATTTCACTTTTCTGCCAAAATCGGCAAATTTGGTTTTTGGATCCAGATTCATTATGGCCTCGCCTTGCAGTAGCGAATGATCTGTATTGATGGTAAGTTCTGCAAATTTCAGGTGCTCTTTGGTCAGTTCAAAACTGGTAGAAAAGGTTTCCACAAAATGTTCTTTCCCATATCGTTTTGTAATGAAGCTAAAGTTTCTGATATCGGCAAAAACATCGGGACCCTCCACTTTCAGAGAAGTAACGTGGAGATTCACTTTCCTCGCATCGAGCCATCTACCTGCTTCTCCGGGACTATTTTCATTGACGATGGTAGAGATGCCGTTGATGAGATCGATTTTCATTTTCATCTGGAACTTCGGCTTGTTGGGATCGCGCGGTTTTCCGTCATCAAAATTGTCTACATATCGGATAAAATTACTGATGCTGTCGCCTTTGTACGTGATGACCCTCACAATCGGGTCGATCATCGTGGCTTGATTGAATTTGATATCTCTTGTGTTGAAGGCCAACGCAAACCAATCCGAACCCACGCGCACTTCCCGTGCTTTTACGAATTCGTAGCCTTTATAATCTTTCAAAACCAAGCCTTTAATCGTGACATCACCAAAAAAATTGACCTCAATATCTTGCAGAGACATTCCCATTTTGAGATCCTTATTCAGGAAATCGATGGCTTGATCGGCAATATAGCGCTTGGTAACCGGCAGATTGATAGCAATGAGAACAACAGCCAACAGACCCAAAATGCCAAAGAAAAGATAATTGAGAATCCTCCAGAAGAGTGGTGTTTGCTTCTTCTTGCCGGTCTCATTGACATTGGGAACTTCGCTCGTTGTGTTTTTATTTTCTAAATTTGCCATCTATTATGAGTGCATCAATTATTTTGGGTATCGAGTCTTCTTGCGACGACACCTCGGCGGCCATCATCTGCGGAAGCAAAATCCTGTCCAACATTGCCGCTAATCAGGAAATCCACAACGAGTATGGCGGTGTGGTTCCCGAGTTGGCTTCCAGAGCGCATCAGCAAAACATCATCCCCGTGGTGGAAAAAGCATTTTCCAAAGCAAATATACAACAAAATGAGATTTGCGCGATTGGTTTCACCCGCGGCCCGGGACTTCTCGGATCTTTGCTCGTTGGGACTTCTTTTGCAAAATCTCTAGCGATGAGTCTGGACGTTCCCTTGATAGAAGTGAATCACCTGCAGGCGCACATTTTGGCGCATTTTATTGATGATGCCAATCCCATTCCCCCGACGTTCCCATTTCTATGCCTGACAGTTTCCGGCGGACATACGATGGTGGTTTTGGTAAAAGATTATTTTGAGATGGAAATTATCGGAAAAACCATCGACGACGCGGCAGGCGAAGCCTTTGACAAAATTGGAAAAATCTTTGACCTCGATTATCCTGCCGGCCCCATCATCGATAAGTTGGCAAAAGAAGGCAATCCAGATGCTTTCCAATTCAACAAACCGAAAATGGAAGGCTATGATTATTCTTTCAGTGGCATCAAGACTTCGGTGTTGTATTTTATTCAGAAGGAAGTGCGGAAAAATCCGGATTTCATCAAGGAAAATCTGAACGACCTTTGTGCCTCAGTTCAGAAATCAATTATTGAAATCTTAATGGATAAATTGGAAAAAGCGGCCAACGATCTTCATATAAAAAATGTTGCCATTGCCGGAGGCGTTTCGGCCAATTCTGCGCTAAGAAAAGCCATGGAAATGAATCAGGATCAACTCGGCTGGAACATCTTCATCCCAAAATTCGAATACACGACGGATAATGCGGCGATGATTGCCATTGTTGCCAAACTGAAGTATGAGCGCGGCGAGTTCGCAGATCTCCGGACGACGGCGACAGCGAAATATGATTTGTAAAACCGGTTTAAAATGGCGGCATATTTGCAGAACCGTAAAAAAGTGCAACACTTAGTGACTATTCAGATTTTTAAAACTTACATCTACACAACTTCAAAATTATGGCTTCAGGATTCTTCGCCATCTTAGACGATATTGCCTCATTGATGGACGATATCGCAGTGACCAGCAAAATTGCAACACAAAAAACCGCCGGAATCTTGGGCGACGATCTGGCAGTCAATGCCAAGAAAGCCACCGGCTTCGTCTCTTCCCGAGAATTGCCCGTTCTTTGGGCTATTACCAAAGGATCCTTCGTCAATAAGCTGATTATCCTGCCCATCATTTTTCTCCTCAATTATTTTTTTCCCGAGGCCATCAAAGTGATTCTGGTTTTAGGCGGCATTTATCTGGCTTACGAAGGCATGGAAAAGATTGTGGAATTTATTTTTCACCGAAACAAAAAAGAAGAAGTGGCCACCGTGGAAAATACGGTCGGAACGGACGAAGCCAATTCTGAAAAAACTAAAATCAGCTCTGCCATCAGAACCGATTTTATACTTTCTCTGGAAATCGTCATCATCGCACTTGGCACCGTGATAGAGGAACAGCACCCTCTGCTGGTGCAGATTTTGACGGTGACACTGGTCTCGTTCGCAGCAACGGTCGGCGTGTACGGTATCGTGGCTTTGATCGTCAGGATGGACGACACCGGTCTTTTCCTCATAAAAAAATCCGAAAACAAAGGTTTCTTTACTGGATTGGGACGGTTATTAGTCAGTGCTTTACCCGTTGTGATCAAACTTTTAAGCATCATCGGCACCGTGGCTTTGCTTTTGGTATCCGGAAATATTTTTGTTCACAATATCGATTACATCCATCATTTGATACCGGAAAACATTCCTACATTACTCGCAGACTTAGCTCTGGGAATAGTGTTTGGCTCGGTAGCTGTGCTATTGATGACGGTTGGGAAGAAATTACTTTCTTTGTTTAAGAAATAAAAACTGCAAAAAAAATATTGGATGATGAAACTTTTCTTTGGACAGATTTTCCCCGAAATTTCAATTGATACAGACGAGCAGCAGCACATCGCAAAAGTTCTGAGAATGCGGGAAGGCGAAGAAATTTTCCTTACCGATGGCAACGGAAACCTTGCCAAAGGAACTCTCATTTTCGAAGGAAAAAAAGTCACACTCAATGTTTCTGAAGTCCAAGAAAACCTGCCTGACTTTTCGCCCAAGCTTCACATCGCCATTGCACCTACAAAAAACATAGACCGCATCGAATTCTTCGTAGAAAAAGCCGTAGAACTGGGAATTTCGGAAATCAGTTTGATCCTCACCGAGCAAACCGAGCGCAAAAATATCAACATAGACAAGCTGAGAAAACAAGCAATTGCAGCTTCAAAGCAAAGTCTGCGTTCTCATTTTCCTAAGATTAATGATCTTCAAAAATTTTCTGAATTGATGAAGAATTTGAATTCCGAAAATACCTTCGTGGCACATTGCAACAAAAGCCTTGCAAGAATCTCGCTAAACGATATTCCAACATTGGATCGCTACACATTTCTGATTGGTCCGGAAGGCGATTTTTCGGACAAGGAAATTCAATTATTGGCGGAGAAAGGTATCAAAGCAGTTTCGCTTGGAAATCAAAGGCTGCGAACAGAAACAGCAGGGATTTTCGTGGCGGCGTGGAATTACGATAAGATGCTTTAAAGCTGATTTTCTCGCTCATATTTTTCTAAAATCTCTTTCCCACTTTTGATAGAATTAACGGCCCAACGGATCTTCAATTTCAACATTTTTTCTTCTGTCAATTTGTAATCGATTTTGGATTTAATGAGTTTTTGTTTAAGTTCATACATACAGATTGCGGCGGCAACGGAGACATTGAAGCTTTTTGTAAATCCAAACATTGGGATGGCTAAAGTTTCGTCGGCAAAGTCCAAAAGTTCGTCCGTGGTTCCTTCCCATTCTGTTCCGAAAACCAAAGCTATTGGTTCTTCAACTTTGTAATCCGGAAGCATTTTGGCATTATTTTCGGCAGAAACTGCGACAATTTTGTAACCTCTATTTTTGATTTGCTGAAGAGAATCAATTGTTCGTGGCATTTTCTCTACCTCAACCCAAGTATCTGCGCCTTTGGTAACTTTCAGATTTGGTTCGAAGAAGTTTTCTTTTTCCATCGCTACGACTTTATGAAAACCGCAAGCTTCCACAGAGCGCACGATCGCCGCAGCATTCCGGAATTGGTAGATATCTTCCATCACGGGCAAGACGAAGTCCGAACTTTCCTGCGCGTAATGTTCGATTTTTTGAAGACGTTCTTCTGTCAGAAATTGCTGGAGATATTCGTAATTAGATTGTAAATTCATAATCCATAAAAAAGGCTTCGACTCCGCTCAGCGTGACATACAATTTGGCAAAAATAAAAAAAGCGGCAAAAATGACCGCTTTCTAAAATTTATTTCTTTTTGTTTTTGGCTGCTTCTTGCGCTTTCTGCTGTTCCTGCGCCTTCTCCATCATCTCTCTCATTCTCTTCTGGAAATTGCCTTCCTTCTTCGGTTCTTTCTGCTTATTGGCCTGGATTTGGGCGTGGATTTTCTTCTCATCGAGGATGAAATATTTGATGACCAAAATAATCACAATATTAATCGCATTGGAAACAAAATAATACCAAGAAAGGCCTGAAGCAGAACTGTTCAGGAAGAACAAGAACGTAATCGGGAAGATGTACATCAGCACTTTCATATTCGGCATCCCTTCCTGCTGTGGTTGTTGGATGTTGCCCGACGTCATCACCGTGTAGATCAAGATCACCACGGTACAAGCCAAAGCGAATATACTCAAATGCTCTCCCAAAAGTGGAACGTGGAATCCGAATTTGATCACGTCATCATAAGCCGTCAAATCCGGAGCGAACCAGAAGCCTTTACCTCTAAGATCTATCATATTGGGAAAGAAGCGGAAAAGTGCGTAGAATAAAGGAATCTGAACCAATGCGGGGATGCAGCCCGCCATCTGATTGACGCCGGCCTTCCTGTAAACCGCCATTGTTTCCTGCTGTCTTTTCATAGGATCGGCGTCTTTGTATTTGGCATTGACCTCATCGATTTCCGGGCGGATGACCTTCATCATGGCACTCAGTTTGTGTTGCCTAAACATGACCGGAGACAGGATCAATTTTACAATAATCGTCATCCAGAAAATCGCCCAGCCTGCCGCAATACCCCACGAGGAGATCAAATTGTACATCGGCATAAAGACATATCGGTTTAAGGATCCGATGAATGACCAACCCAAGGGAGGTATCTCGTCAAAATTTTTATCAAATGTCTTGAGAAGATCGATATCCAATGGCAAAAAATACCAAGTGAAATCCTGATTTAGCTCGTTTCCTGCGAGATTAACTTGCCCTTCGAAATTAAATTTCTTCAAAAAATCGCCTTCCTCGATAGATTCCTGATTCCCTTTAGAATTCGTGAATCCGTTTTTAGCCTCGATGATAGCCGCGAAAAATTGTTGCTTCACGCCGATCCAGTTCAAGGTTTCATCAGGTTCATTCATTTCAGAACGTGCATCGTAGTCGTAGCTTTTGTAATTATTGAAAGCATACGAAAACTCCGTATGGGTTTCCTCTTGCGACCTACCTTTTTCGGCGCCTTTCACCGTATAGTCCCAAACGAAATCGGCCTTACCATCGTTGACCAATGGGGACAATCCTTGGGTTTTCACTTGGAAATCAAGCGTGTATTTTGGTTTTAATGTATAAATGAACTGAATGACTGCGGTTCCCATTTTGGAAGTCAACGTCACGGTATTTCCGGCAACGGCCGGCGTGAAAACCAGATCTTTGGTATTGAAAACTTTCCCGGTCTTGTCTGTGAACCGGAAGCCGTAGCTCGCATTGTTGTGGCTGAAAAGATAAAGCGGTTTGCCACCGAAGGCTGTATAGCGATTCAGTTTTACAGAAGTTAGTTGGCCGCCGATACTAGAAAACTCCAAAGACAGTTCATCATTCTGAAGATTTACCTTTTGAACAGAAGCGGGCGTCACCGGGCTTTCGTTCAGATGGGTCGCAACGGGTTTTGCTTTGGTGGTTTGTTCAGTCTTTTTGGCCTCCATCGCCAGTTTTTCCTGCTCGGCTTGTGCATTTCGGTTTTGGAAATAAAACATAAAACCGATAAGAATCATAGAAAAAATACCGAAGCTGATCAGCTGGTTTTTATCTAATCCGGTGTTTTGCTGCATTATAGAATTTAATTAAAGTTTTAGATTCTTGATTTGAAGGTCTTTCCTTCGACAATTCGGAGACCAAATTCCGGCTCAAACAGATTGCTCAAAAATCTACATCATTTCGGTCTGCAAAAATAGGATTTATTTTTCAGATTCTGTTATAAAGACGACCAAGGTGCGGATTTACTTTTTTTCGAATTTTAATGAATCTTGCTTGTCAATGGGGGATTCTCTATTGTGATGTACCACTTGGATTTTGACCTAAAAAATCTGTACTTTCGCAACCAAAGTAAATCTAATAAAATGACTAAATCTATTGAAGCGTTGAAAAGCCTGGCAACGCAGATCCGAAGAGACATTCTAAGGATGGTACACGCCGTGAACAGCGGTCACCCAGGCGGCTCGCTCGGCTGCACCGAATATTTTGTAGCACTTTATGGCGAAGTTTTGAACTACAAATTACCCTTCACGATGGAAGGTAAAGATGAAGATTTGTTCTTCCTTTCCAACGGCCATATCTCGCCCGTTTTTTACAGTACTTTAGCAAGATTCGGATTTTTTCCGGTGGCAGAATTGGCAACATTCCGAAAACTGAATTCAAGATTGCAAGGTCATCCTACCCCGCACGACGGTTTACCGGGAATCCGCGTCGCGTCAGGATCTTTGGGTCAAGGTTTATCGGTGGCTCTGGGCGCAGCACAAGGCAAAAAATTGAATAACGATAACGCACTGGTGTACTCGCTCCACGGCGATGGCGAGCTGCAGGAAGGCCAGATATGGGAAGCATTAATGTACGGCTCGGCAAAAAAAGTGGACAACATCATCGCGACCGTAGATTACAACGGCAGACAAATCGACGGAAATACCGATGATGTCTTGTCATTGGGCGACCTCAGAGGAAAATTGGAGGCCTTCGGGTGGTTGGTTTTGGAGGAAAAAAACGGTAACGATCTGGAAGCGGTCATCGCGATTCTTAAAAAAGCAAAATCGGAAACCGGCAAAGGAAAACCGATCGTCATCTTACTTCACACAGAAATGGGAAGCGGTGTCGATTATATGATGGGAACGCATGCTTGGCACGGAAAAGCGCCAAATGACGAGCAACTGGAAACGGCTTTCAAGCAATTATATTTAGAAGCACCCGCAGATTATTAACGATAAATCTCCAATGATAAATGAATAGCTTATTTATAAAAAGTAACTTATCCTAAAAATCATTTATCGGTTATCAACATTCAATTATATAAAAATGAAATATACCTACACCGAAAAAAAAGATACACGCTCGGGTTTCGGAGCCGGTTTGGCAGAGTTAGCAGACACCAACCCCAATGTTGTAGCCCTCTGCGCCGATTTGATTGGCTCTTTGAAGATGGAAAAATTCATCGAGAAAGCTCCGGAGAGATTTTTCCAAACCGGAATTGCAGAAGCCAATATGATGGGCTTGGCGGCGGGTCTTACCATCAACGGGAAGATTCCTTTTGCCGGGACGTTCGCCAATTTTGCAACCTCCAGAGTTTACGACCAGATCCGCCAGTCGATTGCCTATTCCAACAAAAATGTTAAAATTGCAGCTTCCCACGCAGGCGTTACTTTGGGCGAAGATGGCGCAACACATCAGGTTTTGGAAGACATCGGAATGATGAAAATGCTGCCGGGCATGACGGTCATCAATCCTTGCGATTACAACCAGACCAAAGCCGCCACTTTAGCTGTAGCAGCACACCAAGGTCCTGTTTATTTGAGATTCGGCCGCCCCGTGGTTCCAGTTTTCATCCCGGAAGACATGCCTTTCGAAATCGGAAAAGGAATTCTTTTGCAAGAGGGAACAGACGTGACGATCGTCGCAACCGGACATTTGGTTTGGGAATCATTGCTGGCAGCAGACGAGTTGGAGAAAGAAGGAATCTCTTGTGAAGTGATCAACATCCACACAATAAAACCTTTGGACGAAGAGATTATCCTAAAATCCGTAGAAAAAACCGGAAAAATAGTTTCAGCAGAAGAACATAATTTCTTAGGCGGGCTGGGCGAATCCATCGCAGGTGTTTTGGCCAGAAGAAGACCAACGCCTCAGGAATTTGTGGCTGTCAACGATACTTTCGGAGAATCGGGGACGCCGGCTGAACTGATGAAAAAATACCAAATCGATGCAGAAGCTGTCGTAAAAGCAGTGAAAAAAATCCTCGACAGAACAAAATAATTCTCAGAAATAAATCATACAAAATCCACCATTTTTTCGGTGGATTTTTGTTTGCAAAAGTTTTAGGAGCTAATCCCGCTTTCCGTTGCAATCTTTTTCTTTTCAAAAAAAGAAAAAGGATTTTCACTACAATCGGGGCTATGGGTTTGGTCATCCCAATAAAGTTATCAGATAAGTTGAACATTCAAAAAACGCAAATTCCCCTCCTTTGGAGGGGTGGATTCCGAATTTACAAATTCGGAAGACGGGGTGGTCAGTAATGGCAAATAAAATGAAATTTTCAACCAAAATCAGTAATTTTGAAGATGCTTCAAATCCCGAAACATCAAATCCCGATCATCGAAATCAAAACCCGGTTCGATGTCCAAATTTTCATCAAAAGAGAAGACCTCATCCACCCAACAATTTCCGGAAACAAATTCTGGAAACTCTTTTTAAACGCCAACCAATATCTGGAATCTAAACCAAAAAATCCGATGCTGATAACGTTTGGCGGCGCATTTTCCAATCATATTGCTTCGGTTGCTGCTTTTGGGAAAGAATTTGGAATCAAGACCATCGGAATCATCCGAGGAAATGAATTGGAAAATATTTGGCAAGCAAATCCGACACTTTGGCAAGCTTCGCAAAACGGAATGGAATTTCAGTTTGTATCGCGAGAAGACTATCAAAATAAAGAAAATCTCAGCCAAAAATTCTCGGAAAAATATCCAAATGCCTTAATAATTCCGGAAGGTGGCAGCAATGTTTTTGCGGTAGAAGGCATCCAATATATGCTGGGCAAAGACACCAAAGATTTTGATTATCTTTGCGCGGCAGTTGGGACCGGCGGCACATTGGCGGGGATTTCCAAGTTTGCGAAAGCGCATCAGAAGGTGCTGGGCATCAAAGTGGTAAGAGATGATTCTTTGGGAAAAACCATTTTGGACTGGAGCAGCAGACGAAATTTTGAACTGAAAGACGCCGAAGAAAGTCGGTACGGTAAAATATCGGACGAGAATATCCGTTTTATCAACTGGTTTTATAAAAAATATCAAATTCCGTTGGATCCCATTTATACCGGGAAGATGATGCAGGCTGTTTTTGAATTGGCCCAAAAAGGTTTTTTTCCGACAGCTTCCAAGATTCTGGCATTCCACACCGGCGGACTGCAAGGCATCGAAGGGGCAAATCGGTTTTTGAAAAGTAAAGGAAGAATTCAAATCGACCAATATTTGTAACTTTGTAATAGACGCCGCCGAATGTTGGATTTTCGAATGAATCTCAATAAAATGTAATAAATTTATATCGATTATCAAAACTGAAAATGGATGGCGAAACCCATAGCCCCGATAGCAGCGGCATCCTTTTTTGTCTTTGGGTAAAGGCTTTATTGATGATCACAACGCCGAAGACAAAAAAGATATAGCGGATAGCGGGATTAAGCTCCTAAAAAAAATTAAGTGTTTAGTAAATAGTCAATATGAGAAAGTTTTTAGTGATTGGTTTTGTAAGTATTTTGGGCATTGTAAAATCTCAAACGTGGAATACGGAAGACCAATACATCCAGAAATTTGCGCCGTATGCCGTGGCAGAAATGGAGAAATATAAAATCCCGGCAAGCATCACGCTGGCACAAGGCCTTTTGGAGACCGCCGGCGGACAGAGCATCCTGGCGCAGCAGGGCAAAAACCACTTCGGGATCAAATGCAAGGAAGACTGGACGGGGAAAACGATGAAACATACAGACGACGCGCCGAATGAGTGCTTCCGCGTGTACGACGATCCAAAACAGTCTTATGAAGATCATTCGGTGTTCTTGGCCAACAGAAAATATTACGTCGGCCTCTTCAAACTGGATCCTAAAGATTATAAAGCCTGGGCGTACGGTCTGAAAAAAGCCGGATATGCCACCAATCCGAGGTATGCAAATATCTTGATTGATAAAATCGAGAAATATAGGCTGTATGAATTCGATAACACGACCACAGACGAGGTCTTTTATGCGATCCTAAAATTGTATCCTGCGCTGAGTAATGATGCGGTTTTCATGGCGCAACTGAGCCAAGAAAAACAGAATGACAAAGTGCCGCCTCCGACAATCAAGGTGGACTACACGCAAGAATCGTATGCAAAGCAACAAAAGCAAATTTCGGAAATCGTAGATTCCAAAACCAAAGCGGCGCTTCTGAAAAATATTCTGGTGAAAAACCATCCGAACGGCGGACTTAAATTCTTGGTGGTGCCTGTGGATGCAGACCTTTCTGACATTTCTAAGAAATTCGGCATCAGCGAAAAACGCTTGATGAAGTACAACGAACTGGAAGATTCTAAGCTCGCGAAAAATGACATCATTTTCTTGGAAAGCAAAAACTCATCCGGAAACAAGGAAACTTATAAAGCCGGAATCGGGGAAACGATGCACGATATTGCTCAGAAATTTGGGGTCAAACTTGCGAAGTTGTATTCCAAAAACAGAATGACGGCAGGGCAAGAACCAAAGGCAGGACAACTGATTTATCTGCAAAGTAGGAAACCGAGAAGCTAAATAGATATTAGCCTTTAGATGTTAGAAATTAGAACTAAATTCTATCATCTATTAACCAACAACTATCAACCAAAATGTTATACCAAAGGAGTTCAGCACTTTTTGAAGAAGCGTACAAATATATTCCGGGCGGCGTGAATTCGCCGGTGCGGGCCTTCAAATCGGTGGGCGGCGTTCCGCTTTTTATGAAATCTGCGAAAGGTGCTTATTTGACCGATGAAGATGACAGAACTTACATCGATTACATCAACTCTTGGGGACCGGCGATTTTAGGACACACACATCCCGAAGTTTTGGAAGCGATTCAGAAGCAGGCCGAGAAAGGATTTTCCTTCGGGACACCAACAGAATTGGAAACCGAGATCGCAAAATACATCGTTGAAAACGTCCCGAATATTAATCAAATCCGAATGGTTTCTTCCGGAACTGAAGCTTGTATGAGCGCAATCCGTTTGGCGAGAGGATATACGGGCAGAGAAAAAATCATCAAGTTTGAAGGCTGCTATCACGGTCATTCAGACTCATTTTTGATTCAGGCGGGAAGCGGAATGGCAACGTTCGGAAGCCCAAATTCACCCGGCGTAACCCAAGGAACCGCGAAGGATACGTTGCTTGCCGAATATAATAATTTTGAGCAGGTGGAAGATCTTTTCAAAAAGAATCCGGAACAAATTGCGGCAATCATTGTAGAACCGATTGCCGGAAATATGGGTTGCATTTTACCCGAAAATAACTTCCTTCAAAACCTTAGAAAAATCTGTGACGAGAATGGCGCTATTTTGATCTTCGATGAGGTGATGACCGGTTTTAGATTGGCTTTTGGCGGCGCGCAGGAAAGATTGAATGTAAAAGCCGACTTGGTTACATTCGGAAAAGTGATCGGTGGCGGACTGCCGGTTGGTGCTTTTGCAGGAAGAAATGAAATTATGAATCAGCTTTCGCCGAGAGGAAATGTCTACCAGGCCGGCACTTTGAGCGGAAATCCATTAGCAATGAGAGCCGGACTCAAAACTTTGCAATTAATCAAAGAAGATCCTGATTTTTACAATAAACTCGATAAGACAACGGAAACCTTAGACTTCGAAATTGGTAAAATCCTCAATGAGAAAGGCATTCGTCACAGAATCAACCGAAAAGGAAGTATGATGTCGATTTTCTTTGATGTGACTTCGGTAAGTAATTTTAAGGACGTGAATAATTCCAATATCGGTTTGTTTAATAACTTATTTCATCAGGTTTTGGAACAGGGGATTTATCTTCCGCCAAGTGGCTATGAAACCTGGTTTATTTCTTCTGCAATTGGCGATGCGGAAATTGATAAGACGCTGGAGGCTTTTAGGAATTTTGAGTATTAGAATAAAGTAGATTTAGAAAAAACCTTTCAAGGTTTGAACAATTTGAAAGGTTTTTTTAATTTATTTCGAAGGTTTTGCCCGCAAATACTGATGCGGATAGAAATTCTCTTCATCATTTTCCCACGCGGCAAGAACTGCAAAATAAGGATTTCTTAAGATTTCTCTTGCAAAGAAAATCAAATCTGCCTTGCCGCTTTCCAGAATTTCTTCAGCCTGCTCTGCCGTAGTGATTAGGCCCACAGCCGCGGTTCTGATTTCGGCATTTTTCTTCACATATTCTGCCAACGGAACTTGGTAGCCCGGAAGCAGCGGAATGGTAACACCATTGATATTTCCACCGCTGGAAACATCCACCAAATCCACATTTTTAGTTTTCAAAACTTTGGCGAGTTCCGCACTGTCATTGATATTCCAGCCGTTTTCTGCATATTCGGTTCCCGAAATTCTTACAAATAAAGCCTGATTTTGCGTCAGCTCGGAATTGACTGCATCTACAATTTCCATCAAAAATCTGGCTCTGTTTTCAGGATTTCCACCGTATTCATCTGTTCTTGTGTTGGAAAGTGGAGACAGAAACTGATGAATCAAATAGCCGTGCGCCGCATGAATTTCTATCACATCAAAACCAACATCGACGGCTCGTTTTGCGGCCTTCCGAAAATCTTGAACCAAATTTTTAATTTCTTCAGCGGTCAAAACGTGCGGAATTCTTTCGGAAGGCAGAAATGGAATCGCACTGGGAGCAATAGTTTCCCAGCCTTCCTCGATGCTGATTTGGCGACCGGTTTCTGCGGAGACCGAGCCTTTTCTGCCGGCGTGCGCCAATTGGATTCCGATTTTGCTTTCAGAATTTTGGTGGACGAAATTCACGATTTTTTTCAGCGCTTCGGCTTGCTCATCCTTCCAAATCCCAAGACATCTGTTGGTAATTCTTCCGCGAGGTTCTACTGCAGTTGCTTCTGTAATCAAAAGTCCCACGCCGCCTTGAGCACGACTGCCGTAATGGACGAAATGGAAATCATTGGCAACGCCGTCTTCCGCAGAATACATGCACATTGGCGACATTACGATTCGGTTGTTCAGCTCTATGTTTCTGAACGTTATGGGTGTGAAAAGTTTCATTTTATTTTAATTTATTTTTATTATCAAAATTAACAGGGAACATCAAGCTGTTATCGTTGTTTACCCAATTACCTTCGAAGCTAAGAGTTGGTATTTTACTAAGTTTGTATATCATCATTTATCCGGAGAAAACTCCATTATGTTTTACTGAACCTTTTTCTGAGAATTTGTAATCATAAAATCTAACAGATGATTCATTAAATTTTTTTGTTCTTTTTGGATTAAAAGTAACTGCACCTTCAAAATCTGCTTTTGCCCCTTCTACATTAGAATAACCATTAACTTTATAAGTTTCCGGCGAATCTTTATCTACGAAAACGGAATAAAAACCCACATTTATTTTTGTGTTGTTATCAATCTTTCCAAAATAAGGTTTGGCATTATTCATAATAAGCTCCGGCATTTGTGCTTTGGAATAAATACTTCCAAAAATCATCCATAAAAAAGGGGAAAAAATTTTTTCAGAACCATCATTTTAAAACATTGAATCACTCGCAGCCCGACTTGAGTGGAAATCCTTTTTTTGCGTTGGGAAAAGCTTTGGCAAAAAAGATTGGGAACGGAAGGCGGATTAAGCTGCCCGAATAATTCTAAACCCCAAACTGTTTCAAATGATGATCCAAATGCTTGGCCAACATATTATTCCATTCTTTGGAAGTCAGTTTCCCAAAGATGAAACTTTCTTTCCCTTCGAAGGCGTCGGCACCCAATTGTTGTGTTTTTTGCACGAAACCTATCAGGCGTTTTTTCTCTTCTTCAAAATTTTTGTCACCTGTAATGACAAACATGGCTTGTGTCGGAAGATTTTGCTTGTATGGAATTTCGTTCGTTACCTTTGGTTTTACAAAATTCTTGGACAGCCATTTTGCAATGAAGGTAGGCTTAGGGTGCTTTTCGGTTTCATAGATGAGTTCGAAGGTCACGTTGCAATGCGCGAGCATCTTGTCCACAGACATCAACCCCCATTTGGGGAAAGAATCCTCCGTGAGTGTATTGATTCTCCGGATGAAATGATTTGCATCGTTTTGATCGAAAATGTTTTTCATAAAGTAATACTCTGTTTAGTCGAAGAAATTGATTACAAATATAAGCCAAATCAAGAAATGAACCTTAAGTTTTTGTAAACCGCGGTTATAGCATTGCGTGTTCAATATAGATGCTTTAACTTTGCACAAACCTAATCTAATGAGTAAAAAAGAAACGAAATACATCTTTGTGACAGGAGGTGTAACGTCGTCACTGGGCAAAGGAATTGTATCCGCTTCTTTGGGACTTCTGTTGAAATCGCGAGGTTTTAAAGTCACCATCCAAAAACTTGACCCTTACATCAATATCGATCCGGGTACGCTTAACCCTTATGAACACGGCGAATGCTATGTGACCGACGACGGTGCAGAAACAGACTTGGATCTCGGACATTACGAAAGATTCTTGGACGCTCCCACCTCTCAGAACAACAACGTCACCACCGGTAAAATCTACCAAACGGTGATAGAAAAAGAAAGAAAAGGCGATTTTCTTGGCAAAACCGTTCAGGTGATTCCCCACATCACCAACGAAATCAAACGTCGCATCAAGATGCTGTCCAAAAAAGATTACGACATCATCATCACAGAAATCGGCGGTACAGTCGGAGATATAGAATCTCTGCCGTACATCGAAAGCGTGCGGCAGTTGCAGTGGGAACTGGGCAAAACCAATTCGATGGTCATCCACCTGACCTTGTTGCCCTACTTAGCCTCCAGTGGCGAACTGAAAACCAAACCCTCGCAACATTCCGTGCGCCAGTTGATGGAAAGCGGCGTCCAAGCCGATGTCTTGGTTTGCCGAACAGAATACACCATCCCGAAAGAGCAGAAAGCAAAGCTCGCGCAGTTTTGTAATGTCAGTTTAGGAAACGTGATCGAGTGCATCGATATGGAAACCATCTACGAAGTGCCATTGTACCTTCAAAAACAGAATTTTGACGAGGTGGTTCTCAAAGAATTAAACCTGCAACCGGGCAAAGAATCCAATCTCAAAGAATGGAAAACTTTCCTTAAAAAATACAAAAACCCCAAACGAAGCGTCGAAATTGCTTTGGTGGGGAAATATGTTTCGCTTCAAGATTCTTATAAATCCATAGCCGAAGCCTTCATCCACGCCGGTGCCGATATGGAAACCGAAGTGAGAATCAAATGGGTGTACAGCGGCGACATCGAAGTAGAAGGTGCAGAAAAATTATTACAAAACGTGGATGGAATCCTCATCGCGCCCGGTTTTGGCGATCGTGGTATCGAGGGCAAAATTCAGGCAGCCAAATATGCGCGAGAAAACAAAATCCCCTTGTTCGGAATCTGTCTCGGTATGCAGATTATGACGATAGAATTTGCAAGAAATGTCTTGAATCTCGCCAAAGCCAACAGTATGGAGTTTGACACCTCTACGCCCGATCCCGTGATTGCGCTGATGGAGGAACAAAAAAATGTGGTGGACAAAGGCGGCACAATGCGTCTCGGCGCATGGAAATGTGTCCTGAAACAAGGCTCGAAATTGGCCGAAATCTATGGCGCAAAAACCATCTCGGAGCGCCACCGCCACCGCTATGAGTTCAACAGCGATTATAAAAAGGATTTTGAAGACCACGGATTGATGCCCACCGGACATAATCCCGAAACCGGACTGGTAGAAACTTTGGAGCTGAAAGATCATCCTTTCTACATCGGTGTGCAATACCATCCGGAATATAAAAGTACCGTTGCAACGCCACACCCGCTTTTCAAAGCGTTTATTGCCGCCGCAACAAAAGGAAAGTAAGCATAACTGCGGATTTCGGTTCGCAGTTTTTTTGAGGATTATTTATAATGTATTTTCTCACTTAGTTCAATTGGATTATTAAATTTCTTGGGCGTAAAATTTTTCTCCCGCGCACTTCAGTAAGTAATAATGTAAAATAAAAAAACTCCAGCACTCACTGGAGTTGACTAAAGTTTTAGACCATATTTATTTTTGGAATGTGTAGGTTAGCCCCAACTGCAAAACGCCATTGGTATAGGCATCATCTTCGTTGTCTTTCAAAATGTCTGTGACACCCGCCACATATCTGATATTCGCTCCAAAGCTTGCCGTAAAATTGTATCCGGCGCCCAGGCCAATTCCTAAAT
This sequence comes from Chryseobacterium sp. SC28, assembly GCF_003932955.1. Classification (GTDB taxonomy): domain Bacteria; phylum Bacteroidota; class Bacteroidia; order Flavobacteriales; family Weeksellaceae; genus Epilithonimonas. The sequence goes on from NZ_QOVY01000007.1 coordinate 91,483, forward strand.
CAAAACCGTTTATAGAATCCTTCACATCGACGGATGCGCCGTCATATTTTGTTTTCGCACTGATTAAGAAGCTGAATTCCGGACCGGCTTCCAAATAAAATTGAGGCGTTGCTTCGTACTGAAAAAACACAGGTACCGAAATATAATCCAGATTCAACCTTGGATCTCCCGCCCCATCAAAGGAAACGCCTTTACCGCTGTATATCAGTTCCGGCTGGATATTGAAACTTGCTGAAAGCGGCATATTTGCAAATGCACCGCCATAGAAACCAAATTTCGACTCGTTATCCTCTGTATTCGAAACGCTTGAAAGATTGCCTCCGGCTTTCAAACCAAATTTTGTCTGAGCATTCATCGCCCCAAAAAGTGCAATTGCACCAACTAACATAATTTTTTTCATGATATTTTGACTTTTAAAAATGTTATTAAATGTTAAATAAACTTAAATCATTGCAAAATTAACAATATTTCAGAAATAAACAAATAAATAAAATTATTTCTAATAAACCACGGCCTCAAGGCACCAGCCTATAAGAATTGCAAAAAGAAAAAAATTATCTGAAATCAATCTTACATAATTTGACCATCAATGTTCTAAAAAGACATTATTTTTTATATGTTCTCGATGCTGTTGTAGGCCATAATGATTTTTTTGACGACAGGATGCCTTACCACATCTTCCTCCGTCAAATGGACAAATCCGATTTCCTCAACATCTCGCAAAATAGTCATCGATTCTTTGAGACCCGACTGCTGATTTTTCGGCAGATCTATTTGGCTGGGGTCTCCCGTGATGATGAATTTGGCATTCATACCCATCCGCGTCAGGAACATTTTCATTTGAGAATGAGTCGTGTTCTGAGCTTCGTCTAGGATCACAAAAGCATCATCCAGCGTTCTACCGCGCATAAAGGCCAAAGGTGCCACCTCAATAATTCTTTTCTCCATATAGCCTTCCAATTTTTCGTGCGGTATCATATCTCGCAAGGCGTCGTAAAGCGGTTGCATGTAGGGATCCAGCTTCTCCTTCAGATCGCCGGGGAGGAATCCAAGGCTCTCGCCGGCTTCTACGGCCGGCCTGGTAAGGATGATTCTTTTGACCTCTTTGTCCCGAAGTGCTCTTACCGCCAAGGCAACACTGGTGTAGGTTTTCCCGGTTCCTGCAGGACCGATAGCAAAGACCATATCTTTCTTTTCCGAAACTTTTACCAGTTTTTTAAGATTGGTCGTTTTCGCTTTGATTACTTTTCCGTTCACACCTTTTACGATGATATCCTGATCGAAGACCAGATGTTTTTCGGAGTCGTCTTTTAGTTTGAGGAGAGATTCCAGTTGCTTTATTTCAAGAGAATTATGCTTGGAGATGTATGCGGAGACATCATCCAACTTTTGGGTCAGCAAATCCAAGGTTTCTCTATTTCCCATCGCGAAAACAAAATTGTCTCTGCCTGTGATTTTCAGCGTTGGAAAACTGGATTTTATAAGGTTAAAATTCTGATTATGAACACCATAAAATGTTTTGGTGTTGATACCCTCAAGTTCATAATTGATTTCGAACATAAATAAGATGAAAGATTAGACTAACAAATATATGAATAGATTTGATATGATATTGGTCTTTTAAAAATTGATTTATGTTAAATTTGCAATATTAATTTCTAAAATATGTCAGTCATCACCCTCACTTCAGATTACGGACTTGTGGATCACCGCGTGGCAAGTATCAAAGGTAAAATCCTAAGTTGGAGCGAGGAGGTGAAAGTGGTGGATATCACGCATAACATTATGGCTTACAACCTACTGCAGACCGCTTACGTGGTACGCAATGCTTATAAATTCTTCCCGCCGGGGAGTATTCATATTGTGGCAGTGGATAGTTTTTATCACCCATCGAGGAAAAATATCATTGCCAAAATTGACGGTCATTTTTTTATTTCGGCAGACAACGGCATTACCCACCTAATGTTTTTCGACATAAAGCCGGAGGCCATTTATGAAATTACGCTCAACAACCGTTTCGACGACCCTGTTCGTTTTCCGGCGACCGATATCTTCGTTCCCGCAGCGATGCATCTTTACAAAGGTGGGTTGCCCGAGGTGATTGGCAGAAAAATCAAAGCGGTGAAAGATCTGTCGTTCCCGAGAGCGGTGTATAATGAGAGCGAAAGAATGATCGTGGGTGAGGTGCTCTACATTGATAATTTCGGAAACGTAGTTTCTAATATCAGCCGCAAATTTTTTGAAAAATATGCTTCGATTTCCGAAAATTTTACCGTAAAATTTCGCAACATTGTTTCTTCCAAAATATTGGATAAATATACGGATATCGTAGTAGATTGGAAACGCGAACAAGAATTCCACGGGAAATCTGCGATGATTTTTAACGATGCGGATCTGTTGGAAGTCACCATCTACAAGGGCAGCGTATTGAACGGAGCTTCCACCCTTTTCGGGATGAGCACCGGCGAAAAAATCTACGTTGAATTTGAATAAAAAAAAACCGACATTTCTGTCGGTTTCACTTGTATTGGTTGATTTAATTCTATTCTTTGATCATGGTTTTGCTAAAGCTGTTGTTAGCCGTTTTGATCTTTACAAGGTAATTTCCGGTTTTTAGATGGGACACATCGAAAGTTTTTTTGGATAGGCTCTCTGCATCAAACTGTTTTATCAGTTTCCCGGAAATATCATAAATCTCCAAAGACTTGATTTTTGAGATCCCCTGCAGGGTAAACTGGTTCTTCACAGGATTTGGAGACAGCAATAAATCTTTGGAATTAGACACATCTTCAACTGCTAAAACGGTGCAGCCAAGATTGGCTTTGAAGCCTTTGGCTGTGACACCTGCATCGGAACGGAAAGTAAGGGTAATAGCACCTGTAGGATGGGTAGATTCGAAAGTGGCAGGAATCGTGGTTCCCGTCAAATTAACACCGCCTGTAAAGACCGGAGAACCAGATAATCCATTTCTTATGGTCAGAAAATCGTATCCTTCTTCCAGATCAAATTCCTGAAACGTTATTTTGAGTTTTTCGTTGGAATTATCGGGATAAAAAGTCTTGGTCCAATTTTCGCCATCTGTGTAATTGGCATTTTCGCCACCAGAATCGGTAACTGTTTTTCCGCACCACTCATCTTCAGTAAGGATAATTTGACTTTTTTGGTAGGCAAATGAGCAATCTGTTCCTACCTCCACTTTATAGAATGTATTGGGAGAAAGGCCTGTAATATTTATCACGTTTGATTCTGTATTGCCGGACGTGACCAGCGTTCCGTCCATCTTTATAACTCTGTACTTCCAAGCAGTAGAAACGGCATCTGTGATCTTGGCGGTGGCACCCGTTTGGGTCACATTACTGATGGCTACCGAAGATATTGTAATGGCGCACGGGGCAATACAGTCTGTTCCCAGACAAGCTTTGGAATCCACGGTCTGCCTAATCAATTCGCCCGGTTGCGCTCCGAAGCCTAAGGATAAATTAATCCCAACTGAAGTTAAATGGCAGTAACTCATAATCGTGCCGCCCGCGCTCGGTATCGGTCCCACGAGATCACAACCTTCCTCCGGATAACCCGCCACAGCGCCGCAGCCGTCTATCGGTGTCGAGTTACCGTTCCAAGCACAAGCATGCGTGTGGGGAGAACCCAGCGCATGACCCATCTCGTGCGTCATTGCCATAATCGTCCAAGAATAAGTAGGGACATTGCTATATGTCATATTAATTCCGGAATAGGCATATCTATAACTTCCACATAAAGAATTGACATAAGCCACACTGGTGGTTGACGGATAATTGACCAAATGGGCGAGATCGCCGTCAAAAGTGGGTCTATTGACGCGGAAAGCTGCCAGATTTTGGCTGTACGTTCCGGTGTAAGGATCCGCAGTTTCCCAGACGTAAACGGTTTTCAAAGACATTTTTACGCCGTCATTTACATAAAGCGTGTTGATGTTGTTGTGAACTGCAGAAATCCAATCAACCGTGGCCTGAACGGAAGATCCATTCTGCTTGTAGGGTTTGTTACATATTTCGTAATAAACCCGCACGCAGGAATTGGTTACTTGCGGTGTTTTGGACGATGGTTGGAAGTTAAATTTTTGTTTTTGATTTTCCATCATTTCATCGACCGCGCAGATAAAGGGATTGCTACCCGTCAATTTTTGATCATTATAGACCACAAAATCTTCGGAATCAACTGCTTTTCCCAAAGTCACATTTCCGATATTGGGGGCAGACGCAACCCCGACCACATCGCCATCAAAGAAACTGAATGCCACAACAGAACTGTTGTCTCCTCTGATAATCCCGCGGTAAAAAACGCCTTTCTTATAGTCTTTTATTTCCGATTTGCTGGTCTCGACTTTGAAATCGTTGGAATAAATATCGACTTTCACCATTTCCACCGTTAATTCTCTGTCCTCAAAAGGGAAAGTCAGTTCCAGAGCCTCAGGTTTTTCTGCCAAAACAGTAGAAAGCTTCGCGCGATCCAACTTCAGTACCCTTGCATCCCTGGCCGCTTGTTGGTAAGCCGCTTGTTTGCCACTGCGATCCAAATCGAACAGCGTTATCGGCGTGAAGCCAACGTTCTGAGCCCGATAATCATTAATTTCCTGAGCGATTGGTCTTAAGGCTTGAGCAGATCCCAAAACCCCAAAAATTAAAAACAATAATAAGTGTAACCTTTTCTTCATATTATTAACTTTAACATATTTCGTACAAAATAAGCATTTTATATTTTAAAATTAGGAAAAAAAATCAATTTTAACACATTTACATTCAAAACTTTTCCCATATCTGTTTGTTTTCTCTTCTGCGAAGAAAAAGTATCTTTGCAAAAAATACGCAATGCTGTATTCCGTTATCAAAGCCATTCACGTTATTTTTATGGTCAGCTACTTCGCCGGAATTTTCTATTTGGTGAGGATTTTCGTTTATTATAAAGATACTGATGATTTTGACGAAATCAAGCAGCAAATTCTCCGAAATCAATACACATTTATGGCCATCCGACTATGGAATATCATTACGGTTCCTGCCGGAGTTCTGATGTTGCTCAGTGGACTTACGATGATTTTTTTAAATCTGGGCTTGATGAAAACGCCTTGGTTTCATCTCAAACTCGCTTTTTTAGTTGGATTGGGAATTTATCATTTCTGGTGCTGGAAAAAAGTGAAAGAACTCAAAAAACTTAATGGCCAGATGCTGCCAACCAGCAATATCAAACTCCGACAGTTCAACGAGATTGCCACTTTCATTTTATTTGCGGTCGTTTTTACGGTAATTTTGAAATATTTCGTTATAGAATATTGGTGGCAACTGCTTTTGGGATTTTTCGGAGTTATATTTTCAATTACCGCCATTGTTAAAATGGTCAACAAAAATAAGAGAACGAAATAAAGCTATCAACCCAAAAACCACCATCTGACAACAAAATTATGATTGCAATATTCAAAAAAGAACTTTGGAATTTTTTCGGAAACTGGAGTGCGTGGATCATCATCGCGGCTTTCAGTGTTATCTCCGCCCTATTCCTTTTCTTCTTCGAGAATGATTTTAATATTTTCGATATCGGAAGTGCTTCGCTTCAAAGTTTTTTCGTCCTGGCGCCGTGGCTTTTTATGTTCATTATTCCTGCAATCAGTATGAGAACTTTGGCCGAGGAACAGCAATCCGGAACTTTGTTTTGGCTGTTTTCGCAACCTGTGAAGATCTCGGAAATCGTCGTCGGAAAATTCCTTTCCGTCTGGCTGGTTGGGATTTTGTGTCTTCTGCCTTCGCTGGTTTATTATTACACGGTGTATGTTTTGGGCGTTCCGGAAGGCAACATCGATGGAAGTATGACTTTCGGAAGTTACATCGGATTGATCATTTTGATTGGCGCTTTTTCGGCAGTTGGGATTTTAGCATCTTCACTTTCATCCAATCAAATCAGCGCTTATCTTTTGGGCGTTTTCATTTGTTTTATCGCCTATTTTGGGATCGAGCAATTGGCCAGTTACAAATTGCTTGGTGGCGCAGATTATATTTTGCAAAATATCGGATTTTACAAGCATTTTTTAGCTTTCACAAGAGGACAGATCGATACCAGAGACGTTTCCTATTTTCTATTCGTGATATTTTTGGGATTAGGCTTGGCGAGTTGGTTTGTTTGGAAAAAGAAGTAGGAAAAGAGACAAGAAAAAAGTAAAAAGATTAAATCCATCAACAGACAACTAACAACTGTCAACTCATTAAAATGAACAAAAAAAATAAAATCACCGTTATCATCATATGCATTCTGCTAATTATTGGGATGAGCGGATTGGTTTACAAACGTTTCGATTTGACGGCGGAAAAACGATATACGCTTTCGGATGCCACCATCAAGGTCTTGAAAAATGTATCCAAACCAATGACCATCGAGGTTTATCTGGACGGCGATTTCCCGGCTTCCTTCAAACAACTTCAGAACGAAACCAAATTTATGCTGGACGAGTTTCGGAAAATCAATCCCAAAATCGATTACAAATTCCGCAATCCGATTGCCGAGAAAATACCGCAAGATACTTTGGCCGCAATGGGAATGCAACCATCGATTCTGCCCGATATGAAAGACGGAAAAGTCTCAGAAATCGTGATGTTTCCGTACGCTGCAATCAAATATAATGGCTACGGCACCTCCGTTCCGCTCATCGTTCAGCAATCCGGAATAGATGCAGCCACGCAGCTTAGCAAATCCATTGAAAGTCTTGAATATAATTTTGCCTCCACGATCAAAGGTTTGTCCGAAGAAACAGCGAAAAATGTTGGATTCTTGGTCAATCAGCAGGAATTAAGTCCCGACGAATTTCGAGGATTTTTGGATTTGGCGATGGAAAATTACAACATCGGACCCATCATTCCGGAAAACAAAACCGAACTTTCTCTCGCCGATGTTCCGAAATTGAAACAAATGGATGCGCTCGTCATAGCAAAACCTAGAAAAGCTTTTACGGATAATGAGAAAGTAATTCTGGACCAATACATTATGAACGGTGGAAAAACGCTTTGGATGATAGATGCTGTAAATGCTGAAATGGACACGCTTTTCCAAGCTAAAAAAATAATGGCTTTTCCAATTGATCTTAATCTGACGGATTTTATGTTTAATTACGGTTTGAGGATCAATCCCGCTTTGGTGAAGGATTTGAAAAAATCCGCATTGATCAGAATTGTCTCGGGTGAAGTGGCCGGCAATCCGCAATACAGCAGCTTTCTTTGGCCGTATTTTCCATTGGGAATCGCCGAATCGAAGAATCCAATTACGAAAAACATCAATCCTGTAAAATTCGAATTTCCAACTTCGATTGATACGTTGGGAAGACCAAATATCAAAACAAAAGTTCTTTTCGAATCCAGTGAAAGAACGCTCAGCAAAACTGTCCCAAATTATGTTGCCTTGTCCGAAATCGTGCGTGCAGACAGCATCGGGGAAATGGAACGGCCCACGCCGCCGAAGATTTTCGCGGTAGCTTTGGAAGGGAAGTTTACCTCGGCTTATGCGACGAGAATCGAGAAAAATGCTTATCCCGGCTTCAAAGCTCAAAGTCCGGAGAATAAAATGCTCGTAATTGCCGACGGTGATATTGCAAGAAATCAAATCTGGAAAGGACAACCCTTGCCTTTGGGCGAAGATTTGCTTACTAAAGAACATTACGGAAACGCCCAATTCCTGAGAAACGCTCTGGACTATCTTTTGGACGACAGCAATCTGATGGAACTTCGCAACCGCACGATCGAAATAAGATTGCTCGACAGAGAACGAGTAGCCGAAGAACGCTCGAAATGGCAATGGATCAATCTGCTTCTACCATTAGGAATTTTGGGAATTTTGGGTGCTGGATTTTATTTTATCAGGAAGAAAAGATTTTCTTAAATAAATACACAATAAATTGAACACAAAGCTCACAAAAGTTTTTTATATTTTCATAAGTTTCACGAAGCCGCTTCGCTTACAAAAGTAAATCTTTGTAAAGTTTTAACGCCTGAAACTCGTGAACTTTGTGTTTAAAAAAATAATATTATGAAAAACCTCTTATTAGCTTTAATATCCGGAGTGCTTCTTGCCATTTCCTGGCCGACTTACGGGATTCCGTTTTTTATATTTTTTGCATTTGTTCCTTTGCTAATGATGGAACACAATATTCAGAAATTCAGTAATATTAAGAAGAAAAGCTTGGCGATATTTGGCTTGTCATATCTTACATTTGTTGTTTGGAACGCTGTTACGACAGGTTGGCTTTACAATTCCAAACTTCCGGACGGGAGCAATTCTCTCTTGGCGATTCTCTTTCCGGTTTTGACGAATGCCTTTTTTATGTCGATCATTTTCCACTTTTATCATATTTACAAAAGAAGTCAGGGGACGTATTTCGGATTGGTGTTTTTTGTCGTGATTTGGATGGCTTTTGAGAAATTGCATTTGGTTTGGGAATTGACTTGGCCTTGGCTGAATCTTGGAAATGTTTTCGCCGATTATCATCAATTGATTCAATGGTATGATACTTTGGGTGCCACGGGCGGCAGTTTCTGGATCTTGATTTGCAACGTTTTGGCATTTTATACTTTGAGGATTTGGGAGGCGGGACGAAAGAGAAAACCGCTCATCCAAAATGTATCGATGGTGGCAGGTTTCATCCTTTTGCCGATGTTGATTTCTTTAATTAAATATTACAATTATTCGCCAAAAACCATCGGAACTTTGAATGTGACAATGCTTCAGCCGGCTTTGGATCCATACGCAGAGAAATATCAGAAAGACAGTTTGACGATTGAAAGCGATTTGCTCAAATTGGCTGCTGAAAATTCTATTTTAAAAGACAAAACAGGAAATCAAAACATCGATCTTTATCTCGCACCGGAAACGTCTTTGCCCGGACCGGGCTCTATCAGTGAGCGGGGATTGAACCATAGTTTGCTCCTCAACAATATAAAAACTTTCCTTTCCCAACATCCGAAATCGGTTTACGTAGGCGGCATTTCCAGTCATTACGTTTATCGGGATGATGAAGAAAAATCGGCCACTGCCAGTTTTCTCGAGAACCAGAATATCTGGGTTGATGAATACAATTCTGCCGTCCAAATTATCCCAAATCGGCAGCCGGAAATTTATCACAAGGCGATGCTCGTTCCGGGCGTTGAGATTTTTCCTTATATTAAATTCTTGAAACCCATATTGGGCGATGTGATGCTGGATCTGGGCGGAACTACGCGTTCACTCGGCGTTTCCAAAGAACGAAAAGTGTTTGCCAATCCTTACAACAAATCTGTGGTTGCACCCATCATCTGCTACGAAAGCGTTTACGGCGAATACGTTACCGATTATGTTAAAAAAGGCGCCAATCTTCTGACGATCGTCACCAACGATTCTTGGTGGGGTTATTCGCAGGGACACAAGCAATTATTGGTTTACGCAAAACTCCGAGCGATAGAAACCCGACGGGAAATTGCCAGAGCGGCGAATAGCGGAACCAGTGCGCACATCAATTCCCGAGGCGATATTGTGGACGAATTGCCTTACGGCGCAAAAGGTGCTTTGGTGGCGAAAGTCAACCTCATCGACCACGAAACATTCTATACCAGAAGTGGTGATTTCCTTTCCAGATTATCGATGTTTGTGATTGGGGCTTTGCTGTTGTTTATTCCGGGGAGAAAGTATTTGACCAGAAAGAAATAAACCCAGTGTACCAATTTAACAAACTATCAATTTAACAATTAGAGAATTGGTAAATTGGTAAATTTTTAAATTGTTAGATTAGAAACTCGGCAAATATCTTTCCTTAATAATATTCAAATGATGAAGATTGTGACCAACAGTCAGCTTCCCAATCGTCTCCACTTTTATTTCATTTCCATTCACGATTCCGATTAATTGTAAAGCTTCTGCCGGAAGTGTTTTAAAGAATTTGATTGATAACTTTCTCGTTAGTTTAAATTCCTTAATCAAACTTTTTAAAGTTCGGGTTTCTGCGTAAGAATTGTCTGCCCAACTTTCTTCATCAAAACCTGAAACCAAAGATTGGTCTTTTCTGGAAAATCTCAAAGCGCGATAAGCAAAGACTTTTTCTGTATCAATCAAATGCTGCAAAAGCGTTTTCAGAGTCCATTTTCCTTCGGCGTAAGCAAAGTTGCCGTGTTCTTCGGAAAGTTTTCCATAAATCTCCAAAGTCTGTTTACCGGAAATTTTCAATTCCCCGACCCAATTTTCTGATGGAACAAGGTCAAGATAACGCTGGATATATTTTTCGAAATCGGTCATTGTTAATGGTTCATGGTTAATTGCGAATACATTCCGCAAGAGTGTGATGTTCTGCAAAGTTCTTTCTGATTATTCTTCATCTTCATATTGTTCCAGAAAATAACTGAAGGTAAAATCTTCTACTTCATCTTCCACATTTTCCAAAGTCGTCAAAAGATCTTCAAAAGTTTCCAATTGGTCCACGCTCATATCCACAAATTCAAGATGAAGCGGCAACTCCAAACCACTCGAAATCACATCCGAAAGGGCATCCAGATTGTCGCCGAAATATTCCGGCAGTTCTAATTTGGACTTTAATTCTGTATAAAAATCTTCATAATCGCCGAGATTCTCAAAATTGATTAATATTTCTTTCATTGTTCCAAACTTTTATAAATGATTGTCTGCAGCCATTTTATTTCAAAAAACACCGATGAGAAGAATAAATGGGTTTTAATTGTTGAATTCTTGGCAGGAAAATTTTAGGCTAAATTAATGAAAACATAGATCGATAAAGAATTAAAATCAATCTTTAAAAATAATTTATCCTTAACCGAATTTTTTCTATATTTGATGACAAAGATAAAAATATGGAAACGGCAACGATGGACAATCTGAAAATGATAGCCGAAACGGCAAAAGACTTTGCTGAAAAAAATATCCGCCCCAACATTATGGATTGGGACGAGAGCCAGACTTTCCCAAAAGAACTTTTCCACCAAATGGGAGAATTGGGTTTTATGGGAATCGTAATTCCTGAGGAATATGGCGGCTCTGGACTTGGATATCAGGAATATGTGACCATTTTGGACGAGATTTCTCAAGTAGATCCGTCTATCGGACTGTCCTTGGCCGCTCACAATTCATTGTGTACCAATCACATTTACGAATTCGGAAATGAAGAACAAAGGCGAAAATGGATCCCGCAACTCGCTTCCGGAAAAGTAATTGGCGCGTGGGGATTGACGGAGCACAACACAGGTTCCGACTCCGGCGGAATGTCCACAACAGCGGTGAAAGATGGCGACGAATGGATTATCAACGGAGCCAAAAACTTCATCACGCACGCTATTTCCGGCGACATCGCAGTCGTAATGACGAGAACCGGAGAAAAAGGTACCAAAAATAATTCAACAGCCTTCGTTTTGGAAAAAGGAATGCCGGGATTCGATTCCGGTAAAAAGCTAAATAAATTGGGAATGCGCGCTTCGGAAACGGCAGAATTGATTTTCGATAACGTTCGCGTTCCGGATTCTCACAGATTGGGCGAAGTGGGGAGCGGCTTCAAACAAGCGATGAAAATCCTTGACGGCGGTCGTATTTCGATTGCTGCCCTTAGTTTGGGAATTGCGCGGGGCGCCTACAAAGCTGCTCTTAAATATGCTCAGGAAAGACATCAATTCGGAAAAGCGATCTCAAACTTTCAGGCAATTAATTTTATGCTGGCCGATATGGCGACAGAGATTGACGCCTCCGAATTACTCATCCGGCGCGCTGCAGACCTCAAAAATGCGAAGCAAAAAATGACACGAGAGGGAGCGATGGCCAAATTATTTGCTTCAGAGGCATGTGTCAGAATTTCCAATAATGCAGTTCAGATTTTCGGTGGTTATGGTTATACCAAAGATTTTCCGGCAGAAAAATTCTACAGAGATTCTAAATTGTGTACGATTGGCGAAGGAACTTCTGAAATCCAGAGATTGGTGATTGGTCGGGATATTACTTCTTAGGCTATTAATCCAATTTTTCTTAAATTAAATTGCAAAAAGAACCGCAGAGATGTAAAATCTGATATCCAAACTCTTGCAACTTGGCGGTTAACAGATAGTTGAGGTCTTAATTTATTCCAATCTTTTTATCATACTTTCCATCTGCCGGATTTCGTCTTCTTGCGATTTTATAATGCTGTCCGCCAGTTTTCTCACTTCGGGATCTTTGATGCTCGCATTTTTACTCGTCATTATCGCAGAGGAATGATGAGGTATCATTGCTTTCATATACTGGATGTCGCCAACGGGCGTTTGAGTCCGCAAGCCGAGAAATGCAAGGACAAAAAGGACAATTCCAGAGAGAATAATGGCGGTATTCAGCTTATTATTGGGATACATTTTTCGCATCATCAGTATCATCAAAATTGCCATTGGCGCAACCATCAGCACACTCATATACACTCTTGTGATGCTTGTGTGATAATGCCCGACTTCATCCATATTCAAAAACATAACGAAGTACATTATCACAAATGAAATAAGTAAGGTGCTGAAAAGCTTCCCGTAGCTCATATTGTCATTCATATTTTCCATATTGAAGTTGTTTTTCGTAAAACATTTACAAAATTTACGCCAGTCGGCCCATTCTCAATAATATTTCGCAGAAACATTTGGATTCATAAGTACAAAATCATTTGTCAATTATTATATTTGTTAAAATTTAAAAAATTATGGAGAAGATAGACAGCCTGAACCAAGTTGCCGAATTTCACAGAACTTTCAACGCCCCAATTCTCGACACGCCTCAGATTCCTTCAAAAGAACGTGCTGAGTTGAGAGTTAGCCTTTTACAAGAAGAATTGGACGAACTGAAAAAAGCGATTGAAGACAACGATTTGGCGGAAGTTGCCGATGCACTTTGCGACCTTCAGTATGTTTTGAGCGGTGCTGTTTTGGAGTTCGGTTTGGGAGAGAAATTCGTAGAATTGTTTAATGAAGTCCAGCGGTCTAATATGTCCAAAGCTTGTGACAGCGAAGCTCAAGCTCAAGAAACCGTTGAATTTTACAAAGCCAAAGGAACCGATGCCTATTACGAAAAGTCGGGCGATAAATACAATGTTCACCGCGCGGCTGATCACAAAGTTTTGAAAAACAAATACTACTCTGTTGCCGACTTGGCTTCACTTTTAAAATAAAAATCTCAGGATGAAAAAAATCTCAATGCTATTGGGTTTGCTCGCTTGTATGCTGGTCGGCTCTTGCGCAGAACGCGTCATCGTAAACCGAGAAGTAGAATCTAAGAACGACGGCAAAATGCTTTTGGGAACTCAAACTTTGGATCAGTTCAGAAAAGAGCCTTTCAAAACTTGGTTTGACGAAGAGTACAACCGCTATCAAATAGATCCAGCAACGTTGGCTGAGCTTAAAAAAGAAAAACTCAACAGCTACGGCCTGGTAGTTTTTGTAGGAACTTGGTGCGAAGACAGTCATCGGGAATTTCCCCGGTTGATCAAAATTCTGGAGAATGTAAAGTATAATCCCGAGAGAATGCAAATCATAGCAGTCAATCGTAAAAAAGAATCGCCGTCGGGCGAAGAAGGATTGTACAATATTTCCAAGGTGCCGACCATCATCGTAAAAAAATATGGAAAAGAAATTGGGAGAATCACCGAAATGCCGGAAACCGGGTTTTTGGAGAAAGATTTGCTTAACATTTTGAAAAAAGACAATTCGAGTTTGTTTAAATAACTATCTCCTCATCCCAAATCCCTCTGCAAAAGAGCCGAACTTTTAAAATCATTTACATGACCAAATATACAGCCTTACTTTCTTTTGTTTTCGGAATCATTCTTACCGTTTTTGCCATTCTCTCGTGGAGAAGTTGTCACCAAAAAGACGAGGCGGCGCTGATAAATCAGGATTACTATCTCATCACCAATCAAATCCGAAAAATGAACAAAATGGTGGTATTGGAACAGGATTTTTCGAGCTTCCAAACGCATAAAAGTTCGGCTGCAAATATCGCCGGATTCGACATTCTTCCCCGCGAAATGGTACTTTACACTACTGCAAAAGCACAAGTCTCCTACGATCTGAAACAAATGAAAATAGAGGTGGACACCGTCCATAAAAAACTGATCATCGAGCAACTGCCCGAGCCGGAAATTAAAATTTATCCCGAGGTGAGAATTCATTTTATGGACGACTATGCCATCAATAGATTTTCCAAAAACGATATCAACAAAATCATGGAATCTGCGAAAAAAAATATGATCAAAAGCGTCAATCAAAACAGCTTAAAGGATCAGAGCAAAAAACAACTGAAAGATAATCTGAACGATATTTTCGTTTTGGCAAAGGCATTGCATTATTCTATTGAGGATAAAACCAATACTTTTCCGCCCAACGAACTTTAAAAACCCATTATTATTATGACTCCGAATAAAAAACCCGAAAGAAATAACGCTTCTGAACAAAAAAAACAGACCGAAGATTTCAAAAATATTCCCGCCGCATCCGACAAACAGAATCCGCCGGACATCGACAAGAAGGACATCGACCAAAGTTCTAAAGCTAATAAAGACGGAAAAACAGACAATACCAAAAAATAATTTGACGACAAAAAGCCCAAAGCCTTTCAAATAAAAACAGAAAAGCTTGTTTGTTTGATAAAATTAATATACATTCAATATTAAGAATCAAAATATCAAATTTTGTTTCCAAAAGTGTTCATTTCATTTTCGTTTCATCAAACATTACCGCTATGTCTTATATTGTTGTAGGGCTTTTTCCCCAGCAGATGGATGCAGAGAAGGTCCTTTTAAAATTAGAAAATGCCGGTTACAATGACTACAATATTTCTCATTCTCACCAAGAGATTGCGCAAAAAGTGGACATTGAGAAGAAAAAAAGGTTTTGGGGTTGGCTTTTTAATGATAATCATCTCGACAAAGCCCGTTTCGAATATGCCAGTATCGATCACGACACAATCACCGTGTATGTGGAAAAAGAGCAGGACGCACACATCGTAAAAGATCTGTTGGACAGCAATGGCGCAGTGAACGTAGAAGAAAAAACCCAAGACTTTATGACTGAAAATTTTGCAGACTCTCCTCTAAATTCTGCAATATCCCAAAGTAAGAATGCAAAAATCATTGCCAAAGCGCGAAGCAATCTCTTTTTTATAAACAACAGAAAACCACATCATTTACACGGCAAAAGAGCTATCGATGAGATAGATGGACTGGTTTTTACAAAATTCAGGTAACCATTTTAAATAAATTCCAAAATTGCATCCTTGTAAAATCGACTTTAAAAATGAGAGCCTTTCAATCCAATTGATGGGCTTTTTTGATGAAATTAATCAGATTTACAAGGTCTGACCGCGGGAAATATTAAAATATTGTTAAAATTTGAAGCGGCCTGCATTTGTGTCATCATTTTTGTTTGGTTATAGAAAAGATGTTTAACCTAAATAAAATAATTATGCCTTACACCATAGTTGGGATTTTCCCAAAAGAAACAGAAAATAAAGACGTGATCACAAAGCTGGAAGAAGCCGGACTCTACGACTACACTATCTCTGACCCGGAAGAAGAAAGTCCCGAAAAAATCGATACCGACAAAAAAGCAGGATTCTTCGACTGGCTTTTCGATAAAGACCCCGTAGAAAAAGACCGATATGAATATGCGAGCAAGGGCAACCGTACGATTACCGTCTACACAGAAACAGAAGACGATGCCAAAGCCGCAAAAACGATCTTAGATGATTGTGGCGCCATCGATGTGGAAGAAAAATCCAAGAGCTATCTGGCCGATAGATATCCTGACACCAAACACGAATATCCTATCTCTGAATCCAAGAAAGCAAGAATCATTGCCAAGGCGAAAAATGATTTGTATTTCACGGGTGGCAGAAAAAAAGTTTCTACATCTGCCAGAACGGAAGGCATGGTGGACGAGATGGATTCTTTAGGAAATAAAGACTGACCCGAGGTTTGTTAAATTATTTTCTCACACCAATTTTATAGGAGCTGATAATTCGGCTCTTATTTTTTTTGGATAACCATAAACCTAAGATCCCCGTTGGAATGTTGCTGAAAATTCGTAAATTTGCAAACCTAATTTTTTACCCATTATGCCAAAAATTACACTTCCAGACGGCAGCATCAGAGAATACGAAGGCACAGTTACGCCACTGCAGGTTGCCCTAAGCATCAGTGACGGCTTGGCCAGGAATACCATTTCTGCCATTGTCAACGGAAAACAAACAGAAGTAAATACCCCGATAACGGAGGATTCTACCCTGCAACTCTTGACGTGGAATGACGATATGGGTAAAAAAGCATTTTGGCATTCTTCTGCACACTTGCTGGCTCAGGCCATTATGGAGTACTATCCCGACGCCAAATTGACCATTGGCCCGCCCATCGAAAACGGCTTCTATTACGACGTAGATTTTGGCGAAAAACCATTGTCCGAAAATGACTTTGAAAAACTGGAAAAGAAAATCTTGGAAAATGCCAAAAAAAATTCTACTTTCCAGTTGCGCGAAGTTTCTAAAGCCGAAGCCTTAAAAGAATATGCCGACAATCCCTTTAAAAAAGAATTGATTGAAAATCTGAAAGATGGCGAGATCACTTTCGTAACGCACGACAACTTTACCGATCTTTGCAGGGGCGGCCACATCCCATCTACCGGAATAGTAAAAGCCGTAAAAATCCTGAATGCTGCAGGTGCGTACTGGCGTGGTGACGAGAAAAATCCTCAGCTAACGAGAGTTTACGGCATCTCTTTCCCCAAACAAAAAGAACTCGCCGAATATCTCGAACGGCTGGAAGAAGCCAAAAGACGAGATCATAGAAAACTGGGAAAAGAACTGGGAATTTTTGCCTTTTCGGAAAAAGTAGGCGCCGGCCTTCCACTTTGGTTGCCGAAAGGGGCTGCACTTCGAAAAAAATTGGAAAATTTTCTTACCGTAGCTCAGAAAAAACAAGGTTACGAATTCGTGATTACTCCGCATATCGGAGCAAAAGAATTATATGTCACATCTGGGCATTGGGACAAGTATGGCGCCGACAGCTTTCAGCCTATTAAAACGCCTAATGAAGGTGAAGAATTTTTGCTAAAACCCATGAATTGCCCGCACCACTGCGAGATCTACAAAGCCCAACAATGGTCTTACAAAGATCTGCCGAAGCGCTATGCAGAGTTTGGCACAGTTTACAGATACGAGCAGTCCGGCGAATTGCACGGCTTGACCAGAGTCCGAGGCTTTACCCAAGACGACGCACACCTTTTTTGCACGCCCGATCAATTATTGGAGGAATTCGAAAAGGTGATCGACTTGGTATTGTACGTTTTTGGCTCGCTTGGATTTGCCGATTTTACAGCCCAAATCTCCCTGCGCGATCCAAACAACAGAGAAAAATACATCGGCTCGGATGACAATTGGGAAAAAGCAGAAAACGCCATCGTAACCGCTGCCAAGGCGAAGGGTCTGAAAACCGTAACCGAATATGGCGAGGCGGCTTTCTATGGTCCCAAACTTGACTTTATGGTGAAAGATGCCATCGGAAGAAGCTGGCAATTGGGAACCATCCAAGTGGATTATAATTTGCCAGAACGGTTCGATCTTTGGTACAACGGTAATGATAACGAAAAGCACAGGCCGGTGATGATCCACAGAGCACCGTTTGGTTCTATGGAACGTTTCATTGCGATCCTGATAGAAAATACGGCGGGAGATTTCCCACTTTGGCTCAGCCCCGAGCCTTTTATCATCCTGCCAATCAGCGAAAAATATTCAGATTATGCAAAAAAAATTTCAGAATCATTGGAAATTAACGATATTTGCGGACTGATAGACGACAGAAACGAAAAAACGGGGAAAAAAATCCGGGATGCCGAATTGAAGAAGTTGCCCTTTATGCTAATTGTGGGTGAGAATGAGGAAAAGAACGGCACCATTTCTGTAAGAAAAAGAGGCGAAGGCGATTTGGGAGAGATGACGGTCGAGGCCTTCATTACTTATTTTAAAGAGCAAGCCAAGCCGGCGTTGGAACTGGCAACCAATCGATAAGAAACATATTAATTTTTAAAAATTTAAAACCATAGCACTTAAAAGAAACAACAGCAGAGGTCCGATGCGACGTCAAGTCCAAGAAGACCTTCATCAGATCAACGGAAAAATTCGTGCAAACGAGGTACGTCTGGTTGGCGACAACGTAGAGCCGGGAGTGTATCCTCTGTCCAAAGCTTTAGAAATGGCACGGGAGCAGGAGTTGGATCTCGTCGTTATTTCTGACAAAGCGGAACCTTACATTACCCGTATCTTGGATTATAAAAAATTCTTGTACGAACAAAAGAAAAAAACCAAAGAACTAAAAGCGAAGCAGGTAAAAGTTGTGGTAAAAGAGATCCGCTTCGGTCCGCAAACCGACGATCACGATTACGAATTCAAGAAAAAACATGCCGAGAAATTCTTGGAAGAAGGTTATAAACTAAAAACTTACGTTTTCTTCAAAGGCCGATCGATTATTTTCAAAGATCAGGGGGAAATTCTCCTGTTGAAATTGGCTCAGGATCTGGAGCACGTGGGCAAAGTAGATCAGCTGCCTAAGCTCGAGGGCAAGAGGATGATTATGATGATGAGTCCAAAAAAGACTACAAAATAATAAGGTCTAAATTTAATACTAACGTCTAAATTTTTGCGAGCGTCTTCAGTAGAAAATTCTCAAATGGGGGATTTCATTTCTCTCGCAAAATAAAAAGAATTCCGGAAAGCTCCTAAGTTGTTGCCAAGAAATCAAGCTATTGATTTAGCATATAGGTTTTGTAATTCAGCATTTTCACTTTGCCGATATCCAGAAGGAAAATCAACATTTCGGAAATATTTTCCCGCGAATGAAAACTCAGGTTGGCAGCAATTTCTGCCAAACCCATCGGTCCCTTGGCAAGTTGCTCGATAATTTCTGTCGATAAAGTTCTTCTGGTATAGGATTTCGCTCTGCAAACAGAACATTTTCCACAGTTTTCCGTTTCTTTTTCCCCAAAATAACTTAGAATCAATTTCATTTTGCAGAAATCGGAATCTTTGATAAAAAATTTAATCTCTTCCCATTTTCGCAACTTATTCTTTTGGATGGTATTGAAAAGTGGCCAATATTCACCGGAAAGTCGTCTGTCGTCCCGTGGTTTCAGAAACCGTATGGTATGCGCTTGACCATCGAGATATTCCAGATGTCCCGCTTTCTGCAGCCGTTTCAGCCGTTCTTTGAAATGAAGCATATCGAATCCGTTTTTTTTACAGAAGGTGGCATCGCTAAAATGCACTTTCTGAATGGCCAGTCCGGGAAGATTTCGGAATAGCAATTCCATAAAGTATGCGTCGGACGGATGCAACTGATCTAAATCTTCAGCATTGATGAAACTTTGAAGTGTGGATGCAGACACAGTATTTTTATAAAAAACAAGTTCCTGATTATGAAGGAAAGTCAAAATATTTTTGATTTTCGCAGTGGATGATTTCGTCAGATTTTTGATTTTGCCAATATCCAATGGGAAAGTCTGCTCCGGCCAATCTGAATCTCCAATCTGAAAAATGGAGTACAAATACATCAGAATTTTATCATATTCGGTTTTGGTAGGGATTTGGTTTTTGAGAATATCGTCGATAGTCGTTAGTTCCTGCTCATTCCAAAACAGAACCACGACTGCCTCTTCCCCATTTCGGCCTGCTCGGCCGATCTCCTGATAGTAATTCTCTAAGGTAGACGGTGGCGAAAAGTGGATGACGAAGCGCACATTATCTTTGTCTATGCCCATCCCGAAAGCATTGGTAGAAACCAAAACGTGAAATCGACTGCGGATCCATTTGCTCTGGAGGTTTTCTTTATCTTTTGCAGACATTCCTGCGTGAAAAAAATCTACATTAAGGAAGTTGTTGCTTTTGAGATAATGTGTCAATTCTTCTGCCTCTTTTCGGGTTCTGGTATAGACGATGCCGGAGGATTGATTTTGCCTGAGGAACTCCAAGATGCGTGCGTACTTGTCCGATGTATTGGCAACAATGATATTGAGATTTTCGCGCCGGAAACTTTGTTTGAAAACCCTGGGTTGGTGCAGTCCCAATTTGGTCGATATTTCCTTTACCACTTGCTCCGTGGCAGTTGCCGTCAAAGCCAGACAAGGAACATTTTTGAATTCCTGCCGAAACTTTTTGATGTTCTGATAGCTGGGGCGGAAATCCTGACCCCATTCCGAAATACAGTGTGCCTCGTCGACCGCAATAAATGATATATTAATTTCCTGAATATATCTCAAAAATAATTGATTTTGCAAGCGTTCCGGCGAGACGAAAAGCACTTTTGCCAAGCCTTCTTTGCAACGATTGTAAACAGCTTCTTCTTCGTATTCATCCAACTCTGAGCTTAATAGCTCGGCTTCTATCCCAAGAGCTTGCAAGGAGAGCAATTGATCTCTCATTAATGCCAGCAAGGGCGAAATCACGAGGCAAGTCCCTTCCAAGATGATGGCCGGCAGTTGGTAACAAAGCGATTTGCCTCCGCCGGTAGGGAGAAGTGCCAAGGTGTCTTTCCCGCTAATGACGGAAAGAATAATCTGCTGCTGAGAAGCGCGAAACTCGTCGAACCCCCAAAATTGCTTGAGTGTGTTATGAATTAGAATATTCTGTGATTCTTGAGCAGGAAGCATTTGTAAATTTAGTTAATTTCTTAAAAACAAAAAACCGTCTCGTGATAAAACGAAACGGTTATTAAAATTATTTTGATTCAATTTTTATTTAGCCTCAAAATATACCCTTCTGTTGGCTCTGTTTTTCCATTCCGGGCATTTGCTCGCAGGATTGCATTCCGGATAGAGAAGGTCTTTTTCTCCACGTCCTAAAGCCTCCAACTTAGACTGGTCTGCACCGTTTTGGATCAAATAATTTTTAACATTATTGGCACGTCTCTCAGAAAGCTTTTGGTTATAGGCTTCTTTGCCTCTTGTATCTGTGCCGCCAATTACTTTGAAGTTATTGTTGGAAGCATTAATATAATTGATGGCATTGTTCAAAATCGGGCGGTTCGAAGGCAGGATTCTGTCCGAATTGAGGTCAAACTCAATTCCTTTCATAATTGTAGATTCGTTGGTTACAAAACCGGTTGCAGAGTTATCCATTGTAGTAGGACAACCATTGTTTTCTACCGGACCAGGAACTGACACACATTTGTCGTTGAGATCAATCACGCCGTCAAGATCGATATCCAGAGCCACTCCGGCACCGTCGACTCTTGCTCCTGCAGGCGTATCGAGCTGTCTGTCCCAATCGTCGCAAACGCCGTCATTATCGACATCTCCTTTTTTGCAGACCTCAAGATCCTGTGATTTATCATTGAGGACATCTAATTTGTAATACATCTCCTGCAAAGGATCGTGCCACATTAGATGCGACTCGTGCTTGCCCAATTTGAAGGTAAGTCCTAAAGTTGTATTGAAAAAGTTGTCCGATATTTGGTCTTCTACGAGATTATATCCCGACTGGCCTACTCCTGCGCCGTCAAACTCGTCATCGCCGGTCACCACAT
Organism: Chryseobacterium sp. SC28; assembly: GCF_003932955.1. Lineage (GTDB taxonomy): Bacteria > Bacteroidota > Bacteroidia > Flavobacteriales > Weeksellaceae > Epilithonimonas. The sequence goes on from NZ_QOVY01000007.1 coordinate 113,039, forward strand.
ACATTACTCTTCCTTCTATATCAAATCTGTTATTAATTTTGAATTTAAGTCCCGCACCCGCTTGACCAAAAAGAGAATTAAGTTTGAAAGGTTTTATTTCTTTATTCAAAGTCTGGTTATAGACGGGGCCAGGATCTTGTCTATACGATCTGTAAGCTAAGGAACCAATACCGGCATATCCGTGCAGAGCCCATCTGAATGTAGATTTGTTATCCGGTCTTCTTAGAAGGTTGGAAAAATTGAGATCTCCTAAAATCGAAATCGCGTCATATTGCGTTCTGCCGGCAGGATAATTTCCGGAAATCGGAGTATGGTCTTTAGTATTGACTTCGCCTTGCCGAGTTTCTCCCCGGTCGTATTGCAAATTAAGTCCAAAAGCGTGAGTAATTGCTTTGTCTACACTGACGTATGCGGAATATCCAAAAAGGTTTTTCCCGTTGCCATTTTTTATAGATGTCATATCGGATGACTGAATCAACGGGACGCCTGCGCCAATTGACACCGACCATTCATTAAATCCATTGGTTGATTTTGCGGATGAGGAGTCGCTTTGAGGTGCGGAGTTGGGATCCGCAGAATTCTGCTGGCCTGCTAAACTCATAGGTAACAATAAGGCTATTGCTAAAAATGATAATAAATTTTGTTTCATATTTGAATGTTTTTTTTCTAATTCAGTTACTTTGATATAAAATATACTCTCCGGTTGGCCTCATTTTTCCATTCCGGACAATTCGAGGCCGGATCGCATTCTGTATATTTCAAATCATCTTTACCTCTACCTTCTGCAGATAAAATGGATGGTGAAACACCTTTACTGACCAAATATTCTAGGACTGCGTTGGCTCTGGCCAGCGAAAGTTTTTTATTTAGTTCTGCCGAGCCTCTGCTATCTGCTGCCCCCACTACGATAAAACTTTCGCCTGCTCCAAAGCGTTTTATTATATCCGCAGTTTTGTCGAGATCGCGATACGATTGAGGTCTGATAATGGCTTTGCCAAGTTCAAATTCTATTCCATTGAAATATTTATTAATATCATCTATAGCCTCCTGTTTTTCTGGAGTTATGGTATTTGGATTTATATTTGGACAGCCATTATTTTCGATAGGTCCCGGGATCGTCACACATTTATCATTAAGATCAATCACGCCATCCAAATCTATGTCCAGCGCTACACCAGAACCATCGACTCTGGCACCGGCTGGTGTATCGAGCTGTCTGTCCCAGTCGTCGCATATAGCGTCATTATCAAGGTCTCCTTTTTCGCAAACTTGGAAATTGCCAATTTTTTCTTCCAAAGTTGCCGCATCAGCATAGGCCTTTTGTAAAGGATCGGCCCAGCGCAAATGAACAGGATGTTTTCCTAATTTGAAAGATATACCCAAATTGACCAGCCAAGCATTGTCGGAATAAGTATCATTTATTAAATTGTATCCCGGTATCGCTTCTCTTGTCCATCCGCCGCCGTCGAATTCTTCATCGCCGCTGAGAAGATATAGGGTTCTCAACTCCAAATCTAGTAATCTTGAAAGATTGTATTTTAAGCCAACGCCTCCAATATAACTAAAACTACCGACATCGATGTCCTGTTTTATTTTCATAGGCCATTGGCTGAGTACATTATCATCTTGCAAAAATGTTTTGTAGCCCATAACGCCAATCCCGGCATAACCGTGGAGTGCCCATTTGAAAGAAGATTTGGAATTGGCTTTTCGCAGTAGAGCGGAGAAATTGATATCGCCCAGCAAAGCAATCTGATCAAACTTTGTAGAACCATGCCCTACTCCCGCTGCCTCGTTGAGATAAGCCTTCTGCTTGGTTTCCCCTCGGGTGTACATCAATGAGATCCCGAAAACCTGACTAATCTGTTTGTCCAGACTTACGTAGCCATTCCAGCCCCAGTTAATATCTCCATCGTAAAAGGATGTCAGATCGGCATGGGTCATAAAAGCGCCGCCACCGCCCAGAGAGACAGACCAGTCTTTGAAGAGCCGGCTTTTGTTGTCAAACGGCTGTGTTGCTGCCGTTTCGCTGCCTGATGTCTGCTCCACGGCTTGACTAAATCCGAGAACGGGCAGCAATAGCAATAAAAATAGTTTTTTCTTCATAATCATTTGTGTTTCTAAAAAATCATCTAACTTCGCTTATAATTCCTTTCGCAAAATCTCTTTGAAGCAGATTTCTACTGTGCGGAATAATTAACCTTTTTGAGATAAATTTTAAACTATTATATAATATTATATCAATATCTATAATTCGATCCCTATATTCTTCAAAATAAGAGGAATCCTGAACCCTGCCCATTTCTACTTCAATCTGCTTCAGCGCATCGAGGAGTCTTATCGGCGAAAATTGTGTTTTTATTTGAATTGCAATATTACAAAAATTATTATAACTATCAAACTCAACAGGCTCTGTAATAATTAGTTTAGATTTTTGATATATCTGCCCCACTTTATTTTCGATTTGAATCAAAGCAGTTTTAATATTATTTTCCGGATTATCTATATTGCTTCCGAGTAACAAAACTACACTATTGGACGACATATATTACAAATAATTTTATAATGAAAAGTTTTTTCAAACTAGTTCTTGCAAATTTAACGGCAATTTTTATTATTATCGTCGGTTTTTTCGCTTTTTTTATCGTTCTTTTGCTTCTGTCATCCCTTTCGGAAACTACGGAAGTGAAACCCGATTCGGTTCTCACTCTGGATCTAAAAACCAAAATCATAGACAGCCCGACGGAAGATCAGGAAGATTTGTTCTCCATTGATGAGGAAAAAGAAAAAGCCGTTCTGCTGCACGACGTGCTTCTGGCCATTCACAACGCTAAAGCCGACCACAGAATCCAAGGTATCAGCATAGAATCGGATTATATCAAGGCAGGGATAACGCAATTGGACGACATCAGAAATGCACTGATAGATTTCAAACGAAGTGGCAAATTTGTTTACGCCTATGGCAATTCCGTCTCGCAAAGTGCTTATTATTTGGGATCTGTGGCAGATAAATATTATTTGAACCCTTCCGGAGGAATAGAATTAAAAGGCCTGTCTACAGAAGTTACTTTTTTCAAAAGTTTTGCCGAAAAGTACGGCATCGGCATCGAAGTCATCCGTCACGGCAAGTTCAAGGCAGCCGTGGAGCCTTTCCTGAAAGATGAAATATCACCTGAAAATAAAGAGCAACTTTCCACTTTGCTGAATGATATATGGAAAAATATTTCCCGGAAAATGGCAGCTTCCAGAAAAATCCCGGCTTCGGAATTCAAAACGATTACAGACAGCCTTTACGGTTATCTGCCCCATCTCAGTTTGAAATATAAATTGGCGGATCAACTGGTGCAAAAATCGGAGTATGATCAATTGATTAAGAAAAAACTAAATATCGATGCCGATAAAAAAATCAATAAAATCTCTTTTGCCAAATATGCCGAAGCCCAGGATCCTACAGCAGGGAAAGATAAAATCGCTGTTCTATACGCTTCCGGCGCCATCAACAGCGGAAAAGGCTATGACGCCATCTATTCTGAAAACTTTGTAAAGGAAATCAAAAAACTTCAGAAAGACAAGGATATCAAAGCGGTAGTTTTCCGCATCAATTCGCCGGGCGGAAGTGCGAATGCAGCGGATGAGATATTATTTGAAATGCAACAACTGAAACGGAAAAAACCGGTCATCGTTTCCTTTGGCGATTATGCAGCATCTGGCGGCTATTACATTGCAATGGGTGCCGACAAGATCTTCTCGGAACCAAATACGTTGACAGGTTCCATCGGCGTTTTCGGAGTCATTCCGTATTTCAAAGATCTTGCTGCCAAAAATGGTATCCGTAGCGATGCTGTGACGACGAACGCCAACTCCAATATGATCTCGCCCATCAACGGATTGAGTCCGGGTGCGCTGACGATATTGACGAGAAGTGTGGAATCTACCTATCAGCGTTTCGTTCATTTTGTAACTCAAAACAGAAAAAAATCCTTTGAGCAAATCGATGCCGTGGGTGGGGGCAGAATTTGGTCCGGTGTGCGGGCGCAACAAATCGGACTTGTAGATGAACTTGGAACTTTGCAAGATGCGATTGACTATGCTGCGAAAAAAGCGGATCTTAAGGATTATGGTATATCCGCCTTTCCGGCGAAGGTATCGAAATTCGAACAAATATTTTCTTCCGAGATAGATGAGGATTTCTCCACCCGCTTGATCAGAAATAAAATTGGGAAAGAAAATTTCAGGATTTTCAAACAGATGACCGATCCTAATTCCAAAGCTGCTGTGATGATGGAAATGCCGTTTAATATTCAATTGAATTAGTAGAAAAACTCCACGGATTGCTTTTAAAACTTATAAGAAATACTCCAGCTGAATCCCATATTGAAGCTTCCGGAACTTTTTCCAAATCCGGGAACAATCATAGGCTTGATCTCTTCCTGCTTGGTGGTGAAGACCAGATAGCGGGGCTGTGCATTGACATCAATAAAAAAATTGCTGCTAAAAACCTGAACGCGCGCGCCTACAACAGCCTCAATCCAGTAACTACTCTGTGTGGACGGATCAAAGGACAATGAAACACCTTCGCTGTTCATCCCTCTGACGGGAACTGCTTTGTACTCCTGATTGTAGAAACTTCCTGCGAGTTTGACTCCGCCGTAGAATCCATTGAGTTCGTTTTCAGGATCCATAGACAACATATAAAATCCTCCGAGCTTCGCGAACAGTCCGTCTGCCGAAGCATCGTAGCCGTTTTTCTTGTAGATATTTTTGTCATATCCGATATCGACAACTGCGTGGACTCGTCTACTGATCCTGCTGGAAATGAACCCCTGCATTAGTTGCCTATCCTCAAAAATGCTGATTCCTAAATTGAGAACATCTACGCCCACCGTAAAATCGGGCGTGTATTTCCATTTGGCAGAATCCTGTTTTTTCGCTTCCGTTTGGCTCTGAGAAAAAACCGAAACCCCTAAAATGCTAAAAGCGCAGATAAAAATTGGTCTTACTTTCATCAGTCAGTGAAGAATTATTGGATTGAATACTTTGGACAGGATTTTGTTGCAAAAGCTCAGCATTCAGATTCTCGTAATTAATTTTGAAGCCACACGCGGGCGACACATAGATGGCTTTTTTGTCATAGCTGATTCGTATTTTGCTGGTAGGTCCCGTCTTTCTTTGTCTGATGAAAAAATCGGTGTATGGACTGTCATCGATCCTCAAAGGCACAAAAACGGAATCGACATTGGGAGCCGCCGAAATAATAGTGGTAAGTTCCGGTTTGCCATAGTCTACATCCACATACAAGGTGTCTAGCGTCATGAGAAGATTATTACTCTCATTTCTAAATTTGAGTTTTAGCCGGGGCGTAGATTCCTGACCGAGACAGATGTCGTCATCGTTTCCACAACTTGTGAGAAGGAACAAAACGCCAAAAATCCATAACAATTTTTTCATTTATAGTTGCCAAGAATTAGACTTGAGATCTTGGATTGATCATTTAAAATTAAACCTTATTTTCTAATCAGCAAAGCGATATTTTCTACGTGGTACGTCTGCGGAAACATATCTACGGGCAATATTTTTACTAATTTGTAATCGTCTTTCATCAAAGCAATATCCCTTGCCTGAGTTGCCGAATTACAACTTACGTAAACAATCCTTTCCGGCGCCAGCTTCAGGATTTGCTCCACCACTTTGGGATGCATCCCGTCTCTTGGCGGATCGGTAATCAAAACATCCGCTTTCGGATGATTGGCCAGAAACGCGTCATTAAAGACGTTTTTCATATCGCCACAATAGAAAGTTGTGTTGGCTAATCCATTAAGTGCTGCGTGCTCGATGGCCGCATTGATAGCTTCCTGAACAGATTCAATTCCGATAACCTGTTTTGCTTTTCTAGCAACGTATTGTGCAATCGTGCCGGTTCCGGTATATAAATCATAAACCACTTCGTCGCCCTTCAGATCTGCAAATTCCAAAGTTTTTCGATACAATTCCAAGGCCTGCTTGTAGTTGGTTTGGAAGAAAGATTTGGGTCCAATTTTGAATTGGAGACCATCCATTTCTTCATAAATAAAGCCTTCACCGGAATAAGTCTGAATATCCAAATCGTAGATACTGTCATTTGCTTTCGCATTGATGGTAAATACCAAAGTGGTAATCTGGGGAAACCGACTCAGAAGAAAATCAAATAATCGAATTCTTTCTTCGGTCATTTCTTTGTAAAACTGGAAGAGTACCATCCATTCTCCTTTGGAATTTTGACGAAGCATCAATGTTCTCAAGAAACCTTCCTGTTCCTTGACATCATAAAATTCCAAACCATTTTCGACGGCATAATTTTTAACAGCCAATCGGATTTCATTGGAAGGATCTTCCTGAAGCCAACATTCTTTTAGATCCAAAATCTTGCTCCACATTCCGGGAATATGAAATCCTAAAGCATCCTTATTGCCAAAATTTTCTTCTGAACTAATCTCATATTTGGTTAACCAACGAGCATTAGAAAAAGAAAATTCCATCTTATTCCGGTAAAAATAGGATTCTGGCGCACCCAAAATGGGAATCGCTTCAAAATCTTGAAATCCACCAATTCTTTTGATATTGTTCACTACTTCGTTATGCTTGAAGTCCAGTTGCTTTTCGTAGGCGATATTCTGCCATTTGCATCCGCCGCAAGTACCGAAATGGATGCACTTAGGTTCTACCCGATACTCGGAATATTCCAAAATATCCGCTGCTTCGCCCTCAAAATAGTTGCTTTTTGACTTTTTGACCCGCACGTTTACAAGATCGCCTGGAACGGCGCCTGATACCAAAACTGTTTTGCCGTCCTCAGTTCTACCAACAGAAACTCCTTTCGCACCTGCAGAAAGGAGTTTAATATTTTCAAGAATTTTATTTCTTCTTTGTTTCATCTATTATTTGGCTTGTGCAGAATCTGTTTTTGGATTCTGCTGCAACAAATCGTTTTGTAGGTTGGCCTGCGGATTGACAGACGGAGCCTGCAAGCCGGAAATTTTATTCATCTCCGCTACAAATTTTGGATCACCCAAATTGTAAAAAGTTTGGCTTGCGATTTTCCCTTCTTTGTCTATTAAAAAGAATCCCGGAATTTTGAAACCATATATGAAATATTTTTTCGCATATTCTGATGACAATCCGCCTTCTGCATAATAATTGGTTCCTGGAACACCTTTCAGCATTGCATTTGCAGTTTTTGTAAATTGTTCTTGGGTATCATCCAGATTCACGAACGCAAAATTAACCTTTGATTTGTAAAAATTAACAACTTCCTTCAATACAGGAATAGTTGACTGGGCGATGTAGGGGTTCCAAGAAGCGTAGCTCATTACCAAAGTTGGCTTACCATTCATCTCGAAATTTGCCGATTTGCCATCCAATTTGATCAAGCTTGCTTTCGGTGCTTCTGTTCCTTTTTTCAATCCGAATACTGCATTGATAGCGGAATTCAAGTCTTTTTTTACTTCAGAATCTTTGATATATTCGTCGCTTACTTTTTTCACTTTATCGGCATCGCTGGTGTAAGGATTGAGGTCGAACTTAGCAATGACGAAGGCCAACAAATAGTCTTTTGTTTTTTGACTCATATCCTTCTTGGTTTCTAAGAATCTTGCAAATATTGCAGACATGCTTGCGGTATTTTTGTCCTTTTGCTTTTCGGCAAAAGTTTGAAAATCCTGACCCACTTTGCTTAGTAGATAATTTCTGTAAACCGGTAATTCCTCAACCATTCTGTCATTATTTTTAGTCAAAGACTGTTCATAATCTACAAAAGTTTTTGAAACTTTGAAAGACGGATCACCGGATACTTGGCCGTGAGCAGACTGATATTGGACGAGGAAGGTCAAGATATTAGCCGTCAATTCATCTTTTTTCAGTTTGACGACCTCTTTGTCTGCATCGTATTTTTTGGCATTTTCTTCAAGATTCTTTTCCAGATCCGAATATATTTTTTTGATTTGAGCTAAAAATTCAGATTCTTTTTTTTGCAACATTTGTCTGTCAAGCTTTGAGCTATACGACTCTAAATATTTTTGAGTTGCAGTGATAAAATCGTTGTTCTTTTTAGCATCGCCTTCAATTTTATAAACTTCCGGAAAAGTGGCCGCATCGCCGTAAATTTTCAGTGTTTGACCTTTTTTAAGATAGATGAAAGTCATTTTTCCGGCATAGGTCATGGCATAGATTCCGTTTTTCGGTGCTTTAAAGTCACCTTTGAAATTACCTTTGGCATCCACACCGATATTAACAAGTGGAAGCGTGGCGACGCCGGAAGCCTCTATGAATTCTATTCTTTCCAAAGGAAATCCTCCTTTTATATTTCCTTCAACTTTCACTTTGGAGCAAGACACTGCTAAGAAAGAAATAAAAAGAAGAAATAAGTACTTTTTCATTTTTTAAATTAATTTGTGCAAAAATAATCTAATTAAGATTTTAAAAAAAATGAAATCAACTTTTTTATTAAAAGATTAACAGATACTGAGGGGAATATTGCCAATATTATGTTTTTGTATGCACAGTTGAAATAGAATCCGGCTTACAGCGTTTCTCTTTATTTTTGATTTTGTTTGGTTATTGGTCAGGGTTTTCTTAGGGTTTGGGGTACAAAAAATCCCCGATCAAGTAAATGATTGGGGATTCTAAAAAAAACCGGCGGCGACCTACTCTCCCGCTTTCGCAGTACCATCGGCGCTAGAGGGCTTAACTTCTGTGTTCGGAATGGGAACAGGTGAGCCCCTCTGCTAAAACCACCCTAAAGNAAACTAAACTCGGATTGCTTTTGTTTTGGATTGAATTCGGATGACGGTGTTCAAAAATAAAAAAAATTAGCTGTAAATTTGCATTCAGGAGAAACGTGGCTTGTTGATCCAGAAATTACTCTGGGTAGGAAAGTCCGGACACCATAGGGCAGCATAGCGGATAACGTCCGCCATTTGTGAAAGTAGGACAAGTGCAACAGAAAGCAAGTACAGTTCGGCTGTAGTGAAATCAGGTAAACTCTATGCGGTGCAATGCTAAGTATATCATCAGCGAAGGCTGGCCCGGCCATTGATGAGGGGTAAGCAGCTAAAGTTTTGCAGCAATGCAAAATGCAGATAAATAACAAGTCTCGACAGAATCCGGCTTACAGCGTTTCTCTTTATTTTTATTTTGTTTGGATTTTTGTCAAGTTTTTTTAGGTTTTGGGGTACAAAAAATCCCCGATCAAGTAAATGATTGGGGATTCTTAAAAACCGGCGGCGACCTACTCTCCCGCTTTCGCAGTACCATCGGCGCTAGAGGGCTTAACTTCTGTGTTCGGAATGGGAACAGGTGAGCCCCTCTGCTAAAACCACCCTAAAGGCTGTTTTGTACAAAAGGATGTACAGTATATTTGAATAATGTAGCAATGATATTAATATAACAGTGTAACAATATTGTTAGACTGGTACATTTACATATTGGTAAATTATTATCGATAAAAACGTTCACAAAGAGAGAACCTTATTGTGCAATTGAGCAACTGCCAAATTAGGCTATAAATCTACGGGTAATTAGTACTACTCGGCTATGACATTACTGTCTTTACACCTGTAGCCTATCAACGTCGTCATCTCCAACGACCCTTAAAAGATGTCTCATCTTGAGGCGAGTTTCGCACTTATATGCTTTCAGTGCTTATCTCTTCCAAACGTAGCTACTCAGCGGTGCTCCTGGCGGAACAACTGATACACCAGAGGTTTGTTCAAATCGGTCCTCTCGTACTAGATTCAAGCCCTCTCAAACATCTAACGCCCGCAATAGATAGAGACCGAACTGTCTCACGACGTTCTGAACCCAGCTCGCGTGCCACTTTAATGGGCGAACAGCCCAACCCTTGGGACCTTCTCCAGCCCCAGGATGTGACGAGCCGACATCGAGGTGCCGAACCTCCCCGTCGATGTGAGCTCTTGGGGGAGACTAGCCTGTTATCCCCGGAGTACCTTTTATCCTATGAGCGATGGCCCTTCCATACGGAACCACCGGATCACTATGTCCTGCTTTCGCACCTGATCGACTTGTAGGTCTCACAGTCAAGCACCCTTATGCCATTACACTCTACGCACGGTTACCAAGCGTGCTGAGGGTACCTTTGAAAGCCTCCGTTACTCTTTTGGAGGCGACCACCCCAGTCAAACTACCCACCACGCAATGTCCTTCTAAAAGAAGTTAGGCTCCAAGTAAGTAAAGGGTGGTATTTCAACGGCGACTCCACAAACACTGGCGTGCCTGCTTCAAAGTCTCCCACCTATCCTACACATTACTTACTCAAAGTCAATACGAAGTTATAGTAAAGGTTCACAGGGTCTTTTCGTCCCATTGCGGGTAATCGGCATCTTCACCGATACTACAATTTCACAGAGCTCATGGTTGAGACAGTGCCCAGATCGTTACACCATTCGTGCAGGTCGGAACTTACCCGACAAGGAATTTCGCTACCTTAGGACCGTTATAGTTACGGCCGCCGTTTACTGGGGCTTCAGTCAAACGCTTCGCATTGCTGCTAACGCCCTTCCTTAACCTTCCAGCACCGGGCAGGTGTCAGACCCTATACAGCATCTTTCGATTTTGCAGAGTCCTGTGTTTTTGATAAACAGTCGCCTGGGCCTCTTCACTGCGGCCGGCATTGCTGCCGGCGTCTCTTCTTCCGAAGTTACGAGACTATTTTGCCTAGTTCCTTAACCATGATTCACTCTAGCACCTTAGGATTCTCTCCTCGACTACCTGTGTCGGTTTATGGTACGGGTTGCTTCACTTCGGCTTTTCTTGGAAGCACTTTCCCTGCAACAGCTTCGCCCGAAGGCTAAGCCTTGACTATTCCGTCAGTCTCCAGCAGGTACGGCACTCCGTCCCCTTTTTAGTGTGAGCAAGTATGGGAATATTAACCCATTGTCCATCCACTTCCCCTTTCGGGTTCGCGTTAGGTCCCGACTAACCCTCAGCTGATTAGCATGGCTGAGGAATCCTTAGTCTTTCGGTGAGCGGGTTTCTCGCCCGCTTTATCGTTACTTATGCCTACATTTTCTTTTCTATCCGCTCCACAGTACCTCACGATACGGCTTCAACGCAAATAGAATGCTCCCCTACCAGTTGTACCATAAAAGTACAAATCCATAGCTTCGGTAATATGCTTATGCCCGATTATTATCCATGCCGGACCGCTCGACTAGTGAGCTGTTACGCACTCTTTAAATGAATGGCTGCTTCCAAGCCAACATCCTAGCTGTCAATGCAGTCCAACCGCGTTATTTCAACTTAGCATATATTTGGGGACCTTAGCTGTTGGTCTGGGTTCTTTCCCTCTCGGACACGGACCTTAGCACCCGCGCCCTCACTGCCGAGAAACATTTATTAGCATTCGGAGTTTGTCAGGAATTGGTAGGATTTGACTCCCCCGCATCCAATCAGTAGCTCTACCTCTAATAAACTTCGCTCGACGCTGCACCTAAATGCATTTCGGGGAGTACGAGCTATCTCCCAGTTTGATTGGCCTTTCACCCCTACCCACAGGTCATCCGAAGACTTTTCAACGTCAACCGGTTCGGTCCTCCACTTTGTGTTACCAAAGCTTCAACCTGCCCATGGGTAGATCACAAGGTTTCGCGTCTAATCCTACTAACTATACGCCCTATTCAGACTCGCTTTCGCTCCGGCTCCGGACCTGAAGTCCTTAACCTCGCTAGTAAAATTAACTCGTAGGCTCATTATGCAAAAGGCACGCCGTCACACCTTATTGGTGCTCCGACCGCTTGTAGGCGTACGGTTTCAGGTTCTATTTCACCCTTCTATTCGAAGTGCTTTTCACCTTTCCTTCACAGTACTTGTTCACTATCGGTCTTTCAGGAGTATTTAGCCTTGGAGGATGGTCCCCCCATATTCAAACAGGATTTCACGTGTCCCGCCCTACTCATTTATCATCAATATATGCCTTTCATATACCGGGCTTTCACCGTCTATGGCCGTTCTTTCCAAAACGTTCTATTAAACATATAATGACTTTTGGGCTAATCCGCTTTCGCTCGCCGCTACTTACGGAATCTCTTCGATTTCTTTTCCTCCGGGTACTTAGATGTTTCAGTTCTCCGGGTTTGCTCCTCTTGCGAGGTAATACATCTTCAATGTATTGGGTTGCCCCATTCGGACATCTCGGGATCTATTCGTGTGTGCCAATCCCCCGAGCTTTTCGCAGCTTACCACGTCCTTCTTCGCCTCTGAAAGCCTAGGCATCCGCCATACGCCCTTAACGATTTCTTTCCTAATTTTTTAATTAGTTCAGTATTTTTTGCTTAGCAATAATGCTAAACGGTATTCTTATAAACTCAAGTGCCCAATTGCACTCGGTTTTCTCTTTGTGATGTTCTTATCGTTAATGTCAATGATCTTTTATCTTCTTACGCCTTTAATGAACAGATATTGTTGTTGGCTCTATCCGTCACTTTTAAATTAAAGTCGTAAAACAGCTATTTATAAGAGACTCGAACTCTTGACACTCAATAATGCGTACTTATCATAGTGTCGGACCCTTTTTGTCCATAAATCTTGTCTTCGTCAATGTATAATCTTCTATGCTTGTCACATCTCTGTAACCTGGTGGAGAATAAGGGAGTCGAACCCTTGACCTCCTGCGTGCAAGGCAGGCGCTCTAGCCAGCTGAGCTAATTCCCCCTCTATGTAGTTGTCAGTTGTCGGTGGTTAGTTGTTGGTTTTTCCATCAACTATTAACTCTCAACCATCAACTTAATTAGTAGTCTCGGGCAGGCTCGAACTGCCGACCTCTACATTATCAGTGTAGCGCTCTAACCAGCTGAGCTACGAGACTTCATTTGAATTTTAAATTCTAAATTTTAAATTTTAAATTAATTTTCATCTAAAATCTATCATTCTTCATCTAAAATCTCATTATCCCTCGTACTAATCTTTAGGGGTATATTGTTATATAAGCAACCAAAGTAAACCAAAGCTTTTTCAAGTATAAAAAACTTATTTTTGTTTATCGTCCCTTAAGACGCTCTAAAATGAGATGTTCCAGCCGCACCTTCCGGTACGGCTACCTTGTTACGACTTAGCCCTAGTTACCTGTTTTACCCTAGGCAGCTCCTGTTACGGTCACCGACTTCAGGTACCCCAGACTTCCATGGCTTGACGGGCGGTGTGTACAAGGCCCGGGAACGTATTCACCGCGCCATGGCTGATGCGCGATTACTAGCGATTCCAGCTTCATAGAGTCGAGTTGCAGACTCCAATCCGAACTGAGACCAGCTTTCGAGATTCGCATCCAGTCACCTGGTAGCTGCCCTCTGTACTGGCCATTGTAGCACGTGTGTGGCCCAAGACGTAAGGGCCGTGATGATTTGACGTCATCCCCACCTTCCTCTCTACTTGCGTAGGCAGTCTCACTAGAGTCCTCAACTGAATGTTAGCAACTAGTGACAGGGGTTGCGCTCGTTGCAGGACTTAACCTAACACCTCACGGCACGAGCTGACGACAACCATGCAGCACCTTGAAAAATGTCCGAAGAAGGGTCTATTTCTAAACCTGGCATTTCCCATTTAAGTCTTGGTAAGGTTCCTCGCGTATCATCGAATTAAACCACATGCTCCACCGCTTGTGCGGGCCCCCGTCAATTCCTTTGAGTTTCATTCTTGCGAACGTACTCCCCAGGTGGCTAACTTATCACTTTCGCTTAGTCTCTGAACCCAAAAGCCCAAAAACGAGTTAGCATCGTTTACGGCGTGGACTACCAGGGTATCTAATCCTGTTCGCTCCCCACGCTTTCGTCCATCAGCGTCAGTTAAGACTTGGTAACCTGCCTTCGCAATTGGTGTTCTAAGTAATATCTATGCATTTCACCGCTACACTACTTATTCCAGCTACCTCAATCTCACTCAAGACCCGCAGTATCAATGGCAGTTTCATAGTTAAGCTATGAGATTTCACCACTGACTTACAGATCCGCCTACGGACCCTTTAAACCCAATA
>NZ_QOVY01000008.1 GCF_003932955.1 Chryseobacterium sp. SC28
CCTGATGGGTCAACCGCTACTCCAGTAGGATAGTTAAATTGTGCTGCCGTACCCGTTCCGTCAGCAAACCCTTGTGTGCTTCCTGCCAAAGTGGTCACCACACCTGCGGGGGTGATTTTTCGGATTTTATGATTAGAATAATCGGCGACATACATAATCCCAGAGGCATCTAGCACAACACCTGCTGGATAATAAAATTGTGCTGCCGTACCCGTTCCGTCAGCAAACCCTTGTGTGCTTCCAGCCAAAGTAGTCACCATACCTGCGGGGGTTATTTTTCGTATTTTATTATTAAAAGAATCTGCAACATACACATTCCCAGGAGCATCAANATACATAATCCCTGATGGGTCAACCGCTACTCCAGTAGGATAGTTGAATTGTGCTGCCGTACCCGTTCCGTCAGCAAACCCTTGTGTGCTTCCAGCCAAAGTAGTCACCATACCTGCGGGGTTTATTTTTCGTATTTTATTATTAAAAGAATCTGCAACATACACATTCCCAGGAGCATCAACAGCAACGCCGGTGGGATAACTAAACTGTGCTGCTGTCCCCATTCCGTCTGCATCACCTGCTGTACTTCCCGCCAATGTGGTCACCACGCCCGCTGGCGTTATTTTTCGGATTCTATTATTTCCATAATCTGCGACATACACATTCCCAGCGGCATCAACCGCTATTCCATAAGGATAATAAAACTTTGCTGCTGTGCCTATTCCGTCGGCATAGCCTCCCGTGCTTCCTGCCAAAGTAGTAACTATGCCCGCCGGCGTTATTTTTCGTACTTTATTATTAAGAGTATCTGAAATATACAAATTCCCAGCGGCATCGGTCGCTACTCCAAAGGGAAAATTAAACTGCGCTGCCGTACCAGTACCATCTAAATATCCTGGCGTGCTGCCAGCAAAGGTGCTGACGGTTACTTGTGCAAAAGAAAAACTGCTTATGAAAAGCATTGCAAACCACAAAGCTTGCTTTTTTAAAAATGTCATTGTTTTCATAATTCTGTTAATTTTTTAAAAGTTAAAAATATATTTGGATTTAGATTCAAGTAATAAATGCAACTTATGAGGATACTTAAATAAAACATATTTTTTCAAATGAAAGGGCAAAAGCCCTTCCATCCGAAAAGGATAAATGTCTTTATTTTGTGTTCTCGACCAAAAGTTGCAAAATATGAGTCATTTAACCGTAGAACAAAGATACACAATTGAAAGAATGTTACAACAAGGCTACAGGCAAAGTGAGATAGCCCAATGTATAGGAAAACACAAATCTGTGCTAAGTAGAGAACTAAAGCGAAATTGCGATAAACGTAGTGGCAAGTACGTCTCAGATTTAGCTCAAAGGAAATACAACCATAGAAACAAAACAAAACCCAAACGCATTGTTTTTGATGATGAAATGAAACGTAGAGGCTTTGTTAAAGGAAGATTACAGCCCAGAGCAAGTTTGTGGAAGCCTTAGAGAACAAGGAGAACAATGCGTGAGCCACGAGCGTATTTATCAATATATATGGCAAGATAAAAAGCAAGGCGGCACACTACACACGCACCTAAGAAACCAAGGCAGACGGTATAGAAAAAGAGGCGCAGCAAAGGATAAAAGAGGATTAATCGTAGGAAGGATTGATATTGATAAACGCCCCAAAATAGTAGAAGCACGAAGTAGATTTGGTGATTTAGAGGTAGATTTAATCATTGGCAAAAATCATAAAAGTGCCATATTAACGATAAACGACAGAGCCTCCGGAATGCTAAAAATGAGAAAGATAAAATCTAAAGAAGCTGGGGAAGTAAGCAACGCTATAGTTGGTGAGTTAGAAGACTGGAAACCCTACATTACAACAATTACGGCAGATAACGGAAAGGAGTTTGCCAACCATCAATACGTAGCAGAAGAGCTGCAAATAGATCATTATTTTGCTAAACCTTACCATTCCTGGGAAAGAGGTTCTAATGAGAATTTAAACGGTTTAGTAAGGCAATATTTTAAAAAGAAAGATGACTTTAACACCATCACAAATGAACAAATCAAAGCCATCGAAAACAAAATAAATAACCGACCTAGAAAACGATTTAAATACAAAAAACCTATCTTCGTAATGGAAGAATTATTGTTTAATCAAAAGTTGCATTTGTAACTTGAATCCAGCGGAGTATAAAAAAATCATTCAAAAAAAAATGCAATTCATTTTTATTCAATTAAAATGAAGCTCAAAATTATCACATTTTTTCCGGAATTGTGGTTATTTTTAGATTTTTTTTTGTATATCTCATTATCCTTCAATTGTTTAGTATATATCTTTATTTTTAGGATAAATCTTCATTTTCTAAGCCTGAGGGAAGATTTTTTTTGGCTTTGATGCCCAAATTTTTCAGTTTCCGGGTTTGAGCGATCAGATTGTCGTTGCCGGAACTTAGCTGCTTGTAAGCATCCGTATACGAGTTTTTTGCCTGATCGATATTCTTCCCAATGCGTTCCAGATTTTCTACAAATCCAACAAACTTGTCATACAATTTTGCACCTCTGTCCGCAATTTCCATCGCATTCCGGTTTTGATGTTCGCGTTTCCACAAGTCCTGAATCAACTTCAAGGAAGTGATCAGATTGGTGGGACTGAGCAACAAAATTCTTTTGTCGTAAGCAAAATTCCACAGGTTAGGATCCGTTTGCAAAGCCGCCATATACGCCGCTTCACTTGGGACGAACATCATCACGAAATCCAGAGATTTATCAAAATCGTCATACGCTTTCTGGCTCAGCTGCATGATATGGTTTTTCACAGACTGTAGATGTTGACGCTGTTTGCCGGCGAACACCTCGGGATCCGACTCATCGGTCATTTCTACAAAAGCCGTGAGAGAAACTTTACTGTCGATGATGACGTTGCGGTTATCGGGATATTTCACAACCGCATCCGGCCGCATTTTTTTTCCGGAAAATTCAGAGAAGATGGCTTTGTTGTTCTCATCTCGCAACTCGTGCTCCATAAAATATTCCTGATTTTTCCGCAGACCAGATTTTTCCAGAATGCTTTCCAAAATCATTTCGCCCCAGTTTCCCTGCGTTTTGCTTTCGCCTTTCAAAGCTCGAGTCAGTTTCTTGGCATCTTCGGAAATTTGCTGGTTGAGGTCTTTCAGCTCACGTACTTTTTCGCCCAGTGAGAACCGTTCTTTGGATTCTTTGTCGTAAGTTTCGTTGACGGTATTTTTCAGTTCATTGATTTTTTCCTGAAAAGGTTCCAAGATCAGTTTGAGCTGATTTTGATTGAGTTGCGTGAATTTTTGCGATTTCTCATCCAAAATTTGATTCGCTGTGTTCTCAAATTGCAGACGCATAGTTTCCTGAAGTTTCAAGAAATCCTGTTTTTGTCTGTCGAGATTTTCCAGCAGATTGTTGTAATTGGCATTTAGTTCCGCATTGGTAGAGAGCAGTTCTTCTTTGTTTTTTTGGAGTTCTGAAATATCATTGCTAAATTCTTGATTCAATGTTTTCAAATCTTCGATTTTTTCCTGATAATTGCGTTCGTTTTCTTGCAGTCGGATCCAGTTTTCGTTGGCAATATCAAAGTTTTTCTTGCTGACAGTAGTGGCCTTCATTATTATGAAAACCAAAAATCCGCCAATTAAAATTCCGAGAAATAGATAAAGTCCGGTCATTGTTTTAGTTTAAAGTTTATGATGCAGTTTTAAAAATTATTTTTCGCTTTCCAATTTAACTTTGGATTCTTCCAAGGCACTTTTTTCCTTGTCGGAAAGTTTCGGAAACTGCGGATTCATTTCTTGCAATTTGTCTATTATAATTTGAATGGCTGCAACTCTGCAAAACCATTTCTGGTCGGCCGGAATTACAAACCAAGGCGCATATTCGGTAGAGGTCTCATTGATAGCCTGCTCGTAAGCGTTCATGTAATCTTCCCAAAATCCTCGTTCAGCTACATCCTCCGGAGAGAACTTCCAGTTTTTGGTGTCCTCCTCTATGCGAGCGAGAAAGCGCCTTTTCTGCTCTTCTTTGGAGACATTCAGGAATATTTTAATGATGGTTGTGCCGTTGTTTGTAAGATGTTTTTCAAAGTTTCGGATGCTTTCGTATCGGTTTTCCCAAAATTTTTCGTCAAATTGCTTTACATCTTTCCAGGTTTTTTCGCTTAGGTTATACTCCGGATGTACTTTGCAGACCAACACGCTTTCGTAATGAGAACGGTTGTAAATTCCAATCTTTCCTTTCGCCGGCAAGGCCAAAGAATGTCTCCAGAGAAAATCGTGGGAATATTCTTTTGAACTCGGCGTTTTGAAACTGGTGACTTCGCAACCTTGCGGATTCACGCCGCCGAAAACGTGCTCCACCAAGCTGTCTTTCCCCGCAGCATCCATCGCTTGGATGAGGATTAGCAAAGATTGGCTTCCTTCCGCATATAATTTCTCTTGCAACAGGCGCAATTTATCTTTTTCGATGACCAGCAGTTGTGTCCCTTCGTCTTTGCTGAGGCTCCCGCTATATTTGGTATCGTAACTTTTGAGGTCGAATGTTGTATTTGTCTTAATTAAGAAATCGTCTGAGAAATTGTTATCCATACTTTTCAATTTTGTTTAAAAATAAAAAAACCGCTCCAATAAAGGAACGGTTTGTTGATAATTCAAATGGTTTGGCTTATTTAGTCGCGGCTTCTGCCGTCTTAGCAGCCCTCTTAGCAGCAGCATTTTTACTGGTTGGTGCTGGCTGAGCTTTTGCTGTGGCCACAACCGCCGTTGTTGCTTGCTGTGCGGCAGGCGTTTCATCCACC
Organism: Chryseobacterium sp. SC28; assembly: GCF_003932955.1. Classification (GTDB taxonomy): domain Bacteria; phylum Bacteroidota; class Bacteroidia; order Flavobacteriales; family Weeksellaceae; genus Epilithonimonas. Next base: position 4,787 of record NZ_QOVY01000008.1, read on the forward strand.
ACAGTCCCTTTGATGTAAAGCACAGATCTGTTGTTGGCCGGATCATTGGAATATACTTCAATCAATTTGTTGAAAGCGCCCTTGATTCCCGTGTTGTAACCCACTTTGATTTGAGCCGTTTTTCCCGGTAAGATAGGATCTTTGCTCCATTCCGGTGTCGTACATCCGCAGGAAGGTTTTACTTCGCTGATGATCAGTGGTTTGTCACCCGTGTTTTTTACCGTGAAAAATCGGTGACCGTCTGAGCCGGCTTTTACAGTTCCGTAGTCGTAGGTGGTTTTGTCAAATGTGATCGTTTGAGCCGATGCAAAAGCGATAGCGCCTGTCATCAATAAGCCTGCAAGAATCTTTTTCATATTTTTTTGTTTTAATTTAATTTTAAAGAACAAAGTTATAAATAAATTGAATACGTGATGTTAATTTTTTCGCATTATCTTATTTTTGCAAATTAAATGTCGAAAATAACATACAAAAATGCAGATCGCAGACAAATATAGCCCACAAGCAACGGAACAGAAATGGTATCAATTCTGGTTGGACAACAAATTTTTCCATTCGGAGCCAGACGACAGACCGCCGTACACCATTGTGATTCCGCCGCCAAATGTAACCGGAATTCTGCACATGGGACATATGCTCAACAACACGATTCAGGATGTTTTGGTAAGAAGAGCCAGAATGCAGGGTTTCAATGCGTGCTGGGTTCCCGGGACGGATCACGCTTCCATTGCAACGGAAGCCAAAGTAGTCGCTAAACTAAAGGCAGAGGGCATCAGCAAAAAAGACATTACAAGAGAAGAATTCCTAAAGCACGCCTGGGAATGGAAAGAAAAATATGGCGGAACCATCTTGGATCAACTGAAAAAATTGGGCTGCTCCTGCGATTGGGACAGAACGAGATTCACGATGGAGGAAAATCTTTCAAAGTCGGTCATCAAAGTTTTTGTGGATCTTTACAATAAAGGCCTGATTTATCGAGGCTACAAAGTGGTGAACTGGGATCCGGAAGCGCAAACCAATATTTCGGACGAAGAAGTGGTCTTCAAAGAGCAAAATGGAAAATTATACTTTCTGAAATATAAAATCGAAGGGACAGAGGAATTTATTACCGTGGCAACCACGCGTCCGGAAACCATATTCGGCGATGTCGCAGTCTGCGTCAATCCCAACGACGAGCGATATCATTATCTGAAAGGTAAAAATGTCGTCGTCCCGATTGTCAACAGAGTCGTGCCTATTATCGAGGACGATTATGTGGATATAGAATTTGGAACCGGCGCTTTGAAAATCACGCCGGCCCACGACATCAATGACTACGAAATCGGGCAAAAGCACAATCTGCCCATCATCGATTCTATGGACAACGATGCCATTCTCAACGAGCACGGAATGCATTATCAGGGCAAAGACAGGTTCGCCGTAAGGAAAGAAATTGCGAAAGAACTGCAGGAAAAAGACCTGCTGCTAAAGGCGGAAGATTACGTCAACAAAGTGGGAACTTCCGAAAGAACGGGCGCCGTGATCGAACCAAAAATATCCGTCCAATGGTTTCTCAAAATGTCGGAATTGGCAAAACCCGCTCTGGATGTTGTGTTGGATGATACCATTAAATTCCATCCGGACAAATTCAAAAATACCTATCGCCACTGGATGGAGAACGTTCACGATTGGAATATCTCGCGCCAGCTCTGGTGGGGACAGCAGATTCCGGCTTTCTATTATGGAACGGGCGAAGATGAATTTGTTGTAGCTGAAAATATCGAAGAGGCGGTAAAATTAGCACGAGCAAAGACTTCCAATTCCCAACTGCAGGCTTCTGACCTAAAACAAGATGAAGACGTGCTGGACACCTGGTTTTCATCTTGGCTGTGGCCCATCTCGGTTTTCGAAGGCATCCTCGAGCCCGAAAATAAAGACATCAATTATTATTATCCAACCTCGGATCTGGTTACCGGACCGGATATCATCTTTTTCTGGGTAGCCCGAATGATTATGGCAGGATTGGAATATCGCAAAGAAGTGCCTTTCAAAAATGTCTATTTTACAGGAATCGTGCGCGATAAGCAAAGACGGAAAATGTCCAAACAACTGGGAAACTCGCCAGATCCGATCGATTTGATTGAAAAATATGGTGCCGACGGCGTTCGGGTTGGTAGTTTGATGAGTTCGGCTGCAGGAAATGATCTTTTGTTTGACGAAGACTTGATGCTGCAAGGACGCAATTTTGCCACCAAAATTTGGAATGCCTACAAACTAATCCAAGGTTGGAACCGCGATGAATCTATCAAAGCGCAGAAACACGATATCGAAACCATCGAATGGTTCGGTGAACAACTGAACAAAACCATTGCCGAAATAGAGGATCAGTTCTCGAAATTTAGGATTTCAGATGCTTTGCATTTGGTTTACAAACTCATCTGGGACGATTTTTGCGCTTGGTATTTGGAAGCGATAAAACCCAATTTTGGCGAAGCAATCAGCGAAGAGGTTTATCAAAAAACGATTACTTATTTTGAGGAATTGATGAAGCTGTTGCATCCATTTATGCCTTTCCTGTCCGAGGAACTGTGGCAGTCGATTGCCGAAAGAAAGATTGATGAAGCGCTGATCATCACGCAACAAAAAAAATCTGAAAGTTATGATGAACAAACCATCAAAGATTTCGATTTTGCTAAGGAAGTGATCTCTGGTGTTAGGAATTATCGTCAATCCAAAGGAATTTCGCCAAGAGAATCTGTAGAAGTTTTCACAAATGCAGCGTCACTCAAAGATGCCGAAGTCATTCGGAAATTAGCCCATATTTCCAACATTCATTTTGGACAGAAAACCGATCAACCCAGCTTCACATTCTTAGTTGGTTCCAACGAGTTCTCAATTCCGCTAAGCGAAAATCTTGACCTTGCCGATGAAAAAATCAAAACCGAAGAAGAAATTAAATATCTGAAAGGCTTTTTGATTTCGGTGGATAAAAAACTCTCGAACGAAAAATTTGTGGCCAATGCCAAACCGGAAGTCGTAGCCATCGAGCGCAAGAAACAAAAAGACGCTCAGGATAAAATTCTATTATTGGAAGAAAAACTGAAAAGTTTGTCATGACTCATATCGAAAACATCAAAAAGCTGTTCGCAAAGAATTTTGTAGATCACCCGCTGTTGGAAACCTATGAAGCAGGAGAAATTCATATTTCTTCCGGTTTCATCGTAGCCAGCGACCCCTTGATCTCGCCCGATCAGCCGCCGTTTTCTCAGCAATTTCCCAAAGGCAATTTCCCTGTTCTAATGCACAAAGAAAGAGAATCCAATTGCATCGCATACGCAGAAATCGTTTTTGACAAGAATCAAATAGCAGAAAAGTGGGAATTGGCTCTGTGCGATGGTCAAAATTTGAAAGATTTAAAAGAAGGAGAGATCTTCGGGTATTTGGTAGAATCCGGGATGGGAAGTCTGATGGATTGGGATGCTCAGAAAGCTTTGAATCAATTGGAACAAGAGCTTTTTCACAAGAAAGGCGCCGATTTTATGGGAATTTACGAAGCGTTTTTTCACGAGCATTTTTTTGATGATAATGGGGCAATAGACCAGTTTGCAATCCTAAAACCTTACGAGGACAAGCCGGAAAATCTAGTGGCTTTCGAGACGGGCTACGGCGAAGGATTTTATGCCAGCTACATCGGTTATTCCAAAGATAATCAGCCCGTTAAGTTGATTTCCGAATTCATAGAAATCGGTACAGATTAATAAGATTTTCTCATAAAAAGTGAGAGGAACAACACTTTTTTGAAGACCTAAAGCATCAATTAATATCCTGTGCATATTAATCCCCAAATTAGCGGAACAAAATTTTCTAATTTTACCGAAATTTAAACACGTTTTTAATGCAAAGTATTGAGCTGATAACCGAAGACCAATATACCATCTCTGCCCATCTCTTCGAGCCGCAATCATCCAATGGCAAGTTGATTTTGATCAATTCGGCAACCGGCGTCAAGCAGCAACTTTATTTTTCTTTGGCCAAGTTTTTTGCAGAACACGGATTCACCGTCATTACCTACGATTATCGGGGAATCGGGCTTTCCAAACCGAAGAAAATGAGCGGTTTCCAGGCCTCGATGAGAATCTGGGGAACGCAGGATTACAAAGCCGCAACGCAGTTTGTCAAAACCAATTTTTCCGAGTATCAAAAGTTTTGTCTTGGCCATTCTCTTGGTGCATTGATATTGGGAATGAACGAAGACTCCGCGATCTTCGATGCGTTTGTTTTCATCGGAACGCAAAACGCTTATGCCGGCAATCTCAATTTCAAAACAAAAATTGAAGCTTATCTTGGTTTTGGAATCATGCAGCCTATTTCAACCCTGATTTTGGGATATTTTCCCGCCCACTGGTTTGGACTTGGAGAAAGCCTACCCTCGGGAAGCGCTTTTGACTGGCGAACCTTGATTCTCAACAAAAAATCGGTGAACAAATTGTTGGAAAAAGTTCCGGATTTTTCCAAAAATCTCACTCAACAAGTCTTGGTCCTTAGAGCGGAAGATGACGCTTGGCTCACGGAAAAAGGCGTGAAATCTCTGATGCAGGAAACGTATCCGAATATGAAGCCCACTTACCGCCTCATCAAAACTTCGGAATCTGATAAAAACGAAATCGGCCACATCAATTTTTTCAGAAGCTACAACAAAAAACTCTGGCACATCATTCTCGATGAGTTGGGAGGAGAAAAATATTAATGGAAATGAACATAATCAACAACACCATACAATTCGTCAAAGAAAAACTCGACGGTGCAGAAGCTGGTCACGATTGGTTTCACATAGAACGCGTTTGGAAGCTCAGTCGGTATCTTCAAAAGAGAGAAGGCGGCGACCTGCTGGTGATAGAATTAGCCGCACTTTTGCACGATATTGCCGATCCCAAATTCCACGACGGCGACGAAACCGTCGCCACGAGAATCGCCACCGAATTTTTGAGTGAGCAAAAAGTAGAACAAGAAATACTGGAAAAAGTGATTTTCATCCTAAAAAATATGTCCTTCAAAAACCGAAACGATGCTCCAAAAGATCTACCATTGGAGCTAAAAATTGTGCAGGATGCTGATAGGCTGGACGCCATTGGAGCCATTGGGATTGCAAGAACATTCAACTTTGGAGGTTACAAAAACAACTTGATGTATGATCCGGCAATCGAACCGCAACTTCATCAATCTAAGGAAGATTACAAAAAATCCAACGGAACTACGATCAACCATTTCTACGAAAAGCTGTTGCTTTTGAAAGATCTGCTTAATACTGGCGCAGCAAAAGAGATTGCGGAGCACAGGCATCAGTTTATGTTGCTGTTTTTGGCAGAATTCTACAAAGAATGGAATGTGACTTTTTAATTGGGCAGAAACCATTATCTTTGCTCTGATGTTGATTATTCTAATCTTAATTTTCCTCATTTTCGCACTGATTCTTTCCGGTTTCCGGGGAGGAAGATGGGCTTTTTGGAACATGCTGATTCGAACCGTGATCACCATTTCTGCGGCGGCTTATTTTACATTTTGGTTTGTAGAGAAGAGTGTTTCCAAGTTTTTGGAAGATTCTTTGGCCATTCAAATTATTAATTATTTGCCTCAACCCATTGATTTCTACATCATCCGAATTCAGGATAAAGTGCCGGAAGAAGAGAAGTTCAGTTCCAAGCACGTGGGGCAAATCCGCCCGGAATATTTCCGCATAGAATATCTTAATATGCAGAAATCCAATGAGTTTTGGGTGGTGGGCTACATAGGGAAAGGCAATTTGGTTTATTTTTCTCAGGTGGCAGTTCCCAACATCAATGAAGACCAGATTATCGAGGTTCGCAATTACATCAACCGCAGTTTGAAGCTGTCTGCCATAGCGTCGGAAAAAATAGAAGATCTTAAATACGAGAACATCAAACTCAGCATTTGGGTGACGCTGGATTTGCTGCTTATTTTCCTCAATTCTGTTTTGCTCTTCCGTGGTAAAAGAAAAAAAATAACGCGATTTGCAATTTAGCCGGGATTCCTCAATTAATATTTTGTAAATTTCTTCTTGAAGCTACTTTAAAAGCTCGCCATCCGGAACGCCTCTGTTTTTACTTTTCAACATTCAAGTCGGTGTGAAGTCAGTTGGTACAATTAATGCAAGAAAAAAATCAAAATAAAATCTAAAAAATGGATTTTGCAAAAAACATAAGTTCAGCACACAAAGCCTTTCGCAGCTGGCGTGAGGTTTCTTTTACAGAACGACAAAAATTGCTTTCAAAATTAGCCGATGTCTTAGACCAAAACAAAGAACATTTCGCAAAACGCATCACTACGGAAATGCACAAGCCCATTTCGCAATCCATCGCAGAAATAGAAAAATGTGCGGGAATGGTGCGGTATTACGCAAATGCCAATGATGTTCTGAAACCAGAAAAAATCAAAACAGAATTCAAGGTTTCCGAAGTTCATTACGAGGCATTAGGCGTCATTCTCGGCATTATGCCGTGGAATTTTCCGTTTTGGCAGGCCTTGCGATTTGCCATTCCTGCGATTCTCGCAGGCAACGTCGTCTTGCTGAAACACGCTTCTATCTGCTTTGGCAGTGGCGATGCGATAGAAAAAGCCTTTAAAGATGCAGGCTTCCCCAAATATATTTTTCAGAATCTGAAAATCGGTCACGCCGAGATCAAAGATATTCTCGAAAATCCCTTGGTGCGAGGCGTGAGTCTTACCGGAAGCGAAAAAGCCGGCGCCGATGTAGCTTCTCTTGCCGGGAAAAATATTAAAAAATCGGTGCTGGAATTGGGTGGAAGCGATGCCTACATTGTTCTGGATGATGCCGACCTGGAAGCTGCGGCAAAAGAAGCACCGATGGCCAAGCTTCAAAATACAGGACAGGTTTGTAATGCGGCCAAACGCTTCATCGTTCATCAAAAAGCGGAAAAGGAATTTGTCCCCCGATTTATTGAAGAATATAATGCCTATCAGCCCGCGGATCCCTTTAAAATGGAGACGAAGCTGAGCAAAATGGCGCGGCCGGATCTTGCAGATGAACTCGAAAAGCAGTACAGAAAAGCGAAACGAAATGGGGCAGAAGTGGTGCTCCCGCTGGAGCGCATCTCCGAGAGTGAGTTTCGCCCGGGGATTATTTTGGTGAGAGAAGGAAATCCCATTTTATGGGAAGAACTTTTCGGACCGCTGGCGATTTTGATGATTGGAAAAAATGATGAGGAAATTTTGAAATTAGCCAATGATATTCCTTTTGGTTTGGGCAATTCCGTTTGGACAAAGGATAAAAAACGCGCGCAATTCTTCATAGAAAATCTCGAATCGGGGACGGTCTCTATCAACAAATCTACGGCTTCTGATGCGCGCTTGCCGTTCGGCGGTGCCAAATCGTCGGGCTATGGTGTAGAACTCTCGCTACACGCGATCAAGGAATTTACGCAGATCAAAACCGTGGTGGGGAATATTTGAGATTTTTACAAAAATTGAATAGTTATTGTTATTTGGAATGTTTTCCGCCGCTATAGTTGAATAATTTTTTGTTTTGATGTACAATCTCATAGCCCCGATAGCAGCGGCATCCTTTTTTTTGCTGAGGGGAAAGGCTGGGGCAAAAAAAGATATAGCGGATAGCGGGAAATAGCTCCTAAACAATTTAATTCATACTATCCGGTAGTTGAGTTGCCGCGGCTGAGTCTGCTTTGGCCTTTTTCTCCTCTTCGATTTGTTGGACGACTGTCTCTCTGTTTTCCTGCTCTTGCAGGATTTTTGCGAGGTGCGGTTCTATGATTCTGTTCATTTCTTCCTCGGGGATATTATTTGCGTCCGGGGAATCCAAAAGTTTTTTCCACGGTTTTCTTTGTCCCCACAGATAATCACCATAAACGATCAGCGGTGTTCCTTTGGCGCGCTCGGTTTGTCCGCCTTTGTTGAGGATCCAGGTATCGACCCACGAGTACATCCATTTGGCGTCTTCTTCCAGCATCCGGAGGCAGGAATGCGAGGCCGGATAGCCCGGCATGGCGTACTGATGCCAGCCGATACCGTCGAAGTTGGCTACATTCACGTTCCATCTCAATATCCACTCGTCGCTTACGGTGGAGATAGCGACTTCTTTTTTCCAGTTCGCGAACATCAAGCCCCGCTTGGTTTGCTTTGATTTCCGGCCCATACTCGTGGGTCCCCATTTCACGAGATTCCCATATTCGTAAACGCCAAATGCCTGGATAGGATAGGAAAAGAAGACAAACTTCTTCACGTTTTCCAGACTGCTGACGTGACCGGGAAATGGCGAATAGATCAGAAAATCGTCTTCTATTTTGGCGGGCACTACCAAAGTGTCGGCATTACCGATGTGCGCTTTGTCCAGCCGATTGAGGGCAAGAATGGTGTAAAGTGCTTTTCCGGTAAATTCTTTTTTGTTTTTTACGGAAACGGAGTCGGTATTTTTATAAACCCAAGGGTAGAATCCAAAATCCTTTCTCGGAATCACAACGTCGGGGACATTGGGTCTTTCTTCTTTTTTCTCTTCTGCTTTTTTGTCATTGGTCAAAATGTCGGTTGTCGGATGGTTTTCTTTTTGAGGCGGAAGATTTTCATCCTTCTTACACTGTATTAGAAAAAAAGCTGAGGCAATGAACGGGAGCAATAAATTTTTGACTTTCATGAAGGTGTTGTGTGTTTTTTTGTGAGTCTTAATATAAACAAAAAGAATTTTGTTTGCAAGAAGAATTTTGGATGCTTGGAAAAAGTTTAAATGATTATCAAATATTGCTTACCGGCTGTTTATCGGCGATGTTTTTAATGATTTGTTTGGCGTGGATTCTGGAGTTCTCAATAAACCAGAGGTGTGTATCTTTCCCGCCGCAAACGACACCTGCGAGGTAGATTCCCGGGACGTTGCTTTCCATCGTTTCGGGATTGTATGTGGGATTGAGACACTCGTTATTCAAATCGATGCCGATTTTTTTTAGGAATTCGAAATCCGGCAAATAGCCTGTCATGGCGAGGACAAAGTCGTTTTTGATTTCGTTCTTTTCACCATTTTTTGTACGGAAAATTACAGAATCGGGAGTCACTTCCAAAAGTTCTGCACCAAAGAATGCCTTGATGCTTCCTTCCGCGATGCGGTTTTCTATGTCGGGTTTCACCCAGTATTTAACGCTATTCGAGATTTCGTTTTTCCGAATAATCATGGTGACCCGACCGCCTTTTCGGTAGATTTCCAAAGCGGCATCTACGGCAGAATTGCTTGACCCAACGACCACCACATCTTGAAATGCGTAAGGGTAAGGCTCTGTATAATAATGTTTTACCTTTGACAAATCTTCTCCGGGGATATCCATCCAGTTCGGAATATCATAAAAGCCGGTTGCAATAATTACATTTTGGGACAAATAATTATGCTTGTTGGTTTCTATTTCAAAAAAGTCTGTTTTTTGGATGTTTAGGACTTTCTCGTATGATCTGATATTCAGTTTTTTTTGGCGCGCAATGCTCTGGTAGTATTCGAGCGCGTCTTGCCGGCCGGGTTTGGGTTTGGCTGTGATAAAAGGGATTTCGTCGATTTCCAGACGGTCTGCGGTGGAAAAAAAAGTCATGTACAAAGGGTAGTTGTAGATACTGTTCGCGACTGTACCTTTCTCGATAATGACATATTTTAAGTTGTTTTTCTTTGCTTCCAGTGCAGCAGCCAATCCGATAGGGCCGCCACCCACGATAAGAACATCATATACTTCCATCTCACAAAATTAGTGGTTTTTGGGATACTTTTTTTTAATCTCTCCGTGTTCTCTCTGAATCGATTGAGCCGCTTAGAAGTCCGCCTCTTCCCAGTTTGTAAGCTTTTGGGAGATTTGGGACAGTCGGCGGTTTTCGTTTCTTAGTTCTTCGATTTGGCTCAGAAGTTTATGAATGATTTCGATGCCGGGAAGGTTGATTTCGAGATCATAATGCCAATTGGTAAATCGCTCCAGATGTGGAAGTTCTTCGTACATTATATATTGGACACTGTTTTCAGTTTGCGGATGCAATAGTTCTGAAGCGATGAGTTCATGTACAAAATGATCGTCAATATTATAGATTTGTACGACTTTTTCTATGGATATACGCTCGCTCATCATTACGAATTTTTAAGTTGTTGGAATAATTGTTTTTGTTTTTCTGTAAGATTAGTGGGAATTTTCACGTTGAAGGTCACGTACAAATCGCCAAATGCGCCTTCTTTTTTGTAAACGGGAAATCCCTTGCCTTTCAGTCGCACGGTTGTTCCGTTTTGTGTTTCGGGCTTCACTTTGAGTTTTACCGAGCTGTCGAGGGTTTTGATGTTCACTTCTCCGCCCAAAACTGCGGTATAAAGATCGATGTCTACCGTAGTCCTCAGGTCGTCGCCATCGCGTTTGAAGTCTTTGTCTTCTGCAATATTGAAGGTGATGTAAAGATCGCCGTTTGGACCGCCGTTAACGCCCGGATTTCCGTGACCTTTCAGTTTAATTTGCTGGCCGTCGTAGATTCCTGCAGGAATGGTGATGCGGACTTTTTTCCCATTGATTTCGAAGGTCTGCTGATGGGTTTTTGCCGCATCTCTTAGGTTAAGATTGAGCTCTGCCGAGATGTCCTGCCCTTTAAATTTCCCGCTTGCACTCCCCCTCGAGCTTCTTCCGAAACCACTACCAAACATAGACTGGAAAAAGTCTGAGAAATCTTCGCCTTCCCCAAAATCTGCTCCTGAAAATCCGCTTGTAGAATACTGCTGTCTCTGTCTTTGCTGTTGTTGCGCCTGCTCGTACTGTTCGCCATGTCGCCAATGTTCGCCGTATTTGTCGTACTTTGCACGGTTTTCGGGGTTGCTCAGCACTTCGTTGGCCTCGTTGATCTCCTTGAATTTTTTCTCCGCTTCCTTGTCATTGGGGTTCATATCGGGATGATATTTTCTGGCGAGTTTCCGATAAGCTTTTTTGATCTCGTCTGCAGACGCTGTTTTGCTTATTCCCAGCGTTTTGTAATAGTCAATAAATGCCATATTTTCAACTGGTTTTTTATTTTAAAATTTCATTTTCCTTACAGCAATTTTGCGACCAAAAAATATGATTTCTTATCTAATTCCGGAAATGGCTTTTCAGGCTTCCGGGGCAAGCTCTATAATGAGACCTTCCAAAGCATCGGTAACGGGAATTTGGCATCCCAATCGGCTGTTTGGTTTCACGTTGGCCGCTTCATCCAGCATTGCTTTTTCATCCGGCTGCATCTCGGGCAGTGGCACGCCATCACTCAAAACATAACACTGGCAAGAGGCGCACATCGCCATTCCGCCGCAAATCCCGATCGTTCCCTCGGGTGCCAGTTCGTAGGCACGCACGATTTCCATCAGGCTCATGGCCATATCTGTGGGTGCGACTACGGAGTGCGAAGTCCCCTCGCGGTCTATGATGGTAATATTAACGTCTGACATTTTTACAAAGATAAGAGATAGGTTGCTGACAATGGAAATTAGAAATCAATAAAATTTCATTAAGTTCAAAATTTCAATAAGTTCAAAAAAAGAGAAATTTAGGTTTTTCCAAATATTATAGAACAACAAATCTAATCTCAAATTTCTAACCCTTAGTTCTACTCGATAGATTTCACAACGGCTTTTTCGGCTTCTTTTCTGGTGCCATCGAAACCATCGACGCCGCTGACGGTGGTGTATTTCAAAACGTATTTTTTCCCCGGATTGATCCTGTTGTAGATGCCCTGAACCATTAGTGTAGCCTCGTGGAAACCACACAGAATCAGTTTCAGTTTTCCGGGATAGGTGTTGATATCTCCCACAGCGTAGATGCCCTCTATGTTGGTTTGATAATCGAGCGCGTTGTTGACTTTGATGGCATTTTTCTCGATGTCCAATCCCCACTCGGCCAGCGGTCCCAATTTAGGTGTCAATCCGAATAATGGAATCAGATAATCGGTTTGCAGAATAGATTTTTCGCCGTCTTTTTCAATTTCGATGCTTGTGAGTCTCTCGTCACCGATCAAGCCCGTCACTTCCGCCGGAGTGATGACGTTAATTTTTCCTTGCTGTTTGAGTTCAATTACTTTTTCTACAGAATCCAGAGCGCCGCGGAATTCGTTTCTCCTATGAATTAAAGTAACTTCCGAAGCGACATCGGCCAAGAATATAGACCAATCCAGCGCAGAATCTCCACCGCCGGCAATCACAATTTTCTTATTTCGAAACATCTCGGGATCTCTGACAAAATATTCGACACCGTTTTCTTCGAATCTTTCGATATTTTGCAACTCGGGTTTTCGTGGATCGAAGCTTCCGAGCCCTGCTGCAATGGCGATTGCTTTTCCTTTGACCTGCACGCCTCTGCTGGTGGTCACGATGAACTGTCCGTCATCGGTTTTTTGGTAGCTCACAGCTTTTTGAGCGAGCGAGAATTGAGGCTGGAACTGCTTGATCTGCTCCAAAAGGTTATTTACCAAAGCGCCCGCATCTACACTTGGAAATCCGGGAATATCGAAGATGGGTTTTTTGGGATAAAGTTCGGTCAATTGTCCGCCCGGTTGGGGCAAGGCATCGATGAGGTGGCATCGGAGCTTCAGCAATCCTGCTTCGAAAACCGTGAAAAGTCCTGCAGGACCTGATCCGATAACAATAATATCTGTTTCAAACATGGAAATAAAAATTTTGGAAATGCAAATTTAGGGATTAAAAACCTTTTGAGAAGATTTGAAAATATGATCTTGATTATCAATTCGTTTTTCACAAATCTTAACATAGGATAAGATGCTGTATTTTTCTTTAAAGTAACTTTGAACTTTCATCATTTGTGTTTTTTTATCCTGAACGATTTTTTATAAATGTTCAGGATTTTTTACGCATTGCGTTGAATGAGCGCCATATAGAATCCGTCGTAGCCTTCGCTTGGCATTATTTTCTGATCTTTCACGAGAGAAAAATCGGGATTGGTTTTCAAAAAAGTTTGCACCTGCTCGTTGTTTTCGGAAGGCAAAATAGAGCACGTAGCATAAATCATCTGTCCGCCTTTCTTCAGTATTTTGGAGTAATCCTGCAAGATCTGCTGTTGTTCGCCTTTGATTCTGTCTATAAATGCCTGATCGATTTTCCATTTGGAATCCGGGTTTCTTTTCAGTACACCTAGTCCCGAGCAAGGTGCGTCTATCAGCAACCTGTCGGCCGTGCCGTGCAGTCTTTTGATGACTTTGTTATCAGAAATCAGTCGGGTTTCTATGTTGTGCGCGCCGGCTCTTTTGGCACGTCTTTTCAGTTCTGCCAATTTCCATTCGTAGATATCGAGCGCAATGATTTGGCCTTTATTTTTCATCAGTGCCGCCAGATGAAGCGTTTTTCCGCCGGCTCCGGCACAGGCATCGACCACGCGCATACCTTCGTGCACATCCAGCAACTCCCCGATTTTTTGGGAACTCGCGTCCTGCACTTCGAACAATCCATCTTTGAAGGCGGTGGTCAAAAAGACGTTTTTCTTTTCTGCCAGTTGAATGGCGTCGGGATAATTTTTGATGGTGAAGGCTTCTATATTTTCATCATTGAGGTCGGCCAGCAGTTCTCTTGGCGTCGTTTTCAATGTGTTGGTGCGCAAAACAGTTGGTGCTTGTTCATTGAGAGCGAGCATTTCCTTTTCCCAATTTTTTCCTAATTCTTTTTCCAATGTTTCTGCCAGCCAATCCGGAATAGAGTATTCTATGGCTTTTGAGGGAACTGTTCCTTTTTTCAGTTTTGTGAGGATGTCTGCGACTTTGATGCCGTCGAACTCTTCAAATTTCTTGTAATGCGTTTTGCTCCACAGCAAGTAGGCGAGGATCATTTTATAGATATTAGTCGGCTTTGCGCTTTCGCCCATGTAATATTCCAAACGTTTTTTCCAGCGGATAATGTTGTAAAAGATTTCGGAAACCACTCGCCGGTCTTCGCTGCCCCATTTTCTGTGGGCTTTCAAAAGTCTTTCAATCACCTTGTCGGCATATTTTCTGTCTTCGAAGAATGTTTCCTGCAGGCAGTCGTGGATTCCGATTAAAAGGTTGCGGTGTATCAGTTCCATTAATTTATAAGATATAATAACGCTTTAGAAATGTTTGCTTTATAAAAAATCAGGTTTATTTTCCGGATGAAAATTTCTGTTTTTTTCAGGTGGCAAAGTTAAGTATTTTAATTGAGAATGCGCTTTTGAATTGCATTGTTATGGGCGCGAGAAAGCCAATGATAATATGAATTTAATATTAACTTTTTCAAAAATGTTTAATTATTATGTTTAACAATTTTGTTAAATAAGGTTTTTTGGTCTATTTTTGCACGCTAATTGTTGAATAAGATGTCAAAACAAGAGAAAAAAGATCACACTCAGGAGCTCATCAAGGAAACCACGAAGAAATTATTCTTCGTCAAAGGAAAATTTGATGCCACCACTCAGGAGATAGCAGATGAAGCGCAGGTGAATAGGACGCTGATCAACTACTATTTTCGCTCGAGAGATAATCTGGTGCAAATTGTTTTTGATGAAGCGCATAAGGTAGAAAAGGAAAAATCGGAAATCATCCTGCGATCGGACTTGCCATTCAAAGAAAAAATAATTCGATTTATTGAAGGCAGTCTGCAAACCAGTTTGCAATATCCCTATCTGGAAACCTACATTGTGTCGCAAATTAATAAAGGTAACTGTCAGAAAAAAGACGTGGAAGCAGCGGATCTGAAAAAATTCTATAAAGACATAAAAAAAGAAATGGAACTTGGCAATATCGATAAGATGGAACCTATCCAATTTATTTTCAACATGATATCTCTCTTGGTTTTCCCAAGTGCCATAAGGCCGTTGTTTATGGAGAATATGATGATTAGCGACAAGCAGTTTGACCGCCTGATCGCCGATCGGAAAGATATCATCCTCAAGATGCTTTTTAAGAAATAAGAATTTTTCAAGTATTTATAAAAGCAGATCGTCCTCTCTGAATATAAAAGAAAAACGTCCAAAATTTAGAATAAAAGAAATCAATATAAATTATGAATAGAAAACATATAAATGCAAGGAAGCTGAAGGTAAGCATCGCTGCAGCATTTATGATTTTCGGCTCTTCACCTCTGTTTGCACAGCAGCAAGTGTCTCTGCAAGAAGCCATCAAGCAGGCTTTGGAGAATAAAGCGGAAGCTAAGAAAGCGGCGCTTGAGATCAAAAGAGCCGAATCGCAAATAACAGAGGCCAGAGCCGGCGCGCTACCACAAATAAGTGCCAGTGCAGGTTTAACCTATAATCCTATCATTCAGGAGTCACTTTTGGAGTTCGAAGGGCAGCGGATCCGGGCGCAATTGGGCCAGCCGTGGATTTCCAGCGCCGTGGTGACTTTGAACCAAGCTATTTTTGACCAGCGGGTTTTTACCGGTCTGAAAGCAGCAAAGTCTACACGAGAATTCTATATTCTCAACGCCCAACTTTCTAATGAACAAATCATCGAAAACGTCGCCACCGCCTATTATCAGGTCTTTGTGCAAGAAGAGAATCTTAAAACACTGAATGTAAGCTACGTTAATACAGAAAAAATACGAAATATTATCAAAAGCTTGGTAGATAACGGATTGGCTAAGGGGATAGATCTGGATCGTACCAATGTGCAACTCACAAACATCAGCGCCAACAGGCAGCAATTGGTAAACGCCGTCGAACTTTCTAAAAATTCTTTGAAGTTTTATATGGGTATTCCTATTGAAAGACCGATCGAGTTGCAAGAACCATCCATCGAGCCAAGACCCGAACTGGTGGCCGGAAATGTAAATCTTGATGAGCGCACCGAACTAAAAGTTTTGAATAAAAACAAAGAACTTCTGCAATATAATTTGAAGGCCACCGAAGCCTATCTGTATCCGACTGTAGGTCTTACGGCCAATTATGGATGGGGAGGCCAAGGATCAAGATTTCCCCTGACAAATGGTTTAGAAAACGGAGTCCTTTGGAGCGATTATTCCGCGATCGGGCTGAATATCAAAATCCCAATATTTACCGGGGGTGCCACCAAATCTAAGATTGAACAGGCAGAGATTGATATCCAATCTTTAAATGAAGATATTCGGAACACGCAGCTAAGTCTCAATCTGGATTATGAAAATGCCGTCAGCAATATGGAGAATGCCATCATTAATATCGAAAATATGAAAGGCAACGTGGAGTTGGCAGAAAAAGTACAAAAAGACACGCAAAGCAACTATCAATATGGCTTGGCAACGCTCACAGAAGTACTTGATTCCGAGAATGCTTTGACCAGTGCGAAGCAAAATTACACCACCGCTCTATTAGATTACAAACAGGCCGAAATCCGATTGCTCAAAGCGAAAGGACAACTCAGCACATTGCAAAACCCTTAATTAACAGACTGAAAACTCCGTCAAAAACAAAAAATAAATAATTTTCAAATGAAAAAGAATTTAATATATATCATCATCGCGGCCGTACTCGTTGGATTAGCAGCTTATAAAATCATAGATAACAAAAATGATCAGGAAGCCGAAGTGAGAGAGGTGGCAAGGCAGGTAGATAAGATCAACGTGAATGTGGTAACGGCTTCGCGATCCAATATTGAGACCGAATATACAGCGAACGGAACCTTCGTCCCGAAGCAAGAACTCAATCAGTCGGCAGATATCGCCGGCAGGGTGGTGAAAGTCTTTGTTCAAGAAGGTTCCCGGGTAAGCGCTGGACAAGTGCTGGCAACCATCAAAAGAGATGCGATCGACGTTGATGTGACCCAGGCTCAGAACAATCTCCAAAATGCAATTATTAACAATGAACGATACGAAAACGCCTATAAATCTGGCGGCGTCACCAAACAGCAATTGGACAATTCGAGATTGCAACTCAAAAATGCCCAGGCCGCATTAAGGGCGCAGGGCGTAAGAGTAAATGACACGAGCGTACGGGCAGGAATCAGTGGCATCATCAACAAAAAAATGGTGGAGCCCGGAGCCGTAGTAACCACGGGAACGCCATTATTCGAAATTGTAAATATCAGTACGCTGAAACTATTAGTTCTGGTGGATGAAAGCCAAGTCGGAAGAATCCAAGTAGGACAGACTGTAGACATCAATGTCAACGTTTTGCCGGATGAATCCTTCAGTGGTAGAATTACCTTCATTGCACCGAAAAGTGACGCTTCTCTCAATTTCCCGGTAGAAATAGAGGTGCAAAACAAAGGAAACCTCAAAGCCGGGATGTACGCAACGGCCATCTTCAGAACCAATCATGGCGCAGCCACGCAAAATCTCCTGACAGTGCCGGCAGAAGCTTTCGTCAATGGTGTAAGTTCCGGCCAATTGTTCATCGTGCAAAACGGAACTGCAAGACTAATCACCGTAAAAACAGGAAAAGTTTATGGAAACAAAGTTCAAATCCTCAGCGGTCTTAAAGGTGGGGAACAAGTAATTACAAGTGGACAAATCAACCTTGATAATGGTTCAAAAATAAATATTGTAAAGTAACAGAAGAATGAAGATAGCAGAAATAGCCATTAAAAGGCCCTCCCTGGTGATCGTATTGTTCACGATCCTCACGTTGGGAGGAATATTAAGTTACTCCTTGATGGGGTACGAATTGATTCCAAAGTTTGAAACCAATATGGTGACCATCTCCACCGTCTATCCCGGAGCTTCGCCTGCAGAGGTAGAAACATCCGTGACACGAAAGATTGAAGATGCCGTAGGTTCTTTGGAAAACGTGAAAAAAGTAGAATCAACATCCTATGAAAGCATATCGGTCATTAGAGTTGAGCTCAATGCGGGCGCCGATGTCAACTATGCATTAAACGATGCGCAACGCAAGGTGAATGCCATCTTGGCAGATTTGCCGGAAGATGCAGATCCGCCGGCTTTGCAAAAATTCTCTTTGGATGATCTGCCCATTATGACCCTCAGCGTTTCAAGTAGCCAACTGAATAATAAGGAGTTATATGATCTTTTAGATAAAAAAATCGAACCTATTTTTTCCCGGGTGAATGGGGTCGCACAAGTTGACCTTGTTGGCGGCCAAGAGCGAGAGATTCAGGTCAATTTGGATGAGAAGAAAATGCAGGGATACGGTCTTTCTATCGCCGACGTTCAGCAAGCCATTCTTTCTTCCAACTTAGATTTCCCAACCGGAGCCCTCAAAACAAGAACTACGAGAGCTACCATCAGACTTTCGGGGAAGTATAGAAGTGTAGAAGAGATGAATAATCTTGTCGTTTCCAATAAAAACGGAGCTCAGGTTCGGCTTTCCGATATCGCAACCGTTTTTGATACTCAGAAAGATGTGGAAAAAGTGGCGAGATTCAACCAAAGTCCCACGATTCTGATGCAGGTAAAGAAACAGTCCGATGCCAATGCCGTGGCGGTATCGGAACTGGTTCACGAGACGATAGGTGAGGTTCAGGATAATTATAAAACACAAGACATCAAGATCGATATTGTAGATGACACTACAGATTTTACCTTAGATGCGGCCAATCACGTGATCTTCGATTTGTTTTTGGCGATTGTTCTGGTGGCAGTTGTGATGCTTTTGTTTTTGCACAACATTAGAAATGCTTTTATAGTAATGGTTTCGATACCTCTTTCCTTGATTTCGACGGTCATTGGGATGTATCTTATGGGTTATACCTTAAACTTGATGAGTTTATTGGGACTGTCACTCGTTGTAGGTATACTCGTAGATGACGCCATCGTGGTACTGGAGAATGTTTATCGTCATATGGAGATGGGCAAGAATAGAATCCGTGCGGCTTATGATGGAGCTTCTGAAATTGGGTTTACCGTCACAGCGATTACGATGGTGATTGTGGTAGTATTCTTGCCAATAGCGATGAGTTCCGGCTTGGTTTCCAATATCTTGGCTCAGTTCTGCGTTACCGTAGTTATTGCAACCTTGTTCTCATTATTAGCGTCGTTTACGATTATCCCTTGGTTATCCTCAAGATTTGGAAAATTGGTTCACTTGACCGGTAAAAATCCTTTCGAGAAATTTATCCTTTGGTTTGAAAAGCAACTGGATGCATTTACACATTGGATATCCGGCATCTTGGAATGGGCTTTAAGATCTCGCCTAAGAAGAATTATGGTAGTTGTCGTAACTTTTATGCTGCTGATCTCCTCATTTTTGTTGGTAGCATTCGGGTTTATCGGTGGAGAGTTTTTTCCTCCGATGGATCGCGGCCAATTTCTTGTTCAGATGGAGTTGCCCAAAGATGCTTCGATAGAAAAGACAAACCAATTGACTCTGAATGTGGAGAAATACCTCCGAAATGATAAAGATGTTGTAGATATGATCACCACCGTGGGTCAGCAGTCCACAGGATTTGGTGGTGCGCAGGCCACTTTGTATCAGTCCGAGATTCAAGTCAATTTGGTTGATAAATCTGAGCGTGACGAGAGCACCGATATCAAAGCGGCAAGAATCAAAAGAGCATTGGAAGAAAAATTCACAGGTGTCGAATTTAAGACAGCACCGATAGCCTTGATGGGTGCCGCAAGCGCGCCAATTGAAATGGTGGTGACCGCTCCGGACAATGCTACGGCCAATAAAGAAGCCACCAGAATCCTTGCATTGCTGAAGAAAGTGCCGGGAGCCGTAGATGCAGAGCTCTCCAGTGACACCGGAAGTCCGGAAGTCCAAGTCAGTATTGATAGAGACAAAATGGCCGCCTTGGGATTGAATCTTTCCGTAGTTGGCCAAACGATGCAGACCGCATTTAATGGAAATACAGATGGAAAATTCCGAGCCGGAGAATATGAATATGATATCAACATTCGTTTTGCCGATGCCAACAGAGAATCCATTGAGGATGTCAGAAATCTTATGTTTACAAATCCTCGGGGCGAGCAGATTCGCCTAAGCCAGTTTGCCGACGTTAGAATGGGCGCCGGACCTAGTTTACTAGAACGTAGAGATAAAACACCTTCCGTAAAAGTGAAAACTAAAGTGGTAGGGCGCCCCGTGGGCGACGTGGCCAACGAATGGGCCGATCAGTTTATAAACAACGAAAAAACGAAACCGCCCGGCGTCAACTACGTTTGGAGCGGCGATATGGAAAGACAAAACGAAGGTTTCGGTACGCTGGGTATCGCTCTGTTAGCGGCTGTAGTGCTTGTTTATCTCGTGATGGTTTCATTGTACGACTCGTTTGTCTATCCGTTTGTGGTGATGTTCTCCATTCCGATGGCGCTGATTGGGGTGATGCTAATTCTTGCCCTCACAGGTAATTCATTGAATATCTTTACGATGTTGGGGATGATTATGTT
Organism: Chryseobacterium sp. SC28; assembly: GCF_003932955.1. GTDB lineage: Bacteria > Bacteroidota > Bacteroidia > Flavobacteriales > Weeksellaceae > Epilithonimonas. The sequence continues at coordinate 25,062 of NZ_QOVY01000008.1, forward strand.
GATCGGTCTGGTCGCGAAGAATGCAATTATGATTGTCGATTTTACCAATATGCGAAAAGCAGCGGGAGCCAGTACGCACGACGCTCTTATCCAAGCCAACCATGCCCGTCTTCGTCCGATTCTTATGACGACGATTGCGATGATTTTCGGGATGCTGCCGATTGCACTTGCAACAGGCGCAGGCGCCGAGATGAACAACGGTTTGGCCTGGGTAATTATCGGCGGTTTGACCTCGTCATTATTCCTTACTTTGATTATCGTGCCGGTCGTTTATTCATTATTCGATTCACTTCTGGTCAGGATGGGTCATCACGAAAAAACAGATTACGAAGCTGAAATGAAGGCCGACTATGAGCACCGACAGCTAAGCGAAGACGGCTACACGCCGAAACATGTGGATTAATCAGTACGCAGAAGTTATTATAAACCGTGTCAATATTTTATTGATGCGGTTTTTTTGAAGATTTTTTTTAAATATTTTCCTATTATAGTTTGTCGTCCACTAAATTTGATATAAATTTGTAACCAATGTCCAATGTTGTATAAGATGGTTACAAAAGAATATTATTCTATTTCCGAAGCTGCAGAGCTTCTGAATAAAAGCACAAAAACGCTCAGAAGGTGGGATGATGAAGGAAAATTAGTAGCCGTACGAGAGCCCGTCAGCAATTATCGTGTCTATCATAAATCGGATATTGAGAGTTTGTTTCCAAATTATTTAGCTGATATTGAAAATGATGTCAGCAATTATGTAAAGCCGGAAAATGATTACAAAGTCTTAGAACTTTTCGCTGGAGCTGGTGGACTGGCTGTCGGGCTGGAAAAAGCTGGTTTGCAGTGTGAAGCACTTAATGAAATTGACAAATTTGCTTGCCAAACTTTAAGAAAGAACAGAGCACATTGGAGGATTCTGGAGGGTGATATTAAAGATTTTAGTTTCACAGAATTTAGAAGCAAAATTGATGTTGTTACAGGCGGATTTCCTTGTCAGGCTTTTAGTTATGCAGGCAAAAGATTGGGCTTAGAAGATGCCAGAGGAACGCTTTTTTATGAATTTGCAAGAGCGGTACAAGAAGTTAATCCACCCATTTGTATCGGAGAAAATGTCAAAGGACTTTTAAGCCACGACAAAGGAAATACTTTGAAGGGAATGATTTCTATCTTAGACGAAATAGGATACAATGTAGTTCCTATAGAGGTTTTAAAGGCTATTAATTATAAAGTTCCTCAAAAGAGAGAACGATTAATTTTAGTTGGAATTAGAAAAGATATTAACATTCAATTTCATTATCCCAAGCCATTTAATAAAATTTATACTTTAAAAGATGCTTTGAAAGCGGGAGAATTATTTGATTCTGATGTACCGGTTTCTGCCGGTGCAACATATCCGCCAAGCAAAAAGAAGGTTTTGGATATGGTGCCTCCAAAAGGATATTGGAGAGATTTGCCCGTAGAAATCCAAAAAGAATATATGGGCGGTAGTTTCTTTCTAGGTGGCGGAAAAACGGGAATGGCACGAAGGATCGGATGGGATGAACCAAGTTTGACACTTACTTGCAGCCCGGCTCAGAAACAAACAGAACGATGCCACCCGGATGAAACTAGGCCTTTTACCGTCCGGGAATATGCGAGAATTCAAACTTTTCCCGATGATTGGGAATTTGCCGGATCGCTGGCGCAGCAATACAAGCAAATTGGAAATGCAGTCCCTGTGAATCTCGGTTGCGAAGTGGGATATTCTATTATAAAATTTTTAAATTCTTATTATAATTTATCAAAACCCAAATAATAACTGTAATTTTCAAAAGTTATTTGATCTAATATGCTTCTTTTGGATTTTTCAGTTTCAGAAGCGATTTCATCCAAAGCAGAATTTTCTTTTACTAATTTTTCGCTGTCAACCGATTTTAAATAATCTGAGATTGCGACTGGTAAAGCTTTGTACAATTGGAAAAATGCGTCTTCCTCGCCAGAAAGTAGAGCGTAAAATTTATCACCTGAGATTTTAAAAACTCTGCTGTGACCATATTCTTTCCCATTAATGTCCCCTTTCCAATTTTCTTCAAAACTACCTTTTGCCAAAATTTGTACCCAATAGCACCTTGCGGTTTTATAATCGTCTGCATATCTAGCCAATTTTTGAAATAAAGATTCCGCAGCACTGCTATTCATTGTGTTATGTTTATTTTTTATATCAGCAAATAGCTTGTTATCAGTAGATTTAATATCAAAACCACTCAAGTTTCCAATTTCAAAGCCGCTTATTCCACCTAAGATTTGTTCGTGGAAAATTCCGATAGAGTTATTTATAGATTTGTCTATTTGACGCAAAATTTCGGACTGAATTAAATCTTCTTCGCTAATATCATTAAATTTGGAGTCAAAAGTGAGCTTAACGGTATCCACTTTATTCGCATATAAGCTTCTTTTTGAGATATTATTTTTAGCTTTTAAATACGAATTATGAAGATTTTTAATACAATTCAAAAAATGCTCGTCAGATACAAAATTTACATATTTATTTGCCATATTTCTTAGTTGTACTTTCAAAAATATAATTTTTATGGATCATGATTACGTTAAAATTAAAAAACCATCAAAATCCCCAAAAAAACCTTCCATACTTTTTTAAATCATGAAGTAATCTATTAATTTGAATCCAAGCCACACAAATTCTTTTTAACGGATATCAGCCCTTCCAGTTCCAAAGAAAATCTTATCTTTGGCTTATAATCTTTATCAAATGAAAACTATTTTTTACGCCTTACTATTGACTTTTGCAATGGTTTCCTGCACCAGCAGAGTGGGTAATGCAGCCAAAGTGGGGAAGAATCAGGCGCCAATTACCGGTACGCAATGGATCCTCGCAGATGACATCGCCAACAGGCCGACGCTCATTATAGAACAAAACAGAATCTCGGGAAATGCCGGCTGCAACAATTATTTTTCCGATGCCGTCATAGACACATCCGCGGGTAACTTTTCCGCAAAAAATATCGGCTCTACCAGAAAAATCTGCGACAATATGACTTCCGAAACAAGCTACCTCAGCGTCTTGCAGGAAGTCAATAAATATGTGGTTACGGAATCTACACTGGAACTGTACAAAGACAATTTGTTATTATTAAAGTTCAATAAACAACAATAATCATCCAAAAACATAAAAAAAGGAACTCACAATGGAGCTCCTTTTTTATTATTCTTCTTCTTCGTCGCCGTCCTCGTCGTCGTATTTTGCAAGTTCGTCATCGCACCACTTGAAAGCTTCCTCTACCACTTTGGTAGCCTCGGTTGCCACGGTTTCTTCGTCGTCATCACTGTCCGCCAAGTTATCCAGCCATTCTACCTCCTCTTCTTGAATACTGAGGATGAAACGCGGATACTCTGTGTGGACTACGAACAGATCTTCTGGAAAATCAGAGTTGTCGGCTAATAAAAACTTTGGTAATTTCATATTTTAAAATTTATTGTTTTTCAAAGATCAAATGTTTTCGCTTTTTTTTTGCATGCGTCAGTTCCACTCGATGGTTCAAAGATAGAAAAATTCCCGAAACTAATTATTGATAATTATTTTTTTTGATTCGGATTCGGCTTTCGACCCGATATCTTGTCAAAACCTTCTTCTGCAGCGTATCTTCGGGTTTGAAGCTGATGTAGATTTTAGGATTGACGGTGCTGATGAGTTCCGCCGTTTGGATGTCGTCGCCGGATTCTTCACTTTTCAGATAAAATGTTATGGTTTCGTACATCAGGTTTTCCTTTTCCAAAAATTTGCTTATTTCTTTCCTGTTTTGTAGATAATTTCCTTTTGATAGCCAAGTAAATGCAAATCCCGTGAGCAGACTGCAAAATGCAACCGCATAAGTCAAACTCTCAAAAATGTGAAATATTTTCTTAAAAAAAACCAACCAAATCCCAAAGGAAAATGGCGCCAGCAACCGATAATCCAGCGCGTTGACAGAATAAAAATATTGGATGAAAAAAGAACAAATAATACCGACGCAAGAGGTGGTCAACATAAATTTTTCTGTTCCCGAAAGCCTCGTTTTCCGAAATAGAAAAAACATCGCGACGATGGTCAAAATCCCAAGGCCGTAGATGCCGTAGTTGATCATTCCGCCGTTGGGATCGGCAATGTGAACAAAAGGATCGAAAGTGGTGGCCAATCCTTGGATCAACTCTATCAAAAGCTGAGAAGTGGGTTTCAAGCCAATTTCGAGAAAGGTGTTGAGGTAATTTTCATTAAAATAATCGATGAACAAAACTTTGTACAATCCGTAAAATCCAATCCCCAAAATTCCGGATATGATAAAACTTTTTCCGTAGAATTTGTGGAAATTCATCAGACCAAAAATCAAACTTCCAAGACAGAGAAACAACGCGTTGTATCGGATATTGATCAGTAAAATTAATAATAAACTGAGAGATAAAATGCCCTTTGCCGTGCCGATTCTGTTTTTTAAAACCTGGCGAGCCACATAGAAAAGTAGGACGACAAAAGGCAGCGTCAAAGCCTCGCTCATCGTGTAGGAAAAAATGCTCACAAAGCTGAAAAGCGCCGATGTAATTACGATTTCTTTAAAGAAAAATCGCTTTTTATACGCGAAAATCAGAATGAAACTGTAAGCCAGAATGCCGATCAATTTGCTGCTCCAAAATTCATCCAAACCAAAAAATGTAAAAAACTTAATAAACAACGGATAACCGAGCGGCGCCGTGGTGTTATCGATGATCGGGAAAATCGCCGACTGGCGCATATAACGGATGGAATCTGGACTAGTGCGCCCTTTTTCGTTGAGCAGAAATCTAAGAACGATCATCGCATACGTTGAGACAATCAAAAAAGTCTGCAGAATTTTCTCGTATTTTGGATTTAGTTTTATGGAGATCATCGCTTTAAAATAAAAAACTTTGTCGGCTCTATCCCGACAAAGTTATATAATTGTGAGCCGCAATCTTCAAAAATTTACTTCAAAAACATTTTCGAAACTTTCTCGGCCTTTTTGCTTTCGGAATAATCGTAGAATCCTTCGCCCGATTTTACGCCTTTTTTTCCGGCCATCACCATATTGACGAGCAGCGGATTGGGCGCATATTTCGGATTTTTGAAACCGTCGTACATCACATTCAGAATTGCGAGACAAACGTCTAGTCCGATGAAATCTGCGAGTTGCAAAGGTCCCATTGGATGTGCCATTCCGAGTTTCATCACGGTGTCGATTTCCTCCACGCCGGCAACGCCGTTGTAGAGCGTTTCGATGGCTTCGTTGATCATCGGCATCAGGATTCTGTTCGCCACAAATCCCGGATAATCGTTCACTTCCACTGGCTCTTTTCCCAAGGTTTTGCTCAATTCAAAAATCGTGTCGAAAGTCTGTTTCGACGTCGAATAGCCTTTGATGATTTCCACCAGTTTCATCACCGGAACGGGATTCATAAAGTGCATTCCGATCACTTTTTCCGGGCGTTTGGTGGCAGCAGCAATTTGAGTAATGGAGATGGAGGAGGTGTTGGTCGCAAGGATGCAGTTTTCCGGAGCAAGTTCGTCCATCTGCGCAAATATTTTCAGTTTCAGGTCCAGATTCTCTGTGGCTGCTTCCACGATGAGATCGGCGTTGGCAACGGCATCTGTAAGGTTGGTAAAGGTTTTGATGTTCGCCAATGTTTCGTTTTTTTGCGCTTCTGTCAGATTTCCTTTGGCGATGATCCTGTCCAGATTGGTTGTGATGGTTTTCAGTGCTTTTTCGAGATTTTCCTTTTTTACATCTACCAAATTCACGGCAAAACCACTTTGAGCAAAAGTATGGGCAATCCCGTTTCCCATAGTTCCGGCGCCTATTACAACGATGTTTTTGTTCATAATTTATTATTTTTATATGGAATTCACAAACCTTTAGGTTTCATATTTACTATTTTAAAAATTTTAATCTCAAATGCTACTCTAACTTCTAAAATCTAATTTCTACTCAGCTTTCTCAAGATAATAAAGAAACTCAGTCGTTTTCGAAGCTTTGTGATTTCGGTTGTCTTCCTTATCGGCTCGGAAACGCTGATACTCGGTTGTAAATATATCATATTTCCCGAATTTGGAAAGTATCTTTTTGATATCGCTGTCCGCCATCAATCCTTCATTGTTGTAGCTGAGGAAAATATGCCTGAATTTTGCATTTTTGATAAGGTCTTCAAAGGTTTTCAGAACTTCCGGCTTGCTGCAGTATTTTGATTTTTGATAATCTCTGAGTCCTGTTTTTCCTTTCGGAGAGAAGTTGTCGTATTTTGCAATGGTGTTCAGAAGATGGTAGTTTGCGCCGTATTGGCGGGCGTTGTAGGGCGGATCGAGATAGAGAATATCGCCTGCAATTTTTTGGATTAATGAATTGCTGTCTTCATTATAAACGTCGTGTGAGTTTTCCGTAAATTCAAAAACGGAAGGAACAATTTCCAGTTTTTTCTGAGCAGATTTTTTAATTTGTTTTAAATATGCGCCATAAACCGAAGCCGTATTGGCCACTTTATCAGCAGCTTTCAAAAGCGAACAAAGCAGAAAATAGTATTGATCTTCAGTTATTTTTCCCGAAATTTTCCATTCTTCAATTTTTTGTCGGACAGCATCGATTTTTTTTCCATTTTCTTCTGAGAAATAAAGTCTTTCCGATTTCCCGTTTTCTGAATATTCATCGCAGATAAAACCAGATTTCCCTTCGAGTGAATTCAATTCATTAATCAAATCTTCATAATCGAAATTTTGATGATTTCCGATATAATTTCGGTTCAGAACATAGCTGTAAAATTCAAAATCGTTGCTGATGACTTTCTTGGTTTCAGATTTGAAATGTCGTCCGACAATCCCGGTTCCTGCAAATAGATCGCAAAATGTTTTATTGGATAGATCTTTGTCAACAACTTCATAAACGGTTTGTTTGATGAAATCCGAAAGTTTGTTTTTGGAACCGATGTAATTCATGGATTAGGCTTTGATCCAAATCAAATCTGAAAGGATCTCGTGAGATTCCAAATTTAAGGAAACTAAATTATCTCCCGAAAAATTGCTGAGATAATCTGTGATTTTTTCTTGGATTAAAATCAGTTCGGTCTTCAGTTTCCAATGTTCTCCATTTTTCTCATCATAAAAAATAATGAAAAGTCGATTGGCGTGATGTTTTCTCCCTTGCTGGCTTTGATTGTTGTAAAGCCATTCAATCAATTCTTTTTTGTGATTAACAGCGTAATCGAAATTCTTTCCAAACTGTCTCGGAAAAACACTGCTTTTATGATCAAACGGAATTCCTGAAATATAAAAATCCACCGTTTTGGAAAACTGATTTTCCTCTTTTTGGACCAAAGAATTCGAAGCGAAAATATCTTCAACAGCTTTCGCCGACCAGAAATTCAGCCAACGGTTGAAAGCGTAGTTTCTCAAACCTTCATCAAAATCTTTACATTGATTCGCCAGACTTTCAAAATCCTGAACTTGATAGATGAATTTAGTTTTAAAATCCCAATCATCAGACTGCTTTCTTCCCCAATTGTAAGGGAAATCGAGGCGTTTTTTGAGTTCTGTTTCCAAAGATGAAATATGCATAACTTTAAATTGGCTTATTAATTCAAAGTTTTTAGAAAAATTTCCGGAGTCATTATAGACAATTTACTAGTCTTGAAATCTTTAATATTTCGAGTAATTATCCTATTAATCCGATGGTCTTGTTGAGCAGAGAAATTTTGCAAAGCATCTTCAAAATCTTTAAAATCAGAATGGAGTGCTGCTAAAACTACATCTTTATCTATATTCGAAATATCAATAATGGTCAGCAGCAATTTAAGACTGGCAACTACATTGACGTGATTTGCAGTTTTTTTTAGCAAATAATAAACATTGCTGATAATGACCGAAGTTACAAAGCCTCGCACCTTACCCTTTTCGCACAAACTTAGGATTTCCGAAGCATCATCTGAGTAGGGTTTTCTATCAAAAAAGAAATCAAGGATGACGTCTGTATCAATTAAAATATGATCCATCATAGATATTTTTCCGACAGACGATCTGTTAATTCTTTTTTATAATCAAAATCTTTGGGAGCTTTGAAAGAACCTTTTAACGATTTTATAGTTGGAGACAATTCGTTCTCCGTTTTAGATTCTTCATCGTTTGTCAAAGTCTTTAGATAATTTTCGATCAGATCGGAGAGGCTGCGTTCCCTTTTTTTTGCATATTTTTTGGCTTTTTCAATAACAGATTGCTCTATTGTTAATGTTAATTTGGTATTCATCACCTTTCATTTTAAAAAACAAAAATAAGGAATTATTTTCACACGTGTTAATTTTATTTTTCAAACACGTGTAATGGAATTACTTCTGTATCAGCCTCATAATCTCCAGCGCAACCTTCAAAGCCTCCGTTCCGTCTTCCAAAGATACCTGAACGGGCAAATTATTTTCTATCGCATTGGCGAAACTTTCCAGTTCATCGAGGATTGCATTATTCGGCTGAATGTTTGGATATTCGAAAAGAATCTGGTTTTTCTCACCGTCAGAATTTTCGATAATCATATCAAAATCAGACGGGTTTTCCGGCGCCGGTTTCATTCGGATCACTTCACATTTTTTGTCCAGAAAATCCACCGAAATATAAGCGTCTTGCTGGAAGAATCTAGATTTTCTCATTGCTTTCATCGATATTCTGGAAGTCGTGAGATTCGCCACGCAACCATTTTCAAACTCAATTCTGGCGTTGCAAATGTCCGGCGTTTTGCTCACAACCGAAACACCGCTTGCGTGAATTAATTTTACTTTTGACTTCACCAAACTCAATAAAATGTCCAAATCGTGAATCATCAAATCCAAAACCACCGAAACGTCCGTTCCTCTCGGATTAAATTCCGCCAGCCTGTGAATCTCGATGAACATTGGATTTTTAATATAATCTTTAGCCCCAATAAACGCCGGATTGTACCTTTCGACGTGTCCAACTTGCGCTTTGATCCCGAATTCTCTGCATTTGTAAAGGATTTCTTCGGCTTGTTCTAAGGTTTGCGTTACCGGTTTTTCTATAAAAAAATGAATGCCTTTTTGGATGGCTTTGATCGCATAATCGTAGTGATACAAGGTTGGCGTTACGATATCCAACATTTCGATTTCGTTCAAAAGCTCATTGAAATTTTTAAAATATTTGTAGCCCAATTCCGCTTCTAGTTTTCTTGCATTTTCTTCGTCTTTATCGTGGAAACCAACGAGTTCGTATTTTTCAGATTGATTCAGTAATCGCAAATGGATTTTTCCCAAATGTCCCGCGCCCACAAGTCCGGCTTTTATCATAGCTTAATTTTCTTAAGACGTAAATTTAAGAATTATCGCCAACCAACATAAAAAAAGACCCGGAAATTTTAAACTTTCGTAGTCTTATTATTTAATATCTTCAAGTGTAGTCGAAGTCTGTTTCATTTTCATCTCTTCTTGCATCCCAAATTGATAAAATGATTAACTGCGTTTCAGTTGCTTCGTAGAAAATCAAGTAATTTCGAACAATGCTGATTCTGGTATTTTCATCAGTAGTCGTTCTTCCAATTTTTGGATGTTGAGATAGGAGATTGATAGCTTCGCTAATTAATATGCTAAGCTTTTTGCTGTATGCTTTGGATTTGGTTTTCTTTGTCCAATAAATTAGAATTTCTTTAAGTTCGAGTTTTGCAGAATTAATCCAGACTACTTTTCTTTTAGCCATTGGTCGATTTCTTTATTTACTTCGTCGTCACTAGATATTTCTCCATTTTCATACTCTCTTCGTGCATCTGCAATTCTGTTTTCTTGTTGTTTTGATAATACAAAAGCATTTTCATCCAGCTCAAAGTCCAACAGTTTCTTGATTTCTCGTATTACCCGAATTTCTTTCAATTCGGTAATTTTATTGATAACCTCTAATTTTAATTCTAATTCGGCTGAACTCATTTTGAATTTTATTTATATCAAATTTACAAAAAAAATAAACCTTTTCATCCTAAAGATATCACTTCTCCTTTTGCCGCGCTTTTCTGTGCCGCTTCAATCACTTTCATCGTATGGTACGCTTGCTTTGCAGTTGCAGGAACTTCCTTATCATTCACAATCGCATCATAAAGGTCATCGCAAAAGTCGAGATAGTTTCCTTGCAAAGTCGGGAAGTGCATCGCTCGGTCGTTGTAAACCAAAAGTCCGGTTTTTTCTTCCGGCTCCGTTCCCCAATTTTCACGATTCGGAATTTTTCCCAGTTTCAGTTCATCTTCCTGAACGTCGCCTCTGTGTTTTAGGAAACTTCCTTTTTTGCCGTGGAAAACATAGGCCGGCGTTGGTTCCTTCACAAAAAAACTGGATTTCAATCGCACGCGTTTGTCAGAATAATAAAGCAAAATATCGAAATAATCATCAATTTGCGTATTCTCTCGCGTCCGCCTGATGTCGGCAAAAACTTTCTCTGGATATCCAAACAATGTCAAAGCCTGATCGATAATATGAGAACCCAGATCCATCAAAATGCTTGCGCCGGGATTGCCACTTTCTTTCCAAGCTTTCGGACTCAGCTGCGGATTGTAGCGTTCAAAACGGATTTCAGCCTCCACGATTTCGCCAATATAATCTTCTTCCAAAACCTTTTTCGCGGTCCGGAAATCGCTGTCGTATCTTCGGTTTTGATAAACGCAGAGTTTCAGTTTTTTCTCTTTCGCAAGCTGATCAAGCTTTTTAGCTTCCTCGGAAGTGGTCGTAAAAGCTTTTTCTACCAAAGCATTTTTACCGGCTTCCAAAACTTTTTTTGTCAAATCAAAATGGGTGTCTATTGGCGTATTTACAACGATTAATTCCGCATCGCTTTCCAAAACTTCTTCCAAAGAATCGAAACTTCGGACTTCCGGATAATCTTTTTGAATCAATTTTTTGCTTCGTTCATAAGCGCCCAACAGTTCAAATCCTTCGTGAACTTCAAAAAACGGAGCGTGGAAAAGTTTCCCGGAACCGCCGTAAGCCAACAAAGCTGTTTTTATTTTTCTCATAAAATTTTACAATTAATTTGAAATAAATTCAACCCGAAAGTCGCAATAAATTTAATGATAAAAAAAATTAAGCCACAAATCTGCGACTTAATTCAAAACATAAAAAATGATGTTCTAAAATCTAAAATTTATAATCTAAAATCTAATAGGCCTTATCCCATAATATGAAAACCACCGTCCACGTGGCGGATTTCACCTGTAATTCTGATGTCTTTTCGGAAAAGATGAACAATCTCGTTCGCTAAATCTTCCGGCAAAGCATTGCCCAGCGGACTGAGGCGGTTGGCTCTTTCGACATCTTCCACTTTCAATGTGGCATTCCCTGCTTTGCTTCCCATATAAGGCGAAAATCGGATGGCATTGGCTCGGATACCATAATTTTTTCCCAATTCATAAGCCATTTCGATGGTCAATCTTTCCAGCGCGGCTTTGGCAATACTCATATTGATGTACGGAAAAAACGAGACTTTTTCTGCCGCAATGTAGCTCAACGAAACAATCGAAGAACCTCTTTGCAGAACGCCATTGGAAAGCAAAGCGTGGCACAACGAAATCAAGGAAAACGCAGAAACATTCATCGTATCATTAAATTCCTCAGCCGTGACTTCCAGCATTGGTTTTACAGATTTGTTTCGGATGGTTTTGTCCATCGCAATCGCGTGCAGAAAGCCATTCAGCTGAATATTTTTATTTTTCAAATCTTCGGCAAGGAACTTTAAACTTTCCGGAAGCGTGACATCCAAAGGCGCGGTGTAAACGTCATCACCCAAAACTTTTTTGCAAGCCGACTCGAAATCCTCATAGTTTTTATTGAGAAATCCGGCTGCTTTTTCAGAAAGGTTGATGTGAAAAGGGGTGACGCCCAAACCGGTGCAAACGACTTTTCCGTTGTTTTCTAATATTTTTTCAGCCGTTTTCATCGCCAGCGAGTTTTCGTCGGCTATCCCAGTAATCAGGAAAGTTTGATTTTCTAACATATTGATTTTCAATTAATATTTTACAATTAACAATTAACAATTAACAATTAACCATTAACCATTAACAATTAACAATTACAATTAACAATTAACAATTAACCATTAACCATTAACCATTAACAATTAACAATTAACAATTAACAATTAATTTAAGCTTTATAAAGCGCCGTTCCCCAAGTCCATCCCGAACCGACGGCTGCGAAAAGCAAGATATTTCCGGGTTTTATCTTTCCGCTTTTGTAAGTTTCGTCAAGCACGATGGGGATGGTTCCGCCAGAAGTGTTGGCGTATTTGTCCATATTCGTCATCACTTTTTCAAAAGGAATATTGGTTTTTCGAGCCGTTTCCTGAAGAATCCTGATGCTTGGCTGGTGCGGAATGACCCAATCGACATTGTCTGAAGTCATTTGGTTGGCTTCGAGGATTTCGTCAATTGTTTCCGGCAAAACTCTCGTTGCGGTTTCATAAACCTCTTTGCCATTCATTTGGAAATAATGAAGTTTCTGTTTCAAAGTTTCTTCTGAAGCCGGCATTTCCGAGCCACCGGCCGGAATATTGAAATGATATTTCCCAGTGCCATCTGCGTGCAATTTAAAATCGAAAAAGCCTTTGTCTTCAGTTGTGGCGGATAGCAAAATTGCGCCTGCGCCGTCTCCAAAAAACACCGAATCTTTTCTTTCCCAATCGGTAATCGTCGAAAATGTATCGGCACCGATTACCAAAACATTCTTGTACATTCCCGTTTCGATGAATTGGCTACCGATCGCAATTCCGTAAAGTCCGCCTGAGCAGACGGCCGAAATATCGAAAGCAACGGCTTTTGGCGCTTTCATTTTTTCTTGCACGAAGCACGCTGTGGACGGTGCTTGCCGGTCTGGCGTGGAGGTGGCAACGATGATCAGATCTACGTCTTCTGGCGCTACATCGGTGTTTTCCAAAGCTCTCAGTCCGGCTTTGTACGCCAAATCGCTGGTCACTTCGCCTTCGGCAATTCGGCGTTCCCTGATTCCCAAGTTTTTAAAAATCCATTCGTCGGACGAACCTACTTTTTCGAAGAAAGCATTTTTTAAAATTTTTGGTGGAACGTAAGACCCGGTTCCTTTTATATAAGCTCTTATTTTCTGCATAAATCCGTTAGCGTTTTTAAATTTAAATTAAAATGAAATCAAACCATTTGTTTTAATAAAAAAACAATCAAATTTATAAAGTTTAATCGGAATGGGAGAGAGATATTTAATAAAAGTTGAAAATTATGATTCTTATTTGGATTTTAAATTTATCCTTCGGAAATTGCACATTCTTTACCAAAGAACCAATAGCTATAATGAGAGATACTTACGTTCATAAAGGCAAGAGAAAACAGTTGGTGGATTATCTTCACCAAAAAATTGGCATTGCCGACAGTTTGGTGTTGGCTGCAATGAACGAAGTTCCCAGACATCTCTTTATAGAAAGCGTTTTCGAGGATTATGCTTATGAAGATCGCGCTTTCCCGATTGCGGCGAAACAGACCATTTCTCATCCGTCAACCGTTGCCGAGCAAACCGAATTGTTGGCAGTAAAGGAAGGCGAAAAAATCTTGGAAATAGGAACGGGTTGCGGTTATCAGACGGCTGTTCTGGTCAAAATGAAAGCCTTGGTTTACACCATTGAACGCCAGAAAGATTTGTTCGATTTTTCTCATAAGATTTTCAAAGAATTGGATATTCGTCCCAAATTTCAGAGTTTTGGCGATGGATTTGCGGGGTTGCCAACGTTTGCGCCTTTTGACAAAGTCTTGGTAACTTGCGGTGCAGAAATGCTACCAACCGAATTATTGAAACAATTGAAAGTCGGAGGAAAAATGGTCATTCCACTCGGAAAAACCGATGAGCAGATTCTTTACAGGTTTACGAAGATTTCGGATACGCAGTTTGAGAAAGAGGAATTTGGGGTTTACAAATTTGTTCCAATGTTGCAAAATAAGTCACACTGATTTAGTTGATAGTTTATGGTTGACAGTTGTTGGAAATTGACTTGGAAAGACAAAGGTCAAAGTTACAAATGGATGTGGAAGGCGAAAAACTGCCCAAGAAAAATTAATAATCAATTATCATTAATCAATTATCATTAATCAATTATGAACTCACGGCAGGAAAAAATGGAGGCATTTGGAAGGCTGCTCGACATTATGGACGATCTGCGGGGAAAATGCCCGTGGGACAGGAAACAGACCTTGGAAAGTTTGCGCCATCTGACGTTGGAAGAAACTTACGAATTGTCCGATGCCATATTGAACAATGACCTTTTGGAAGTCAAAAAAGAACTCGGCGATGTGCTTCTGCATTTGGTTTTTTATGCGAAAATCGGTTCTGAGAAAGAGAGTTTCGATATTGCTGACGTAATTAATTCTTTGAACGAAAAACTGATTTTCCGCCACCCGCATATTTATGGGAATGCCGTTGCAGAAGACGAAGAAGCGGTGAAGCAAAACTGGGAAAAACTGAAACTTAAGGAAGGCAATAAATCCGTTCTGGAAGGTGTTCCCAAGAGTTTACCGCCGATTATCAAAGCGTACAGAATTCAGGATAAAGTAAAAGGAATAGGTTTTGAATTTGATTCTGCGGAAGATGCTTGGGCGAAGGTGGAAGAGGAGCTGGAGGAATTTCACGCGGAAACTGATGTTGATAAGAAGGAAAACGAACTCGGCGACGTCTTTTTTTCTTTGATCAATTATGCCAGAATTTCCGGACTAAATGCTGATACAGCCTTAGAAAAAACCAATTCCAAATTCATCTCCAGATTCCAAAAAATGGAAGAACTTGCGAAATCACAAAATCTAAATCTCTCCGATTTGAACCTCGAAAAAATGGACAAACTGTGGGAAGAAGCCAAGCTTTTTGAAAAATAAATTCTTTGGATATATTTAATTTGTATATTTGGTTCGTTAACATTTAAAAAAACATAAAAATATGAAAGGTAAAGGTTGTTTGGTTGCCGGAGTCGTAGTACTAGTCGTGGCGGCAATCGTTTTCTTTTGGGGCAAGAACGCCTACAACAGTTTCACCGCAAGCGAGCAGGAGGTCATCTCCAAGTGGTCCAATGTGGAAACAGCGTATCAGAAAAGAGCCAATCTGATTCCAAATCTCGAAAGAACCGTGAAATCTTATGCAAAATTTGAAACCGAAACATTAACACAAGTGGTGGAAGCAAGATCAAAAGCTACTTCTATCAACATCGATCCAACCAATATGACAGAAGCTGATATGGCGAAGTTTCAAGCAGCCCAAGGCGAACTTAGCGGATCGCTCAGCCGATTGATGGCCGTTGTGGAAAGCTATCCCAACCTCAAGGCAGATCAGCAATACATCAATTTTCAAAGAGAATATACCGCGATAGAAAACAGCATTCGTACAGAGACCGTCTATTACAACGATGCGGTCAGGAAATACAACACGAGCATCAAACAGTTTCCGGGAAATATCATTGCGAATTTTACAAACTTCAAAGAAAAACCATACTTCAAATCTGAAGCGGGCGCAGAAAAAGCACCGAGCGTTTTCTCAGAATAATGAAGCATTATCTTACAGATCCAGAGATGGCTTCCCTCGTGGAGGCCATCAAACTCGCCGAGGATCACTCGTCGGGAGAGATCCGTGTGCATATCGATGAGACAGCGGAGACAGATTTTGCCAAGAAAGCCTTCGGCATCTTCCAATCCTTGGAAATGCACAAAACCAAAGAACGAAATGCCGTTTTGTTTTATGTGAATTTTGAACACCATTATCTCACCATCATCGGCGACGAGGGCATTCACAAGAAAGTGCAACAAGAATTTTGGGACACGCTGCACGACGAAATCACCGCTGAATTTGCCAAAGGAAATTATTACCAAGGTCTCAAAAATGCCATCCTGAAAACCGGTTACGAACTTAAAAAATATTTCCCCGTGGGTACAGAAAATAGCAATGAACTATCCAATGATATCAGCTTCTCTTAAACGGTCTGTGTTTGCCATATTTCTGATCTTTGGTTTCGCGATCAAGGCGCAGAATATTCCGGAAAAACCGGCCGTGCTTTATCCGGTTTATGACAAGGCCAATTTGCTATCGGAAAGCGAAGAACAGGCTCTCAATCAGAAACTTATCAAATTCTCGGACTCTACTTCTACAGAAATCGAAGTCATTATTCTGCCCACAACAGGTGGCGAAGATGTGAACTATCTTGCAACAATGTATGGCGAAAAATGGGGAATTGGACAAAAAGGAGTAGATAACGGCGTCGTTTTCCTGATAGCGACAGAAGATCACACCATGGCCATCCAGCAAGGCCGCGCGGTAGAGCAATATTTGACGGCGGCCGTTGCGGGGCAGATTTTGGATTATCTCGTGGCGCCAAGCTTCAAAAAAGGCGAATGGTACAAAGGGATAGACCGCGGGACGTCTGCAATAATGGAGGCTGTGCAGGGGAAATTCAAACCGATTGTCAAGAAGCAGGATAAAGGTAACGAAGTCAATTTTGGCGTTCTTTTTTTGATCATTTTGATCATTTTTATTTTTATCGGTTTTATCAACAAAAACGGTGGTGGCAACGGTGACGGCGATGATTATACGCTTTCCAGACGAGGAAGACGAAGATACGGCGGCGGATTTTTCCCATTTCCGGGCAGTTTCGGTGGAGGAGGATTTGGTGGAGGCAGCAGTGGCAGCGGAGGTTTCGGCGGCTTTGGCGGCGGCGGCAGTTTCGGCGGCGGCGGCGCTTCTGGTGGATGGTAAAAATCACTAATTCAAATATTAAGTCACAATTCATAAAAGGAATGGTGACTTTTTTACTGAAATGCTGGTTGGTTAGATTTTATAAAAATTTTGGACACTCAACAACAATCAGGCTAAGCAAATTACAAACTGCAAATAATTTTAATCTCGGATGGCTTAAGAATTTGATTTATTTCAAAAATTCGTTATATTTACGAAAATCGAGATTTCTTTGAAAAAAACACTGGTTCTTTTTGCGCATCCTTATTTAGAACATTCTACCACTAATGTAAGATTGTTGGATTGTTATGAAGATAGCGCCAACATTACTTTCCGCGACTTGTATGAGGATTATCCTGATTTTCACATTCATACTTTTCGGGAGCGCAAAAGGATTGTGGACTATGACCGGCTTGTTTTTCATTTCCCAATCATTTGGTTTGGGATGCCACCGTTGCTCAAACTTTGGATCGACGAGGTTTTCGATATGCGCTGGATCTCGGAAGGAGAATTCAATATCTTGTCGGGAAAAGATGCTTTGATTGTCACAAGCGTTGGCGGTAGCCGGAGCAATTATAGCAAGGAAGGCAAATATAAAACCTGTGTCGAAGAGTTGCTCACGGGATTGCGTGTGGCGCTCGATGTGAACAACATCGAGTTGAAAAAAACATTCATTGTTTATAATGCCGACACCCTGAATGAGAAGCAACTCGATGTGTATTGTGAAGAATTATCAGAAATTTTGAAAATAGAATGACGGAAAATTCGATTGCAATGACGATTCTTATTTTCTTAGGCGTTGCCATTATTTTGGTGCCGCTTGGGAAAAAACTGGGTTTGAGCTCCGTGATTGGATATCTTTTAGGCGGCATTTTAATCGGTCCTTTTTGCTTACAATTGACGGGCGAAGACGCACAAGATATTATGCACGCTTCGGAATTGGGCGTGATTATGCTTTTGTTTTTGGTAGGTCTGGAGCTGGAACCGCAGAAACTCTGGCAAATCAGAAAAAGGATTCTAGGATTGGGATTGAGCCAAATGCTGCTGAGTATCGTCGGGATTTTAATTGTTTTTTATATCGCCGGTTTTGGGTTGCAAAAATCCATTATCATTGCGCTTTGTTTTGCAATGTCGTCCACAGCAATCGTCTTGCAAACCTTAAAGGAGAAGAATCTTTTCCGAACCGTAAGTGGTGAATCATCCTTTTCTATCCTGCTTTTCCAAGACATTGCGGTCATTCCTATTTTGGCACTTTTACCTTTTTTCTCAAAATCCAAAAATGCCTTGGCGCAGGCCGATCAAGAAAAAGTTTTGCTGCACTACATCCCGGAATGGCTGCAGCCTTATACCGTCATCGGTGCGATATTGATCTTAATTCTGCTCGGGCGGTATATCTTCGTTCCATTTCTCAGGTTTGTTTCAAAATCCGGCCTCAATGAACTCCTCACCGCGGCCTCATTATTCCTCGTCATCGGAGTTTCAGAACTGATGATCTCGATTGGATTGAGTCCGGCCTTGGGCGCTTTCATCGCAGGTGTGATGCTTGCCAACAGCGAGTTTCGGCACGAGTTGGAAAGCAATATAGATCCATTCAAAGGTTTGTTGCTGGCCGTTTTTTTTGTGAGCGTGGGCGCTACTATCAATTTTGACGTCATTGCTTCCAAACCGTTTTTTATTTTTGCGGCAGCGTTTGTCGTTTTAGCAATCAAGGCCATCGTGTTATTTGGCATCGGAAAGTATTATAAAATGAATACAGAGCAGAGTTTATTCCTCGCTTTTGCGCTGTCGCAAGTCGGAGAGTTTGCTTTTGTTTTGATAAATTTCTCTGCCAGCTTATATCTAATAGATTATCAGGCCAATTCGGAATTGATGGCGATTGTGGCCATTACGATGTGCATCTCGCCATTGCTCTTGATCTTTAAAGAGAAAGTTCTGGACAAGCATTTTATAAAAGATGATTCCGAGGAAGGAAAAGCAGAGTTGGGAATCATTAAGCAGCGCAAGATCATCATCGTCGGGTTCGGATATTTTGGCAGTACGGTGGGTAGATTGCTGAAATCCAACGGCGTACGGGCTACAGTTTTGGATAACGATCCCGAGCGTGTTGCCCTGTTGCGAGCCAACGGCTTCAATGTCTATTATGGCGATGCCACGAAGCCGGCATTGCTGCGTTCGGCCGGTATCGAGGATGCCGATCTGCTCGTTCTCTGTCTCGATGATCCGGAAAAAAATAAGCTGCTGGTGGATTACGTCAAAGAGAATTATCCTCATATCAAGATCTTTGTGCGAGCCAAAAACCGCATAGATGCCTACCAGTTTATCAAGAAAAATGTTGATAATATTTACCGCGAAACTCTGGGAACCGCCGTCGATATGGCAGTGGACGTGCTAGCAGAATCCGGAATGCGAAGATACACGGCCCGACGGATGGGCAAGCGTTTTATGACGATCGATAAAGCAATGACCCGAAAACTTGCCAAAGAAAAAAAGGAAAATATGGTCACATTTACATTACGGGAAACGGTGGAACGAGAAGCAGAATTGCTGGCTCTCGACAGTATTTCCTTCGATGAAAACCATTGGAGCGGTGCCGAAGAAGACGATTAATAGAACGGTTCTGGGTATATTTTGATTCTTTTCGCAATCAGATCTATTGGATTCCGAGAACTTTCAGCATTTTTTTAGATTTCCAACTGAGTTCCCAAGAATTCCCATTCCTGCAAAGTGAGATCCAATTCTTCTTTCGTTTTATTGTACGATTCCAAAACCTGTTCCGAAGGATTTTCTTTGGTAAACGAACTTTCGAATGCCTCGATTTTCAGTTCCAGTTCCGAGATTTTTTCTTCTATTTTTTTGATTTTGTTTTGGATATTTTTTTGCTCTTTACTCACAATGATATTTGATTCTTGCCGCTTGATTTGCTCCGGAACTTTAACTTTTTTCGCTTCGGGAATTTCTTCCTGATGCAATTTGGCTTTCTCGGCAGAGATCTCTCGGATGCTTTCTTTTTGGCGGTATTCCAAATATTCGTCGATGGTTCCTAGGAATTCTTTCATCTTTCCGTCTCGGAATTCGAAAATCTTGTCCGTCAATCCTTGCAGAAACTCGCGGTCGTGCGAGATCACGATCAAGGTACCTTCGAACTTCTGGAGAGCCAGCTTGATAATTTCCTTCGATTGGATGTCCAAGTGGTTCGTTGGCTCATCCATAATCAACGTGTTGAACGGGCGTAGCAACAGTTTACAAAGCGCCAAGCGGTTCCTTTCGCCTCCGGAAAGGACTTTGGTTTTCTTCGTGACATCGTCGCCCGTGAAAAGGAAAGAGCCCAGCAAATCGCGCACGCGCGGTCTGGTTTCCTCTGTCGCGCTGTCTTCCGCTTCTTGCAAAACGGTTTTGTCCGGCGTCAAAACTTCTTCCTGATTCTGAGCAAAATAGCCGATGTTGACGTTGTGGCCCAAGTTCCAAGTGCCCGAATAATCGGTGATGTCCCCGGCGAGAATTTTGGCCAATGTGGTTTTTCCCTGCCCGTTTTGGCCCAGAAGTGCGATTCGGTCGCCACGTTCTACAAAGAAATCTACGTGATCAAAAATCTGCTTGTTACCATAAGCTTTCCCGAGATTTTGTGCTTCGAAAATCACTTTTCCCGGCGTAATACCAGGCTGAAAGCGAATATTGAATTTGGAAACATCTTCATTCTCCACTTCTATGCGTTCTACTTTGTCCAATTTTTTGATCAAGGATTGCGCAAACGAGGCTTTGGAAGCGCTCGCGCGGAATTTATTGATGAGTTCCTCGGTATGTTTGATCTCCGCATCCTGATTTTTTTTCGCTTGGATGAGTTTTTCCTTTCTGTCTTTTCTCAGTTCCAGATATTTGGAATAGTTGGCTTTGTAGTCGTCGATTTTTTTGTTGTTGATATCAAAAGTTCGGTTGCAAGTGGCGGTCATAAACTGCTTATCGTGGCTCACCAGCAACATTGATCCTTGATAATCCTTGAGAAAATCCTCCAGCCAGATGATGGATTCCATATCGAGGTGATTGGTCGGCTCATCCAGCAGCATCAAATCGTTTTGCTGAAGGAGTAGTTTGGCAAGTTCGATTCTCATCCTCCAGCCTCCCGAAAATTCGTCGGTTATTTTGTGAAAATCATCGGCTTTGAAACCCAATCCAAAGAGAATTTTCTCCACATCGCCTTCCAGATTATACGCATCGTGGTTCATCAAGAGGTCGTTGAGGTCCGTCATCTTGTGAATGAGATCGCTGTAAGCATCACTTTCGTAATCGGTTCGGGTTGCCAGCTGATGGTTGACATCCTCCAATTCATTTTTCAATGCATTGATTTTTTCAAAAGCCTGCATCGTCTCGTCCCAGACGGTTCTTCCTTTTACGAAATCGAGATCTTGTTTTAGGAAACCGATGGTGATGTTGCCTTCGGGGATGACGGAACCTTCATAGAAAGCGATCTCTCCGGAAAGTATTTTTAGAAGTGTGGATTTTCCGGCTCCGTTTTTCCCCACCAATCCGATTTTGTCTCCTTTTTTGATTGTAAAATTGGTGTCTTTGAAAAGATAATTTCCTGCGTGATGTAATCCTAATCCCTGAACCGAAAGCATTTGTTGTCTGTATTTTATTTGAATGTGCAAAAGTAGTGAAATATGATGGAAGTTGGAAGTTGTATTTGGGCAATGGGAATGTGCTACACCCACAAACGCGGATATTTCGAAAAAGCCTTTGTCCTCGCCCTTCCATCATTGAAACAAATCCTTATCTTTGCAGAAACTTAAAAATAATGAGCAAACCGATTACTGAGTTCATAGAAAAATATTATCTGCACTTCAATGCTGCCACCTTGGTAGATGCTTCCAAAGCTTATGTAGCGCATTTGAAGGATGGCGGAAAAATGATGATCACGCTGGCCGGCGCTATGTCCACCGCAGAATTAGGAAAGATTCTGGCAGAGATAATTCGCCAAGGCAAAGTGGATTTCATTTCTTGCACCGGCGCCAACCTCGAGGAGGATTTGATGAATCTGGTAGCGCATTCTCACTACGAAAGGGTGCCGCATTACAGAGATCTGACGCCTCAGGAAGAGTGGGAATTGTTGGAAAAAGGACTAAATCGAGTGACTGATACCTGCATCCCGGAGGAAGAAGCCTTCCGAAGATTGCAGAAACATATCTACGAAATCTGGAAAGATGCTGATGAAAAAGGAGAACGATATTTTCCGCACGAGTATATGTACAAGATGGTTCTGTCCGGCGTTCTGGAACAATATTACGAGATCCCGCGAGAAAATTCTTGGATGATTGCTGCGGCAGAGAAAAATCTCCCAATCGTTGTTCCTGGATGGGAAGATTCTACGATGGGTAATATTTTCACATCCTATTGTATCAAAGGTGATTTGAAGTTTTCTACAATGAAATCGGGCATCGAATATATGGCCTATTTGGCGGATTGGTATCCAAAGAATTCCGGCGGCAAAGGCGTTGGATTTTTCCAAATTGGTGGCGGAATCGCGGGCGACTTTCCCATCTGCGTCGTTCCGATGCTGTATCAGGATATGGAGATGCACGATATTCCGTTTTGGAGTTATTTCTGTCAGATTTCCGATTCCACAACCTCGTATGGATCGTACTCCGGCGCAGTTCCAAACGAAAAAATAACTTGGGGGAAACTGGATGTCAAGACTCCGAAGTTCATTGTTGAAAGTGATGCAACCATCTGTGCGCCCTTGATGTTCAGCTATATTCTTGAAAATTCATAAGCCGAGCTGCGAAAAAAAGGCGTCCAAGTGCGGAACGCCATTTTTTTTATGTTCATTTGTCGCTCATCATTTATCGCTCATCATTTATCGCTCATCAATTATAATCAAAGCATCATCACATTTTCTATTTTGGCTACTTGCTGATAGATTTCTATCACGTGATCGGCATCCATCACGAAGCATTGGAATGAGACCGACGTGTAGGTTCCTTTCGAGCTTTCTCTATTGGATAAGGTGTATTTGAGACCGTCGAATATGCGTATAATTTCGGTAACTTTTTCAGAATCGCCCCGAACAATAAATTTGAAAAGGTACTCTTCGGGGAAATTATGTTGCTGTTCCAATTTTTCTTTCAGTGATTTGTAAAATTCTTCCGGGTTATCGTGGTTGCTTTCTATGATATTGGCCATTTTTCTTTTTAATATATTTGATTAATGAAAAAAATCTCCGCAAAAAAACGGAGATCAAAGTTAGTGATATTTATTTTATTCTTATGAGGGCTTATCCGCCGTCGCTTCTTGAGGCAAAGAGACGCTGTCGGGCGCTTCTTCCAGAGCTTTATCCAAAGCAAAAAGGGATTCGTCTGTGGCATTGTCTCCTCCTGCAATTTTTAATTTATCGATCAATTCCAACGCCAGTTTTTCCTCCTCAATTTGTTCTTTTACGAACCATTGCATGAAATTCCACGTGGCCCAATCTTTTTCTTCTAAAGATAGATTGACTATTTCATAAATGGCAGTTGTGTTGTCTACTTCGTGTTCAAAAATTTTATTGAAAGCGTCTGTGAGATTTTGTGGATTTTGCGGTGGTGCGGGAATAGCTTCTATTGTCGGCACGCCTCCTCGGTCGAGGATATAGCGCATCAATTTGGTCATATGGTTTCGTTCTTCTTGCGCGTGTCGGTAGAGGAAATTGGCAATGCCGCCATAGCCTTCCCCATCGGCCCAGCAGCCATACGAAAGGAAAATTTGCGCCGCATGCGCTTCTTTGGTCATTTGTTTAATGAGGGCTTGCTGCATTGGGTAGGATAGTCTGTTGGTATTCATAATTCCACAATTTAATAAGGTATTTGGAGTTTTTTGAGAGCTGCCTCGCTCAATATTTTTTCAATTTTACTAAAAACGCAAATATTGCGCCAAAAATCGGGGAATCTTTAAGAAGCTATTTGCTGAATAATAAGTTAATAATGAAATTTTTCGGACTGATATTCAGTATATTAAACATTTGTTAATAAAAATTAACGCGATGTTAAAAAAATATATATATTTAGGACTACGAAAATAATACTTAAGAATATTATGAGAAAAAATTATGTGAAATTACCATTGCTTATTGCTGCACTCTATTACGCTGGCAATTTGCATGCCCAATCCACACAGGACACCGTAACCCAAGAGCAAAAAATTGACGAGGTGGTTGTGATTGGATATGGATCTGCAAAAAAAGTAGATCTTACGAGCGCTATTACTACGGTAAAAGCTGCAGATATTGTGAAAACGCCTTCAGGACAAGCAACACAATCTTTGCAAGGCAAAGTAGCCGGTGTACAGATTGTTGCAAACGGGTCTCCGGGAGAATCGCCAAAGATGAATATTAGAGGTATTCACTCCTTGCAGGGAGATAATCAGCCTTTATACGTTGTAGATGGACTTTTTGTAAATAATATCGAATTCTTGAATCCCAATGATATTCAGGATTTTACCATTTTAAAAGATGCCTCGGCGGCTTCAATTTATGGTGTTTTGGCTGCTAATGGGGTTGTGGTCATTACAACAAAAGGAGGCAACTACAACAGAAAGGCAAAAATTTCTTACGATACATATTATGGAGCGCAATATGCTAATAATGTAACAAAAATGGCTAATACAGAGCAATTTACAAATTTTGCTCTGGAATCTGGTTCCCAGTTTGAAATTGATGCGATTGCAGCAGCTATTGCAAGATATGGCAGAAGCAGAACCAATCCCAATCTTCCCAACGTCAATACCGATTGGTATGATGAGGCATTGAGAATCGCTCCCATCCAAAGTCATAGTCTGTCGGTAGATGGTGGTTCTGAAAAGGTTGCTTATTCATTAGGAGGTAACTTTTTTTCCCAAGATGGTATTCTAGATATGAAGAACGGCTATGAAAGATTTAATGTCAGAGCGAAAATTGATGCCAAAGCCACCGACTGGTTAAATGTTGGAGCGGTTATTAATTACACCCGGGGTGAAAAATATGATGACGAATCTTCGGCTTGGTCCCAAATCTATTATGCCGTTCCGGTAATGCCTGTCTTTGATCCCTTGTTTACGGAAGCCACCGTTCGCCCATACGCGGATGCTCAAATTTTAGGATACAGAGGTCACGATAACCCATTTGCTTTAATGGATAACGTGGATAAACTTGGTATTCAACGATCCACCAATTTTAATGCTTACGCAGAAGTTAGTTTACTGCCAAAGGAATTAATTTTTAAAACAACACTTTCTTATAACAACAGAAATATAGATGAGCGTCTGATGGAGTTGCCATACTTTGTTAATAGTGAGAAAGGTTTCCAAAGAACATTAGATAACTCTACGATTACGCGTAATAATGCCACTTACGAAGATTACATCTGGGATAATACACTTACTTGGAACCGATCTTTCGGGGAGCACGATATTACTGCAATGGCAGGAACATCTTTTGCTGACCAATCTTTCAAGTATTTGACTATGAAAGGTAATTTCTTCGAGGGAAGTTTGTTTTCCCGAGATAATAAAAGCACTTGGTACATCAATAACACTGCTGAGGCCGGAAGGTTTACCTCGGAAGGTGCTCCATATAGATATTACAGAACCTCTTACTTTGGAAGATTATCATACAAATTTAAAGACCGATACATTGTTTATGGAACACTTAGAAATGAGGGTTCAAATAAATTCCCAAATCAAAAAACTATTAACCTTCCTGCTGTGGGCGTGAGTTGGGTTCTTTCTGAAGAATCATTTTTGAAAAATGTAAGTTGGCTCAATCTTTTGAAAATTAGAGGTGGATGGGGTAAATTAGCTAATGACGGAATTAACGCAAGCAGACCAAGCACGGCATTCCCGGTTAATTCTGTATTTGCAGACACTTTCGTTCCGGCTTTTCAGTTTACCACTTATCAGGATGATGTGCGACGGGAATATACGGAAGAGACCAACATCGGCTTATCTACAGAATTTTTAAATAGACGATTGACCTTAGAGGGAGACTATTTCATAAAAGACACCAAAAGTTTGGTGATTCCCGTATTCCCGACAATAGGTAGCGAAGTAAGCTATAAAAATGTTGGAACCATGAGAAATAGAGGCTACGAAATTTCGGCCGGCTGGAGAGACAAAATAGGCGAAGATTGGGGTTACAGCATCAGTGGGAATTTTAGCCATGTTGAAAATGAAATTACAGATTTGTACGGTCAGGCATTTATCGCAAGAGGATCGGGAGATTTTCCTCAGCGTTTAGTAGTCGGCCAGCCAATTGATGTGTTTTATGGCTATGAGCTCGATGGCGTTTATCAAAATCAAGCAGAAGTCAATGCAGATCCAACAGCAGTTTATGCCAACACCAATCAGGGTGCAGGAACGGTAAAACCAGGTTATTTCAAATATAAAGATTTGAATGGAGATGGAAAGATTGATGATAGTGACAGAACATATCTTGGTGCTCCGGTTCCAACTTATTATTATGGAGGATCCATTGCCGTAAATTATAAAACGTGGGACCTTTCAGTAGCATTTTATGGGCAAGGAGGTAACGTAATTCTTAATAGAGCCCGTGCAGAGGTTATCAGAACCACAGGAAGAAACGTGGACGCAGATTTTGCAATCAACCGTTGGCACGGAGAAGGAACTACCAATGAGTATGTTTCTTCCGAAGGTTACCGTCAAAGTTGGAACAATCAAAAACTTTCCGACTTCTGGTTGCAAAAAGGTGATTTCTTCAGGATCCAAAATATCCAGGTAGGTTATACCTTGAAAACTGACGGCGTTCCAGAAATGAGATTTTCGCTCACAGCGGATAGACCGTATATGTGGACAAGAAGTAAAAACTTGATGAACCCAGAGGTTAATAATGATGGTGTTAATTTGGATCTTTATCCTACGCCGTCTGTAGTGTCTATCGGGTACAGCATAAAATTTTAACATATTTAAAATAAAAGACAATGAAAAAATTAATATATATAAAAGCAATTTTGCTTGTTAGTATTATAGGTTTGACGGGATGCGACAGCAAACTGGATGAACCAATGGAACTTGATGCTGGTAATAGTTATGACTACACCAGTGCAGAAGGTGCGAAAGGTGCTGTGATGGGTGCTTATGCAACTTTATCTGGTAAAAGAGCAGCTGACAACGGCGATACAGGCATCGGCTGGGAACAGATTCCTTTGATCTCAGTACGAGGAGATGATGTTAATGCAGGTGGAAAAGGAGATCAAGCACCTTTTACCGACACTGATAATTATTCTTACGACCGCAGTTATTGGATGTACAACTCACTATGGGAAATTTGGTACCAAAGAATAGTACAAGTAACGGCTCAGATGAATGAATTGGAAAAATTCAGAGCGGGCGGGGTCAATTCGCAATTGATAGATCAATATATCTCAGAATGCAAAACCCTAAGAGCTTTCTATACCTTAGAAATTTCCAGGGTTTGGGGTAAAGTTATTGTCATGGAAGTTTTAGATCAAAGTCAATTGACCCTCCGGTCAAAAGATGATGTGATGAACTGGGTTTCTGCCCAAATGGATGAGGCAATACCCAATCTGCCAGATATGAGGCCAAACCAGCGCACAGATATAAAAGGCGGTGTCACCAAATATACAGCTCTTGCCATAAAAGCTATGGCAAATCTGGAACTGAAAAACTATCAGGCCGTGGCAGACGCGACAGGTATAATTATCAATTCTAATAAGTTTTCGCTGACAGATGATTATTATAATTTGTTTAAAATACCCGGTAAATTAGCCAATGAGAACTTGCTCGAGATTCAATATTCCGATTTTGGAGTGGGTACAGGAAATAACGTCAAACACCTGTGGGATTTTTATGGTCCTACAAGTTGGACACCTGCTGTTTCAGGAGCTAATGCAGGATGGGGATTCTATGAACCAAGCCTGAAATATATCAAATTCATGCTTGCCCGAAATGAGCAAAAACGTTTGGTAACCAGCGTGTTGTTTACGCCAGACGGCATTGCGAAGATAAAAGAAGATCCAAACTTTGCAACTTTACCATCATGGGTTTCCAATGTTACACCAAGTAATGATGTGATTAATAATTCCGCAAGAGCATTATTCTTTAGTGGTAAGCATTATTTGCCTTCAAATCAGTTAATTCCTGGCCGAAATGATTATGGTTCTAATAAAAATTACATTATAATGCGGTATTCAGAAATTTTATTGATGTATGCCGAAGCTGTCGCAAGAGGAGCTAATCCATCTGCAGGAACTGCTGTGGCTGCCGTAAATACCGTAAGAAATAGAGCAGGACTATCCAGCTTGGCATCGGTAACGGCTGATCAGGTAATGGACGAAAAATATGCAGAATTAGGATTGGAATGGGGTATTCGGTATTACGATATGGTAAGACTAGGTAATACTGCAGCATTGAGCTATGACGGCAGAACCTTCAGTATGGATAAACAATTCTTGCCTTATCCATTAGCTCAGATAGAAAAAATCCAAGCATTAGAAAGTAATCAATAGACATAAATACAATGAAAAATATAATAAAATTAACTCTTGCTGCTGTTATTTTATTAACAGTATCGATAGCTTGTTCAGACGGATATATCGATGATATTAGTCATGTCGCACCGGGAGAGGATGTGGCGGCGCCTGTTATCACCATAAATAGTCCAGCGGGAAATGTTACTATTCCTTTTACCGATGTCACTACAGATTTCAATTTTGATTTTAAAGTTTCTGATGATATTGAAATTGCTTATATTGAAATTCTTGTAGATGGCACATTTCAGAAATCCTATAATAGTTTTGTAGATTATAGAAACTATGCCGATATTTATACCAAAAACTTGGGTTTAGGTAATCACACCTTTACAGTCAATGCTAAAGATCTTACAGGTAAGACTTCCACAAAAACAGTAGCATTTAATATTGACAATAAATATACTGCTTTGTATGGCGAAAAATTTTATCTTCCTTTCTTCGCAGGCAACGTATTTACTGAGTTGTTAAGTGGGGCTAATCCTACAGTTGTTGGTAATCCATCGACTATTGCAGACGGTAAATCCGGTGCTGCTTACCAAGGTGCGACAGATTCATATCTTACGTTCCCACTTAGTGGATTATATAGTTCAGATGGAATAAGTTTTACTTTTTGGTATAAGATAAATGCTACACCAGATCGGGCTGGTATTATTACTATCAATGATAACTCAGACAACACCGATGAGAACCGAAATGGAGGTCTTAGATTGTTCAGAGAAGGTAGTGCAAGTTCGCAAACCATCAAAATGAATGTTGGTACAGGCGGAGGCGAGTCTTGGAACGACGGGGGTAATTTACCTGTTGACGGCAATTGGGTACACGTGGGTGTTACTGTTTCGCCCACAGAATCTAAAATTTATTTCAACGGTGTACTGCAAAGAACTGCAACCTACACCACTTTTGATTTTTCTTCAAGTTCTACAATCACGATTGCTTCCGGAGCGCCTTCATTTACATACTGGAGTCACTTGTCAGACCTTAGTCTCATCGATGAATTGAGGATTTACGATAAAGCTCTGGACGCTGCAGAAATAAGCGCCACTATGCAATAATTAGTACCAATATTTAGTTAATAATGAAAACACTTTATGGCTTGTTCATAAAGTGTTTTTCATAACATCCAAATCAATACACAAAAGCAAGTATTTTGAAAAATATAATTTTAGCATCGGTTGTCTTCTTGTTATACAATTGTTCAAACGACAGCAATTGGGATCCAAATGATATTTTGGTAAATCCACCTGAGGAGCCGGCAACCGTTTACACAGACGCCCAGATCACCGAAATGGTGCAGAAAGATGCCCTCAAATACTTTTGGGACTTCGCACAAACCGATTCCAAACTTGCCCGAGAAAGATACCACACAGATGATCCTAATAATGATGCCAATACCGTCACCACAGGCGGCTCAGGCTTCGGATTGATGACCATTTTGGTGGGAATCAAGAACGGTTATGTTGCCCAGCCGGAAGCCGTTTCCAGATTGACGACCGCGCTTAATTTTTTACAAAATGCCAACCGATTTCACGGTGCCTGGCCACATTGGATGAATGGTACCAACGGCAACGTCATCCCATTCAGCACCAAAGATAACGGAGGAGATCTGGTAGAAACGGCTTTCCTGGCGCAAGGTCTAATCTGCGTGAGAGAGTTTTTCAAAAACTCCACCAACGCTTCAGAATTAGCATTAGCTCAAAAAGCTGACGAACTGTGGAAAGGCATAGAATGGAATTGGTACACACAAGGCCAGAATGTCTTGTACTGGCACTGGTCTCCTACCTACAATTTTGATATGAATATGAAATTGCAAGGCTTCGACGAAACCTTAATCACTTATGTACTGGCCGCAGCATCTCCCAATTATTCAATTCCCAAATCGGTTTACCAAAATGGATGGGCAAGAAACGGAGGCATCAAATCGTCGGGTACGCAATATGGTATTCCGCTCATCGTCAACCATAACGGTGCATCGGGAACGGTCGGTCCCATGTTTTGGTCGCATTATTCATTTCTTGGTCTCAACCCCAAAGGCCTTTATGACGACTATGTCAATTATGGCGACGTTACTACCAATCACGCCAAAATTATGTATCAATATTGTGTCACCAATCCAAAAGGATTCTCAGGCTATAATGCCAAAAGTTGGGGTCTCACAGCCAGCTACTCCCGAAATGCAGATGGAACCACAGGTTATGCTGCCCATCAGCCCAATAACGATTTGGGCGTAATTTCGCCCACGGCAGCGATATCCGACATGCCCTACACACCAACGGAAAGTATGAATTTTCTGAGATTTCTTTACAATGAAAATTATTCCAAGTATATCGGTGTGGCCGGTCCTTACGACGCCTATTCCATTCAATACAATTGGGTGACGCCCAGATATTTGGCCATAGATCAAGGCACCATAGCACCAATGATCGAAAACGGTAAAACCCAATTTCTGTGGAATCTCTTTATGAATGCACCCGACGTAAGACAAGGTTTGGTAAAATTAGGATTCCATTCCTCAACATATGGCTTTTAATTTAACTTAAAAATTCTATGAAAAATATTTTTAGACTATCGTTCATTGCTGTTAGCCTGTTAATTTCTTGCAAGAATTATCAAGGTTCGCAGCAAGCACAGAAAGATTCTGAATCCACAACGAAAAAACTAACGGACACGCAACTGATGGACAAAGTCCAAAGCGACGCCCTCAAATACTTCTGGGACTTTGCAGAACTCCATTCAATGCTGGGAAGAGAGCGCTATCACGAAGATAATATTTATCCGCAAAACGATAAGCACGTGGTTACCACGGGCGGATCGGGCTTTGGATTAATGACCATTCTGGTTGGGGTCGATAGGAAATTTATCCCCCGTGCCGAAGCAGTGAAAAGATTAAATCACATCGCCGATTTTCTTAGCAAAGCAGACCGTTTCCACGGTGCGTGGCCGCATTGGATGAATGGCGAAACCGGCAAAGTAGTCCCTTTTGGCAAGAAAGATAATGGCGGAGACCTCGTAGAAACTGCATTCCTTACCCAAGGAATCATCTGCGTTCGAGAATATTTCAAAAACGGAAATGCCGAAGAAAAAGCACTCGCTGCCAAAATGGATCAACTTTGGAAAGGTGTCGAATGGAATTGGTACACCAAAGGCGGACAAAAAGTGCTCTACTGGCATTGGTCGCCAACCTATGGCTGGGAAATGAATTTCCCGCTCGAAGGCTACAACGAATGCCTGATTACCTACGTTCTGGCAGCCTCATCCCCAGATTATTCCATCGATTCCGAAACCTATAACAAAGGGTGGACACGAAATGGCACTTATACGACAGACAAAACCAAATACGGATTGCCTCTTTACGTCAAACACAATTATGCAGAAGAATTTGGCGGTCCATTATTCTGGTCCCAATACTCATATTTAGGTTTAGATCCGCGTGGACTTTCAGATCAATACGTGAAAAATTATTGGGATCTCAACCGAAATCAAGTCCTGATAGATTACAAATATTGTCTGGAAAATCCCTTCAAATACAAAGGATATTCAGAAAAATATTGGGGACTTACAGCCGGCTACACGAGGAACAAAGATGGTTCCGTCGGTTATGCCGCTCACCAACCAATAAAAGAAGATTTGGGCGTGATTGTGCCGACTGGCGCGCTCAGCTCTATGCCCTATACCCCAAAAGAATCGATGGCTTTCCTGAGATTTTTATACGAAGAAAAACCAAAATTTGTCGGAAGTGCAGGTCCTTATGATGCAACGTCTATCCATTTTGACGACTGGTTTACGCCACGCTATCTGGCTATCGATCAGGGAACTATCGCGCCGATGATCGAGAATTATCGCACCGGACTGCTCTGGAATCTCTTCATGAATGCACCCGAAGTGAGAAACGGACTCAAAAAAATCGGGTTTAAGTCCACAGAACATCAGATTCAATAAACAAAAAGTATTATCTTTAAACACTAAATTTTATTGTTTCGTTTGGAGACTTTAATATTTTTTGGGAGCTTGATCCCGCTGTCCGCTATATCTTTTTTGTTTTTAGAACGTTTCTCAGTTCGATTGAAAGTTTAACACCAAAAAACAAAAAAGGATGCCGCTGCCATCGGGGCTATGGGTTGAGTCACAGAATGAAATCCTCAACTGAAAAGAAGTAGCGCGCGTACGCCGGAGGAGCGCTCCGTAAAAAAAATTCAGACGATGCAACAAATAAACGCGTTAGAGAGTATTAGAAAAAACAAATCAAAAATCCAATAAAATGAATTTAAGACAGAAATTACTTGCTTTTTTACTTTTAATTTGCATTTTTCCTTTTGCCACAGCGCAGGAAATCAAATCCGAGTTCAACAAAGAAGTAAAGATTCAAGCCAAATTATCCTATATCTTGGATATGCCGCCAAATGTTAAATCCAAAATACCGTTAATTGTATTTCTTCACGGTTCGGGAGAAAGAGGCACTAATTTGGAAATGATTAAAGTTCACAGTCCTTTTACGTACAAAAGTTTGATCCCGGAACCCGTTGCCATCTTGGCGCCTCAATGTCCGGAAAACACTTGGTGGGATACCACTCAAATCTATTTTCTGATTAAGGAAATCTCGGAAAAGTACAAAATCGATAAAGCAAGAATCTACCTCACAGGTCTGTCGATGGGCGGCTGGGGAACTTTGAAACTGGCAGGCGAGCATCCGGAAATGTTTGCCGCAGTTGCCGCAATCTGTGCTCCAACAGACCGCATGATGCAGGCCACTATTCAGAATTACAAAGATCTCAATATCAAATTATTCCACGGCGGGATGGACGATGTTGTTCTTCCGGAAAATGCTTTCAACTTTTATCAAAAACTGCATCCCATCAACCCCAAAGCAGAACTCACCATTTTCCCGAACGATAATCACAATTCTTGGGATTCCACTTACTCCGATCCCAAATTGTGGCAATGGATGCTGTCTCAATCGATCATTGAAGTTAAAAATTAAAATATATAATTTATATGAAAAAATTTGCAATCCTGGCTGCATTGGCACTTTCGCCATTCTTTTTGGCGCAGAATATTATATCCAAACCTGCCCAGTCTTACCAGTCGGCTCCATATCAATCCAAGAAAAAAGCTTTTATCGACAATCTGATTTCCAAAATGACTTTGGATGAGAAAATCGGACAGCTCAATCTGCCTTCTTCAGGCGATTTTACAACGGGGCAGGCACAGAGCTCCGACATCGGTAAAAAAGTGGAACAAGGCTTGGTTGGCGGATTATTTAATATCAAAGGGGTTGATAAAATCCGCGAGGTTCAGAAAGTGGCAGTAGAAAAAAGCCGACTGAAGATTCCAATGATTTTCGGAATGGACGTGATCCACGGCTATGAAACCTCATTTCCAATTCCGTTGGGCTTAGCCTCGTCTTGGGACACAGATTTGATCCAGCGCTCTGCTCAGATTGCTGCTCAGGAAGCCACTGCCGACGGCATCAACTGGACCTTCTCGCCGATGGTCGATATTTCCAGAGATCCGCGGTGGGGCAGGGTTTCCGAAGGTGCCGGCGAAGATCCCTATTTGGGAAGCGAGATCGCAAAAGCGATGGTTTATGGCTATCAAGGGGACGATCTTGCCAAGAAAAACACTATGCTCGCTTGCGTAAAACATTTTGCGCTTTATGGTGCTGCGGAAGGTGGTAGAGATTATAATACGGTGGATATGAGTCATTTGCAAATGTACAACACCTATTTTCCACCTTACAAAGCGGCTGTTGAAGCTGGCGCGGGCTCGGTGATGGCTTCGTTCAATGAGATAGACGGCATTCCGGCAACGGGAAACAAATGGCTGCTAACGGATGTTTTAAGAAAACAATGGAATTTCAAAGGTTTTGTGGTCACAGATTACACCGGGATCAATGAGATGATTGACCACGGAATGGGCGATTTGCAAGAAGTGTCTGCTTTAGCTATTAATGCCGGAGTCGATATGGATATGGTGGGCGAGGGTTTTTTGAAAACTTTGAAAAAATCGATTTCCGAAGGAAAAGTAACGGAACAAGCAGTGACCGATGCTGCAAGAAGAATTCTGGAAGCCAAATACGACCTCGGTCTTTTTGATGATCCTTATAAATATACCGATTCCAAAAGAGCCCAGAGAGAGGTTTTCAGTCCAAAAAATCTGGAGGCAGCCAAAACGATTTCTTCTCAATCCATGGTTCTTCTTAAAAATAACAAGCAGGTTCTTCCGTTGCAGAAATCCGGAACCGTGGCCGTCATCGGGCCTTTGGGCGACAATGCCGTGAACATGCCCGGTACTTGGAGCGTTGCCGCGAAGCACGCCAATTCTATTTCGCTGCTGAGAGGTCTTAAAGAATCTGTTGGAAAAAATGTGAAATTTCTGTATGCAAAAGGAAGCAACATCTACGAATCTGCAGAAATGGAAGAAAAAGTCTCGATGTTTGGCAAATCGGCGGGCAGAGATAATCGGCCGGCAGATCAGATAAGAAAAGAAGCGATAGCCATTGCCAACCAAGCAGACGTCGTCCTTCTTGCCATCGGAGAAAGTGCCGAAATGAGCGGCGAATCTAGTTCCAGAACCGATATCGGAATTCCGGAAACTCAAAAAGAATTGTTGAGAGAACTTAAAAAAACCGGCAAACCAATCGTTATCGTTTTATTCACAGGTCGTCCGTTGGTTTTGACGGAAGAATCCCAGCTGGCAGATGCTATTCTGAATGTTTGGTTCCCGGGAAGCATGGCTGGTTACGCAATTTCGGACGTACTGTACGGAAAAGTAAATCCGTCCGGAAAGTTACCGATGACGTTCCCAAGAAGCGTGGGCCAAGTTCCGCTTTATTACAATGCGAAAAATACCGGTCGCCCGTTGAGTTTGGAAAATACGGAAAAATGCAAGTTCGAGAAATTCCGTTCCAACTATCTGGACGAGTGCAACACACCGCTTTATCCTTTCGGATTTGGATTGAGTTATACGACCTTTGGATATTCTGATGTTTCGGTCAGCAATGCAAAACCGACAGGAAACACCGCGATCGAGGCCAGTGTCACGTTGACGAATAATGGAAAATACGACGGCGCTGAGGTGGTTCAGCTATACATCCGAGATTTGGTTGGCAGCATCACAAGACCTGTCAAAGAGCTGAAAGGTTTCCAAAAAGTATATTTGAAAGCAGGCGAAAGCAAAAAAGTAACTTTCAAAATTTCGCCCGAAGATCTTAAATTCTACAACAATCAATTGAAGTACGATTGGGAAGCCGGCGATTTCGATATTATGATTGGCAGCAATTCTCACGATGTCAAAACAACAAGAGTGAACTGGAGCAAATAGAAATTTATTGAATAATAAAATAAAAGGCCTTTTGGATAATCTCTGGAAGGCCTTTTAATGTGAATGGAACGGGGGAAATTTCACCACATTTTTTATTAAAGAAAGCATTTTAAAATTAATCGAAGAGGAATAATACAGATTTCTCATTTTCAAATTCTTATTTCCGTGATAAATCGTTATATTTGCCGACCTAATTTATATATATCGTAAGACAATGCAAGGAAAAGGACTCGTTACATTAGTTGCCATCGTTCTTGGATTAATTTGCCTTAATGAGCTTCTGCCATCTTTCTATGCCAACAAAATAGAGAATGAAGCAAAGGCCATCGCAGGGGAAAATCCGGTGAAATACCAAGCTGAGCTCGCAAGACTTTCTAAGGACACTCTTAATCTCGGTTTTACAAAACTGGATTACACGTCTGCAAAACAGAAAGAGATGAAACTCGGACTGGACTTGAAAGGTGGTATCAACGTACTATTGGAGATCAACCAAAGAGATTTGGTAAACGATCTTAGCAATTACTCTACAAATGCTACTCTGATAGAAGCGCTCAACAGAACCGACAAAGTGCAGAAAAACTCGAGCAAGCAGTACATCGAGGACTTCTTCATACAGTTTGAAGCCGTCAACAAAGAAAAAGGAACCAACCTGAAACTGGCAGATCCAGAAATATTTGGAAACACCAATCTCTCTGAGATCAAATTCAATACGCCGGACGAGCAAGTCAAAAACATTGTCAGAAAAAAAATTGACGCCTCGGTCGGGACAGCTTACGAAGTTCTCAGAACCCGTATCGACAAAATGGGTGTGACGCAACCCAACGTCCAGAGAGTTCCCGGCACCGGAAGGATTTTGGTGGAAATGCCCGGAATCAAAGATATAGATCGGGTAAAAAAAATGCTCCAGACTTCTGCAAAACTACAGTTTTGGGAAGTGCAGCTGGCGCAGGAAGTCGTTCCCTATTTCTCTCAACTCGATCAGCTGGTGAAAACCAAAGGCGATTCTATCGGCGTCGCAAAATCGACGAATCTGATGAACTTGATTCAGCTGAATTCCACACCCGGAAATGCCGTGGCGAATGTAAAATTGTCCGACACCGCCGTTGTGAATAAGTTGCTTAATTGTGAAATTGCCATCAAAGCAAGACCTATTAATTTAAAATATACCCAGTTTATGTGGGGCTACAAGCCCGAATCTACTTCTCCCAACAGCTTGGTTCTCTACGCCATTCGCGGAAACATTACGCAGAAAGCACCGGTGGACGGTGCCGTAGAATCGGCAAACATCAACTACGACCAGCTGGGGCGTATCGTGGTAGATATGCAGATGGACTCCCAAGGCGCGCGCGACTGGAAAGCCATGACGGAGAAAAATAAAGGAAAAGTGGTGGCGGTAACTTTGGACAACAGAGTTTACACAGCTCCTACAGTAAACGAGGTGATTCCCAACGGAAGAACCCAAATCTCGGGAAATTTCACTCAGGAAGAAGCGAAGGACTTAGTGGACGTTCTGGGCGCCGGCAAATTACCCGCCGGGGCAAAAATCGTGCAGGCAGAGGTGGTGGGCCCGTCTTTGGGTGCCGAATCCATCAATGCCGGAATTACTTCTTTTCTCATTGCTTTTGCCATCATCATCGTTTACATCGTTTTCTATTACGGCGGTGCCGGCATATTTGCCGTTATTGCGATGATTATCAACTTGTTCTATATCTTCGGAATTATGGATTCGCTGGACGCGACCTTGACGCTTCCCGGTATCGCAGGTATCGTATTATCGATGGCGCTGGCCGTAGATGCGAACGTTATTATTTACGAAAGAACCAAAGAAGAACTCTTCCGCGGAAAAAATATTCTGGACGCTTATAAAGATGGTTTCAAGCACGCAATTTCTGCCATCCTCGATGGTCACGCGACCACTTTCATTACCGCTTTGATTCTTTATATCTTCGGTACGGGACCTATCAAAGGTTTTGCAGTGACGCTTATGATTGGTTTGATAATGACCTTATTCACCTCGGTTTTATTATCGAGAATAATGATTTTTAGCAGACTGAGTAAGGGTAAGTCACTTTCTGTCTGGACGGCACCGACTAAGAATCTCTTCCGCAATACTTGGATCGATTTTATCGGAAAAAGAAAATATGCCTACTATTTTTCGGGAATTTTGATGGTCATTTCAATCGCTTCCATCGCTATCAACGGTTTCAAATACGGTATCGATTTTACCGGCGGGCGCAACTACGTTGTCCGATTTGAAAAACCCGTGGATGCCAATAAGATAGAGGAGAATATTGCAAAACTGATGCAGACCAATGATGGCAAAAACAACTCCATCGAAGCTAAAACTTTCGGGAATTCTTCGCAATTGAAAATCACCACAGACTATTTGGTTGATGACGAGTCTCTTGCAGCGGATCAAACCGTGGAACGAAAAATTTACGAAGGGGTTAAATCCGAATTGCCCGCCGGGATGAGTCTGGCCGAGTTCAAATCTGCAGACAAAGGTAATGCCGGTATTATTTCCTCAAGCAAAGTGGGGCCAACGGTGGCAGACGACATCCAGACGGGCGGTATGTTGGCCGTTGCCGCTTCTTTATTAGGAATTTTCATCTATATCTTGTTGAGATTCGACAAGTGGCAATTCTCACTCGGAGCAGTTGCTGCGCTCTTCCACGATACGGTAGTAATCCTGGGGGTTTATTCGTTATTCTACAAGGTAATGCCTTTCAATATGGAGATCAATCAAGATTTCATTGCTGCGATACTTACGGTCATAGGATATTCCATCAACGATACGGTCATCATCTTCGACAGAATCCGCGAATACCTTCGCGAGAAAAAAGCGTTGACACTGGCAGGATTGTTTGATGATTCCATTTCCAGCACGATTGGTAGAACCTTCAACACGTCTTTCACCACGATTTTGGTCATCCTTGCGATTTTCATTTTCGGTGGCGACAATTTGAGAGGCTTTATGTTCTGTTTGTTGCTCGGCATCGGATTCGGAACCTATTCATCGATTTTTATAGCCTCGGCTACGGCTTATGACTTCCTGCGAGGAAAGAAAAAAGAAGACAAAGTCACCGGAAAATCGTCATCTGAAAAGTTGGTGGCTGTCAAATAAAAAATATTTAAACTATGCAAAAGAGCTCTCAATTTTCATTGGGAGTTCTTTTTTTTGGCAGACGCTTGACCGCTTGTCCGGACTTGAAACTTTATTATATTAACAAAACGATAATGGAGTAAAGTTTTTCTTAATCTTCAAAATCCTTTTGGTAATCTATTTATGATAAAATTATAGCAAGCAATGTCTGTTAGATTTATAAACTTTCTTAATTTTGTCAAATGGAATTGAGTATTGGAGAAATGCTGATGATTGCCTTGGCAATCGTCGTTTTGTTCGGCCCCGATAAATTACCCGAGATCGCAAGAGGTCTGGGCGAAGGGGTGCGCAAGATGCGAGGCGCGGTAGACGATATCAAAACCGAAATTATGAAAGAAGGCGACAATCCTCTTTCCGAAATCAAAAAAGAAATTGATAACGTCAAAAAGTCTGT
Source organism: Chryseobacterium sp. SC28 (assembly GCF_003932955.1). Classification (GTDB taxonomy): domain Bacteria; phylum Bacteroidota; class Bacteroidia; order Flavobacteriales; family Weeksellaceae; genus Epilithonimonas. The sequence continues at coordinate 64,174 of NZ_QOVY01000008.1, forward strand.
GCAAGATTACAATCCGGTCGCCAATAAACCGCATTCCGCAGCCGATGAAAAGCCAAAAATTGACCTTTCCGACGACGAAACACACCAAGGACCTGTAAGCCGATAGAATATGAATGGATTGATTGAAAAAGACCAGCAACTTCTTCTTTTCCTCAACGGATTGGGCAATTCTGTTTTCGATCCTTTTTGGATTACTGTGAGCGAAAAATGGATTTGGATACCGTTTTATGCGATATTATTATATTTGCTTTACAAAAGTTTCCCGCTCAGAAAGTTAATATTCATCCTTCTTTTTGTTGCTATTGGCATCACAATATCCGATCAGTTGGCGAACATTTTCAAGCACGGCATCCACAGATTGCGGCCTTGCCACACCGAGTCTTTGATGCATCGGATGCGCTTGGTACTTTGCGGAGGCAAGTACGGCTTTTATTCGGGTCATTCTTCCAATTCCTTTTTCCTATTCAGTTTTCTTACGATCATGATCGGAAAGAAATACAAATATCTGCCTTATATTTTATTCGTTTGGGCGAGTATTGTTGCTTACAGTCGCATTTATCTCGGTGTTCATTTTCCTTTAGATATTGCATTCGGTGCGGCGGTCGGATTTCTTTTAGGAGGTCTGTTGGCCGAGCTTGCCAAAAAAGTTGTGAATAAACCACCAGCTTGATAATTCTCTTCATAAAAATCATTCATCCATTATCAGCTTAGTCGTTATGATAAGGCTTTCCCTGCAGGATTGTCGCAGCTCTATAAATTTGTTCTACGAAAAAAAGGCGAATCATCTGATGCGTGAAAGTCATTTTCGACAAAGAGATTTTCTCGTTAGATCTTTGATAGATTTCGTCGGAAAAACCATAAGCGCCACCCACCAGAAAATTAATTTTCTTCACAGAAGTTCCCAGCCAAGCCTCCATTTTCTCGGAAAATGCGCGACTGCTGTACTGCTTTCCTTTTTCGTCGAGAAGGATTACGAGTTCGCCCGTTTCAATTTGATTCAGAAATAATTTGGCTTCTTCTTTCTTTATTTGAGCCGATGTAAGATTTTTTGCATTCTTAATATCCGGCAATTCGATAAGCTCAAAATTCCAATGTTTTGGGATCCTGGGAAGATAATATTTGATGAGAGCGATGATTTCAGGGTCATCGGTTTTCCCGATGCAGATTAAATTAATACGCATTTACTATATTTGTGCAGCAAAGATAAAACGAATGGCAAAAAGAATTCGGCGGTTTTTCTGGAAAATCAGAAACTTTTTTGATGGGATTCATATTCCGGGTTTAGGGATTTCTCTTTGGGAGATGTTCTCCATCTATTCCGATGCGATCTTCAAAAACCCTTTAGGAAGGCAGGCTGCCAGCATTTCGTGGAACTTTTTCCTCAGCCTTTTCCCTATGATTCTCTTCTTCCTCTCGGTTTTGCCCTATATGCCTCATTACGACAAGCTCCAGTTCTACATTTTCGAAGTTCTGATGCCAAGGATTTTTCCCTCGCACATGCAAAGCGATGTGACGACCTATATCCAAGAAAACATCATCCCGAATATGAAATCCATCAGTAATCTCACGATACTTTTGTCCTTCGTATTTGCGACCAACGGGTGTTTTACCCTGATCAATGGTTTCAACAGAAACACCGAATTGCAAAGAGGTTTTGTGAAGGAATATCTGTTGGCGATGCTGGTCACCATTTGTTTCCTTACCTTCGTTTGCCTTTCGATTTTCGGCATCTATTACAGCGAGGTGGTGCTGAAACTCTACACGCCGACCTACGACATCAGTTGGTTTACCAGAAACTTGACCAAAATCATAAGCTTTGTTTCCTTCCCTGTTTTCTATTTTGTTTTGCTGGCTTTGTTTTACTGGGTGGGCTGCCTCAAGATTACAAGAATAAGGGAAGCGCTTCCCGGTGCGCTCCTCACGACGGTTCTGTTCGTGCTGCTCACGTATTTTTTCGCAATTTACGTCGCCGATATTGCAAAATACAACGTACTTTACGGCTCCATTGGTTCCATTATTTTGGTAATGGTTTGGGTAAACGTGAATGTATTTTTGGTTTTAATGGGGAATGAACTCAACCTTGCCATCAAAAAAGTGAAACTCGAGAAGATTGTCCGCGACGAAATGAGAACGATCAACGAATTTTAATGGCAATCAAACTTATTTAATTCCCAAAAAAATATTATATTTACAATACAAAAAGCAACCAACTCTAAAAATATAGCAATATGGCAAAAGGTCAAGACGTCAAAAAAGCGGTGAAAAAAGAGCCACTGAAAACGCCAAAAGAAAAAAAGGAGGCCAAAAGAGAAAAGAAAAACGCTTCCAAAAGAGATTAGCTCCACAAAACCTTTCGCAGAAAAATGCCGAGAGGTTTTTGTTTTTTTTTAAGCTCAATTTTGTAGATTTTTCGGGAAAACCGATCGCTATAAACGCTTCACCTTAGAAACGCCATTGATGCTTTTCAGTTGTTTGAAAGTCTCTTCCAGCTGGCTTTTATTTTTCACTTCAAGGTTGATGTTTCCTGTGAAAATCCCGTCGTTAGAGGCAATACTCATACTTTTCATGTCCATATTCATAGAGCCGCTGATGACCGCCGTAATGTCGTTGATCATTCCAATCCTGTCCAGCCCTTCGATCTCGATTTTGACCCGGTTTTTGAAACTTTCAGCATTCACCCATTTGGCTTGGAGCACGCGGTAATCGTAATTTGCTCTCAGGTTGATGGCGTTGGGGCAATTGTCATTATGGATTTTGATGCCGTCGGAAATGGTAATGAATCCGAAAATCTTATCGCCCGGAATCACCGTGCAGCATTTTGCGAAGGAATAATTCAGTTTTTCCTCGTCTTTGCCAAAGACAATCATATCCAGATTAGAATCTGCCTTTTCGGCATATTCCTCTTTGTTAGATTTTCTGAATCGCTGAAAGATATTGCTGAGAATGCTCTTGCCGTCTGCATACCTTTTGATATCGCCAATATCGAAAGTTCCATTTTGGAAACCGAGGTACAGGTCCTGAGACGTTTTCAGGTTCAAAAATTTTTGCAGACCGTTGATTTCCTCTTCAGAAAAATTCAACTTGGCGTGGCGCATTTTTCTTTGCAGTATTTCTTTTCCTTCTGCCGTGTTTTGATTTCTTTCGGAGTTTAAGATGTTTTTTATTTTTGATTTGGCTTTGGAAGTCACCACAAACTCCAGCCAGTCTGCTTTTGGTTTTTGATTCTGAGAAGAGAGGATGTCCACCTGATCACCGTTCTGAAGAACATAGCTTATGGGTACCAATTTTCCGTTGATTTTGGCTCCGAGACATTTGGTGCCGAGATCGGAGTGTACAGCAAATGCGAAATCCAGCGCCGTCGCGCCGGTGGGCAGGATTTTGATTTCACCTTTCGGCGTGAAGACGAAAACTTCTTTGGAATAGAGGTTTAATTTGATATTGTCCAGCAGTTCGGATGTACTTAGATTTTGCTGCTGCTCCAGGACCTCGCGAATCTCTGCCACCCAGCTTTCGAAGCGCTGATCATCGTTGCTTTTGCGGTAGCCTTCTTTATATTTGTAATGGGCTGCGACGCCTTTTTCCGCAATCTCGTTCATCCTCTCGGATCGTATCTGCACTTCGATCCATTTTTTATCGGGACCCATCACGGTGAGATGGAGACTTTCGTAGCCCGTCGATCTGGGTTGCGAGATCCAGTCGCGCATCCGCGATGGATTGCTTTGGTAAAGATCCGTTACGATAGAATAGATTTTCCAGGCAAGAAATTTTTCATTTCTGCGGTCCGATTTGTAGATGATTCGGATGGCATAATTGTCATAAACTTCCTCAAAACTTACATTTTGCTTCAGCATTTTGCGGTAGATTGAGCTGATGGCCTTCGCCCGACCTTTAATCGTAAAGTTTAGATTTTCCTCCTTCAGCTGTTCGGAAACTTCTTTGGTGAATTCCTCTACATATTTTTCCCGAACTTCTTTGGCGGTTTCCAGCTTTGTTAAGATTTCGTTGTAAACTTCCGGATTGCTGTATTTTAGAGAAAGATCTTCCAACTCAGACTTGATGGAGTAGAGCCCCAATCTATGGGCAAGCGGCGCATAGATATAGATGGTTTCCGCTGCAATTTTTTTCTGCTTTGCCGGATGCATGCTTTCCAGCGTTCTCATGTTGTGCAGCCTGTCCGCAATTTTGATGAGGATGACGCGAAAATCCTCAGACAGCGTGAGGAGCAGTTTTCTGTAATTTTCGGACTGGACGGAGATGTTCTGCTGGTTCATCGCAGAGATCTTTGTCAGGCCGCTGACGATGTCGGCAATGGTTTTGCCAAAGATTTTAAGTAGATCTTCGTAGGTGTATTCCGAATCCTCAATCACGTCGTGCAGCAATGCGCAGGCAATGCTGGTAGCGCCCAATCCCACTTCGTTCGCCACTATTTTGGCCACCTCTATCGGATGATAGATGTATGGTTCGCCGCTTTTTCTCCTTTGGTCTTTGTGCGCGTCCAGAGCGATGTCAAAGGCTTTGCGGATCAACTTGTTTTGCTCCTCATCCAGCGTGCGGTAGGTATTGGAAATGAGGTCTTTATATCGGCTAAGGATTTCCTTATTTTCTTTTTCTAAATCGTAGATCATCGGATCTTTTATCTTTTAACGAATATAAGAAAAATAAGACGGATTGTCAATAGGTAAATGCGACGGGTTTCTTTTTTACCGCAACTTTTTTTGATAAATGATAACGGCGCAAATTATTTATTCAGTTCCTTAGCGCGATTTTCGGCGGCCAAGATTCCTTTTTTCAATATGGATTTTAATTCCTTTTCCTCAAAGATTTTCAAGGCGGCTTCAGTGGTTCCGCCTTTTGATGCTACATCTTTTATGAGTTCTTCCAAAGATTTATCCGAATTATTGATGAGGTGATAAGCGCCCAACATCGTCTGTTTTACGAACAATTTAGACAGATTCTCATCGATTCCCATTTCCGTACCAGCTTTTATCATCGCATCAACGATGTAGTAGAAATAGGCCGGTCCGCTCCCGGAAAGCGCCGTGACGCCGTCCAACAGACTTTCATCTTCCAGATAGACGGCGCGTCCGGTGGAATTTAAAAGGCGTTCAACATTCATTAACTCGGAAAAAGAAATGCCTTCAGCGGCCGTGTAACCCGTAATTCCCATTCCCAATAGAGCAGGGGAATTGGGCATCGCCCGAACAACGAATTTATGATCGAGAAGTTTCTGGATTTTCTCAATAGAAATCCCTGCCATTATAGATAAAACCAAAGATTTTTCCGAAAGTTTGAAAGTTAAATTCTCAGCTACAAAAGCAAAATCTTGAGGTTTCACAGCGATGATAATTAAATCTGCTTCCAGCTTTTTGATTTCCCCAAAAAAGGAAATTTCAGAGTCGGGAAAAGATTCTTTCAGCTGAACTTTTTTGGCCTCGTTTCTTGTGATCAGGTGAAGATTTTGTGGTTTTAGCAATTCATATTTCAAGAATGATCTTGAAAACGAAATCCCCATATTTCCGGCGCCCAAAACTGCGATTTTCATTGATTAGTTTTTAACAATTTCCTTCAATGCCGCAAGAATCGCCTTCTTCGAGAATGTTTAATTTTGAATGGTTCTCAGAAAATTCTGACCAACTTTTTTCCAAAGCTTCGGCGAAAAGATGCGTGGGTTGCGCTCCGGAAACGGCATATTTCTGATTGAAAACAAAAAACGGAACGCCTCGGATTCCAAGATTTGAAGCTTCTGAAATATCGTGGTTTACAAGTTCCGACAATTGGTCGGAATTTACTGCATTTTCGATTTCTTCTTTTGAAAATCCAACTTTACCACCGATTTCTGCCAGAACTTCCACATTATCAATATCTTTTCCGTGGATAAAATAAGCTTCGAAAAGTAATTCTTCCATTTCTGAAGCTTTCCCTTTCTTCTTCGCCAGTTGTACCAGCATTTGACTTTTGAACGAATTGGAAACCTTCACTTCATCAAAATTGAAATCAATACCCGAATTTTTCCCCGCCTGGATTAGGTTTTCGTGCATCTGCCTCACTTGTTGCATCGGGAGACCTTTGACTTGGGAAAGGTATTCGTAATGATTTTTGCTGAGATCGGTTTTCAAGTGGGGATCCAATTGGAAAGAGTGCCAATTGACCTCGATGTGTTCCCGATGTGCAAAGTTTTGCAGTGCTTTTTCGAAATTTTTTTTGCCTATAAAACAAAACGGACAACGCGTGTCGCTCCAAATATCTACTTTCATATTTTTTAAATTAGTAAGATAATAAAATTACAATTTTCTCTTCGTAAAAACGATAGTTTATACCTATTTTGCATTATAATTTTCTTAAAAATTTTTGTGAGATTTTTTAAGAGATTATTTTTACCCTGCAAATAGACGCATTCATTAAAAATCATTTAAAAGATTCTTTAATAGTCCATGAAGAATCATATCTTATTCTTCTCAATTGAAAATTGAAACTTAAATAATATTCACTTCGCGTTCCAGCTCAATCCCATATTTTTCCTTCACAGAATCAATAATCATTGTCGAGAAATCAAAAATTTCTTTGCCAGTAGCATTTCCGGTGGCATTGATGATGACGAGAGCCTGCAATTTGTGCGAAGCCACATTTCCAATCTGTTTTCCTTTCCAGCCAGTTTGTTCAATCAGCCAGCCAGCAGGAACTTTCACAAAATCGCCATTTGGATAACCGGGAATAGTCTCGAATTTTTGTTTTAAATCTTCGAATTGAACTAAAGGAATTGTTGGATTTTTAAAGAAACTTCCGGCGTTGCCCACCACTTTTGGATCGGGCAGTTTGCTTTGTCGGATGTTGATCACCGCTTTTGAGACCTCCTGAATTGTAGGATTTGAAATTCCCATATTTTCAAGTTCGGTTTTAATAGCGCCATATTCAACATTAATATTATGATTTTTCCGCGTTAATCTAAAAGTAACCTCCAGAATCACATATTTTCCTTTAGCTTCTTGTTTGAAAATCGAATCTCGGTAGCCAAATCTGCATCGTTCCAAATCGAAAATTTCTGTTTCTAAAGTTTCCAGATTCAGAACCTTGCAACTTTCGAAAACATCCCTGATTTCAGTTCCGTAAGCACCTATATTCTGCATCGGCGACGTGCCGACATTTCCGGGAATTAATGATAGATTTTCTAATCCACCATAATTTTTTTCCAAGCAATACGTTACAAATTGATGCCAGTTTTCTCCGGCTTTTGCAGTGATTAGAATTTCGTTTTCATCGATGATTTCTTCGCGGATTCCTCTTAAATTTAATTTCAATATCAAACCCTCAAAATCTTTGGTGAAGAGAATGTTACTTCCGCCGCCTAAAAAGAGTACAGGCTTTTTATCGTTTGAAAGGTTGAGAATTTCTGTGAGTTCTTCTACGGAACTAACTTCTGCGAAAAATCGTGCAGAAACATCGACGCAGAAAGTATTGAAAGGTTTTAGGGAAACGTTTTCCTGAATCATTGCTTGTTTTGCGAGACTAAATTATTCAGCGCTTTTTTCAATTGTTCCAATTGTTTGTAACCGGCAGATTCTGCCGGAACATTGTAGAATTCGTATTCTTTTTCAGACGTTTTGATCCGGAAAATTTCGTCGGATCCGTCGTACAGACCACGCCTTTCTCCACTTTTCGTTGCCTCCAACAATGAAATATCAAGTCCGGAAATCAGTTTTTGCCAGTCTTTTGAACTCATTTTCTTTTTAAAACTTGGAAATTCACTCATTTTACCACCTCTTGCCGAAGCTTCCAAGCTGTCTTTGGTAGCCGTCACCGAAGTTGCGCCGCCTCTTCCGAAGGTTTCGCTGTACGTTACAGATTGGATTGTGCTGCTCTGAGCCGATGTTTTGCAGCTCAACAAGAAGATCGACAAGGCAGAAAGTAGCAATCCTGTTTTTAGTATTTTCATCATAATATTTTTATTTTAATTGGATTCGGAATTATATTTTTGAATGGCATCTTTCAAGATTTCGACGCTTCTTATCAGATCTTCTTGTTTCAAAACGTAGGCAATTCGAACTTGTTTTTTTCCCAATTCTGGATTGCTGTAGAAGCCGCCCATCGGCGCCACCATCACGGTTTCGCTGTTGTTGGAATAACTTTCCAGCAGCCATTGTGCAAATTTCTCGGTATCGTCCACAGGTAGTTCAACGCCGCAGTAGAATGCACCTTTCGGAGTCGGACAGATCACGCCCGGAATCTCATTCAATAATCCGACCAAAAGATTTCTGCGTTTTGTATATTCTTCTCGCACATTTTGGATGTATTCAGCATCATTTTTATGAGCAGCCGTTGCGGCAATTTGTCCCAAAAGAACCGGACTCAATCTTGCCTGGGCAAAAAGAATCGCCGCATCGTGGATTTTTTTCGAACGGGTAATCAGACAACCGATTCTGACGCCACACATCGAATATCTTTTGGATTCTGAATCGATAACGATCACATTATCTGAAACTTCCGAAAATTCTAACATCGAAATTTGCTTCTCGCCATCATAAACGTATTCTCGGTAAACTTCGTCGGAAATAATCACGATGTCGTGTTTTTTTGCAATTTGAGCCAGCTGTTCCAGCTCTCCTCTGGAATACAGATAACCCGTTGGATTTCCGGGATTACAAATAATAATAGCTCTGGTTTTTTCAGTAATTTTTTTTTCAAATTCAGCGATAGATGGCAAAGCAAAACCGGTATCAATCGTTGATGGAACCGCAACGACCTTGATGTTGAAGGTTCCGGCGAATCCGTTATAATTGGCATAATAAGGTTCCGGAATAATTATTTCGTCGCCGTCGTCGCAGAGGGTGGAGATGGCAAAGTTAAGGGCTTCTGAACCGCCATTTGTCACGATGAAATTATCTGTAGTTAGATCCGTAAATCCTAATGAATGATAATAATCTTTCAGCGCCGTTCGGTATTCCAAATTACCTTCGGAAAGTGCATATTCGTAGATTTTCAGATGGTTGTTTTTGACCGCTTCCCGCGCAGTTTCCGGCGTTTCTATATCGGGCTGACCAATGTTGAGGTGATACACTTTGATGCCTTTTTGTTTGGCTGCAGTTGCAAACGGAACGAGTTTTCTTACAGGAGAAGCGGGCATATTTTGAGCACGCTGAGATATTTTTGGCATTCTTTATAGACTTTGGGATACAAAAATAGTGATTTTTTGGTTGTCGGTTGATGGTTGCCTGTTGATCGTTTTTAAAATTCGAAAGAATGTGACTGGAGGACGAATCGATAAAGTACAGGCGAAAATAGCGACTCAAAAAAAAATGACAATTAATGCTGTCCGAAATTTTAATCTTCAGTTATCTTTGCAATTATGAAATCGCCTCGAATTGTAACATTTTTGAAGATCGAGCGATTGCATTGGATTTTAAAATAAATATCTAAAATGAAAAAATCGTTCTTACTTTTTTTGTTCTTGTTGACATTAAGTTGTAGAACTTACAATACCTCAATTTTGGAAAACGGCGATTTGCTTTTTGTGTCGGCTGTGGAAACGGGACTGTCCGGCGCCATCAACAATGTGACGCAAACGGAAAAGAAAACATCTTATGACCATATCGGAATCGTGAAAAGAGAGGAAGACCATTTATACGTTCTGCACGCCGCTCCCAAAGGCGGTTCTCAGAAACAAAAATTAAATCGGTTTTTGAGAGAACAGACGAAAAAGGGTCAGACAATTGATATTTACCGTTTGAAATTCGAATACCAATCGGCGATTGCCAATGCGATTTCGACGGCCGAAACTTTGGTTGGGAAACCGTACAATTTCAATTACATCTTGAATGAAAATTCCTATTACTGTTCGGATTTTGTGGAAAGAGCGTTCCGGGATCATCAGATTTTCAAATTAGAACCAATGACTTTCATCGATCCGAAAACCAAACAAACCAATGCGTTTTGGGAAAAATTTTATCAGGACAGAAATCTGAAAATTCCAGAAGGTGAACCTGGTTGCAACCCCAATGGTTTGGCGGCATCGGATAAATTAAGCAAAATTGGGGAACTAAAAATGAACTGAGAAGGTTCGTGCCGCTGACTCCGTTTTTTTGTGGCAAGTGTTTCGATTTTAGTTCATAAAAAGAGATATAGACTCCATCCGTTTCTATTTAGTAAAGCCCAATTTTATAATAATTTTCTTTTAGCATCGTTGAATTTCTCTATTTTTGTATCATTCATCAACTATTCATTTAATCAGATTGTGCAGAACAAGCTAAAAATTATCAACGATCCTGTTCACGGCTTTATCAAAATCCAACACGAAATTCTTTTTGACGTTATCGAGCATCCCTATTTCCAGCGGCTGAGACGCATTTCGCAGACGGGCTTGCTGTCCTTAATCTTTCCCGGTGCAAAACATACGCGTTTTCATCATGCTTTAGGCGCTATGAATCTGATGTTCAGAGCATTGGAAACCTTGAGACTCAAAGGAACCCAAATCTCCAAAAAAGAAGAGGAAGCCGCGATGTTGGCGATTTTGATGCACGATATTGGTCACGGTCCCTTTTCTCACGCCTTGGAAAATATGCTGATGGACGATTGGCAGCACGAGAAAATTTCAATTTTGTTAATGACCCGGTTGAATCAAGAATTTGGCGGAAAACTAGATTTGGCGATCAATATGTTTCAAGGAAAATATTCCAGAATGTTTTTCAATCAACTCATTTCCTCTCAGTTGGATGTCGATAGGATGGATTATCTCAAGCGGGACAGTTTCTATACGGGCGTTTCCGAAGGCAGTGTGAATGTGGACAGAATCATCTCAATGATGAACGTGAGCAAGGATAAACTCGTCATAGATGCCAAAGGCATATATTCGGTTGAGAACTATTTGACCGCGCGGATGTTTATGTATTGGCAGGTTTATTACCACAAGACCGCAGCGCTGGCAGAACACGTTTTGGTTCAGATTTTAAAGAGGGCCAAATATTTGGTTTCGCAGCATTTGGAATTGGAAGCACCTGCGAATCTCAAATATTTTTTGACCAAAAATCAATTTGACGAAGCCACCGAAGAAGACATCAGGAGGTTCACCTTGCTAGATGATATGGATGTTTTCCAGGCTATAAAAGAATGGACAGAGAATCCGGATTTTATCTTATCGAAACTTTGCAAAATTGTAATTTACAGAGATTTTCCCAAAAGTATCATTTCCTCGAAACCCTTTCCCGAAGAATTTATAAAAGACAAAATTGACAAAACCAACCGTTATTTTAATATAAGGAATGGAGAAGAACTGGTTGGTCAGATTTCACGTTCGCTTTTGCCTTATGACACCGAGAGACAGCCCATCTATCTGATGGATAAAGCCGGAAAGACATTCAAACTGGAAGAGTCGGAAAACCAAATATTATTTGGCTGTATGGAAAATTCTACCGAGAAATATATTGCCTATTTTCCGAGAGAAATTCTATGATTGGCACACAGGGGATTTCGATTCGTCATAAAAAATTAACGGATAATTAATAAAATATTTATCTTTGCAAACTATGGAATTTACGGCGCAACAAATTGCTAATTTTATCAACGGGAAAATCATCGGGGATCCCGAAACGGTCATCACAGGTGTTTCGCCCATAGAAAATGGTGAGAAAGGACACCTGTCGTTCATTGGGCAATCCCGTTTTTTAGAATTTTTGGACGAGACGCAATGTGCCGTTCTCATCGTTTCCGAAAGTTTGTTGCAAAACAATCGGCAGTACAGACCGGTCATTATCGCCGTAGAGGATGCCTATCTGGCTTTTCAGGTGCTGATGAATCTTTATCAAGAGATGCAGGATAGGCGCAAGGGTATAGAGCCGGGTTCTTTCTTCCACGATACTGCAAGAATAGGACAAGATGTCTATATCGGCGCCTTTACGTATGTTTCAGAAAATGCAGCTATTGGTGATGGAACGCAAATCTATCCGCATGTGTATATCGGAAAAGCCGTTACAATCGGAAAAAACTGTAAAATAGACAGTGGTGCAAGGATTTATGACCATTGCATCATTGGTAATAACTGTATCATCCATTCCAACACGGTTATTGGTGGCGATGGCTTCGGTTTCCAACCGACGGAAGAAAGTTTTAAGAAGATCCCACAACTCGGAAATGTGGTTATCGAAGACGATGTAGAAATCGGATCCAATTGCAGCATAGATCGCGCCACTATAGGCTCTACCATCATCGGGAAAGGAACCAAGATCGATAATCTGATCCAAATTGCTCATAATGTGAAAATCGGAAAGAATAATGTGATAGCCGCGCAGACAGGCATTGCCGGCTCTACCACTATCGGCGACTGGAATCAAATTGGTGGTCAGGTGGGCATCGTAGGTCATATCAAAATTGGAAATCAGGTGAAAATTCAAGCCCAAAGCGGTGTCAATTCCTCGGCAAAAGATGGCGAAGTTCTGTACGGCTCGCCGGCCATTAATTACAGCGACTATAGAAAAAATTACGTACATTTCCGTAACTTTACCAACATAGTTAAGAGAATAAGCGATTTGGAAAATAAAAAATCAGAGTAAAGGTACCAGAAGCCAAGAAGCAGTTCTTTCCGTTTCAAAACAATTACAATGAGTGACAAGCAAAAAACAATCAAAGAAGAAGTCCAGCTTTCAGGCATCGGTCTTCATACGGGCAAAGAAGTGATTCTTACTATGAAGCCCGCCAAAGAAAACACCGGATATGTATTTGTAAGAACAGATCTCGAAGGCCGTCCGCAGGTAGAGGCTGATATTAATTACGTAACCAATACAGAAAGAGGAACGACGCTCGAAAAGTTAGGCGTCAAAATCCAAACTTGTGAGCATCTGCTCGCCGCACTGGTAGGCATGGGCATCGATAATGTCTGCCTCGAGATGAATAGTGCCGAGCCGCCAATTATGGATGGCTCCTCAAAATATTTTGTAGAAGCCATTGAAAAAGCCGGCATCCAGGAGCAAGATGTCGACAGAGAATACCTCGTCATAAAGGAAGTCATGAGTTACATCGATCCTACTACAGGTTCCGAAATCACGATAATTCCCGCAGATGATTACGAAATTACAACAATGGTGGACTTTGGCACCAAGGTCTTAGGCACGCAAAACGCCAGTATGAAAAATCTCTGCGAGTTCAAAACTGAGATTGCTCCGGCCAGAACATTCAGTTTCCTGCACGAATTGGAACAGCTTCTGGATGCCGATCTTATCAAGGGAGGCGACCTCAGCAACGCCATTGTTTACGTAGATAAAGAACTGACCCCTGAAACAACCGAAAAACTGAAATTAGCCTTCGGAAAAGACGAAGTCTCCATCCGGCCCAACGGGATCTTGGATAATTTGACGCTCAACTTCCCCAATGAAGCCGCCCGGCATAAGTTATTAGATGTGATCGGCGATCTGGCCTTGGTAGGTGTCAGGATCAAGGGTAGAGTAATCGCCAACAAACCCGGGCATTTTGTCAATACGCAGTTCGCAAAAAAACTTAACAGACAATACAAATTGCAGAGAAGAAAAAATGTCCCCGATTTTGATCTCAAGGCAGAACCCGTTTTCGACATCAATGGCATTATGAGACTTTTGCCGCACAGACCGCCTTTTCTTTTGGTAGATAAGATTTTGCAATTGTCAGAAGCCCACGTTGTTGGTTTGAAGAACGTCTCGATGAACGAGCCCTTCTTCATAGGTCATTTTCCGAAAGAGCCTGTGATGCCCGGCGTATTGCAGATCGAAGCGATGGCACAGGTTGGTGGGATTTTGGTCTTGGCCAATGTGCCGGATCCGGAAAATTATTCCACTTATTTTGTCAAGATGGATAATGTAAAGTTTAAGAAAAAAGTCGTTCCCGGAGATCAACTTATCTTTAAAATAGAATTGATGGAGCCGATTAGACGAGGAATTGTGCATATGCAGGGTTACGGTTACGTGGGAGACAGCGTGGTTGTAGAAGCTGAACTTATGGCTCAAGTTGCAAAAACTAAAAATTAATTTATGATTCACCAGCTTACAGCAGTAGATCCTCGTGCCAAGATCGGTAAAAATGTCACCATTGAACCCTTCACAACCATAAGTGCCAACGTAAGCATTGGTTCCGACACTTGGATAGGTCCGAATGTGACAATAATGGAAAATGTAAGAATCGGCAAAAATTGTAAGATTTTCCCCGGTACCGTTATCGGAGCCATTCCGCAAGATCTTAAATTTGATGGCGAAGAAACCGAGGTCATCATCGGAGACGGCACCACGCTCCGCGAATGTGTCACCATCAACAGAGGTACCAAGGCGTTGGGATATACCAAAGTAGGCAACAACTGCCTCATTATGGCGACATCGCACGTGGCGCACGACTGCGTCATCGGGGATAATGTGATCATCGCCAATGGCTGTGGCATCGCAGGACACGTCGAGATTGGCGATTTTGTAGTAATGGGTGGCCTTTCTGCCGTACAGCAATTTGGAAAAATCGGAAAGCACGTGATGATTTCCGGCGGTTCACTAATCCGAAAAGATATCCCGCCTTACGTAAAAGTCGCAAGAGAGCCTATTTCTTATGCAGGCATCAACTCCGTCGGGCTCAGAAGACGAGGATTCACCAATGATAAAATCTTCGAAATCCAAAAAATATACAGAGCCATCTTCCAGATGAAAATGAATACGACACAGGCGATAGAATTCATAGAGAAAGAAATGCTCCCCACTGTAGAAAGAGATGAAATCATCACATTTATCCAGAACTCGCCGCGAGGAATCGTAAAAGGATACGGATCTAATAAAGAATAAAAAAAATTAGCATAAATATAAACAATGGCAACAAGCAACGATATTAGAAAAGGACTTTGCATCGAATTTAATAATGACATTTTCAAAGTAATCGATTTTCTACACGTGAAACCGGGCAAAGGACCGGCCTTCGTACGAACAAAGTTAAAATCTGTAACCAACGGAAAAGTTTTGGATAATACGTTCTCTGCTGGTCACAAGATCGATGAAGTAAAGGTCATCACAAGAAAATTCCAATATCTTTATGATGACGACAATGGCTTCCACTTTATGAACAACGAAGATTTTTCACAAATTTATCTCAACAAAGAGATGATCGAAAATTCTCAACTGATGAAAGCCGGAGAAGAAGTCACCATCATCCTCAAAGAAGCAGACGAATCGCCCCTTTCCGCAGAACTTCCTCAGTCCGTATATCTGGAAGTTGTCGAAGCGGATCCCGGCGTAAAAGGAAACACCGCCACCAATGCGCTTAAAAGCGCCACCGTAGAAACAGGAGCCAGAGTAATGGTGCCTCTTTTCATCGAGCCAGGAGACAAAATAAAGATCAATACAGAAGACGGATCTTATTTGGAAAGAGTCAAATAAAATTATAGCAGGAAGCTGGAAGCGTGATGTTTTCCGGCTTTCTTTTTGCCAACTTTATTCTCCTTTTGCTTCCAATCTGTCATTCGGAGGTGCGCTAAGCGGTAGATATATTTATATTTTGGTTTAAATTTTTAATCTAATGTCTAAAATCTAAGATCTAACTATGACATTCAACCAGCCACAGAAACTCAAAACAATAGCCAATATCATCAATGCAAAATATATCGGGCCAGCCGATTTGCCCGTTTTGGGAACCAACGAGATTCATATGGTGAAAGCCGGAGAAATTGTTTTCGTAAATCATCCAAAATATTACGACAAAGCACTCCATTCCGACGCTACGATAATTCTTATCGACAAAGAAGTAGAATGTCCTGCGGGAAAGGCGCTTCTTGTATCTGATGATCCTTTCCGAGATTTTAATAAAATCAATACCCATTTCACTCGAATTTCCAATTTCCGAGAAGAATTGCACGATTTGGAAGTGGGCGATGGGACTTTCATTCATCCTTCTGTGACCATTGGGAATGAAGTGAAAATAGGCAAGAATTGCCACATTTTTCCAAATGTCGTTCTTGGCGACAGAACCAATATTGGGGATAATGTGATCATCCAAGCCAACACCGTCTTGGGGGGCGATGCTTTCTATTACAGAAAACTCAACGGGAATTTCGACCGATTAATTGCCGTCGGAAATGTCGTCATCGAAAATAATGTGGAAATCGGAAGCTGCTGTACGATAGATCGCGGCGTTACAGATTCAACAACCATTGGCGAAGGAAGCGTTTTGGATAACCAAATACAAATCGGTCACGACACAATTATCGGTAAAAGATGTCTGATTGCTTCCCAAACCGGTATCGCAGGCTGCTGCATTATTGAAGATGAGGTTACGATTTGGGGACAAGTTGGAATGGCTTCCGGCGTAAGAGTCGAAAGCGGAACAGTGCTTCTTGCAAAAGCTGGTGTCAATAGAAATCTGAAAAAAGGAACTTATTTCGGACCTATTGCAGAAGAATTTCGCGAGTACCTAAGAAAGGAAGTGAAACTGAAAAATCTGAAGTAAATCATATTATCTAAATTCAAAAAATGATGGGGAGCCCTGAAGTTTCCGATTATTATCTCTATTTTTGTGAGTAGCAAAATTTTTATAAAAATCAATAAATTACAATAGAAATGTCAGTATTAGTAAACAAAGATTCTAAAGTTATCGTACAAGGATTTACCGGAAACGAAGGTACTTTCCACGCAGGACAAATGATCGAATATGGAACCAACGTTGTAGGCGGTGTCACCCCCGGAAAGGGAGGTTCCGAACACCTTGGGAAACCGGTATTCAATTCGGTTGCAGAAGCGGTGGAAAAAGCAGGAGCCAATGTGAGTATTATTTTCGTTCCGCCTGCCTTTGCCGCCGATGCTGTGATGGAGGCTGCCGAAGCCGGTATCAAAGTTATTGTATGTATCACAGAAGGGATTCCGGTTGCTGATATGGTGAAAGTAAAAGATTATATCCAAGACAGAGATTGCCGCTTAATCGGACCAAACTGTCCAGGCATCATCACGTCCGACGAAGCTAAGATTGGTATTATGCCGGGATTCGTTTTCCAAAAAGGAAAAGTAGGGATCGTTTCAAAATCCGGAACTTTGACCTACGAAGCTGCAGATCAGGTCGTGAAAGCAGGTTTCGGAGTTTCTACTGCCATTGGAATTGGTGGAGATCCCATCATCGGAACCACGACAAAAGAAGCTTTGGAATTATTCATCAACGATCCTGAGACAGAGGCCGTGGTAATGATTGGCGAAATTGGCGGATCCTTGGAAGCAGAAGCTGCAAGATGGTACAAAGCCAGCGGTTCAAAAAAACCAGTAGTAGGCTTTATCGCTGGACAGACTGCACCAAAAGGTAGGACGATGGGTCACGCCGGCGCCATCGTGGGCGGTGCAGATGATACCGCTCAGGCAAAAATGGCTATTATGAGAGAAAATGGGATTCACGTGGTAGATTCTCCGGCTGAGATTGGGATGACAGTTGCAAAAGTCTTATCATAATTATCCCAATCAACACACAAATGAAAAAAATTTTATTCGGCTCCTTATGTCTGTTTTCTTCTCTGTCATACGCCCAGATCGACTTCTGGTCAACGGAATTTGGCGTGGTTGCAGGAGGCACCTACTCCAAAGTACGGAATGCGCACAATCCCTCCGGTAGCAGGATATCTGTACTTGGAGGCTTCGTAGTGCAAGTACCGATTGGAGCAAGTGATCAATTCTATCTTCAGGCAGAGGCCTTATATCTGGGTGCGGGAGAGGCCGGCGATAGAGATTATGAAGATTCCAAAGACTGGGATCATGCGGTTTACGCAAACAATTACGTGAGTATTCCGCTTAATTTCAAAGCCTATTTTTCCGAAGCTGAAACCGAATTCTTTGGACTTATTGGTCCGAGATTCAATTTTTTGATCGATCAGAAAATTGAGAATCCGGTAAAAGAATCTTATAAATCTGATACTTATGGAAAAGCCAATTCCTTTAATTTTGGATTGGGTTTGGGCGTCGGTTTCAGTTACCTGCGTCAGCTGGAGATCGCGCTGAAATATGATATTGGATTATCCGACACTTATCCTGATCTCAAAAATTCGCCGGAAGAGATTGCAACTATGGATCCTGGTGTGGCCAAGAAAAAATCGGAACAGATACTCAGTTTGGGATTAACCTATTTCTTCAAATAAAAAAAATAGGCTGTGAAAATTTCGCAGCCTTTTGTTTTCTTATTTATTCTTGATGATTTCTCTTATTTTGCCCTCGATCTCATCTGCCAATTCCGGATTATCTTTCAAGACATCTTTCAC
Organism: Chryseobacterium sp. SC28; assembly: GCF_003932955.1. Lineage (GTDB taxonomy): Bacteria > Bacteroidota > Bacteroidia > Flavobacteriales > Weeksellaceae > Epilithonimonas. The sequence goes on from NZ_QOVY01000008.1 coordinate 82,382, forward strand.
GGCATCACGGCCTTGTCCCAGTTTTGTGTCTTCGTAGCTGAACCAAGAGCCACTTTTTTTGACGACGCTCATTTCTACCGCTGCATCCAGGATTTCTCCCGTTTTTGAGATGCCTTCTCCATACATAATGTCAAATTCTGCCTGTTTGAAGGGCGGAGCCACTTTGTTTTTTACAATTTTTACTTTCACACGGCTACCCACGGCTTCGTCGCCATTTTTGATCGGGGCGCTTGCCTTTCTAATGTCAATTCTTACCGAGGCATAGAATTTAAGCGCATTACCGCCGGTGGTGGTTTCAGGATTTCCGAACATTACCCCGATTTTTTCGCGAAGTTGATTGATAAAAATCACAGTGCATTTCGTTCTCGAAATAGAACCCGTCAGTTTTCTAAGGGCTTGAGACATTAGTCTCGCGTGCAATCCCATTTTGGAATCTCCCATTTCGCCTTCTATTTCCGCTTTTGGCGTCAACGCGGCTACGGAATCGATCACGACAATATCGATGGCGCCGGAGCGGATCAAATTGTCTGCAATCTCCAATGCCTGCTCGCCGTTATCAGGCTGAGAAATAATCAGGTTTTCCAGATCCACACCCAGTTTTGCGGCATAGCTCCTGTCGAAAGCGTGCTCTGCATCTATGAAAGCAGCGATGCCGCCCGTTTTTTGAGCTTCCGCAATGGCATGTAAAGTTAAGGTAGTTTTTCCGGAAGATTCGGGGCCGTAGATTTCTATCACTCTTCCTCTTGGATATCCGCCGACGCCCAATGCCAAGTCGATGCCCAATGATCCGGACGGAATGACTTCTATGGTATGATCCACCGAATCCTCGCCCAAGGTCATCACGGTGCCTTTCCCGTAGGTTTTATCTAGTTTTTCCAGCACCAGTTGCAGTGCTTTTTTCTTATCTTCAGTCGTGCTCATTATTTAAAAAAATTATTCCCAAAAATAATCATTTTAATTCTGAATAACTAATTTTTTATGGCATATAATAATCTAACGGTTTGAAAGTCGATAAGAGTAGATATTTTGCTTGTTAATTTATAAGTTCAAACACAGAAAGGTCTTTTTTAAGAAAAAAAAATCCTCGGAATGTGAGCGTTTTCCAATTTTTATAAAGTTTTGATTGGTAGATTCTTAGTGTGGTCGCAGAAACAGTTTTAGCTAAAATCAGATTCTTTTGATATCTGCACCGATTGCTCTCAATCTTTCGTCGATTTTCTCGTAACCCCGGTCGATCTGTTCAATATTTTGGATCACAGATTTTCCTTCGGCCGAGAGGGCTGCGATTAATAAAGCATTTCCTGCTCGGATGTCTGGAGAAACCATCGTGGTTCCTCGCAGCGGTGTTTCCTGATTCATGCCGATAACCGTTGCGCGGTGAGGATCGCAAAGGATGATTTGCGCGCCCATATCGATGAGCTTATCGACGAAGAACAATCGGCTTTCGAACATTTTCTGATGGATCAAGACGGAACCTTTAGCTTGCGTGGCCACCACTAAAATAATAGACAATAAATCCGGCGTGAATCCCGGCCAAGGTGCGTCGGAAACCGTCAGGATAGATTTGTCTATGAATTTTTGAATTTTATAATTTTCCTGAGACGGTATATAAATATCATCGCCTCTATGCTCCAATTCTATTCCTAATTTCCGGAACGTGTTGGGAATTATACCGAGCTCGTTCCATTTTACATTTTTGATGGTAATTTCGGACTTTGTCATTGCGGCCAAACCAATCCACGACCCGATTTCTACCATATCGGGAAGCATCGTATGCTCTGTTCCGTGCAGTTTGTCGACGCCTTCTATGGTCAGAAGGTTGGATCCGATTCCGGAAATGTTGGCGCCCATTCTGTTCAGCATTCTGCAAAGTTGTTGAAGATAGGGTTCGCAGGCAGCGTTGTAGATTCTCGTTTTCCCTTTTGCCAAGACTGCTGCCATTACGATGTTTGCCGTTCCGGTGACCGACGCTTCTTCCAAAAGGATAAATTTGCCCACAAGTTCTTTTGCCCGCAACGAGTAGAATGCCTCGCCATCGTCGTAGGAGAATTCTGCTCCTAGTTCTACGAATCCTTGGAAGTGCGTATCCAGACGCCTTCGTCCAATCTTGTCTCCGCCGGGTGTCGGCAAATAGGCTTCTCCAAACCTGGCCAGCATCGGACCCAAAATCATGACAGAGCCTCTGAGTTTGGCGCCGTCTCTTTTGAATTCCGGAGATTTTATATAATCGAAATTGACTTCTTCTGCTTGGAAGGTGAAATCGCCTTTACCGTTTTGGGTCACTTTCACATTGAAGTCTTGCAAGATTTCAATGAGCTTGTTGACATCCTTGATATCCGGAATATTTGTGATTCGTACCTTGTCTTCGGTAAGCAAAACGGCGCAAAGGATTTGTAAAGCTTCATTTTTAGCACCTTGAGGTGTGATCTCGCCGCTTAATTTTTTCCCTCCTCTTATTTCGAACGCTTCGCTCATTATTTTCTTTTATTTTTATGATTTTGGAAGTTGCTGCGCCCGTTGCCGTTTTGGTTCCGGCTGTTATTGTTATTACGATTGTTGTTGTTTCTATTGGCGGCGTAGTAGATTTTGCTTCTTTCCAGAGATTCCAAGCTTGTAAGATCCAGCTTGTTGTCCGACAGTTCTTTCAAATGGCGAAAGATGACGTCATCCTGCACGTGTTCTTTGTTGTACACGTTGTAAGACTTTTTCATATTGTTGGCTATCACATGGATCAAGGCTTCTTTTTCGTCGCCATCTTCCATAGCAATTGCTTTTTCTATCAATTGTAGAATACTTTTACCGTAGAATTTGTAAGCGTTGTCCAGCGATGGATAATCCATTTTCCGTGGTTTGGTGATAAGATCTTCGGCCGCAAGAACAGGATAAGGGGAGTCTACATCCAACTGATGATTGGCCATAATAAAAAGATGGTCCCACAGTTTGTGTTTATAGTTTTCTTCATCGCGGAGATGGGGATTTCTCTGTCCCATAAACTCGATGATGGCGAGTGCCATTTCGTTGCGTTCTTCTTTGGTCTCGAGGGTTTTGCAATGTTCTACCAATTGCTGTATGTTGCGCCCGTATTCGGGCATTAGTAGTGGTGTTCTGTCGGTATTGTAATCCATAATGGTGCAAATATAAAACATTTCGGCGTCAAAGTTTGAAATTCAAAATTGAGAGTTATTTTTTTTGATGAATAGGGTAGAACCGAACATCCTTTGGAGCGAACGGCTGATTTGGTTTTTATTCCTTTTTTATTCAATAAATTTTCTTCTTTGCTCCTCAGTCGGAAGCAGACATTGGGTGGCAGCCAGTTTTTTGCGGTGGCGCGAAACTAAATTGTAGAGCGCATTACCCAGAAAATTGGGAATCAATTGGCCGGCTTTTGCCAAAGAGTACAGACCTCCGATTTCTGTAAGGATTTTGATAATTGCCTGATATTTTGTCAAGTAAAAACGGCCGGGTTTCCATAGGTAGATCGTGTTGAACACTTGATTGGGAAGATTTCTTTCCTTTAAGAAGTGCTGACCAAATTCTGACTGCAAAGACGAAAATAAAAACTTGTCCTTTTTATCTCGTTTTAAGATCCATTGCACCCAGTGATTGCAAAATCCACATTCGCCATCATAGAAAACGATGTATTTATTTTTGAAATCTGCTACATTTTCATTTATCATAATGCATTGGCTTGCTGGATTTGTTTTTGAATTTTTCTGAAGTAATCTGCCAATTGTTTTCTTTGCTCATCGGTTAGTTTTGCATTGCTGTGAAGGATGGTGTAGCTTTCCAACGGCATTTCCTTTTGTTCAACGTTTTCGGCGGCTTCTTCCAGTTTATGGGCTTGACTTTTGGGTTCGTATGTTGCAAAGGTGGAGAAATTAAGTTCTACTCTGCCTTCGTCAATATGATTTTTGAGTAGCCATCCGATGGGCTGGATGTAGCTGTATGCCGGATATTTGGTTTCGTTGGAGTGGCAGTCGTAGCAAGAGGTTCTGATGAGCTTCGCAATGGGTTCTGGGGTGTTTTTTATCTTGATAAAATCCATTCCGACGTTGGTGACCGGATTGTTTTTATCGATTGGGAAAAATTGAATCATGATAAAAGCAAGCAGTAAAATAATCAGTATTTTTTTCATAGTTTAAATTTTGAACTAAGATAAAACAATTTTTTTCTTTATTAAATCTTTTGTTGGCTTCCTCAAAATATCGGTAAGTATTCAAAATCTAAAATTTCATCAATCGGCAATCAATATTAAAACTGCTTGCATAAGCACTTTGCTTATTAATATTTATTCTCTACATTTGAAGAATAAAGCCATTATCATTAATCTTTTTTTTCAATTGACATCACTCTCCATTATCATTGCCATATTCAATAGAAAAGACGAACTGTTCGAGCTTCTCAATTCTCTTTCTCATCAGAGCGATAAGGATTTTGAGCTAATTATCGTAGACGACGGTTCCCGGATAGCGCTTCTTCCGACGGTGGAGTTATTCCAAGAGCAGATGGACATCAAATTCTTTCGAAAAGAAAATTCGGGTCCGGGACTTTCGCGAAATTATGGAGCTAAACGGGCGAAAAACGATTGGCTCGTGTTCTTGGATTCCGATGTCATCGTTGAGACAGATTACATTGAAAATATTAAGAAAAACCTTAGGGAAAATCCTTGCGATGCTTTTGGTGGTGCGGATAAAGCACATAAAGGTTTCAACCTGATGCAGAAGGCAATCTCCTACGCAATGACGTCGGTATTAACAACAGGGGGGATACGGGGAAACAGAAATGCGGTGACCAAATTCCAACCCAGAAGTTTTAATATGGGCGTCAACAAAGAAATTTTCCTGAAAGTTGGCGGCTTCTCCGACATGCGCATTGGCGAAGATCCGGATTTCTCGATGACGCTTTGGGAAAATGGCTACACAACCAAGTTTTACGACAATATCGGCGTCTATCACAAAAGGCGCGCCGACGTTGCGAAGTTCTCCAAGCAAGTCTATCAGTTCGGTTGTGCCAGGCCAATTCTTAACCAAAGGCATCCAAAATATACCAAACTGACTTTTTGGTTTCCAAGTGTTTTTCTCTTAGGATATTTGGTGGCGATTATTCATTACCTATTTTGGAACAGCGGCCTGCTTCTTACTTGTTACGGGCTGTACACGGTTCTCGTCTTTTTTCATGCTTTAATTGTGACCCGGAATATCAGCATTGCATCGATGGCGCTGATCTGCACATATATCCAGATGTTTTCCTACGGCTACGGTTTCCTGAAATCGTGGTTGAAGCTGAACATCCTGAAACAATCTCCAGAGGAAGCGTTCCCGAAACATTTTCGGTAATATAACACAAAAAAAGCTTCAGAATATGAAGCCTTTTGGAAAATAATATATAGAACCTTAGTTTTGGAAAACTATTATTGCAGTGAAATCATCCTGCTGAAGCTGTCGCCATCTTTTTCCACATTGAAAACGTAAGTTTCAGAATTAGCAGGATTGAGGTCAAACGTAAGATCTATCAATCCGTTTACAGCCGGGGTACTTTTGCTGTAATAGATGTTGTTTTCGGTATCATAGACGGAAACCACCACATCGCCCACTACATCTGTCATTTTCAGTTTTACGATATTTTTGTTGATGGTATATTCCGGTTTTGTGATCGCAGAAATCGGAGCATTATCCACTGTCACTTTATCCTCATTTACCACGATTTTATATTTTTCGATTCGGCTCTCCGATTCGGCCACCAAATAATAATTTCCGCTTTCCAACCGGTTCAAATCATAAGACTTCTGAACCGAATTGCTTTTATAAATCACTTCGGAAAAGAGCTCCTCCTGCTTTTCATCATATAAATAAAGCGATACATTTTTAGAATTGGACAGGCTGAAATTCAAGCTCTTACTATTTGCAGGATTGAAGGAAAGAGAAAAATCAACGTCTTTTGCTGCTGCGATCCCTGAGATCAATAAAGCTCCGAGAAGGAAACTTAGTTTAATAAACTTTTTCATAATATTTCTTTTTGATTATTGTATGAGGCAAATGTATAATGACCTGAACCTAATTAATACATTCTGATTTTCATAAATATGTGCTATATTAACATTAATAAAATATTAATTCCAACTTTAAGATAATATGGAATATATAACTTTGTTTTTGTATTTTTGTTGTTTAAAAATCAAATAGTCCGGCAAAAGTATGAATCAATACTACTGCGATCATTTGATTGTAGAATAATAGGATCAAAACCCAATGAAACATCACAGCCCTGCCTTCGAAGCGATAAAACCCAATATTGGAAGCAGTTTCACGTGTCTTCACTTTCTGAAAAACGAAAATATAAAATCTCATGTCTGGCATTACCATCCGGAGATAGAATTGGTTCTCGTTGGCGGCGGATCCGGAAAAAGGCAGATTGGGAGCAATATTTCTTACTTCTCCAATGGTGATCTGATCCTGATCGGGAGCAACTTGCCCCATTGCGGCATGACAAATGAAAATACCAACAATGATTATGAAGTGGTAATTCAGTTTTCTCAGGATTTTCTTGGAAACGAACTCTGGAATGCACCGGAAATGAACAGAATTTTCCAAATGTTGGAAACGGCTAAAAGCGGCATTGTTTTCGGGGAAACCGTAAAAAAAACTTTACAGCCTCAGATCGCGGGGCTTGCAAAATCTTCATCTCTCAACAAACTTTTAAAGTTAATCGACATCTTGGACAATCTCGCTCAGACCGATGATTTCAAAATACTGAATGCGGGAAAATATTATCTCCAGACGCATAAAGAAGATAACGACAGAATCAATTTGATCTTCAATCACGTGAAAGACAACTTTCAAAATCAAATCAGTCTGGAGGACGTCGCGGATTTGGCAACGATGACGGTGCCGTCATTTTGCAGATATTTCAAAAAAATAACGAACAAAACATTCACGCAATTTGTGAATGAATACCGCATCACGCATTCGCTAAAACTCTTAGCAGAACAACCTATGAGCATTTCGGAAATCTGCTTCGAAAGCGGATTCAACAATTTCAGTTATTTCAACAAAACCTTTAAAGAACATACGCAAAAAAGCCCCTCGGAGTACAGAAAAGCGTTCAGCAATATAATGGTTTAGCACGGCAAGTGCTGCACAAATCTGGGGCGAAAAACTGTTGTTACACAACAACAAAAAAGCGTAAAGTACTGCTGCTTCACGCTTTGTTTTTATAAAAGTGGTTTCTCCAGGAATCGAACCAGGGACACACGGATTTTCAGTCCGTTGCTCTACCAACTGAGCTAAGAAACCATCACTTAAAAGGTATTATTTTAAGTGGTGCAAAAATAGAAGGTTTATCTCTATCTCGCAAGTAATTCTAAATATTTTTTTATCCGCAATGCTCAATTCTACTGATTTTCAGTAGATTTTTTTTCCGTCTGCGATTTGAAAAAATCGCTTAGTTCTTCCAAAACCGGCTTGATGGTATCTTCCGGCAGATCGCTAATGCGGATGTACATCAATCCATCGATGGCATCGTTGAAATTGGGATCCACGTTGAAGGCGATCATCTTCGCATTTTGCTTGATGTATTTCTTAATCAGAACGGGCAGCCTCATTTCGGGCTCCAGGTCATCAATAATCTTGTCGAGCTTGTTAAGATCTGCATCGATGTCTTCGAAGAACAAGGCTTTGTCGCGCTCTTTCATCACCACTTTGAACTCGTTCTTCGGATGAATGTATTGCGCAACGGCAGAATCATAATAGTGCGATCGCATAAACTCTATCATCAATGACTTCGAAAACTCGGAAAACTTGTTGCTGATGCTCACGCCGCCCATCAGGAATTTGTGTTCCGGATTCCGCAAGCAGACGTGTACAATTCCTCGCCAAAGTAAAAATAGAGGAAACGTCTTTTGTTGGTATTCTATGCAGATATAGGCCCTCCCCATTTCGATGACCTTGCGGAAGAACGGTTGCAGCTCCGGATCAAATTCGAAAAGGGAACTTGTGTAGAATCCTTCGATGCCAAATTTCTTCATCACTTCCGCGCCAAGAGCCATCCGGTAGGCTCCTACAAGTTTTTTGCACGCATTGTCCCACAGGAAAAGATGATGATAATGATTGTCATATTCGTCCAGGTCAAAAGGCAGGTTTGTACCTTCGCCAACGGCGCGAAAAGTCAATTCCCTTTGCCTCCCAATTTCCCTCATTATAAAAGGAATATCAGCCGATTTTGTAAAAAATACATCGTAATCGCCGTGGGAAAAGAGTTTTTTGTTTTCTGTGCTCTTCAGGATGTTGATTTCGTTTTCGATCGCTTCCGTTGGCGTAGCATCGATGATGTTTTGGACGATATTATTCTGCTTCTGCAGCGGAAGTTTCAGCGCCATATTAGGCAGCTTCAGTTTTTCGGTGATGCTTTTTCTTTTTTCATAGTAAGACTTCAGCATATACACTTTTTTGTAGAGGTAGTCGCCCAATTCCTCGATGCTTTCTTCCTCTTCCATTTGCTTTACTGTGATGGGCTTCCCGATGCGGATGCGGATTGGTTTATCTCTTTTGCGCATCATTTCTGTGGGTAGCATCAGGGTTTGCAAGTGCGGATGCAGCTTCGCAACGTTGTAGAAAATATTGCTGTTGGTGGCGTGGAAATACATTGGGACTACCGGGACTTTTGCTTTTTTGATGATTTTCAAAGCAGTTTTGCCCCAAGGCCTGTCCCGAATTTCGCCAAATTCATTATTTTTATTGGAGACCTCGCCAGCCGGAAAAATTCCTAAGCAACCTCCTTGGTTCAGATGCCGAAAAGCCTCTCTCATGCCGCCGGAACTGTTGTAAACTTCTCTCCGGTCTTCGAAGGGATTCACGGAAATCACGAAAGGTTCCATTGGTTTTATCTTGGAAAGGAGAAAATTTCCCATCACTTTGAAATCCGGCCGTACGCTCAAGATAATTTTGCACATCAAGATCCCGTCCAGCGCGCCCAGCGGATGGTTGGAAACGATAATGAAGGGACCAGTTTTGGGAATTTTGGCCAAGTCTTCCGCGAAAACAATATAGTTGAGCTCCTGTTCTTTTACAAATTCATCGAAGAATTGTACACCTTTGGTATCAATCAATTTGTCGTACAGCGCATTGACTTCGTTTATTTTGGTAATATTCATGATAACCGAAGCCACAGGTTTCTTTAGAAAACCTATTTTGTCTAGTCCGGCTGCTTTTATCAAGTCTTCTTTGGAAATTAAGCTCATAGTTTTTACGCAGTTACCATTTGGAAGGTCTTTTTGGAAATCTGTTCCAGAAGCACTTTTTTGTCTTTGTAGAATTTGTCCAGCTGATCCAGCGCCGCATTTCTCACGGTGAACAAGGATACATTTTTCGTCATCTGAGTGATAAAACTTTTTTGCAGGGCTTCATTCAAATCATTTACGCTCCCAAATTTATCTTCCAGACATAAAGCTAATGAAATTGCCGAATTCTGCATCAGCGAAACTTTAATTTTATATTTTGCAAGAAGGGTAAATATTAAGCTCATATGATCTTCGGCTATGAAAGAGAAATCGCGTGTCTCGACATTTAGCAATATTTGATTTTCCTTGAGGATATAGCTTTCTACGGATTCATTTTCGGTGGAATTGCTGACTTTGGTTCCCGGTTTTCCCGGCTCCAAAAATGATTTCACATAAAAAGGAATATTCTTCTGTTTCAGAGGTTGCAGCGTTTTCGGATGAATGACGGAAGCCCCGTAATAAGCCATCTCGATCGCCTCTTCGTATGAAATGAAAGACAATAGTTTTACATTCTCAAATTTCCGCGGATCTCCGGTCATCACGCCGGGGACATCTTTCCAGATCGTCATTTCGTCGGCATTCAGGCAGTAAGCGAAGATGGCAGCAGTATAATCGGAGCCCTCTCTTCCTAATGTCACGGTAAAGTTATTGCTTTCAGAACCGATAAATCCTTGAGTGACGTAGCTGTTGATCTTATCGAGTTGGGAAATATTTTGCTCCGTCTCCTGCCAGTTGACGATTCCTTCTCTATAATTGCTGTCGGTTTTGATGTAATCTCTGGCATCCAGCCAATGGTTAAAAAACTGAATTTCATTGAGATACTCGCTCAATATTTTGGACGAGATCATCTCGCCACAACTCACGACCTGATCGTAAACAAAGTTATAATTCGGAGATTTGTTTCGTCTGAGAAAAGAATCGATATCATCAAAAAAAAGTGAAATCTCTCCGAAAACCGGATGATTTTCTGAAAACAGGCCTTGGGCAATTTCGATGTGATTGTTTTTAATCCACTCAATTTCGTGATGGTAATCTTGCTTTTTGAAATAATATTCTACCACTTTTTCCAATGCATTCGTTGTCTTCCCCATCGCAGAAACCACCAATAAGCACTGCTCAAATCCTTGATTTTCAAGTACCAAGGCCACATTTTTCACCCCTGCTGCATCTTTTACCGATGCACCACCAAATTTGTAAACTTTCATTAGATTTTCAGACTTAAAGGCAGTTGATTTTAGTATAACAATATTGTTAAATTAATATGAACCGTCAAAAATATTAATAATGAACGAAATATAAAAATTGGAGTTTATTTTTTTAATGTCCCACATCGAGATTTAAAAACCATATTAACACAATTAAAGTGATTATTGTCAATATTTAATAAATTTAGTTCCATGGAACGAGAAAAAAATATAGTTTTGTATATATTAAAACTAATCTCATGCCCAAGCAAGCTTTACAGACTTTAGGAGAATTCATCATAGAAAAGCAAGATGATTTCAAATATTCCACCGGAGAACTCTCGCGGCTCATCAGCTCGATAAGAATTGCCTCCAAAATTGTAAACCGAGAGGTGAACAAAGCCGGCATCGCCGACATTATCGGAAACGTGGGAAACACAAACATCCAAGGCGAAGATCAGCAGAAACTGGATGTTTTGGCCAACGATATTTTCATCGCAGCCTTGTCGCAACGCGAAGTGGTCTGCGGCATTGCATCGGAAGAAAGCGATGATTTCATCGACGTCAAATGTACCGGAAATGCACACCTGAGCAAATATGTTGTCTTGATCGATCCTTTGGACGGCTCGTCCAACATTGATGTCAACGTGTCCGTCGGGACTATTTTTTCCATTTATAGACGCGTTTCGGATCCGGGAAGCCCCGTGGAATTGAGAGATTTTCTGCAAAAAGGCGTCCATCAAGTGGCAGCCGGATACGTTGTTTACGGCTCATCCACAATGATTGTTTACACCACGGGTAATGGCGTGAACGGTTTTACACTAGATCCATCCATCGGAACTTATTATTTGTCTCACGAAAATATCAAATTTCCCACTTCGGGAAAAATATATTCTATTAATGAAGGAAATTATATCAAATTTCCGCAAGGCGTGAAAGATTACATCAAGTACTGCCAGGAGGAAGAAGGCGACCGGCCGTACACGTCGCGGTACATCGGATCTTTGGTTTCGGATTTTCACCGGAATATGCTTAAGGGCGGAATCTACATTTATCCCCAAACTTCGCAGTCGCCCAACGGAAAATTGAGATTGCTCTACGAGGCCAATCCGATGGCCTTCTTGGCAGAACAAGCCGGCGGAAAATGCAGCGACGGTTTCAAAAGGATTATGGAGATAGAGCCAACAGAACTGCACCAGCGTGTTCCATTTTTCTGTGGAAGTGCAGCGATGGTAACCAAAGCGGAAGAATTTATGACCAATGCGGTGAATAAAAATTAAGATTAAGATTTTCGACGGGCAACAAAGAGCGCTTTCATTACTCTTTTCTTAATTTTGTAGAATGAAAACTGCAAAATTTCAACCTTATATTTTGAATTTTAAACGGCCAAGCGGCACTTCGCGAGGCGTCTTGAATATCAAAGAAACTTATTTTATTGAAATCTCGGAAGACGACAAAAACGGAATTGGAGAATGCTCTCTTTTCCGCGGATTGAGCTATGACGATGTTCCCGATTATGAAGCGAAATTAGAATGGCTTTGCCATCACATCGATGAAGACTTCGATTTTTTGAAAAACGAATTGAAACACTTTCCGTCTATCGTTTTGGGTCTGGAACAGGCTTTGGCAAATCTTGATCAAGAGAAAAATATCTATTTCCCAAGCGCTTTTACCCAAGGAAAAGATGCCATCAAAATCAACGGTTTGATTTGGATGGGAAATGCCGATTATATGAAAAGCCAGATTGAGGAAAAGCTCGAAAATAACTTCAGCTGCATCAAACTGAAAATAGGAGTAGATTGGGATTCTGAGAAGGAAATCATCAAATCCTTAAGAAAGAAATTTCCGAAAGATCAAATGGAGTTGCGTGTTGATGCCAACGGCGCTTTTTCTACCGAAAAGGCAAAAGTAGTTTTGGAAGAACTGTCCGAACTCGAAATTCATTCCATAGAACAGCCGATAAAAGCTGGAAAGTGGGAAGATATGGCAGAGCTTTGCAAAAGAACGCCTACGCCCATCGCATTGGATGAAGAGCTGATTGGCATCCTCGATTCGGAAAGCAAAAGAGAACTTTTAAATGCCATCAAACCTCAATATATCATCCTGAAACCCAGCTTGGTCGGCGGATTCTCGGGTTGTGACGAATGGATTGCGCTGGCCGAAAATAATGACATCAAGTGGTGGATCACTTCTGCTTTGGAAAGCAATATCGGCCTGAATGCCATTGCGCAATACACCTACAACAAAAAAAGTCCCATGCCGCAAGGCTTGGGTACCGGCAGTTTGTTTACCAATAATTTTCCCAGTCCATTATTTTTAAAAGGAGAAAATCTATGGTTTGGAAATTAGTTTTCAATTTGGAAATCAAATATTTGTTGTTAATTTTACCGTAATAAGTAACTATTTCCTAAATTTGGTGACATATACATAATTAGTCATCAATTTTTTCGGAAAATGAAATCAAAAATTTTAGGTCTTTTCTTCGCAAGTGTTTTTCTTAATGCCCAAAATATTCAAAACAATCCCGGGAGCAATCATGGGAACAAATTTGAACAGCTCGGGACGATTCTACCAACTCCGAATGTTTACAGAACCGCTTCTGGCGCACCTGGAAGTCAGTACTGGCAACAGCGCGCAGATTACGACATCGCTGCATACCTTGACGAAGACAAAAGAAACCTGAAAGGTTCCGAAACAATCACCTACTATAATAATTCTCCGGATGAGTTGGAATATCTCTGGCTCCAGCTGGACGAAAACCAGCAATCTTCTGTCAAAAATGCCGATTATCCGATGTCTTCGACACTCGGGAAAGCCTCGACAATTGACAAATTAAGACCTTCGGAGATACCTGCAAAAGACAATGGCTATGGCGTCAACCTCGAAAAAGTAACCGATGCCAAAGGCGCGCCTCTTCAATACGTCGTCAATAAAACGATGATGAGAATCGATCTTGCCAAACCTTTGAAGGCCGGAGAGAAATTCACCTTCAAAGTGGATTGGAATTACAACATCCCCAACCGAATGGAAAGAGGCGGCCGCGGCGGTTATGAAAATTTCCCGGAAGACGGCAACGATCTTTACACGATGACGCAATGGTATCCGAGAATGTGCGTTTACAGCGATTTCCACGGCTGGCAGAACCATCAGTTTACCGGCCGTGGCGAATTTGCTTTGGTTTTTGGAAATTTCAAAGTTTCTATGAATGTTCCGGCAGATCACGTGATTGGCGGAACCGGCGAATGTAAAAATTATGAGCAAGTTTTGACTTCGGATCAATTAAAAAGATTTAAGCAGGCTCAAAACTCGAATGAACCAGTCGAAATCGTCACATTAGATGAAGCTAAAAAAGCAGAAAAATCCAAATCAAAAGACAGAAAAACTTGGAAATTCGAGGCCGAAAATGTGCGGGATTTTGCTTGGACTTCTTCCAGAAAATTCGTTTGGGATGGGATGCGCGTCACGATTCCTGAAAATAACAACAAAGTAATGGCTATGAGTTTCTACGGAAAAGAAGCCTACGGACTTTACCGTAAATTCTCTACAAAAGCCGTTGCCCATACCATCAAAACTTATTCCGAATTCACCATTCCTTATCCATATCCTGTGGCGCAATCTGTGGAAGCGGCCAACGGAATGGAGTATCCGATGATCTGCTTCAATTTTGGACGGACTGAGAAAGATGGAACCTATTCCGAAGCCATCAAAAACGGAATGCTAGGTGTTATCATTCACGAAGTAGGGCATAATTTTTTCCCAATGATCATCAATTCCGACGAAAGACAATGGACTTGGATGGATGAAGGTCTTAATACTTTTGTAGAATATTTGACCGAGGAAAGATGGGACAACAAATTCCCATCCAAACGCGGACCTGCGTGGACCATCGTAGATTACATGAAACTTCCGAAAGATGAATTGGAACCGATCATGACCAATTCTGAAAATATTGCCCGATTTGGCCCAAACGCTTATTCCAAACCGGCCACGGGACTTAATATTCTTCGGGAAACCATTATGGGCAGAGAACTTTTTGACAAAGCTTTCAAAACTTATGCACAGAGATGGGCTTTCCGTCATCCGGAACCCGCCGATCTTTTCAGAACGATGGAAGATGCGAGCGGCGAAGATTTGGACTGGTTCTGGAGAGGCTGGTTCTACGGCACAGATCCTGTGGATATTGCAATTGACAAAGTGACCGTGGCGGTTCCCGATTTTGATTCCCAACCCAAAGAAGCAAAAGAAATCAAATATAAAATAGATCCGCCCCTAATCAATGAATTTGAAGATATTTCCAAGATTAGGAACAGAGAAGATAAAAACATCAAGTTTTATGTCGATGGCGACAAAGACGTTCAGGATTTCTATTACAGATATGATAGAGGACAAGAGAAAGTTGACACATCTAAAGAATATGTTTTGAAGACTGCAACGCCGGAAAAATTGTCAAATGAAGAAAAAACAAAAGGCATCAATAAAAACATCACAGCATATCAAATCGATTTTACGAACAAAGGCGGCTTAGTAATGCCGATTATTTTGGAATTCACCTTTGAAGATGGAACCAAACTGAAAGATAAAATCAATGTTCAGATCTGGAGAGCTAATGAGCAAAAGGTTTCCAAAACTTATTACCTTGATAAAAAACTGAAATCTATACAGCTGGATCCGATGAAAGAAACGGCGGATATTGATACTTCCAACAATTTCTGGGCAGCAAGTTCTGTGAAAGAAGCGCCTACCAAATTTCAAGTTTTCAAGCAGTCTCAAAGAGAAATGGCAAGAGGCGGTGCCAGCGGGAAAGTGAATCCGATGCAGGCTGCAGGGAAAAAGTAAGATCCTTCTACTTATATAAAGTCATTCAAACCGAATGACTTTTTTTCTGCCAAAATTTCAGTCCCTAAATAAAAATCTGCCAAATCTAACTTCTAACTTCTAACTTCTAACTTCTAACCCAGTTGGCACATTCTTGGAGATGTAGGAATCAGAATAACATTAAAATTATATATTTATTATGTCAGTAAATTTTAAACCATTAGCAGACAGAGTTTTGGTAGAACCAACTCCTGCAGAAACTAAAACAGCATCGGGAATTATCATTCCGGACACTGCGAAAGAAAAACCTCAGGAAGGAACAGTCGTGGCAGTTGGCCCAGGCAAAACAGATGAGCCGACTACGGTGAAAGTTGGCGACAAGGTTCTTTATGGAAAATATTCGGGAACAGAACTTAAGTTTGAAGGTAAAGATTATCTGATCGTAAAAGAAGGAGATTTGCTCGGCATCATCGGGTAAGAATTTGTAAAAAATAGGATGTTCAAAGTCCTACATATTCCGCAAATGTCAACTCCAAATTAATTAAAAACAAAAAAATTCATTTTACATAATATAATAATACAGAAAAAAATGGCAAAAGAAATTAAATACGATATCGAATCAAGAGACGCTCTGAAAAGAGGTGTCGATGCATTGGCTAATGCAGTAAAAGTAACTTTGGGACCAAAAGGTAGAAACGTAGTCATCGAGAAATCCTTTGGCGCTCCACATGTTACCAAAGACGGTGTCACGGTTGCCAAAGAAATCGAACTGGAAGACCGCGTAGAAAATATGGGTGCGCAAATGGTGAAAGAAGTCGCTTCTAAAACCAATGATATCGCCGGAGATGGTACAACTACCGCTACCGTGCTTGCCCAAGCCATCGTACGAGAAGGCTTGAAAAACGTAGCTGCCGGTGCCAACCCAATGGATTTGAAAAGAGGTATCGACAAAGCCGTGCTGGCAGTTGTCGAAAACCTGAAATCACAATCACAATCTGTTGGCGATTCTTCCGAAAAAATAAAACAAGTCGCTTCTATCTCGGCCAATAACGACGATACCATCGGTTCCTTGATTGCTGAGGCCTTCGGCAAAGTTGGCAAAGAGGGTGTCATCACCGTAGAAGAAGCAAAAGGAACGGATACAAGCGTAGATGTGGTAGAAGGTATGCAGTTCGACCGAGGTTTCCAATCGCCTTACTTCGTGACCAACCCGGAAAAAATGATTGTAGAATTAGACAATCCTTATATTCTTTTGGTGGAGAAAAAAATCTCTTCTATGAAAGAATTGCTGCCGGTTCTTGAACCAGTTGCACAAGGCGGAAAATCTCTATTAATCATCTCTGAAGAAGTAGAAGGCGAGGCTTTGGCAACTTTGGTTGTCAACAAATTGAGAGGCTCTCTCAAAATTGCTGCCGTGAAGGCACCCGGATTTGGTGATAGAAGAAAAGCCATGTTGGAAGACATTGCCATCCTCACCGGCGGACAAGTAATCTCTGAAGAAAGAGGCTTCACAATGGAAAATATTACCATCGATATGTTGGGTACTGCAGAGAAAGTAGTCATCGACAAAGACAATACTACCATCGTGAACGGCGGTGGCGAAGAAGCGCAGATCAAAGGAAGAGTTGCGCAGATCAAAGCTCAGATGGAAACCACCACTTCCGATTACGACAAAGAAAAACTTCAGGAAAGATTAGCTAAGTTAGCCGGTGGAGTTGCCGTGCTTTATGTGGGTGCTGCTTCTGAAGTAGAAATGAAAGAGAAAAAAGATAGGGTAGATGATGCCTTGCACGCAACCCGAGCTGCGGTAGAAGAAGGAATCGTTGCCGGCGGCGGTGTCGCATTGGTAAGAGCAATCTCCTCGCTTGATTTCGAAGGTTCAAATCCTGACGAAACAACGGGTATCAAAATCGTAAAAAGAGCCATCGAAGAACCTTTGAGACAGATCGTTGCCAACGCCGGCGGCGAAGGCTCCGTAATCGTTGCAAAAGTTGCAGAAGGAAACGGAGATTTCGGTTACAACGCAAAAACAGACGAATACGTGAATATGCTGGAAGCCGGCATCATCGATCCAACGAAAGTGACCAGAGTTGCTTTGGAAAACGCTGCATCGGTTTCCGGAATGCTGCTGACAACCGAATGCGTCATCACAGAAGTGAAAAAGGACGAACCTGCAATGCCAATGGGCGGCGGAATGCCCGGAATGATGTAAGGATCCGCGATCGAAGCCATTATAAATTAAGCCGTTCAGATTTTTCTGAACGGCTTTTTTAGTTGGGATAGACGATATATTTCTGTCTTATTTTTTCAAAACTTTCCAGATCCTTTTTCCAGCTTGCCTTGACTTCTTTTTCAGATTTCCCGGCGATGATCTGTTTCCGAAGTTCGTCGCTTCCCGCTAATTTATCAATCCAGATCTCTCCCGAATTTTTTGTGAAAAAATCCTGTTGTGGATTATGATAATTTTTATAAGCTTTCAATAGCCATTCCAGATTGATTTCTCTTAAATCTTTCGGATAATTGCTAAGATTCTCGCCATAGCACAACTTCCCATTCAGAAAAGGATCTTTAGCTCCGGAAGTTGGTCTGGGCGTGAATTGATAATGGTAATTTTTCGTCCACGGACTTCCATAGATTTGGAAAGGCAAATCGGTTCCTCGTCCTACCGAAACCTGCGTGCCTTCGAAGAAACAAAGGCTGGGATAGAGGTTGATGGCTTTGTCATTCGGGAGATTGGGCGAGGGTTTGTCGGAAACGCCATATCGCTTTTGCTTGTGATAATTGAGCATCGGGATCAAAGTATATTTGGCCTGAATTCCATTTTTCAGCCATTTTTCGCCGTTCACCATTTTTCCATATTCGCCGATGGTGAGACCATAAACAACCGGAACATTATGAAGTCCTACAAAGCTTTTCCATTGGTTGCGCATCACGGAACCGTCGGTGTAGCCGTCGTGCGGATTGGGTCTGTCGAGCACGATAACTTCTACATTGTTTTCAGCGGCAGCTTCCATAATATAAGACAAAGTCGAAATGTAAGTGTAAAATCTGACGCCCACATCCTGAATATCAAACAAGATCACATCTGCGCCTTTCAGATAATCTGCTTTTGGTTTTTTGTTGTCGCCGTATAGCGAAACTATGGGCAAACCGGTTTTCGTATCGACGCCACTTTTCACGAGTTCCCCGGCATCGGCGGTTCCTCGGAAACCGTGTTCCGGCGCAAAAATAGATTGGATTTTAATATGATTCTCCACCAAAAAATCCACGAGATGTTTTTTATCTTTCAAAAGACTGGTTTGGTTGGCCGCTACGATTACATTTTTATTCTTCAATAGCGGAAGATAAAGTTCCGGTCTGTCGGCAGCCGTCGCAAAGCATTCTTTTTCAGATTTCTGAGCTTTGACGATGGGTATTGAACTAAAATAAATTAGCAGGATAAAAACTAAAGTTTTATTTTTGAGGCTTAAAATCATGGATTTGAATTTTCCGTTATATTTCTCGAAAAAGATAGCGTTTTCCAAAGATAACAAAAATAATCTCTCGAAGGTCATCGTCTATATTGGCAGGCTATCTGTGGCATTAGGCATTATTGTTTCCTTGATTACGATCTCCACCGGGCTTGGTTCCAAAAAAGCCATCGAGGATCGTATTTCCAACTTCAGTGGCGATATTTCGGTCAAATCCACACGCTCCAATTCCTCCTACAATTCCTCCATTTTGGAAACCGAAGGCCTGGATATCAATGCTATAAAAAAAATTCCCGGGGTTGCAGGTTTGCAGTCCTACGCCTCCGTGAGCGGAATCCTGAGAACAGAAACCAACTTTGCGGGAATCATTCTGAAAGGCGTGGGCAAAGACTTTGACAAAGCCAGATTCCGGCCGTTTATGATCGCAGGCTCCATTCCGGATTACAAGGAAGAAGGTTATAATAGCGAAATTATTTTGTCCGAAAAGATTGCAAACGACCTTGCTCTAAAGATCAATGACAGCATTGTCGCTATTTTTTCAAAAGAAGATCAAAAGCCGATTTACAGAAAATTTGCCGTCAGAGGAATTTATAAAACCGACATCAAACTCGTGGACGATCTTTATATGATCGGCGATATCAATCACGTGCGAAAGGTGATGAATATGGGCGACCAAGAAGTCGGCGGGCTGGATGTGTTTCTAAATGATACAGACAAAATCGACCAGGTGTTCCCGAAAATCGAACAATACATCGGCTACAAAAATTATGCAGAAAAAGTGACAGAAAAATATCCGCAGATTCTGGATTGGATTAATATTTTCAATCAAAATATATCTTTGATTATTACGATAATGCTTTTGGTTGTTGTGATTAATATCGTCATGGTCTTATTGATTTTGATTATTGAAAGAACAAATTCTATCGGAATTTTGAAAACATTGGGCGCTTCCAACGGACAGATTCGATCTATTTTTATTAATTATACTTTACTAATCATGATTCCGGGATTATTGGCAGGAAATGTGATAGGAATTGGATTATTGTTAATTCAAAAATATACGGGCATTATCAAGCTGGATCCCGAAAATTACTTTATCAGCACGGTTCCGGTAGATCTCAATCCGGCTTATATTATTGCGATTTCGGTCGGTATTTTCATTGTTTCGGGAATAGCGATGATCCTGCCGAGCTATTTGATCAGCAAAATTTCGCCGGTAAGAGCCATCAAGTACAGTTAACTTATTAGATAAAACAGACGCAAAATGATATTAAAAAATCTCAACTACCCGCTAAATTTCAAATTTAAAATAACGACGCTATCCAGCGATTTTAATATTACCGACAAAGACGGAAATTACGTGGCATACGTTCGCGAAAAAATATTCAAATTGAAAGACGATGTCATTGTGTACAACGATGAATCAAAATCGGAAAAACTTTTTCGGATAAAAGCCAATCAGTGGATCGATTTCAACGCCTCTTTTACCATAACAGATCTCGTGAACGGGCGCAATTTCGGCCGCCTGGCTCGCCGCGGAATACGTTCTATTTGGAAATCGCATTATGATATTTTAGACGAAAATGATCAAAACAAGTATCAGATTAATGAAGACAACGGCTGGATCAAGGTCTTGGACGGCTTCGTAAGCGAAATCCCAATCGTAGGAATGTTCACCGGATATTTCCTCAATCCATCCTACACCGTAAAAGACAGCGCAGGCAAGGAATATTTCCGTTTGAAGAAAATGCCTTCGCTTATTGGCCGGCGATTTCAGCTGGAAAAGTTGATCGACATTGATGATGAAGACGAGACTCTGGTTGTTCTGAGCTTGCTGATGATGGTCCTTCTGGAAAGATCGAGGGGCTAACTCGCAGCCGAGAAAATATCTTCAAGTCCGAGAAAATATTCGCGTACTTTTTAAAAAAAATTAAATATGAAATATTACAATCACATCATAGAAACCATCGGCAACACACCGTTAGTCAAGATCAACAGGATTTTGGGTGAAGATTTCCCCGCATTGGTTTTGGCAAAAGTGGAAACCACCAATCCGGGAAATTCGGTTAAAGACAGAATAGCACTGAAAATGATCGATGATGCCGAGAAAGACGGAAGATTAAAACCCGGCGGCACCATCATCGAAGGAACTTCTGGAAACACAGGAATGGGTTTGGCTTTGGTCGCCATCCAGCGAGGTTACAAATGTATCTTCGTCACCAACTCGAAACAGTCAAAAGAGAAATGTGATATCCTGCGCGCCGTCGGTGCTGAAGTAATCGTCTGCCCGACGGATGTGAAACCTACCGATCCGCGATCCTATTATTCGGTTTCCAAGCGCTTGGCCGCCGAAACAGAAAACGGCTGGTACGTGAATCAGTACGATAATCTTTCCAACAGACAAGCGCATTACGAAGGCACTGCTCCGGAAATTTGGGAACAGACAGACGGAAAACTGACGCATTTCGTGGCCGGTGCAGGCACTGGTGGTACGATTACCGGCTGCGGCACCTTCTTCAAAGAGAAAAATCCGGACATCAAGATCATTGGGGTCGATACGTATGGTTCTATTCTCAAGGAGATACACGACACGGGCGAGATCCATTTCGATCACGCTTATCCCTACATTACCGAAGGGATTGGCGAAGATATTCTGCCAGAAAATTACGATATGAGCGTCATCGATCATTTTGAAAAGGTGACGGACAAAGACGGCGCCATCTATGCGAGACGGCTGGCGAAAGAAGAAGGCATCTTCTGTGGTTATTCTGCCGGAAGTGCGATGTCGGCTTTGGTTCAGATGAAAGATCAGTTTACGAAAGATGACATTATTGTGGTACTGCTTCACGATCACGGTAGCCGTTACGTCGCGAAAATCTATAATGATGACTGGATGCGTGAAATGGGCTGGCTATAATTTTTAAAAAATATGTTTTTAAGCAGGCACTGCCATAAATTTCGGTTTTTATTTTAGAACAAAAAATAGAGGCTCTGGAATATTTTAGCAAAAAATATAATATTTTTTAAATAAATCTGTAGATTATTAATTTAATATGTTTATTTATGCACAATGTTTAATTCGATTTTAATTTATAACAACTAAAAAATGTATTTATGAAAAATTTTTACTTTTCTTTTATTTTTGTTTTCTGTGCGAATTTATTATCAGCCCAGATTGTTTTTCAGGAAGATTTTGATAATATATCAGGTTCAACAGCTGGAGGACCAGGTACTTATACATTTCCTTCCGGATGGCTGCTTAGAAATGTTGATAATCGTACTCCTGCTGCCGCTGTTGCGTATGTTAATGAGGCTTGGGAACGTAGAGAAGATTTTAAGTTTAGTGTTATCGATTCAGCAGCTGTCAGCACTTCCTGGTACAGCCCTGCCGGTTCAGCAGATGATTGGATGTGGACCCCGGAAATTACTTTGCCATCAACAGGTGATTATAGTTTAAAATGGAATGCTGTAGCTTACGATCCAGATTATAGAGATGGCTATGAGGTAAGAATCATGCAATCGCCAAACACTCCTTCAGGAGGTACAGGTGCACTGGGTAACCAGATTACTAATTCTACTTTATTATACAGTAATACTGCAGAAAATGCTAGTTGGACAACGAGAAATGTGACTTTAAATTCTTATCGGGGAACTACCTTTAGGATTGCTTTCAGGAATAATTCAAATGACCAATTTTTATTGTGGATCGATGATATCATGGTTGGTGAAGCGTCCACACTCAGTACCATAGATTTACCAAGAAAAAAGAACTTTTTTATAGCAAAAAATCCCGTGGAGAATAATACTTTAATTATTCATAGTTTAAAAAGCACAAATGCTGTTGTCTATGATATTTCAGGAAAAAAAATCAAATCTTTTGATCTGCTAAAAGGAAAAAATGTGATTGATATTAATATTTCCAAAGGAGTGTATGTTTTGAAAACTCAAGATGGTTCTTCTTCAAAACTGATTGTAGAATAACTAACTTAATAAACATTATGAAAAGCTATCAATTCGATAGCTTTTTTTGTATTTTATTTACACAAAAACCTCAAAATCCACCCCGTCAAAACTCGCAAAAACCATTGTGGGATGAGAATCCCGATGGAAAACATTTCCCTCGTAATCAATGCCAATCGCGCCCGCAAAACCGCCAATTTCTTTCAGTTCTTCAAAGGTTCTGTCGAAGGCATTTTCTATACTTAATCCGTCGGTAACTCTTGTCACGATCTTTGCAGCACTTGCATTGCTTACGATATCTTCGCCCACGCCGGTACAGCTGACGGCGCAGAATTTATTGGCATAATTTCCCGCAACCGTGGCAGAATCCGATATTCTTCCGGGGATTTCGAAACCTTTTCCGCCGGTGGAAGTGGCAACTGCCAGTTTTCCATTTTTATCGATTGCAACAGCACCCACCGTTCCTTTTCCGTGGGAGCGCAACTTTTCTTCATATTCTTTTCTTCTTTGAGGAATCTCGGTCGAGAAATCTTCGAAGCCATGGGCTGTTGCGTATTTTTTTGCGCCACTTCCGCCCAAAACGCGGTCTTCCTCTTTCATTAATTCCTTAGCCACCAAAATCGGATTTTTCACATTCTGAATATTGATGACGCCGCTCATTTTTTGCGTTTCTCCATCCATAATCGCTGCGCTCATCCGGATGACACCGTCGCTTTGGATTTGCGAACCGATGCCGGCATTGTACAATTCATCATCTTCCAAAAGAGAAACCGCATAAGCAACGGTGTCCAAAGCTGAATTGGTCTCAAGAAACTCGTAAGATTTTTTTACAATGGCTTTCAATGAATTTTGTTTGGCAACTTTCACTTCATTGCTTTGGCTGCTTTCGGAGAAGAAACCGCCGTGGATTATTATTTTCATAATTTATGAGTTCGGAGTACCTTGTGGAATAGGGTTGTATTGAGAATTGACAATGGTCATTTCTCTCGATTTCAAATCAAAAGTATCATTCATCGAAAGGACGTCCACAATCAGATTTTTAATAGAAATGGGTTGCCCCAGATCGATATTTGTCAGATTGGTATCCTTTATATGAAGCCCATCCACGATGATTACCAATCCGGAACCGATCGCCGTCATCGTATCATTTTGTATGAAAAGTCCGGTGTCCTCTCCAAGACCGATGCCCAAGGTTCTCGGGTTGTTGACAACCGCCTGAAACAGTCTGCCAATCCGCCCACGCTGGACGAAATGCGTATCGATAATCACATTTTCTATAAAGCCCAGACCTTGCGTGGTCTTGATTTCGCCTTTTAGCAGCGCTTCGGAGCTGGAGCCTTGATAAATCATATTTTCAGAAGCCGCGGCAGCGCCGGCAGATGTCCCCGCGTAGATGAAATCTTCGTTTTGATATTTGGCAAGAATGGTATCGTGAAACCTCGTTCCGCCAAGGATGGAGGTGAGGCGAAGCTGATCGCCACCGGTGAACATCACAACATCGGCGGCGTTTGCACGTGCAACGATCTCATCGCTGTTGGCTTGCTCACGCGTCTGAATATTCAAGATCTGACAGGTTTTGACGCCGAGAAATTCGAAAGCCTTCTTGTATTCCGGACCCACAATGTCGGGAATCTGCGAGGCCGTTGTAATGATTTCTATGGTTGAATTTTCTTTTAGTTTAGATTCGTTGATGATCTTCCTGAGAATGCCTCTTTCGAAAAAGTTGAGATTTTTTTCTACGTTGGGATCAAAATCGGTTTCCGTGAAACTTCCTTTGTTTACAGCGCCTCCGATGATGACGAGTTTTCCTTTTGACTTCATAATTAACAAAAATAATAAATCAAAACAGAATATACCGCATATTTTGAAGGTAAAATAGGGGTTGCCGAAAGTAAAGTTTTAATTTTAAACCATTCTGTTGGGCATAAAATGTCTTATGAATTTAACAAATTCTTTATTGGTTTGAATTTACGGTTAAGAATTTACTTCATAATGAAATATTTGATGCCCATTTTCTTTAATTAAAAGCTTTTCGATTATCTTTGATAAAGTTGAACTTATTAATGATTCTTAGGAAAGGCTTTACCAACGCTTAACCTATTGATTTAAAGTCTAATATCTAAATTCTAATATCTAATTACTATTAAAAATGAAAATAGAAAAAATACAGGTTCTAAGAGGTCCGAATATCTGGAGTATTACCAGACACCATTTGATACAAATGCGCCTCGATCTTGAGGAAACAGAGCATTTTCCCACCAATAAGATAGATGGTTTCCGAGAAAGGATTGAAAAGTTGCTGCCATCGTTAATTTCGCACCGCTGTTCCGAAGGTGTGGAAGGCGGGTTTTTCAAACGGGTCGAAATGGGAACTTGGATGGGGCATGTGATCGAACATATTGCTTTGGAAATTCAGACTTTGGCAGGGATGGATGTCGGTTTTGGAAGGACGCGAGAAACCAGAACGCCCGGGGTTTACAACGTCGTTTTCAATTACAAAGAAGAGCAGGCCGGTATTTTTGCTGCTAAGGAAGCGGTGAAAATTGCAGAAGCCTTGATCGCAGGAACCGAATATGACATCGAAAAATGCATCCACAGCCTCAAAGAATTGCGCGAAAATGAAAGGCTGGGACCTTCTACGGGAAGTATTGTGGAAGAAGCCGTTTCCCGCAAAATCCCTTGGATCAGACTGGGCAAAAACTCGATGGTACAATTGGGTTACGGCATTAATCAGCAAAGATTTCAAGCAACCATTACGGGAAAGACGAGCAGTATCGCTGTGGACATTGCTTGCAACAAAGAACTTACAAAAAAAATGCTGGAAGACGCAGCCATTCCCGTGCCTTCGGGAGCCTTGGTCACAGACGAGGAGGGTCTGGGCGACGCCGTAAAGAAGTTGGGTTATCCACTGGTCATCAAGCCTTTGGACGGCAATCACGGAAAGGGAGCTTCCATCAATGTGAATGATTTTGAAACGGCACGCGTAGGACTGGAGCACGCCCAGCAATTTTCGAAAAAAGTGATTGTAGAAAAGTATATCACGGGTTTTGATTTCAGGGTTTTGGTAATCAATCACAAGATGGTTGCTGCTGCCAGACGTGTTCCTGCTCACGTCGTAGGAGATGGAGAGATGACCATCCAAGAGCTAATAGATAAAGAAAATACAGACCCGAGACGCGGCTACGGACACGAAAATGTGCTGACCGAAATCGATGTTGATAAAGACACCAACGAACTGCTGGAAAAACTAAATTATACGCTCGAAACGATTCCACAAAAAGGGGAAATAGTTTATTTAAAATCTACCGCCAATCTGTCCACCGGCGGAACATCCATTGACGTTACCGATATGATCCATCCTGAAAACGTGCAGATGGCAGAACGCGTTTCCAGAATCATTGGATTGGATGTCTGCGGCATCGATATTATGGCTGAAAATCTTACCCAACCTCTTAAGGAAAGTGGCGGTGCCATCTTGGAAGTGAATGCTGCTCCGGGTTTCCGAATGCACCTTGCGCCCAGCGAAGGCTTGCCAAGAAATGTTGCTGCTCCGGTGGTCGATATGCTTTATCCTGCGGGAAAAGAATTTCGAATTCCGATTATCGCCGTGACGGGAACGAACGGGAAAACAACCACTACCAGACTCTTGGCGCACATCGTCAAAAATAATGGAAAACGAGTGGGCTTTACAACCTCCGACGGAATTTATATCCAAAATACACTGCTTCAAAAAGGAGACACCACAGGCCCACAATCAGCGGAATTTATCCTGAAAGACCCCACTGTAGAATTTGCTGTTTTGGAAACGGCCAGAGGCGGCATTTTGAGAGCGGGACTCGGTTTCGGAACTTGTGACATAGGCGTTTTGACCAATATTAAAGAAGATCATTTGGGCATCAGCGATATTCATAATCTAAAAGATCTGACGAAGGTAAAACGCGTAGTGCTCGACAGTGTAAAAAAAGATGGTTGGTGCATTTTGAATGCCGATGACGACTATTCTATGAGACTTGCGGATGATTTGGACGCGAAAGTGGCGCTATTCAGTATGGATGAGAATAACCCGCACATCAAAAGATTTGCAAAAGAGGGCAGAATCACCTGCGTTTATGAGGAAGGATTTGTCACCATCAAAAAAGGTGCGTGGAAAATCCGAATCGAACGGGTAAAAAACATTCCCATCACGATGGAGGGCAGGGCTAAATTTATGATTGCCAATGTTTTGGCGGCATCATTGGCAGCCTACGTGTACGGTTTCGAGATTCCGAATATTGCCTTGGCTCTCACGACATTTATTCCAAGTGCTCAGCTGACGCCGGGTCGACTGAATATCTTCAATTTCAAAAACTTCAAAGTGATGATCGATTTTGCGCACAATCCTGCGGGTTATGAAGCTATTGAAGATTTTCTGAAAAGTGTAGAAGCTAACAAGAAAATAGGAATAATCTCCGGAGTGGGCGACAGGAGGGATCAGGACATCCGCGAGATCGGAAAAATAGCCGGAAGAATGTTTGATCATATCATCATCAGAAACGAGAAGCATCTGCGTGGAAGAACTGAAGATGAGATCAACAGTCTGATCATAGAAGGTATCCGCGAAGCGGGCCGAGACATCAGCTACGAATGCATCCCTCAAGAAATTGATGCACTGAAGCACGCGATGAGCCTTGCAGAGGAGGGAACCTTCATTACTGCACTTAGCGATGTGATTTCCAATGCGATAGAGCTGGTGCAGGAATATCAGAACAAAGAAATGCAGGACGAAAGAAAATTCTAAACTTTTGAAAGTTTCAAAAAAAAAACCGCCTTTATTTGAGAGGGCGGTTTAATTTTATAATTCCGTAACTTATTTCTAAAATTTGAAAAATCTCTTTGTTTTATAGGATTTCATCCTATCCTTAATTAGGTTTTATAGGATTTCTCCTATCCTTAATTAGTCGTTCCTTAACAAAACCCACTATTTAATTTATTTTTAAAAACAGGATTAGAAAACAGCATAATTTGTATCTTATAAAATAAGAAAATAATTTTCTGTTTCAGTAGTTC
>NZ_QOVY01000009.1 GCF_003932955.1 Chryseobacterium sp. SC28
CACAATTTAAGAAAGAAAGTTGCCTGAGAAGGACAACTTTTTATTTTTTTACTAAAGAATATGAATAGATAAAAATTAAAAATCCGACTCACTTTTTGTTGTGAGACGGATTCATTTTTTTTGAAATCTTAGCATTTATGGCTTCATTTTGGTTGAAGTGAAAACTGTGATGACCAAACGTACATACCGCGCCGACTTAGATCTTTTAACTGCAAAAGAACTGAAACTTCTTGATGAAGCCTGCACAGCCATTGAAAAATTTGTCAAGAAATCTCCCGAAATCAATAATCAAAATCTTGCCACAAGGGATGCACACGCCACCAGTTATGCTTTTGTAAAAGGAAGTTTCCAACTTGATGATGATTTTGAGGAGAAAGAAATATTTCCGGCAAAAAATTTAGATTGTCTCATTCGGATTTCGAATGCCCATATGAAAATTGTCAGGCAAGACAGAACTGTGCCTGCGTACGGATTTTCGGTGAAATTGAGTGAAAAGGACACCACGATTGCAAATTTTCCCTTGGTCAATTTTCCGCTTTTTCCCATCGTGGATGTCAGCCGTTTCCTCCAATTATTCATCTCGATAAACAATTATTTCTCTGAAGCTGCTTTCCAAAAATTTTGGAATTTGTTCAAGATCCTTCAAAGTTTCCTGTATATTATTCCTGATACTCTTAATGTTTCCTTTCAAAATCAAGTGATAAGATTTTTGAGACAGTGGAGAAATTTTATTTTATCATTTGATTATCATTCTATTGGCGTGTACAGACTGGGCGACGCTTTGGTAAAACTTCGCTTGGTTCCAATCCATATTCCCAAAAAATATCAAGATAATAAAATCGATCTTTCCATTGAGAGCTATCTGCGCGAGCACAAAATCTATGAAGCTGAATTGCAAGCCCAATATTGCTATGACGAAAAATATCAGCCGGTAAATTTTTTGAATAAAATGTGGAAAAAATCTGAATACGTGCCGGTTGGGAAAATCACCATCACAGAATTTTTGAATAAAAATGATCTCGCGCTGGAAGCTCTTTCCTTTAATCCGTTTGACAACATTGCAGCATTGCAGCCGGTAGGAAAGTTGCAAAAATTACGCGATGCTGCTTACAAAACGTCCTTAGAGACTAGGAACAAAATTAATAATAAAAGCTAAAAATGGACGAAAAAATACTCGGAATCATTGCCGGCGTTCTCACCTCCGTCGCGATGATGCCACAGCTGATAAAGGTTCTGCGCGAAAAAAAAGCTGAAGACGTTTCCATAGTAATGATGCTGGTGCTGATCATCGGTCTTTCACTTTGGGTTTGGTATGGTATTTTGACAGATGATCTTCCAATTATCCTTGCCAACGGCTTTTCTGTTCTGGTAAATCTTACGTTGTTGATTAGCTGTTTAATATTTAAACGCAAGACTTAAATCTCATAAATTTCCGAATCCGTAAACACAAAGTAAAGTCCTTTTTTAGGAATATTTTTGGTGTCTAAACCCGTAAACTCGCTGAAAGCTGGCAGTAGCAATTGCCTGGCAGTCAGTGCAAAACACGGCAGTTTTATTCTTTTCACAGAAGAATTAATCACAAATCCCGGATGAATATGCCCGGTAATCTGAAATTTTGGGTTGGAACGGTCAAAATCGTGCACAAAAGCAATGTCTCCGATTTCTAAGGAAGCACTGCGTGAATCCAAACATAATTTCTTCTCCAAAGTTTTCGAAATTCTGTCGTGATTGCCTTCTATCAGACAAAATTGGATGTCCGAATATTGATTTTTCCATTTACAGAATTTCTCTACATCCGAGTTATCGCCGGCATGCAGCAAATCTCCCACGATAATGAATTGTTTCGGCAGGAAATATTCAATAAGAATCGATAAACGTTCCAAATCGTTTTTCATAATATGACTCGCCAAAGCAATACCGTGCTTGCGAAAATGCGCCGTTTTCCCGATATGCAAATCTGAAAATATCAACGCCTTTTCCTTTTCCCAAAATAAGGCCCGTTGATTGGTTAGAGTGAAAATTTCGTTTTGAATAGTTATATCTTTTGTAGCAATGTTCATTTTAAAATTAATAATTTGATTTAATTAATAAGATTACAAATCAATTTTATCATTAATTCTTTTTCGTTAGGATTACTTTGAGCGACAAGCAAAGCCAAAGCTGTTAAAGCATTATCATTAATTTTGCTTTCGCCGTTATTTTTCAAAAGATGTTTGTTTTTTTTCAGAAACCAAACGAATAGGAATGCACCAATTCTTTTGTTTCCATCAGAAAAGGGATGATTTTTTATGACGAAATAGAGTAGATGAGAAGCTTGCTCTTCAATCGTTGGATACAAATAATTGCCATCAAAAGTCTGAATCACAGATCTTAAAATTCCTGAGAATGTCTGGTCTTTTTGATTTCCAAATAGTTCCGTCGCTTCCTTTTTTTGAATTAATTGATTCTTAAGTTCGTTGATTGCGAACAAGGCTTCATTATAGTCAATTTCATAAGTGATATTTTCTTCTAAATATTTTAATTCCAGTCTGTTACTGTCAAATTGATTGAGGAGAATGAAACTTTTTGTGTAGATAGCGAGAATATTTAAAAGACCTTTTGCCTCATTATTTTGAATTTCGTTTTTAGAAATGATTTCAATTAATTGATTGAGTTCTTCCAGCCTATTTTGATTTAAAGAATAACCTTGAATCAAATATTCCTTCAGACGATTGGTTGCCCAAATCCTAAACTGTGTTCCTTGAACGGAATTGACACGATAACCAATCGAGATTATGGCATCGAGGTTGTAAAACTCTACCTGATAAATTTTTCCGTCTTGGGCAGTTGTTGCATTTTTTGCAACAACTGAATTTTTATCCAATTCTTTAGTACTAAAAATGTTCTTTAAGTGTCTGGAAATTACAGATTTATCACGTCCAAACAGTTCAGAAATTTGATTTAGAGAAAGCCAAACGGTTTCGGCATCAAATTTTACTTGGATTTGAGTTTCGCCGTTGGAAGACTGATAAAGTTCAATAATGCTCACATTTCAAAGATAATGAAATTTGAAATTACATCTTACGTGACTGCTGAATCAATTTCTGAATTCTCGCATCTAGATTCTCACTCGTCAATGTCTGCCTCAAACTATCAACTTTTATAGGGAAACTCAATGGTGTAAATGAATTGGCAAATTTCAGGATAATTTTAGATTTTTCTATTCGCGCAAAAGCTTCTACCAATCGCTGTTCCTGTAGTTGCATATTAAAAACTTCGGTGTAAGCCTGCCTCACGAGAAAATGATTGGGATCATAATCTTCCAGAACTTTGAAAATCAATCCTGCCGAACTTTGCAACGCTTTATTGGAACGTTGCTGTCCGGGAAAATTCTGAACCACCATTCCGGAAATCACGGCAATATCTCTGAATTTTCGCCGAGCCATTTCTGCAGAATTGATACTCGAAATCACATCAATCATCAGATTATGTCTGCTCAGAATTTGATGTAAATTATCCTCATTCAGCGGAATTTCTTTGTCGCTGAACAGTTCAAAACCATAATCGTTCATCGCCATCGAAAAGGAAATAGGAGACAATTTTGAAATCCGATAGGCAATCAAAGCGGCCATCACTTCGTGTACCAATCGCCCTTCGAAGGGATACATAAACAGATGATAACCTTCACGATTCTTAATCAATTCCAGCAAAAATTCGTCCTCTTTTGGGATGTGCGACCGCTCTTCTTGATTCGCCAAAAGCGGATGCAGAAATTTCAGCTCCTGCTCAGAAGCTTTGGGATTGAGCGCTCCCGACAATTTTTCTCTCAAAAAATGGCCGAGATTGGAACTCAGCGGCAACCTGCCTCCCAAATAACTTGGCGCGAAAGCTTTTCCCTTGGACAATCGCACGTAGACGGTCATATCTTTAACCATCGCCACTTCCAAAACCCGACCGGCCAAAATGAATTTTTCATCTTTTTTAAGTCTCGAAATAAAATATTCCTCAACCATTCCAATGTAACCGCCGGAAAGGAATTTCACTTTCAGCATCGCATCACTGACGATGGCGCCCATATTCATACGGTGCAGCATTGCAATTTTTCGGGAGGTCACTTGGTGCAAACCGTCTTCCATCACGACAACTTTTTGATATTCGGCATAGTTTTTCAACGCACTTCCGCCAATCGTGAGAAAATCGATCATCGCTTTCCATTCTTCATCGCGGATCTCCTGAAAAGTATAGACTTTCTTGATTCTTTCAAAGACTTCATCCGGATAAAAACCATCGCCAACCGCCAATGTCATCAGAAATTGAATCAACACATCAAAGCACAAAACTTGCGGTTCGCGGGGCTCTACAACTTTTTGTTTTACCGCTTCTTTCAAGGCTGCAACTTCTATCAGCTCCAAAGAATGGGTCGGAATGCAGTAGATTTTCGAGGTTTCAAAAGGGGAGTGGCCGCTTCGCCCGGCGCGTTGCAAAAATCTCGCAACGCCTTTCGCAGAGCCGATTTGAATCACGGTGTCCACGGGTTTAAAATCAATTCCCAAATCCAAAGATGAGGTGGAAACCACGACTTTCAGTTTTCCAGAACTTAAGTTTTCTTCAATCCAAATTCTCAGATGCGCATCAATCGAACTATGGTGAATAGCGATTTGTCCGGCAAAATCGGGATGCGCATTCAGCAGCAGCTGGTACCACATTTCGCTTTGACTTCTAGTATTGGTAAAAACGATGGTCGATTTGGATTCCAGAATGATCGGAACCACTTTATCCGCTAATTTCTGCCCAAGATGTCCGGCCCAAGGCAAAATTTCAACTTCATCCGGAAAAACCGAAATGATATCGATTTTTTTGTGTTCCTTGGCGGTAATTTTTGTTTTTTTAATGTCGTATGGAATTAAAACTTCCAGCGCTTCATCGAGGTTTCCGATAGTTGCCGTAATTCCCCAGATTTTGAGTTTCGGAACATAATGTAAAAGTTGAGAAATTCCCAATTCTACCATCACACCGCGCTTGGAACCCAACAACTCGTGCCATTCATCAACGGCAACACAATGCATATTTGAAAAAAAATGCCGATGATTTTTTTGAGCCAAGAGCAAATGCAAACTTTCGGGCGTGACCACAAGAATCTCCGGCATATTTTTGACCTGTTGCTGCCGTACTTTCGGGTCGGTGTCGCCATTTCTTACGCCGACTTCCCAATCCAGACCAATCTCGTCAATGGCTTCCTGCATTGCCTTAGCGATGTCTTTTGAAAGTGAACGCAACGGCGTAATCCAAATCATTTTCAGCCCTTTTTTGTATTTGTCGGGATAGGTCAGAAAATCCGAAATCAAAGCTAAAAATACCGAAAAGGTTTTCCCAAAGCCGGTCGGTGCCACCACCATTCCGCTGTAGCCACTGCCAAATTTCTTCCAAGTATCAACCTGAAATTTGAATGGCGAATTCCCTTTTTCCATCATCCAGTTTTGAATGATTTTAAAGCCTTCGGTATTTTCGTAGTTGCTCATTATTTTAACACATAACATTTACCACAAAAGTCACAAAAGAAAAGTTTTAGTTATGACTTTTTAAAGTTCAAAAAAGGAAAATGCTTATTTTTACTTCATATTTTTTACCACAAAATTCACAAACAAAGTTTTGATTATAACTTTTTTGAACTTCTGAATTTGATAATCAAAAAACAAGAAGCTTTTGTGACTTTTGTGGTTTAAATCAAAATCTACTGTATCAGTTTCTTAATCTCTTCAATATCATCAATATCATTCACGGTTTTGTCTTTTCTCCATCTTAAAATCCTTGGGAAACGCAGTGCCACACCGCTCTTGTGACGGTTGCTGAAACCAATTCCTTCAAATGCAATTTCGAAAACCAATTCCGGTTTCACGGTACGAACAGGGCCAAATTTCTCAATCGCATTTTTATTCACAAACCGGCTGATTTCCATAATTTCTTTATCGGTCAATCCGGAATAAGCTTTGGCAATGGTAACCAAACCGTCACCACTTTTAACGGCAAAACTGTAGTCGGTGTAGTAGGCGCTCCGTCTTCCGCTGCCTTTTTGAGCATAAATGAGAACGGCGTCAATCGTTAACGGATTGATTTTCCATTTCCACCAATCGCCTTTTTTTCGGCCTGAATGATAATGCGAATTTTTCTGCTTCAGCATCAATCCTTCACTGTTGATTTCCCTGGAATTTTCTCGAATTGAATCTAATTGGCTCCAGTCATCAAAATCAATGGCCGGAGAAATTTTGATATTTTCAGGCGTTTCATTCAGCAATAATTCCTCGAGCATCGCTCTTCTGGCTGAAATGGGTTTTTCCCGTAAATCATTTCCTTCTAGTTCCAAAATATCATACGCAAATACTTCAATCGGAATTTCGGAAAGCATTTTTTTACTTAAAGTTTTGCGGTTCAAACGTTTTTGTAATTCATTAAAATTCAAAACTTTACTTTCCTTTACTGCAAGTATTTCTCCATCTATTACAAAATTGCCCTTCATCGATTTTACGATATTTTCAATTTCGGGAAACTGTTCCGTCACCAATTCTTCTCCTCGAGACCAGATGAACACTTCGTCATTTCGCCTTATAATTTGTCCGCGGATTCCGTCCCACTTGTATTCGACGAGCCATTCGGCGGGTTTTCCCAAATCTTCCAAATTTTTTTCTAAAGGGTAAGCAAGGCAAAAAGGGTATGGTTTTGAATTGTCGGGGTTGATATTTTCTCCAGAAATCAGTTCTTGAAATGAAGCCTCGTGCGGTTGCCATTTTCCCATCAAACTATGCATTAGAGTGCTGGCTTCTTGTCCTGAAAATTTCATCAAAGAATTAATCAAAGTTTTGCTGGAGACGCCAATTCTGAAACTTCCGCCCAATAATTTATTGAAAATCAATCGTTCGGTATAGTCCAAACCATTCCAAGAATGGAGTACGTATTCTTTTTTTTCGGCTTCGGTTTTCGTTTTTAATCCGATGATTTCGTTCATCCATTCGGATAAAGTTTTTTCTATTTTTTCTTTTGGTGGCGGAAGAATCAGCGATAAAGTTTCACCTAAGTCGCCTACTGAGGAATAGCTTTCCAAAAACAGCCAAAAAGGCAATCGGGTAATTTCCAATGCCCATTCTTTCATAAGATTGGTGTTCACATTTCGTCTGGGTCTTTTGCCCGTAAACAGAGCGATAAACCATAGCCTGTCATCATCCGGCGCCCGCTCCAAATAGTCGACGATGGCCCCAATTTTAGCATTGGTTTTGTTGCTGCTCTCGAGGGCGTTGATGAGCTCTGCAAACTGTCTCATACTTCAGAATCTTCTATGGTTTCTTTTTCCACGATTTCTTCATCATCCTCGCCGTACGAGGTCTCTACAACATCAGATTTTATCCCGATTTCGTTTAAATATTTAGAAAAAACCTCCGTTTGTCCGTGCGTCACGTGAACGATTTCGGCTTCTGTACCTTTGATGACCTGTAGCAAGCCTTTCCAGTCGGCGTGATCGCTCATCGGAAATCCCGCATCGGCGCTTCGCCATCTTCTGGCACCGCGAACTTGCATCCATCCGGAACAGATTGCGGTTGCCGCATCCGGAATTTTTTTAATGACATTGCTATCCAACAAAGCAGGCGGAACAATCACAATGTCGCCGGCAATTTGCTTAATGCTTTCTCGGAAATCGGGAACTTCATAATCGGGAAGTACAATTCCGGCCTCTTCAAAAGCTTTGTTGAGTTTGGCAATAGAGTAGTGAACGTGGATCTTTCCCATCCCTTCGATGGCTTTCATAATCCGTTGCGCTTTCCCCAAAGAATACCCGATGAAAACCGACGTTTTTTGATTTTCCTGATTCCTTAAAACCCAATTCTGAAGTTTTTTATTCAAATCCGAAATTTCCAGCCAATTGTAAATCGGCAATCCGAACGTGCTTTCTGTCACAAATTCATGGCATTTCACCAGTTCAAAAGGGGAACTCAAACCATCCTCCTGAACTTTGTAATCTCCTGAGACCACGCTCACATAGCCCTTATATTCCAAACGAACCTGAGCGGACCCAATAATATGACCGGCCGGATGCATCGAAAGTTTGACGCCATTAATGACCAAAACTTCGCCATAATGCAAAGTCTGGCATTCAATATCGGGAGCAATTCTTTGAAGTAAAATAGGTTTCGTAAAATGATGGCAAAGGTATTTCTTCATTCCCCATCGTGCGTGATCGGCGTGTCCGTGCGTAATCACCGCATAATCTACCGGCCGCCACGGATCGATATAAAAATTCCCTTGCGGACAGTAGATTCCTTTGTTTGTAAATGTAATAAGTTTCAATTGGCGCTGGTTGTAATTTTATCCGTTGACGATTTCGCCGCCGTTCGGATGAAGCACTTGACCACTGATAAAACTCGAATCTTGACTTGCTAAGAAAAGAAAACTAGGAGCCACTTCGTTGGGCATCCCCGCCCGCTTCATAGGAGAATCACTTCCGAATTCCGAATTCTTTTTGGACTCGAAGGATGAAGCAATCAGGGGAGTCCAGATGGGACCCGGCGCCACAGCATTGACACGGATACCCTTGTCCATAAGATTGGTAGACAAACTTCTCGTAAAGGAAACAATGGCGCCTTTCGTGGCAGCATAATCAATCAGTTCTGGACTTCCTCTGTAGGCTGTGACCGATGCGGTATTGATGATGCAACTGCCCTTTTTCAGATGTTTTAACGCATATTTAGTCGTCCAGAAATAGGAAAAGAAATTATTTTGAAAGACTCTTACCAATTGGTCGGTTGATATGTCTTCTATCGATTTTGCTTCCCAATGCAGGGCGGCATTATTGACTAGAATATCAATTTTGCCAAAGCTTGCAATGGTCTGATCGATGACTTTTTTGCATTGATTTTCTTTGGAAAGATCTGCTTTGATTATTTTGCATTTTACATTGTAAGACTCGACCTTATTTTTGGTTTCTTTGGCATCTTCGGTTGCGCTGAGATAGGCGATGACTACGTTTGCACCTTCCTTTGCGAAAAGCAGCGCTACCGCCTTTCCGATTCCGCTGTCTCCGCCTGTGATGATGGCTACCTTATTTTTTAATTTTCCGCCGTCAGGATATTCGATAGGATCCGTGTCGGGTATCGGATTCATTTTTTTTTCCAAGCCGGGGCGTTGCTGCTGTTGTGGAGGTCTTATTTTCTCCTTGTTTTGTTTTTGCATTTTGTGCTACTTTGAATTAGCAATTACAAATAATGTGCTAAACCCTTTCTGCGGATTACGGAATGGAAATTGTAAAACTTTTGATGATGGAATGTTTATTGTTAAGAAAATTTGATAAGTACTCTAATCGCTAAGGATAGAATATAAAAATTCGTTTATGAGAGCAATTTGGAACGGTGCCGTTGGATTCGGACTGGTTAATATTCCCATTAAACTGTATTCGGCAACAGATTCCAGTACATTAGATTTGGATATGCTAGACAGCAAGGATTTGAGCAATATCAAGTTTAAAAGAATCAACGAGAAAACCGGCAAAGAAGTGGTCTGGGAAAACATCGTCCGCGGTTACAAGATAGAAGACAAATACATCGTCCTGGATGACGATGATTTCGCGGCAGCGAGTCCTGAAAAGTCAAAAATTCTTAGCATTTCGCAATTTGTGAAGGAGGACGAGATCGACCCGGCACTTTTTGAAACACCATATTATCTGGAACCGCAGAAAAATGGCGAAGCCGCCTATAAACTACTGTTAAAAGCCTTGATTAAAACCAAAATGGCAGGCATCGGTTCATTTATACTTCGAGACAGAGAATTGCTTTGTCTGATACGCCCTTACGAGGAGAAAATTCTGATGGTCAACAGAATGCGCTATCCCGAAGAGATGAGAAGCTATGAAGATCTCAAAATACCTGCGGGAAGTCCGCCTAAACCCGAGGAGCTCAAAATGGCGGAAGCCCTGATCAAATCGTTAGCGAGCCCGTTCGATCCGTCTAAATATAAAGACACTTATAACGGTGATTTGCTAAAAATCATCGAGCAAAAAGCGAAAGGCAAAAAGGTAAAACTACCTGAAACAAAAGAGCCGGAAGGCAAAGCCACCGATCTAATGGCAATGCTGAAAGCCAGTCTGGAAAAAGGAAAAAAGAAAGCGGGATAAAATCATTAATAATTTTCAATTAATAATTACGAAATGGCACTTGAAGATTACCATAAAAAAAGAAATTTCGAAGAAACATCCGAGCCCAGCGGAAAGGAGAAGGCGAGTGGGAAAAAATTGAGATTTGTGGTTCAGCGGCACGCCGCAACCAGATTGCATTATGATTTTCGTTTGGAAATGGATGGCGTGCTGAAGAGCTGGGCCGTCCCGAAAGGGCCTTCTATGAATCCTGCAGACAAGCGTCTGGCAATGATGGTGGAAGATCATCCGTACGATTACAGAACCTTCGAAGGATCTATCCCCGAAGTAAATTACGGTGCCGGCGAAGTAGAAATCTGGGACGAAGGAACCTATGAACCGATTGAAAAGGTAAAAGGAAAAACAGATGATCTCGTGATGCGTGCCGAATTGCACCAAAATTCTCTCAAATTCATCCTGCATGGCAAAAAACTCAAAGGAGAATTTGCCTTAGTAAAAATCAAAAATCCAAAAGATGATAATGCCTGGTTGCTCATCAAGCATAAAGACGATTTTGCCGTTTCTGAAGAATATGACGCGGAAAATCATACTTCCAAAAATTCAAAAGTAACGGCTTATCTCAACAAAAAAGAAAGTAAAAAAAAAACGCCGCCTCCGAAAGCGTAAAGCATTTTAAAAATTATACTCCGGCACTTTCGGGAGAACGAAAACTGCCCGAATTCATAAAACCGATGCTTTGCAAGACGACCGATAAAGCCTTCGACGATCCGGAGTGGGCATTCGAAATCAAATGGGACGGATACAGAGCAATTGCCGACTTGCGCCACGAAGAAATGCGATTGTATTCCAGAAACGGTCTCGACTTTTCTCAAAAATTTAAAAAAATAACCCAAGCACTTAAGATTCAAGAGCATGAGATGGTTTTGGACGGCGAAATTGTTGCTTATGACGATAAAGGGAAACCCAATTTCCAATGGCTGCAACAGATTGGAGACAATCCCAATCTGGTTTTGATCTATCAAGTGTTTGATCTGCTTTGGCTTAATGGTCATTCTACCGAAGAACTCAGCTATCTTCAGCGGAGAGAATTACTAAAAGAGGCTCTGATTCAAAATGAAATCATCCAATTCTCCGATCATATTCTGGAAAATGGCAAAGAGTTTTTCAACGCCGCGACCGAAATGGGGCTGGAAGGAATTGTGGCCAAAAAAACAGACAGCATCTACAAAGAAAACCTCCGCAGTTCCGATTGGCTCAAAATCAAGAATAATCAGACCGATGAAGCCATCATCTGTGGCTTTACTGAACCGAAAGGCTCCAGAAGCAAATTCGGATCCCTCATACTCGGTAAATATCTTGGTGGAGAAATCGTGTTTTGCGGTCACACCGGCACGGGCTTCGATGACCAAAGGCTTACAGAGCTTCACGCCCTGATGAAACCCTTGATTACTGATAAATCCGCTTTTAAAATTACGCCGAAAACCAATGCAAAAGCGACGTGGATAAAACCAGAACTGGTGGCAGAAATCAAATTTACCGAAATTACGAAGGACCATATTTACCGTCATCCGGTTTTCCTGCGACTTCGTGATGATGTGAAGCCTGAAGATGTAGAATTCAATTCCGAAAACCAAGAAAAAATAGAAATCGTGAAAACATCAGAACCCAAAAAAAGAACATCCAAAAACGATGTCATTAAAAAAATAGGAAAACAGGAACTGAAACTGACCAACAGAAACAAGATTTATTTCCCGAAAGATGAGGTCAGCAAAGGCGATGTCATCGATTATTATCAAAGTATTTCAAAATATATCTTGCCCCATCTGAAGGACCGTCCGCAATCTATGAACCGATTTCCCAACGGAATCAATGGTTTGAGTTTCTATCAAAAAGATGCGGCCGACGAGACTCCGGAATGGATAAAAATAGAAAAAGTATTTTCGGAAAGTAGCGATAAGTACATCAATTATATCATCTGCAATGATAAAGAGACGATGGCGTATCTCAACAATCTGGGCTGTATCGAGCTGAATGTCTGGACGAGCCGCTTGCCCACAGCCGATTTTCCGGATTATCTCGTTTTGGATTTGGATCCGTCGGAAAAAAACAGTTTCCAAGATGTGGTCGAGACGGCTCACGCAGTGAAAGAAGTTTTGGATTTGGCGGAAATCGGCGGTATTCCCAAAACCTCGGGAAGCACCGGAATTCATATTTATATCCCGATGGGCGCAAAGTACAGCTACGATCAGGTCAAAGATTTTGGGCATTTATTAATGCAAATCGTGCAGCAGAAATTGCCCGATTTGACCACTTTAGAACGCAGTCTTCAGAAGCGGGATAAGAATAAAATCTATCTGGATTATTTGCAGAACAGGCGTGGACAGACCTTGGCAAGTGTTTACAGCCTGCGTCCCAAGGACGGCGCGCCGGTATCGATGCCTTTAGAGTGGTCCGAAGTTGGAGCCGGGCTAAAACCGACGGATTTCAATATTCATAATGCTTTGAATCGGTTGAAAGAAAAGGGTGACCTCTTCAAACCCGTGCTGGGCAAAGGAGTCGATATGCTGAAGGCGATTGAAAAATTGGAAAGCTAAATTTATTGTAAAAATAATCCCATTCAGGTTTTGCTGAATGGGATTTTAATAGATGGTGGTTACGCTCGGATATCCGTTTTTTCACGGAGCTGTAGCAACCATTTTTAGTGATAATTAATATTTCCGCCTGCTATTTTTTGATCATTTTTTGATTTTGGCTTACCGTAAATATCGATTACGCCGCCAGCTCTTGTAGTAGCATTCACAGAATCGGTCGCGTTTACAGAGGCTTCTCCGCCTGCGTTGGTGGTGATGGTTGTAATTTTGGTCACAAGATTTTTTCCTTGATATTTTCCGCCGGTATTGACCACGATGGTTTGAGAATCAGCATTACCCGCCAATTTCATAATTCCTCCTGTATTTATCTTCCCATCGATAACGGCAGCATTGACATTCAAATTGATTTCAGAACCTTCATTGGAAGTCAGATCCAGTTTGGAAGCTTTTACAACGTCGGAAGACCAGATTTTGGAACCTTGGCTGGCTTGGATATCGCTGATATCTTTGTAATAAAGAAGTATTTTCACGGCATCGCCTTGGAGAAGTTTCGATGGTTTCATGCGAACTTTCAGTTCGTTTTCGGTGCTTACGAATTCCACATCATCCGCCATTTTACCGCTAACTACTGCTTTGTAAGAATCTGAAGGTACCAGCTGTACCGGAATTTTGTCAAAGACTTTTAGTTGTGTAAATGCAGAAACTTCTTTGGTTTGAGCAAAGGAAAACTGCGACATCAACAATGCTGTGGCAGCCATAATAATATTTTTCATAATTTTTAGTGATTGTTTAAAACACAGTATCCTTTACAAATGTGAAACCAATTTCGGTTAAGGAAACGTTAAAATGCAAATAGTGCGAAAATCTTTGGATTTTCCTAATCAAAAATATTTCTGTGGAGAATTGGAGTGACAGGTTTCTATATTCAGTTAAAGTATCTCTTTTCGGCCGACATTTAAAAAGTTATTTTAAGGACTCTCAATAGCTTCTTAATTAATTTATGTCTCAACCACGTGGATGCTACTTCTGCCTAATTGTCAAACAAACACGATTGGCAAAAGAATTGTAAAAATATATCTTGTAAAATTATCAATTATGGACGACAACAGAGATATACACGAAGAAAACCTTACCCAAAACCCTCAACCCAAAGAAAATCCCGCAACAGAAAATCAAGAAAATCTGTCACAAGAGCCAAGCGCAGAAGAACTTTTGGCACAAGAAAAAGACAGATATATGCGTCTCTATGCAGAGTTCGAAAATTATAAAAAGAGGACACAAAAAGAAAAAAACGATTTCTACCTCTACGCTTCTCAAGATTTGATGACTTCGATGTTGGGTATTTTGGACGATTTCGAAAGAGCCATCAAAGAAATCTCAAAAAATGGCAATGAAACCGAGCTGAAAGGCATCGAACTGATCTACCAGAAGTTGAAAAGCAAGCTGATTGAGAAAGGTTTGAAACCCATCCATGTAGAGCAAGGGGACACTTTCAATGTAGATTTGCACGAGGCCATTACCTCGATCCCTGCGCCTTCAGAGGATCTTAAAGGTAAAATTATAGATGTGATAGAAACAGGTTATAAACTGCACGACAAAGTGATTCGTTTTGCGAAAGTAGTCACAGGTAACTAAAAACAAAGATAGTTGATTTTTAAAATCAATTATCAATCATCAATATGAACAATCAATTATGGCGAAACGAGATTATTACGAAATATTAGAAATTACCAAATCAGCCAATGCTGAAGAGATAAAGAAGGCTTACCGAAAAATGGCTCTTAAATATCACCCGGACAAAAACCCGGGCGATAAAAATGCGGAAGATAAATTCAAGGAAGCCGCGGAAGCTTACGAAGTCCTGAGTGACGACAACAAGAGGGCAAGATATGACCAGTACGGTCACGCCGGAGTTGGAGGCGCTGCAGGCGGCGGTTTCGGAGGATTTGGCGGAATGAATATGGAAGACATCTTCAGCCAGTTTGGTGATATTTTCGGGGGCGGATTTAGTGGTGGTGGTCAGAGACAGCAACGTGCTCGCGGCTCCAACCTTCGGGTGCGCATCAAGCTAAACCTCGAGGAAATGATTTCGGGTACTCAGAAAACCATCAAAGTCAAAAAAATGAAGCTCGCCAAAGGCGTGACCTCGAAGACTTGCCCGGCCTGCGGCGGAAGCGGCGTTCAAGTAAGAATGATGAACACGATGTTCGGCCAGATGCAGACGCAGACCACTTGCGGAACTTGCCAAGGCATCGGGAAGATAGCGGACAAAATCCCTGCCGGAGCCAATGCCCAGGGTCTTATCAAAGAAGAAGAAGAAATCACCATCAATATTCCGGCAGGCGCAAGAGACGGCATCCAACTGAATGTGAGGGGGAAAGGTAATGATGCACCGCTTGGCGGAACACCCGGCGACCTGCTGGTGGTAGTAGAGGAAGAAGTGGACAAAACCATCAAACGTGAGGGCGACAATCTGCATCAGGAACTTTATATTTCTTTTGCGGAAGCCGCTTTGGGAACGACCAAAGAAATCAAC
This sequence comes from Chryseobacterium sp. SC28, assembly GCF_003932955.1. Lineage (GTDB taxonomy): Bacteria > Bacteroidota > Bacteroidia > Flavobacteriales > Weeksellaceae > Epilithonimonas. The sequence continues at coordinate 15,239 of NZ_QOVY01000009.1, forward strand.
GTGGTTGGTGGAAAAGTGAAAATCAAAATTGATGAAGGCACGCAATCCGGTAAAATCCTGAGATTGACCGGAAAAGGTCTTCCGAACATCGAAGGATACGGCGGAAAAGGCGATATGTTCGTTCATATCAATGTTTGGACGCCGCAAAAACTGACAAAAGAGCAAAAGGAATTCTTCCAAAAACAATTGGAAAACGGCGATATGAACGCCGAACCCACAGGGAAAGAAAAAACATTCTTTGAGAAAGTGAAAGATATGTTCAACTAAATATTAAAGAGACTCGGTTTGAGTCTCTTTTTTGTGTCCGCAATTTCGTGTCCGGCTCAATGAAAAGCAGTTTTGCCAAAAGAACATTTACTTCACGAGTAGCCTGTCACAAACCGTCTTGCTAAAGTTCTCTTTGCGCCCGTTATAAGCAATCAACATCGATTGGTCAAATCCTTCAATCTGTAAGATTTTCAATTTGGTTCCGAGACTGAGGTTTCTCTTGTTCAGAAAATTCAAGAATTCTTCGGATGATGTTGTAACTGCGGCTAATTCTACGGTCTGATTTTCCTTGCATTTGCTCAGTTTTTTATGGTCGCGCTGCAGCACATTTCCGTCCTTGTCGGGGATGGGCTCGCCGTGGGGATCCATCGTGGGGTAATTCAGGAGTTCATCCATTTTATCAAAGAAGACATCCGAGTGGATGTGTTCCAACTGTTCCGCAATCTCGTGGACGTTTTCCCATCCGAAACCCATTTTTTCCACCAAAAACATTTCGGTCAACCGGTGTTTTCTTACGATGATCGAAGCTTCTTTTTTTCCCGATTCGGTCAGTTTGATTGGTTTGTAAGATTCATATTTGACCCAGTTTTTGTCCGCAAATTTCTTGACCATACTGTTCACGGATGGCATTTTGATATTCAGTTGCCGGCTGAGATCATTCACAGAAACTTCGTCATTCTCATTCACGAGATGATAAAGCGCTTTCAAATAATTTTCTTCGGTCAAGGAATTCATCATTCAAAATTAATAAAAAGTTAGATAAATCTACTTTATGAGCTAACATAATTATTTTTTAAAATGATAATTTGTACATATATTTGTACAAAATTAATAGAAATGCTCATTGCAAATATTTCCGATTTCCGTAAAGATATCAAATCTTATTTAGACAAAGTCTCCAAAAACTTTGAAACCTTGATTATTAATCGCGGAAAAGACCAAGGGATTGTCATCATGTCTTTGGACGAATACAACGCTCTGGTAGCAACCAATCACGAATTGTCTTCCAGAAAAAATGAAGCGCGGCTAGACTCGGCAATTGAAAAACTGAAAAGTAAACAATCATTTTCCAAAGATTTAATTGAAGACTAATGAGGTATGTTTTTGTGGATGAATCTTGGGAAGATTATCTTTACTGGCAAATTACCGACAAGAAAAAGCTCAAGAAAATCAACGAATTGCTAAAGGATATTGGGAGAAATCCTTATGAAGGCCTTGGAAAACCCGAGCCTTTGAAACACAAATATTCAGGATTTTGGTCCAGAAGAATAGATGATGAGCATCGGTTAATTTATAAGTATGAAAACGATGAAATACAAATTGCAAAATGCAGATTTCACTACGATTAAAAAATCTGGAAAGAAAAAATGAAGAAATATTCCTTTAAAAACGATTATTCCGAAGGTTGTCATCCTAATATTTTAGAAGCATTAATCAAAACAAATCTGGACCAGCAAAATGGTTACGGCTACGATGATTATTCTAATGAAGCGAGAAAATTAATAAAGCGAAAAATTAATGACGAAAATGCCGATGTTCACTTTGTGAGCGGCGGAACCCAAGCCAATCTTTTGGTAATTTCTTCCATTCTTCGGCCGCACGAAAGCACTATCTCTGCAGAAACCGGACACATCTTCACCAATGAAACCGGCGCGATAGAAGCAACCGGACACAAAATACACGGCATCGTAACCGAAGATGGCAAATTGAAACCGGAACACATCCAGTCGGTTTTGGATTCGCATACCAACAAACCGCATCAAGTCAAACAAAAACTGGTTTACATTTCTAATTCAACAGAGATTGGAACGATTTATCAGAAACAAGAACTGAAAGAATTGTATGAATTTTGCCAAGCCAACAATCTTTATCTTTTTCTCGACGGTGCAAGACTGGGACAGGCTTTAACCTCAGAAATCAATGATTTGACGCTGCAAGATATTGCCAATTTCACAGACGTTTTCTACATCGGAGGAACAAAAAACGGCGCGCTCCTCGGCGAAGCAATTGTGATTACTAATGATAATCTGAAAGAGGATTTCGCATTCCACGTCAAGCAAAAAGGCGCAATGCTTGCTAAGGGCAGATTACTTGGAATTCAGTTTTTGGAGTTGATGAAAAACGATCTGTATTTTGATCTGGCAAAGCATTCCAATGTTCAGGCGATGAAGATTAAATCTGCTTTTCAGCACAGAGGATTTCAGTTTTTATCAGACACTTTTACGAATCAGATTTTTCCAATTCTCAATAATTCGCAAATCAAAAAACTATCCGGAAACTTTGATTTCTATGTTTGGAAAAAGATTGATGAAGATAACTCTGCGATTCGGTTGATCACTTCTTGGGCAACACCTGATGAGGTGGTGGAAGGTTTTCTCAAAGAAATTGAACGCTTGTAAATTTCTTGGCTTATAATTAAAATAAATCTCCCATTTCGGGAACTTCCGTTTTAAACAATTTCTTCTTTAGGAAGCCTATTGTTCTTGGAATAAGCCATAATCACAAATCCGGCAAGCATAAAAGGAATACTCAAAACTTGTCCTGTATTGAGCCCCGCAAACTGGATAAACTCGTCGCCTTGTGGTTCTTTCAGGAATTCTACAAAAAAGCGGACCGCCCAGAGAACAATGAAAAATAATCCGAACAGCCAACCTTGCTGGTATTTTTTATCGGTTTTTCTGTAGAGAATCCAAAGCAAAACAAACAAACAAAAATATCCGAAAGCTTCGAATAATTGGGTAGGATAGCGCGGTACGGTGATGCCATATTCCGAACTCTGCTGCGGGAAAAGAATGGCAAAAGGGGAAGAAGGATCCACGGGTTTGCCGATAATTTCGGAGTTGAAGAAATTACCCATTCTCACGAAAGCGCCGCCCAGAGCGACCACAATTCCGATCCGGTCGTAGACCCAAAACGGATTTTTCTTGATGATTTTGTAGCTGTAATATAAGGTTGTGAAGATCAAAGCAATCGTGGCGCCGTGGCTCGCCAGTCCGGAAAATCCTGTAAAATGCAGACCGCCTTTGGTACTGATGGGCAGGAAAACACTCAGGAAATCCTCCTTGAAAAGTTCGGGCTGATAGAAAATCACGTGTCCCAATCTCGCGCCCAGAATGGTTCCAATCAAAGTCCAAGTAAAAATAGGCTCCAGATATTTCTCGTCCACACCATCTATTTTATAAATTCTTCCCATAATGAAATAGCCAATCCCGAAAGCCAGAATGAACATCAAACTGTAAAAATGCAGCATCACCGGTCCCAGTTTGATGCCTTTCACAGGATCCCAAATTTTGAAAGTCGTTTCCAGCTCTACATCGTCGGTAGGTTTCAAAATCCTGTCGGATTTCAAAAGATACTTGAAGTTGCTGATATTTTTTGGGTCTAAATTGGCCGCTACCGGTTTGAAATTCTTGTCCAAGAATTGAAAATGATTATTTTGATACGTTGCCAAAATATTTTGAATGCCGGCGAGGTGTTCTGCAGATTCTGCCTTGATGTTATCTTCATTTAGGATGACCAGTTCGTTGGGGATATTTCGCATGGCTTCCTCATACAGAAGTGCCGAACTTTGCGTGGCAAAAATTTTAACCTTCAGGGTTTCTTTATTATTGATTTTCAAAGTCCCGTCTGAAAGCTCGTTTGAAACAGTTTGTGAACAGAACAATTGAAAAATTCCGGCAAAAAGTACGAGATAAAATCTAAGAAAAATACGATTCATTGATAGATGGTTTAGTGTTGTTTTGGTGGCACCGGATCATAACCTTCGCCGCCCCAGGGATGGCAGCTTGCAATTCTTTTCAGCGCCAGCCAGCCGCCTCGGAAAAGGCCGTGAACTTTCAGCGCTTCCAAAGCATAATGCGAACACGTGGGCTCATAACGGCAATTTTTTCCGATCCAAGGCGAGATGGCGAATTGATAAAACTTGATCAAAACCACGATCGGGAATGTGACAACTTTGTTCAGCATAATTTTAAACTATGCAAAAATAGCAGAAAAATCAGAACTGCAATCACATTTAACCAAACTATAACATTTATCCTCGCTAAAAAACAGAAAATTCACTTCCCGGTTTTTAAAGCGTTTAGTTGGGGTAATGATTTGGGTTAAATTTTGGGATCATTTCTAAGCTCAATCGTCCGGAAAGTCAGGCTAATTCTAGGTTTTACGATTTTGTTTGTAGTCGGTAAGCTGTGAAGCCAGAATTTCTGAGTGCAGTCTTTCATCATCAATAAACTGCCGTTTTCCAGGATGAGCGAAACCAGTTCTTTGGTGCTTTTGTGTTTGAAATTAAATTTCCTCTCAGCTCCAAAACTTACCGAACTTATGGCGCCATTTTTCTTCAAATCCTTTTCGCCATCGCTGTGATAAGCCATTCCTTCCGACCCGTCGTGATAGAGATTTAGCAAACAGGAGTTAAAAGTTTCGCCGCTTAGGATTTCGATTTTTTCCTTGATTTCAAGAAGTGTTTTGTTCCAGGGCAAGGCTGTTTTCGTTCGTCCAGAGTAAGTATAGCGAAAGGGTTCGTCGCCATACCAAGCCACTTTCCGTTTCGTTTCTATGACTTTTCCAAAGATGACGGCTTCATCCTTTTTCCACTCGATTTCACTGCTTAATTTGTTTAAATAATGAGTTGCTTCTTCCTCAGAAAAAACTTTGCCATAGTAAGACGTGATGCCATCGTAAGGCAGAATATTTTCTATGATTTCTGGTTGATGCTCAAAAAGATTCATATTTCAAAATTATATTTTTTGGCTCAAAGAAAATCAAAAAATTCAGCCTTTCCGCTTATAATTCTTATTTTTGCACACGACTAATCGTTGATCCACAAACATTCATCCTCAAAAAAATGAAGCCCAGCTTAGCAAAAGGAACCCGAGATTTTACCGCGAAAGAAGTTTATAGAAGAAAATATATCATCGATATCTTGCAAAAGAATTTCGAATTGTTTGGATTCGAGCCTTTGGAGACACCCAGCTTCGAAAACCTTTCGACTTTGACGGGAAAATACGGCGAAGAAGGCGATCGGTTGATTTTCAAAATCTTAAATTCAGGCGATTATGCGGCGAAAGCCAATGACGAAGATTGGAACAACAAAAATTCTCAAAAACTGATTGCTCAAATTTCCGAAAAAGCCCTTCGGTACGACCTTACCGTTCCGTTCGCGCGTTTCGTGGCGATGAATCAAGGGCAATTGGCATTTCCCTATAAACGTTATCAGATTCAGCCGGTTTGGCGCGCCGATCGGCCTCAGAAAGGAAGATTCCGAGAGTTCTACCAATGCGATGCGGATGTGGTAGGCAGCACCAGTCTTTGGCAAGAAGTGGAACTTTTGCAGTTGTATTTCAAATCTTTCGAAGACTTGAATCTATCGGTGACCATTCATATCAACAACCGAAAAATCCTTTCCGGAATTGCAGAATATGCCGGAATTGCCGATCGGTTGATTGATTTCACAGTAGCGCTTGACAAATTGGATAAGATAGGGAAGCAAGGCGTGCAAAAGGAGATGATGGAAAAAGGAATCTCGGAGGAAGCCCTCTCTAAGTTGGATTTCCTTTTTTCTCAAAGTTCTGACGCTTTGGAAAACCTAAATCAGCTCAAAGAAAAATTCGGAGGTAACAGCAACGGATTGAAAGGCGTCCAAGAATTGGAATTTGTTATTAAAAATGCTTTGCAACTGGGAATTAATTCTCAGGATTTGGTGTTTGATATCACGCTTGCCCGAGGTTTAGACTATTACACCGGTGCCATTTTCGAAGTGAAAGCGAAAGATGTTGCGATGGGATCCATCGGCGGCGGCGGGCGCTACGACAATCTGACCGAAGTTTTCGGCGTGAAAGACATTCCCGGAATTGGGATTTCTTTCGGTCTCGACAGGATCTATCTGGTGATGGAGGAATTGGGAATTTTTCCCGCGGATTCTGACGTAAAAGTAAAATATCTTTTTGCTAATTATGGCGAAGCAGAATCCATCGAAGCCCTGAAATTGATTTCAAAATTAAGACAGCACCAAATCTCGGCCGAGCTGTATCCGGAAGCGGCCAAAATCAAAAAGCAATTTGCTTACGCCGAGAAAAAAGGAATCGAAAATCTGGTTTTTCTGGGTGAGCAAGAGATTAAAGATCAGACGGTAAGTATCAAAAATCTGGAGTCTGGCGAGCAGAAGACGATGGCGGTCGAAGCGTTTTTGAAGTCAGTTTTGTAATTGGCATTATTTGGATGACGTCTTTTTGGAGCCAATTTTTTCCTTCAAAAATCTTACAATTTTATAAAAACTTAATGTTTAATTTCAACAAAAAAGGAATAGCAATCACGAAAACAATCTTGTAAATTGAACGTGCGAACTATTCCTGATTTTTTTCCAGTATTCTTTTAAAAAGAATTGCGGATTGGTGACCTCGACAGGATTCAAACCTGTAACCTTCTGAGCCGTAATCAGATGCGCTATTCAGTTGCGCCACGAGGCCGTTTTTGGGTTTGCAAATATAAGTCTTTTTTCATTTCTTTGGAAGATGAAAACTAATTTTTTAAGCCTCCTTCTCCTTATTTTGGCGGTTGCCTGCCAAAAGGAAATCAAGCCGCCGGCAAATCAGCGCGTAATCATCTCGGCGCGAGTGAATTATTCTCAAGATGCACAACATTTGATTTTAAACTCAGGGAAATTCCAAAACGTGATTCCAAACAGCAAGTTGCCTTTCCGTAGGGCAATGCTCCTCAATTCCAGCTTGATCGGATTTTTTTCGGAACTGCATTTGGAAAATAAAATAGCCGGAGTTTCGAGCCCCGAGTATATTTTCTCCGAAAAAATCCATCAATTAATCAATCAAAACAAAATCCTGAATATCGGAAATGAGCAAAAATATAACCTCGAAAAAATACTGGCCGGCAAGCCCGACGTGATCTTTACCAATTACGTCCCCAACTTCGCCAACACCTACGAAATATTGAAAAACAATGGCATCGAAGTGATTTTCCTCGATGAATATTTGGAGCAGAATCCTTTGGAAAAATCTAAATATCTGCTGCTTTTCGGCAAATTGTTTGGCAAAGAAAAAGAAGCAGAAGCGGCCTATCAAAATATTGAAAACCAATACAAAACGATTCAGCAATTAGCTGAAAAAACTGTTTCCAAACCGTTGGTGCTCTGCAATGAAATGTACGGCAGCCAATGGTTTTTGCCGGGCGGAAAATCCTTTGTGTCCCAATTAATAAATGATGCAGGCGGCTCGTACATCTTGAAGGACAACAAAGACGCGACGTCTGTTCCTCTGAGCTTTGAGGAAGTTTTTGTCAAAGCTAAAAATGCAAAATATTGGATCAATATCAATCCGCACAGGAGCAAAATTGAACTGCTGACAATGAATCCCAATTATGCCAAAATGAAGGTTTTCCAGTCCGGCAAAATCTATATGATCAACAATCGTGAAAAAGACGGAGCCAATGATTATTTCGAAAGTGGCGTGGTGCGTGCAGACTTGGTTTTGAGAGATTATTTCAAGATTTTTCATCCGGAAGATGTAACTTTCCGCTCGCAACCTTTGGTTTATTTAAAAGAACTCAAATAATGGACAATCAGAACTACAAAATGGATTTTTTCGGTGCAATCATCTTGGTCGCAGGACTGTTCGTCGGCGCATCTTTCGCCTATGCTTTTGGGCTGGGACTGTCGGCCTTGTTCGGTCAAGATCTTCAGCAGACTGGCTGGTTCAGCGTGTTTTCCTATGTGATGACGATGCTGACACCGATTTTATTTTTCTATCTTCTGACAGTCAAAAACGATGGTAAAAAACTTACTTTCGACTTTTCTACCAAACCATTCAGAGTGTATCTTTTGATATTTCCAATGATGTTAGGGATAATGTTGGTCGCCGATTACACCACACAATTGATTCCAACCACGGGACAATTATTAGGGCCGCTCTATCAATTGTACCAAGCCGAATTTTTAAAACTTTCATCAAGCCCTGTTTCGCTGATTTTGATGACTGTCCTTTTAGCGCCAGTCTTGGAAGAAACTCTGTTCCGAGGCATTCTGATGCAAGGAATGATCAATAATAAAGTCAAATCCACGACCGCAATCATCGTATCGGCTTTGATTTTCGGAGTCGTACATTTCAATCCTTGGCAATTTGTGGGCGCATTTTTGCTCGGTTTGGTATTAGGTTTGGTGTACTTCAAAACGAAATCGCTGCTGATGCCGATATTGCTGCACGCCTTCAATAATTTGGTTTCGGCTTTGATGACGATGTACACAGATTCCGAAACTTTTTCCGAATTTTTTCAAATGAAGAAAGAAATTATTTTGGTTTCCGGCGTCGTTATATTTGCGATTCCGTTTTACTTTTTCGCCGTCCGCAAGAATATCATTTATAAAGATTAAAATTATGGCAACTTATCCGTCTTCCGCTCCCAATCTTTTTGCCAAGGCTTTTCCAGCCACAAAAAAGGATTTCCGCTCAAGCCGGGTTGCGCTTCGCAAGGTTCAACATTTGTCACCAAATCAATTTTTGTCATCATTGAAACATTCAAAAAACTTTAATATCTAACTTCTAAAATCTAATTTCTAAAAAATGGAAATTCTAATCGCCACACATAACCTCCATAAAAAAGAAGAAATCCAGCAAATCCTTGGATCGGAATATATCGTTACCAGTCTGTCCGATTACAACCTCAATGATGAAATCCAAGAAAATGGCAAAACCTTTCAGGAAAACGCACGGATCAAAGCGGAATACTGCTTTGAGAAAACCGGAAAACCAAGTGTGGGCGACGATAGCGGATTGGTCGTCGAGGCTTTAGGCGGACGGCCGGGCATCCTCTCGGCGCGGTATGCAGGCAATCACAATTTCAAGAAGAATATTGAGAAAGTTTTGGAAGAGTTGAAAGACGAGCCCAACCGGCGGGCCTATTTCATCACCGTGCTGTGTTTCAAAGATCAAGACGGAGAACATTACTTTGAAGGCCGTGTTTACGGCAATATCACGAGCGAGGTTTTCGGAGACGGCGGCTTCGGCTACGACCCGATTTTCATTCCCGATGAGTACAATTTGACCTTTGCTCAGATGCTGCCCGAGGAAAAAAACAAAATCAGCCATCGGAGTGCAGCTTTGAAGAAATTTGTCGAATTCCTCTATTCGCGGCGGGGTGCATTGTAGTTTTTCTTATGTTTTTGTTATCTTTACCCTTTAATTTTCAATAGAACAACGAAAATTGAGTACATATCTCACTATTTTAGGATTCAATTCGGCCATTCCGACCATTAATTCCTCGCCAACTTCTCAGTTTTTGGAAATGGAAGAACGGCATTTCCTCATCGATTGCGGCGAAGGAACGCAGGTGCAGATGCGCAAAGCAAAAGTAAGATTTTCTAAAATCAATCACATCTTTATCTCCCACTTGCACGGGGATCACTGTTTCGGTTTGCCCGGCTTGGTATCCTCTTTCCGACTTTTGGGAAGAAAAATGCCCTTGAATATCTACGGCCCCAAAGGCATCAAAAAAATGTTGGACACCATCTTCGAAATCACAGAAACTTACCGCGGCTTTGATCTGATTTATCACGAGTTGGAAGGAAAAGAATCGGTGAAAATCTATGAAGACAAAAGAGTGGAAGTCTATACTATTCCTCTGGATCACAGGATCTATTGCAACGGTTACCTCTTCAAAGAAAAGCCAAAGGAACGCCATCTGAATATGAAAGAAATTTCGAAATACAAAGAAATCGAAATCTGTGATTTTCAGAATCTACGTTTGGGAAAAGATTTTGTTTCCAAAGAAGGAAGCATCATCGATAATGCTTTGTTGACGACAGATCCGCGGCCTTCTGTATCCTACGCATTTTGCAGCGATACCAAATATAAAGAAGACATCGTGCCGATTATCGAAAAGGCCGATGTGCTCTACCACGAGTCTACTTTCCTGCATAACCTGAAACAAATGGCAGACTATACGGGACATTCTACAGCCTTGGAAGCCGCCACCATTGCGAAAAAAGCACAAGTGGGAAAATTGATTTTAGGACATTTTTCCAACCGCTACAGTGATCTAAGCGTGATGACAGACGAAGCGAGACAAATCTTTCCCAATACTTTTTTGCCCAAAGCGCTGGAAAGCCTGAAAATTGGATAGATTCAAACTTAAAAGATTGGCAAAAGAGAATTTTTATTTCAATATTAAAGTCAAAAATTTCCTAGTTCTATCAAAATATTTTTGGCGAAACTTTTCGTTTTTGTAAGAATTTTCTTATTTTTACTGAATATGAAATCAATAAAAAGTATAGAAGAAAATTTTATATTTGTCAAAAGTCAAAATTATGCAAAACAGCTATATAGAAACCGAACAAATCTCCTTTCAGGACTTTAAAAAAAGCATTTTACAAGATTATCGGTTAGGGAGAATATCCCGAGAAATGTCTTACTTAGGCAGGCGGGAAGTGCTTACCGGTAAAGGAAAATTCGGAATATTTGGTGATGGAAAAGAGTTGCCGCAGTTGGCAATGGCTAAGGTTTTTAGAAACGGAGATTTCCGGTCCGGTTATTATCGCGACCAGACTTTTGCATTGGCTGTTGATGCCGTTTCTGTAGAAAGTTTCTTTGCGCAATTGTACGCCGATACCAGCGTGGAAAGGGAGCCGGCCTCCGCAGGTCGTCAAATGAATGGTCATTATTCCACAAGAAGTTTGAACGCAGACGGAAGCTGGAAAAATTTAACTGAACAGAAAAATATTTCATCCGATATATCGCCAACTGCAGGACAAATGCCCAGATTATTAGGATTGGCGCAGGCTTCCAAGGTTTATAAATCAATAAAATTCGACGGTTCGGAGAAATTCTCAAAAGATGGAAATGAAGTTGCTTTCGGAACGATTGGCGATGCTTCCACAGCCGAAGGTCATTTTTGGGAAACTTTGAACGCCGCTTGTGCTTTGCAAGTGCCAATGATTATTTCGATTTGGGATGATGGTTACGGGATTTCGGTTCCCACTCAAAACCAAAGAGCGAAAGCGGATCTTTCCGAAATGCTTGAAGGTTTCCAAAGAAAAGCCACTGAGAAGCAGGGATGTGAAGTAATCAAAGTCAAAGGCTGGGATTATCCTGCTCTGTTGGAAGCCTATGCCAAAGCGGAACATTTTGCCAGAAACGAAAGTGTTCCCGTTGTGATTCACGTGACGGAAGTCACTCAGCCTCAAGGACATTCAACATCCGGATCGCACGAACGCTACAAATCGGAAGAGCGCTTAAAATGGGAATCCGAGTTCGATGGATTGGCAAAATTCAAGGAGTGGATTTTGAATTACAGTATCGAAATCGATGGTCACGAAGAGTATTTATCCACTCGGGAAGAGCTGGAAAGCATTGATTCCGAAGCTAAAAAACTGGTGAAAGAAGGTCAGAAAAAAGCTTGGGAAGCATATCAAAAAACCATTTTAGATTTACAAAATGAAATTTTACCTTTCGTAGAATCACTTAAAAAGCAAAATGTTGAAGTTGCTCATTTAATTGAAAACTATAATAAAATCGTTTCTAAAAGTAAGCGCGATATTTTCCATTTGGTAAGACAGACGCTTTTGCTAACAAGGGGTCAAAAATCATTGGAGAGAGATGCTTTAGAATCAAAATATCAGGAGATTTTAAAAATCGAAAAAGATCACTATTCTTCTCATTTATATTCGGAATCTCAGTGGAAAGCCACAAATGTGAAAGAAATCAAACCCGTCTTTTCGGATGCTTCGGAAGAAGTTGATGGTCGCGTGGTGCTACGAAATAACTTTGATAAAATTTTTGAAAAATATCCAGAGGCCTTGGTTTTTGGCGAGGATTCCGGAAATATTGGCGACGTAAATCAAGGATTAGAAGGACTTCAGGAAAAATACGGCGATGTAAGAATTGCCGACACGGGAATCCGCGAAGCCACGATCCTCGGGCAAGCCATTGGAATGGCGATGCGCGGTTTGAGACCGATTGCTGAGATCCAATATTTAGATTATATTTTGTACTGTTTGCAAGGAATGAGCGATGATCTTGCGACTTTGCAATACCGCACGAAAGGCGGACAAAAAGCGCCGCTGATCATCAGAACACGTGGACACAGGCTGGAAGGCGTTTGGCACTCCGGATCGCCGATGGCCGGCATTCTCAACCTTTCGAAAGGCATCAATATTCTGGTGCCAAGAAATCTGACCATCGCTGCAGGATTTTACAACACGATGCTCCAAAGCGACGAGCCGGCTCTGATTGTGGAATGTCTCAACGGATACAGACTCAAAGAAAAACAGCCTGATAATTTGGGCGAATTTACAATTCCGGTGGGAAAAATCGAAGTTACCAAAGAAGGAAATGATGTTACGTTGGTCACTTACGGCTCTACGTGGAGAATCGTGTCGGAAGCCGCCCACGAACTCCAACAACTGGGTATTTCGGCGGAAGTGATTGATGTTCAGTCCTTAATTCCATTCGATTTATCTCAAGAAATTGTAAATAGTGTGAAGAAGACAAACCGATTGGCAGTGATTGATGAAGATGTGGAGGGTGGCGCTTCGGCTTTCATTCTTCAGCAGATTTTAGAGAAACAAAATGCTTTCAGATATTTGGATTCGGCGCCGTTGACCATTTCCGCAAAAAATCACCGGCCTGCATACGGTAGTGATGGCGATTATTTTAGCAAGCCTTCGCTGGACGATATGGTCGAGAAAATCTATGCTATGTTTACAGAGGTCAATCCACAGAAATATCCCGCTATTTATTGAAAATTAATTTAGAAAACTCCTAAAAAACCTTTGGAATCCTCGATTATCAGAAGTTTATTTTTTTGGAGATCTTCTACGAAGTTGTTTTCGTTGTCGTAGCGCAATTCTATGTTTTCAAAGGTTTTTTTCCGGTAGGCATAGCCTTCCATAAATTCCTGATTATCTTTCCAAGATTGCAGATCCATCTTTCTCATCCAACTAATAAAATGAGAATGAGAATCGGCACGGCAACTCTTATTCCTCTTTATTAATGTATATTTCATGAGAATAACTTTTAACAAATTTATTACTTAAAAGCTTTTGTAGTGATTAATAAATGATTAAATTTTCTACTATCACTTTTAATAAAAAATATTCTAAGTCTAAAAACCGATGAGCGCCGGAATCATTTAACAGCTTTTGCGTCGATGCTTCCAATAATTTTCCGTAAATTCGCCTAAAATTTTTACTCACAATGAACTACGATATTATTGTTATAGGAAGCGGCCCCGGCGGATATGTGACTGCCATCAGAGCGGCTCAACTGGGTTTCAAAACTGCCATCGTCGAGAAGGAAAATCTCGGCGGAATCTGCCTCAACTGGGGTTGTATCCCGACCAAAGCCTTGTTGAAATCTGCACATGTTTTTAATTACCTGAAGCACGCTGAAGATTATGGTCTTAATAAAATTGAAAACCCGGGATTTGACTTCACCAAAGTAATCCAAAGAAGCAGAGGCGTGGCTGCAAAAATGAGCGGTGGCATTTCTTTCTTGATGAAGAAAAACAAAATCGATGTCATTATGGGAACCGCTACTGTGAAAGCGGATAAAAAAGTGACCGTTGTAGATGCTGAAGGAAAATCAGCTGAATATTCCGGAACCAACATCATCATCGCAACCGGCGCGCGATCCAGAGAATTGCCAAATCTTCCTCAAGATGGCAAAAAAGTAATCGGATACAGACAGGCATTGTCTCTTCCCGAACAGCCAAAATCTATGATTGTCGTAGGTTCCGGCGCTATCGGAATTGAGTTTGCTGATTTTTATAACGCAATGGGAACCAAAGTGACCGTTGTAGAATTCTTGCCCAACATCGTTCCTTTGGAGGATGAAGAAGTTTCCAAACACGTAGAGAAATCTCTGAAAAAATCCGGGATTGAAATAATGACCAACGCTACTGTAGAATCTGTGGATACTTCAGGAAACGGCGTGAAAGCAAGCGTGAAAACGGCTACGGGAAACATTACTTTGGAAGCTGACATCTTGCTTTCTGCCGTTGGCATTACTGCGAATATCGAAGGAATCGGGCTGGAAGAGGTTGGGATCAAAACTGAAAAGGGTAAGGTTTTAGTGAACGAATGGTACGAAACTTCTGTTCCAGGATATTATGCAATTGGCGATATCATCCCAACTCAGGCTTTGGCGCATGTTGCTTCTGCAGAAGGAATCACTTGTGTCGAGAAAATCAAAGGCTTGCACGTAGAACCTATCAATTATGGAAATATTCCGGGGTGTACGTACTGTCATCCGGAAATCGCTTCTGTTGGTTTGACAGAAAAACAAGCTAAAGAAAAAGGATATGAAATCAAAGTTGGTAAATTCCCTTTCTCAGCCTCCGGAAAAGCTACAGCAAACGGCGATGTTGACGGTTTCATCAAAGTTATTTTTGACGCTAAGTACGGCGAATGGCTTGGTTGCCATATGGTTGGTGACGGCGTTACCGATATGATTGCTGAAGCCGTGGTTGCGAGAAGATTGGAAACCACCGGTCACGATATTATTAAATCTATCCACCCGCACCCAACTTTGTCGGAAACTATTATGGAAGCTGCTGCGGCTGCTTATGGCGAAGTGATTCATATTTAATTAGGACCAATAAAAATATTATGCATCAAAACCACAGAATTATCCGTGTTTTTTTTAATTTTACTTAATGGAAAATTCGAAGATAGGATTGGTTTTGTCTGGAGGCGGCACGCGCGGATTGGCTCATGCAGGCGTGCTGAAATTTCTGGATGAACAAAATATTAAGCCGGATATTCTGTCCTGTTGCAGCGCAGGTTCTATCGTGGGCTCTCTTTATGCGTTCGGGAAAACGCCGGAGGAGATTTTGGATTTTTTCCAATCTATTTATTTCTTCAACTGGAAGCATTTTACTTTTAATCAACCCGGATTTGTTTCATCGGTTCTTTTTTTAAAATACCTAAAGCCGATTTTCGAAGATGCAACTTTGGGCGATTTGGAAAAAGATGTCAGAATTGTGGCTACTGAGCTTATCAGCGGGCAACAGAAAGTTTTTGAAAAACATTATAAAGTAGTGGATGCCATTATTGCTTCTTCGTGCATCCCCGGTATTTCCACGCCATATCGTATTGGAAATGAAATTTATAGCGATGGGGGTGTTCTTAATAATTTTCCTGCAGATATCATCCATAACGAATGCGAAAAAATGATTGGGGTCTATGTAACACCGCCGCAGGATGTGCAGGAGAATGATTTGAAAAGTATCCGCGCTGTGACAGCCCGCGCTTACGAATTACTGTCTCACCGGACAGAGATTCACAAATTTGCGTACTGCGATTGGTTTATTAGTTCAAAAAAATTGTCGAAATACGGAACTTTTGAGAAAAAGCCCGAACGTATGGAGGAGATTTTTTTGATTGGTTATGAAGAAGCCAAGCGTACTTTTGAAGAAAATAGAGAAGAATTTAGCACACTATTTTTGAAAACCGATCGTGCTTGATTCTTAAATGATTGTCACCTCCTTTTTTTTGACAAAAATTGGAAATCCTATCCAAATTAAAACCTACTTTTCAAAATAAAACGACAAAAGTCTTTTTTATATAGACAAAAGTCGTATATTTGTGGATGTGATAAAGAAGAAAACAGAAATGAAAAAATATAAAACAGAAGACAAAAGCGAAACCGTAGCAGAGCCCGTCGCAGTTTACGGTTATCAAGATTTAGATGATGTCGGCATTTTCCGTATGATGGATATTGCGGAAGAAGGTATTTCTTACAAATTTTTCAACAATCTTGTAAGAAAATTCCCTTTCAGTTTTCAGGAATGGGCTGGCTTTCTACATATTTCCGGGAAGACTTTGTCCCGATATCAAAAGGAGGAAAAGACCTTTGACACCTTGCAGTCCGAAAAGATCCTCCAGATAGAGATGCTATACAAGAGAGGCGAGGAGGTTTTTGGCACCGCTGATTCTTTTTTGACTTGGCTGCAAACCGAAAATCTCGCACTTGGAAAGATCAAGCCTCAAGATCTTTTAGGTAGCAACTTCGGAATCTCTCTTCTGATGGACGAGCTCACAAGGATAGAGCACGGCATTTTGGCGTAGTTGCTAATGATCGTTTACCGGCTTTCTAAGGAAGTTTTTGCCAACGATCTTTCCGGCAGAGGAGCGGAGATTGCCGGCGGAAGATGGAACAGCAAAGGGAATGCAGCTTTGTACACCGGGCAATCTATTGCGCTTTGTGTTACCGAGATTGCGGTTCATATTCCTCTTGGTATTATTCCGAAAGATTATCGATTGGTGCATATTGAGATTCCTGCGGTAGAATTCTTTGTGCCAAAGAGATTCCCAAAAGATTGGAGCACATTTCCTCACGTCCACGCTACGCAGAAATTAGGGGACAAATTTCTAAAGGAAAAGCAGTTCCTCGTGATGAGGGTTCCCTCGGCGGCGGTTCAGGGCGAGTTCAATTTCATTATAAATCCTCGATATATCAATTTTAAAGACGTTAAAATTAAAAAAGTTGAAAAATTCACTTTTGATGACCGATTGTTCATCAGATAAAAACATTTAGTTCCAATGAAAATCAAAGAATTTATAAGGCAATTTGAAAAAATTATTCCTGCAAAGCAGGCCGAGGATTTTGATAATGTCGGATTATTATGCGGTAATCCGGAAAGGGAAGTCTCGGGAATTTTGGTAGCTCACGATGCTTTGGAACCGGTTGTGGACGAAGCTATTAAAAATAATTTTAACCTCATTGTCTGTTTTCATCCTATTATTTTTTCTGGTTTAAAATCAATTACGGGTCAGAATTATGTTGAGAAAGCTGTTCTGAAAGCTTTGGAAAACAGAATTGCAATTTATGCCATTCACACGGCTTTTGATAATGCTTATTTTGGTGTTAATTATAAAATCTGTGAAGTTCTGGGGTTGAAAAATCATAAAATCTTGATGCCAAATCAAAATCAATTAAAGAAACTGGAAGTTTATGTTCCCGCGGAGTCTGCCGACGATTTAAAAGAGGCTTTGTTCCAAGCGGGAGCAGGAAGCATCGGTTTCTACGACGAGTGCAGTTTTTCCGTTTCGGGGAAGGGAACTTTCCGTCCTTTGAAAGGCTCGCATCCGACATTGGGAAGCCAAAATGAAAGAGAAAATGCGGATGAAGTTTTGGTTTCTGTGATTTTCGAAGATTTTAGAAAAAATGAAATTCTCTTGGCGATGAAGCAAAATCATCCTTACGAGGAAGTGGCGTATCAATTGATTTCTCTTGAAAATGAAAATCATTACACGGGCTTGGGAAGATTTGGCGATCTGGAAACTGAGATGGGCGAAGCAGATTTTTTAAGATTTGTAAAAGAACAATTTAATCTTAAAGTCATCAGGCACAATGCTTTAGTCGACAGGAAAATAAAAAGAGTAGGCGTTTTGGGCGGTAGTGGTGCCGGCGGTATCAAGGCGGCACTGGCTTGTCAATGTGATGCTTACCTAACGGGAGATGTGAAGTATCACGATTTTTTCTCGGCTGAAGACCGGATGCTCGTCTGTGATATCGGTCATTTTGAATCGGAACAGTTTGTAAGCCAACAATTATTTGAAATTTTGTCCGAAAAATTCCCTATATTTGCCATCGCAAAAACGACTGAGAAAACAAATCCTGTTAATTATTTTATATAGATATGGCTGATAAAAAAGTAAACGAAATTTCTGTTGAAGAAAAACTAAGAGCACTTTACGATTTGCAGATCATCGATTCCCGTTTGGACGAGATCCGCAACACCAGAGGCGAATTGCCAATCGAAGTGGAGGATCTGGAGATAGAAATTGAAGGTCTTGAAAAAAGAGCCCAAAAATTCGAAGCTGAGATTGCCGAGCAATATGCAGAAATCACAAGCAAAAAAGACTTGATAAAGCAGGCTCAAACTCTGATCGACAAATATAAAACGCAGCAAGATAACGTCCGAAATAACAAAGAATTCGAAGCTCTGGCAAAGGAAGTTGAATATCAGGAATTGGAAATTCAATTGGCGGAGAAAAGAATCAAAGAATTCGGTAGTAAAATTGATCACAAAAAAGAGGCTTTGGCAGATCTTACCGAAAAAATCGATGAGCTGAAAAATCATTTGGTTCACAAGAAAAACGAGTTGGAAAACTTGGTTTCCGAAACCCAAAAAGAAGAAGATTATCTGCTGGAAAAATCCAAAGAGTATGCGGCAAAAATCGATACTCGATTGCTGGCTTCTTATCAAAGAATCCGTCAAGGATCAGCTACCGGCCTTGCGGTTGTAGGTTTGGAAAGAGGCGCGCCCAAAGGATCTTTCTTCACCATCCCGCCTCAAAAGCAGATGGAGATCGCCCAGAGAAAGAAAATCATTATTGATGAACATTCGGGCAAGATTTTGGTGGATGATGAGTTGGTGAACGAAGAAACTGCAAAGATGGCCAATGTCATCAAATTCAGTTAACTGAAAGAATCGGAAAATGTTTTGAAAATAGTGCTGTACAGGCACTTTTTTTGTGCGTTTTGGTGTCTTTCTCGTGAAGTCTTTCTTGTCGGACTCAGATAAAAAGGAGCTAAAACCGTGTGGTTATGCTCCTTTGTTTTTTGATGAATTATGTTTCTTTACTTTCGCAAAGCACAAATTTGATGGATCGAAAAAGCTCGACAGCTATTACCGATTACTTTTTACCACCGTAAGATTTGTCTTTGATTCTCGCTTTTTTACCTCTTAGATCTCTAAAGTAGTAGATTCTTGCTCTTCGGACTTTTCCTTGTCTGTTCACTTCGATTTTTTGAAGTGCAGGCATGTTCATAGGGAAAACGCGTTCTACACCCACGTCGCCACTCATTTTCCTGATGGTAAATGTCTTTGTAAGACCCGTTCCTCTCAATTGGATTACGGTACCTTTGAAGAACTGAGTTCTGGTTTTTGCACCTTCTTTGATTTCGTAATACACAGTGATGGTGTCACCTGCTTTGAATTCCGGAAATTCTTTTTTCGTAATGTACTTGTCTTGTACGTATTTTACTAAATCCATTGTTATAAAAAAATTGTTTTTGCGCTAAGCAACGTTCACGGCCTTCGTCAGAGGTTGATTAACAGGTTGCAAAAATAAAAATAATTTTCCTAACCGCAATACAATTCAACATATTAAATTTATTTTTTCATCCAAAATGAAATAAGCAAAGAAAATTGGATTAAAAAAATCGATAAAAAATCGATAAAAAAGCTATTTGATTTAATGTTACTTTCACCAATCTATTTTTTTATTTTTAGTAACGGTCTGCCCGGAAAGTTAAACAAAAATTGTAAATTTGCACTTCTTAAAAAAAATTTAAAAATAATGTCAGGAAAAATCACCTTTACCATGATCAAGCCCGATGCTGTCGAAGACGGACACGTTGGTGCAATTCTCGAAAAAATCAGTGAAGCTGGGTTTAAAATCAAAGCTTTAAAATTGACGCAGCTTACCGTTGCCGATGCCGAAAAATTCTATGAAATCCATTCGGAAAGACCTTTTTACAGAGAATTGGTAGAGTTTATGTCTTCAGGGCCTTTGGTGGCAGCGGTCTTGGAGAAAGATAATGCCGTGGAAGAGTTCAGAACAATTATTGGAGCAACCAATCCTTCGGAAGCCGCAGAAGGCACCATTCGGAAACTGTTTGCCAGAAGCATCGGCGAAAATGCAATCCACGGTTCTGATTCGGATGAGAATGCGCTGATCGAGGCCCGCTTCCATTTTTCCGGACGAGAGATTTTCTAACGTCTTCCGATAAAAACGGGCTGTCTTTCTTAGAAAAACCAACTTTTTATTTGTCGCTTTATTGCAATTTTAATTTAATTAAGATTCCGAAAAGCCGGATTTGCGGGAAACTTTAAACAGTAAATAAACACCGGCCAAACTCAATAAAACAAACAATCCGAAACTGATCAAAGAAAACAATTTTCCGGTTTCGATTACCGCAGGTTCAAATTTCATTTCAATCTTATGTTTTCCGGCCGGCACGTAAAGCGCTCTCAAAAGGTAATTCGCTTTGATGTAATCTACTTTGTTGCCATCCAAATAAACAGCCCATCCGTAGGGATAGTAAATTTCGGAAAAGACGGCTAACTGAGGCGTTTTGGAGATTGATTCGAAAGATAATTCGTTGGGCTGGTACGATTTTAAAGTCAGAAACGCGGTTGAATCTTTTGCCAGGTTTTTTCCCTTGAAGTAAGCTTTGTCATCTTTAGAAATCACCGCAATTTTTTTGGTGTCGAGATTTCCGATATCGTTCAGTTCCTCATTGGGATTGTCCACGAATTGGATGTCAGAAACAAACCACGCATTGCCATTGGCTTCAGGATTTGGTACGATTTCGGGTCTTTGCTGGTCGCCCACCAAGAAATATTTGGTATTCAGCATATTCAGGATTCGGACGGTTTTTATTTGGTCTGTTGTCGAGAAATATTTGTTGATCAAGTCATCGTACCGTCGTAGTTTAACCGCGTGATATCCGCCAATCGAAGATTTGAAGTAAGAGGTGTTCGTCTCGCTGAAAGTCGGCAAAATATTATTGAAAATCCTGTAATGGTCTTTGTCTTTGTCGGCGATGGTTTGCAGGGCTTTATTCACCTCGGTCTGTTGCAAAAGGCTTTGAACAAAAGCATTGTCGCCGGCTTTGCTCATCAGATATTCCGAATTTTCGGTTTGAAATGGATAATCGGCAAAGGTTTTATCGACGAAGTTATCATCGTTGAGATACCGCCTGTCAACCGTCCAAAGATCAAACAAACTAACGAATCCGATAATTAATAGAACGATGTTGGTACTTAGTTTTTTCTTTAATCCTAAAAACAAAGCGCCGGCTGTAATCGCGACGTAAGCAACCGCTTTGAAGGCGTCGGCTTGGAACATTTTCCATCTTTCATCTATCAAATAATCCAGCAGATAAGGCGGAAGATAGGTTTTCTCATTCGCCGTATAGAAACCTAAAATTCCTTTGCCAAAAAGAGCCAAAACTAAAGTGATCCCGAGCACGATTCCCGAAACGTATAGCAGAATTTTCTTTTTGTATTCGTCTGTCATTCTGAGCGGATTCGAAGAATCATCGGCGAAGAATTTATAAAGTCCAAGAATTGCAATTAAGGGAAACAGAAGTTCCACAACCACCAAAATGGAGGATGGTGCGCGGAATTTGTTGTAGAACGGAACATAATCGATAAAAAAATCTGTCAACAACGAGAAATTGCTACCCCAAGCTAAGAAAATGGTCAAAATTGAAGCGCCCAAAATCCAATATCGGTACCGTTTTGCTGCAAAGAAAAATCCCAAAATCGCCAAAAAGCAAACCACGGCACCTTGGTAAGCCGGCCCTGAAGTGCTCGGCTGATCGCCCCAATACGTCGGACTTCCGAAGCCTTTCAGAAACATATCGTATTCTTGCTGAGATTTGATATTCTCCTGAGCCAGCTCCTGAATATGTTCCATCATTTTGTCGGAACCTTCTTCTTGGCTTCCGCCGCCCATCAATCTGGGAATGAATAAGTTAAGTGTTTCCAACTTTCCGTAGCTCCACATCGTGATGCTTTCTTTGTCCATTCCAGATTTTTCGGATGTTGGAGAACCGCTATTCAGGATTTGCTTTCCGCGTACGGTTTCTTTCACGTATTCGGCATTGGCCATTATTCTTTGCGAGTTCATTCCGACGCCAATGATGCCGGCGACTGCAACGATTCCCGTGGAGATCAGGAAATGCTTCCATTCGATTTTTCCTTGGATGGCTCTTATCAATTCAGAAAGGAACAGAAATCCTAACCCGATGAACAGATAATAAGTCATTTGCGGATGGTTCGCACTGATTTGAAGTCCCATAAACAGGGTAGTAGTGATGAATCCGAGAATGTATTTTTTCCGAAAATAGACCAGCAAAATGCCGGCTAAAAGGGGTGCAAAATAAGCAATCGTATGCACTTTGCTGTTGTGTCCGGCGGCGATAATAATGTAAAAATAGGTGGACAATCCAAAGAATGTAGCCCCGAGCAAAGCGTACTTCCAGTTTCTAACCGCCACCATTCCTAAAAAGAAAAATCCGGCAAATAAAAGGAATAGATAATTCGCCGGTTTTGGCAGGAACAAAAACAAATCGTCTATTTTTTTGATGACATCGCCACGGAACTGTGCGCCGGTTTGGTAAGTTGGCATTCCGCCGAACATCGCGTCGCTCCAGTAGGTTTCTTTTCCGGTGGTGGCGCGGTATTGCAAGAGTTCTTCGGCGCCGCCTTTATAATAAACAATGTCGTGCTGCATCAGGCGCTTTCCCGAGATCACAGGATTGGCATAAACCACGGCCAATAGGACGAAAACGACCAAACTTGCGAGAATGAATATCAGATTTTTATTGTTTTTGAACATAAACAGAGGATAGATATTAGACTTTAGATATTAGATTTAAAATCAATGTTTTAAGGATTGAAATTGATTAATATTAATTACAAATTCGCTTTCAAATTTTAAATTCCAAATTTAATATTAAAAAACCTTTCAGACTCAATAATCTGAAAGGTTTTGTCCTTATTTTGAAAAAGATGTCAACTAATTTTTTTCTTCGTCTTTTACTTCCTCATAATCAACTGTTTCGGCATCCCAATTTACTTTTTGGGTAGTCATTTTTTTCGAATCTTGCTGCTCGTTTTGCTGTTGATTTTTCGGATTCAAAGTAGGAAAGTTTTTATAAAACGCATTGAAAAACAGCCTTTTCAAAATATTCCAGACGAAGAATATAATGATGGTTGTGATGATGAGTTCGAAAATGTACTTCATTTTCTTTGGGTTTTGTTGAATGCTTTTATTTATAGGCCGGATTGATGATGATAGACGTCGTCGAGTTTTTGCTCATCGTTTGCGTCTGTTTTCCGTCGGTCACGCTTTCTTTCTGAGTAGTTTTGATGTTCAGGTTTTGGTTCAGAAGCCAGCCTGTATTTTCGTCAATAATAATTTTTCCGCTTTCTGTTCCTCCAACGCTCATCGTGTGGGTCATTCCGTTTTGCGTCTGCTTGTCAGATTTCGAAGGAATTACGCCCGTCAAGCCGATTTCTGCTTTTCCGTCTTCGACTTTTAGCAACGTGAAAGTTAGATTTTGTTTCAATTTCCCGGGAATGATGTCCTCAGAATCCGTCCATTTTTCGCCTATTTTTGCCCCTTTTGCAGGTAGAAGTTTCAGGTTTTTGCCCAATTGTTCTTTCATCATATTTTCATTGAAACTAGTTTTGAAACTTTCTATAAAAGCATCTTGCTGTTTCTTGTCTTTTACAGTTCCCGAAATGGCTTTTTTCAGGTTATTGTAAATGCTATCAAAACCCGTAACCGACAGAATGTTTCCATAAGTATCCATTTTCACGTTCAGTTTGTTGCCGGCCAAGCCCTTGCTCACCAGATAATCCATTTTGAGTGCCTCGTCCTTTGGAGCGGCTTGTTTGGTATCGATGACCATTGTTTTTCCGTTTGCAGAACTGGACATTCTTTTTCCGGTCATATTCAAGGTGAGATCGTAGATATTGTCTTTGAAATCATTCACTGTGACAGACATTTCGTCCGTCGTTTCATTTGTTGCAGACATTGTTTTTCCGTCGGGCGCTGTCAGAGATTGGATTTCTCTTTGATAGGACACCAAAGGATAAGTTGCACCTTTTTCCAAAATGAATTTCTGCTTGTACACGCCGCTGCTGTCTGCGATGGCTTTCGGTTTTGCTGATTCTTCCGGAGAAACTTCTACGGTTACAGTTTCTGTTTTTCCTGTTTTTGGATCTACTTTGGTAATGGTTTTCGTCTCCTTTTTACAGGCGATCAAAGTCAGGGCAATAAGCGCAAACGCCGTTAATTTTTTCATTTAATTTGATTTATAGAATCTTTTCTCTTGTTCTCGATTCATGTTTGTTAATTTAACTTCTGTCTCACAGCTTCATAAAGAATGGCGCCGCAGGCTACAGAGACGTTCAAGGATTGGGTTTTACCAGTTATTGGCAGTTTCATTTTTTCGTCGGAATGATGAAGCACTTCTTTCGAAATCCCAGTTTCCTCATTTCCCATCACGATGGCGCACGGTTCTGTGAAATCCACATCGTATATCAATTTTTGAGCCTTTTCGGTGGCGGCGAAGACTTTCAAACCACTTTGCTGGAGAAAATCTACCGAATGTGCCAGATTTTTTTCTTTGCAAATTTTAATATTATAAATCGCGCCTGCCGAAGTTTTAATCGCATCAGAATTGATGGGTGCGCCGCCTTTTTCGGGGATCAAAACCGCATCCACGCCCACGCATTCTGCCGTTCTGCAGATCGCTCCAAAGTTTCGAACATCGGTTAATCTATCAAGAATTAATAGCAAAGGTGTTTTTCCTTCCTCAAAAAGCTGTGGCAAAACATCCTCGATTTTATGGAACGGAACGTCGGAAATGAAGGCAACCACGCCTTGGTGGTTTTTGCGCGTGAAACGGTTGAGTTTTTCTAAAGGAACGTAATTGGGACGGAGATTGTACTTCGCCAAAAGTTGTTTCAATTCTAAATAAATCTCGCCGGTTAATGCGTTTTGCAAAAATATTTTATCAACGGTTTTGCCGGCTTCTATGGCTTCCATCACTGGTCTTAATCCGAATATAAAATCGTCTTTTTTCTCTGGATTCATCGATGAGATTTTGTTTTGCAAAAGTAGTCTTTTGAGATTAATTTTAGCTCAACAAAATTGTAAAGTTCTATGTTGAACCACAAAAGGCACAAAAGAAACTGATGTTAAACATTGAAAAAAAGCAAAAAATGCGGCAATACTTTTAACAACTTTAAGTCTTAAAGAAATAAGTAAAACTTTTGTGATTTTAAGGATTTAATCCAGCACAAATACCAAAAACTCGTCATTTTTTGGTTTGAATTTTAGGTAGCCGGTTTTTCTGAGATCTTCGAAAAGTGGCGTGGGAAAGGTGTCGTCAAATTGTTTGGTTTTGTAGAATTTTCCTTTGATTTTTAACGGTATTTTCTTGATTAGTTTATCCGTCGTCACAGGGATTTTGAACTTTCTTTTCTCAGGATCTTTGGAATCTACATAGAAACAATACTCAATCAGTTCTGCCTTGTCGCCAAATTTTTTATAATCAGAAACCTTTACGAAGTTTGGAAGATTCGTATCTTCCCAAGTCAAATAAAGAACTTCTATTTCTTGGGTTTTGCTGATGGGTTTATAATATTGAAACCGTTCATTCTCCGATTTTGAAAATGATAAAATAAGTAACAGAAAAATAGGGAAAAGAGATCGGAGATACATTTGCTGTTTAAATTTTTCAAACCTTCAAGGTTTTAGAAACCTTGAAGGTTTATTGTGATGATTACAACGAAAAATGTGAAAAAGAGATCGGAGATACATTTGCTGTTTTTTAAATTTTTCAAACCTTCAAGGTTTAATGATTACAAAGAAAAATGTGTTTAAATTTTTCAAACCTTCAAGGTTTCTAAAACCTTGAAGGTTTATATTATATGACGATTACAAACTTAAACCTTCCGCAATCAAAGCCCGCTTCTGCGCAAGAATGTAGCCGTAATGGATGCTCTCGTGCATATTATTGAAGATGATCGCATCCTGAATATTTTTCAAATCAACTCCAAAACTTGTAGAGTATGGCGTGTAATCCGAGAAAAAATCATCATCATAATCTTTCATCAATATTTTTGAAGTTTCGATAAGCAGGAAGGCCAAATCCTCCATTTCGGATTGATCCACATCCACGTTGGCAAAGGTTCCTTTTTTATAAGTTTCCACCCAGTATTTATCGATCCGGAAATGATTTCCGCTCAGGTAATAGCAAAGCAATTGCTGCTGCGCCACGCAATGGGCAATGTTCCAATAGATATTGTTGTTGAAACCGTCCGGAATGGCAAGGAGGTCTTTTTCCGAGGTGGTTTTGAGGATATTCAACAGATTTTTTCTTACTTGTCTGTGGTTGGCAAAATGATAATTCATTTTTTAGAAAGTTTGATACCAATTACTAAAACTGTCAGGATCTTTTCCGGCCTATTCAGTATATATTCTTTCCGAAACCGGCGGCAAATTTTCCAGCTTATGGACAGGGCTGTCGAGATAAAAATATGAGGTTGCCGAATAATCATCGGTTCTGTAAAAATTAATCCATCCGTCAGGGAAGTCTTTGCTTTTGATATCTATTGGCTGTTCCAATAATCTAAAAAAACCCATTGGGCCACCGACCGTTATGATTTTTAAAGGAATATTTTTCTCTAGCATCTTGTGAACAACCTCTTGCGGAGCGCCTCCGATTTGCTGAATTTCTGCACGGAATTTTTTATTAAAATAAATTTCATCCGGAATATGGAAACGATAAAATGCAAACTGTCTCTTCTTTTCATCCGCCACGGTGCAACCTTGAAATTTATTATTAAAAACTTCCATTCCCCAGGCGGTGCCGGCATAATCTTCTGCTCCTGTTCCGTTCCAAGTTGGGTATTTATCGTCATCATCAATAAACATCTTTACTTCCCCTTCTCCCCACCAAGAACTTCCATAATCTTTTGTTGTCAGGACACCTATGTTGGTGCCTAAAAAGCGACCTTTTCCCAATACCGTAGGTAAAAAAACAAAATTTTCGCCCAATTGGGAATTTGTTTTTCTCGACCAGAATGCGTGGAAATAGAGAGTATTAGTATCGTGTTTTTCTACTTTTACATAATCAATGTCAAAAAAAAGAAATTCGATGTCCTGTGAACTTTCATTTATAATTTGAACTTTTGCGCCCTTCCTGAAAGGCATCGGGATATAACAATTGAAAGACCTGCCTTCTGCACTGGAAAAAAATTCATTTTCCATTTTGACGATTTTAGAAAGCCCAAAACCAAAAAAATCTCCAAGCGGAACGTCAACAGCGGGCTCTAGTTCCCCATCCCAAAAAATGCGTAATCGGACGGAACGAAGCATGTTTGGAGATCGATCCGGCAACGTGATCCAGATCCGCTGAATCGTTCCGGCACCTGTAGTTTCCAAAAGTGTTTTGCTGGTTCCGGCCCTTAGAGACTCAAAAGCATTTCCTTTCGCGGATAGATTACGTTTCCCTCCTGATGCTTTTTTTCCGTTAAGGTTTTCAAAAGACGAAATTGTACTTTCTATTCTGTTTTTGGGAAAAGTGAAAATTTGCGAATTGAAAAGCGAAGGAAATAAGAGATTTGCAATTAAGAAGGCTAGAAAAAAAGTTTTTGAGTTCATACCAATAATGTTATAATTTAAGAGGCAGTAAACATACAAAAATTGGAATTACTATGTTTCTGCCAATCCTTTTTAACAAATATTTAACGCAACATTGGCAATTCTTATGTTTGCATTTGCTGGATTTTATGTGAAATTTACCAATTATTTTAAGATTTACTATGTCAGAATTGAATCAAGCAGAAGATATCAAGCAGCTTACCGAAAAAGTAAAAGAACAGAATTACTTTTTTTCCATTTTAAAACAAGAGATCAACCGAGCTATCATCGGTCAGGAATATATGATAGACCGCCTGCTCATCGGACTTCTCGGCAACGGACACGTTCTTTTGGAAGGCGTTCCGGGCTTGGCAAAAACCTTAGCCATCAAAACCTTAGCCGAAGCAGTAGATGGGAAATTTTCCAGAATACAGTTTACGCCCGACCTGTTGCCGGCAGACGTTGTCGGGACGATGATTTATAATGTCAAAGACAACGATTTCAGCATCAAAAGAGGTCCCGTTTTTGCCAATTTCGTTTTGGCCGATGAGATCAACCGCGCGCCCGCAAAAGTACAGTCCGCACTGCTGGAAGTGATGCAAGAAAAACAAGTCACTATCGGCGATGACACGATGCCTTTGCCAAAACCGTTTCTTGTATTGGCCACTCAAAACCCAATTGATCAGGAAGGAACTTATCTGTTGCCAGAAGCTCAAACCGACCGTTTTATGCTCAAATGCAAAATCGATTATCCGGAATTTGAGGATGAGAGAAAGGTAATGAGAATGGTTTCTACACAGGATATTCCGCAAATCAGAAAAGTCGTGGATCTTAATCAAATTCTGGAAGCCAAGAAACTCATCAACCAAATTTACCTCGACGAAAAAATCGAAAAATATATTCTCGATATGGTCTTCGCAACCCGATATCCCGAAAAACACGGCTTGTCCGAAATCAAAAATTATATCAGTTTCGGTGCATCCCCCAGAGCGAGTATCAACCTAGCAATCGCTTCTAGAGCTTATGCATTTATCAAAGGAAGAGCTTTCGTAATCCCAGAAGATGTGAAAGCGATCGCAAAAGATGTTCTAAGACATAGGATTGGTTTAAGCTTCGAGGCGGAGGCCGAGGAAGTGACTCAAGATGATATTGTGAATAAAATTTTGGCCAAAATACAAGCGCCTTAATGAAAAATTTGATCATCAGACAAGCCATAGCTGAGGATTGCCCGGCAATGCTGGATCTTATCAAAGAACTGGCAGCATATGAAAAGGCGCCGGAAGAAGTCACCGTTACCTTGCAAGAATTCGTAGATGCTGGTTTTGGAAGTCAACCGGTTTGGGGCGCTTTTGTAGCAGAGCGCGAAGATGAGATTGTAGGACTTTCTTTATATTACGTCAGATATTCTACTTGGAAAGGGCAAAGATTATATCTGGAAGACCTTATTGTGAGAGAAAAATTGAGAGGAAACGGCATCGGAAAATCTCTGTTCGATAAAACTTTGGATTATGCAAAATCCAAAAATTATTCAGGAATTGTTTTTCAGGTTTTGAACTGGAATGAGCCTGCGATCAATTTTTATAAAAAATATGAAACGAAGTTTGATGACGAATGGATTAATGTTTCTATTGAATTAAATTAAATTTATAAAAGAGGTTTTTAAATCCTCAAAATTTGGTTAATCTTTTGATAGTGGTCACTCGTCGTATTGTTTTTGAAAAAACTAAGAGGTCTGAAAACTATCAACCGATGACCGCCAAGAAACGAAATTGTTTAAAGTTTAAATAAGACTTAATCTTATTTTTAAAAATCTTAAAAACCCATAATCTTGAACATACAGGATATTGTCAAAAAAGTAAAGCAAATAGAAATCCGAACCCGCAAGAAGACGGAAGCATCACTGATGGGGCAATATCACAGCGCTTTCAAAGGTCAGGGAATGACGTTTTCCGAAGTTCGCCAGTACCAATTTGGCGACGACACCCGAAGAATGGATTGGAACAAAACGGCCCGATTCCGAGAGCCATTTGTAAAAGTGATGGAAGAGGAACGAGAATTGACGATGATGCTTGTCGTTGATATTTCTGCATCAATGGATTACGGAACCAAAACGCAGTTGAAACGTGAATATGTGGCCGAGATTTGCGCTTCTCTGGGATTTTCTGCAGCCGGAAATAATGACAAAGTCGGATTGATTTTGTATGCCGATAAAGTCCTGAAAGTTGTCCCGCCTCAAAAGGGAAGAAAGCACGTTTTGTCGCTCATCAGTAATATTTTGACCGCCGATTATGTCCCGGCAAAATCCAATATGGATGCGGCTTTCAACTATATGATGAGCGTTTTCAAAAGAAAATCGCTCATATTTCTTTTTTCGGATTTTGAAGATGAATTTGACCAAAAAATCCTGAATGTCACGGCCAGAAAACATCAGTTGCTGGGACTTCGGGTTTTTGACGACAAGGATATGGAAATTCCGGACATTGGCTACGCGCTTTTTCGGGATGCTGAAACCGGGCAGCAAGTTTGGGCAAACACTTCCAGCGCAAGATGGCGGTACGAATTTGGAGAATTGCAGAAGCGCAAAATGCGACAAATCAAAGAGGAATTTGAGAATTCGTCGGCGCATTTTTTGGATATCAAGACCTCGGATGATTACAGTAAGTTTTTGTATCAATATTTTAAAAAGTAGTTTTTAGAAGTTAGAAATTAGAAGTTAGAAATTGCAAATGCAAAGATTCCAATCATATCAATTATATTTTTTCTTTTTTATCCTCTCATCATTTTTAGGATTTTCTCAAACCCTATCTTCCAGTCTCGATAAGTCCACTTTGGCTCTGGGCGAAGTGGCTGTTTATAAAATTCAAATCGTGGATCTTCAGGGCAAAGATGTTCAGATGGCGCCGAGAAACGAACTTCTGCCTTTCCATTTCGAAGTGGTGAACGACAGTATTGCGATCCAAAAAGATATCTATCTAAGGTCGGTAAAATTTGCGGTTTTCCAAGAAGGTAAATTTACCATTCCGGAAATCGAAGTCAAAGTGGGCGATCAAGTTCTGAAAACGATTCCTTACGAAGTAGAAGTCATCAATACTGCCCAAAAAGGCGATCAGATCAATGACATTATGAAGAATAAGAAGGTGAAGCTGGACATCCAAGATTATTGGGAACTCTACAAATTCTATGTTCTGCTCGCCTTATTGATTATTGCCATCATTATTTTGATCATTGGCATCGTCAGATATGGGAAAAAGCGCAAAAGCAGTCCCGTGGTCACGACCAATCAGACTTTGAAAGATCTGGAAAAATTGCGGAAGAAAAACTACATCGAGAACGAGAATTTCCGCGCTTTTTATGTAGAATTAATAGAAATTTCGAGAGCATTCATCACCAAGCAATATCAGATTCCGGCAGACGTTTTGCTGACGGACGACTTGATTACTTATATGAAATCTACCAACGCCATTTCGCAAGAAAACGAAAAAATTGTGGAAGAAATATTCCTGCGCGGGGATTTGGTTAAATTTGCAAAAACAATCCCGAATCAAGAAATTATGTCAAAAGATTTTACGGAAATCAGAGAGTTTGTCAAACGGTCTACCAAAGATGTTGAGGCAGAAAACCTGAGAACAATGCAGTAGGAAATTTTTTATCAATCATCATTTATCAATTATAATTTACCCGTGAATTTCGAGTTCTACAGTCCTTGGTTTTTACTGCTTTTTATTTTGTTTATTCCGCTTTTCATTCGGGATGCGGGCAAAAAAAAGAGTCGGGGGATAGCTGTGCCTTCGGTGCAGAATATGCAGCCGAGTGCGAATATTTCTTTGGTAATGACATTCCTGAAGATTTCGAAATATTTTATCCTGACAGCATTGATCATCGCTTTGGCAAGGCCAAGAACTTATACGATTTCGCAAGATCGGGATGAGACCAAAGGGATCGATATTATGCTTGCGGTGGACGTTTCGCTCAGTATGCTCGCCAAAGATTTGGATCCCGACCGGCTGGAAGCTTTGAAAAAAATCGCCGTCGATTTTGTGAACAAAAGAGAAAATGACAGAATTGGTCTCGTGGCTTACTCCGGCGAAGCTTACACCAAAGTGCCGCTGACCACAGATCATCAAGTGGTTGTGGACGAAATTAATCAACTGAATCCGTTGGAGTTGCAAGCCGGAACTGCCATTGGAGAAGGCTTGTCTGTCGCGGTCAATCACCTCAAAAACAGTAAAGCCAAAAGTAAAATTATCATCCTGATGACCGATGGTGTGAACACAATCGTCAATGCGATGCCGCCACAAATAGCCGCTGAACTTGCTAAGAATAACGGAATCAAAGTTTACACAATCGGAATCGGAAGCAACGGCTTTGCTGCTTTCCCCACAGGAACCAATATTTTTGGAGACATCGTTTTTACAGAGCAGCAAACCCAGATTGATGAAAATACCTTGATGGATATTGCCCAACTGACGGGCGGAAAATATTTTCGCGCAACGGACAATAGCAGCCTTCAAAGCGTTTATGATGAGATCAACCAATTGGAAAGATCGGATGTGAAAACAAGTAAACTTTATAATTATGAAGAATATTTCAGGATTTTTCTTTGGATTGCTTTAGGATTTCTGGTGTTGGATGCCTTATTGCGCTGGGTATTTTTTAAAATTTTGAATTAAGAAATTAGATGATGAATTGGTATTTAGGAAATTACTGGTATCTGCTGTTGCTGCTGTTGCTGCCTGTCATCGGTTATTTTATCATTCATTATTTCCGATGGAAAAGCAAGAGAAGAAATATCTTTGCAGAAGACCGCTTTCAGGAGCTTTTGTTCGAAAAAACTTCCGGATTTGCCAGGATTTTTCCGATTCTTTATCTCTTAGGTCTTTTGTTTTTAATTTTCGCAATCATCGATCTGTTGGGCGGTAGAGAGGAGATCAGCGTCACCCAAACTGTCAGCAATACCATCTTTGTTCTGGACGTTTCCAACTCGATGAATGCGCAAGACATCCAGCCAAGCCGATTGGACCAAGCTAAAAATATCATCATCAATTCTCTTGAAAAAATGAGCAACGATAGAGTAGGAATCGTTGTTTTTGCCGGCGAGGCCTATTCGGTAATGCCTTTGTCCACCGATTATTCGGCGGCAGCCACTTATCTTTCCGGCATCGAAACCAGCGTGGTGCAAAACCAAGGAACCGATTTCCTGAAGGCAATGGAAGTGGCTGCTCAAAAATTCAATAACATCCGCAAAGGTTCCAAAAATGTGGTCTTAATAAGCGATGGCGAGGATAATGAAGGCCACGAGGACGATGCTATCGATCTAGCCAATAAGCAAGGCATCAAAGTGACGACCATAGGCGTGGGAACGGAAGAAGGCGCGCCAATCCCCGAATATTATTACGGACAGCTGATGGGCTACAAAACCGATATGTTTGGCGAAACAGTCGTTTCCCGATTGCAGACAAAAGCACTCAAAAATATAGCTTCATCAACGGGCGGATCCTACATCGACGGGAATAATCTGGATACCGCAATCACCGAGCTGGAAGCAGAATTGGAAAAATCCACGGGCAGCAGCACCACCACAGTGAGTTCCCAGTCTGCTGTGCATTATTATCAATATTTCTTAGCCGTTTCTATTCTGTTTTTCTTCATCATTTACCTTTTCAATCCGAAAAAAGATTTTAATATTTAAAGAAAATACTTTTCACTTGTGAACGAATTCATAAATTTGAACTTACTATCTTTGGAAAATTATGAATGAAAAATACGAGTTGAAGCCTATCGACAAGATTGCGCAACCCTTCCAGCGTTTTATCCAGCAGGAGAAGTCGGGCGGATTGCTATTGGGAATCAGTGTCATCATCGCATTGCTGTTGGCCAATTCGCCATTGCGAGAAGGGTATCACCACATTTTGGAGCAAACTTTCGGATTCACGTGGAATGGCACTGGTTTTTTTAATTTCAGCATTCATCATTGGATTAATGACGGCTTGATGGCGGTCTTCTTTTTCGTGGTAGGACTGGAACTGAAACGAGAAATCATCGGTGGCGAATTATCGAACCCGCGAAAGGCGATGCTTCCCATTGTGGCCGCAGTCGGCGGAATGGTGATGCCGGCCTTGATTTTTATGCTTCTCAATCCTTCCGGAGAAATGCACAAAGGCTGGGGAATCCCGATGGCGACTGACATTGCTTTTGCGCTGGGCGTTTTATATTTGCTTGGAAAAAAAATACCGCTATCGCTAAAGGTGTTTTTGACAGCATTAGCCATCGTCGATGATCTGGGAGCGGTTTTGGTTATCGCTTTTTTTTATACGTCGGATATTGAATTGACCTACCTCGTGGGCGGTCTATTATTATTGTTTCTGATGTACCTCGGCAACAAGCTGGGAATCCGATCGGTGTATTTCTATGCTTTTATCGGCATCTGCGGCGTGTGGAGTTGCTTCGTCATTTCGGGTGTTCACGCCACTATTGCGGCTGTGCTGGCGGCTTTTACCATTCCTGCCGATGTGAAAATTAAAGAAACTGTGTTTATTTCTGTAATCAGCAATTATCTGGAGAGATTTAAAAATATTGACCCTACCGAACATACCCCGACACTCACTAACGATCAACTGCACGTTTTGGAAAAAATAAATGTGGCAACATTAGCGGCAACACCGCCTCTGCAAAGGTTGGAGCATGCTTTGCATCCTGTTGTCACCATTGTCATCATACCCATTTTTGCCATTGCCAATGCAGGCGTCGATCTGAATATCGATTTCACGAGCCTTTTCAATACGAACATCGCCATTGGCGTAGCTCTTGGATTGGTCGTTGGCAAAGTGCTTGGCGTTGTGGGGTTTACAGCAGTTTTCGTCAAACTCAAGATTGCAAAGCTGCCCGATGGGATGAATTTTCGAAATCTTTTAGGGCTTGGTTTTCTCGCATCGATCGGTTTTACGATGTCTCTTTTTATCACTTCGCTTGCCTTCAGGCATCCCGAATATCAGGCTCAGGCCAAAATCGGTATTTTCGCGGCCTCGATTCTTGGCGGAATCATCGGTTATCTTATTCTCAATAAAAACCCGAAGAAACCGAAAAATGATGAATAATATTTTGAATTTCATAAATCTCCATAACGGCGAAGAGAAGAAGAGTAAAGTATTGGAAAATGTCAATGCCAATATCTCTTTCCGAGGTTCTAATCTTTGGATTTTGGCCTGTGCCATTATCATTGCATCGATAGGTCTGAATGTGAATTCTACAGCGGTAATTATCGGAGCTATGCTCATTTCGCCACTTATGGGTCCCATCGTGGGCGCCGGTTTTGCGCTGGGAACTTACAATTTTCCGCTTCTCAAAAAATCAATTAAAAACCTTTTGATTGCAACCGGCGTCAGTCTGCTGGTGTCGGCATTATATTTTTTCATCAGTCCTTTCAAAGATGTACAATCGGAACTTCTGTCGAGAACTTCGCCCACTATTTATGATGTTTTGATTGCATTTTTCGGTGGCTTGGTTGGTGTGATAGCGATTACCAGAGTAGAAAAGGGAAATCCCATTCCGGGCGTTGCGATTGCTACTGCGCTGATGCCGCCGCTTTGTACTGCCGGATTCGGCATTGCCACGTCCAATTTATCTTTCTTTTTGGGTGCATTCTATCTCTACAGTATCAATTGTTTTTTCATTTGCATCGCCACATTTCTGGTCGTCAAATATTTGAAATATCCTTCAGCCATATTGGATAGCAACTACGAAAAGAGGATCCGATACAGCATTTCAATACTGATTATCATTATGATTGTACCAAGTTTTTACCTCGCTTATAATCTTTTTAATGAGAAAAAATTTGCGAAAACTACCGATCTGTTCTTAGAAAAAGAATTCGAAAGCAAAGGCTATACTTTGATCTATAAAAAAGTAGATTACAACGCCAATCCCAAGGTGATAGATGTTGCTTTTCTCAACAAAAAATTTGCGCCGGCAGAGATCAAAACTTACAACAAAATGCTTGCGGAATATGGTCTTTCCCATACGAAACTGAATATCCGCCAGAATAATTCCGATTTGAAATCTGAAATCCTGAACGAAATCAATAAAAAGACTAATAACCTCACGGAAAAGGATATTGCCATATCCAATCTGCGTGCCGAGCTCGATAGCTACAAAATTTCTGACTCCACGCTCAGCAAAGAAATTCAAATTTTGTTTCCCGAAATTTCCAAGATGTCGTACGGGAAGATTTTACAATATCCCAATACCGATAGTGCAAAGTTGCGTTTTGTAATAATCTATTCGGGAAAAAACATAAAGGATGCCCAACTCCAAAACTGGCTAAAGCAAAGACTCAATGAAAACGATGTCGAGGTCTTGCAGGTTTCGGAAAAGTAATGTCAATCAACAAGCATCAGTAAAGCAATCATTATTTAGCGGGAAAAGTGTACGCAGAAAACTTCGATCAGGGTCTTTAAACCTTAATTGTCCGAAAGTGATATTGCGCCTCTTTGAAATCTGCAAAAATGTGCTGCAGCCCGTTGCTGATGATGATTTGCTCTGCCCCGATTATACTGTTGTACCGCGCAATCTGCTCAAAATGGCTTTCTTTCAAAACGATACTTGGCGCCTTGCATTCTACGAGGATTTTGGGCTTGGTTTTTTCGGTTACCAAGAGATCAATTCTTTTCGTTGTTCCGTTCAGTTCCAGCTTTTTCTCGAGGATTAAAGAAGACAAGTTTTTCTTCTTCACAAACCTGAAATAATGCAGCCAATGCTGTCTTACCCATTCTTCCGGCGTCAGCACAAGCCATATTTTGCGCACCAGATCATAGATAAAAAATGTATCTTTGTCTTGCTTGATTTGCAAATCAAAATCATTTTCAAAATTAAGTTTCGGAACCTGCATACCTCGTGATGAAAGAAATAGATACTATCCTCAAAAATATTAAAAATAAAGAACTCTTGCCTGTTTATTTTTTACACGGCGAGGAGTCATTTTACATAGATCTGGCTGTCAAGCATTTGGAGCAAGATGTTTTGGATGAAGATGAGAAAGCCTTCAACCTGACGGTGGTTTACGGTCGGGATACCAACTATTTAGAAGTTTTATCCTTGGCAAGGCAATATCCGATGATGGGCGATAAGCAACTCGTCATCGTGAAAGAAGCGCAAGATATGAAGCTGAATGATGAAGAGCCCAAAGCGCTGGAAACTTATTTCGAAAATCCGGTTCCTTCAACGATTTTAGTCGTTGCCCACAAGAGCAAGAAGCTGGATGCCCGAAGGAAATTTGTAAAAATTTTGGACAAATCCAAAATGATTTTCGCATTTGATAAGATAAAGGACTATCAACTTCCGGCGTGGATCCAAAGCGAAATGACCGCGATGGGCATCAAAGCGGCGCCCAACATCAGCCATCTATTGGCAGAATATCTGGGAAACGATCTTTCCAGAATCGCCAATGAACTCAACAAATTGAAAATCATTTTGAAAGACGGTGCCGTGCTCGACGGGAAAATGGTAGAGGAGCATATCGGCATCAGCAAGGACTTTAATGTCTTCGAACTGCAGAGGGCGCTGGCCACCAAAAATCAGGAAAAAGCCTTATCTATTGCCTATTATATGGGAAAAAATAAAAAATCAAATCCTGTACAGATGTCTTTCGGCATACTTTATAACTTCTTTTCGAATATCATAATGTACCACACTTTAGCCGGCCAGTCGCCACAAAGCATTGCTTCCACATTGGGCGTCAGTCCATACGCCATCAAGGATTATTCGGAAGCAGCACGCTTCTATCCCTTGAAACATGCAACCAGAGTAATTTCCATTCTGCGCGAGATGGATCTCAAATCCAAAGGTCTCGGCGTGCGTCAAATGGATGATGATGAAATCTATACCGAGATGGTTTACAAAATCCTAAAAGTAGATGAACTGAAAGTGAAAGTTTAAGGTGTTTGGTCGAAGGCTTTTTCACCGGAATTTTGATAACCCATCTTTATCATTCATTCTTCGTATCGGTCGCATTGATTGTTTGGATATGTTTTGAATAATTAATTTCACAAATTTGTACCCTCTTTTTTCCCATAAAGATTTATATTTGACAGTCCGATTTTTTAAGAAGAAAGTCAAGGATATTTACTATAAAAAAAAATAATCGTAAAAATGGAAAGCAATATCTTAGATTGTGTCATCGTAGGATCGGGACCGGCAGGTTTTACGGCCGCGATATATGCAGCCCGGGCGAATCTGAAACCCGAGCTCTTTACAGGGCTGGAACCTGGAGGGCAACTTACCACCACTACAGATGTGGAAAATTTTCCGGGATTTCCAGACGGGATCTCGGGGCCGGAAATGATGCTCCTGCTTCAAAAACAAGCAGAACGATTCGATACCAAAGTGCATTACGAGATGATTACCAAAGTAGAGTTTTCCCAAAAGAGAGGCGGCATTCACAAATTGAGTACGGGTTCGCGCGAGATTCTGGCTAAAAGTGTGATTATTTCCACCGGAGCAACGGCAAAATATCTGGGTTTGCCAGACGAAAAAAAATATTCCGGAGGAGGCGTTTCTGCCTGCGCCACTTGTGACGGATTTTTCTACCGAGGGCAAGACGTCGTCGTCGTAGGAGCGGGCGATACTGCTGCGGAGGAAGCCACATACCTCGCCAATATTTGCAAAAAAGTAACATTGCTCGTGAGAAAAGACCATTTCCGGGCTTCCAAAGTGATGGTGGAAAGGGTGCTCAATACTCCAAATATCGAGGTGAAATATAACCACGAGCTCATCGGCATCGAAGGGGAAAATGCTTTGGTAGAAAGAGCAATAGTAATAAATAATCTCACGAAAGAAGTTTTCACAATCGATGTTCACGGCATCTTTATCGCCATCGGCCACAAACCCAATACGGCCATCTTCAAAGGTCAGGTAGACTTGGACGAGTACGAATATATCATTACGGAAGGCAAATCGGCGAGAACCAATGTGCCGGGCATTTTTGCCGCCGGTGATGTTCAGGATCGCCACTACAGGCAAGCCATTACTGCGGCGGGCAGCGGATGTATGGCCGCGATGGATGCCGAAAAATATCTCGGCGAATTGGCGGGAGAGAACCACACTTGGGTGGAACGATAATCCGAAATAATCAACCGATTTTCATAATAATCAAGCAGGATGAGAGCTATAGTGTATATTTTCCTCGGGGGCGGGTTGGGCAGCGTCTTTCGATTCCTGATCTCCAATTATACTCAGAGATTGTGGCATATCCAAACATTTCCAATGGGAACATTTGTAGTAAATCTTACAGGTTGCTTGCTGATTGGGATTTTGTCCGCCTATTTTTTGAGAATAGATAATTCTCTAAAATATCTCTTGATCACGGGTCTATGCGGAGGCTACACCACATTTTCGACCTTTTCTGCCGAGAATTATTCCTTGTGGCAAAGCGCTCACTACGGTATTTTGGCTTTATACGTTTTGCTAAGTGTGGTTTTGGGATTATTGATGGTATTTCTGGGTTTTCAAATGTTCCGGACTTAAGAATTTCTAATGGACAACGAAAGATCTCAAGTTTTTTATTATAATTATTTGGTTACAATCCAAAAGCTTTTTATATTTGCACCACCGAAAACGAGAGGTTGGGAGCGGGGAATGGAGAGATGGCAGAGTGGTCGATTGCGGTAGTCTTGAAAACTATTGACTGTAACAGGTCCGGGGGTTCGAATCCCTCTCTCTCCGCAAAATATTATTTAAGACGCCATTTGGTGTCTTTTTTTTGTTCCGGTTCTGCACCAAAGCCACGCCACGTTGCATCTGAGATGACAGGCAATATTGGAGGGATTATCTCTTTCACTTCTGAACAAGAAACTTGTAATAATGATTCAAATGCAGATATCACTTATTCAATCTTTAAAAATAAATAGCCAATTCAACCGAAAAATTTAATAATTTTGCGAAATAAAATCTTATGGAAGAAAACGTGAATTCTGATGAAGTTTTTAAACAAAAACTAGAAAATCTTTTTGACTTCGAGTTCAATAACGAAGTTGCCGGTGTTTTTGACGATATGGTAAGCCGCTCTGTTCCTTTTTATGAAGAAATGCAGCGAATGACCAGTGAATTGGCCGGAAGGCACGCCCAGCAGGGAACCAATGTTTATGACCTGGGATGTTCCACGGGAACTACAATGCTTTTGATGGACAAAAAAATACCCAACGATATCAAATTCGTTGGTATCGACGACTCTGAAGAAATGATTCACAAATGTCGGGAAAAACTCAACAATTTTAAGTTGAATCGAGAAATTGATCTGGAGGTGGCCGATTTGACCCAAGACATTCCTGTGCATAATGCTTCTGTGGTCGTGATGGTTTTAGTATTGCAATTCATCAGACCGGCACATCGGCTGGACATTGTCCGAAAAATTTGCGAGGGAATGACTAAGAACGGCGTATTCATTCTGATCGAAAAAATACTCACTGAGGAAAAATCTTTTAACCGCGATTTCATAGATTATTATTACGACTTTAAGCGTAGAAATAATTACAGCGAGTTGGAGATTTCACAAAAAAGAGAGGCTCTCGAAAATATCCTAATCCCATATAAAACCAGTGAAAATATCAGTATGCTCCGCAATGCAGGGTTTGGCGAAGTAGAAGTGTTTTTCAGATGGTATAATTTCACTGGCATTATCGCAAAAAAACTATGATACAGATCGGCAACTTTTTTTTTAAATACAGAAATTTTTTATTTATTGTTCTATATGTGCTTCTATTTATTCCTTCGCCACCATTATTCAGCGAGGCAATATTTGGAGCTGATTATTATTGGATAGCAATTGTGGTGGGGCTGCTCATTACCATCTTAGGACAAGCAATTCGGGGCGCCACCATTGGTCTCGCTTATATCGTACGAGGCGGAAAGGATAAAAAAGTATATGCAGAACATTTGGTGACGGAAGGTCTGTTCAGCCACGTCAGAAATCCTTTGTATATTGGTAATATTTTAATGCTTTTAGGGCTTGGTATTTTGGCTAATTCATTGATTTACACTGTTATTATAATTCCTATTTTTCTCTTTATATACCAATGCATCGTGTTGGCCGAAGAGAACTTTTTGAGGAAAAAATTCGGAGGAGAATTCGATATTTATATCAAAAGAGTTCACCGCTGGATACCCACATTAGCAGGCTTTCGCGAAACCTTCGCCAATATGGAATTTAAGTGGAAAAGATGGCTGATCAAAGAATATAATACCCAGTTTATCTGGCTTTGCGGGATCGTCTTGATTATATTATTTAAGTATCCGCAACTTACTTATGACGATGCTTCTTTGAGAAACACCATTGCAGCAATTCTCGTTCTTATTTTTGCAGTATATTATTTTACGGTGCGATATATGAAAAAAACAAAAAAGTGGACTGCTAATTAAAAAAACATAACGTATTTTTCCTTAACTTTGTGCTTATGAAAAAAATGCTCGCCATATTTTTTCTCACGACCTACCTTTTTTCAACAACCGAATTAAACCAGTTGCTGAAGCTTCCTGCGCTGGTAGAGCACTATATCGAGCATACGAAAAGCAACAGCCATATTTCCATCTTAGACTTTTTGGTTCTTCACTACGAAGGCAACCATTCGAAAAATCGTCAACACAATAAGGATTATGATGATGATCAAAAGCTACCTTTCATCATACACAGCGACGTATTAAATTTTTGCTTCGTGCATCCGCAACCTGTTTTTTTCGAATCTTTTCATAAAATTGTTATGGTAGAATCCTCCAAAGTCATGTCTTTTGATGATTCTTTTATATCCAACCATTTTCTTTCCACAATCTGGCAGCCTCCAAGATCTTGTTAATTCTTTTTGACCAATAGGTTTTTGATTATTTCTATTGCACCTCGCATTCTGAATTTCTGTTTTATTTAACAAGAATGCCCTGTCGATCATTTCTTAGGTTGTTCCGAGGGTTTCCCAAAGACATTTTTGCTAAGCAATCATTAGAAATCCGAATAAACCGAAATCGCAATATTGTTTACCGTGCAGATTATATAATCGCAGCCTCTTGGTTAATCCTGTTATTTCATTTACAATAAGTACTGCTGTACTTTTATGTAATGTTCTTAAATAATAATTTTTGATTAACAAGTAAAATATATGCTTACCAGAATCATCGCATTTTCCGTAAGGAACAAACTCATTATCGGGCTTTTGGTGATAGCGCTCATCGGATTTGGCGCCTACCAAACCACGAAATTGCCTATCGATGCCGTTCCCGATATCTCCAACAATCAGGTGCAAGTAATCACTATCGCTCCGGCTTTTGGCGCTACGGATATTGAACGGCTCGTTACCTTTCCCATAGAACAAGCAACGGGCAACATTTCCGGCACAAAGGAAATACGAAGCTTTTCCCGTTTCGGACTCTCACTCGTTACCATTGTTTTTGAAGACAATGTGGATGTCTATTGGGCACGGCAGCAGGTTGCCGAACGCCTTCTGCAGGTTCAGGGTCAAATTCCGACCGGCATTGGCACACCGACTTTAGGACCTATTTCTACCGGTCTTGGCGAAATATATCAATACGTAGTCCGCCCCAAAAAAGGTTACGAACATAAATATGATGTCACAGAACTGCGCACCATTCAGGACTGGATCGTGCGCCGGCAATTACTCACCGTAAAAGGCGTTGCCGAAGTGAGCAGTTTTGGCGGCAAACTAAAGCAGTACGAAATCGCAGTAAATCCGGACAAACTCAATGCCTACGGAATCACCATCAATGATGTTTTTTCGGCTTTGGAAGAGAACAATCAGAATACCGGTGGCGCCTACATCGAGAAAGGTCCCACAGTTCTCTATGTGCGCAGCGAAGGACTTATCGGTACCATAGAAGACATCGGCAACATTGCCATCGCAAATAAAAACAACGCAACCCCTTTGTTCATCCGCGATATCGCAACCGTAAAAATAGGCTATGCCACCCGATACGGAGCAATGACCTATAATGATCAGGGCGAAGTTTCGGGCGCCGTCGTGATGATGCTGAAAGGCGCCAACAGCAGCGAAGTCGTCAAGAACGTAAAAGAAAAAGTGGCACAAATCCAAAAAACCCTGCCGGAGGGCGTCGTCGTGGAGCCTTTCCTAGATCGCACGAAAATGGTCAATAATGCCATAAGTACAGTGGAAAGAAACCTGATGGAAGGCGCACTGATCGTAGTTCTCGTTCTGGTTTTGTTCCTTGGGAATTTCAGGGCAGGATTGCTCGTGGCTTCGGTTATTCCGCTGGCGATGCTTTTTGCCGTTTGTATGATGAATCTCTTTGGCGTGAGTGGCAACCTGATGAGCCTTGGCGCTCTCGATTTCGGACTCATTATCGATGGCGCTGTCATCATCGTAGAATCGGTGATGCACCAGCTCTCGCACAACGCCCGCTTCCAGCAATTGACCAGTCTATCCAAAAAACAAATGGATCAGACGGTCATCAGTTCTGCGGGCAAAATGATGAACAGCGCAGTATTTGGGCAAATCATCATTCTGATCGTTTACCTGCCTATTCTGAGTCTGCAAGGTATAGAAGGCAAAATGTTCCGACCGATGGCTCAGACGGTTGCCTTTGCATTGCTGGGCGCCTTCTTGTTGTCGCTCACCTATATTCCAATGATGACTTCGCTGGTACTGAGCAGGGAAATTAGCGCTGCGCACAATCTTTCAGATAGAGTGATGCGGCGCGTGGAAGCCTTCTACCAAAAATATCTGTTGAAAGCCATCCGCATACCGAAACTCATTATCGTATTGGTTTCCATTTTATTTTTTGTAGCGGCTTTCGTAATGTCGAGATTGGGAGGCGAGTTTATTCCCTCATTAGAGGAAGGGGATTTTGCCGTTGACACCCGTGTATTAACCGGAAGTAACCTGAATACGACCATTGAAAGTACGCAGAAAGCCGCCCATATCCTGAAAACGCGCTTTCCAGAAGTGATAAAAGTGGTTACCAAAATAGGCAGTGGCGAGGTACCTACCGACCCAATGCCGATGGATGCCAGCGATATGATGGTGATTTTGAAAGACAAAAGCGAGTGGACTTCTGCCAAGACTTTTCCGGAACTATCGGAGAAAATGAGCAAAGCTCTGGAAGATGTGCCGGGCATTACCGCCGGTTTTCAGTATCCGGTCAATATGCGCTTCAACGAGTTGATGACCGGTGCGCGGCAGGACGTGGTGCTGAAAGTTTTCGGAGACGATCTCGATGT
Source organism: Chryseobacterium sp. SC28 (assembly GCF_003932955.1). Taxonomy (GTDB): domain Bacteria; phylum Bacteroidota; class Bacteroidia; order Flavobacteriales; family Weeksellaceae; genus Epilithonimonas. The sequence continues at coordinate 58,918 of NZ_QOVY01000009.1, forward strand.
ACTGGCTGCTACCGCCGCCAAATTGGGTAAAATAATCAATACGGTGGACGGTGTCCAAAATCTTTATATAGAACCCATCACCGGAATGCCTCAAGTAATCATCAGTTATAAACGCCCCATCCTTGCCCAATATCATTTATCGGTAGCCGGCATCAATAAGGTGGTCAATACGGCGTTTGCCGGACAAAGCACAGGATTGGTTTTCGAAGGTGAAAAGCGTTTTGATATGGTGGTGAAGCTGGACGAAGACGCCCGAAAAAATTTAGAGGATGTTCGTAATTTGCTGATTCCGACACCTGCCGGACAACAGATTCCATTATCGCAATTGGCAGAAGTGCAGATAAAAAACGGTCCCAATCAAATTCAGCGGGAGAACACCCAACGCAGGATCATTGTCGGCTTCAATATCAAGGGTCGGGATGTGCAAAGTATTGTGCAAGAATTGCAAGCCAAAGTGGATAAGCAAATCAAGCTCCCGGCGGGATACATTGTCACCTACGGTGGTTCTTTTGAAAATCTGAACCAAGCCAAAAGCCGTCTGATGGTGGCAGTTCCCATCTCGCTGGCGTTGATATATATTCTGTTGTTTTTCGCTTTCAACTCGGTAAGAGAAAGCCTCTTGATTTACTCCGCTATTCCTCTGTCGGCAATAGGTGGTGTTTTCTTTTTAGCGCTTCGCGGTATGCCTTTCAGCATCAGTGCAGCCATAGGTTTCATAGCGCTTTTCGGCGTAGCCGTTTTGAACGGAATTGTTTTGGTCGCCGAATTTAATCGTTTGAAAAAATCGGGCATCAAGAACATTGTCCGCATCGTGGTAGATGGGACGGAATCCCGCTTGCGCCCCGTGCTGATGACCGCGTCTGTAGCTTCTTTGGGTTTCATTCCGATGGCGGTGAGCACTGGAGCGGGTGCCGAAGTGCAACGTCCGCTGGCAACGGTGGTCATTGGTGGACTTCTGGGTGCTACATTTCTCACTTTGTTCGTTCTTCCAATATTATTTATTGCATTTGAAAAAGGTTTAAAAATGAATTTATTTAAGAAAAAACACATCCCATTATTAGTTGTTTTAGGAATTTCATTAATGGGAACGGGTTCTTTGAAAGCCCAACAAACCCTCACCTTAGACCGGGCGATTGAGATGGCTATTCAGAATAATCAAAATCTGAAAACGGAAAAACTGAAAGCCGATTATGCCAAAGCCATCATCAGAACTTCGGCAGATATTCCGCAAACCGGCATCACAGCAGATTACGGACAGATCAACAGTGCTTACAACGATACCAAGTTCGGGATTTCGCAGAATATCGCTTTCCCGACGGTTTATAAAAGGCAGAAGGAACGTTTCACACAAGAATGGAAATACAGTCTATTGAATGTCTCGATGAAGGAATATGAATTAAAAAAAGCCGTTGCCCAAACGTTTTACGCCATTTTGTATTGGCAGGAAAAAGAAAAACTATTGCGGACGGCAGATTCCTTATACACTGATTTTTACGCCAAAGCTTTGCTGCGCCTGCAAAAAGGAGAAAGCAATATTTTGGAAAAAACTACAGCCCAGAACCAAAAAGCAGCAATCACCATCCAACTGAAACAGGTGCAGCAGGAATTGGAAAGCGCAAAGTTGCAATGGCAATGGTTGCTAAATTCGGATGTAATGTATCTGGCAGAATCTAACGAAAAAATAATGCCGCTGCTAACAGCCGATCCCGGCAAAAATCCTGTATTGCAACTCTTGGAACAGCAGAAAAATATGGCGGCGAGCCAAACCCTATTAGAAAAATCCAAACTGCTGCCCGGATTGATGTTGGCTTACAATCTCAACAGTTTCAAGGGAACAGGCGCCGATAATAAGTTGTACAATGCCTCGCCGCAATTCCATTCCGTGCAAGTGGGCGTTTCTATTCCTATATTCTCGCAGTCGCAAAAGGCGAGAGTAGCAGCTTCGCAAATCTCGGAAAGCATCGCAGACAACCAATTGAAAGCTACCAATATGTATTTGCAAAATCGGTACAAACAACTATCGGAAAGCTATCAGCGCCAGATGGAAATCGTGAACGACTACGAAATGGAAGGGCTGAAAAACGCAACCATCGTGACCGAAACGGCGCAAAAGCAATTCCTCAACGGCGAAATCAATTATCTGGATTTTGTGATGCTCGTCAATCAAGCCATCAGCATTCAAAGTAATTATGCCGATGCGGTAAAATCGCTGAACGATACCATTATTCAAATCAATTATCTTAATTAAATTCTAATCACAATGTATTCATTCGATATAAAAAATAAAAACCATGGCAAGCTAAAAATGCTCTCTGTTTTGGGACTACTATTGTTGGCTCAATGCCGGGAAAAACCTCAGGATCAAGCCCAAACCAAAGTTGCCAACGAAAGCAACACCGTCGTATTGACCGATGCGCAGTTAAAAAATGCGGCTTTGGAAACGGTACGCCTTACCGAAAAAAATATCGCGACTGTTTTGAAATTAAACGGAAAAATAGACGTTCCACCGCAAAATCTCATTTCTGTGAGTGTGCCTTTGGGCGGTTTTCTGAAAAGTACGCGCCTGCTGCCAGGGATGTATGTCCGCAAAGGAGAAACGATTGCCGTGATGGAGGATCCGCAATATATCACGCTGCAACAGGATTATTTGCAAGCCAAATCAAAATACCATTTTGCACTATTGGATTACCAACGGCAGAAAGCGCTGAACCAAAGTCAAGCCAGCAGCGATAAAGTGATGCAGGCAGCACAAGCGGAAGCGAACAATCAGCAGATTATGATGAATGCACTGGCGCAGCAGTTGCGCCTGATCAACATCAATCCCGAGCGGCTGAATGCCGGCACCATCACCAAAAGCATTCCGGTGTACAGTTCTATCAATGGTTTTGTCAGCAAGGTGAATGTCAACATCGGGAAATATGTCAATCCTTCGGATGTCCTGTTTGAATTGATTAATCCCAACAATCTGCGCCTGAATTTAAAAGTCTATGAAAATGATATCGATAAACTGCAAATCGGACAAAAACTGACCGCCTATACCAATGCAGAACCCGATAAAAAATACCAAGGCGAAATCATCCTCATCAGCAGAGACATCAGCAGCGATGGCATTTCGGAAGTGCATTGCCATTTTGAAACTGCTGACAAAAATCTGTTGCCGGGAATGTATATGAATGCCGAAATAGCCACGAAAATTTCCTTTGCCAATGCCGTGCCGGAGGAAAGCATCGTCAATTTTGAGGGCAAGGATTACGTGTTTGTGCAAACCGGAAAACTAAGCTATAAAATGTTGCCCGTAACTGTGGGAGCGAAAGAGAAGGGATTTGTTCAAGTGGTCAATGACACTGATTTTGCAGGCAAACATATCGTATCCAAAAATGCCTATACGCTTCTGATGAAACTCAAAAACACCGAAGATGAAGAGTAAAAAGCCGGCGCAATCGGGATTATTAACTTTAATTTATTAAAAATTATGGAAACAGAAAACAAAAATAAATTCACGACGGTTCACAGAGTTCTACATTGGTCTTTGGCAATATTAATGGTCGTTTTATTTATCACCGGATTTTTAAGGATGTATTGGATGAGCAAGAACACCATTATAAATGCGGTGGAAACTCAACTGCAAAGCCAAAATATCAACCTTGGAAAAGAACAGATACTGCCCATCGTCAAAAGCATTCAGAAACCGATGTGGGAATGGCACGAATATGCTGCCTATCTGGTGTTGGCTGCCTTTCTGATCCGAGTTATTTATATGTTGGCAAAAGGAATTAAATTTCCAAATCCATTTGTAAAAAACCAAGCCGTAAAAGAGAAAATGCAAGGACTAATTTATGTAATTTTATACTTTTTCATAGCCGTTTCCATTGTGACGGGATTTTATCTGAAATGGATCGATGGCGAATGGAAGGAGCCGATGGAAACCATTCACAAATGGGCGATCTATTGGTTCCCAATTTTCATTCTATTGCATTTTGGCGGCATCATAATAGCAGAACTGACCGACAAAAAAGGCATTGTGTCCAAAATGATAGGAGGACGTTAATCACCAATCCTTAAAAAACAGTTTTAAAAAATGACCACATATAATCTTCCTGAGCATCTAAAAGGTTTGACGGACAACGAAGTGAAGGCGTCCAGAGAGCGGAACGGCAACAACCGGATGGAGCCGGTCGGCAAAAGCTCTCTGCTGGATATGGTACTCAGCATCTTGAAAGAGCCGATGCTCATCTTGCTCTTCGCCATCTCGATCATTTACGTTATTGTCGGCGATTATGGCGAAGCTGCGTTTATGTTTCTTTCCATCATTGCCGTTTCTGCTATCTCGTTTTATCAAGACAATCGAAGTAGAAAAGCGCTGGAGGAATTAGAAAAACTAAATGAACCGCTGAGTACGGTAATAAGAAATTCTGAAGCCATCCAAATTCCGACGCACGATATCGTCGTGGGTGATCTGTGCATTATCGAAGAAGGAAGAATCATCAATGCCGATGGGACAATTGTTCACAGCAACGATTTTTCCGTGAATGAAGCCTCCTTGACGGGCGAGAGTTTTTCGGTTTTTAAAAGCCCCGAGCCTGGCAATAATAAAGTTTTCAGCGGCACGGTAGCCGTCTCCGGCCTGGCAGTTTTTGAGGTAGAACAAATTGGAAAACAAACGCAAATCGGTAAAATCGGAGAATCGATCTCGTCTATAAAAGAAGAAGTGTCGCCCTTGCAGATTCAGATTACGAAATTTGTAAAATGGATGGCCGTTGCGGGCGTCTTCATTTTTTTGATGGTGTGCATCTTCAGTTTTATAAAGACCGGAAATCTGATCAATAGCCTGCTGAATGGGCTTACGCTGGCGATGTCTGTTCTCCCGGAAGAGATTCCCGTGGCATTTACCACCTTTATGGCGCTGGGTGCTTGGAAACTGATGCGCGAGGGCATCATTATCAAAAGAAGCAGTATCGTAGAAACCTTAGGCAGCACCACGGTAATCTGCACCGACAAAACAGGCACCATTACAGAAAATTCTATGGAGCTGAAAGAGTTGTATGATTACCGTTCCGACAAGATTTATGATCAACAAGAATTTACCAATCCGGCTGTGACGACTTTGATAGAATATGCCATGTGGAGCAGCGAACCGCTTCCGTTCGACCCGATGGAGAAAATGCTTCACAAGGTCTATGAAGAGACCCAAAAAAGCGATGCAAGAAAAGATTATCAAATGATCCACGAATATCCGCTGGAAGGTAATCCGCCGATGATGACCCACATATTGGAAAATGGTAAAAAAGAAAGAATCGTTGCTGCCAAAGGAGCTCCCGAAGCCATCCTTGCGGTTGCCAAACTTTCCGATACAGAGATCGATAAGATAAGAAACGTCCTTAAGAGCTTTGGCCAGCAGGGCTATCGAATGCTGGGGGTCGCCAAATCCGATTTTCGCGGCGCCGATTTTCCGAAAAGACAGCAGGATCTTGAATTTGAATTTCTCGGGTTGGTGGTTTTCTACGATCCGCCAAAGAAAAAAATCCGGACAGTCATCCATCAAATTTACGAGGCAGGAATCAAGGTAAAAATTATCACGGGAGACAATGCCGATACCACCAGCAGCATCGCTGCCCAGGCAGGTATCGTAAATACAGCGGAAATCTTAAACGGAAATGACGTGGCTGGCTACGAAGAAGAGGCATTGATGCCCGTTGCGGAGCGTACGGTTTTGTTTACCAGAATGTTCCCTGAGGCCAAACTGCGTGTCGTGAATGCGCTGAAAAAGAACGGCGAAGTGGTAGCGATGTTGGGCGATGGCGTGAATGATGGCCCGGCTCTCAAAGCAGCGCACATAGGCGTGGCGATGGGCAACAAGGGTACAGAGATTGCCAAAGCGGCTGCATCTTTGGTTATTACCAACGATGATTTGGAAAAATTAGTGATCGGTATCGCTGCCGGAAGAAGAATCTATGCCAATATCAAAAAAGCCGTGCAGTACATCATCTCTATCCATATTCCGATTATCCTCACCGTGTCTTTGCCTTTGTTTTTAGGTTGGGTATTTCCCCAGATTTTCACGCCGGTGCATGTGATCTTTCTCGAATTGGTGATGGGTCCCACTTGTTCTATCGTTTACGAAAACGAACCGATGGAGAAAAATACAATGCAGCAGCCACCCCGACGAATGACCGATACCTTTCTGAACCTTCGCGAGTTAGCCATCAGTATTATTCAGGGATTAGTTATCACCGCGGGGGTTTTATGGGCGTACCAATGGACGGTTCAAAATGGCGGAAGCGAAGAAAAAACGAGAGCGATGGTTTTTACCACTTTGATTTTGGCCAATATTTTTTTAAGTCTCGTGAACCGTTCCTTTTATTACAGCATGCTCGATAGTTTCAAAAGCAGCAACCGCCTCTTCCCGATAATGATTCTTGTGACGCTGGTCTTGCTATTTGCCATATTGTATGTGCCGCCGGTTGCCAGATTCTTTCACGTCAGCGGGCTGAGTGTGCGGGAGTTTGGAATTGCCATATCAATTGCGGCGGTTTCGGTCTTGTGGTTTGAGATTTATAAACTCTATCGAAGAAAAAAATGAACAATTGCAAAGCCGCAAAAGAACTATATTTAGCCGTTAAATGCTTAGCAAGAAATTGAATTTTTTTGTCCAAATGTAATTTTTAAGGCGGCAAGATTGTTGTATTGACTACCTTAAACAATTAGAAAAATGAAGGCACAGACTGAAACCACGATGCAAAAAGACCAGGATTCTCCGGAAAATTTTCAGTCAGACGTGCTGAATGGTTTGCGCCACTTTCCGAAAAAATTATTTTCGAAATATTTTTATGATGAAAAAGGCGATAAGCTCTTTCAGCAAATTATGAATATGCCGGAATATTATCTTACCGGCTGCGAACTCGATATCTTTAAAAATAAAACCCAAGAACTTGCCGAAAGTATTATAGCCAATGATGAGCCTTTCGACCTGATAGAACTGGGCGCGGGCGATGCCACGAAGTCATCCTATCTCCTGAAATATCTCGTTGGGCGCGGAGCAGACTTTACCTATATGCCTATTGATATCTCAGGAAATATATTGTCAGTTCTTCAGCATAAATTCAAAGCAGAGCTTCCCACTTTGGAAGTTGTCACTTTGCAAGGTGATTACTTTGATATGCTGGAGAAAGCAACCTCGATTTCTGAAAAGCGAAAAGTCGTTCTTTTTTTGGGAGGAAATATCGGCAATATGGAATTAGACGAATCCGTCCACTTTTGCAGAGAGCTGCGCAGAAAGCTTCATTCGGGGGATTCTTTGATTATAGGATTTGATCTGAAAAAGAATCCACACGTTATTTTAAATGCATACAATGACGCCGCTGGCATTACAGCCCGCTTCAATCTGAATCTTCTCGATAGAATCAATCGCCAGTTGAATGCAGATTTTGATTTGAAGAAATTTCAGCATTATCAGACTTATGATCCCATTTCCGGCGCGTGCCGCAGTTTTTTGATCAGCCTTGAGGAACAGCAGGTTACTATTTCAAATAATAGAGTTAAATTTGAGGAAAATGAAGTGATCGCTATGGAAATTTCGCAAAAATTTTCCGAAACCGACATTCAGAGCCTTGCAGCAAAGTCGGGCTTTTATATTATCAACGAAATTAAAGACTCCAAAAACTGGTTCATAGATTCCGTCTGGCAAGTGATTTAATTTAATAAAACAATTATGAAAACCGCTTCAAATGTTAATAATTTAGAAAAGCCGGTCGCCGACCTAGGCAGAAGGTATGCCCAAGTCCGAAATCATTCGGTTGAGATCTGCAGACCTTTGGAAATCGAGGATTATGTGGTACAACCGATTGTAGATGTGAGCCCGCCCAAATGGCATCTCGGCCATACCACGTGGTTTTTTGAAACATTTATTTTGATACCCTATTTTCGCGACTATCAAGTGTTCGATGCGCAATACAATTTTGTTTTTAACAGCTATTACGAGACCATTGGCGCCCGAGTGGTGCGTACCGATCGGGGCAACCTCAGCAGACCATCGGTTTCCGATATCTACAAATACCGGCAATATGTGGACGAACAGATGACGAGATTCCTCGAAAGCTCGCCGATGACCACGGAAGTGCAAAATCTGTTGGAACTTGGTCTTAATCACGAGCAACAGCACCAAGAATTATTACTGACGGACATCAAGTATATTTTAGGTCACAATCCGCTCTTCCCGGCGTACGAAAAAGAAAAGAACTCCAAAAAGCAATCTTTGGCAAGGCTCGAGATGCTGCACTTCGCCGAAGGCATTTATGAAATTGGTTTCGAGGGAAAAGGTTTTTGTTTTGATAACGAATTAGGAAGGCACAAAACTTACCTCAATAATTTCGAAATTGCGAACCGCTTGGTCACCAATGGTGAGTATCTCGAGTTTATGCTGGCCGGAGGTTATGAAGATTTTAGCCATTGGCATGCCGAAGGGTGGGACTGGGTAAAGCAAAATGCGGCAACCGCACCTCTTTACTGGCATCTGATTGATGGAAAATGGATGAATTATACTTTGAACGGGCTGATGGAAATAGATCTTGATGCGCCCGTCTGCCATATTAATTTTTATGAAGCCTCAGCCTTCGCCTCTTGGAAAGGAATGCGCCTGCCTACGGAAGCGGAGTGGGAAGCAGCATCGGACAATTTCAATTGGGGAACTCGTTGGGAATGGACAAATTCTGCTTATTTACCATATCCCGGTTTCAAGAAGGAAATTGGGGCGATAGGCGAATACAACGGCAAATTTATGGTCAACCAAATGGTGCTGCGCGGCGCTTCGGAGGCTACACCCGCGGGACATAGCAGAAAAACCTATCGCAATTTTTTCCACGCCGGGCTGAGATGGCAATATACAGGAATCCGCCTCGCCCGGTAAAAAAATGATTGCGGTCTTTCAAGTATTTTAACCCTCAATTCTTAGCGGATCCAAAAGAAGATAAATGAAAAAGAACCACAATTTTGATGAAATCATCCTGCGGCGCGGTACCAATTCTGTAAAATGGGATCTGGCGAAAGATCCGCATGTTTTGCCGATGTGGGTGGCTGATATGGATTTTAAGACGGCACCGGAAATTATCGGCGCGCTCTTAGACAAAGTATCTCAGGGTATTTTTGGTTACAGCCTTATTCCTTCCGAGTTCCACTCGGTTATTATCGATTGGTACAAAGAGAATTTTTATTTTGATATCAAAGAAGAGTGGATTTTGCCTGGTCCTGGAATGATCCCCACACTGTCTGCCATTCTGCGAACTTTTGTGAAAAGAGGAGAGCGTGTTATTATTCAGCCGCCTGTTTATAATCATTTCTACGATCTTTTGGAGAAATGCGAATTGGAGATTGCTGAAAATAACCTCATCTACGAAAATGGCATTTATAATATCAACTTCGAGGATCTGGAGCAAATGGCGTCCGACCCTAAAACTAAACTTTTGTTGCTTTGCAATCCGCACAATCCTGTCGGAAGGGTATGGCAACGGAATGATCTCGAGACCATTGCGAAGATTTGTTCAAAGCATCGGGTCATCGTGGTTTCAGATGAGATTCACGCAGATTTGGTTTTCCCCGGTCACACGCACTTGCCGTTCGCTTCTATTGCAAAAGATGAAGAGTTGACCGCCTTCACCTGCGGCTCGCCTTGCAAAACTTTTAATCTTTCCGGTCTGCCAATTTCCTATATTATTTCCGAAAATCGAGAAGCTTTAAACGAGCTTTTAAAGACATTTGAAATTCAAGAAACGAGCTATCCCAATCCCATCGCCGCCGAAGCCCTGATAGCTGCGTACAAAAACGGAAAAGAATGGATGGCAGAACTCAAGATTTATCTTTACGAAAACTACCGGTATCTTTTACATTTTATCGCGGAACATTTGCCGAAAATCAAAGTTATTCCGCCGGAGGCGACCTACCTTGTTTGGTTGGATTGCCAGGCGCTCAACAGGACATCTGAAGAATTATGCAGAACGCTCTTGGAGGAAGAAAAATTGTGGGTAAACGCCGGCACGATGTACGGCGCAGCGGGCAGTGGTTTTATACGCATCAATATGGCATGTCCGCGTGAAGTTCTGTCGGAAGGTCTCCGCCGTTTGGCCTCGGGATTACGAAAATTTACATAGATTATTTGCGACACGGTGCTTTCGTTTTTTAGCACTGCCGGCTGTGGATAAAAATTATTTTCTTAATATTGATACACCATCACGCATTTCACTTAAAAATTAAAATCCCATGTTGCATTTAAAAATAATAGCTTCGTTTCTGCTTTTATCTTCGTCTATGGTATTGGCCCAGTCCTACACAATTTCTAAAACGGCAAAGCCAGGCAAAGAATTTCCGAAAATTGACGCCGAGGCTAAGGTTCAGTTCAAAGTATATTTTCCGAATGCCGCTTCTGTGGTTCTCGATGGGGGAGATGGTCTCAGAAATTTGGAAGCAACTTCTGCCAAAGACCAAGAGGGCTACTGGAATATCCATACTTCGCCTATGGAAATCGGCTTTCATTACTATTGGTTCAACGTGGATGGGAAGCGGATGAATGATCCCAATACAGAACTCTATTTTGGCTACAGCCGACCCACGAGCGCCATAGAAATACCGTCGGGAGAAGATTTTTTCTTCAAGAAAAATGTAAAACACGGAAAGATTGTGGACGACAGTTTGTTCTCCGCAGTCACCAAAGGAAAAAGAGATTTTAAGGTGTATCTCCCGCCACATTACGGTCGCAAAAAAATGCCGGTTCTGTACCTGTACCACGGTACCGGCGAGGATATCACGGGCTGGGAAAAGCAAGGCTGCATTGCCAACATTCTCGACAATCTCTTTGCAGAAAAAAAAGCGAAAGAGATGATCGTGGTGATGGATTATGGCGTTGCACTCGCTCCTGAAGAACAAAAAAGACCCGATGATTTTCCGAGAACCGTTGTTTCCTCCAAAAATTTAGATAAAATCGTCACTCAAGAACTGATGCCTTACATCGAAAAGAAATATAAGACCAATGCCCAAAGAGCGGTGGCCGGGCTCTCGCGTGGGAGCTATCAGGCGATGCTTATTGGGACGAATCATCCCGACTTATTTTCTGCAATCGGAGCTTTCAGTCCGGTGATTTATGAGGGAACCGGCGCCGAGCCTTTCCGAGAATTGCCCATCAGCAATCTTCTAAAAGCCTCTAAAAAACCTTTTTTCTTTATCGGAATCGGTGAAAAAGAAGATGCCAGATTTTTTGAATTTAATGCTCTGATAACTAATTATTTAAAACAAAATAGTTATCCGTATTCACCGTATATCTCCCCGCAGACTTACCACGAATGGCTGACCTGGCGGCGGTGCCTTTATCAATTCGTGCAACAGATTTTTTGAGGCATCGCCAAGCTATTGGAAACAGTTTCAAGCCAATAATAAGCAACAAGTCGGCAAATTTTGCTGGCTCGGAATCATTTTACGGGATTATGTTTTCTGCTTTTAAGCTTTTCACTTTTGCTAATGTCCCGGCTCTTGTGTTATCGAGAGCTTGCAGTTGGTAGGTATTATTGTTTGGCGTTTTTATTATAATTTTGTCATCGTTGATGACATAATTGGTATTATGATTTGTAAACGACAAATTATTGTCGCGACCTGAGTATTTGAATGTGCCGTTGTACAGCAATTCGATTTTGCCGTCGGCATCGGTAAGAACGTAATATAGGGTGGATCCGGTTTTAAAAATTTGCATTTTCTTCTTATTTTTAATTTCAAAGGAAAGTATTGGGTCGTACTTTCCTTCCTCAAGGTCAAGCTTTTGATAGGTGGTTTCGGACATTTTCCCATTGACTAAATTCTGTTCTTTGTAATCCCACGTAATTCCCGAGGTACTTAATCCTTCTTCCACGATTTTTACCGGATAAGGTTTGTTGTTTTTCACTTTGAATTCAGAAAACTGATGCCAGCAACATCCGCTTTTTGTCATGGTGTGAATGGTTTTTGTTTTGGGATCAGTGCGGAACATGCCGCAATAGTCTTGGGAAAGCCTTGAGAATTCGGGGCTTTGTTTAAAGCCATTATCTGTGGCTAAGTAGATTTGGAAAGACGGTCCGTGATAGCAACTCTTTTGTCCCTCCATAATTGCAAAATCTTTTTTACCGTCGAAATTGTAGTCCTCGTGCAGAATTTGGCTTTGTTCGCCGTAGGGAAGCTCTCTTATGTTGGCCAGAACTTTACCTTTATGGAGTTCAAAGGTCAGCTCGTCTGAATTTATTTTGATGAGTTGTCGATTGGATGTTTTATCAAAAATTGCAACCCAGCCTTTGCTGAATACTTTCGTGGTGTCTGCGATAAATAATTTCCCTACATAATCGTTTGAGAAATTGTCGATTACAAATGTGACCTGGGCGAACGCAGACTTTGAAGTCAAAAAAAACAGTATAAATAATGTTTGTTTCATTTTTTGGAAGGTGGATTCAAGTTAAATGCAACTCGTCCTTTTTTAATGATTAACTGTAAAGAAAATCTATATCTTTTTCTCTATTATTAGCTTAAAATTTATTTAACATGAATGACTCTAACATTTTTTCAATATCCTGAATAGGTATTTTTAGTTTCAGATAGCTATGCTTGTAATTATCAGAATTAATCCATTTATTTCCACCTTTATCATCAGGAACACACAATCCACCTACTTTATCCCAAATCGTTCCAACCCCGTTTCTGACTGCATATAACACCGCCGTTTGGTCATAGGTGGAATTATTAAGAATTTTTCCTTTGAAGTTTTCTTTTACCCAAGGCGCATGCCGGCTAAAATGCATAAAGCCTATATACAGCGGTGTATGTGGGTCTAACGTATTAAATATTTCTCCGGTTTTTATAGCGACACCCAACTCGTATCCCGAGAAAGTAATAGGCACATTTATATTACTAATCACAAATTTTGTTACCCCTATCATATTCCCATCAAAATTCCATTCCTTTTCGCCTTCAGGAAATTGTCCGCCCATAATTACAAATTCCTTTACTTTCAAATCAATTAATTCCTTTCCGGACAAAGGAGAGAGGCTGTCTGCTGGAGAATTAATAAGGTTTTGGATATTCTTTAAGGGGCCGACAGTGACAATGACAATACTCTTGTCTTTGCTTTCGGATAATATTTTGCGATATAGCAATGTGGCTTCTACTGCTGTATCGTATGTTTCGTCGTGCTCGAAAGCGTCAGCTATTGGCTTGGAATAGTTCCATTCTTGGAAATGAGTTTCATCTTTTCTTACACCAATGGGAATGTTTGGATTACCATAAAAAGTATTAACCGCATCAATAGCGGGGACAGCATACTTCTCGGTAGACCAGACCATTACTGCTAGCAAATTACATTCTTTCCTGTTTTTAAAATGATTCAGCATTGCTAATGCACCTAAGTCATCGGCATCTGCACCAAAATCAGTATCAAATATTAAGTTGGGTTGTGCATGCGAATTTGTGCTAAAAAAAAAGAGTACAAATAAAAATAAAGTTCTAAGTGTGTTCATGTAATTTCTGTTTAATTATCCGTGGTCGCTCGTAGCTGGAGAGGGCGGGATTTTCAGCGCTCTTTTACTTGCAAAGTGGTGTACAAATTTAGTGAAAACTTTTTTACAAGTCCAATTGCTAATTCTTGCAAAACCGCTGTGGGCGAACAGCAGTAGAGGTCCTAAGTTTGCAGTTCAATCTGCCCGACGCAAAAGCGGTCATACCTCATATTTCTATTTCTGTTGACTTTTGACAGACTCAAGAAATCCGTTGTAATAGTTGTCAATTGTTTTTTTCTTTATCGCGGCCCATTCGTCTTTCGGTTTGGTCAATTCTCTTGCATTTGGTCCTTCGCCTTGTCCGGCTTGGATGACCCACATTCCGTGCAGATTGATCCAACGGTGGTCGTAGTTCTCGTTGTTTGTTCTTACAAAGTTAACCACTTTGTTTACAGTCTTTTCAAGTTTGTCAATGTCTTGGAACGCATACTTATTGATGTCGGGACCGTATTCGTTATTTAACACCGATACTGCTTGTTTTGCAGAATTGTCCATACACAAGTTGGCGTCATATCTTGCTCTGAGTTGAGCCACATAAAACCAAAAAGCCGCTTCATCCTTGTCGCCTTGCGAAAAAAGTTCGCGAGAAAGGGCATAAAGAACAGGCGGATTATAGTCGTTGGGATTATTAATTACAGTCTCAATAGTCTGTTTTTTCTGTTGTGGGTCTTGGCCTTGTAGAATTTTTATTGTTTGGTTTTGTTTTTCAACCGCAATCTCACCGAATACGCCTTTAGCTTCTATTTCTTTGTTCGTTAACTGTGCATTGAGTAGTGTCCAAAAACCCATTGTCAGTGAGAAAAGTAAAATCGCTTTTTTCATAATGGTCATTTTTATTTTTGGGTCAAAAATTATGCCTCTGATGATTTGCGCTTCGCGAAGTTGCGTCGCTGTACTTTTGCCTAAAAAACATTATAAAAATGCTACACAAATTAAAATTTAGCAAATAAGTAGTTATTCTTATCTAAGTCTGTTAGTCGGCCGATCAAGCAATAAATCTCTTCAGCGATTTAATAAATTTACACCAATATAATAAGGCATTACAAAAGGTTTTACAGATTGTTTTTTTAAACATTTTTAATAAATAAAAAAATACAAATAAAAATCCCTCGGATAATCTCTTACGGGTAAAGATTCGGGCTGCCGCGGACATTTTTACAAAAAAGTAGAGCGTTCCTAAAATCAGAAAAATTAATATGATTTAACAAAATTTTTTTTTGAGTATGAATTAATTTCTCTATCTTGGTGATGTTGTAAAATTTTAAATTTTTTGCCCATAATCCATCACGTCATCTACCAAATATCACCTTATGCAGGTCCAGCCGTACTCCTTATTTTCCGACTTCGACATCTACCTTTTCCGTTCCGGAAACCACACCCGGCTATACGAAAAGTTTGGTTCTCACAAAGTGACAGTGGACGGTGTTTCCGGCGTTTATTTCTCGGTTTGGGCGCCCACGGCGGCAGAAGTCTCCGTGATGGGGAACTTCAACCAGTGGAACTCGTTTTCGCACCAGCTCGCTGGGCGCTGGGATCAGTCGGGCATTTGGGAAGGTTTTATCCCCGGTCTGGACTTGGGAGAAGTTTATAAATACGGCATCCGCACCAACAAAGGTTTGCTGCTGGAAAAAGCCGATCCCTACGCACTTTGTTTTGAAAATGCGGTTCAGGCCGGCTCTATCGTTTGCACCACTTGGTACGAATGGCAAGATGAGGATTGGATGAAAAACCGCGCCAAGCACAACAGTCTGGAGTCGCCAATCTCCGTTTACGAAATGCATCTGGGCTCGTGGATGCGGGATCCCGGCAATCCCGAGCGATTCCTTAGCTATGGCGAAGTGGCAGACAAACTGGTGCCGTATCTCAAAGCTATGAATTTTACCCACGTAGAGTTTATGCCCGTGATGGAGTATCCGTTCGACCCGAGTTGGGGCTATCAAATCACAGGATTCTATGCTGCTACATCCAGATTCGGCTCGCCTCAGGAGTTGATGTATCTTATTTCGGAACTTCATAAGAATAATATTGGCGTTTTTCTAGACTGGGTGCCTTCCCACTTTCCGGGCGATGCCAATGGTTTGCACTTTTTCGACGGTTCGTTTTTATACGAACACGAAGATCCCAGAAAAGGTTTCCATCCCGATTGGAAATCCTACATCTTCAATTACGGAAGGCCGGAGGTCAAATCTTTTTTAATTTCCAATGCCATTTTTTGGCTCGACAGATATCATGCCGATGGACTGCGCGTAGATGCCGTCACCTCGATGCTCTATTTGGATTATTCGCGAAACGAAGGCGAGTGGGAACCAAACATCTACGGCACCAATGTGAATCTGGAAGCCAAGCAATTTCTTCAGGATTTCAACATCGCAGCCTATCGGGAATTTCCTGATGTACAGACGATTGCCGAAGAAAGTTCGGATTTCCCACGGCTTACGTCCCCAGTCCACGAAGGCGGTATCGGCTTCGGCATGAAATGGATGATGGGCTGGATGCACGACACCTTGGACTATTTCAAGGAAGATCCCCTCGCCCGGAAATACCATCACAACAAAATCACCTTCACCAGCGTCTATATGTTCAATGAGAATTATATGATGCCGCTCTCGCACGATGAGGTGGTTCACGGGAAAAGCAGCCTGATCTACAAGATGCCGGGCGACGAATGGCAGAAGTTTGCCAATCTGCGCGCCTTGTATGTTTATATGTTTACCAATCCGGGAGCGAAGTTGCTTTTTATGGGCGACGAATTTGCCCAGACCCGCGAATGGAATTTTACAACCTCTCTGGATTGGCATTTGCTCCAGTATCCTATTCATAAAAATCTTCAGGAATTTGTAAAGGATCTCAACCTGCTTTATAAATCCAATCCGGCGCTGTACGAGCAGCAATTTTCGCCCAACGGCTTCGAATGGGTTAATGCGGATGATACCGACAATTCTATCTTCATCTACCTCCGAAAAAGCAAAAAGAACAAGCAGGTTCTGATGATTGTTCTGAACCTCACGCCCAACACTTTTGATTACCGAATCGGCGTAGAAAAAGATACAAAATGGGAAACCATTCTCAATTCTGACGAAGGGAAGTACAGCGGAAGCGGCGTTGAGGCAGTCATCTCGCAACAATTGGACGAAGGATGGGACGGCCGAGAAAATTCTATCATTATGAGATTACCACCCTTGTCGGGCGTGGTTCTGAATCAAATAACGCACAAGCCAAGCGCAGAAATCAAAAAAAGAATTAAAAAAAAGAAGAAAGCGACAGGTAAAAAAATCAAGTCGACTGACAAACAGACTGTCAAAACAACGAAACGACACGATTCTTAAATTCAGAAAAACAATAGAATTTCTATGAAAATATTTCACCTTTCTATGGAGTGCTATCCGGTTGCTAAGGTCGGCGGACTGGCAGACGTGGTGGGCGCCCTGCCAAAATATCAGAATAAGATGGGCTTGGATGCCAGCGTCATTATGCCATGGTACAACAATCCTTTTTTCTACAACCACGAGTTCGAAGTCGTTTTCGACGGCTTTATCCATCAGTCGTTTCATATGTACCAGGTTCAGGTTTTTAAGGAGAAGAGTGCTGCGCTTGGTTTTGACCTTTACTTAGTGAAAATTCCCGGACTCCTGGATCGCGAAAGCGTCTATGGGTATTGGGATGAGAGTCAGCAGTTTATAGCGTTTCAACACGGGGTTTTGCATTGGCTCAGCGCGATGGAGATCCGTCCGGATATTTTCCATTGCCACGATTATCACACGGGCTTGGTTCCTTTTATGATTGATAATTGCTATGAATTTCAGTTTCTGAAAGGTGTAAAAACTGTGGGAACGATTCATAATGGCGAATATCAGGGCAGTATGGACTGGATGATGTCTAGTTTCCTTCCCCATTTTGACGGCTGGCGATCGGGACTTCTCGATTGGAACGGCAGGATCAATCCGATGGCTGCGATGATCAAATGCTGTAATGCCTTTAATGCCGTCTCTAAAGGATATCTGGAAGAATTATTTTACAACTTCCAAGGTTTGGAACCGCTGATGCATCAGGAGCGGCAGAAAGCTTTCGGGATTCTCAACGGCATCGATACCGAGGTGTGGGATCCGGAAACGGATGAGATGCTGAAATTCAATTATAACAAGGACTATGCAGAAGAAGGGAAATGGGAAAATAAAAAAGTAATCTGTGCAGAATACGGTCTGAATCCTCATCTTCCGCTTTTTGGTTTTATTGGCCGCTTTGCCCGCGAAAAAGGAGCCGATCTGCTGCCGGAAATAATTCAAAAAAGCATTCAGGAGACCAACGGTTCATTGAATTTGATAGTATTGGGATCGGGAAATCAGGAAATAGAAAACAGATTGAAGGGATTGCAATATGAGTTCAACATCAATTTTGCCATCGATCTGGGGTATAAAGAATCTCTTTCCCATCAGATTTACGCGTCAGCAGATTTTCTCTTGATGCCGAGCAGGGTAGAACCTTGCGGCCTGAATCAGATGTATGCGATGCGGTACGGCACCGTTCCAATCGTGCGATACACAGGTGGTCTGCGCGATACAGTGCAGGATATTTCGACGGGCGGTAGCGGACTAAACTTTACGAATCCCGGCGCCGAGGACGCCGTTCATGCCATCAAAAGGGCGCTTCACATTTACAGCCAAAAAGATTTGATGAAAGGATTAATCTACAGCAATATGTCTTTCGATTTCTCTTGGGAAGCTGCCGCAAAAAACTACGCCAGTCTTTATAATTATTAAAAAAATTCTATTCACATTGGCTTAATATTGGTACATATTTATTAGCTTTAGCATAACACAAACTCAAAAGATATTATAATGAAAGAAAGCGTAATCTCCATTGTCCTCGGAGGCGGAAGAGGAACTCGCTTGTTCCCTTTGACCTATACGAGATCCAAACCGGCCGTTCCCATCGCGGGAAAATACCGATTGGTAGATATTCCGATTTCCAACTGTCTCAACTCGGGACTTAATAGGATATTGGTCTTAACTCAGTTTAATTCGGCTTCATTAAATTCCCACATCAAAAACTCCTACCACTTTGACATTTTCAGTAAAGGATTTGTAGACATTTTGGCAGCAGAGCAGAATGTGGAAAACGAGAACTGGTATCAAGGCACAGCCGATGCCGTTCGCCAAACCATGAAGCATCTGGATAAATATGAATACGAATATGTCCTGATCCTATCCGGAGATCAGCTGTACCAGATGAATTTTCAGGAAATGATCAACTTTCACAAAAAGCAAGGCGGCGACATCACCATCGCGACCATCCCCGTCAATGCAAAAGATGCCACGGGTTTTGGGATTATGAAAGCCGATAAAAAAGGCAATATTACCTCTTTCATAGAGAAGCCGGGTTTGGATATCCTAAACGAGTGGAAATCGGAAGTGAGCGATGAAAATAAATCGAAAGGTAAAGAATTCCTTGCATCTATGGGAATCTACGTCTTCTCAAAAGATGTTTTGAAAAAACTGTTCGATGAACACGAAGGCGACGATTTTGGTAAAGATTTCATCCCTGCAGCTATTGGTCACTATAATGTTCTAAGTTACCAATACGATGGTTATTGGACCGACATCGGAACGATTGAATCCTTCTACGAAGCCAATCTAGATCTCACTCTGGATTTGCCACAGTTCAATCTCTTCAGTTCCAATCCCATTTATACCAGAGCAAGGATGCTTCCTCCGTCAAAGATCAATGGATCATATGTAAGCAAAACCATTATTGGTGATGGCTGTATCATCTTGGCTGATAAAATAGAACACAGCATCATTGGTAACAGAACCAGAATCGACAGAGGATCTACCATCGTCAATTCCTATGTGATGGGTGCCGACTATTACCAAACTGCCAAGCAAGTATCCGATAATGAAGCCGCCGGAATTACCAATATGGGAATCGGAAGATACTGCTATATCGACAGAGCCATCCTCGACAAAAACTGCTTCATTGGTAATAATGTAAGGATCATCGGTGGAAAACATCATCCTGATGGCGATTATGATACCTATTCTATCAGAGACGGCATCGTGGTGGTAAAGAAAAATGCCAAAATCCCGGACGGTACTAATATTTTATAAATCAATAATAAATCATAAAACCCTTTGTTACGAAGGGTTTTAATTTTACTTTGGCAGATTATTTGTCTTAGAAGATGTAAAGTTTAAAAGTTAATGAAGCAAATATTTTTATTGGTTGGTCTGGTCTTTTCTTCTATACTGCAGGCACAGTTCAGCCATATCAACGCGGGGGAGGTACTCAGTTACAGAGTTCACTACGGATTTATAACCGCCGGCAACGCTACCCTATCTACAACCAAAACATCTTACAAAGGACAGCCCGCATTTTATGTACGGGGCGTCGGCAAGACAAGCGGTGCCGCAAAGACTTTCTTCAAAGTAGAAGATATTTACGAAAGCTATATCAACGACAACAAAGAACCGCTTTTCTACGTGAGAAATGTCTCCGAAGGAAGCTATACACAACATCTTGAAAGTACCTTTAACGCAAGTAATGATACTGTGGTACTTGTAGATAAGAAACATCGGGACAGACCTACGAAAACCATCAAAGTACCCAATGGGGTGCAAGATATGCTTTCCTGCTTTTATTATTTAAGAGATTTGCCGGCCGATCAATTGAAAGTTGGTAGTGTCGTAAAAATAAACATCTGGATTGACGATGAACTGTTTCCTTTTCAGGTGAGAGTGGCAGGAACGGAAAAAATATCCACCAAATTTGGTAAAGTCAATTGTTTAAAAATTGTTCCTTCCGTGATCAGTGGCCGGGTTTTCAAAGCGAGAGAAAGTGTCACGATGTGGGTTACAAATGATCTGAACCGGGTGCCGGTATTGGTAAAAGCGGAGTTGGCGGTCGGATCTCTTAAGGCAAGTATCGACCGGTACAGCAATGTCAAATATCCCATCAAATTTGAAAAATAAAAGGATATTCCGTGCTTTATTGGAATTATTTGAAAACAAATTTTATAAACTTTAAAAAATTAAATATTATGGCATCATTTTTAAAAACTGTACGAAACACCGTCAAATACTGGTATATCCCAGCAATTGTCGGTCTGTTATTTATTATTTTAGGGGGCTATTTGTTGTCCGTCCCGGGAGCAACCTACTTTTCTCTGGTTTTGCTTTTTACGTTATCATTCCTTTTCTCGGGGATTTTGGAGATTGTCTTTTCTATTGAAAACAGAAAAGAGTTGGAAGGCTGGGGCTGGTACCTTGCCGGTGGTATTTTTGCATTGCTGATTGGTATTCTGCTTCTCGCAAGACCCGATATAGCAGCCACGACGTTACCATTTTTCGTGGGTTTTAGCTTGCTGTTCCGTTCTATTCAGGGTCTGGGTTTTGCATTTGAACTAAAAAATTACGGTATCCTTAGGTGGGGCAATCTTGCTATTTTAAGCGTAATAGGTATCGTCTTGTCTTTCATTTTAATTGCCGATCCCATTTTTACAGGCATATCTTTGGTGCTGATAACTGCTCTTTCTTTTATTTTCGCAGGAATTTACGCTATTGTACTATCTTTTCAACTGAGAAGACTGAAAACACTTCCCCGAAAAGTAAACCAAGAACTTAAAGACAAAATCGAAGATTTGAAAGAAGAATACTATAAAAGCATTAATAAAAAAGACTAAACGTCAAATCGCCATTACTAAAGGAACAAATGCTATCAAAAGATACTGTGAAATCCAGAATATATTTGAAGTTGTTCATAAAGTACTAAATTAAAAAACGTAAAAATGGGAAGTTCTGCTTTCCATTTTTTTGTTTATAAACAAAGGAAATTAGTAAATTTGTGCAGTGAAGGACTATTACTACTTTCTCGGCATTCCCAAAAATGCTTCTCCCGAAGATATCAAAAAAGCCTATCGGAAGTTGTCTCTCAAATATCATCCCGACAAGAATGATAATGATGCTTTTTTTTCGGACCGATTCAAAGAGGTGAAAGAAGCCTACGAAACGCTTACCAATCCTCAGACCAAAAGAATATACGATCAAAATCTCGGCAGCCAACAGCAGAATATCAAAAGTATGTTTCCTCCGAAGATAAAAAATTTCTCTGCGAACAAAATCAGAGCCCGAAAAGATGAGGAAATCACCATCTATTGGAACACCTATGATGCCGATTTTGTAAAAATAGTTCCCTTTGGACTGGAAAAACCGGAGGGCGAACGCACCATTCGCATCAAGGAATTCGATTCGCAAGGAAAATTTCAGATTCTGCTACACGCCACCAACACCGTCCTGCATAAAACCATTGTCCAAGGAATTACCATCACGGAAGTTTTTGAATCCGAAGCCACATCGGGAAAAGAAAATCCCGGGCAGAACTTCCACGAAAACTTTCGCAAACCGCCGCAAAAAAAAGAAACCAGCTCCAGAAGGCTGGTCTCTGTTCTTATTTTGGTAGCAATCCTCGTGGTGCTGATTTGGACAATGCTCAACTGAGAATCAACAGAGTTTGGTAGTTTTCCGGGTAAACTATTTTAAGTACGGCGCCATCACTTGAGCCCAAAGCCGATAGCCTTCCGGCTTCATGTGGAGCATATCGTCCAGAAAAAGATCGGTTCGTACTTGCCCGTTGGCATCGGCCATCACCTTCGTGATATCAATGTAATCTGCCCGCTTTTGTGTTTTGAGGTACGAGGCGATCATCCGATTGACTTCTGTCACCACGGGCCAAAACTGCGCACGGCTTGGCGAATATTTGATAGAAACATACGCGACGGGAACTTTCGGATATTTTTCCCGAATCTTTCCGTAGAAGGTTTTGAAGCGTTCGAAAACTTCCGTGGCCGTCGGGTGATCCATCGCAATATCGTTGTCCCCACAGTAGATGACGATCTGCCTTGGGTGGTAAGGGTCGAGGAGCTCATCTGCATAATAAATGAGATCCACCAGTCTCGATCCGCCAAATCCACGGTTCACAATGGTTTTTCCGGGGAAATAATCATTGACATCTGTCCATTTGGTAAAGGAAGAACTTCCGAGGAAGAGGATCGGCTTTTTCGGGATTCCATTTTGCTGATCGATTTTTTTGAATTCCTGAATCTCCTTCCAAAAAGGCTTTTCCTGACCAAAAAATAATACAGAGTTTAAAATGATGCTTAAAAAGAAAAGTCTGAACAATCGATGCTGTTTCATATTTTTTAATTTTTTGAAGTTCCAAGGTACAAAAAAACAGCTGCCGAAAAGCAACTGTTTTGAGGATTTTAAAAATTTATTTATGAAAAATTACTCTACGATAAATTTCGTGTTCAATTCCCCTGTTTTCAGGATATAAACTCCTTTGGGCAACTGGTTGAGCCTGATGGTGTTCCCATTTTGGAAAGGATTGTCCACGGTTTGTACATTTTGCCCCGTCATATTGTAGATCATCGCTTTTTTGAATTTCTTCAGATCTTGATCTCCGCTTACCGAAATTAAATTGCCCTTCACAGGATTTGGCGCAATCGTAAGGTTTTTAGAGAAGGAAGCATCATCCACTGCCAGCGGCGCAGCTCCCCAAATTGTGGTGACCCATTCCGGATGATCGATGAAGGGATTTCTGTTTTTCTGGTAATTATAGGCGGCATTATTACGGACGATTTCTCTCTCCGAGACAGGATCCTGCTGGTTCCATTGCAACATCAAGTTCAGTTCCCAATCCGCCAGACCCTTGTGGATATTTCCTGGATTAAGGATGTTGCCACTCTCGAAACCGGATAATTTTGTTTCGTATCTCGTCACGAAATAGAGTAATACTCTGGCTACATCTCCTTTGAATTCATTAATGGGTTCAAACACAGTTCCGGAGTATCCCGGAGAACTGTTGGCGCCCAGTTTGGAACCGTTTTTGGAAGTCCACGTCGCGCTGCCCACTTTCCCGTACGGATAATTGCTTCTCATCCCGTTCACCTTGCCGTCTGTTGGCAAAATATGTTGGATGTCCGAAACCATCGGGCTGTCTTGGTTAAAAAGACTTTGGGGAATCGAATGTTCCCTGTTGTAGCAGTCGCCTTCTACAGAATAATTACCGCATTTCTTCACGCCGTGCGTATAATTGTAAGGATCGGCTCCGGCAGGATTTTCGGAATAAATATCGAGCACCGTGCCATCTTTCTCATAAAAGTTATCGGAATCGGTAGTGGGAAAGCCATTATAAAGACTATCATAGCTCTTGGTGATGTAGCCCGCGCTGATGATCTCCCCAAGTTTTGTCTTCAGGGCAAATCCGGTGAGTCCGTTTGCCGTGCTGTAGTAGCCTGCCGGCTCCTGTGCATTCGCAAAACCAAAGATCATAAAAGATAAGAGTAAAATTGATTTCTTCATTTTAAAAAATTAGGGCGTAAAGTTAAGATTAAATTGGTATTGAATTTATGTTTTAATATTTTTTAAAGTGTGTTTTAACGATAATATAATGTTGATCTGCTGAATTGGAAAAATGAAAATTTTGGTCAGATTATTTTTCCACAAGATATCTTTTGTTGACCTTAGAAAAAAGAAAAGAAATGGCAAGGCCAAAAAATAGAGCAATGGCCGAAACAATAAAATAGTTGAACCCTTCAATTTTCACGGGAAATGCCAGATTTTCACTCGCTTTGAAAAAGCCTGTCCGAATCTGCAAATACGAAATGGCCGAGCCAAGCACGAGTCCGCAGATCAACCCAAAGAAAACGATCAGCACGCCTGTGAAGAAGTAAGTCAGCCGAAGATCTATCTTGTCGAAGCCCAGCGCAATCAGTGCCTTAGCTTGCTCTTTCTTGTCCAGCTGGAGAATCGTAATCGCACCGGCCAAGTTGAAAGTCGTAATGAAGATTACCAAGCCAAAAATCAAATAGATCATCAACTTTTCGGTATTAATCATTTTCCAAAAAGCGGCGTTCTCTTCAGATTTGGTAGTAATGATTAATTGATTGCCCAATTTTTTGGTCAAATCTGCTTTTACCATTTCCGAATTCTTGGATTCTCTAAGCTTGATCACCACCTGATAACAAGCCGATTTCGGAAGTCCTAGCAGTTCTTGCGCCAGCTCTATCGGCCCGATGATGTAATTATCCAGTTGATCATTTCCCGGAAAAATCCCGCTGACATAGATGTCTTTTTTGCTGAAGATGTCGCTCTCCTGCTGGATGATGCCTTTTCCCGGTTTTGGCATCAAGACCGTTGCAAAATCCTGACTGGAGTTCACCGGAAGAGAAAGTCGGTTGTCAAGTCCATTTTCCAAGATGACCTCATTGCTGTATTTGAAATCCGGATATTTCCCGTAAAAAATAGTTTCGTTGATAGGATTGACCTGAATATAAGATGAATCTACCCCTCGCAGATAAGCAATTTCGCCATTGTCTTTGTAGCCCAGATACACCTTTTCCTCTATTACTTTGGAAAAACTGACAACTTCCTTATTTTTTTTCAGCGTTTCAATGATTTTGTCAATTTCGGGAAGCACTTTTCCCGTTTTGCTACGGATGGTGAGGTCGGCGTGTAGATTGGCGATCATATCTTTATTCAGCTCCTCCAATCCCGAAAAAACAGAAATGATGATAAACATCGCTGCCACGGCTGCCACCATTGCAAACGCGGCGAGCCACGTGATGAACGTGACGGCCGTGCTTCCTTTGCGGGAGATGAGGTATCGGGATGCTATGTAAAAAGCATTTTTCAATATCGCGGAGGATTTATAGAATCGGGTTGTCGCCTTCGCCCTTTAGTTCCCTTTCGATGCGCTCTACATCGTCGAGACTGGTGTCGATATAAAAAACAAGTTGCGGAATAATGCGCACCTGTTTAGACATCTTTTGCCCGATATAGTTGCGGTAGAAGGAGTGGTTGCTGTTGATTTCCTTCATAATGGGTTCTCGCAGTTCGGGCGGAAAAATGCTGAGATATATTTTGGCGATGCTGAGATCTGCAGTCACTTTCACATCAGAAACCGAGACCAAGAAGCTCTGTTTGCTTTCCGCAGCCTGCTTGCGGAAGATTTCCGCCATATCTTCCTGAATGATTTGTGCTACTTTTCTTTGTCTGTTGCTTTCCATAAATGATGCAAATTTAGTGTTTTTGTTTTGAATTTTGTGCAGCAGTTTGAGTTAAAGACTCAGAACCTATCGGGTTGGATTTTATTAAAACTTTAAGGCATATTTTTAAAGTTAATCCTTGGAGGTTTTGTACATTTGGAAATAGATTTTAACCCAATTCTTTTGAGAAATGCAGCGAATTTTTAATTAAAATATCTCTTAATAATGACAACAAAATACGAACAATTGCCAAGTTCTCTTTTCGTGAAAAACAGAAAGAAATTTGCGGAAAAACTATTACCAAAATCCTTAGCCGTTTTTAATTCCAACGATATTTATCCGATAAGTGCAGACTCCACAATGCCATTTCAGCAGCACCGAGACATCTTTTATCTCAGCGGCGTCGATCAGGAGGAGAGCATTTTGGTTATTTTTCCGGATGCCTATCTCGAAGAAAATCGGGAAATCTTGTTTTTAAGAGAAACCAACGAGCATATTGCCATTTGGGAAGGCGAAAAACTGAACAAAGAACAAGCGACGGCCGTTTCCGGAATCAAAACCGTGTATTGGCTCAGCGATTTCGACAGAATTTTCAAAAGCCTGATGTACGAAGCAGAAAATGTTTATCTCAATAAAAATGAACATTACAGAAGTGCTGTGGAAACAGAAACCCGCGAAGACCGCTTCATCAAAAAGCTAAAAAAAGACTACCCAATGCACCATTACTTGCGAAGCAATCCGATTCTTCAGCGGCTGAGAAGCGTGAAAGAACCGGAAGAATTGGCATTGATCCAAACCGCCTGCAATATCACGGAAAAAGGAATCAGAAGATTGTTAGGTTTCATCAAACCAGATGTTTGGGAATATGAAATCGAAGCAGAATTGATCCACGAATTTATAAAAAACCGAAGCCGAGGTTTTGCCTATTCGCCGATCGTTGCAACCGGGAACAATGCCAATGTTTTGCATTACATTGCCAACAACAAGCAGTGCAAAGATGGCGAGCTGATCCTGCTGGATGTAGGCGCAGAATATGCCAACTATTCCAGCGATCTGAGCCGCACGATTCCTGTGAGCGGCAGATATTCCGACAGACAGAAAGAGGTTTATAACTCGCTTTTGCGATGCAAAGCAGAAGCAGAAGAGCGCTTGGTTGCCGGGAATAACTGGGACAGATTTCATAAGGAAATGGGCGAAGTTTACACCAAAGAGTTGCTTCAATTGGGATTAATCGACAAAGCGGATGTCCAAAACGAAGATCCGAAATGGCCGGCCTACAAAAAGTTTATGATGCACGGAACCTCGCATCACATGGGCTTGGATACACACGACTACGGCATCCTGACCGATGATTTTGTAGAGAATATGGTTTTTACCAACGAACCCGGATTTTATATTCCGGCGGAAGGTTTTGGCATCAGGATCGAGGACGATTATGTCATCCAGGCTTCCGGAAAACCGTTTAATTTGATGGCCAATATTCCCATCACAGTTGAAGAAATCGAAGATTTGATGAATGCTTAAGAAAGCAATCAAACTTTAGATATGGGAGTAATTCAGCATCAAAAAATTTGACATAAAAAATCCTGATCATACCTAAAAATGGTCGGGATTTTTGTTTTATAAAGTCCGTTATTTCTTGAAAAATTCCATCAGATCCATATAGTTTTTCTGGTTCACGCCGTGGCCTGACATATACTCCCGGAACGAGAAATAGGCGCCTAAATCATAAAGC
This sequence comes from Chryseobacterium sp. SC28, assembly GCF_003932955.1. Taxonomy (GTDB): domain Bacteria; phylum Bacteroidota; class Bacteroidia; order Flavobacteriales; family Weeksellaceae; genus Epilithonimonas. The sequence goes on from NZ_QOVY01000009.1 coordinate 86,243, forward strand.
AGTTCGGCGCCTTTTTTGGCCCATTCCAATGGGATTACCACATCATCGGTGCCGTGGGAGATGAAGAATCTGAGATGTTGCAGCTTTTTCTTGTCTTTTACGATGTTTTTCAGCATTTTTTCTTCCGGATAAGTACTGAGGCAAGCTATTTTCGAGAACAACTCCGGATATTGCAAAGCCAATGCATAAACAATCATTCCGCCTTGGCTGAAACCGCAGAGATGTGTTTGGTTATTGGTCAATCCATAATAGTTGGAGATTTTAAGGATATTTTCCAACACTATTTTCACGGATTCCAGAGCTTGGGTTTCGTCAACAAAATTTTCTTCGTTCATAAAATCGAGGTCAAACCAAGCATAGCCGCCATTTTCGGTATCCCTCGGAGCCCGGAAACTCACAATTAGCCAATCCTGCGGCAAAGTGGGTGCAAAACTGAAAAGATCCTGCTCATTGCTGGCAAAACCGTGCAGAAGAAACAAAATGGGTGTCTCCGGTGTGATATTTTGTGGTTCTCGTACGAGATATTTTAAGTCCATATTCTGAGGATAATTGTAAATGTAAATTGTAAATTGTAAAAAGTAAAAAGTAAAAAAGTACTATGTATTTTTATCTAAAGTATAATTGTAAAAAGTACAACGTATTTTATTAATTATTTTAAAATACTGAAACGATGAAATAATTCTTTTTCCCTTTTTGCATCAACAAAAATTTCCCATCAATCAAATCACTTTCCGAAACTGAAAAATCTTCACCAACTTTGGTTTTGTTAATTGAAATTGCATTGCCGGCCAATTCTCTTTTCGCTTCTCCTTTAGATTTAAGGAAACCCGTTTTTTCTGAGATCAAATCAATAATATTGCTTCCAATCACATCGGACTTCGATAATTCTTTTTGAGGAACGCCTTCGAAAATCTGAAGAAATAGTTCTTGATCCAGACTTACCAAATCTTCTGCAGTGGACTGCCCGAAAAGGATGTTCGATGCTTTTACGGCTTTTTCGTATTCATCTTTTCCGTGAACCCAAATCGTGACTTCTTCAGCCAATTTTTTCTGCAGTTGACGTTCGTGAGCAGCCTTTTTGTGTTCTTCTACCAAAGTTTCGATCGCTTCTTTCGGAAGGAAAGTATAGAATTTGATGAATCTCTCGGCGTCGGCATCCGTGGCATTCAGCCAGAATTGGTAGAATTTGTACGGCGAGGTTTTCTTGGCATCCAACCAGTAATTCTCGCCACTTTCCGACTTCCCGAATTTGGATCCGTCCGCTTTTGTAATCAATGGAACGGTGAGGGCAAACGCTTCTCCGCGTGCTTTTCTTCGGATCAATTCCGTTCCGGTCGTGATATTTCCCCATTGGTCCGATCCACCCATTTGAAGTTTCACGCCTTGGTTTTCGTAAAGATGCAGATAATCGTAACCTTGCAAAAGTTGATAAGTGAATTCGGTAAAGCTCATTCCGTCAACGCCTTCTTTGCCGGACAATCTGTTTTTCACAGAATCCTTTGCCATCATATAATTCACGGTGATGTGCTTCCCGATATTTTTGGCAAAATCGAGGAAGGTAAAATCCTTCATCCAATCATAATTATTGACCAGAATCGCTTTGTTGTCGCCGTCGCCATCAAATTCCAAGAATCTTGACAGCTGATTTTTAAGACAATCGACGTAATGGAGTAGTGTTTCTTCACTCAAAAGATTACGTTCTGCGGATTTTCCCGAAGGATCGCCAATCATTCCTGTGGCGCCGCCAATCAAGGCAATCGGCTGGTGACCGTGCTGCTGAAAATGCGCCAGAATTTTGATCTGAATGAGGCTTCCGATATGCAAAGAATCTGCTGTCGGGTCAAATCCGATGTAGGCTTTCGTCATTTCTTTGTTCAGCTGTTCCTCCGTTCCCGGCGTCATATCCGAAAAAAGACCGCGCCATTTCAGTTCTTCAATAAATGCATTCATTCTCTTCAAAAATTTCGTGCAAAGATAAGAATTAGAAGTTGTACTCATTTGCTGTCTCCGGGTTTCTGGATTATTTTTTGGAAGATTATTTTTGGACTATCAAGACACTTTATTAAATATTCATAAAAATCGTATTTATTTTAATTTTTCAAATAATAAACAATCTTTAAATATTTTTCATAGTTTTGTAAAAATTGTTAAATTTTTAATAAATGAAAATAAATTTAAATGCTAATCTTTTTGTCTTGGTTTTGATTTTCGTAGGCTGTTTTTTTTATTCACAAATCAGACCGGAAACTATCTATGGCGATTACAACGGCTACTGGATTTCCAAAGATAATTCGGCAGCTTACGTCATCACTCAGGAGACAAACAATTTGACGGGATTCACCATAGGTGGAATCACGTATGCTACGGGCGTCAACAACCAGTCTCTTGTGGATCACAGCGTCCCGAATATCATACAGGAAAATTATCAGGCGTTTCCTTCATCTTTGGCAACCATCGGCGCCTCCTTAGTTGGTGTTCCCAGATATGTAAGTGGCGTCGAACAAACACAATTAAATGCACCTTCTTTAAGTTGTGCTAACGCGTTAGGCTATTATCTACGGGATGGTATTCATGGTTTGGATTTGAGTACGGCTGTTTTTAATATACCGAAACAAAATCTGACTTTCAATGTAAATGTATTAGCAGACATTAATCCCAGCTGTATCAGTGATAATATTCCCGATATTATCGTAACACAGGTTGGACAGCCCAGCGGTAGTTATGATATTTTTAAATTTATCGATGCGACTGGTGCAACCGTTGGTACTGAGCAACAAATCAAGTTTTCGACTGTGACACCGTCCGGACAAGCAAAGTGGAATTTCTATTTTGCAGCAAACTGTCCGCACGACTATAACAGCGGGTTGTCCGGTACCAATCGTGATACCCGTATCTTGGCTTTTAAGCTGAGCGATTTTGGTATTACAGCGGCAAATTATACATCTGCCATCAAATTTGTTCAGGTGCTGTCGGGTGAAAGCGATGTTGCTTTCACTGCTTATAGCACTAATTCCATGTCTTTATATTGCCTTGAAAATGCGGTCACAACAGGAACGGCTTTGGATACCAAAGCAGGGATAACCTCTTTGAACCGTGCGGGCTCTTCTGCCAGCAATGATAACTGGCCAATGGTTCGCAAAGGCGGATTTCTGGCATTGGAGTCCAATAAAAAGCCCTTGGTCATCACCAGAACTACTACGGCAAATCTTGCCAATATTACGAACCCCGTGGAGGGTATGATGGTATTCGATACCAGCGAAAATTGTCTTAAAATATACGTTAATTCAGCAATTGGCTGGAAGTGTTTCAATAAAAAAACCTGCCCATAATGAAAAAAATATTTTCAGTTTTTATCTTGCTTGCTTTTAAATCAAGCATGTACGGACAAGTGATTTTTGGTGATGCTGTAGGAACTGCCACCGATAAGACTTCTGTCCTAATGGAGTTTGCCAATAGCGGAGACAGAGGTCTCATCCTTCCGTACGTTACCGATAAATCGGCGATTACCTCGCCCGGAAGCATTATTTTAGATGCCAGCACTCCTGCATCGGCAAAAGTAAAGTATTATACGGGTACTGCCTGGGCAGATCTGAGTGTGGAACCCAGTAATGTGACATCTTACTTAGGCATCCAGCCTGCTGCAAAGGAAAATGCCAATGCAAAAGTAGTTATCGGAGCCGCCAACTCGTCGGCGGATGGTATTTTGGTTTTGGAGTCCGCGAATAAGGCAATGGTTTTGCCCATAACGCCGTCTTACCAAAATATCATAAATCCGGCTCCAGGAACTATGGTGCTTACGAATAACGGTGGTTTTAAAACCTTGGCCGTTTACAACGGTCAGCAGTGGAGCTTCTGGTCCTATTGAGTCCTAAAAGTACGAAGAAGACGGATATGCGGATTTTAAAGATGTGTGAAAATCGACTGGCATTGTTACAAAAAACGCTTTACAGTTTAGTCCGAAAACGCGTAGCTTTGCAAGATGAATCAGGACACCATTTGCGCGTTAGCCACTGCCAACGGAGTAGGCGCCCTCGGGATTATCAGAGTTTCGGGGTCGCAGTCTTTTGCGATTGTAAATAAAATTTTTGAAGGTAAAAATCTCGAAAATGAAACCTCGCACACCGTCCATTATGGCTTTATAAAGGAAGAAAATGAAACGATCGATGAGGTGATGGTTTCTGTTTTCCGAGCGCCAAAAACTTTTACGGCAGAGGATTCTGTGGAGATTTCTTTTCACGGTTCGCCTTACATTGCGAGGCGGATTTTGGAAGTGCTAACCAAAAACGGCGCAAGAATGGCAAAAGCCGGCGAGTTTACGATGCGCGCTTTTATGAACGGCAGAATCGATCTTTCGCAAGCCGAATCTATCGCAGACCTCATCGCTTCGGACAATGAAGCCGCCCGAAAAGTGGCTCTCAATCAGCTGAAAGGCGGCATTTCTCAGGAAATTTCTGTTCTGAGAAGCGATCTCTTGAATTTCACTTCGCTCATAGAATTGGAATTGGATTTTGCGGAGGAAGATGTAGAATTTGCGGATAGAAGCGCTCTGCAGCAATTATTAAATAAAATCGAGGTGAAGTTAACTTCATTAATCGACAGTTTCCAGTACGGAAATGCCATCAAGAACGGAACATCGGTCGCCATCATCGGTAAGCCGAATGCGGGAAAATCGACGCTTTTGAATGTTTTGCTAAAAGAAGAACGGGCTATTGTTTCGCAAATTGCAGGCACCACGAGGGACACGATAGAAGAAGTGCTGCACATCAAAGGCAACGCTTTCCGGTTGATTGATACGGCAGGACTGCGGGAAACGGCGGACGAGATAGAAGCCATCGGCGTGCAGAAAGCCAGAGAAAAAGTAGCATCCGCGGATATTTTGATTTATCTTGCCGATGCCGCCACAGAAGATTTTTCCGAAGATTTCGAAATCCTAAAATCCTTGGTTCGAGATGATTTGAAAGTCATCATCTGCGCCACCAAGATCGACGAAGTTTTGCCTACAAAATATAATTTGGTGGAAACGGCATTTCGCCAAGCAATGTCGTTTGATTTTGACTTTCTTAAAATTTCGGCGTTAGAAAATCAGAATATTCAGGATTTGAAAAATGAATTGTCTTCCTTTGTCGAACATCTGAAATCTGAGGAGAATAACGTCGTCATCACCAACCAGCGCCACTTCGAGGCGCTTAAAAAATCTTTGGAATCTGTTCAAAAAGTGGGAGAGGCGGTGCAATCCCGGCTTACGACCGAGCTATTGGCTTACGAGCTCAGAAATGCCTTGGAATACCTGGGGGAAATTTCTGGACACTTCAGCAACGACGAGGTATTGGGTAATATTTTCAGTAAATTTTGTATTGGAAAATAAATCGTGTTTATTTTCAGTTGAATTGTCTTCTTTTGCAGTTGTTTCGTTTTTAGTTATTTAAATCACTTTTTTCTCTTTCGGTTTTGCTTTTTGTTCGACACTTGTTGCAGGTTTCTTCGAAAGCGCTTCGAAAAAAGCACCCTTTTTCCGAACAAGACTCGAACACTTCTCGAACACTTCTGCAAGAAAAGCCTTTTTTTGGTGTTTTTAATCGCCGGAAAATAGAATGTTGCGAAAGAGGATTTGTTTATTTTTTCTATTCAGATTTCACGATTTTTGAAATTTACGCATAAAATTTTGTACAAAAGCTTTTAAAACATACCCTTTCCCCGATATAATATCATTCCTCCACGCGCTTCCACATTTTTTTTCTTTACTAAGCGAGATGCTTTTCGTATCCATTCGCCATTTTTTAGTGATGGGATTTTCCATACGTTTTGCAGCACTAATTCACATCTTCTGACCCAAGTGTGGCAAATAAATTGTATTGAAATGGTGACATTACTATGTTTATCTATTAAAAAATTCGGCTATGAAATTTTCAAAAGTTATACTAGATCAGATAAGCAAAAATCTGCGCGAAAGAAACCAAACCATTGCTGCTGCCGAAAGCGTGACGTCGGGATTTTTGCAACTGGCTTTCTCGCAAATGCTAAATGCACAACAGATTTACAATGGCGGTATCACCGCTTACACCCTTGAGCAAAAAGTTAAGCATCTAAAGGTGGACAGCACCGAAGCCAAAGAGACCGACTGCGTCTCCACCAACATTACCGAATCTATGGCTCTCAATGTCGCTAATCTATTTGATGCCGACTGGTCGGTCGCCACCACCGGATATGCGACGGCGGTACCGGAATCACAAGGCGAAATTTTTTCGTATTATGCCATAGCTTATAAAAACCGGATCGTTTTATCGGAGCGTACAGATCTGCATCCTATGACCAAACCGTTAGACGCACAAAAATATTTTATGGAATGTGTATTGAACAGCTTAGATCGCTGCTTAACCAAGGATGTGCAGTCATTAAAAACCAATTATTAATTGACGGACGAACCGATAAGAATTGTTTCTAAACCAATAAATATTCACAGAGCGGATGTCTGGGAGACAAAATGTTTGGTTCTGTTCAGCTATCATCCGTAAAGCCAACCTATTTTCTCGAATAATAAAAAAGTGCAAATACAAAAATTGGTAAATAGAATAACTTGATTATGAAAGACTTGCAATTGAAAGACAAAACAGTCCTCATCTCAGGCGCAGACAGCGGCATCGGAAAGGCAGCGGCCTTACTCTTAGCAGAAGAAGGCGCCGACATTGCCATTATTTATCACGAAAATACCGACGATGCCGAAGAAACTCAGCAGGCCATCCGGCAGCTTGGTAGGAGGGCCATTATTTTCGGTGGGGACGTCAATAACTGGGAATTTTGCGAAGAGACGGTTCAAAAAACAATGGCAGAATTCGGAAAGATTGATATTTTAATCAATAATGCAGGTGTGCAGTTTCCTTGTGATAAAATTGAAAATCTAAAGGAAGAAAATATCCGCAAAACTTTTGATGCCAATATCATTGGAATGATTTTGCTTACCAAAGCCGTTTTTCCGCATTTGAAAGCCGGTAGCAGCATTATCAATACCACCTCTGCCGTTGCATACCAAGGTAATCCTGAATTGTTGGATTATTCTGCGACCAAAGGTGCCATTGTCTCATTTACCCGCTCTTTGGCTTTGCAAGCAAAGGAACGAGGCGTGCGTGTCAACGGTGTGGCGCCCGGCCCGGTGGCTACGCCGCTTACCAAACGGACGTTCGGCCAAGAAGAGGAAGATCTAAATAAGCCACCTTTGGAACGCAATGCTACGGCAGAAGAAATTGCTCCGAGTTTTCTTTTTCTGGCAACGGAAGCTTCCGCGCAGATGACAGGGCAAGTATTGCACCCAAATGGTGGACAGATTGTAAACGGCTGATTATCGACATTTTTTTTAGAAATCTTTTAAAAAAAATAGAATAATGGACTTTTTTGGTATGCTGATTGTTTAAAACAAATCATTAATTAAAAAATAAAACATTATGGCAACTACCACAAAATCTGCTTCCACAAACAGCAAGACGACCACGAAGACCCCTGCAAAAAGAAATGCAGCGAAAGATTTGAAAGACCTACTCGAAGATAGCCTAAAGGATATCTACTGGGCTGAAAAGGCACTCGTAAAAGCGCTATCCAAAATGGAAAAAAATGCAAGCGACGATAAACTGAAAGAGGCCATCGCGCAGCATTTGATCGAAACAGAAGAACACGTCAGCCGATTGGAGGAATGCTTCGAATCTCTCGGCAAAAAAGCACAAGCAAAAAAATGCGATGCGATGCAGGGACTCATCGAGGAAGCGGAAAGCATCATCAAAGAAACCGAGCCCGGAACCGTGAGAGATGCGGGCATTATCGCAGCTTCTCAAAAAGTAGAGCACTATGAAATCGCCACATACGGAACTCTGGCCGCTTTCGCGAAAATTCTCGAAGAAGAAACATCGCTTAAAAATTTCTTGGCAACTCTTGAAGAAGAAAAGAAATGCGACGAGCTATTGACCAAGCTTGCAGATACTAATCTTAATTCGCAAGCAAAGTGATAGAATAAAATGATTTGAGGATTTATTAAAATCGTCTTTCAAAAAGAGTTTATCCATTTAAAAAATATAAGCACAGATTCAAAAAGAGGAATTCCATACAAAGGAATTTCTCTTTTTTATGTAAAATATAAATATTAAATGTAACGAAATGCGAAGCACTATATTTTAAAAAATGTCTAAATTTATTTATAAATTGTAGCACTAATCTGCATTTATCTTTTATTGGCTGTATTGGATCTTTAGTAATGTACAACCCGCTCAATTCCAAATATTTATAGGTATTATGAATGAATTCGTCTATTTAGATTACAACGCCACGACACCCGTAGATGAAAGAGTAGTACAAGCGATGCTTCCTTATTTTCAAAAGTTCTACGCCAATCCGGGCAGTGCGCATCTCTTTGGACTTGCCGTAAAAGAGTCACTGGAGCAAGCCACAGCAATAATGGCAGACTATATTTCCGCTAAATCCGATGAAATTATTTATACTTCCGGGGCTACAGAAGCCGTCAACTTAGCGATAAAAGGAGTTACAACGAGCGAGGATAAAAGCCATATCATCACTGTAAAAACGGAGCACAAAGCCGTCTTGGATGCTTGTTTGCACGCCGAGCGCCACGAAAATATCACCTACCTGAATGTGCGAAAAGACGGGCTCATCGATGCTGATGAACTTAGAAATACGATTAACGATGAAACCTTCCTCGTGTGCATAATGCTGGTTAATAACGAAACGGGCGTCATCCAGCCCGTCCAAGAGATTGCAAAAATTGCCCATCAAAAGGGATGTCTTGTTTTCTGTGATGCAACTCAGGCTGTCGGTAAAATACCGGTAAATGTGAAAAGTTTAGGAATTGACTTAATGGCTTTTTCTGCCCACAAATTTTACGGACCAAAGGGCATCGGAGGCTTATACATCTCTTCTGATATCAAACATAAAATGCATGCGCAAATCCACGGCGGAGGTCAGCAATTTAATTTAAGAAGTGGCACGCTAAACGTTCCCGGAATTATCGGTATGGCAAAAGCCTCAGAAATTGCCTTGGCGGAAAAGAATCTAAATAAACAAATTCTGGAATTGCGAAACCAATTAGAGAATGAACTATTGGATATCGCCGACACCAAAATCAACGGAAATATACAGCACAGGATTTTCAACACTTCCAATATCTGCTTTGCAGGGGTCAACGCCGAACAGATGATTCTGTCCCTCGGAGAAATCTGCGTATCGAGCGGCTCGGCTTGTAATGCCACTACATCAAGACCCTCTCACGTGTTGAAAGCAATGGGCATGGATGATCTGGACGCGCTTTCTTCAATACGATTCAGCTTAGGGAAATTTACGACGCCAGAAGAAATTGAACTGGCCGTAAAAAAAATAAAACAGACGGTTACTCGATTGCGCGAGAACTGATCAATCAATGTCCGCGGCCGTTTTTTATGGAAAATACATGCAAGGTTTGTGGGAAAAGCGCCTGCATATATTCCGCAACAGCACCGGGAGATCCAGGTAGGGTCAGGATCAACGTATCATCCGAAAAGCCGGCAACACCTCGGGACAGCATAGCCGTTTTCACTCTATCTTGGCCGTAGCTTCTTGCTGTTTCCATCATTCCCGGAATTTCTCTGGTAATGAATGGCCGAACCGCTTCGGGGGTGACATCGCGATCGGAAAGTCCTGTGCCGCCGGTAAATAAAAGAAGATCACAGCCTTTATTTTTAAAAAATTCAATTTGCTGACGAATGGCAGAGATATCATCGGGAACCACCACATAGTCAATAGACGGTATGCCATGTCTTTGAAGAATCTCTACCAACAATTTTCCCGAGATATCGTTTTTAAGACCTTGAAATACAGAGTCACTGCAGACCACGACGGCGGCGGTCAGATCATCGGCCGCAGTTATTTTTTCGCTGCTTTTGCCCCCTTGCTTTTCCAGAAGTTTGATGGTGGCTATTTCAATGTTTTTATCAATGGGTTTCAACATATCGTAAATGACCAAAGCGGCAACAGAGGCACCGTGCATGGCTTCCACTTCCACGCCGGTTTTGTAGATGGTGTGAACCACAACAGTTATCGTTATATACAAATCTCCCAATTCGTAGCTAATTGCCGAATATTCCACAGGCAAAGGATGGCAGTCGGGGACGACATCGGAGGTTTTCTTAATTGCCAGCAAAGCTGCAGCTCTTGCAAATTCCAAAACATTGCCTTTGGGAACGCTTCCTTTTTTTACTGCTTCTATTGTAGAAAGGTGTGATACCTTGATGGTAGCAGAGGCTGTCGCTTTTCGGAGTGTGAAAGTTTTAAAAGTAATATCTACCATAGCTTATCGGTTAGTTTTCCATTGGTGGGTTTCGTCTTCGAAAATCTCTTTTCCCCAGATGGGAAGTTCCTTTTTTATGCGTTCGACTACTTCTATGCAAGCATTGGTTGCCTCAGTTCTATGTTGGGAAGAAATCATCACAAACAGACAAATTTCCCCCGTGTTTACGATACCCAGACTGTGGTGAATATGCATACAAGAAATCTTGTATTTTTCAAAAATTTCTTCCCGAATTAATGCCATCTGTGTTAAAGCCAAATCTTCGTAAGCCGTATATTCTATCGCTTTTACCGTTTTACCATCTGTTTTGTCTGCTCGGATTTGACCCAAAAAAATATGATGCGCTCCGATTTCTGTCTTTTCGGAATGTGCTGCGATACTTTTTGCAATCAAAGATGGCGATATAGCACCTTTTTCAAATATATTTTTAGTCTTATTCATTGCATTCTTTGTTCAAATTATTGATACCCCCTTCCAAATGGCTGATTTTATAGTCATTTCCCATCTTTTCAGATAGCATCCGGGCGCCCGCTAAACTTCTTTTTCCGGACTGGCAAACTATTATAATATTTCGCTGCTGTATTTGTTGGGTATTTTTGGTCAGCTGGGATAGCGGTATTGAAAGATGGGGCAAATCTAACTTGGGTAATTCGTCTGCTTCGCGGACATCCACAACGAGAGTGTCGGGATGCGCCGCCAGCTCTTTGAATAGAGATGGCGAAATGGCCGTAATATCATTCGCCTCACTACCGCAGTGAAGTTCATAATCCATGCTTTTAAATTCGGCTAAGCTGGAAGGAAAATTACGCATTGCTAAATTTTCCGTCGGTATTTCAAAAATTGTGGTTTGATAATTCAACACGTTAAAGGTCATTAATTTGTTAATCAAAGCATCTCCAATTCCAGTTATCACCTTAACGGCTTCTGTAGCCTGTATCAAGCCAATGATTCCGGGTAGAACGCCTAAAACTCCTGCTTCGTTGCAGTCGGGAACTTCTCCGGCAGCTGGCGGATCCGGAAAAATATTTCTGTAAGAACTTGTGCAGCCTTGTTGATCTGCAACATTAAAGATCGCAACCTGACCTTCATATTGATAAATTGCGCCAAAGATCAAGGGCTTTTTCATCAATCTGCACGCATCATCCAAGAGATAGCGCGTTGGGAAGTTGTCTGTGCAATCCAGTACCAAATCATAATCTGCCATCATTTCAACAGCATTTTTGGTGGTGATTCTTTCAGAAAATATATTGAAATTCACAGCCGGATTCATGGCACTCAGCCGCTCCAATGCGGCATCAGTCTTTCGTTTTCCAATGTCCTGCGAGGTGTAGAGAATTTGTCTTTGCAAGTTGCTCAAAGCTACTTCATCGTCATCGGCTAAGCCGATAGTTCCAACGCCCATCGCGGTCAGGTACTGAAGCGCAGGGCAACCCAAACCGCCGGCACCGGCCACTAGAACCTTTGCCGAAGCAAGTTTGCTTTGTGCTTCGAGACCGAAGTTTTGCAGTCTGATCTGCCGGTCGTATCGTTCCAAATTTACCATAATTTATCCTCCGGAATAGGGTGGCATCAAGGCTACCACATCGTTATCTTTAAGCTTTGTATTTTCTGAAACAATCTTTTGATTGACTGCGATTCTCAATGTAAAATGTTTTAATTCGGGGAATTTTTCATTGATTTGAATCATCAGTTTGTCGGTATTTTCGGCTTTAGTATCAATGTCTGAACCCAAAATTTCCTTCAGTTTGCCGAAGCTTATTAATTTGATCATTGCCATTAATTTGTTTTTTTTAGCGCTATCGTTGTAAGCATTTTTACATACCGTCTTCCGGTCGCAAAATCAGTCGGTGATAGGATTGAAATGCCTTTTTTTGATCGGCCTTCCGTTTCCGGAATTATCAAAACATGGTCGCCAACCGCGGAATTGAAAATCTCATTCCAAGAGAATACAGCTTTATAGCCGTCTTCTGCAATGCAGACAATGTAATATTCACTCAAAACTTTTGGCGATTTTTCCTTAAATGAAATTCTCGAAAGAACGTCTTTAAGCAAAACACCTTTAACGTTTTTAATGGTCGAACGGTATTCCTTTAAATGATTAGTAATCTGAATACTGTCTATCGTATGTTGAGGATATTTTTCCCAATCAACATTTGTAATTATGGTTTTTTGATTATCGGGGGCGATGATTTCAAGGTTTTTTGATTGCGCAAAAGTTATCGTTACAAAGAGGAATGCAAAAAATAAAAGATGCTTTTTCATTTTAAATTATTTAAATGGTGCTTGATATTAATTTGTAGGAAGCCATCAAAAGTACAATTCCTAATACATATTTCAGTCCGTTTTGGTTAAGTTTTTTCGAGGCCAGATATGCCCCCAACAGTCCACCGGAAAATGCACAGGCAATATACATCCACATATCGGTGGTGAACTTGATGTCGCCGGTCGACATCCCTGCCAGTCCGGCCACAGAATTGACGAAAATAAAAGCTGCGCTGATGGCTGCCGTCTCCTTTTGATTGGTCCATTTCAATAAAATAAGTAGAGGAGAAAGCAATATTCCGCCGCCGATGCCAATCATTCCCGAAAGTAAACCGATAATGCCTCCGAAAATCAACGATAAATATAGTTGAGGATTTTTTAATTCGCTGTCGTCCGGGCTTTTAAAAAAGAAAAAACGAATAACGGGGAAGAGCAACAAAATGCCCAATATCCGCTTGTACAAAGTATCTTCCAGGTCAATCGTTCCACCGATAAATGCGAACGGGACCGATGCAAGGGCAATAGGAACAAAAGTCCGAAGTTTGAAATATCCTTGGCGGTAATACTGTGTGAAGGAAATCAGCGATACGAAAAGGTTGAGCACGAGCGCGGTGGGTTTCATTTCGCGCGGAGCTATGCCATATATAGCCATCAAGGCGAGATAACCGCTTGCGCCGCCGTGTCCCACCGCAGCGTACAATGCAGCTATAATAAAAAGAATCAGATAAAAATATTCTACACTCATTCTTTGGTTTCTATTTTAAAACTATGATCTCAATAACTTCATCTTTTTCACAACCTTCGGAATTTTCGGGCAGAATCATCAAGCAATTTGCTTCGGCAAAAGACTGTAGGCGGTAAGATTCTTGTGCGTGGAGTGGCGTCACTTTTCCGTCTTTATAAATTGCTTTTAGAAAATGAGTAAGGCCTGGTTTTTTCCTGTAGTCAGATGTTGCGGTAGCATAAGCATTATCGGTGATGCAAGGTTTTTTCATTATTTTTGAAAGCAACGGAGCAATGTAAAGATAAAAACATGTCAATGCTGAAGACGGATTTCCCGGCAGACCAAACACTAGTGTTTCTCCCTTTACTCCGAAGTACAACGGTTTTCCGGGTTTTTGTCGGATTTTGTGAAATTGCTGTTCGATACCACATTTTTGTGCAGCATCGAGGACGAAATCGTAATCGCCAACGCTGACGCCGCCAACTAATATGATAATATCGTTCTTAGAAAGTGCGGACTCCAAAGTTCTTTCGACTTCAAGGGGATCATCTTTTACCCAAGAACATTCGATTTTTTTTATCCCACATTGTCTCAAAACACTTTCCAGCTGATAAGAATTGGACTCGAAAACCTGTCCAAAATCTAAGCTGTCTCCCGGCGGTACCAATTCGTTGCCGGTCACGATCAAGGCTACCTGAGGCGGAGCATACACTTTGGTTTCTGTACATCCAATTCCTGCCAAATATCCAACGGCTGCTGCAGAAAGATGACTACCTGACTTGACGGCGATGCTGTTCTTTTTCGCATCAGTTCCTACTGGTCTTACATGTAAACCGACTTCCAGTTCGTGATCTTGGATCACGATATAGCCGTCGTCCTCCATCCGGACTTTCTCTTGCATTACCACCGTATCGGCGCCGGTGGGCAAGGGTGCTCCTGTAAAAATGCGATAAGCCGTGCCTCTTTCCAATTGGCAATGCTCCGAAGTGCCGGCAGGAATTTGACCGGCAATTTTTAGCCTTTGATGTCTATCTTGAAAACGAATGGCATAACCATCCATTGAAGATTGCTCAAAACCGGGAATGTTAAATTTGGAATAAATATCTTCAGCGGTGGTGTAGCCGAAGGCTTCTTTCAAAGGGAGAACTGCATGCTTTCGTTGCGGAATATTTCTTTGGATAATATCCCAAGCTTCCTGTACACTGATCATTTTTTTGTAATTAAAGTATCGTAATCCATTGGCGTGTCGATATCAATCGCACCTTCCTCAAAGGCAAAGGTGCCAACATCCTCCATATTTTCCATAATGATTTTCTTCGCGCCTTGGTCGCCCGCCAGATTCATTAATTTTTCAAAATATTTTTTGGAAAACAATGCGGGAACGCCAATTGTTCCGGCATATTCTGCAGCAATAATGTCTTTGGAAGAATTCTTAGCCATTTTTAGCATCTTCAGAAATACTTCCTCGGAAAGATACGGTTGATCGCAGACCGAAATAAAGCATCGTTCCATCGCAGGACAGTTTTTCCGCAAGGTTTGCAATCCTAATTTTATAGATGAAGCCATCCCGGATTCCCAATCTTCATTGATCGATATCCGAATATCGGTATTCTTGATTTTTGAGACTATTGCTTCGTGATCGGCTCCTAAAACAAGGACTATATTATCCACATCAAATGCCTTTATTGAGCTGTCGACAATTCTGTCCAACAATGTTTGCCCTTGATAAAGTAATAATTGTTTGGGAGATCCCATTCTGGAGGAATCTCCTGCAGCCAGCAGTATTAGTCCTGTATTCTCCATTATCCTCCTATGTTTATCATACTTCTGTTCTGGATAGCAGCAGTATCGATCATTTCGAACTTTTCATCTAACTGGCCGCCTTGTCTTTTTGCTTTTGACCATATTGCACTTTCGATGATGGGCAGAATATCCTTTCCTTGTCGCAAGGGTGTCAGCAGATCGGTCTCTTTTTTGGAAAACAAACAGTTTTTCAGCTTGCCATCTGCAGTGAGTCTTATTCGGTTGCATCCGCTGCAAAAAGGCTCGCTCATCGTACTGATGATGGCAAAACTTCCGCGATGTCCATTGATGCTAAAAAGTTTTGCAGTATCGTGAATGCCCATTGGTATTGCTTCAAAGGTGTATTTAGTTGCAATAGTTTCCAGAATTTTTTTCTGTGTCATCACCTGATCGCTGCTCCACCTATTTCCGCTAAAGGGCATATATTCAATAAAGCGAACCTCCAAAGGTTCTGTCTTGGTCAATGCGATGAAGTCGCAGATCTCATCATCGTTTATTCCTTGCATCAAGACAACATTTATTTTTGTTTTGATGTTGTTTTCCAACAGCAGTCTAATATTCCGTACGACGCGATCATAATAATCCCTTCGCGTAATCTTTTGGAATCTATCCTTTTTCAAAGTGTCGAGACTGATATTGATGCTGTTAAAATTAGAACGGAGAATCTCTGGAAGAAAATCATCAATACGGATTCCATTGGTTGTGCAGGTTAATTGCACAGGTAACTTGCCCAAGTTTCTGATGATATCGGCGGCATCTTTCCTTACGAAAGGTTCGCCGCCTGTGAGGCGGATTTTATCGATTCCTTGCCGCACGAAAAGTTTAGCCAGCGCGCCGATCTCGTCCGCTTGCATTAGTTTGGAATGCGGTGTGAAATTATAATTTTCTTCCGGCATGCAATAAAAGCAACGCAAATTGCAATTGTCTGTCAGCGATATCCGCAGATAATTATGACTCCTTCCGAATTGATCTATTAGCATATTTCTTTTTTAACTGAGGATATCGGTATGAATTTTTTCTTGTTTATCCCGCAGGGATAAGCCTTTTTTGCCACTCAACACGGCTTTGATCTCTGCCAAGACTGCGATGGCAATTTCTTCCGAAGTTTCCGCACCAATATCTAAGCCAACAGGTCCGTAGAGTTTATCAAGTTCACTATCGCCTATGTTCATTCCCATATTTTTAAGATCTTCCAACATCCTATTTAATTTAGTCTTCGGACCTAAAAGGCCTATATATTTTAATGGGCGGTCGATAATAAGTTTTAAAACAGACAAATCATAATTGTAATTGTGTGTCATCAAAATAACCACCGTCGAGCAATCCATCGTAATATTGGAAATAAGTTCTTGCGGCGAGGCGTGTAAAACTTGGTCAGCAAGAGGAAAACGTTTTTTCTGGGCGTGCGTGGCTCTGCCATCAGCAATGATGGTTTTCCAACCCAAAATAAAAGCTGCTTCGGTCAACGGTTTCACATCATTGCCCGCTCCTGCAATGACGAGCGTGGTTTGGGGTGGTATATATTGCAGTAAAATTTCATTTGAAGAAAGCTTGGTCAATACATTTTGCTTCTTTTCCAAAGCGAAGGATGCAAGCCGGCGGAACTCTGCTTCAGTGACGGCGTCGGAAGAAAAATAATTTATTTTGAGCGCCGTCATGGATGCTACTGTTCCGATTTGTACATTTCTGTTTTCTACGGAAAATATAGTGGCGACAATGGATTCACTTCGTTCATTTGTTATTTTTTCTAAAATGCATATAGGATTTTGAGCAGAATCGTCGTCAATATATTCAAATAAAATATGAACAATTCCGTTGCAGCCCAATTGTACACCAAACTCTACATCATCCGGATTGCTGGTATCGTACGTGATCAGCTTTTTATTTCTTTGATGAATGGCAAGCAGAGCCCGCCGCAAGGCATCTCCTTCCAGGCAACCCCCACTGATTGCCCCGGTGAGTTGCCCACTTTCGGTCACCAGCATTCTTGCTCCGGCTTGTCTGTACGAGGATCCTTGGACTTTTACTACAGTTGCAAGAGCTGTTTTTAATCCATCAAGCTTGGCTTTTTTATATGCTTTTATTATGTCCGCGATTTCTTTCATAGCGATACAGTTTTGATCAAATGATTGATGATCTATATGTCCGCCGTATTAATCATACAGAGCGAAACACAATTGTTAACTTCCAAATGTACATAAATAATAGGTTTGTAAAAAATTGTTATATCGATAATAATTTATGTTTAATTCTATAATTGATATCACAAGAATTTTGGTTTATTTATTTATATTTGTTAAACGATGATTAGATAGAGGTCGAGCAAAAACAAGTACGATGGCTAACATAAAATTAAAAATAAACCAAAAAGAATATTCTGTAGATGTTGATCCTTCTACACCGCTATTGTGGGTTCTTAGGGATCATCTGGACTTGGTAGGAACCAAATATGGCTGCGGTGTTGCCGCCTGCGGAGCCTGTGTAGTGCATTTAGATGGCGAGGCTGTTCGGTCGTGTGTTACCAAGGTAAAGAACGTGGGAGAAAAAGCCATTGTTACCATAGAAGGTCTGTCGGAGAATGGGAATCACCCCTTGCAGCAGGCATGGACAAAGGTAGATGTTCCCCAGTGTGGCTATTGTCATTCCGGTCAGATTATGTCTGCAGCCGTATTGTTGAGAGAAATTCCGCATCCCACGGATGAAGATATCGATGTTGCTATGGCAGGAAATATCTGTAGATGTGGAACTTACACCCGCATCAGAAAAGCAATAAAACTGGCTGCCGAAATCCAGAGCGGTAAGTAAAGAAAGCTCAAACACACTATTTCACAGATGGAAACTCCACATAAAAATATAATAAAAAAACAACGATATCGCCCTTTTACGGCGACTATACTATTCCCCTTATCTCTCGGTTGTGTGCTCTATGCATTTTCAGATGCCAAAATATTTGATAAAGTACATAAGGACACCAATATACCAGAATACAGCGCTGCGACTTTCGTGGGAGACAGCATCCGATCCGTTGAAGCCTTTGCCAAAGTTTATAAAGTTTTGCAAAGTCCCCGATGTGTCAACTGTCATCCGGCCGGAGACATTCCCTTGCAAGGAGATGATAGGAAACTTCATGCGATGCATCCTCGTCGCGGAGAAGACGGCAAGGGCGTTCTTACCATGAAATGTACCAATTGTCATCAGCCGGAAAACACACCCGGAATTCATACCCCTCCGGGAAACCCGAAGTGGCACTTGCCTCCCGCCAATATGAAAATGGTTTTTGAAGGCAAAAAACCACACGAGTTGGCTAAACAACTGAAAGATCCTGCACAAAACGGAAACAAAGATGTAAAAGCGCTTATTGCCCACGCCGATGATGACTTGGTACTCTGGGGATGGAAGCCCGGTGAAGGCCGAACCCTGCCTCCGTACAGTCATAAAGAATTTAAAGAAGCTTGGATTACTTGGCTGAAAACGGGCGCTTATGCGCCGGCAGAATGATGACTCCGCATTAATCGTTAATGAAACAAAACACTATGTCAGAACTTAATAAGAATATCGGAAGACGCTCATTCCTAAAAGTAGTATTTTTAGCCGGAGGCGGATTGATGCTTCAGTTCTCTTGGCCCTTGGGAATGCTGGCACAGCAAGCTAAAAGTACGACAGCAAAAGATATTGAACTCAATAGTTACGTTAAAATCCTTTCCGACGGTCGGATTATACTTTTCAATCCAAATCCGGAGTTTGGTCAAAACGTAAAAACTTCTTTACCCATGATGCTGGCAGAAGAGCTAGATGCAGACTGGAAAATGATAAGCGTAGAACAGGCAGACTTTTATCCACAACGTTTCGAAAGACAGTTTACCGGCGGAAGCCGCGCCATGCAATCGGCATGGAAACCGCTGAGAACGGCTGGCGCGACAGCCAGAGAAATGCTTGTTCTGGCAACTGCGAAGACTTGGAATGTGCCCCCGACCGAAATCACAACAGATTCAGGAATTCTCTACCATAAAAAAAGCGGTAGAAGCGCAAAATACGGTGAAATGGCCTCGCAAGCAGCGGCAATGCCCGTTCCCCAAAACGTGAAATTGAAGAAACATAAAGATTTTAAAATTATTGGAACTTCAAAATCGAATGTAGAAGTTGATAACATTATCACAGGAAAAGCCCTTTTTACCGGTGATTTCAAAGTAAAAGGAATGCTGTATGCAATGATCGTGCATCCGCCGGCTTTCGGTCTACAACTAAAATCTTTTGATGCCACTACTGCAAAATCGATGCCCGGGATCAAAGCCGTCTTTCAGATCGAGTCTGTTCCTGACTCCCAAGATAGGAATATGTTCGATGTGATAAGTTTTAATAAATTGCTCGTCGTAGCCGGTGATTCCACTTGGCAAGTGCTGCAGGCAAAAAAAACCTTAAAAGTGGTTTGGGAAAAAGCGCCCGCCCGCACAATCGTTGCCGGTGGCAAGAATGTAAATGTTCCTGCCGGCCTGGAAAGCACGGCTGACCATCGGGTCAACATGGAAAATTTCGTCAAAAAACCGGGCGAAATTTTACGAAAAGATGGCAATCCTGAAGAGGCTTTCAAAACCGCGGCAAAAGTGATCGAACGTTCTTACACTGCACCGTTTTTGGCGCATAATCCCATGGAGCCCATCAGCTGTTTTGCCGATTTTAAAGATGACAAAGTGGAAATTCTGGCTCCCATTCAAACCCCTGAATTAATCGTCGGAACCATTGCTACAAGATTGGGAATACCTAAAGAAAATATACACATACGGCTGGCAAGAATGGGCGGCGGCTTCGGACGACGGGCGTATGGCCATTACATGGTGGAGGCAGCCGTCATTTCAAAACATCTCAAAGCTCCTGTGAGACTTATTTATACGAGAGAAGATGAGATGACGGCAGGCATCTACCGTCCCACTTACAGCGCTACATTCAGAGCCGCTTTGGATCAGGACAACAATATGATAGCGTATCATGTAAAAGCCGGCGGAATACCGGAATCTCCAATTGCACCCGACAGATTTCCTGCAGGTGCTGTAGATCATTATTTAGCCGAAAGTTGGAAGATCGACTCCAATATTACCATTGGAGCCTTCCGGGCGCCACGCTCCAATTTTATGGGTGCATCGGAACAGTCATTTTTAGACGAGGTTGCATATGAAGCAGGGAAAGACCCGATCGCTTTTCGGCTGCAACTGTTGGATCGGGCTGCAAAAAATCCTGTTGGCCAAAAGAATGATTATGTCGCAGACCGGTACGCAGGAGTTTTGAAACTCGTAAAAGAAAAATCGGGATGGGAAACTCAGGATCCTAAGGTCTATCGAGGGGTTTCTGCCTATTTCTGCCACAATACATACGTTGCAGAAGTGGTAGATTTGGCTTTTGAAAATGGTATTCCTAAGGTCCAAAAAGTTTTCGCAGCCATCGATTGCGGAGTAGTAGTCAATGTAGATGCTGCTAAAAATATGGCGGAAGGAGCTATCATAGACGGCATAGGAAATGCTTTGTTTGGAGAATTACAATTCAAGAACGGCCGGCCAGAAAAGGATAATTTTAATACATACAGGTTAATCAGGAATAATGAAGCTCCAAGAGAAATAGAAGTTCATTTCGTACAAAATGAATATGACCCAACAGGTCTGGGAGAACCTCCGTTTCCTCCGGCGTTCGCAGCTGTAGCCAATGCACTGTACCAAGCGACAGGAAAGAGATTTTACAACGCCCCTTTCATTAATGACCTGCAAGAATTCAAAAAAGCCTAAGAGTAAGGCAACAAATAAGCAAAAATTAAATTCATAAAAAAGATTTATGGAACAAATAGGACAATACAACAGGAGGAGTTTCCTCAAAGTATCGGGATTGCTGGCTGCTTTCGTAGCCATTCCGTCCTCGGTGAAAGCATTCTATCAGGATTTAAAGCAATATTTTATTCCCAAGAAAAATGTAGCAAGACTTACCTTATCCATTAATAAAAAAAGTTATACACTTTACGCCGACACCCGCACCACATTGCTAGATCTGGTGAGAGAAAACCTAAATCTAACAGGTACCAAGAAAGGCTGTGATCACGGTCAATGCGGTGCCTGCACCATACATATCGACGGACAAAGGGTGCTGAGCTGTCTAACGCTTGCAGGGATGGCTCAGGGAAAAGAAATTACAACCATTGAAGGTCTGGCAAACGGCGAAGAGCTGCATCCTATGCAAAAGGCCTTTATAGAATGTGACGGCTTCCAGTGCGGTTATTGTACGCCCGGACAGATAATGTCGGCCGTAGCTTGTGTAAACGAAGGGCATACAGGGTCGGTGGAAGAAATCAAAGAGTATATGAGCGGCAATCTGTGTCGGTGCGGCGCATATAACGGGATTGTTCAATCTATTCAAAAAGTCGCAGCACTATGAGACCATTTAATTTTGAAAAAGTGAACTCTGCTGCTGAGGCTTCAGCGTCGAAGTCTGCGGGAAAACAGTTTATTGCGGGAGGTACCAATCTGGTAGACCTCATGAAAAAAAATATTGTACAACCGGAAACCCTAATTGATATTCATTCAGCATTATCTGATAGTATTAAATATCAAAATAATGTTTTGAGCATCGGTGCGCTGACGAGCAATGCCAAAGTAGCTTTAGACAAAGATGTTATCGAAAAATTTCCTCTCATTTCCAAGGCTATATTGGCGGGAGCATCGCCGCAGATCCGGAATATGGCAAGTTCCGCGGGAAATCTTTTGCAGCGCACCAGGTGTCCGTATTTTTACGATACTACAACGCCCTGTAACAAAAGAGCGCCTAATAACTAAGCTTTCGTCTTGTCCGCAGGACAGAAGATGAAAGCCCGTTGAACGGAAGCTCCGGTGGCTTTTCAGCAGTATGATGGTCCTCTTATGGGGATGTCGTTTTTA